>JBNKEH010000016.1:0-30633 GCA_050288685.1 Paracoccaceae bacterium | reverse complement strand
ACCGCGAGGACCGATCACTACGCCAGTCTTTATGAGAAACTCCGTTGAGCACTCCATGGACAAAATCCCTGCCAAACTACATCGCGCTCGGACTCGCAGATCTCGTGCTCACAGGAAAGGTGGGGTCGGGAAAGCGCTTACACTATACTCGCGGCGTGAACCGCAAGAACTTGCTCAAACGCTCGGTGCTGGTAACCGGGAAGTTCGATTGGGAGGGCGATGATTGAGATCAACCCAGCGCATAGAACTTGCTGGGCGGGAATAGCAGGCCAAGCGACGATGCGTTGATCTTGAAGAGCGGGCCTTTCTCCGAAACCCTTCCCGTGGCCTTCCGCTTGATCAAGTGATCCATCGTGATCTCTCCCTGCTCCAAAAGGAGGTCAAACTGCGACAAGATCGGCTTGCTGGTGTGCATCACGTCACGGAACTCAAAGTAGTCGTAGCCATCGCGTTCGTGGACCCGTGCACCGACCCAGAAGGTTTCGTTGTGCTTCTTGGCAAGCGAGGCTCGCAGGTCCTTCAATGCCCAGGTCGCGAAGGCTCCGATTTCCTTCTTGGTGGAACGCTCATTCAAGAGCCCAGCCTTCTCCTCGATCTCGAAATAAAGTCCTTGCGAGTTCGGCACTTGGGTGCTGACACTGCAATAAAGCTTGAAATCCTCGCCCCGCTCGTACCCGAAATTTTCGAGTATCTCGCGACTGCTCTTGAACTTGCTGATTTCCCAGTTCGCCACCTGAGCAAACAACGTCTTGCGGTTCTCTCGGGAAGCGTGTGCAGCACGCCGATACGCCTTGATCTCTATACCCTTGTAATCGGGTTCTTTGCGGGAATTGATCGAGATTCCCAGTGCGTGCTCCAGAGTGCGTCCGACGGCCGTGTCCGCGCGATCGGACATCACCGACTTCACGAGTCCTCGAGCCGCTATTGCCCGAAGCTTCGAAAGAAGCTCATCAGCGACGCTTGTTGCAACGCGGGACAGGTCGTCGACGAGTTCTAAGAGCGGGCCAGAAATTCGCTCGTCCACAATTGTGGAAAGGTCCGTGCGCGTCAGGTTCACCACCGCGAGGCCAGCATCATGGGCGATTATCGCCAAGATATCGTCGGGCTCCGCAAAGGCCGGAAGCCCGGAAAACCAAATGCGCGGATCTCCTTGCTTGGTCTTGGGACGATAAAGCGAGGCCCGGGAAGCCGTGGCAGCACACGCAGTTAAAAGCCAGGCATCCAGCTGCAATCCGTGCTCGCTAGCCCCTTGACCTTGGAGGTCATAGTCGTGGAGCCCTTTCTCGCGAAGGTAGTTCCTGACTGGGATCGTCGCGTCTAGGATCGACTTCCCGAGCCCCGTAGCCGTCGGTTGTAGCAAGGTCACGTCGATCGACAGCGCTGTGAGGCGCTCGAGATGGTGTCTTTCAGCCAGCGTTAGTTGACGAATGGGCAAGCTGCTAAGTTACTTTCTCAATTCAACGCGTCATCAAGGAGCACGCGGAAATGACTGCCGACGGCTTCTGCCAACCCGACTGGTACCGCGTTACCAATCTGAGTATACTTTGGGACCTCTCGATCGAACAAGCCCTCGCGGGGGTTACCAGCGCGGCGTAGTCCTCCAGTGGTGCGCTTTCCTTTGAAGACGTACCAGTCGGGGAAGAGCTGAAGCCTCGCCCATTCCCTGACGGTAAGGACTCGCGGTTGGCTGAAATGGACGTAGTCATCGGGGAGGGACGTAGCTGTGATATTGGGCTCATGGTTGCCCCATCTGGCACGCAGGACACGCTGCGAGAACTTCTTGGTTTTGAAGCGCTCTGGGATCTCACCGTCATTAGAGAGCATGTGATCGAATTTTTCGACTATGGCGCGCTTGTGCTTGCTGTATTCCTGATCTGTTAGCATGACTTTCATCTTAGGGGCCCACTCGGGTGGCCGGCGCAAGGCCTCTGCGATGCCTGACTTGGGCTTTCGCGGGTACTCGGTAGTCTTGAACGCGCCGGGTGCATAGTCCTGTGTTCGAAGGATATCTTCGACACGATGGTCCACGAGGTCTCCCAGAAGATCAACGAGATCGGGATAGCCGCGCTCGCCAGTCGCGGGCAGGAAGCGACACTTCACGGCATCATGGGGATCCGCATCGGGTTCGAGAATGCTTGAAGCGGCGAGTATGTCCTTTCGCACGCCGACTAGTAGGACCCTCGGCCGATTTTGTGGGACTCCGTAGTCTTTGGCAAATACAAGTTTCCAGCGAACTTCGTAGCCCGGTATCGACTTAAACTCAGCGTAGACGTCAGGCCAGATGAGTTCGCAGCCAGAGGTCGTCCATTTCGCATTGAGCAGGCCCCGCACGTTCTCGAACAGGAACAACCTTGGCCGAACCGTGCGAATGATTTCCGCCATTCGCTGGTAAAGTTGGTTGGATGGGATCTCTTTTTTGTCAACCGAGTATGAGCGTCGAATGCCGATACCCGAATAGCCTTGACACGGGGGACCTCCTGTTAAGACGTCTAGGGTGCTCCCGCCACCGGATTCTGCGCTGGCGGAGTCGAATTTCAGGTCAATCTCGCGCAGGTTAGAGAGATCCGAAACGAGTTTCTCCAAGCGCTTTCCTTGTAGCTCGTGCGCATCATTGCACCGCAGCGAGGCGTTTTCGCGAAACTTCATACCACCAAGTTCATGGGGCCGGTTCGCGAGGTACGTGGCCATTGCGTCCTCGTTCAGCTCATTCACGAACGCCGGTGTGAAACCTGCATTCTCGAACCCAAGCGATAGGCCACCACAGCCCGCGAACAGGTCGACCATGCCGTAGACCCGAGAATTCCCCCGTGATGCCAGCTTTCCGGGTTCGACATGTTGCTCGGCTACCTGCGTCGTCGGGGTTTGATCCATGCCTATCTCGCTCGACTCAAATTGGTTGGAGCGTGGTAGCATATGTGGATTTCAGTGTCCAGGTGAAAGCAAGATATTGCGCCGGCCACTGGCAACCACCTCGTTTCCTCGCATTTTCAGTGGATCACCGAACTATTTCGGCAAAGTCTTCCAGTTTTCTCGCGATCTCGAGAACCTGCCGGGCAAACCGATTTTCTGGATTCTTCAACTGAATGACGAGCGTATCGATTGGTCGTGTGAGCGCGATCATGCCCCACCTCCAAGCCTCACGGTACGACGCGCTCTCCAATTCCACGAAGCCATCGACCTCGACTTGGTCCAGACCGAGGTCGCGCTTCCGCGCCGCGATGAATTCCAGAAAGTCGTCGAAGCCGTCCAGGACCACGGTCCAACCCTCGAGCCCGCGACAAGACGCGTACTGAACGATCCTGAGTTGCTCGCTTGACCGCGCGAAATCAAGCCGAGAGCTCGGGGTGACCCCGTCCCAGCATTCCTCCCCCCAGCTTGCGAGCAAGGTCGAGATGTTGTTGGTGGTCACCTCGCCGTCGCGTTGGACTTCGCTTGGAGGAACGCAGAAGAGCATGTCCACCGGGGCGTTCCCGTCCGCTCGAAGATCGCGGACCAGTTGCTCGTGCAGCGGCCTTGCGTCCTCGTATGGTTTGCACAGCACGATCAAGCGCCCCCCGCCGGCGACTGGGTTCGGCTCGGCTTCCCAGGCCGCGCCCATCACGCGCGCTACCTCTGCGACGAAGAGCGACAAGTTGCGCTTCAGGCGAAGGCAGGTGCCGAGGCTTTGTGTCTTGCGCTCGGCGCGCGGTATCCCGGTTCGCCAGTCGGCGCGCTGTCCTCTGGTCAACTGGTCGATCCCATCTGCCACGCAAAGGCGGTGCGGACTGTAGAGGGATTTCAGGAGGGTAGTCTCGCCCTGCGGCCAGTCTTGCCCCTCGTCAACGAATACCTGATCAAAGTCGAACTTGTCCGGTTCCTTGGCGATGATGGCCTCTATGTCCGCGGGGGTGACCGCGCCACTCGTGATCATCTCGATCGCGGTGCTGCAAAGTGCTGGGTACTCGGAGAAATCCAGATCCTCGTTGTCGAGCAAGTGGAACCGGCCGAACCACTTGTAGAGAAACGACATCACCGTTCCAATCTCGATACCGCCGTCGTCGGAGGACGACGGGATACCCATGAGGGCCATCAATCGCCTCATGTCCGCTGCAAGTGCCAAGTTGTAGGTCAGGATGAGTGTTCGCTTTCCATCGACCTTGAATTGCTTCCACGCGGTCTGGAGCAGCAAGACCGTCTTGCCGGTTCCGCCGTACCCGCGAAGGAAGACTGTTCCCGAACCGAGTGTCTCAAGCAGCTCGTCTACTGCCGGGCTTTTTGCCGCGAGGCGGTCCATGCGTTCCCTGTCCAGCCGCGTGGGAACCATTGGACGGAAGAGCGGAGAAGCCAGTACCTTCGACACGGATTGTGGTTTTCCAGCCGACAGGAAACCTTGCCCGTTCCTTTCCAGCACGGGGGAGGGGCTCGCGATCGCGCTGAGTAGCTGGTGCCCATTGAACCCTGCCGCGACTGCGCTTGGCGCCGAGATGCTCGCGAGGCTCGGAAAAGCCATGCACCGACGCACGAAAACGTCCGCGTGTTGGTCAGACAAGTACGCCTTGAGCGCATGGACTTGGTCGACGTTCTGGTCCGTCGCGCTCTTCCACTCGATCTTCCCAGATCTTGCATACCGCACCTGGACCTGATCGTCGTTTATCCTTACACCCTTGTCGTCCTGGTCCTTGACCTCGATCGCGACGACGAAACTTTCAACGATGACGGGGCGATCATTGAGGCGATTACCCGCGTGTCCGCGGATCACCCTTGCTGGGCGGAAAAGCCGGGGTCGCGACAGCTGGCCAACCAAGACGACGTCGATATCCTGTACTTTGTAGCCGGTGATTTTCACGCTCACGGCGATCTTGATGTCGTCTTGTTCGGCTGGCGTGTTCGAGACGCCGGGCCAAGTTGCCTCCAGAGCATCGCGGACCATGAGCGCGGCCCGGAACTCGCTCGACCCCTCTGTACCAATGATCTCGATCATGACGCATCCAGCATCTTGATCACGAAGGACTGCGGAGAAGCGGCGAATTCCCTTATGTCGACGAACTTGACTTCGTGATCAGGGCCATGATTTGCCTGCAGCGTCAACTTGGCATCATGTTGGCGATTCTGGGCCGGGCCGTCCTTGGACGTGTACCAGAGTGGGTGTGACAGGACGAGCGACAGCCCGGGATCGCGTCGCGTTACCGCGAAAAGGCTATCGGCTTTCTCCAAGAAGACGTTCCCATGCTCGGTATTGCAGAGCTCGACGAAGCGTTTCCCGATCTTCTCGGCAGGCGCCAACCATCGATCCGTGTCCAAGGGATGTCCAAGCACCAACTCGGCGACGTCCAGCGCAAGGCGCCAGTCGAGCGCCGCATGCAGGAAGCGGTTGTTGTAGTTCCGAAGGCAATCCGGGCAGGACCTGTCGCACAGGGCATGGTCATCGGCCTGCCATTCTGCCTTCCTGATCTGGTAGTGACGTTCCAGCAACCCTGCCAGACGCCCAGCATCGCAAACGTGGCGCGTGTAACCAGCGCCGTTTTCCAACGAATCCGCCACGTAGATCTGCCGGGTCACGCAACTTGGTGTCCTCCATTTCTGGGTGCCAACCCGAAGCTCTGAAGGATCGACGTCGAGCTCGACGGCGGCCGCGAGCTTCACGAATTCTCCGAACGATACCAGCGCGGCTGCCGCGGCCGGCTGATTCTCGACGTCGAGGATCCCGTTGTAGCCAACGCCTGGCAAACGGTTGAGCAGGAGGGTCATCACGTCGGTGTTGAAAACGGCACCGATCGCTCCCGTCGTCTCCGGATCGCCCTGTAGATCTTGGTGCGGAGGGTCATCCCTGTAGAAGTGGTCGTCGTTCACGACGATGGAATTGACCTTGCGACGGAACTTGAAGAGCTCCCCTCCCGCGTCGTTCACGAGCGCGATTGGTTCGTCGGATGTCATCGCGACGCTCATCGGGCCGACGTTGAACCCGGAAGCGTAGTCTGGCTTGAAGGCTAGGACCGGTGGCTTCAACGCGGGACCTCGTTGCCGTTGGCCATCGTAGTCTTTTGGTCGCCCGGTCGTCACGAAGCCCTTCGGCTGGTAGAGGTTGAAAGGCGACGCCATGGAATGGCACACGTCGCAGGTCTCGACCGCGCCTTGCATGATGTTGCCGCAGGTTGGCTCTTCGCAGCGAGAAAACATCAGGGGCTTGCCCAGTGGGTCAGGGTCGGAAATGATCCGCCCTCCGACCTGCTTCTTGTACTCGAACCCGCAAGCCACGTGCACCTGCTTGTCCTTGGGTATCTCGGAGCCGGGAGAGAACGCCCAGACGGCGTGGTCAAGCGGGCGATCCGAGACAACCATCTCGTCCACGGTCGTGTCCTTCTTGTAGCTGAATAGGCTCCGCGTTTGGGTCGGGAAACCAAACATCGGGAGCACGCCGGCGGTGGCGAGGCGCTCGCTGAGTTCTTCCTGGATATACCGGTCGTTGTTCACGACCTTCGACACGCGGTCGGCGAGCTTCCTCCTGCAATAGTCAGCGATTTCTTCTTGCTTCCCAGCGGCAAGGGGAGCCCGATGACACAGCGCGTCGACCACCTCGCCGACTTCCCCCGACATTTCCAGCCAGTTGGCGACGAGTGCCTTGTGCTCGGCTTCCCAATCACTCGCGAGGCCAAATGCCCCGTGAGTGCTGGTGCCCCGGGCCGGAGGCGCGGGTAGCGCCGCGAACGCCCTCCGCAGGGTTTCAGCAGCCACGACGCGTTTCACGATCTCGGGCCGGGACAGGTCAAGGTACGGCTGGGGTGGCGTGTCGCCGGTGATGCGCTCCGGGTTAGAGTAATAGAAATCGTCGTGTGAACCTCCTCGGCAGATCGTGAGGGCATACGAGAAGCTCTGCCCAGCTCGCCCGGCCCGGCCAACCCGTTGTTGGTAGTTGAAGCGTTGGGGTGGCATGTTAGCCATCATGACCAGTTCAAGCGAGCCGATGTCCACGCCGACTTCCATGGTCGTGGTGACGCTCAGGACATCGATCCCGTGAACCCGCTCATCTTCGCCCTCTAGGAATGCTTCCTTGAACAGCCGCTGGCGCCTGCGTTGCTCGGACAGGGGTTTTGTCTGCCCTGTCAGTTCTTCCACGTTCAGCCGGTGCGCCTTCTCGCCCGAGAGCCACCGGTAGTAGTCGTCCTCTGGCTGGGCGATCGGCGCGAAGCGTTCAGATTCGCAATTCAACGACGTGCATGCCTTGACCGCGGTGTTCGCGGAGACACGGGAACACCGCTCGCAACGTGCGAGCCCAGTCTCGATCGGGACCAGCTCGAGTTTCAGGCTGCCATAGCGGGTCACTTGCATGACCCAGTTCTCGTTGATGATGCCCTCGGTTCGCAGGAGTTCACCGATCGCGTCGGTCAGGGCCACGGCGTCGCGGTTCACCCTCGGGGCAGCCTTCTCGAGGTATTTTCTCACCGCGGTGGGCGTGTTCGTGCTCGATTGGCTGCTGCCACTGCCCGCGTAGAGGCGAGTCTGGCCAAGAAGCCGCACGACGTTGCCCAAGATACATTCTGCCTCCTTCGGGTCGAGCCCGAGCCTGGTCGCGAAATCCCCCGAAGGTCGAACGACGGCCATGCCGAGGCTCTCGAGGTCGCGTCCACCGGCGTCGAATAGGGCCGCGGCGACCAGTGAGGACAGGTTTTCCCGGATCCTTTTCCGGCCTTGGTCTTCAACCGACGGGTCCAAGCGCGCAACCCCGGCAGGGCGTGTCTCGTCGAAGAATAGCCACCAGTCCTCGTTGTCCACCTTTTGCTTCGAGGCATCGGTACCTTGCGGGTTTTCCCCCAGATCGAGTAGCCTCGCCAACACGCCAGAAACGAGTTGGCTCCACGAGATGGCGGAGCTGCCCAGGGCCTTTCCCGCGAATTCCTCGACGAGGTTCCTCTGGCTTTCCTTGGCACGCCCAATGATCGACATGAACAACGCGTTCATCAAGTCCGGGCTGAACGCCGCTATCCTTGCAGCGATCTCCGCTTCCCGCTCGTCGAGGTCCTCGTCGTCTTGGACCTTTTCCGCGACCGAATTCGCGTCATCGATCGTGAATTCCGCGCGTGGCCTGAGCTCGGCGAACACGAGTTGCCGTACAAGGGAACGGAAATGGTTGAGTTCAAGGCCCGCGGCAACGTCCGCCGCGTCATCCCGGCTATCGGTGAAGGCAATCATCGGGGCAGAGCGCGTCTCTGAACCGAGGCTCGACGTGGCTCGGTCCGCGATGACCTGGGTTGTCACGTTCAAACCTGTCCGCAGCCCCCTGATCGGGCTGTTCACGCGACTTCCCGAGAAAAACGCCTTCAATACGCGGTTCTGGCTCTTCTTGGATTGGCAGGCGGGACACGTCTCGGGGAGCCCGGGAACGTCGACGTCGCTAGGAACTTGGTACATTGTCCCTGTCGGGGTTTCACCGGCTTGCGCCTTGTGAAGGTGGCCATACGAGGGATGGTAGACCGCGGGAGCAAAGCCGAACGAGGTGGATTTCCCGGTTGCCGGGTTCTTGTGCTGCCAACTCGAAGTTACACCAGGGGCCACGGATTTCCCCGGCCAGTACCAGCGGAACTGGCTGTTTGGCCGTTCGTTCACGAGGCCGGGGACGATGGTCGAAAGGTCCGCTGGCCCGGACTCGAGGAAGACTTCGCCGTCGACGTCGTCTTCGTTCCGAGGCACCACGTAGCCGCCGAGGTATGCCTCGCCGCAGTCGTAGCAGTAAAGGAGTTCGAGGACTTGCCCTCCGCAGGGGCACTTGATCGCCGGCTGCTTGAAGATCTTGCCAACCTGGCGTCCCTCGTACCTGTGCGCAGGATCGACCTCGGTACACGCGGGGTTCGAGCACGCCCACATTCCCTGGATCTGGCGAAGGAACATGTGGGCTCGAAAGGAAGGCTTCGGCTCCTTGAACGACGGGGACTTCTCGCGTGCCGCCGCATGTAGCACGGCCTTGAGCGCGAGGTCACTTGCCTCCCCCCCGAACAACGCATCCTTGACCTTCGATATCCGGGCGGGCCCAACGGCGCCGTCGTCCCGTTTGCCTGCAACGAGGCAAGCTGTGCCCAGAACATCGCGCGGCGACACCTGGGCAAGGACTTGTTCGATGGCGAATTCGTCACCGTCGATGATTGCTTGTTCTTTCCCGGCGAAAATGGAGGCGTCTAGCGGCAGGTCGACCTGGGGCTTGCGCGGCTCGCCTGAGAAGACCGCGAAAGTGGACTTCTCGGCGCCGAAGAACTGCTGCAGGTAGTCGCGACCTTCCTCGCCGTCCAGCGATGCGCTGGTTCCGAGGCATCGCAGCTGTGGCGATCCCGGCTCGATACCGAGGCGCAAGAGGAGGTTTCGGATCACGAGGGCGACCTCGGTTCCGGCTGTGCCGCGGTAGCCGTGGAGTTCGTCCACAACGAGTGAGAAATGGTGGTCAGGCGAAGCTTGCAGCCACGACTTGGTCGCCTCGAAAATCGGCGCTTCGTGCTCGCGCATGAGCATCACGTTCAACATCGAGACGTTGGTGATCATGATGTCGGGCGGGGCATCGATCATGTCCCAGCGGGTCAGCATTTCCCCGCACGTGGGGTCCTGGAACTGGCCCCGGATATCTTCCGTTCGGTCCCGAAGCCTGTCTGCTTCCTGGGCGATCTTGCGGAGGTCCCGGGCGACTTCGCGGATTCGTTTTCGGTCCGATGCCTTGATCTCACCGGGCGGGAAATACGTCAGGCCAGGCGTCGCGCCAGTGTAGCGACCAAAGTAGAAAAGGGGAGACCTGTGGATTTCGCGCGCGCGAAATGCCGCGCGCCGGAGCCGCGACACCTGGTCTTCGACGAGGGCGTTGGTCGGGTAGAGGAGCAGCGCTCGAACCGCGGGACGGGGACCGCCCACGATGCCTGACCTGACGCTGTTCCAACGGCTCTCGCCTGACCAGGGTTGGTCCCACCAGCTGTTGAGCTCGCCGGAGCCGACGCCGTGCATTCGCTCCGCGAGGAGCCTCGCGATCACGGGGACGAGGAAGCTCTCGGTCTTCCCCGAACCGGTCCCCGATGTCACGACGACGTTCCTCGTGGGCGAGCTATTCGGGGCCAGCGACGTGACGAGGGATTGCTCTTGGTGTTTCCTTAAGTCGAAGCCTGCCCCGAAGACGACGTGTCCAAGGTGTTTCGCAATCCCCTCGGGCAGGCCAGCGGCCCTGCACGCCTCGTCGATGGGTACGGCCGACGGGTATGCCAGTACTGCCTCGAGCAGGATCTCCTGCGCGGTAAGCCCGACATCATCGAGAAGCGCGCGACGTTCCCTCATCAGCGCCTCGTCCCGCATCCAGAACGCGCTGTCGTAGTACTTGTGATAGGCCTCCTGAATATACTCCAGTACCTCGCCCGGCGTTGCTTTACCCAAGATCGATTTCCCCCTCGTACAACTTGTTCAACACGATCTCCGCGACCTGTGGGTCCACGTTCTCGTAGACCAATCGCCCACTCTCGGTCGCCGGCAATTTGCCACCCGAAGCCACGAGTGCGCGGGCGTAGAGCCAAGGTGGCTCCGCGCCCAAGGCGGCGGTGAATCGGCCGGTCTGAACCTCGTAGCCGTGAAGTCTGGTTCCCTCGGCGCGTGCTGCCAGAATCTTCGCGACCTGGTGCCCGACTTGGCGCGTGGCACCTTTCTCGTCCCGGAAAAAGTACCGGGTGCCGTGCATGCCGACCCTGTACGCGCCGGGTTCTTCCGCCTCGCGGACATGCGCCCACCGTGCCCTCCGGGCGTCGAACCTCTCCAGGTCTTCCGATCGCTCGACGTGGATTGGGCTGCCCTTGAGCCACGCCGATTCCAAGTTGGGTAGATTGCTCGCGATGGCCTTGCCAAGATCCCGGGCAACCGTGACTGGCCGACCGTGGGGGTCCGCGACGTCGCGCAGCAGCGCCTCGACGTCGAGGCCCGCTAGGCCAGACCATCGGTGCACCGTTACTTGGCCCGGCAACGATAGGGGATCATGTCGCGCACCCTCGCGGCCCAGCGCCGCGTCGATACGGTCAAGCAGGCCTTTCGAGTGGAACCCCGCGAGACGTCCCCGGGTATCTAGCCCGATGACTAGCACCGGCGGCGGAACGGACCATTCGGAACCCAAGTTGAGCAGCGCACCGCGCGTTTCCAGATTGCCTAGTGCGAATAGATCACCGGCGAAGGAATGCGAGAACCACCTTTCTTGCGAAGCGCCGGAGATCAGGCGCTGGAAGGCCCCCCAGCTTCCTTCGCCAAGGTAGCAAAGGCCGTCGAAAATGGTGTCGAGCGACGCCACACCGTCCCCGGCATGGCCAGTCTGGACCTGCGTGCTCTGGTTTGCGTGGCTCCGAGTCCTCCGCGGGATTGGCTGCTCGTTTTGACGGTTCTTTCTCCAATTGTTCCTTGCCGTTTCCCTGGACCGCGAGAGGGCCCTGGCATGGCAGTTCTTGCATTCCGCCATCTTGGCCTCGAACCGATCGTCGCCCTTCTCGAACGGCTCATAGACCCAGTAGTGGTAGCCCTTGATGACACAGCTCTCGGTCGCCTTGAGTGCCGCGTCGGGAGTATGGTGCCACTCGGCATCCCGGGACATTTCCGGCGCGCCCTCCGGGACACTTCCAAGCGTGGCGGAGGGGAATGCGCCGGTTCCAATTGCGGTTCCGCGGGGTTTGCCGGAATACAAGCACCCGTCTAGGCCATCCTGCGAGGTCGTACCGGCAATCTCGGCATTGAGCGCGAACGAACCATTGTCGGACAACGGGTGGAAGAGGCGTTTTTTCCCGAGTGGGCGCGGGATGTCTGCACTTCTCAGCGAGAACGAAATCTCGGCCAGCTCGGTTTCCTTTGCCTTCACGACGGCGCGAAGGTTGGTACCGGCAGGGATCGTCACGTCGTCGAGCCGGGCCTCCATGAAATCCCCGGTCGCCGCGGAAACGGCGAGCAGCTGGTCGGCCTCGCCGAAAAGCTCCCTCGCGATTTCAAGTTTGCATCCGTCCTTTTCGGACGAGGCTTCTACCGAGGGCGGGGCATCAACGTGCCATGTCCCGTGGCCAAGCTTCAAACCTTCGACGCAGGCAACCGTGGCGCTCCCCCCGATAGGCGCAAGCGCGTGGAGGTTGTCATGCACCTTGTCCAAGGATCGCACGATTTCGACGCCGCGAAGGATGCACCATCCCGCTGGGATCCCTGCCATTTCCGCGGCGCGGAGCACCACGTGGCCCGGGCGCGCGCATTTCGCAAGGTGACCTTCGACCCTTTCAAGCCAGGCCTCGTGACACAGGATGGCGTGCTCATCGAAAAGGCTCACCCGTGAGACTTCTTGGTAGGTGGGCCCATCGGGTGACTTTGCTAGCGCCACGATTGGCTTTGCCACATACTGGTACGTTGTTCCGCTCTCCATGCCCTTGAAGGTGGTCGACTGGAGCAACACCAGATCGAGGCTAATTTCCTCGACCGGGCCAAGAACCTGGGTCCCGGTTTCAAACCCATCTTCCAACCGGACCGAGGGCGGGAAATTCGTTGACGCGGATTCCGGGATGACGCGCTCCGCCTGGCCGCCTCGGGGCACGACAAGCGCGAGCCTGACGCGCTTCCTGGGAAACCCGGAAAACCCGAGTTGCCACTGGAGCCGGGCTTTCCCAGGGCCGCCTTGCGTTGCGGAACTTGACCTTTCCCAGGTTTCGAAAGTGTCCAGCGCGGCCTGGACCACACGCTCCCTTAGCTCGTTCGATGACCACAAGGTGCGCAGCCACGCGGTTGGCCCCGAAGGACCGTGCGAGGACATCCAGTCGTGGACCAGCAAGATCATCTCTGCCTCGGGAACTGGGTTGCCGGGGACGAGATCATATGCCTCGAACAGGCCCGCGAACCGCTTGCTATCCCCGTCCCTGACAAGCGCCTGCGAAAGTGCGAAGCTCGCGTACTGCCAGTGGCTGATCAATGCCCTCGCGGTGGGCCGTCCCAGCAAGAAATCGTTCTCCGAAAGCCAAAGATTGAGCGCGCGCCAGAATTGGCGCGTGTGCTTCGCGTGAAGCCTGAGCTTGTTGTGATTGCCGGGCTCCTTGACGCCAAGAAGCTCGAAGAGCCGCTCGTAGTAGTTGTTCGGTGAGAAGTTCTCGTCCGCGCCCATCCGTTCCGCGGCGATCGAGAGGGCAACCAGAAGCGCCGTGAACGGCGGCGGTTCCCTTCTGCCTGCTTCGCTCCAGCCTTTCAGCCATTCGACTTGATCCGCATATGGATCAGCCTTGTCAAACCGCAAAGTGCTCGAGGTGCAAAGCCCGACGAAGTCACCCAGTTCGCCGATGTCCATCCCGAGCGCGTCAGATATCTCGATCTCGGCGTCGCCTTCAAGGTCAAGATAGACCGGCAACATCTCGAAGCGGCCGCGGAAGAAGAAGTCATTCAAAGCGTTGTTGAGGGCAACATACTCTTCGTCCGGGGCCACGGTTTGCTCGTTCCGGGGCAACGGCGGTGGCGCATGGCCATGCCCGTTCGAACGGTGCACCGATCCTCCCCGACCACGGCCCTTTGCCAATATGCCCAGTTGGACCAACTGTTCCTTGGCGCCGAGATACTCGGCCTCCGTCATTTCTGGCAGGAATCCGCGAAGAGCCAACACCAACGCTTGGTTACCTATCGAGGACCCGTCCTCGGGGACAATTGACAAGATGAGGTCGCGCAGGGTTTCAAATGGAGCACTCATCGGCGTCACAACTCGGGCTGGTTCAACTGGTCTTTGTTCAGCAGCACTATCTGCTGGTCTTGCGGACGGCGTGCTTCCGGAACCGTGTCGAGGCCCAGCCTGCGAAGCGCGTAGTAGAGGAGCGCCCGGCGGACCTTGATCTTTGCCATGCCCTTGCGCTTGCCGTAATCGAGCTCGACGACCCTTACCTGGGTCTCGGAAAGGCCGGGATGTGGGCCGATTTCCAGTGTCACTTCCGAATGCCAATCCAAGTCGCCCTTGGGTGACGTGTCGCTTTCTCGCGACGCGCGTACCCTTAGCATCCGGGACAGCAGGAAGTTCTTGAAGCGCTCATCTGTCAAGCAGAATGCCCGGGTATGCCAGCGGAATCCGTCGAAAGCGATGGCGTGCGGCGCGATCCAACGCCATCGCGGCTCCGCGCTGGAAAGGGACTGGTACTTCACCTCGATCGCGTCGGACCGGCGGATTGCGCCGACAACTGATCGGAGGATTCCCGGATTGACGCCGCGCACCGGCGTTGGCGCGGTGGCGCAAGGTGGGAGACTGGCAATCCACGAGACCTCTCGCTCGAGGATGCCGTCCGCGACCGAACGCAGCTGGGCCAGATAGAGGCTCGCATCGGGTTTCAGAAACTGCGGGTTGAAATTCGGGCTGCGTGCATAAGTCCGCGCGCTCTTGTCATAAACCATGTTCTCCGGTGCAAAGCTGATGTAGCGGTTAAGGTCAGAGGACGCCTGATTCACGGAGACGCCAAACTGGGACATCAGGTCAATGCGGTTTACGTGCCCCTCCCAGAACAGGCGGAACTCTATGAACTCGAGCCGTTTCTCGACGCCCCAACGCAACTCTGTCTTGCTTTCACCCACTACTATCTCCCGGCATTGCCGGCGGACCCACTAACTATGCGCGCCCAATTTCTGTGCTCCCACGACCACGCTATCCGTGTGGTAGATCACTGGCAATTGAAATCGTGTTTAAGGCGATTGAGGCTGGAGACCGCTATATTGTGTGCTCAAATGATGAAGGCGGGAGTATCGAAAAGCCTAAGTTTCGACATGTGCCGATATGGAAGCGCATGAACAAACAGGCACGTGGCCGCCAAAAATCTCAACCAATTTGATAAGCTCAAAGCGAATTCGCCACCATCTCCTTTACCACGCTCGATCCAGTCCGCTATCCAGTGTCCATGGTCTATTTCACTCACTTGCTAAGCACTTGAGTTGTTGGATAACAACATGATCAGCCGTTTGGCTGCTCTGTTCGTCAAATAAACGGGTGCAATCCACTCCATGCCGTTGGCTTCATATCCCCACAACCGAAGGAACAACCTAAAAAATCACAATTTCCAAGCCGCTCGAGTTATTCTGCCGCCGCAGAGCTGCACTCCCGGTCCTGAGCTCATAGTAGGCATCCCCTGCATTCGAACCCCGTGCTCCGCCAAGGTCTAGAACAGCTATAAAAAAATCCTAAACCAATATCCCAGTTCGAAGTGGGTTAGGCGAACAATTAGCACTTCTCTAAACGCGAAAAGCCTCAAAACACTCGACCGCCAAGCGCTCGTAATGGAAATTCTACACCACAGCTATTTATAGCTCACCTAAAGGTGGCTTTGAGCCGCTTGACCAAATCGGACAGAGATAATAGTTATGACATGGCCTTCACGCAGGCCGGTGTGCCCGCCATGCAAAGCTAAGCAGCGTATTCAGCTTTGAAATGACACTCTGCGCAATCTGCGCGGGATGATTAGCAGCGGGCACCTAGTCAGATCCTATTGGAGATGACACATGACAGACCATCAGATGAAAAAGCTAAAAACACTTGGCAAGCGGTATGCGCGAGCGACAGCATTGGCGCACACCGATGCTTTAAACGTTCTAGCAATGAAGCTCGAGTTCGATCACTGGAAAGCTCTAGCCGATGCAACGAAGAACGATTGGCATCCGAGTGATGAGAAGCTCGCTTTGGTCGAAGAATTTGTGCGCCAATCGGGTGCCAAGACCGGTGCGCATGCTCCAAACCGCGATGCTGCGTTCATCGACCCAACAGTGTCGGAAGAAGGGAAACTCTCTGGCCATCAATACCAGATTGGAGACGACCTCGGGGATGTTGTCGTCTCCGGGAAGGGATGGATTTTACGCATTCCAGAAGCCCCACTCAAAGCGCCCGTCGCTGAAATTGATGAGCGCTATTCAGAAACGAGCCCGATCAAAGATCCCAGCTTTCTGGCCAAACTCATCGAGATTGCACAAGCACGCAGCACGCGGATACGCGCGCAGGTGGCAATCGATTGGCCTCGACGGTCGACAAAAGCGGATCTTGACGGCGTAGCGCGCCACCCACTGCGAGGTGGAGAAGCCGCCATCTGGTATTGTCATAGTTGTGATGCACAGATTTCTGGATCACAAGCGGCGGAGAACTATTGGCACTGCCCCAACTGCGGCACGCACCCTCTCAATATCCATGCTGAGCCGTTTTGTGATCAGCATCTTGGGGAGCCAGTGCAGACACCAGATACAGTGCAACGAGAGAACACGGAGGTGCGGATCGTGGAGCCTAGGTTTACTTTGCACCTGAACGAGGAAACCGTCTCGACATTGATCCGGTGTGCTTTGCTCGAGGATGCGGCATCAGTCAACGAACGGCTCGGCGCAATGCGAGCAGAAATCAGCCTTATAGATGGAGAAGAGGTTTGGATCACACTTGACGAGATGCTGTGGCCTGAAGGCAAGGAGCCAACTGCAGCATTGGCGGTTGCAACAACGCTCGGTCTTGAAGTTGAGCAAGAGCTTTCGGCGTTCACTGAACCATTTGCCTGGCCAGGCTTAGACGGCAGGACGTCAAATACCGAAGAGTTCGCGGAGAAACTGTTGAAGGCCTATGAGGAGCACGGTGTGATTAAGAGGTGATACGGTTGATGCGGCTCGCGTTGGGTGGTCGGGGACACAAACCTGACCACCCGATCCCGATATCACAAGTGTGCGGTTTGGGGCATTGAGACTTTCCTGTCATCACTCAGTTGGTTGTGTTTGGGCGTTCTGCTTGAGCAGCAATATCGGACGCCTGTTTTGGTGACACCGCAGTGCAGTACAGGTGTAAAGGAGCCAAGGTTCGGTCTTTGCTGAATCCAAACATCACCCTCCCGAGCCGAACCTATGTCCATCGTGCGACAGGCAAGCTTTTTGTTGGAAATAGTTCACGGCCCAAACACAAGCCCAGCTATCCACCAAGCTCTGCAAATTGTCTAAGCCCTCTGACGGTTAGACAAAAATCAGGCTTAAGCGCCTGGTTTCATTATGTTTTTGAGGGAAAGTGGCGCGCTGGGGAGGATTCGAACCCCCGACCCCTTGATTCGTAGTCAAGTACTCTATCCAACTGAGCTACCAGCGCTTGGGTGGGCGGGATTTAGCTTCTCTGTTCGGGCAATGCAAGGGGGCAATTGGAAATAACTTCGGCTGTTTTCATCAACGCGCGCCTGCCCCCTGAAAGCCGCGCGGCAGGTGCAGCGCGAAGGTGGTGCCTTCGGGGCCGGTGCGCTCCAATGCCAGCTCACCGCCATGCCCCCTGGCAAGCTCGGCGGCGATGGCAAGACCCAGCCCGGTGCCGCCCTTGCGGGTGCCCGCCGAGAAGGGTTGAAACAGGGTTTCCTGGGCGCGGGCGGGCAGGCCGGGGCCGGTATCGGTGATGGTGATCACCCATTCCTCCGGCGCCTCGCGGGCGGCCACGACGATTTCGCCTGCCCCACTGGTGGCTTCGATCGCCTGCCGGGCGTTGCGCACGAGGTTGTGCAGGATCCGGTAGAGCTGTTCGGCATCAGCCCGCACGCAGAGCCCCGCGGGCAGGTCTTCGCCATAGGAAATATCATGATCGCCGGTGGCCAGACGTTCGCTTTCGACCACATCGCCCACCACATCGGCCAGATCGACAAGGCTGAGGCGTGGCGCGGATTCTTCGGCGCGCCCGAAGGCGAGGGTCGATTCGGTCAGGTTCACCGCGCGGTTGATCGAACCGATCAGCTTGGGCACCGTGCGCTGCACCCCGGGATCGGCGCTCATCTCGACCCGGTCGGCAAAAAGCTGGGCCGTGGTCAGGATGTTGCGCAGATCATGACTGATCCGCGCCACCGCCCCGCCGAGCTGCGCCAAGCGCTCTTTCTGCTTCAGCGCGCCCGAGACCTGGGTTTCGAGATCATAGAGCGCCTCTTCGGCCTCGCGCAGTTCGCGCACTTTCGAGGCCGGGGTGATGATCCGCCGGGCATCTTCCGGCGCCATGCAATAGGAGACCATATCGGCCACCACCTGCTTGATCGGGCGCACCATCAGGCGGCGCACGGCAAAGAACAGCAGCGCACCGGTGATCACGGAAATAACCAGCGACAGTAGGAATACGCGCACACCGTAATCGATCATCGCCGCCCTCAGCGGACCGGTGGCCATGGTCACCTCGATCTCGATCCCGCCTTTACGGACCGGATCGCCGATCACCCGGATCACCTCGTCGCCCGGCGTAATCAGCCGGTGCAGGGCGGCGCGCATCAGCGAAAGCGTATGGGGCTCGCGCAGATCATAGGTGGCAACAACCGGCGAAGGCACCGGGGAGGACAGCATCAGCTCGCGGGCCTTGTCGCGCAGCAGCACCACGTTGAACACTTCGGCATTCTGCAAAAGCTCGGCTTCCAGAGACGGGTCGATCATATCGTTGGCGAGCAGCACCAGCGAGGCGATCTGGGCCCGCTCCAGCCGGTTTTGTAGGTAATCCTGCCGGAACCGCGCCACGGACGGGACGAAGATAAACACCTCCGAAATCATCACGAAGGTGATTGTCAGTATCAGAAACCGGCCCGAAAGCGTGTTGAACATCTCGGCCTCACCCGCCCGCGCGATCTGCGCTTGTTGTCGTTTTATCAGGGAAGAGCATTACGATACAGCCTTAGGATTACAGCCTATTCGCAACCGCACGCCCCCGCAGGAGCCGGATTGCCAGAGGCAGGGCGGCGAGTGCGCAGAGGCCAAGGATCGGAAGCAGGATCGGCGGCGAGAAGATCACGCTGAGATCAGGCTCCTGCCCCGCCTCGATCACATCGCCCAGCCCGGCCCCCACCGAGGTCAGCACCAGCGCGCCGGGAATGATGCCCAGCGCGGTGGTGACGATAAAGCGCGACAGCGGCACGTTCAGCAGCGCCGGCACCACATTGGCCACGAAAAACGGCACCGCCGGCACCAGCCGCATCAGGAAGAGAACGGACCACTGGTTTTCATCGATTCCCTGTTTCAGCCGGTGAACGGCGCCATGGCTGGCGTCGATCCGGCGCGACAGCAGCTCGCCAAACCCGGTACGAACCGCGAGAAAGATCAGAACCGCCCCCACGCTTGCCCCGGCGATGTTGAACAGAACGCCGGGAAACAGCCCGAACAGAAAGCCGCCGGTCAGGGTCATCAGGGTGGCACCGGGCAGGGAAAAGCCCACGATGCCGGTGTATATGGCCACGAAGACCAGCACTGCAGCCAGCCAGTGCGCCCCAACAAAGTCCATCAAGGCATGACGATTGGCCACCAGCGCCTCAAAGCTCAGATAGGGGCGCAGAGCCACGGTACCGACTAGCGCGACCACAAGGATCACGACAGCGGGCACGAGCCGCAGCATGCGGGAATTTGCTTTGGTCATCCTGCCTCCTGGAGTTTCATGCAAGATGACGCCTGAGCCCGGCAAATCCCAGCCTATGCGTGGCTTTTCACGCGGGATTGATCGCGGAAAAAAGAATGTTACAGAAAGGCACGAATTCTGCGCCACGGGATTTGACTTGGGGGCAAAGCCCGCCTATAGACCGGGCTTCGAATGTATCGGCCCCGAATCCACCGGGTTTTGCGGGCTGCCTGGAACAACGGAGAGGCGCATGAAACGCACCTATCAACCCTCGAACCTGGTTCGCAAGCGGCGCCACGGCTTCCGCGCTCGCATGGCAACCAAAGCGGGTCGCAAGATTCTGAACGCGCGTCGCGCCCGGGGCCGCAAATCGCTCTGCGCGTAAGCGGCACCCCTGAGTCTGACCACAAGATGATACCGCCGGAGACCCCCGTGACTGCGGACAGGTCTTCGGCGGTTTCTTCATGCCTGGAGGTCCTGCGCAAGCGTGCCGACTTCTTGGCCTGCGCCCGCGCGCGCAAGGCCCCTGCCCCGGCATTTTTGCTGCAAGCCCGCCGCCGCGACGACGGCGATGGCATCCGTGTGGGCTTTACCGCCTCCAAGAAGGTGGGCAATGCCGTGGCGCGCAACCGGGCCAAGCGGCGGCTGCGCGCGCTGGCGCGACTGGTGCTCACGGCAGCAGGCAAGCCCGGCTGGGACTATGTACTGGTCGCCCGCGCCACCGAAACCGCCAGCCGCAACTTTGCCGATATGGAAGCCGATCTGCGCCAGGCGCTGGCCAAAATCCACGCCCCGCGCGACAGGGCTTGACCGCTTCCCCTTTGCATCGCAAATATTGAATATAACAATATTTGAATGTTCGCATTGCGAGCAGATGGGAGGAGATATGGCTTTCAGCTTCAACGGTCAGGAAATCGAGACCACCGCCACCGGCTATCTGGTCCATCAGGAAGACTGGAGTGAAGATCTGGCCCGCGCCATGGCAGCGGCGGAAGAGATCGAAGAGCTCACCCCGCGGCACTGGGACGTGATCAGCTATCTGCGGGAAGAATATTTCGATAACCGCGAAAACCAGCCCAATACCCGCGCCATCATCAAGGCGATGGGCGACAAATGGGACGAGAAGATCAAGCAGGGCGATCTTTACGCGCTGTTCCCGCTCGACCCGTCGAAACAGGGCGGCCGCATCGCCGGGCTACCGGAAAGCCGCCGCAAGGGCGGATACTGAGCAATCGAGGTCGCGCTCTGACCGTACTTCAGGGCCTGATCTCCACCAGCTCGATCCGGTTGCTGAACGGATCGTCGACGAACAGGCGCGCCAGACCCGGCAGATCGACATCGCGGCGAATAGCCAACCCGGCCGCCGCGATCCGCGCCTCGGCATCCGCGAGCGCAGTGACCTGAAAGGCCGGATGAGCTTTTCGGGCCGGGGAAAAGGGCTGCTCGACACCCAGATGCAGCTGCACTGCGCCGCACTGGAACCAGACGCCGCCGCGCCCCTGAAGGGCGGTGGGTTTCTCGACCGGCTCAAATCCCAACACCCCGCAATAGAAGCCCAGCGCCTGAACTTCGCCGCCTTCGGGCATGGCGAGTTGTACGTGGTGGAGGGCTTCTATCATGTCGGCCTCACATTGTATGCAATTGCATACCAAATATGCGCCTCCCCCATTCGCCCGTCAAGATCGCCGCAGAACCAGCCTGCCCCTAGCCCTTGGCCTGATGGCACCCTATATGCGTCGCATGACACCGCTTGCCTTTCTGCTTTCGCTGCCCGTGCGCGCCTATCGGCTGGTTCTCAGCCCATGGGTGGGCCATGGCTGCCGCTATCAGCCCACCTGTTCAGCCTATGCGCTGGAGGCGTTGGAAAAACACGGGGGGCTCAAAGGCAGCTATCTGGCGGCCAAGCGCATCCTGTCGTGCCATCCGCTGGGCGGATCGGGCTATGACCCGGTGCCGCCCCGCAAAAACGATACCCACCCCGAGCACTGACGTGCGGGTGGCTGAAAAGCCACAGCCTACAACTTGAAGAATAAAAGCTTTTGGGTTTCGCACCCGAGCGGGTATGAGACCCTTGTCCGACACATCAACAGGAGGGGCGTTCATGAATACCATTGCTTACACCCCGCTTCGTGCCGGATTTCAGGATCAATTCCTGGTAGCGGGCGCTAAGTGGCGCCTCGGCTCGGCCTTTATCGCCGCCGCCTGCTAGATCCCGCCCGTTCCGGGCATTTCATCATCCCTGAACTCTGAGTCCATTGGCGCCACCGGCCCCTTTGTCTCTTTTCACAACTCCAAACAGAGGCTCGGTGTGTTTTCACCGGGAACGAATATGCAACAGAACCCCTCTTTGGTGGGCAAACTGCCCCCGCATGTCACCCTCGATCTGCTGATCGACACCCATGGCGCCTGGAAGATCACCCGGACGCTCGCCACCACCCTGCTGCGTCGGCGTCAGCGGCGGCTGGGCCATGCCCATCTCACGAACCATCTGCGTCGGGATGTTGGCCTGCCGGAGCGCTATGACCCGCCGCCGCGGCTGCAAGGTCCGGTGATGTAAGGCCTGGCGGGGCAGGAAAGCGTTTGACCTCAAGTCCACTTGAGGTCTGATCCTGCCCCGCGAATCACCCATGGAGATACCGATGACCGATATGACTGTCTCCCATTCCCCGCTTGATCCGGTTCTGGCCGGGCTGATTGACCGGCATGGCACCCGCGCCATGCTGGCCGCCCTATTGCGCACAATCCTCCGCCATCGGCGGGATCGGAGCCGCACCCGGTACTCCACCCGCGATCTGAGCCCGCATCTGCGTCGCGATATAGGCCTTGCGGAACCTTTTCCCGGCAAGGCGCCGGGGCCCGGGCTTTTCCTGTGACCCGCGCCTGCCCCTTGCCGGGCAGGCGTTTGCGGGCTACATCGCGGCCATGTTTGACGAGACTGACGATATTCATCCCCTGCTGGCCGGAGCGCCCGCGACCACGGAGTTCAAGAAACTCCGCAAACGCATCGTGCGCAATGTGCGCGAGGCAATCGAGCAGTATGGGATGGTCTCGCGGGACGCGAGCGCCGAGAATGGCGGGCGTGGCGCCAAGTGGATGGTGGCACTGTCGGGCGGCAAGGACAGCTATACCCTGCTGGCCGTGCTCTATGAGCTGAAATGGCGCGGGCTTCTGCCGGTGGAGCTGCTGGCGGTGAACCTCGATCAGGGCCAGCCGGGATTTCCGGCGACCGTCCTGCCTGAATTCCTTGAGAAAATGGGCGTGCCACACCGGATCGAATATCAAGACACCTATTCCATCGTCATGGACAAGGTACCCCAAGGCCGCACCTATTGTGCGCTGTGCTCGCGGCTTCGGCGCGGCAACCTCTACCGGATCGCCCGTGAAGAGGGCTGTTCGGCGGTGGTGCTGGGCCATCATCGCGACGACATTCTCGAAACCTTTTTCCTCAATCTTTTCCATGGCTCACGGCTGGCCACGATGCCGCCGAAGCTGGTGAACGAAGAGGGCGATCTGTTCGTCTATCGCCCCCTCGCCTATGTGGCCGAGGAAGATTGCGAAAAATTCGCCAAAGGCATGAACTACCCGATCATTCCCTGCGATCTGTGTGGCTCGCAGGACGGGCTGCAACGCCAGCAGATCAAGGGCATGCTCGACGAATGGGAACGGCGCGCGCCCGGGCGACGGCAGAAGATGTTCAAGGCGCTGACCAATACGCGCCCGTCGCATCTGCTCGACCCCGAGCTGTTTGATTTCGCCGGTCTCAGCCTCGGCACGCCCGGATCAGGCGACAATTTTTGAAAAATCTTCCTGCGTTAACCGTCGATTGACCTCCTGCCCCTAGGTTGAACCCCAACGGGAGCTTTAGCCCTAGCAGGAGGGACTGGTTCATGCCGCTCGTCCACGGCAGTCGGATACAAACCATCAAGCGTATCATTCACGCCGTGCTTCTCGGTCCGCAGCTCGCTGCGTTCATACCGGCGTTGATGCTCGGGGCCTATTGGTATGGCGGCGAAGCGGTGCTGATGATTTTGGCGCTGATCTTCCCCGCCCTTTTGGCCCTGGCCGGATATGTCACGCGCGCACCCGGTGCGCCCGGACGGCGCGATCCGGTTACCGGCCTGCCCGGCAGGGCGCTCTTGGTGCGTCGGCTTGACCAGAATATCGCACATTATCCGCATGATGGGCATCAGGCCAGTGTCTGCCTAGCGCTGGAAATCGACAATTACCGCGTCCTTGAGCGGCAATATGGGCCAGAGGCCGGCGCCACCGTACTGCAAGAGGCCGCCCAGCGCATCCGCTCGGTTCTGCGCGATGAAGATACGCTGGCCCAGCTTGGGCCGGGGCGCTTTGGCATCGCCATCAACAAGACTCCGCGCGTCGATCTGGAAACGCTGATTCAAATGTCCGCCCGCCTGCAGGAGGTGCTGGTTGAGCCGTTGACCTTCGATCACACCCGCGTGCTGATCACCTGTTCTGTCGGCTTTGCCCTGCCCTCGCGGGTGCTGGCGCAGACCGGCGAATCCTACCTTTCTGCCGCCGAAAGCGCGCTGCATGAAGCCTCTGAATCCGGCCCGGGCTCAATCCGGGCCTATACGAAGGGGATGCGCCCCCGCCTCGACCGGACCGAGAGCGTGGTGAAAGACGTGCTGAAAGCGCTGGAAACCGGGCAGATCCGGCCCTGGTTCCAACCTCAGATTTCCACCGACACTGGCGAGATCACCGGCTTCGAAGCGCTGGCCCGCTGGATGCACCCCGAAAAGGGTCCGATCGCACCGGCAGCCTTTCTGCCCGCCATTGCTCGCGGCGGCCTGTATGAACGGCTGGGTGAAGTCATGCTGTTTCACGCTCTGTCGGCACTGCGCGAATGGGATCATGCCGGACTGAACGTGCCCACCGTGGCGGTGAACTTCTCGCCCGACGAGCTGCGCAATCCCAAACTGTTCGACAAGATCCGTTGGGAACTCGACCGGTTCGATCTGGCGCCCGAACGGCTGACCATCGAAGTGCTGGAAGATGTGGTGGCGAAATCCGACGATGATACCACCACCCGCAACATCGCCGCCCTGTCGCGGATCGGCTGCGGCATCGACCTTGACGATTTCGGCACCGGCCACGCCTCGATCTCCAATATCCGCCGTTTCGATGTGAGCCGGATCAAGATCGACCGTTCGTTCATTACCCATGTGGACACAGACCGCGATCAGCAAAACATGGTGGCCGCGATCCTGACCATGGCCGAACGGCTTGGCCTCGAAACCCTGGGCGAAGGCGTGGAAAGCCACGGCGAACATGCGATGCTCGCCCAACTGGGCTGCGGCCATGTGCAGGGCTATTCGATCGCCAAGCCCATGCCGCTGGAAGAAACCAACAGCTGGATCACCGAATACAATCAGAGAATCGCCAAGGCGCCGCCTATTCCGCGTCAGGCCAGCTGAGCCCGACCACAGCTCTGCTTCACGATCTTGTCCGCCTCCACCCCGCCGGTGGGGGCGTTCTGCTTGCCGCTGGGGCAATCCTGCGCTGAGGCGCCTTGCATTTCAGGCCCGCCGGGGAAAACCGCTTGACCTTTCGGCCCCTCCCCTGTTGAACCAGCCTGACCGAAAATGACGTGGTGGCGGCATGAACAATCAAACATCGAATACGATCCTTGCCCTCGCGCTCAGCCTGGCTGTCTTTATCGGCTGGTCCATCCTGTTCCCACCGGCGCAACCGATTGCGACCGATGGGACCACGACGAGCGCGACAACGGATCAAACTGCGACCGCAGGCGGTGCGAATTCCGCAGCCTCTTTGGCGGCAGACACTTCAGCGACGACTCCCACGGCGGAAGAACGCTCCAGCGCCATCGCCAACAGCGCACGCATCGATATCGACACGCCCGCGCTGACCGGCACCATTGCGCTGGTCGGGGGCCGGATCGATGATCTGCACCTGAAAGACTATCACGAGACTGTCGACAAAACCTCGCCCACCGTCCGACTGCTGACTCCGGCCGATCAGGAGCACGCCTATTACGCGCTCTATGGCTGGGCGCCCGGCGGCAATCTTGACGCGAGCGACGTGCCCGATGCCAACACCGTCTGGAGCATCGAAAGCGGCAGCATCCTGACCCCCGACACCCCGATCACCCTGGCCTGGACCAATGCCAAGGGCATGATCTTCCGCCGCACGATCTCGGTCGATGACAAGTTCATGTTCTCGATCACTCAGTCGGTGGAAAACGGCTCGGGCGAGGTGCAACGCCTTGCCCCCTATGGTGTGATCGCGCGCAACGGTACACCGGCGGACCTGTCCAATCGCGGGGTTATCCTGCATGAGGGCGCGATCCAGCAAGCCGACAACAAGCTGACCGAGACCAAATACAAGAAAATGGTTGATATGCCGGTGGTGGATGCCGAAGCCGCCCGCGCGGAAATCACCACGGTTGCCCATGATGGCTGGATCGGTTTCACCGATCACTATTGGGAAACCATCATGGTGCCCGAGCCCGGCCAGTCGTTTACCGGCGTGATGAAATACGTCGAAAGCGCCGATATCTACCAAACCGAAGTGCGGATGCCGACGCTGGAAGTCGCCCCCGGCGCCAAGGCCGCAACCACAACGATGCTGTTTGCGGGCGCCAAGGAATGGGCGACCATTCGCAGCTACGAAAACGACAAGGGCATCGCTAATTTCATCGACTCGATCGACTGGGGGATGTTCTTCTTCATCACCAAGCCGATGTTCTGGCTGCTGCACAATCTGCACATGCTGATCGGCAACATGGGCTGGGCGATCATCGCGCTGACCGTGGTGGTGAAGATGGTGCTGTTCCCGCTGGCCTATCGCTCTTACGTCTCGATGGCGAAGATGCGCGAGCTGCAGCCGGAGATGGAAAAGATCAAAGAAGCTGCTGGCGACGACAAGCAAAAGCAGCAAATGCAGATCATGGAGCTGTACAAGACCAACAAGGTCAACCCGGCCTCGGGTTGTCTGCCGGTGCTTCTGCAAATCCCGATCTGGTTCTCGCTCTACAAGGTGATCTACGTTACGCTTGAGCTGCGTCACCAGGCTTGGATCGGCTGGATCCAGGATCTGTCCGCGCCTGACCCCAGCTCGATCCTGAACCTCTTCGGCCTGTTCAGCTGGACGGCGCCCGATTTCCTAAGCTTCTTCGCGCTCGGCGTGCTGCCGATCCTGCTGGGGATCTCGATGTGGCTGCAACAGAAGCTGAACCCGCCAGCGACCGATGCAACGCAGGCGCAGATCATGGCCTGGATGCCCTGGGTGTTCATGTTCATGCTCGGCCAGTTCTCCAGCGGTCTGGTGCTCTACTGGATCTCGAACAACACGCTGACCTTCCTGCAGCAATACACGATCATGTGGAGCCACGGAAAACGGCCGGACCTGTTCGGAAACATCTTCGCCGGGCTGAAGAAAAAGCCCGCGACCGAGAAAAAGAAATAAGCATTGAAAGGGGCGTGACGCGAAAGCATCACGCCCCTCTCGCATCCGGCGGCAGAATGCCCTAGAACCATGCGAAAACCCGCCTGATCGGAATGACCGCATGGAAACGCAACTCCCCTTCCCCCTCGCAGACGAGCCCGACGACACCAGCCGTGAGGCGGGGCGTCTGCTGTTTGCGGCGGCGACCGACTTTCTCAAGGGCGTTGTGGCCATGGACGGGCTGCCCGATGGCGACCGGCTGGAAATCTGCTTTGCCGGGCGATCGAATGTGGGCAAGTCGAGCCTGATCAACGCGCTGACGGGCCGCAAGGGCCTCGCGCGCGCCTCGAACACGCCGGGGCGCACGCAGGAAATCAACTTCTTCACCACCACCAGCGGCCCCTATCTGGTCGACCTTCCCGGCTATGGCTTTGCCAATGCCCCGGTGGCGGTGGTCGAAAAATGGCAACGCCTGCTGAAGGCCTATCTATCGGGGCGCGCCACCCTGCGCCGCGCTTTTGTGCTGATCGACACACGCCACGGGGTGAAGGCCGTGGATGAAGAGATCATGGCTTTGCTCGACAAGGCGGCCGTGACCTTTCAGGTGGTGCTGACCAAGGCCGACAAGGTGAAAGAGGCCGAGCGCGAGAAGATTCTCACGCAGGTGCGCGGTGCACTGGTCAAGCATCCGGCGGCCTTTCCCGAGCTGGTGGTCACCTCGTCGGAAAAAGGTTGGGGCATTGAAACCCTGCGCGCGATCATCGCCACGCTGGACTGAGCGCGGCGTATTCAGCCGCAGCCAATCCCTCTTGGCAGAAAAGCCCCCCAGCGGTAGACGAGGGAAACCCCGCCGAGGAAGACCGATGAGAAAGCAGACCATGACCCGTGACTGGATCGCCACCGCCCGGACCCTGAACGAAGCCCTGCCCTATTTGCAGCGCTATGAGGGCGCCACTGTGGTGATCAAGTTCGGCGGCAATGCGATGGGCGATCAGGAGGCGATGGCCAGCTTTGCCCGCGACATCGTGCTGATGCGTCAGGTCGGGATCAACCCGGTCGTGGTGCATGGCGGCGGGCCGATGATCAACCAGATGCTCGACCGGCTGAACATCCATTCCGATTTCGTCAACGGCAAGCGCGTGACCAGCGAAGAGGCGGTCGAGGTTGTCGAGATGGTACTGGCGGGGCGGGTGAACAAGCGCATCGTCCAGGCGATCAATAGCGAAGGCGGGCGCGCGGTCGGGCTGACCGGCAAGGATGCCAAGCTTATGATCTGCGATCAGACCGATCCGGCCCTAGGCTTTGTTGGCACCCCGGCGGATCTTGATCCGACTGTGCTGCAAAAACTCTCGGAAGCCGAAATCATCCCGGTGATCGCGCCGATCGGCATGGGCCGCAACGGCGAAACCTATAACGTCAATGGCGATACGGCTGCGGGCGCGATTGCGGCAGCATTGAAGGCCGACCGACTGCTTCTGCTCACCGATGTAGCCGGGGTGAAAGACGGGTCCGGCGCGGTGCTGACCGAGCTAACCTCGCAACAGATCCGTGATCTGACCGCCGGAGGGGTGATCGCGGGCGGGATGATCCCGAAAACTGAAACCGCGCTCGCGGCGATTGATGGCGGCGTGCGCGCCGTGGTCATTCTGGATGGTCGTGTGCCCAATGCCTGCCTTCTGGAGCTGTTCACCGAACATGGCGCCGGTTCGATCATCCGCAAAGGCTGAGGCCTACGCCGCCGAGGCCGCCGGGGCTGAGCTTGAGCTGCTCGGCACCGTTGTTGAAGGCAACACCAGCCTGCTGTTGTTGGGGCCACGTGAGCCGGGCTTCTGGCCCGCCTTCAGCACCTCGCCCGAATATGCCGACGGCCAACCCGACCCGATGGACCGTTGGTCGAAGCGGGTGATCGGGGCGCTGGCTACGGATTGGGGTGGCGAAGCGATCTTTCCCTCTGACGGGCCGCCCTACCCTCCGTTCATCGCCTGGGCGCTGGCTTCGGGGCAGGTCTGGGCCTCACCTGTGACCCTGCTCGTTCATACCCGTCTAGGGCTCTGGCTGTCGTTTCGCGGTGTGGTGCGGGTTCCTGGCAAGGTTGCCCTGCCCGCCGCGCCCAATCCCTGCGATACCTGTGTGGGGCAGCCCTGCCGTACCGCCTGCCCGGTAACCGCCCTGACACATCAGGGTTATGACGTGGCGAGCTGCAAAGCCTTCCTCGATCAACCGGAGGGCGAAACCTGCCGATCGCAGGGGTGCGCGGTTAGGCGCGCTTGCCCGGTCAGTCAGGCCTACGGTAGGTTGGCCGAGCAATCCCAATTTCACATGAGAGCGTTTCACCCGATATGAGCTTACGCCTGATCCTGACCCGCCATGCCAAATCCGCCTGGGGCGATCCGATGATGGACGATCACGACCGCCCCCTGACCGGACGAGGCCGCCGGTCGGCGCAGGCCGTGGGCAAGTGGTTGGCCGAGCGGGACTATGTGCCGGATGCGGCATTGGTTTCCACTGCCAATCGCACCAAGCTGACCTGGCGCCATATGGCGGAATCCTTCGATGAAAAGCCGCAGCCCGATTACAATCCGCGGCTCTATCACAGCGAGCCGGAAACCCTTCTTGAGCTGCTGCAAAAGGCGGTTGATCCGGTAGTGATGATCGTCGCCCATAATCCGGGGATCGCCTATTTCGCTCAGGCGCTGGCCGAGCAGCCGCCCTATGATGTGCGATTTACCCAATATCCGACCGGTGCGACCACCGTGTTCGATTTCCCGGCAGAAAGCTGGGACAAAGTCACCTGGCGCAGCGGCATCCTCCGCGACCTGGTGTTTGCCCGCGACCTGATCTGAACGAAAAAGGGCGCCCCCGAAGGCGCGCCCTGATTTGCATCTGTTGAACCGGATCAGAGGATCTGGCTGAGGAACAGCTTGGTGCGATCCGATTGCGGGTTCGAGAAGAACTCTTTCGGTTCGTTCTGTTCCACGATCTGCCCCGCATCCATGAAGATCACCCGGTTGGCGACCTTTTCGGCGAAGCCCATTTCGTGGGTCACGCAGAGCATGGTCATGCCTTCTTCGGCAAGCTCGATCATGGTGTCGAGTACCTCTTTGATCATTTCCGGATCGAGGGCCGAAGTCGGCTCGTCGAACAGCATCACATTGGGCTTCATACAAAGACTCCGGGCAATCGCCACGCGCTGCTGCTGTCCCCCGGAAAGCTGCCCCGGGAATTTCCGGGCCTGTTCGGCGATGTGGACTTTCTCCAGGTAGTACATCGCCGTCTCCTCGGCTTCCTTCTTGGGGGTTTTACGCACCCAGATGGGGCCCAGGGTCAGATTGTCCAGAATGGTCAGATGCGGAAAAAGGTTGAAGTGCTGGAACACCATACCCACTTCGGCCCGGATTTTCTCGATATTCTTCAGGTCGTTGATCAGTTCGGTGCCGTCGACGATAATCTTGCCGCGCTGATGTTCTTCCAGCCGGTTGATGCAGCGGATCAGGGTCGATTTCCCCGATCCCGACGGTCCGCAGATGACAATCCGTTCACCGCGCGCCACATCGAGATTTACGTCCTGGAGTACATGAAAGTCGCCGTACCACTTGTGCATGCCGACGATTTTTATGATGGTGTCGTTGGTTTTTTCTATCATAACCCCGTATCCAATTCCCGCTCGAGCCGGCGGCTGTAGTTGGACATGAAATAGCAGCAGAGAAAATAGACCACCGCCAGAAAGATATACGCCTCGGCCGAAAACCCCATCCACTTGGGATCCGACAGCACCGACTTGGTGGTCTTGAGCAAATCGTACAGGGCGATGATCACCACCAGGGAGGTGTCCTTGAAGGCCGAGATGAGAATACTCACCGATGGCGGGATGACAATCTTCAGGGCCTGGGGGA
>JBNKEH010000015.1:0-178346 GCA_050288685.1 Paracoccaceae bacterium | reverse complement strand
GTGCTGCCGTCGCCGGTGCGGGTGCCGTAGGCGGGCACCATCGGCAGGTCGTATTTCAGCGCCAGTTGCGCGGCCGAAAGCGAGGTCAGCGCTGGTTGGCCCAGAAACGGCAGCCGTTCGCCCTCGGGGTATTTCTCGTCGAGCAGGATGGCGATGATGCCCCCGGCCCGCAGATGCCGCACCAGCGCCTTGGTGCCGGAATGGCCGGTGGGCAGGATCGGCAGGCCCCCCGCCTCGATCCCGGCCAGAAGGCGGCGCTGGTAATTGCGATTGGTCTGCGGGCGATAGACTGCGCCGCATTCCATGCCCCGCGCCTTCAGCACCGCGCGCACCGCTTCCCACTGGCCGAAATGGCCCGAGACGATGATCGCGCCCTTGCCCGCCGCCTGCGCCTGTTCAAGCGCCGCAAGACCGGGGCCGGAGGTGCTGAACCGGTCGAGCCGGGTGCGAAACTCGGCATTGTGATAAATCTCGAACAGGGTCTGGCCCATATTGCGGCCCATATCGCGGCAGATCGCCATCCGCTCGCGGCGCGGCATATCGGGGTAGACATGGCGCAGCTCGCGCTCGAACCGCCAGCGCGCGGGCGGGAACCAGCGCATCACCAGCCCGACCGAAGTGCCAAGCGCCCGCGACCGCAGGTCAAACCTGCGCCACCGCCACAGGGTCAGCGCAGACCAGAGCGGAAGATACCGGGCGTGATGCCAGGCGGATTTCACCGGACGGGAGAACATCGCCTCTATATGGTGGGATGCGCGGGAATAACCAAGCACAGATTGCACCCTGCCGTCATCGGGCGGATTTTGTCGCAGCGGGCGCGGGCCAGCCATGTGCGGGCTTGATTGCCCGCGCGTTGCACCTATCCTCGCCCACATGACATTTCTCCGCCCCCTCACCGCCCTCGCCCTGATTGCCAGCCCGGCGCTGGCGCGCGATCCGTCGCTGGGCCTGCCGCTGGTCTGCCAATACGGGCAGAGCTGTTTCATCCAGCAATATGTCGATGCCGATCCGGGGCCGGGGGCGGCGGATTACACCTGCGGCACCCTGTCTTATGATGGCCATGACGGCACCGATTTCGCCCTACCCTCGATGGCGGCGATGGAGGCGGGGGTGAAGGTCGTGGCCGCCGCCCCCGGTGTGGTGCGCACCTTGCGCGACGGAATGCCCGATCTCGGCCGCAACGGCACCCCGCCGGATGTGCTCGACGGCAAGGGCTGCGGCAATGGCGTGGTGGTCGACCATGGTGGCGGCTGGGCGACGCAATATTGCCATATGAAACAAGGCTCGGTCGCGGTGCGCGAAGGCGACCGCGTGGCGCTGGGCTCGCCGCTGGGGCTGGTCGGCTATTCCGGCAATACCGAATTTCCGCATGTCGAGCTGGTGGTGCGCCATAACGGCAAGGTCGTGGACCCATTCAATCTGGATGGGATCAGCCGCTGCGAGGGCGGCAACAGCAGCGCCGACCAGCTCTGGTTCCAGAAGCTGCCTTATCAACCCGGCGGGCTGATCGCGCTGGGGATCGACAGCGCTTTGCCCAGCTATGACGCGGTGAAAGCCGGCGCCGCCCGCCACACCACCCTGCCAGCCACCGCCCCGGCGCTGGTGGGCTGGGCCTATTTCTACGGTGCGCGGGCGGGCGATGTTGTCGACATCGCCGTGGCCGCCCCCGACGGCACCGAGCTGATCCGCCGGCAGGAGCGGATCGAAAAGACCCAGGCGCAGATGTTTCGCGCGGCGGGCAAGAAGGCGCCGGAGGGCGGTTGGGTGGCGGGCAACTGGCACGTCTCCGCCCGGCTGATCCGCGATGGCGAGGTGATCGACAGCCGCGACGCCACGGTGATGGTCGGCGGCTAGGCCATTTCGCAGATCATTTTTCGGTGAGTTTCAGCTCGATCCGGCGGTTGGCGGCATAGGCTTCCTTGCTATCGCCCTCCATCACCGGCTGGAATTCACCAAAGCCGGTGGCGGCGAGCCGTTCCGGCGGGAAGCCGAGATCGCTGACCATGTAATGCACCACCGACAGGGCGCGCGCCGTGCTCAACTCCCAGTTATCGGCATAGGGGCTGCCGGTGCCGAGTTTGGTCTTGTCGGTATGGCCATCGACCCGCAGCACCCAGTTGATGCCCGAGGGGATCTCGTCAGCCACGCCCGAGAGGATATTCACCACCCGCGCGATCTGTTCCTTGCCGCCTTCCGACAGGCTGGCCTTGCCCGGCGCAAACAGCACTTCCGACGAGAACACGAAACGGTCGCCGACGATCCGCACGCCTTCGCGGTTGCCCAGAAGCGTGCGCAGCTTGCCGAAGAATTCCGAGCGATAGCTTTCAAGATCCTGCGCCTTGGCCTCGGCGGCCTTGCGCGCGGCCTCTTCCAGATCGGCCCGGCGGCGCTGTTCGTCGGCCACCTGCGCCAAAGCGGCGTTGAGCCGCGAGCCGAGAGATTCGATCTGCACCCGTGCCGCCTCGTCGCGGCTTTCCGAAGCGTCGAGCACCGCCTGCAATGATCCAAGCTGGGTGCGCAGCGCCGCCATCTGCTGGTTCAGAACCTCAACCTGCCTTTGGGCATCGGCCGTGGCGGCCTTCTGCTCGGCCAGCGTCTGATTGGCAGTGGCGAGCAATGCCGCCTGTTTCTCAGACTCGCTCATCGCGGTGCTCTGGCCCTGTTCGGCGGCGAGCTTGGCGGCCAGCGCATCGGCAAGCTGCTGGCGCAGCTCTTCGGCACTGCCGCTGGTCTGTTTCAGCGTATCGTTTTCCAAAAGCGCCGCTGCCAGCTGTTCGTTCAGCCCATTCTTGGCCGCATTCGCCGCCGCCAGCAGGGTCAGCGTGTCTTCGGCCTTCTTGCGCTGTTCTTCCAGCGCCAGCGTCATCGCCGTCAGCTCGGCATCGGCATTTTTCAGCTTTTCGCGCAGGGCTTCGGCGGCGGCGGCATCGGCAAGGCGCTGCGCCTCTTCATCGGAAAGCTGGCTTTCGGCATCCTGCAACCGCTTGCGCAGCTCTTCCGCTGCCGCCGCTTCCGCCAGTTTCGCCGCCTCGGCATCGGAAAGCTGGCTTTGCAGATCGCCAACCTGCGCGGTGAGCGCCTGACCATTTGCATCGCTTTTTTCTAGCCGGGCCAGAGCCGCCGCCAGCGAGGTATCGCGCTCATCCACCTTCGATTGCAGATCGGTGATCAGGGCTTGCAGGGCATCGCGCCGGGCGGCAGCCAGTCGCGCCGCCTCTTCCTGCGCATTGATCTCGTCGCGCGCCTTGGCCAGCGCGAGGTTCAGCGCCTCCTGATCCGACATCAGCTTTGCTTGTGTGGTTTGCAGATCTTCAACCTGCGCGCTCAGCTTTTCGCCCTCTACCTGCGCCGCATTCCGCTGTGCCAGCAGCGAGGCAACCTGCGCCTCGAACGAGGTGATCTTGGCCGCGCTTTCAGCCAGTGCCTGCTCTTTCGTGGCGATCTGCGAATTCAGCGCGGCGATGAGGGCCGATTGCGCCTCGGCATCCGACCGCGCCTGATCGAGCGTCGCGTTGAGCGTGTCCACCTCGGTATTGAGCTTTGCCGTGCGACCCCGTTCCAGCCCCAGCGCATCGGCCAGCTGCGCCACCTGTGCCGACAGCTCGTCGAGCTTGCTGGCCTGCCCCGAGATCGTTTCGCGCAGCACGAATTGCACCACCATGAAGATGGTCAGAACGAACATCAGCACCATCAGAAGCGCCGTCATCGCATCGACAAAGCCCGGCCAGATCGACCCGTTCATGCGTTGCGAGCGGCGCGACAGGGCCATCTCAGCCCTTCCCGGCGTTGAGCTCGCGCAACGCCTTGGTCAGCGCGGCCAGATCGCCCCGAAGCTCGCTCAGGCTTTCCTGCCGCCCCGCCGCCATTTCCTCAAGAATACGCAGAAGCTGCACGTCGATCGAGCGCAGCCGCATCCGGCTTTCGGCGTCGCCGTAAGTCCCGGTATCGTCTTGCCGCTGCTCAGCCAGTGCCGCGATCATCCGGTCCTGCCCCTCGGCGATACGTTCCAGATAGGGGGTGCCGTCTTCGCGACGATTGGCGTTGGAGATTTCATTGGCCAATCCGTCAACCGCGCTGACGATCTGGCCCATCCGACCATCCATCTGGGCATTGCGCGCATCGGCCTGCACAAAGGTCAGCCGCAAGGCTTCCAGTTGCTCGGCCATATAGGCCAGCCACGGCGCCACCGCATCGCCCTCGCCATCGCCCCCCGGCGCAAAACCGAAGCGGGTGATCGACGACAGCCATTCTTCCAGCTCGCGGTAAAAGCGGTTCTGGCCATGGGTGGCAAAGAGCTCCAGAAGCCCAACCACCAGCGATCCGGCAAGGCCAAGCAGCGATGAGGAAAACGCCGTGCCCATGCCGCCCAGCTGGCTTTCCAGCCCGGTCATCAGCCGGTTGAACACATCAACGCCGCTATCGCCCTCGTTCGGGGCGAGCGAGCGGATGGTGTCGACCACCGCCGGGATGGTGGTGGCAAGGCCGTAGAAGGTGCCCAACAGGCCTAGGAAGATCAGCAGGTTGGTGATGTAGCGGGTGATGTCGCGCTCTTCATCGATCCGGGTGGCCACCGAGTCGAGGATCGAGCGCGCCGAGGTCGTACCGATCTGCATCTGCACGCCGCGTTCGCGCAGCATCCCGGCCATCGGCGCCAGAAGACGCGGCAACCGGTCAACATTCACCGCCCCGGGCTGGCGCACATAGTTGCGCACCCAGGTGACCGAGCGCACGATCTGCCAGACCTGCCAGAGCGTGGCGACCAGACCGCTGCCGAAGACAAAGAGGATGAAAGCGTTGAGGTAGATGTTCGACAGAAAGACCGGCATCACCTTGGGCAAGGCAAAGACCAGTCCGACGCTCACCAAAGCAAGCGTCACCACGATCAGCAGTATCTGCCGCACGGGTTGGGTGAATATCGGCTCGACCCCGCGATCCGGTTGGTCCATGGGGCGCCCCCGCCTCTCTTTTTTTTCCTTGGCGGAAGGATAGGGGCAAGGCGCGTAGCCGACAAGGGTTAAGACGTTAGGACGAAATCGCGCGCACTTCGCGGGCCAGCCAGCTCAGCTCTTCGTCGTCAATCCCGAGTTCGGCCAGATGCGCGACGGTGTTGAACAGGTAGTCGCGGTTCGGCCCCTTGCCACCATGGGCGCAGGCAATGATCCGCGCCTGCTCGTCCAGCGACAGCCCCCTGACATATTGCACATGGTCCGGGTCGATCACATAGGTCACCGCCTCGACCACGCGGCCATCGGCGAGCTCAATCGCCAACTGCTTTTCCAGATAGGCCGACGAAACCAGCTCGCGTTCGCGCAGGGTTTCCATCGTGGGCTCATGCGCATCAGGGGCGACGCGGAAGGCCAGCCCGTTGCACTGCGCGCCCACCTGTTCGTCCAGCGCCAGAACCAGCCCCGGCTCGGCCTCGCTGCCCCGGTGATGGATCGACGACATGCAAAAGCTGCGGGCATAGCCGGGCAGCCGCGCCAGCACGGTTTCGACATGGTCAAAGCCCGGATTCCACAGCAAAGAGCCGTAGCCGAATACCCAGAGATCGGTGTTGCTCATCCTGCTGGTCCTCGCGCGCCTGCCCCGATAGAAGCTTCTTACCTATCAGAGAGGCCCTCATGCGCAAGCTCACCTTCTTCGTCACCCTGCTCGTTCTCGCCGCCATTGGCTGGGGGGCCTATTGGTATATCGGCGCAACGGCGATGGAGGGGGCTTATCGCACTTGGCTGGCCGACCGGCGCGCCGAAGGCTGGGTGGCCGAGGCCGAGGTGAAAACCGAGGGCATGCCCAACCGCTTTGACACCTCGTTCACCGGGCTGAAGCTCGCTGATCCCGTCACCGGCACCGGCTGGTCGACCTCGCTGTTTCAGCTGTTTTCGCTCAGCTACAAGCCCAATCACGTGATCCTCTACTGGCCCGGCGAACAGCATGTGGCCCTGCCCGATCAGGCCCTGACCGTGACTGCCGACGATTTTCGCGGCTCGATGCAGGTTGCCCCGGCGCTGGCGCTGCCGCTCATTGAAACCGTGATCGAGATGAAAAACTGGCACCTGACCTCGACCAAGGGCTGGGATGCCACGCTGGGCGATGGGCAGCTGGCCATGCGCCAGACCCCGGGTGCCGACCCGGCCGCGCATCGCTACGATCTGGCGCTGACGATGAAAAACCTCGATCCGGGTCAGACCTTCCTTGCCCTCACCCGCGACATTTCCGGCCTGCCGCAGATGGTGGAGGGCGTTCAGATCGAGGCCAGCGTCGATTTCGACCGTGATTGGGACCGGCGCGCGCTGGAAGAGCGCCGCCCGCAGCCCCGACACCTGTCGCTGGACAAGTTCGAGGCGCAATGGGGCGGGCTGAAGCTCACCGGCACCGGCACGCTGGAGATCGACGAAACAGGCCAGCCCAGCGGCACGCTGGATCTGAAGGCCACGCAATGGCGCGATATGCTGGCGCTGGCCCGGGCCACCGGCGCCATCGGGCCGCAATATGATGCGGTGCTGACGCGCGGGCTGGAGCTGCTGGCGAGCCTGTCGGGCGACCCGGATGTGCTCGATCTGCCGCTCAACTTCAACAGCGGCATCACCTTTCTCGGGCCGGTTCCGCTGGGGCCAGCGCCCATTATCGCCCTGCCCTGATCCGGGCGGCGCCCTGAAACTTCGCCCGTTTTTCAGGCGCTTGCCCAAATACCGGGCCAGCGCCCCCAACAGAGCGGCTTGCCAGAACCGGATTTCTGCGGTTTTCTGATCAAAATAATATCTCCGCCCTTCTACGCCGCATCGAAGGGACTCGGGGCCAACAGGGTATCGCGGCAGGTAAACCCATGGATATCGCCTTTCTTCTGAACGGAGAGGCCGTGGAGCTGTCAGGCGTCGATCCAACCCGGACGGCGCTCGATTGGCTGCGCGAAGAACGGGGCCTCGCGGGCACCAAAGAGGGCTGCAACGAGGGCGATTGCGGGGCCTGCACGGTGATGCTGCGCGACGAGACCGGCAGCCGCGCGCTGAACGCCTGTCTGCTCTTTCTGCCGCAGCTCGACGGCAAAGCCCTGACCACCATCGAAGGTCTGGCCGCGCCCGATGGCAGCCTGCACCCGGTGCAGGACGCGATGATCGACCATCACGGCAGCCAATGCGGCTTTTGCACCCCCGGTATCGTGATGAGCCTCGCCGCCGGGCAGATCGCGGGCGAACAGGATGCCGAGCGCCAGCTTGCCGGCAATCTCTGCCGCTGCACCGGCTATGCGCCGATCCTGCGGGCCGCCGAAGTGGCGCTGAAAAAGCCGGTGCCGAAATGGCTCCGCGAGGGTGACCCCGCCCCGCCCCCGCGCGCCGGGATGCCCACCAGCACCGAAGAGCTGGCAACCTATCTGATGCTGCATCCCCATACCCGGATCATCGCCGGGGCCACCGATATCGGCCTCTGGGTCAACAAGCAGATGCGCGATCTGGGCGAGGTGGTGTTCATCAGCCAGATCGAAGACATGCGCCGGATCGAGACCGCGCCTTACATGATCCGCATCGGTGCGGCGGTCAGCATCGAAGCGCTGCGTCTGGCGATGGAAGAGGTGCATCCACACTTTGCCGCGATGCTGGCGCGCTTTGCCTCGGCACAGGTGCGCAGCGCGGCCACGATTGGCGGCAATATTGCCAATGGCTCGCCGATCGGCGATACCCCTCCGGCGCTGATCGCCCTCGGGGCCACGCTGCTGCTGCGCCGGGGCGAGGCCCAGCGCGAAATCCCGCTGGAAGAGTTCTTCCTCGATTACGGCAAGCAGGACCGCGCCCTTGGCGAATTTGTCGAGGCGATCACCCTGCCCCGCGCCCCCGACGCGCCGGACCGGCTGAAAGTCTACAAACTGTCGAAAAGGTTCGATCAGGACATTTCTGCGGTGCTGGGCGCCTTCAATATCGGCGTAAAAGACGGAAAAGTGACATCGGCCCGCATCGCCTATGGCGGCATGGCGGGCATTCCCAAACGCGCCAAGGCGATGGAAGCCGCGCTGATCGGGCAGGACTGGAGCCGCGAAACCATTGCTGCCGCAATGGCGAAAGCGGCTGAGGATTTCACCCCGCTTTCAGATATGCGCGCCAGTGCCAGCTACCGACTCGACGCCGCCCCCAACCTGCTTCTGCGCTATTGGCTCGAGGATCAGGGCGTGATCACCGCGGTTTCGGAGGTGGCGCCATGAGCACCGGCAAAGCTCTTCCGCATGATTCCGCGCCGCTCCATGTCACCGGCACGGCGCGCTATGTCGACGACATCCCGACGCCCGCGGGTTGCCTGCATCTGGCCTTTGGCCTGTCGCCGGAAGCGCGCGGGGTAATCACGGCTGCTGATCTGTCGGCCGTGCGGGCGGCCCCCGGCGTGGTGGCGGTTCTGACCGACGCCGATCTCGACCGGCCCGCCGACACCTCGCCCAGCGCCCATGACGAACCGCTTCTGGCGATGGGCGAAGTGCATTATCACGGCCAGCCGGTGTTTCTGGTCGCCGCCACCAGCCACCGCGCAGCGCGAGCGGCGGCAAGGCGGGCAAAGCTCAGCATCGACCCGCGCCCGGCGGTGATCACCATCGACGAGGCACTGGCAGCAAAAAGCTATTTCGAGGGCGGCCCGGTGACCTGGACGCGCGGCGATGTCGAGGCGGCGCTGGATGCCGCCCCTGTTGAGATCGAAGGCGAGATCGAGATCGGTGGGCAGGAGCATTTCTACCTCGAAGGTCAGGCCGCCCTCGCTTTGCCCGGCGAAGCGGGCGAAGTGCTGGTGCACAGCTCCACCCAGCACCCGACCGAGATCCAGCACAAGGTGGCCGAAGCCTTGGGCCTGCCGATGAATGCGGTGCGGGTCGAGACCCGGCGGATGGGTGGTGGCTTTGGCGGCAAGGAAAGCCAGGGCACCGCGCTCGCCATTTCCTGCGCGATCATGGCGACGAAAACCGGCCGCCCCTGCAAGATGCGCTATGACCGCGACGACGATATGGCGATCACCGGCAAGCGCCACGATTTCCGCATCCGTTACCGCGCCGGGATCGACGGTGAAGGCCGTCTGCTGGCCGTCGATTTCAGCCATTACACCCGCGCGGGCTGGAGCGCCGATCTGACCGCGCCCGTGGCGGACCGCGCCATGCTGCACGCCGACAACGCCTATTTCATCCCGGCGATGCGGATCACCAGCCACCGGCTGCGCACCAATACCACCTCGGCCACCGCCTTTCGCGGCTTTGGCGGGCCGCAGGGGGTGCTGGGGATCGAGCGGGTGATCGATCACGTCGCCCATCACCTCGGGCTCGACCCGCTCGAGGTTCGCCAGCGCAATTTCTATGCCAGCGACGATACGCAAGACACCCATTACGGCCAGCCCGTCGAGGGCTTCGTGCTGCCCGAGATGGTGGCCAAACTGGCCGAAAGCGCGGGCTACACCAAACGCCGCGCCGCCATTGCCGATTGGAACGCCAAGAATGCGGTGCTGAAAAAGGGCCTTGCCCTGACCCCGGTGAAATTCGGCATCAGCTTCACCCTGACCCACCTCAATCAGGCGGGCGCACTGGTGCATATCTATCAGGACGGCTCGATCCACCTCAATCACGGCGGCACCGAGATGGGGCAAGGGCTGAACCAGAAGGTTGCGCAGGTGGCGGCGAGCGTGTTTGGCGTCGGCACTGAGCAGGTGAAGATCACCGCGACCGATACTGCAAAAGTGCCCAACACCTCAGCCACCGCCGCCTCGTCGGGGTCAGACCTCAACGGCATGGCGGCTGAGATTGCCTGCAAAGAGATCCGCAAGCGCATGGCGCGGTTTCTGGCCGAAAAGGCCGGGCTGAAGCCTCGCGAGGTGCTGTTTGAAGGTGGCAAGGTGATCATCGGCACGCGCGAGCTGAGTTTCGCCGAGGCCGCGCTGGACTGCTATCTGGGCCGCGTCAGCCTTTCCGCCACCGGGTTTTACAAAACCCCGGATATCAGCTGGGATCGCGTTCAGGGCAAAGGCCGCCCGTTCTACTATTTCTCCCATGGCGCGGCACTCACCGAAGTGGTGATCGACACGTTGACCGGCGAATACCGTCTGCTCCGCGCCGATATCCTGCACGATGTCGGCGCCAGCCTGAACCCGGCGTTGGATATTGGCCAGATCGAGGGCGGCTATATTCAGGGCGTCGGCTGGCTGACCACGGAAGAGCTGGTTTGGGATGCTAAGGGGCGTCTCACCACCCACGCACCCTCGACCTACAAGATCCCCACCGCCTCGGACGCGCCGGACATCTTCAATGTCGAGCTGTGGGATGCGCCCAACCCGGTGCCCACGGTGTTCCGCTCGAAAGCAGTGGGCGAACCGCCCTTCATGCTGGGGATTTCGGCGCTGATGGCGCTGTCGGATGCGGTGGCTTCCTGCGGCCCCGCCTATCCGGCGCTGGATGCGCCTGCCACCTTTGAGCGGGTGCGGGCGGCTGTGAAGCGGGGCGAGCAATGAGCCTTGACGCCGAAGCTCTTGCCCGCGCGCTCGCCGATCATGGACCGCTGATCCGGGTGGTGGTGGCCGAAGCGCTGGGCTCGGTCCCGCGCGAGGTGGGTGCTGCGATGTTGGTCTGGCCCGAGGGGCAGGCGGGCACCATCGGCGGCGGCGCGCTGGAATACGAGGCTGCGGCAACCGCGCGGACGATGCTGGCAGCGGGCGAGGAAAAACGCCTGTCGCGCCACGCGCTTGGCCCCGATCTGGGCCAGTGCTGCGGCGGCGCGGTGCGGCTGTTTTTCGAGCACTGGGCGGCACTGCCTGCCCTGCCCGAGATTGCCTTTGCCCGGCCCACCGCTGCCGAAGCGGGCGAGATGCCGCTGGCCCTGCACCGCCTGATCGCCGCCGCGCGCAGCGCCGGGCAGGCCCCTGCCCCGCGATTGCTCGACGGTTGGTTCATCGAACCCATCTCCGCCCCAAAGGTGCCGGTCTGGATCTGGGGCGCGGGCCATGTCGGCCGGGCGCTGGTCGCCACGCTGGCCCCGCTGCCTGATCTTACCCTGACCTGGCTCGACACCGCGCCGGAGCGATTCCCGGATGAAATTCCCGATGGCGTGACCATGCTGCCCGCCCCCGATCTGCCCGCCGCCATGCGCCTTGCCCCGCCCGGCGCGCATCACATCGTGCTGACCTATTCGCACGCGCTTGATCTTGCGCTCTGCGATGCCGGGCTGCGCCACGGCTTTGCCGGTTTCGGCCTGATCGGCTCGGCAACGAAATGGGCACGCTTCTGCTCACGTCTTAGGCAGATGGGCCATGAGCGCGCAGGAATCGGGCGCATCGCCTGTCCGATAGGCGAAAAGTCCTTGGGAAAACATCCACAAGCCATTGCCGTGGGCGTTGCTCATACTCTACTCATGGAGCTGGCGAAAAAAGAGGCATCAGGCCCGGCGCCGCAAGATTTGGGGGATGGGGATGACGCACGCGCTCTTGACGCTTGATGGGCTTACCAAGGCCTATCCGGGAGTCGTGGCCAACGATTCCGTCTCTTTTGAAATCAAACCGGGCGAGGTTCACGCGCTTCTGGGCGAGAACGGCGCGGGCAAATCCACACTGGTGAAAACCATCTATGGGCTGGTGAAGCCCGATGCCGGGCAGATGATGCTGAACAGTGCGCCCTATACCCCCGCCAATCCGCGTGCCGCACGGGCCGCCGGGGTGGCGATGGTGTTTCAGCATTTCTCGCTGTTCGATGCGCTGGATGTGGCCGAGAATATCGCGCTGGGGATGGACAATCCGCCGAACCAGCGCGCGCTGGCCGGGCGCATCCGCGAGGTCAGCGAAGCCTATGGTCTGCCGCTCGATCCGGGCCGTCTGGTGGGCGAATTGTCGGCGGGCGAGCGTCAGCGGGTCGAGATCATCCGCTGCCTGTTGCAGAACCCGAAGCTGTTGATCATGGACGAGCCGACCTCGGTGCTGACCCCGCAAGAGGTGGAGATTCTCTTTCACACCCTGCGCAAGCTCGCCGCCGAAGGCACCTCGATCCTTTATATCAGCCACAAGCTCGAAGAGATCCGCGCGCTTTGTGAAGACGCCACGGTGCTGCGTCTGGGCAAGGTGGTGGCCACCTGCGATCCGCGCGCCCGCACCGCGCGCGAGCTGGCCGAGATGATGGTGGGCACCACGCTGCATATTCCCAGCCGCGAAGGCGGCGAAACCGGCGAAGTGCTGCTGGAGGTCGCGGGCCTCAGCCTGCCTGCGCCCAACGAATTTGGCACGCCTTTGCGCAATATCAGCTTCAGCCTGCGCGCGGGCGAGGTGCTGGGCATTGGCGGCGTGGCTGGCAATGGTCAGGACGAGCTGTTGGCCGCCTTGTCGGGCGAACGCGCTGCGCCCGCCGGGATGATCCGGATGCGCGGCGAAGATATGGGCAAGCTGCGCCCCAATGCGCGCCGGGCCCGTGGCCTGCTCGCCGCGCCCGAAGAGCGGCTGGGCCATGCCGCCGCCCCCGAAATGAGCCTGACGGAAAACGCGCTGCTGACCGGCGATGTGCGCGAAGGGCTGACCACGCGCGGCTTCATCCGCTGGCACAAGACCCGCGATTTCGCCCGCGCCATCATCGAGCGCTATGACGTGCGCACGCCCGGCCCCGATGTGGCCGCCGGGGCGCTGTCGGGCGGCAATCTTCAGAAATTCGTGATCGGGCGGGAAATCCTGCAAAAACCCGATGTCTTCGTGGTCAACCAGCCCACCTGGGGCGTCGATGCCTCTGCCGCCGCCGCCATCCGGCAGGCCATTCTCGATCTGTCCGCCGCCGGTGCCGGGGTGGTGGTGATTTCACAGGACCTCGACGAGCTGATGGAAATTTCCGACCATTTCACCGCCCTGAACGAGGGCCATCTGGCGCAGATTCGCCCCGCCAAGGGGCTGACGATTGAAGAGATCGGGCTGATGATGGGCGGCGCGCATGACATGGAAGAGGCCGATCTCGGCGAGATCGCGGAGGTTCTGGCATGAGGCTGCGGCTCGAAAAACGCCCGGCGCCCTCGCGCCTGCTGGCCGCGCTCACCCCGATTTTCGCGGTGGTCGCCACGATGCTTGCGGGCGGGGTGATGTTCTGGCTGATCGGCGCCCATCCGGTCGAAGCGATCCGCACCATCTTCTGGGATCCGCTCTTTGGCGATTTCGCCGGCTATCTGCGCGGGCAATTGCTGGTAAAGGCCGGGCCGCTGATCCTGATCGCCATCGGCCTATCGCTGGGCTTTCGCGCTGGCATCTGGAATATCGGCGCCGAAGGGCAATACATCATGGGTGCCATCGCCGGGGCGGCGGTGGGGCTGGCCTTCTACCCGACCGAAAGCCGCTGGATCTTCCCGTTGATGGTACTGGCCGGTGCCTTTGGCGGCTGGGCCTGGGCGATGATCCCGGCGCTGTTGAAAATCCGGCTGGGCACCAATGAAATCCTCGTGTCATTGATGCTGGTCTATGTGGCCGAAAACATCCTGTCTTCGGCGGCGACCGGCTTTCTGCGCAACCCCGAGGGCCATGGCTTTCCCGGCAGCCGCAATCTGGCGCGCGATTTCCCCGCCGCCTCCAACCCCGAGCTGATCCATGGCACCGGGATGCATTGGGGCGTGGTCGCGGCCTTTGTCGCGGTGATCCTCGCCTATATCCTGATGACCCGCCACAAGATGGGCTTTGCCATTCGGCTGAGCGGCGAGGCCCCGCGCGCGGCGCGCTTTGCTGGCGTTTCGCCCGACCGGCTGACGCTCTTCAGCCTTGGCAGCGCCGGGGCGCTGGCAGGCCTTGCCGGTCTGTTCGAGGTGACGGGCCCCGCCGGACAAATCTCGATTGATTTCAGCTCGGGCTACGGCTTCACCGCGATCATCGTGGCCTTCCTTGGCCGCTTGCATCCGATCGGCATCCTGCTCGCGGGCCTCCTCATGGCGATCACCTATGTGGGCGGCGATCTGGCGCAAACCATGATCGCCATGCCCGCCGCCGCCATCCAGCTGTTTCAGGGGATGCTCTTGTTCTTCCTTCTGGCGATGGATGTGTTCGTCAATTACCGCGTCAAATTCGTCGCAAGAGAGGTGGCCTGATGGATCTGGGACAGATCAACCCCATCCTGCTGGTGGCCTCGCTGATGGTCGCCTCGACCCCGATCCTGCTCGCTGCTCTGGGCGAGATGGTGGTCGAGAAATCCGGCATGCTCAATCTCGGCGTGGAAGGCATGATGATCACCGGTGCGGTGGTGGGCTTTGCCACTGCCGTGACCAGCGGCCACCCGGTGCTGGGATTTGTCGCCGCCGCCGCAGCCGGGGCCGGGCTCAGCCTGATCTATGCCCTGCTCACCCTCTATCTGAAATCCAACCAGGTCGCCACCGGGCTGGGCCTGACCCTGTTCGGCCTTGGCCTGTCATCGCTGATCGGCAAGCAATTCGAGGGCATGCAGGCCCCGACGCTCGACAAGCTCCATATTCCGCTTCTGTCGGATATTCCGGTGCTCGGGCCGATCCTGTTTCGGCATGACCCGATGGTCTATCTGTCGGTTCTGCTGGTGGCGCTGGTCTGGGCCGGTCTGAAGATGAGCCGCGCCGGGCTGATCCTGCGCGGGGTGGGCGAAAACCACGACGCCGCCCATGCGCTCGGCTACAAGGTGATCCGGGTGCGGCTGCTCGCCGTGCTGTTTGGCGGCGCCATGGCCGGGATCGGCGGCGCCTATATCAGCCTCGTTCGGGTGCCCCAATGGGTGGATGGGATGACGGCGGGTGCGGGCTGGATCGCCCTCGCCATCGTCGTCTTCGCCTCCTGGCGGCCCTGGCGGGTGCTGCTCGGCGCCTATCTTTTCGGCGGGGTCACGGTGCTGCAACTGAACCTGCAAGCCGCAGGGGTCGCGATCCCGGTCGAATACCTGTCGATGTCGCCCTACCTTGTCACAATCCTCGTGCTGGTTATCATCTCGCTCAAAGGCAATCACGGCGCGCCGGGGTCGCTGGGGCGGATTTTCCATGCCTCCAGATAAGCGGTGCCGAGTAGGGTAAAGGTATGACCAAGGCCGAAATCATCGACATTCTCGACGGTACGCATGAGCGCCATGGCGGGCTTGTGGCCCATACGATTCATGGGCTGACCTTCCTCTCGGCCATCGCTATCGCGGTCGAGACCGAGCCGGGCGTTCCCCACATGGTTCACGACTGGCTTTATCATTTCGAAGTGATGCTGATCGTGGTCTTCACCATCGAATACCTGCTGCGCCTCTATGCCTCGCCGCATCCCCTGAACTACGCGCTGAGCGGCTGGGGCCTTGTCGACCTTTTCGCCATCCTGCCCGCCATCGCCCTGCTCACGCCGGAATGGCAGGTGGTGCGGATCTTCCGGCTGGTCCGGCTGTTCAAGCTGTTTCGCGGCTCGCATTCGCTGAACCGTCTGGCCACAGCGATCAACAGCGTGCGCGGCGAGCTGTCGCTGTTTGGCGCGGGCTCTGCCGTGATGCTCTATGTCAGCGCGGTCGGGATCTACCTCTTTGAACACGACGCCCAGCCCGAGGTCTTCACCTCGATCATCACCAGCCTGTGGTGGGCCGTCGCCAGTTTCACCACGGTGGGCTATGGCGACATGGTGCCGATCACCGCCGGGGGGCGGCTGTTCACTGCTTTCGTTCTGTTTATCGGCCTTGGCATCATTGCGGTGCCAGCGGCCATCGTGACCACCGCGCTTCTGGAAGCCGAGACCAATATCCGCAAGCGCCGAACCTTCCCAAAACCAAAACCTGAAGAAACCGAACACGGAGAATGATATGAAGCTGTTCAAAACCCTCGCGGCGGGTGCTGCCCTCGCCGTTGGCCTTACCGGACTGGCGCAGGCCGAAGACACCACCAAAGTCGGCTTTGTCTATGTCGGCCCGGTCAATGATGGCGGCTGGTCGCAGCACCATCACGAAGCCGCGCTGGAAATGGCCGCGCATTTCGGCGACAAGGTCGAGCTGATCGAACAAGCCAGCGTGCCGGAAGGCGCTGACGCCGAACGCGTGCTGACCCAGATGGCGCTGTCGGGGGCTGACATCATTTTCACCACCTCGTTCGGCTACATGGATTCGACCATCGCCGCCGCCGAGAAATTCCCGGATGTGCGCTTCGAGCATGCCACCGGCTACAAGACCGCCGACAATGTGGGCGTCTATTCGGCCCGCTTCTATGAAGGCCGCGCAGTCGAGGGCTATCTTGCTGGCAAGATGACCCAATCCAACAAGATCGCCTATATCGGCTCGTTCCCGATCCCGGAAGTGATCCGCGGCATCGACGCGTCGTTCATCGAAGCCAAGAAGGTCAATCCCGATGTGGAAATGAGCGTGGTCTGGCTGTTCACCTGGTTCGACCCGCAGAAAGAAGCCGACGCCACCCAAGCGCTGATCGATCAGGGCGTTGACGTGATCCTGCAGCACACCGATTCGACCGCGCCGCAGATCACCGCCAAGAAAGCTGGCAATGTCTACACCTTCGGTCAGGCGGCCGATATGGCCGAGTTTGGCCCGATGCCGCGCATCAGCTCGATCATCGACCTCTGGGCGCCCTATTACATCGACCGCGTGCAAGCGGTGATGGATGGCAGCTGGACCTCCGACAACACCTGGGACGGGATCGGCGCTGGCATGGTCGGCATCGGCGAGATTTCCGATGTGGTTCCGGCTGACGTGAAAGCGGGCGCCGAAGCGCTGCGCGATTCCATCGCGGCGGGCGAGTACAGCCCGTTCACCGGCCCGCTGAACAAGCAGGACGGCACCCCGTGGCTGGCCGAAGGCGAAGTGGCCGATGACGGCACCCTCGCCGGGCTGAGCTTCTATGTCGAAGGCCTGACCGGCGACATCCCGCAATAAACGCGGAAATCCTTTGAAATCAGGCAAGGCCCCGCTTCGGCGGGGCCTTGTTTTTGGGGGCGCAACTTTTTGCGACGGAAGTTCTGAGCTGCCGCGTTTCATTCACATGAACGAGTTGAGTTACTCAAGGAGACCTCAGATGAAACGCATTTCCGCTCTTATGATTTCCGCCGCTCTTGCCGCACTGACCGTGCCCGCGATTGCGCAGACCACCGCTCCCACCGCCACGCAAACCGCACCGGCGGCGGCTCCGGCCTTTGTTCCCGGCGAACAGTTCCTCGCCACTTGGGATGCCGATGGCGACGGCGCTGTGACCCTTGAGGAAGTGATCGCCCGCCGCGCCGACCTGTTCGCGAGCTTCGATGCCAATGAAGACGGGCAGCTCACCCAAGACGAACTGGCCGACATGACCGCAATGCGCGACGTGATGCGCGACAGCGTGGATCGCCCGACGATGGGTCGTGGCGGGATGCAGCAAGGCCGGGGCAATGGCCGCCACGCCCATATGGGGCAGCAAGGTTGTGCCCAACAGCAACAGGGCTGGGGCCAGCAACAGCAAGGCTGGGGCCAACAGCAGCCCGGTCGCGGCTTCAATCAGGGCTACGGCTATGCCCCGCAGGGTCAGGGCATGATGCAGGGTCAGGCCATGGGTCCGCAGGGCCAAGGCATGATGGCCGGTAACGGCATGGCGCCGCAAGGGCGTGGCATGATGCAGGGTCAGGGCATGGCACCGCAAGGCCGGGGCATGATGCAAGGTCAGGGCATGGCTCAGCAAGGGCGGGGCATGATGCAGGGCCAAGGCCAGATGCAACCGGGTTACGGGATGCAACAGGGTGGCTTCGCCCCCGGCCAGATGCAGGCTCAGGGTCAGATGGGCGGCGCCAATGCTCCGATGATTGATACCAACGGCGACGGGGTGATCAGTCAGGACGAATTCACCGCCAATGTCGACGCCTGGCTCAATCGCTTCGACCGCAACGGCGACAAAGTGGTCAATGCTGACGACTTCCCGGCCGTGCCGCTGAACAACTGATCGAACGTCCCACGTCCGGGCCATAAGGTCCGGGCGCAGGCCCCGCTCCCACGGGCGGGGCCTTTCATGTTGCGGTCAGATTGCGGCGCGGCACCCAGCCCTCGCGCCCGTCTTCGGCCCGACACCAGACCCAACCATGGGTCTCGCGCCCAGCCGTTAGCCGCGCCCCCTTCGGGCAGCTCAGCTCCATCGCGGAATAGTCGAAGGCGGCAACCGGCCCGGCCGCTTGGTGCCGCACCAGACTGTCGGGCACCCAGCCCTCGCGTCCGCCGCTTGTCGCCCAGAGCCAGCGATGCCCGTCCCAGATATCTTCGCGCCCGCTCAGCTCCAGCGGCGCATCCCTGGCCACGCGGATCGGGTCGCCATAGCTCGCCTCCCAGGCTTCGCTCACTCTATATATTTGCGTCTTTTCCATGCCCCGACGATAGCGCCAGAGGGGCGCAATGCCACCCCTTCCCTTCCCCCAAAACCCATGCCACTGTCGCGCCCATGGACGATTTTCTGATCATTGGCGGCGGTATCGCCGGGGTCTCGGCGGGCGCGCAATTGGCGGCGCTCGGGACGGTGACGGTGCTCGAAGCTGAAAGCGGGCTGGGCTATCACGCCTCGGGCCGGTCTGCGGCACTTTACGAACAGCAATACGGGCTACCCTCGACGGTGGCGCTCAGTCAGGCCTCGGCGGGGTTCTATACCGCACCCGATGCCGGGTTTCTGGGCCCGCGCGGGATGATGCTGATTGGCCGCGAGGAAGACGCCGACGCCTTCGAGGCCGATTGCGCCAAGATGAAGCTCGACCGGATGACGCCCGCTGAGGCGCAGACGATGATCCCGGTGCTGAACCCGGCGACATTTTCCCACGCCGCCTATCATGCCGAGGCCTGGGACATCGACACCGACCTCTTGATCCAGACCTATGCGCGCGAGATCCGCGCCAATGGTCAGGTGATCACCGGCGCGCGGGTGACGGCGATCCGCCGCCTTGCCACCGGCTGGGAGGTCGAGGCGGGCGGGCAGCTCTACACCGCGCGCAATCTGGTCAATGCCGCCGGGGCCTGGGTCGATCAGGTGGCCGAGATGGCCGGGCGCGCGCCTTTGGGCTTTACCCCGCTCAAACGCTCGATGGCCCGCGTGGCAGTGCCGGGCAGGCATGATGCCAGTGGCTGGCCGATGCTGTTTGGCCCCGGCGAAAGCTGGTACACCAAGCCCGATGCAGGCGCGCTGCTGGTCTCGCCCGCCGATGAAGAGCTGGTGGCGCCGCAGGATGCCTGGGCCGATGATATGGTGCTGGCCGAGGGCCTGTTTCGTTTCGGCGAATATATCACCGAAGAGATCACCCGGATGATCGCCAACTGGGCCGGGCTGCGCACCTTTTCGCCCGACCGCAATCTGGTGATCGGCCCGGCCAGCGATGATCCCACCTTCCTGTGGTTCGCCGGGCAAGGCGGCTATGGCTTCCAGACCGCTCCGGCCGCCAGCGCATTACTGGCCGACCTCGTCGCCGGTCGCCCCGGCGTGATCGACGCCGCCACCCGCGCCGCCCTTGATCCGGCCCGGTTCGGCTGAGCCCTAACGGCCCTGCCGCCGCGTCCGCACGATCTTGATCAGCTCCGGCACCACCACCAGCGGCGCGGCGAAGAGGGCGATGAGCTGCCATTCCGCCCATCCCAGAGGCACCGTGCGCAGCAGGATCTGCAGCGGCGCCCAATAGATGGCGGCAAGCTGTGCCCCAACCATGACCGCCAGCGCGCCGATCAGCAACCGATTGGAAAACCAGCCGATTTCACTGCAGGAATGATGGAACGACCGGAAAGCAAAGACCGAGGCCTTTTCGAAAAAGATCATCGCGGTGAAGGCTGTGGTGCGCGCCAGCGCCTCGCCCATCGGCAGGACATGATAGAAGATCCACAGACTCGCCGCGCCGGTATAGGCGCCGAAGGCGATGATCATCAGCAGACCCACACGGCCCACAACGCTTTCGGTCTTGGCGCGCGGTGGGCGGCTCATCGTGCCGGGCGAGGCTTTCTCCAGCCCCAGCGCCACGGCGGTGACGCCATCGGTGATCAGGTTCATCCAGAGAATCTGCGTGGCCAGAAAGATCAGCGGCCCGCCGATCAGCACATTGGCCAGCAGCGCCACCACCTCGCCCGCATTCGAGCTGAGCAGATAGCGCACGAATTTGCGCACGTTTTCAAACTGCCGCCGCCCTTCGCGGATCGCGCGCACGATGGTGGCGAAATTGTCGTCGAGCAGCACCAGATCGGCGGCGTCGCGGGCCACATCGGTGCCGCGCTGCCCCATCGCCACGCCAATATCGCTTTGCTTCAGCGCCGGGGCGTCGTTCACCCCGTCGCCGGTCATCGCCACGATATGCCCCTTGGCTTGCAAAGCGCGCACCAGACGCATCTTGTTGGCAGGGGCCGTGCGGGCAAAGAGCACGTGGTCATCAAGGGCGGCGTCAAGCTCGGCATCTGACAGCGTGTCCACATCCTTGCCGGTCAGCACCCGCGCCACCTCCAGCCCGACCATCCCGGCCACCGCCCGCGCCGTGACCGCGCCATCGCCGGTGATCATGATCACCCGGATGCCCGCCGCATGGGCCGCCGCCACCGCCTGTTTCACCTCGGCGCGCGGCGGGTCCATCAACCCGACAAAGCCCAAGAGCACCAGCTCTTCTTCATCCGCAGGCGGGGTCGAGTCGGGATGGCCGGTGCGGGCAATCGCGATCACCCGCGCGCCTTCCGCCCCGATCGCCTCATAGGCCGCAACCATCCGCGCCCGGGCTTCCGGGTCGAGCGGATGGTCTGCGCCTGCCTCGCGGTAATGGGTGGCGCGTTCCAGAATGCGCTCGGGGGCGCCTTTCGTGTGCAGCACCCATTCGCCCGCCCCGGCCGCCAGCACGCTCATCCGCTTGCGTTCCGAGGTGAAGGGCAGTTCCGCCACCACCGGCTCGCCTTCAGGCACAGGGCACCAGCCCTTATAGGCCAGCACCATCAGCGCGCCTTCGGTAGGGGTGCCCAGCATCCGCCAGCTCTCGCCATCGCGCGACAGCCGGGCGCGGTTGCAGATCAGCGCGGTTTCCAGAAGCTGGGCAAGATCGGCATCGTCGCCCGCCCGAAGCCGGGTGCCATCGGGGCCGATGATATGCCCCGCCGGATCGTAGCCGCCGCCGGTCACCTCATAGGCGCCGCCCGGCATCCAGATCTTGGTTGCGGTCATCTTGTCTTCGGTGAGGGTGCCGGTCTTGTCGGTGCAGATCACCGAGGCCGCCCCCAGCGTTTCCACCGCCTGCAACCGCCGCGCCAGCGCCTGCTTGCGCACCATCGCCGCCGCCCCAAGCGCCAGCGTGATCGTCACCACCGCTGGCAGCCCCTCGGGCACAATCGCCACCGCCAGCGACAGCCCCATGAGAAACATGTCCTGCACCGCATGGCCGCTATAGATGCCCGCCACCGCTACCAGCGCCGCGAGCCCCAGAGCCGCCAGTGCCATCTGCCGCGCCAGCCCCGCCAGAACCTCTTGCAGATGGGTGGTCTTCTCGCCCACCGAGGTGGTCAGCTCGGCAATCTCGCCAAAGGCGGTGGCGCGCCCCGTGGCCAGCACCACCCCCTCGGCATGGCCCGAGACCACCGCCGTGCCCATGAACAGCTTCGCTTCGGGGTCGTCCTGCGATTTCGACACCGGCAGCGACTCACCGGTCAGCGCGCTTTCCTCCACCCGAAGCTCGACGGTGCGCGAAAGCCCCATATCGGCGGGCACCTTGTCGCCTGCCGACAGCAGCACCACATCGCCGGGCACGATTTCGCGCGTGTCGATCAGCTGTTCTTCGCCGTCGCGCAGCACCCGCGCCTTTTGCGCCAGCATCGAGCGCAGGGCATCCAGCGCGGTTTCGGCCCGCCATTCCTGTATAAAGCCAAGTACGCCGTTCAGCAGCACCACAAGGCCGATGGCGATGGCGTCGATCATCTCGCCCAGCACCAGCGCTACAATCGCGGCCCCGATCAGGATCAGCACCAGAAGGCCGGTGAACTGGCGGATGAATATCGCCACCGGCGATGCTTGCTTTGCCTCGCCCAGCGTGTTCGGACCGAAGCGGTCGAGTCGCGCCCGCGCCTCGGCGCTGGTCAGGCCCGGGCTGCGTTGATCTGCCATGGCATCCTCACCTTCTTCCCCCAAAGCCTAACACAACCTGACCGTTCCAGAAGGGGGCGAATACATGCGGAAAGTGGAAACTAACTTTGCCGAGTGTCGATTTGTTGACCGACATCAAAGAAAGGGGGGGGCGGTTAGCGCTACCCCCCCCTGCAGAGCCATACGGGCCCGCCGGACGGATTATGTCCGGGCATCAAGGAGCAAGAGCTAATGGACGCGAATCCCCTCGCAAAGATGATGAACCCCCGCTCAGTCGCCGTTTACGGTGCGTCGGAAAGCGGCTCGAGTGTCGGCAGCCGTGTGTTTGCCAACCTCAGAGCCGACGGGTTTGAGGGCAAGATCTACCCGATCAACCCCAAACACAAACAGGTCGGCGGACTGAAGTGTTATCCGAGCGTTCTGGAAGTTGGGGAAGAGATTGATCTGGCCGTGATCGCCACCCCGGCGCGCACCGTGCCCGGTATCATCCGCGATTGCGGCGAAGCCGGGATCAAGAATGCGGTCATCCTGTCGGCAGGCTTTGGCGAAGGCGGCGGCGAAGGCGCGCAATATGAGCGCGAGCTGATCACCGTCGCCCAGCGCGCGGGCGTGCGCTTCATGGGGCCGAACTGCGTGGGTCTGGTGCGGCCGTGGCACAAGATGAACGCCACCTTCCTGCGCGCAGGCACCCCGAAAGGGCGGCTGGCGCTGATCAGCCAGTCGGGCGCGCTGAACTCGGCGATTTCCGACTGGGCCGGGCCGCATCATTTGGGCTTCTCGGCGCTGGTCAGCCTTGGCAACTCGACCAATATCGACTTTGGCGATGTCATGCAGTTCCTCGCCACCGACCCGCATACCGACGCGATCCTGCTTTATGTCGAAGGCATCAAGAACGCGCCGGAATTCCTGTCGGCGATGAAGGCCACCACCCGTCTGAAGCCCGTGATCGTGCTGAAATCGGGCCGCCACACCAATTCGGCCAAGGCCGCCAGCACCCATACCGGCGCGCTGATGGGCGCCGACACGGTGTTTGACGCCGCCCTTGAACGCACCGGCGCGGTGCGGGCGAAAAGCTTCGGTCAGGTGTTTGCCGCTGCCGAAATTCTCGGCGCGAACAAGCGCGCCAATGGCAACAAGCTGGCGATCGTGACCAATGGCGGCGGCGCCGGCGTGCTGGCGGCAGACCGCGCGGGCGATATGCGCGTCGATCTGGCCGATCTCTCGCCGAAAACCATCGCCGCCCTCGACAAGGTGCTGCCGCGCTTCTGGAGCCATGGCAACCCGGTCGACGTGCTCGGGGATGCCGGGCCGAAGGAATACAGCGCGGCCGTGAAGGCGGTTTATGAAGACCCGAACGTTGACGGGCTTCTGGTGCTCCTGACCCCGCAGGCGATGACCGACCCGACCGCGATTGCCAAGGAAATCCTCGAACAGCTGCCGAAAAAGCGCAACAAGCCGGTGCTGACCTGCTTCATGGGCGAAAGTGCCGTGGCTGAAGCGCGCAACCTGTTGTCGTCGGCCGGCATCGCCGATTTCATCACGCCGGAACGGGCGGTCGAGGCGTTCTCGTATCTCGCCCAGCACCACCGGAACCGCAAACTGGCGCTGGAAACCCCCTCGCCGCTGTCGGAAGAGCATCACCCCGACCTTGAAGGCGCGCGGATGATCATCGAAGCGGCGCTGGCGGAAGATCGCGAGATGCTGACCGATATCGAATCGAAAGCGCTGATGCGGGCCTTCCACATCCCGATCAACGTGACCATCGAAGCCGATAGCGAAAGCGCGGCGCTGGTGGCGGCCGAAACCGTGGGCTTCCCGGTGGCGATGAAGATCAACTCGCCCGATATCAGCCACAAATCCGATGTCGGCGGGGTGCGGATCAATATTTCCAATGCCGCCGAAGCGATGCGGGCCTTCCGCGATATCGTCAACACGGTGCAAGCCGCCCGTCCGAATGCCCATATCAAAGGGGTGACGGTGGAACCGATGGCCCGGCTCAAAGATGGGCGCGAGTTGGTGATCGGGTCGAGCCGTGACAATATCTTTGGCCCGACCATCCTGTTTGGCGCTGGTGGCACCATGGTTGAGGTGCTGAAAGACAGCGCCGTGGCCCTGCCGCCGCTGAACACGGTTCTGGCCAACCGGCTGATCAACCGCACCCGTGTGTCGCAGCTTCTGGAAGCTGTGCGCGACCGCCCGGCGGTGGACCGCGATGCGGTGGTCGACGTGTTGATGCGGGTCTCCGACATGGTTTGCGAAATGCCGCAGATCGCGGAACTCGACATCAACCCGCTGATCGCCGGGCCGGATGGGGTTCTGGCCGTGGATGCCCGCATCCGCGTCGCCCGCCCGCCGGCACGTGATGGTCACTACGATCACATGGCGATCCATCCCTATCCGCGCCATCTGGTCACCACGGACCATCTGTCGGACGGCACTGTGCTGATCATCCGCCCGATCCGTCCGGAAGACGCCGAGAGCGAGCAGAACTTCATGCGCGAGCTCTCGGAAGAGGCCAAGATGTTCCGCTTCATGGGCGCGATCAACGAGCTCAGCCCGGAAATGCTGGTGCAGTTCACCCAGATCGACTATCGGCGCGAAATGGCGCTGGTGGCGATGACCTCGCGCGACGGGGTCGAACATCAGGCCGGTGTCTGCCGCTATGTGATCAACCCCGATGGCCGCTCTTGTGAGTTTGCCGTCGTGGTCAGCGACCGGATCCAGCACAAAGGCATCGGCACCAAGCTGATGAAAGCGCTGTTCCGCGCCGCCCGCGATCACGGCATGACCACGATCGAAGGCACGGTGTTGAAAAACAACGCCCCGATGCTGAAACTGATGACCGATCTCGGCTTCACCCAGCGGATGGACCCGGACGATCCGGAACTTGTTCTGGTCGAACGCAACCTTTAGGAGTGAAAGCCGGGAGGACTGTTCTTGCTCGGCTTCATTTCGCACTACGAGTGCCATGACCATGTGACGGGCGATCTGCATCCGGATGCGCCCGTCCGGCTTGAGGCGATCACCAACCAGTTGATCGCCTCGGGCATGGATTATGTGCTGCGCCATTATGACGCCCCCTGCGTGACCCGAGAGGCGTTGGAGCGCGTCCACGACCCCGATTACATCGCCCGCGTCTATGCCATGGCCCCCGGCCCCGGAGAGGCTCCGGTCGAGGTGGATGGCGACACGGTGATGAGCCCGGGCACCCTGAAAGCCGCCGAACGCGCGGCAGGCGCCGGGGTGATGGCGGTTGATCTGGTGATGTCGGGCGAAGCAAACCCGATTTTCTGCGCTATCCGTCCGCCCGGCCACCATGCCGAACGCGCCCGCGCCATGGGCTTTTGCCTGTTCAACAACATCGCCGTTGCCGCCGCCCATGCGATGGAAACCTACGGGTTGAAGCGCGTGGCGATTGTCGATTTCGACGTGCATCACGGCAATGGCACCGAAGACATCTTCAAGAACGAGCCGCGCGTGCTGTTCTGTTCGTCCTTCCAGCACCCGTTCTACCCGTTCACCGGGCATGAGAAGGAAACCGAAAATCTGGTCGACGTGCCCCTGCCCGCCGGCACCGGCTCGATGGATTTCCGCGAGGCCATCGCCCAGCACTGGCTGCCGCATCTGGACAGTTTCGCGCCCGAGATGATCTTCGTCTCTGCAGGCTTCGATGCCCATATGGCCGACGACATGTCGTCGCTGACACTGAGGGATGACGATTATGGCTGGCTGACCACCGAACTGGTCCGCATCGCCACGCGCCACAGCAACGGCCGGATCGTCTCGATGCTCGAAGGCGGCTACGAGCCCCACGCGCTGGCAAGGTCAGTGGTAAAGCACCTCGACGCGCTCTTGGGCTAACCGCTCCTCCGCGCGACGTCGCTCTTCGTTACCGCCACACCTACGCGCAGGGAGAGCATATGCGCCCCCCCCCGGCGACCACAACCTCGGCGAGGGAGTCCCCCACACGACCGGGGCTTTGGGTGGGATCCCATGCTGCGCTATGTGCTAGTCCCTCAAAAGATCTAAGATACCAAGCAATAGTGGAACTTCCGGTCTCACCACACGAGTCAGTGCGTTTGCACTTGCGAAAAGCACCTGTGTTTCGTCAGACCCGGGCACAGATAACCGCAACTCGACGGCGTCCTTGTTGTCGATCCAATTGCCGAAAAAACAGCACATGACCATGTCGCTCAGTTCCATCTACAACCCCCGCAAGTTTGATTGAGGTGCAGAAACATTGGCGTCATCGAACGTGCGCTTCTTTCCCCCACGCTTTCTGACATGCGCAAGCAGCGCGACCGACAACCCACCCATATCACCATTCCCCATTGGCGCCGATGCTGAACACACCGTTCTGATCCAGTTTCAGATAGGGTGTATCTTGCCCCCGGGGGGCTTTCGGATCCCGGTTTTTCATTCCCACGACGTATTTATGAGCCGTTTTTCCCTGCCCGTTGCTACTCATCGTCTGGACGAGCCGCATCAGGTCTTCAGCCACTTTCAGATCAAGTGGCATCTCGTGGCGAATTTCGAGAATTTCGTCATGCCAGAAATTGAGCTCTTTCCGCAATTCAGCCCTCTTTCGGCGTAAATCATTCCTCAATTCAGCCCTCTCATCAAATGAGAGGTCGCCGTAGGAAACCGGATCAGGCAAAATCGCCTCAGCCTGGCGCTCCCCCCGATCATGTTTCACCACGTAATCAAACGCTATTTCCGGGCTATCGTAGTGGTAAACAAGCACTAGATCCGCCATATAGCCCTCTGTGCCGGCAGGGCAAATGGATGACCCCGTTTCGGTATTGCGCACGATTACACCACCAGGTAATTCCGGATTTCTTTCATAGACATGCATGAGCCTATCCTCCGCTCTTCGCGCCCTGTTGCGCGCCCAGCTTCTCCAGCACCTCTCCAGCGGATGCTTGCGGCCTGAACGCCCAGCCCTGCGCCATATTAGGCCGCGAGGCGCGGAATCAAAGCCTTCTTTCTCAACAGGATAGCCCGATCTTTAACCGTGCTTCGCCCACCCTCTTGCAACTAACTGACTGGTCAGTTAGTTTCCAAGCATGACCAAAGACGACTCACCCACCCCCAAATTCCGCCGCCGTGCCGAGGCTCGGCCGGACGAGATTCTTGATGCCGCCCGCGATCTGTTCACCGCGCAGGGCTATGCCCATAGCTCGGTCGATCAGATCGCCAAGGCCGCAGGCGTGTCGAAAGGGGCGGTCTATCTCTACTTCCCCTCGAAACGCGCGATCCTTGAAGCGCTGGTGAAACGGGCCGTGGTGCCGCTCTCAGCCGAGGCTTTGGCTCAGATACCGCTGGCCGCGGGCAATCTGCGCGTGACGCTGACCTTCTTCCTTCGCATGGTCGCGCAGAAGCTCTCTGATCCGAACGTCTTTGCCGTGCCGCGCATCGTGATCCGCGAAGCCGCAATCGTGCCGGAGATTGCCGAAATGTACCGCGAGGCGGTGCTGGAACCCGCCATGCCGGTGCTGATCGGGCTGCTGAAGGCCGGGATCGCCTCGGGCGAGCTGCGCCCGATTGATCCGGAACTGACCCTGCGCACGATCATGGGGCCGATGGTTGTACATGTCCTGATGTCCGAGGTCTTCGGGATCACCCCGGCGCGCGGCCTCGCCATGAGCGAGCTGATCGAAAACCATCTGGCCATTCTCACCCACGGCCTGTTTGCCCAACCGGAGGCGTCCGACGATGCTTGAAACCCTCACTACATGGCTGACCGCGATCCTTGTCGTGCTGATCCCCGGCTATGGCGACAGCCCGACCCCAGTCTATAACGGCTATATCGAGGCCGAATATGTCTATATCGCCCCCTCGATCACCGCGCGGATCGAAACCCTGACGGTGCATGAGGGCGATCAGATCGAGGCGGGGCAATTCCTGTTCGATCAGGAGGCCAACAAGCAACAGGCCAGCCTGCGTGCCGCCAACGCCCGGGTAGCGCAGGCCGAGGCCAATCTCAGCAACCTCAAGACCGGCTCGCGCGATGCCGAGATCCAGGTGATCCGCGCTTCGCTGGAAGAGGCCCGCGCCCAGCAGGTTCTGGCGAAATCGACCCTGGCCCGCAGCGAAAGCCTGCTCACGCGCCAGATCGTGACGCAAGCCAAGGTGGACAGTGACCGCGCCACGCTGGAGGGCGCCAATGCCCGCGTCTCGCAGCTTGAGGCCCAGCTCGCGGTGGCCGAACTCCCGGCCCGCGATGCGCAGGTGGTGGCCGCCGAAGCCACGCTCGATGCCGCTCGCGCCGAGGCCGACCTGACCGCCGCCCAGCTTGACGATATGCATGTCACCGCCCCGATCAACGGGCGGATCGAAAAGATCTATTACGATGCGGGCGAAGTGGTTGCCGCAGGCGCCCCGGTGATCTCGATCCTGCCGCCGGACACGCTGAAAGTGTTCTTCTACCTGCCCGAAACCGCCCGCGCGGCCTTCGCCATCGGCGACACGCTGGCGCTCAGCTGCGATGGCTGCGCGCCGGGGCTCAGCGCCACCATCACCCGCATGGCCTCCGACCCGCAATACACCCCGCCGATCCTCTATTCGCGCGACGAACGCAACCGGCTGGTCTTCCGCGCCGAGGCGGCGCTGAGCAAGGGCTCAGGCCTCCTGCCCGGTCAGCCGGTGACGCTGGAGGACATGCAATGACCCCCGCCCCGGCGACGCAAGACACGGGCGAGACCCTGGCGATTTCGGTGCGCGGACTGACCAAGAAATTCGGCGATAAAACCGTGGTCGATCATGTCGATATGGATGTGCCCAAAGGCGCGATCTACGGCTTTCTCGGCCCCAACGGCTCGGGCAAGACCACCACGATCCGGATGATGTGCGGGCTTTTGACCCCCAATGCGGGCGAAGGCCAGACGCTGGGCTATGACATCCATAAGGAAGTTCGCCAGATCAAAGAACACGTGGGCTACATGACCCAGAAATTCTCGCTCTACAGCGATCTGACGATCCGCGAGAATATTGATTTCATGGCCCGCATGTACCGGATGAAGAACCGCAAACAGGTGGTCGACCAAACCCTGAAGGATCTGGGCCTTGAAGGCCGCAGCAATCAGCTGGCGGGCACCCTGTCGGGCGGTTGGAAACAACGCTTGGCGCTGGCCGCCTGCATGCAACACAAGCCGCAGCTCTTGCTGCTTGATGAGCCTACAGCGGGCGTCGACCCGAAGGCGCGGCGCGATTTCTGGGATGAAATCCGTCGCCTGTCGCGGCAGGGCGTGACCGTGCTGGTCTCGACTCATTACATGGATGAGGCGGTGCAATGCGATTACATCGCCTATATCGCCTATGGTAAAAAGCTGATCGACGGCCCGGCCCGCGACATTCCGAAACGGGTGGGCCTGACCACATGGCGCGTCGATGGCCCCGACCTGATCCCGCTGGAAGACGCCCTGCGCGCCGATCCGCGAGTGGAACAGGTGGCGCGCTTTGGCGACAAGCTGCATGTCTCCTCGATTGACGCAAAAGCGCTCGACGCGGTGATCGCCGAACAGAAAGCCAAGAACGGCAGCCATCATTGGGAAAAGAAAGAAGCCGAGCTGGAAGAGGCCTTCATCTATCTCATGGCCACCTCCGACGATAATTTCGGCCTGAATGGAGAGGTTGCATGAGCTGGTTTTCCCTCTCGCGTTTCGCCGCCGTTCTGGTGAAAGAATTCGTGCAGATGCGGCGCGACAAACTGACCTTTGCAATGATGATCGGCATCCCGATCTTTCAGCTCATCATCTTCGGCTTCGCGATCAATTCCGACCCGCATAACCTGCCGACCCTGATCGAGATGAACGATGAAGGCCCGGTGGCGCGCGCGGTTCTGTCGGGGATGGAAACCTCGGATTACTTCCAGTTCGTCGGGGTGGTCACGGGCGCCGCCGAAGGCGACAAGGCCCTGCGCGATGGCAGTGCCAATTTCGTCGTAGTGATCCCGCCAAACTTCGAACGCGACATCCTGCGCGGGCTCTCGCCCGACATCCTGATCGCCGCCGATGCGTCTGACCCGTCTGCCGTGGGCACCGCCGTGGGGGCGCTGAACGGCATCGTCAACACCGCCATTGCCCAGACCCTCACCGGGCCGCTGGCCAAGGTGGCAGGCCGCCCCGGCCCGTTCTCGGTGGTGGTGCATCGCCAGTTCAACCCCGAAGGCAAAACCTCGACCAATATCGTGCCCGGCCTGCTCGCCGTGATCCTCGCCATGACCATGGTTCTGATCACCGCCGTGGCGATTGTGCGCGAAACCGAACAGGGCACGATGGAAACCCTCATCGCCACGCCGGTGCAGCCGCTTGAAGTGATGTTGGGAAAGATTTTACCATATGTTTTCGTGGGTTACGTGCAAACCATCGTGTTTCTCATCGCCGCTCAGGTGCTGTTTGACGTGCCCTTCACCGGCTCGCCCGTCGCCTTTTTCGTCGGCTTCAACATCTATGTGGTGGTGAACCTCGCCATCGGCTTTCTGATCTCGACGCTGGTGCGCACCCAGATGCAGGCGATGCAGGCGAGCTTCATGTTGATCCTGCCCACCATCCTGCTTTCGGGCTTCATGTTTCCTTTCGCCGGGATGCCCGGCTGGGCGCGGTTCATCGGCACCGGCATTCCCGCCACGCATTTCCTGCGGCTGGTGCGCAAGGTGATGCTGAAAGGCGCAGGCATGGCCGACATCCTGCCGGATCTGCGCGGCATGGTCTTCATCGGCGTTGCAATCGTTGCAATCTCGCTTCTGCGCTATCGTCAAACGCTCGACTGACATTTGGCGCGGGTTAACCCGTTGGCAATCCGGATGTGTTTCTGTCTCGGGCAGTGCCGTGTGTGGAGTTTTGAGATGAAACGTTTGAACCAGCTGATTGACTGGTGCCTAAACCACGCATCTTTGCTTGTCGCCATCATCACCTGGTCCGGCCTGCCGATCACGCTGACGGCGGCCTATATCGCTGGAAACCCGTTTCTGGGTATCGCTACAGCCTCGATCAGCTTTGCCCTGATCGGGCTTCTGGGCCAGTTGATCCGTTCGCGCACCGCCAATATCTTTGCCGCTCTGGGCTGGATCTCGCAGGCTTTCGTGCTCTACGCAGCCGCGTCGGGGCAAAGCTGGCAGCCTGACACCCATGCGGTGGGTTTTGCCATTCTCGCCGGCACGATGATCCTGAGCGATATGCGCGCCACCCTTGCGGCGGCGGCGGCGATGTTCGTCTATCAGGGCATCTGCGGCATCTGGGCGCCGGATCTGATCCAGCCCGCCGGAACCCCGCTGGAAAACATCTCGCGCACCGCCTTCCTCAATGCCGATGTGGTGTTTGCAACCGCCGTGCTCAGCCTTGCCCTGTTCACCCGCCACCGCGCGATGGAAAAGGTCACCGAACAAACCGAAGCCGCCAAGGCCAGCTCAACCGAAGCCAATAGCGCCCGCGCCGAGGCCGAAAAGGCGCAGGCCGAGGCCATTGCCGCTCAGGCAGAAGCGGAAGCCTCGCGCGCCAAAGCCGAAGAGGCTCTGGCCCATGCCCGGCAGGAAGCCACCCGCGCCAGCGAGGCGGACGCACAGGCCCGCGAAGCTGCCCTGCGCGAAGCGAAAGAACGTCAGGTGCTTCTGGATAACCAGAACGCCATTGTCGACGCGCTGCGCGACAGCCTGCGCAGGCTCAGCAATGCCGATCTGCGGGCCGACATCACCGCCGAGCTTGCCCCGGAATACGAAACCCTGCGCGACGATTTCAATTCAGCGCTGCACGCGATGCGCGAGATGATCCAGACCGTGAAGGAAAACGCGGTGATGATCGGCGGCGAAACCGAAAGCGTGATGAGCGCCTCGGCCGATCTGTCGCGCCGCGCCGAGCAACAGGCCCAGCAACTGGCCGAGGTGGCCTGCACCGTGAACGATCTGGGCGAAACCGTGCGCAGCACCGCCGACAGCGCCCACGAGGCGCGCACCCGCGCCGACCGCACCCGCGACGATGTGGAAGACGGCGCTGCTCTGGTGCGCGACGCAGTGGAAGCCATGGCCGCCATCGAGGCCTCGTCAGAGCAGATTCAGAAGATCGTCGGCGTGATCGAGGACATCTCGTTCCAGACCAACCTTCTGGCGCTGAATGCCGGGGTCGAAGCTGCCCGCGCAGGAGAAGCCGGGCGCGGTTTTGCGGTTGTGGCCAGCGAAGTGCGCAGCCTTGCCCAGCGCAGCTCGGATGCCGCGCGCGAGATCAACGATCTGATCGCCAAGAGCAGCGCGCAGGTGGCCGAAGGCGTGGGACTGGTGCGCAAATCCGGCTCGGCCAATGACAGCGTGATCGAAGCGGTGCAGGATATCGTCGCCCGCGTTGTCGAGATCGCCAATGGCGCCGAACGGCAGGCCGCCAGTCTGGAAGAGATCACCCAGGCGCTCACCGATGTCGATCAGGCCACCCAGCGCAACACCGCGATGCTGGAAGAAACCACCGCTTCGGGTCAGGCGCTCAATCACGGCACCCATCAGCTGGTGCAGGCCATCGCCCGGTTCCAGACCGAAAAGGGCGACGACGTTGCGCCGGATCGCGCGCGCAACGTCGCCTGATTTCGCTTACCGCAGATCGGGATGCACGTAATCGGCAATCTGACGGCGCAGGGTCAGCTTTGACACCTTGCCGGTGGCGGTCATCGGCAGCGCCTCAACCCAGATCACGTCATCGGGCAATTGCCAGGTGGCAAAATGCGGCGCCAGATGGGCGCGCAGCTCGTCAAGGCTGGGCTGCACTTCGCCCGAAGCCACCGCGATCAGCACCGGACGCTCATCCCATTTCGGATGCGGCACGCCGATGGCCACGCAATTGGCAATGCCGGGATGCGACACGGCAGCGTTTTCCAGATCAATCGACGAAATCCATTCGCCACCCGACTTGATCAGATCCTTGGCCCGGTCGCGTAAGGTCAGATAGCCGCCCTCGTCAATCGTCGCCACATCGCCGGTGCCAAACCAGCCCTCGCTATCCAGCGCGGCGGCACTGGCTTCGGGGTTGTTGTAATAGCCCGACACGATGGCATTGCCGCGCACATAAAGCTCGCCCATCGCCTTGCCGTCATGCGGCTGCCGGTTGCCCTCGGCATCGACGATCTTGAAGTCGACGCCGTAAACCCGCCGCCCCTGCTTTTGCTTGTAATCGAGCTTTTCTTCCAGCGGCAGCGCCTCGATGGCGGGCGGCACCATGCCATGCGAGCCCAGCGGGCTCATCTCGGTCATCCCCCAGGCGTGGTTCACATGCACGCCGCGTTCTTCAAAATCCTTGATCATCGAGCGCGGCGGGGCGGCCCCGCCGATCACCACATCGCCCAGCACCTGCGGTAGTCGCCCCTGTGCCTCGATCTCGGCCAGAAGCCCCATCCAGACCGTCGGCACGCCCCAGGCGGAAAACACCTTCTCCTGATCCATCAGCTGAAACAGCGACGGGCCGTCAAGCTTCGGCCCCGGCATGACGAGGTTCAGCCCCATCAGCGGCCCGGCATAGGGCAGGCCCCAGGCATTGACGTGAAACAGCGGCACGACCGGCAGCACATTGGTGCCCTGCGGCAGTTTCGATCCCATGATCAGCGCCACCATCAGCGCGTGCAACACGCTGGAGCGGTGGGTGTAGAGCGCGCCTTTCGGGTTGCCGGTGGTGCCGGAGGTATAGCACAGGCCCGCAGCGGTGTTTTCATCCAGCACCGGCCAGTCATAGGTCTCGGGCAGATCCGCGATCAGATCTTCATAGCAGATCAGCTCAAGCGGGCTGTCCGGCATATGCGCAGCATCGGTCATCACCACGATGCGCAGCCCGTCCGGCAGGTGAGCCTTCAGCGCCGCAAGGATCGGCACGAAGGTGGTATCGACAAAGATCACCTGATCTTCGGCGTGGTTGACGATATAGCCCATCTGCTCGCCCGACAGGCGCGGGTTGATGGTGTGGCACACCGCCCCCATGCCGGAAATCGCATAGTAGAGCTCAAAATGCCGGTAGCCGTTCCAGGCCAGCGTCGCCACCCGGTCGCCCTCGGTGATCCCCAGGCCCCGCAGGGCATGGGCCAATTGCGCCACCCGCTTATAGGTCTCACGGTAGCTCTGGCGATGAATGTCGCCCTCGGTGCGCACCGACACGATGCCCGCATCCGGATGCACCTCAGCCGCGTAATCCAATACGCCGATAATCGACAGCGGCGTGTTCATCATCATTCCCTGCATCAAGCCCTCCCTAGCCCTGCATGGTTCGTGACGTGCAGTCTCGGTGACCAGCCGATATGAGGGAAGCGAAATCCGAAGGTGACGTTACGGCACGCCCGAAAAGCAACGCCCGGCCCCTCAGTCAGAGGCCGGGCGCGCGGTCTGTCAGATCAGCGGCCTCAGCCGTTCAGCCAGGCCTCAAGCTTGTCCGCATCCGGCAACCCGCCCGCATGAACCAGCTTGCCGTCAATCGCGATGCCCGGGGTCGACATCACCCCGGCACGGGCAATCGCGGCCATGTCGGTGACCTTTTCCACCGTCACCTCGATGCCCAGCCGCGCCGCCGCGTTTTGCACCATCTCGGCGGTGGTGGTGCAGCGGGCGCAACCGGGGCCATATACTTTCACGTCTTTCATTGCTCTCTCCTCAGATGATCAGGTTGAACAGCAGCCCGACGCCCAGAATGCCGCTGGCCACAACCGCGATGAACACCGCGATCAGGCGCAGGGTCAGCACCTGACGCAGGATGATCATTTCCGGCAGGCTCAGGGCGATCACGCTCATCATGAAGGCCAGCACCGTACCCAGCGCGGCGCCCTTGCCGATCAGCGCCTCGACAATCGGGATCACCCCGGCGGCGTTGGAATACATCGGCACGCCCAGCAGCACCGCCGCCGGAACCGACCACCAGGCATCGGCCCCCATGATCTGCGCCATCAGCGCTTCGGGCACGAAACCATGGATCGCAGCCCCCACGCCAATGCCCAGAAAGATCCAGATCCAGACCTTGCCGACGATGTCGCGCACCGCCTCCAGCCCTTTGCCATAGCGCTCCCGCATTGTCAGATGCTCGGGCTCAACCGTCGCCGCCGTGCCAGTGGCCAGCTCGCGCACCCAATCCTGCAGCCAGCCCTCCAGATGCAACCGGCCAATCACCCAGCCCGCCAGCACCGCAATGCCAAGGCCAAAGCCCAGATAGATCAGCGCCACCGGCCAGCCGACCAGACCGATCAGCAGGATCAGCGCCACCTCATTCACCATCGGCGCGGCGATCAGGAAGGAAAACGTCACGCCGAGCGGAATGCCCGCCGACAGAAAGCCGATGAACAGCGGCACCGCCGAGCAAGAACAGAACGGGGTCAGCACGCCAAGCCCCGCCGCCAGGCCATTGGCAACGCCCTCGCGCCGCCCCGCCAACAGGGCGCGGGTGCGTTCCGGGCTGAAAAAGCTGCGCACCACGCCCATCGCGAAGACCACGCCGATCAGCAGCAGAAACACCTTTGGCACATCGTAGAAAAAGAAGGCCAGCGCCTCGCCCAGGCGGCTGTCCGGCGCCACCGGCAGCACCGAAACCAGCCCATTCGAGAGCATGGGCAGCAGATGATAAAGCCCCCACCACGCGCCCGCCCCGGCCAGCACCAGCGCCGTCCAGGGCCAATCGGATTGCGGTCGGGGGCTGTGATCGAGCACGCTCATGCCATGCAGCCAATTCTGGCGGCGGGCAGCGCCGGGGTGGCGCGCATCACCGCATCCAGCACTCCGGCAATCTCGTCGTTCAGATCGGGATTGATGCGGTAGCGCACCCAGTTGCCATCGCGCCGGGCCAGCACCAACCCGGCTTTGGTGAGCGCCTGCATATGGCGCGAGACCCGGCTTTGGGTGGCGCCAAGCGTGTCGATCAGCTCGCAGGCGCAATGTTCGCCGCCGCCCCAGAGCACACGCATGGCGCCCAAGCGGGTCGGATCAGCCAGCGCCGAAAGCGCAGCCACAAGCGGGGGAGTCGGTGTCATATCCATATGCGCTTATGCGCATATGGATCACCCCCGGTCGATGGTACAGCTTGTCGCAGGCTGATCGTCGCAGCCCCAAGAAAAAACGCCGCCCGGACCGCGAGGTCCGGACGGCGAGAAAAGACCAGCGCCCCAAGGGGCCGCCGTTATTTCACATGGCAGGCCACGAACTGCCCGTCGCCACGGTCGCGCAGCGGCGGTTTCGTCTCGGCGCAGCGGGCTTCGGCAATCGGGCAGCGGGTGCGGAACACACAGCCCGAGGGCGGGTTCAGCGGCGAGGGCAGATCCTGATCGAGCAGCATCACCTCTTTGGCTTTTTCCAGCTTCGGATCGGGGATCGGCACCGCCGAAATCAGCGCCTCGGTATAGGGATGGCCGGGGTTGGCATAAAGCTGATCCGCCGGGGCCAGCTCCATCACGTTGCCCAGATAAAGCACCATCACCCGGTCCGAGATATGCTTCACCACCGACAGATCGTGGGCGATGAAAATCAGCGCCACGCCGGTTTCTTTCTGAAGCTCCATCAACAGGTTGATCACCTGCGCCTGGATCGACACATCCAGCGCCGAGACCGGCTCGTCGCAGATGATCAGCTTCGGGTTGACCACCAGCGCCCGCGCGATGCCGATCCGCTGGCACTGGCCACCGGAGAACTCGTGCGGGTAGCGGTTGACCATGTTCGGCAGAATGCCCACGGTTTCGAGCACGTCGCGCACTTTTTCCTTCATCTCGTCTTTCGACAGGTCGGGGAAATGCGTTTTCAGCGGTTCCGCCACGATCTGGCCGATGGTCATGCGCGGGTTCAGCGAGGCCAGCGGATCCTGAAAGATCATCTGCATGTTCTTGCGGTGACGGCGCATCTCGCGCACCGACTGCCCGACCAGCTCGTCGCCCAGCCAGACCACATTGCCCGCCTCGACCGGCACCATCTGCATGACGGCGCGCGCGAGGGTAGACTTGCCACAGCCGCTTTCGCCGACAATGCCCAGCGTCTCGCCCGCCGACAGATCGAAGCTGACCCCGTCAACGGCTTTCAGGCTGCGCGGCGCCACCCAAGGCATCGCGCCCGGACGTTTCACATCGAACCAGACCTTCAGGTCGCGCACGGAAAGGATGGGTTGGGTCATGCCAGCTCCTCCAGTTTGCGGTGGCAGGCCCGGGTGCGGGTCTGGAAGCCCTCGGCCCGCAGCAGCTCCGGACGGGTGGCCCAGCAGCTATCGGTGACGAATTCACAGCGCGGTGAGAACGGACAGCCGGCGGGCATGTTCATCATGTTGGGCGGGTTGCCGGGGATGGTTTCCAAGATCTCGGTGTCCTTATCGAGACGCGGCACCGCTTTCAGCAGACCCATCGTATAGGGATGGGTCGGACGCTCGAACAGCGCTTCGGTGGTGCCCTGCTCCATCACCTGCCCGCCATACATCACCAGCGTTTCAACACAGCTTCCGGCGACCACCCCCAGATCGTGGGTGATCAGCACGATGGCCATGCCGAATTCCTTCTGCAGATCGGCCAGCAGCCGCATAATCTGCGCCTGCACCGTCACGTCGAGTGCGGTGGTCGGCTCGTCGGCAATCAGGATATCGGGCTGCAGCAGCAGCGACATCGCGATCATCACCCGCTGCCGCATCCCGCCGGAAAACTCGTGCGGATACATCGTCACCCGCGCCTTAGCCTCGGGAATGCGCACCGCGTCAAGCATCCGCACGCATTCCGCCACAGCGGCGCGTTTCGACATGCCGCGATGATGCACCAGCACTTCGGCCATCTGGTCGGAGACCCGCAGGTAAGGGTTAAGCGAGGTCATCGGGTCCTGAAAGATCATCGCGATCCGCTCGGCCCGCACCTTGTTCAGCTTTGCATCGGGCAGGTTCAGGATCTCCTGCCCGTCGATCTTGGCCGAGCCGGTGGCCGCGCCATTATCGGCCAGCAACCCGGTAATGCCAAAGACCAGCTGGCTTTTGCCCGAGCCGCTTTCCCCCACGATCCCGAGGGTTTCCCCCCGCTCCAGATCGAACGAGATATTGTCGACGGCGGTCACGATGCCGTCGGGTGTCTCGAATTTCACAGTTACATCACGGACTTCCAGAAGTGCCATGGTCGGATCCTCCTAGCGGTCCTTCGGGTCAAGCGCATCGCGCAGACCGTCGCCAACAAAGAAGAAGGCGAAGATGGAAATGACGAAGAAAAACAGCGGCGCCCAGAGCTGCCATGTGGCGCTGCCCCGCAGCGCGGCCTTGGTGCCTTCGGAAATCAGCGCCCCCCAAGAGGTTTGCGGCTCCTGCACCCCGATCCCGAGGAACGAAATGAAGCTTTCGGTCAGGATCATGTTGGGCACCAGCAGGGTGGCATAGACCACCACCACACCCAGAAGGTTGGGCACGATATGGCGCCAGATGATGGTGAATGTCGGCACCCCGGTGGCCACCGCCGCCTCGATATATTCCTTGTTCTTGATCGACAGGGTCTGGCCCCGCACGATCCGGCTCATATCCAGCCAGGCGGTCAGGCCGATGCCGATGAACAGCATCCCGATCGAGCGACCGAAAATCACCAGAAGCAGGATCAGCACGAACATGTAGGGGATCGACATGGCGATATCGACAAAGCGCATCATGAAGCTGTCGACCCGTCCGCCGACATAGCCCGAGACCGCGCCCCAAAGCGTGCCCACGATCACCGCGACGCCAGCGCCAAGCACGCCAACGCCAAGGCTGACCCGGCTGCCCTGCACCACTCGCTGGAACAGGTCGCGGCCGTTATCGTCAAAGCCGAAATAGTGCTGGGTGGCGAAACTGGGCACCCCCTTGATCGGCACGCTGCCGAGCACGCTGAAATCCACCTTCTTGATATTGTAAGGCGACAGGTATTGCCCGGTGAAGGCAAACAGCACGATCAGCAAAAGCACCACCACACTGACCATGGCGGCCTTGTTGCGCAGAAACCGGATGCGGGCATCGGCCCAGGGCGAACGGCCCTTCACCTCTTCCATATGCTCGGCCATGGCCTTGGTTTTGGGCTGTTTCGGGTTCAGAGCGAAATCACGTGTCATGCTCAATCTCCCTCAGAGCCGGATCTTCGGGTCGATCCAGGCGTAGAGGATATCGACCAACATATTGAACAGGATTGTCATCGAACCAACGAGGATGGTGAGGCCCATCATCACGGCGTAATCGCGGTTGAACGCGGCGTTCACGTAGAAATAGCCGATCCCGCCGGTCGAGAAGATCGAGTCGATGATGAAGCTCCCAGTGACCATCAGCACGAAGGCCGGGCCGAGATAGCTTACCACCGGCAGCAGCGTCGGCTTCAGCGCATGACGCCAGATGATCGTGCGTTGCGGCAGGCCCTTGGCGCGGGCGGTACGGATGAAGTTGGAGCGCAGAACCTCCAGCATCGACGAGCGGGTCAGACGGGCGATGGAGGCCATATAGGAGGTCGACAGCGCTATCACCGGCATCACCAGGTTCTTCCAGCCGCCGCCATCCCAGCCCCCGAGTGGCCAGTCAGCGAAATAAGCGAATGTGTGTCGCAGCGCCACGAACAGCAGGATCAGCAGTGGCCCCATCACGAAGTTTGGCAGCACCTGCGCGCCGATGGTTATCCCCACCGCGAAATAGTCCAGCCAGGAGTTTTGCCGGATCGCTGCAGCAATGCCCAGCGTGCCCCCCACCAGAATCGCCGCAAGGAAGGAATAGGTGCCGTATTTCAGCGTCACCGGGAAACCCTGCGCGATGATGTCGTTCACGTCGCGGTCTTTGTACTTGTAGGACGGCCCGAAATCGAACCGGGTGACGATCCCACCGACATAATTGACCATCTGCTTCCAGGACGGCTCGTTGAGCCCGTATTTGGCCTCGATATTCGCAATAACTTGCGGCGGAAGCGGTTTTTCAGAGGTGAACGGGCCGCCGGGTGCCATCTGCATCAGGTAGAAAGACGCAACGATAAGCACAAGCAACGTCGGGACCGCGACCGCGATCCGCCGGAGGATGAAGCTGAGCATGGATTGTCCCCAAAGCATTCAGAGCGCCGCGGGAAAACCCGCGACGCCCTTGATTGATTGAAACCGGATTATTCGGCGACCTTGTAGAGGTCTTTCGAATACCAGTTCGCTTCGATGTTGTTCACCGGCCACGACGGCAGCAGCGACGGGTTGAACATGTACACGTTGGTGTAGTGGTAGATCGGAAGCACCGGCATATCCTGCGCGATGATTTCTTCGATCTTCGTGTAGTTGGGCTGCGGGTCGGCCATGGTTTTGGCATCGGCCAGAAGCTGGTCAACTTCGGGGTTCGAATAGCCCGCGTCGTTGTAGCCCGAATTGGTGTTCATGAGGTCGAGGAAGGTCGAGGCCTCGTTGTAGTCCCCACACCAGCCAGCACGAGCGATGTCGTAGTTTTTGTTCTTCCGGGTTTCCAGGAAGGTTTTCCATTCCTGGTTTTCCAGCGTCACGTTCACGCCCAGCGTATCGTTCCACATCGCGCCGATGGCGATGGCGATCGCCTTGTGGCCTTCCGAGGTGTTGTACATCAGGCCGAGATCGAGCGGGTTGTCAGCACCGTAACCGGCAGCTTCCAGAAGCTCTTTCGCCTTGGCGTTGCGCTCTTCCTGGGTCCAGGTCGCGTAATCCACCGTCGGCACGTCAAAGCCAGCGGTCGCGGCCGGGGTGAAGGTGTAGGCCGGGATCTGTCCGCCTTGGGTCACCTGGTTCACGATCACGTCGCGGTCGATCGCATAGGACAGCGCCTGACGCACGCGCACATCGGTCAGGGCTTCGCTGCCCGAGCCGGTCACGTTGACGGTGTAATAGTACGAGCACAGCGTCGGGAACGACACGGCCTCATCCGGATGCTCGGCTTTCAGGGTCGGGTATTGGCCCGACGGCACTTCGGTGCGGTCCAGTTCGCCAGCGTCGAAACGGGTCAGCGCCACGTTTTCGTCGTTGATCACCAGCGCGGTCACGGTGTTGATGACGGTGTTCGCATCATCCCAGTAGAGCGAGTTGCGCACGCGCACCGAACGTTCCTGCGGCACATGCTCTTTCAGAACATAGGCGCCGTTCGACACGATGTTTTCCGGTTTCACCCAGTCAGCGCCGAACTTCTCAACCACATGCTGCGGCACCGGGAAGGCGGAGGCATGGGTCAGGGTCAGCGGGAAGTAGGGCAGCGGCTGCTCAAGGGTGACTTCCAGCGTGGTGTCGTCGATGGCTTTCACGCCCAGCTCGGTCGGGGCCATATCGCCCGCTTCCACGGCGGCGCCATTTTTCACGCCCATGATTTCGATGAACCACTGGTAGGGCGAGGCGGTTTCCGGGTCGGCCAGGCGCTGCCAGGCGAACACGAAATCAGAGGCTTTCACCTGAGTGCCATCCGACCATTTGGCTTCGGGGCGCAGGTGGAAGGTGTAAACGGTTTTGTCTTCAGAAACGTCGAAGGGCAGCGTCGCAACGCCCGGCACCAGATTGCCTTCTTTGTCCTGGTTGAACAGACCTTCGAACAGGTCACGAACCACTTCCGAACCCGACACGTCTTCGACGATCTGCGGATCGACCGAGGTGAATTCGTCAAGAATGCGGTAGGTGAAGCTCTGGTCGTCAGCCAGTTTGGTGCCTTCGGGCACGTTCGCAGCCATGGCCGAGGTGGCCAAAAGCATGGTGGACGCCAATAGCGCGGATTTAAGAGAAATTTTCATGTGGATAGCTCCTCACTGTTTCGTGGGCTTGCGTGCGATTTGCATTATTTTCACTCCGACCAACCCCACGGGTCGGACCTCGCGCGCAACTGGGCTAATCTAGGCATATGGTTTCAGGATGCACAACTGCAGACTTACGAAAATATTTTCACCAACGCATGACGCTACGGCACTGTTTTCGCTGCAAATACAAGGCGCTCATTTCTTAGGCGGCTTTACCTGCGACGCAGCGCCGCGCGATTCTCTTTGACCATTCGGTAAAGGTTGTGATTCCTTTACGCTCGTGCGATTCTGCTTTCAAACACACCGATCCGGGGAGGTTTCCGTGCATCAAGAAGGTCAAGCGAAGACGGCTGCGAAACTGGGCGACGCTCAGCTTCCGCAAACCGTCGAGGCGCGAAATCCCGGCATGCCGCTCGATATGGATTGGGTCATGTCGGCACAGGCCAACACCTCGGCCATCGAGAGGCGGGCCGCCAGCATCGGCGCGCGGCGCTCGGTGAAGCAGAGCTATCAGGCCGCCTGGCTGTTGAAAGCCATCACCATGATCGACCTGACCACCCTCGCGGGCGACGATACGCCGGGCCGGGTGCGTCGCATCTGCGCCAAGGCCGCCCAGCCGGTGCGGGGTGATCTGATGGACGCCTTGGGGATGGAGCCGATCACCACCGGCGCGGTCTGCGTCTACCATGACATGGTGCCCACCGCAGTTGAGGCGCTGGCGGGCACCGGCATCCCGGTGGCCGCGGTTTCAACCGGCTTTCCCGCCGGGCTCAGCCCCTATCACCTGCGCATCGCCGAGATCGGCGAAAGCGTGCGCGCCGGGGCCAGCGAGATCGACATCGTGATTTCCCGCCGCCATGTGCTCACCGGCAACTGGCAGGCGCTCTATAACGAGGTGCGCGAGATGCGCGCCGAATGTGGCGATGCCCATATGAAAACCATCCTCGCCACTGGCGAGCTTGGCAGCTTGCGCAACGTCGCCCGCGCCAGTCTGGTTTGCATGATGGCCGGGGCGGATTTCATCAAGACCTCCACCGGCAAGGAAAGCGTCAACGCCACCCTGCCCGTCTCGCTGGTAATGATGCGCGCGATCCGCGACTATCACGAGCGCACCGGCTACAAGATCGGCTACAAACCCGCTGGTGGCATCTCCAAGGCCAAGGACGCGCTGGTCTATCTGGCGCTCTTGAAAGAAGAGCTGGGCGATGGCTGGCTGAACAATCACATGTTCCGCTTCGGCGCCTCGTCGCTTCTGGGCGACATCGAGCGCCAGCTTGAGCACCACGTGACCGGACATTATTCGGCGGCCCACCGCCACGCGATTGGATAAACCATGACCATCAAGGACATCTTCGAAAGCATGGATTACGGCACCTCTCCCGAAAGCGCTGGCGAGGCGCAGGCCTGGCTGGAAAAACACGGGCGCGCCTTTGGCCTTTTCATCGGCGGGCGCTGGACCGATCCGGGCGAAACCTTCACCACCGCCAACCCCGCCAATGGCGATGCGCTGGCCGAGATCACCCAAGCCGGGGCCGACGATGTCAGCGCCGCCGTGGCAGCCGCCCGCAAGGCTCAGCCGAAATGGGCCAAACTCTCGGGTCACGCCCGGGCGAAATACCTCTACGCGCTGGCCCGGCTGGTGCAGAAACACAGCCGCCTGTTTGCGGTGCTGGAAACGCTCGATAACGGCAAGCCGATCCGCGAAAGCCGCGATATCGACATCCCGCTGGTGGCGCGTCACTTCTATTATCACGCGGGCATGGCCCAGCTTCAGGATGCCGAGATCCCGGATCGCGAAGCCCTTGGCGTCGCCGGGCAGATCATCCCGTGGAACTTCCCGCTGCTGATGCTTGCCTGGAAGGTCGCCCCGGCCATCGCCATGGGCAACACCGTTGTCTTGAAACCGGCCGAGTTCACCTCGCTCACCGCGCTCTTGTTTGCCGATATCTGCACCGAGGCGGGGCTGCCGAAAGGCGTGGTCAACGTCGTCACCGGCGATGGGCGCACCGGCGAAGCCATCGTGGCGCATGAAGATATCGACAAGATCGCCTTCACCGGCTCCACCGAAGTCGGGCGGATCATCCGCAAGGCCACGGCGGGATCGGGCAAGAGCCTGACGCTCGAACTGGGCGGCAAATCGCCCTATATCGTCTTTGACGATGCCGACCTTGATAGCGCCGTCGAAGGCCTGGTCGATGCGATCTGGTTCAATCAGGGGCAAGTCTGCTGTGCAGGCTCCCGCCTTCTGGTTCAGGAAGGCATTGCCGAGCGCTTCCATCAAAAGCTCAAGGCCCGCATGGCCAAGCTGCGCATCGGCGACCCGATGGACAAGAGCATCGACGTGGGCGCGCTGGTGGACCGGGTGCAGCTCGAGCGCGTGAGCTCCCTCGTCGAGGCCGGGCGTGGCGCAGGCGAGATCTATCAGACCCCCTGCACCCTGCCCAATCACGGCTGCTTCTACCCGCCGACCCTGATCACCGGCCTCGCCCCCTCGGACTCGCTGATGCAGGAGGAAATCTTTGGCCCGGTGCTGGTTTCGACCACCTTCCGCACCCCGGCCGAAGCCGTCGAAGTGGCCAACAACACCCGCTACGGGCTGGCCGCAACGGTCTGGAGCGAGAACATCAATCTGGCGCTGGACATCGCCCCGAAACTCGCCGCCGGGGTGGTCTGGGTGAACACCACCAACGCCTTTGACGCCGCCGCCGGCTTTGGCGGGGTGCGCGAAAGCGGCTATGGGCGCGAAGGCGGATGGGAAGGGCTTCTGGCCTATACCAAACCCAAACGCAAAGCTCCGGCGCTGAAACCGCTCGCGGCGATGCCAGCCCCTGCGGAAGCCGAGGTGGATGCGCTCGACCGCACCGCCAAGCTTTATGTCGGCGGCAAGCAGGCCCGGCCCGATGGCGGCTATTCCCGCGCGATCTGGTCGCCGAAAGGCAAGCTGCTGGGCCATGCCGCCCTCGCAGGCCGCAAGGATGTGCGCAACGCGGTCGAGGCCGCACGCGGGGCTTCGGGCTGGTCGAAATCCACCGCCCATCTGCGCGCCCAGATCCTGTTCTATATCGGCGAAAACCTCTCGGCCCGTGCCGATGAATTTGCCCACCGGCTCAACATGATGACCGGCGGACGCAATGGGGCCGCCGAGGTGGAGAAATCCATCGACCGGCTGTTCACCTATGCCGCCTGGGCCGACAAATACGATGGCAGCATCAAGCCGGTACCGCTGCGGGGCACGGCCCTTGCGGTAAACGAGCCGGTGGGCGTGATCGGTGCCTTCTGCCCCGATGAGGCGCCGCTTCTGGGCCTCGTCTCGCTGATGGCGCCTGCCATTGCGATGGGCAACCGGGTGGTTCTCGCCGCCTCGCAGCCCTACCCGCTGGCCGCCACCGATTTCTATCAGGTGCTCGACACCTCCGACCTGCCTGCGGGCGTGGTGAACATCCTCACCGGCGTACACAGCGATGTCGCGAGCTCGCTGGCCGGGCATCTGGATGTCGATGCGATCTGGAGCCATTCGGGGGCCGACCTTTCGGCGCTGATCGAGCATGAAAGCGCCGGGAACCTGAAACGCACTTGGGCGAACAACGCCAAAGGGCGCGACTGGTTCGGGACCGATGGCGAGGGCCGCGAGTTCCTGCATCAAGCCACCGAGGTGAAAACCATCTGGATCCCCTGGGGCGAATAAGCCCCGCAATTCCGTGCCCGGCGGCCCCGCCGGGCACCCTCCGAAAGAGATGGGAAAAATCGTCACGTTTCCCCCCAAAACCAGTTCCCCCCGGCGTTGAAAACACGTTAGAGTTTTCCCACGTTAATGTTACGCCAATTTACTTTACGGGGAGACCGATGGCAGCCAACCTCGACACACAGATTCAGGAAAGCCAGAAACAGGTTGCCGAAGCGCAATCGAAAATCTCCGAGCTGACCTCGCGCATCGAAACCGCCCGCAGCAAGCTTGCGTCCGGCGATGACATCTCGATCGACATCGAAAACGCCACGCTCGACGACGTGCACGCCCATACTCAGGTGATGAACGCCAATATTGCCGAGCTGATCATGGGGCTCGACGATGTTACCACCGGGTTCTCCAAAGATTTCGACGAGATGCGCAACAAGACCGGCTGGGAAAGCTTTGTCGGCATCTTCGCCAAGCACAAATCGGAATCGATGCGGCAGGAGCGGATGCGCACCGCCAGCATCGACGACAAGCTGCAAGACCTGATCTCGAAATCCGACGTGATCGTCACCCTTCTGCAAAGCCAGCTGGATATGCTGAACGAGCAGAAGACGCGGGTGGAAACCAACCTGACCGAAACGCTCGACGATCGCGAGTTCACGGTTCAGGAGCTGGAACAGGTGCGCGTCGACATTCAGGGCATGGACCCAGCGATCATCGAGCTGGAAAACAAGATCTCGGTCGAACAGGACGCCGCCCAGCGCACCAAGCTGGAAACCGAACTGGCCGATCTGAACAAGCAATACAACGCGCTGGTGCAGCAGGAGCAGGTGAGCCTTGCCCGCAGCCAGACGCTGGAGCGCTATATCGAAAAGGGCAAAACCTGGGTGGATTCCCTGCAAAATCAGGCCGCGACCCAGATGGTTCTGATCAACAAGCTGCAAACGGACACCAAACAGCGGGTGGTGCTTTATGACGCCCTGTCGAAATCGCTGAAAACCGCGCAGCAGCAGGACGTGGCCCACCGGATCAACGAGATCGGGGTGGAAACCGACAAGCAGGCGCAGGCCGCCATGGCCGCCATCGGCACCGCCACCAATCAGAAGATGGCCGATATGATGGAGGCCCATGAGGCCAACATGGTCTTTGCCCGCGAAGTGCTGGAAGCCAAGGCCAAAGCCGACGAACGCTTCGCCCGCCGCTTCGCCGCGATTGTCGAGAAACACGACAAGAACCTCTACGGGGAATAACCCCACCTTGCCCGGCGGCAGCGCCGGGCAGCCTTCCCCCGCCCCCGCGCGGTCGGTTACGGCCCCTTTCGATTGACGGAACGCCCGATGTCTGCACGCCCCCTCGACCATGATCATGTGACGCTGGAAGATACCCGCGTTACCCGGCGCTATTTCGCCAAGTTTCAGGCGATCACCGGCCATCTGGCGCGGGTCGCGGCGCAGTTTCGCGCCGAGGGCACGCTGAGCGAGCAGGAAACCGACGTGCTGGCGCGCTACATCATCGCGCTCGGCTACACTTTCCGTGCGCTGGCCAACAAATACCACATGGCGGGTCGCACCGAGGGGCCGCTGCCCGGCAAGCTGACTTTTGACCGCGAGGAATCCGGCTTTCCGATCCATGCCGAGCTGTTGCAGATGGCCTCGGACGCGGCGCAGGCGGCCAAGCATCTGAAAAACATGTCCTCCCCCGATGAGCTGAAGCGCCAGATGGTGTCCGAGATCGTCGGCCAGCTCACCCCGCCCACGCGGCTGCAATACGCGATGAGCCAGCGGCTCTATTACGAAGAGCTTGCCCGAGGCGAGCTCTTCTGGCCGCAGATGGACCCGGACGTGCTCTGGCTCGGCAACCTCGAGCACGGGCGCGAGGTGCGGCGCAAATATCTGATGCATTGGGCGGTCTATGACAGCAGCCTCAACATCCCGACCATCTATCTGATGGATCTGGAGGATACCGGGCGCGTGGCGCTGCCGAAGGATGAAAAGCGCTGGCCCGAAGCCCAGGCACATCTGATGGCGCAAAGCGTCGCCGGGCTGAAGCTGGTCACCATCGCCTCGGGGTTTGACAAGGATTTTGACGATCTGCACCCGAAGCGGCTCAGGCGCATCCATCTCGGCCCGATGTATTCCAACGCCTTCACCCTGCAAACCGGCCCGCTGCGCGCGGTGCTGGAAGAGGCGAATGCGCCTGCGGGCGAAGACTGGGCGCTGGCCTGGACGGTGGAAGAGCTAGAAAGCGAGCGGGTGGAACAAGAGAAATCCGGCTGGTTCGGCACGGTGGAGCGTCAGGTGTTTTCGCTCGACCCGTTTCAGGCGGTGGGCGCCGATAGCGGCCTGACCCGGATGAACCGTGCGATCATCCTGCCGCAGCGCCCGTTTCAGGTGCTGGCCGAGAAAAACCCGCCGGGCTTTCGCGAGGTCCGCAAATTCGTGGTCAGCCCGAACGGACGGGTGCTGAGTTATCGGTGAACCGGAGGTGGGGGCCAGCCCCCACACCCCCGGAGTATTTTTGCCAAGATGAAAGAGAGATTGAATGAACATTCCGGCCAATCAGATGGAGCTGCGCGAAGAGGCGATCCGGGCGCAATACCCGACCGCTTCGGGGATGATTGAAGGGTTTGACCACACCCCGCGCATTGCCAAGGCCAAGGTGGCCGCCGCTCCGGCAGAGCGCTCGCCCGGGATCGCGCGCAGCACCCGCTTTCGGTCGACCACGCCGGGGCTCGTCACCCGCTCCACCGCTCGGCCCGAAGGGGTGCGCCTGATCGACCGGGTGGAAGCCTGTGACGGCGACGATCCGCTGCTCTCGCCCATTCAGGCCACGGTGCTGCACGGGCTGCGCCGGGCCTTGGCGATCGCGCTGGCGATGGGCGAAAGCTATGCCGAGCAAACCGGGCTGGTAGCCTTGAAAAAGCAGAACCTTCAGGCCGCCCTACCGAAAGACAAATCGGTGGAGTTTTCCGAGCTTCTGGCGGGCGAAAGCCTGATTGCCCTCTCCGTCTTCGCCAATGCCACCGCCTTTCTGCTCGCCCCCCATGCCAGCGGCGTCAGCGTCGAGGTGGGCGAGGTCGAAGAGATCCTGACCGATAACGCCACCCTCGCCCTGCATGGCGCGCTCTGGGAGCTGGATCAGGAGATTGCCAGTTTCGCCGAAGACGAGCCGCGCCTTGTCGCCACCGTCATCGCCTTTGCCGAACAACTGATGGAAAAGGTGGGCCTGCGTGCCCAGACCGCCCCGCGCCTCAGCCCCTTCACCGGCGGGCATTACAAGGTCGAAGCCAATGATTTCGTGATTTCCGGCTTCACCCCGTCCCGTGCCGTGCGTGGTTCGGTGCTGACCATGCAGTTCAAGAAGCCCAACGAGGTGGTGGGCAACCACATCGCCAAATATCAGGCGATGAAGCTGGCCAAGATGCTGATGGCCTATGATTTCGAGCGTAAACTGAACCCCTTTGCCGATCTCGGCGGCTTCATCTTCACCTTCATGGGCGACGGCATGCCCGGCACCGGCAAGACCACCCTCATCCAGATGATGGCCGGGCTGATCAACGATTATTGTCAGGTCGCGGGCTATCCGTTCCGCTATCAGAACCTCTCGACCGAAAGCATCGACTCCTATCAGGGCAAGTCGGCGCAGAACGCCAAGGCCTTCATCAACAACGTGATCGACCCGAACGTGATCGGCTTCGGCACCATCGACGATATCGACCAGCTCGCGGGCAAGCGTGGCGACCGGCAAAGCTCGGCCGGGCAGCTCGAAATCACCGCGGTGCTGATGGAAAGCTTTGCGGGCGCCAATACCGTGGTGCGCGGCAACTGCACCTTCGGGATGTTCTCGAACTACCCCGAGAATGTCGATGACGCGCTGCGCCAGCGGGCCGGGGCGCGCTTCCTCGTCGACGGGCCGCAGAGCCGCGAAGATTACATTGACATCCTGTCGCTGCTTCTGGGCAAGAACCACGCCATCCCGCTGGGCCAGCACGAGCTTTTTGCCGCGCAGGAGATCAAGCGCGCGGTGGCGGCGAGCTATGAGGGCCATTCCCGCCCCGCCGAAGACGGTCTGGCGCGGGTGTTCGAACGGATCGAGAAAGACCTTGGCAAGCTCGACACCATCGCCAAGCTCGGCACCTACCTCAAAGGCATTCAGGAGGCCGATCCGCGCTTTACCGGCCGCGCCATCAAGAACATCACCGATGCGGTGAAGGTGCGCGCGATGGATTTCGAGCTGCCGGATGAATGGATGGAACAGCCGGAGCTGTTTTTGTTCCGCGATTACGACACCAAACGCGCGATGATCGAAGAGCTGCGCAAGCCGATCACCGTCGAGATGGTGATGCAGGAAATCAACCGCTACGCCGACAGCGAGTTTCGCTATGCCGACAAGTCGGACGAGGCGGCGATTGAACATATGGTGCGCGAAATGGGCCTCAGCGACGAGGCGCGGCGGCGCTATCTGGAGGGCAAAGGGTGAGTTCAGGCACACTGCTCATGCTTGCAGGCCTCTTGGGGGTCACACTGGCGGGCGGCGCGATTGGCCGCTTTCTGGTGGAGCGGGGCATGCACTGGGCGCTGATCCTGATCGTGGCGGCCGTTGGCGGCTGGCTGGTGGCACAGGCCACGCTCTCGCTGTCCGCCGACTGGCTGCTGGCGCGGGAAAAGACACCTGAAACGCTTGCCGATGGGATCGGCTATGCCGGAGCGATGGTTGTGAGCACGATCGGCGGGGTCTCCAACGCCATGATTGCGCTGATGGGCTGGCTGGTCGGCGTGCTCACGGGCAGTATCTGGGCGAGCGGGAAACGATGACGGCGGCAAACCTGACATGGGCCAACAGCTTCGGCCCCCTGCTGGCGCTCACCGCGCTCGCGCTGCTCCTGCCCTTCGCGCTGGTGCCGCGCGCCACACGCTCGCAGGCCCGGCTGGCAGGCGGCATGATCGCCACGGCGGGGCTGACCTTTGGTGCAGCACTGGCACTCTTCGCCGCGCTCTATGCCATGGCGGGCAATGGGCTGGGGCTGAACCTCCTGCGCCCGGCCGGCCTCTCCGCCCTGCTCTGGGCCCCGCTTCTGGCGCTGAGTTGGCTGGTGCGGGCACAGGGGGTCGAGAAGCGGCGCGGCGAAGACATGGCGCGGGAAGGACGGGGATGATGGGGCAAGGAACAATTGCCACGATGCCAAGAGGGCCGCGCCCTACCCTGGGTGGGCGTTTAGCGGCCTGCCCGCCAGACACTGGCCTCAAAGCATCCCGGCCGATCCTGCCCGCAATGTGGGTAACAAGCGCCCTCCGTCACGCTGGAAGCGTGCCTCCGGCACGACGTGGAGGGTCGGGCGCGGCCCGGCGTTGCCGGTCCAAAGGAGGTATTGAATGATCCGTCTCATCCAACGTGGCCTGATGTTTGGTAATCTGATCCGGGTCGACAGCCCTGCGCTGATCGAGCGCTATAACCGGGCGTTGAAGCGGCTCATTGGCAAGACCACCGCGCTCACGGATTTTCACATCGACATTTCGGGCTATTCCTACGAGGTCGGCGAAGAGCTGGGGGATCACCTCTATCTCAACCCGAACGGGGTCAATCGCCTGTTCATCATCCTCACCACCGACCAGAAGAAGGCCCCGCTGCTCAACGCGCAGTTCTCCACCTCGCGCGGGATCCTGACCCAGTTCATCGAGGAGAACGAAGCCAAGCTCTTTGCCCTCACGGCGCAGGACGCGGTGGCGGGCGAGCTGGATAATTCGGTGTTCGAAGCCACCGAACCGGCGCGGCTGTTCGACATTCGCAAGATCACCGTGGTGGCCGACACGACCCAAAGCCATGTCGCCAACGCCCGCAAGCTCGCCGACAAGATCGAAGCCTTCCAGACCCGCGAAGACGGCTGGTATGACGATGTGCTGATCGGTGAGATGATCACGCTGGCCAAGCAGACTGGCGACGTGACCCGCAATCCGATCGACCTCGACCGGCCCACCTATGAGCAGGGCAATTTCTGGACGGCGCTGTTTGGCGGGCTTTACGTGTTTCGCGATCTGGCCACGCCCGCCGCGATCAGCGCGCAGCCTGCCGAAAGCTTGGGCAAACTGCCGATCCCGACGCTCGATCTCACCATGCGTAACCGCATCGCGGCCTTCCTTGAAGCCAACAACATGACCGAGTCGATCATCAAGGCGCGCGGCGTCGATGGCGCGGCGATCCTGCGCCAAAAGATGGATTTCATCCTCGTCGATGCCGCCACCGCGCTGGGGCGCGAAATTGCGGGCTTCGATCCGCGCAGCCTGCACCGGCTGGCCCAGCAGATGGGCGCGGCCCTGCCCGAGGAGTTTCTGAAGCTCAACGCACTGGTGCGTTGGGCGCTGAACGGTGGGAAATGGCCGCGCATCTCGTCCGAAGACCCGGCCTATTTCTACACCCTGCGCGCCCGCCCCGATCACCCCGACCGCGAGCTGATCAACCAGCTTCTGGCCGAACTGTCGCCGCTCGATGTGCGCCAGCTGTTCATCTGCCACAAGCCTGCCTTCTATGCCGCCTATTCGGGCTGGGCCGAGGCGAAAAAGGAATTTGTGGCCGATTTCCTTCAGCATGATTACATGTCGGGCAAAGCGGGCGCCCGCGAGGCGCTGTTTGGCGGACGCACAGAGGCAAGGAAAGCCGGGCCAAGCCCGGTGAAACCGGATATCATTGATCTTGTCGGCCCCTGGGGCGCGGTGCGGAGGTAATCATGGGCTTCATCCGGCTTATCATTTTCGGCTTCATCCTGATGAGCATCGCCTATGTGGCGATCTCGATCTATTCCCGCTCGGTGCGTCGTGAGCATCTCGAAAAGCACTGGGCCGAAGAGCATCCCGGCGAGCGCGACACGCCGGAGCGCGACGCCTATATCGAAGCGGGGATGCAGGACTATCGCCACGGGCTCAGGCGCAAGCTGATCTGGCTCGTCTATATCCTTCCGACCATCGCCGTGTCGGTGATCCTCTATCTGACCAACGCGAATTGAGGCCAAACATGCGCATTCTCCGCAACACGATCCTGACCGTTTTTACCCTGCTGGCCCTTGCGTTGTTCGATTACGTCCTGCCCCAGCACGATGTGGTGCGCATCACCGGCACCGAAGTGATCCGCATGGATTTCTCCTCGGTGAACCGGCCGTTCTTTGCCCAGCACGATTCCGGCTCGACCGAGCTTTCCACCCGCGACATCCGGCTGATCAACACGGTGAAGCGCAAAACCTTCCTGTTCGGCTTCATCCCGCGCGAGGCCGAAGGAGTGATGGTCTATCGCAACGAGGATACCGGCTGGATCTGGCCGCCCTATTTCAAATTCGACAGCGCCGATCTGCAGGCCGAAGCCCTCGCCAATGTCTCGACCCCGGATAATCCGCAATGGGCGGTGATCACCCATTACGGCTGGCGCAACCGGTTCTTCACCATCTATCCCAATGCAGTGGCGATCAAACCCGTCTCTGGCCCCGATGTGACGATCATCCCGTGGTTCAACATCTTCTTCTTCGTCTTCCTCGCCGTGGTCCTGCTGTTCATCCGCGCGATGTGGCGCCAGTTCCGCGAACGCACCCTCGATCCGGCCATGGACGACACCCGCGACGCCTGGGAGAAGGTCGATGCCTATACGGACGAAAAACGCGGGCGTTTCTCGCGCTGGCTGAAAAGCTGGCGGGGGAAATAGGGGCGCTACACGCACCCTACGAAGCTGAGAAAACGGGCAACGCCCGCCCCTGGGTGGGCGCGGAGGCTGGAGACATCCCCGCCCCACATCCGCAGCGCATTATCATCGTAGGGTGGGGTTTCTCCCCACCAATTCGCTCTACCGGCGGGATGAAATCCCGCCCTACATTCACCTAAGCATCGGTGAAGCTTTTCCCCTCCGCCGCCAGCCGCTCGATCAGGGCCGCCGGTTTCCACGCCACCGGGTCTTCTTCGGCAAAGGCTTTCAGCCGCTCCAGCACCGCTTTCGGCCCCAGCGTATCGGCGTAGCACATCAGCCCGCCGCGCCAGCGCGGAAAGCCGTAGCCCGCCACGGTGACCAGATCGATATCCGCCGCCGATTGCGCGATGCCCTCGTCCAAAATCGCCGCCGCCTCGTTGAACATGGCGATCAGCAGGCGCTCGCGGATCTCGTCGGCACTGAACTCCCGCCGGGTGATCTTGGCAAAGCGCGCTTCCTCGATCGCCAGATCCTCGACCAACGGGTCATCCACCCTCGGGCCGCCGCCGGGATAGCGATACCAGCCCACCCCGGCCTTCTTGCCGAGCTTGCCCAGCTCCACCATCCGGTCGGCAATCGGGATATAGCGCCGGGCCGGATCGCGGGTGGCATCCTGACGGCGGCGATTTGCAAAGGCGATGTCGAGCCCCGACAGATCCTGCGCCTCGTAAGGCCCCATCGCATAGCCGAATTCGACCATCGCCTCGTCGATCTCCCAGGGGTTGGAGCCGTCCATCATCACCGTATCCGCCGCCTCGCGGTAGCGCGCGAGAATGCGGTTGCCGATAAAGCCATCGCAAACCCCCGCCAGAACCGGCAGCTTTTTCAGCCGCTTGGCGAGCGCAAAGCCGGTGGCCAGCGCGCGCTCCGATGTCGCCTCGCCCTTAACGATCTCCAAGAGCTTCATGATATGGGCCGGGGCAAAGAAATGCAGGCCCACCAGCCGCGTCGGGTCTTTCAGCACCGCGGCAATCTCGTTCACGTCGAGATAGGAGGTGTTAGTGGTCAGCACCGCTTCAGGGCGCATCGCGGCTTCCAGCTTGGTGAAAACCTGCTGTTTCACCTCCATGCTTTCAAACGCCGCCTCGATGGCCAGATCGGCCTCCGCCGCCATCCCGTAATCGTCACTGGCGGTGAAAGCCGCCCGGCGCGCCTCGGCTTTGGCCGCGTCGATCAGCCCGCGTTTCAGGCTGGCGGCGATGATCTTTTCAACATTCTCCCGCGCCCGCGCCACGCCCGCTTCATCGGTCTCCAGAATCGTCACCGCGATCCCGGCATTCAGCAGCGCATAGGCAATGCCCGCCCCCATCGTGCCGCCGCCCACGACCACGGCCTTCTCCACCGGATCGGGCTTGGCGATGATATGGCCCGGCGCCTTCGCCCCGCGCTCAGCAAAAAAGATATGGCGCAGGGCTTTCGCCTGTTCGCCCACGCGCAGCTCCAGAAACGTGGCGCGCTCGATGGGCTGGGCCTCGTCCAGCGGCGTGGTCGAGCTCAGCGCCACAAGGTCAATCGCCCGCACCGGCGCGATCTGGCCGCGCATCTTCTTCGCCACCTCTTCGCGCGCCGCCTCGATCACCGTAGCCTCATGCGCTGGCCCCGGAAGATCGCCCACCGCCACGCGGGTCGCCAGCCATTCGCCATTCAGCTCTTCGGCGGCAAAGACCGGATCGTCCGCGAGTTCATCGACCAGCCCGATCTCTTTGGCCCTCGCCCCGCTCACAGGCTTGCCCGTGGCGATCAGATCAAGCGCAGCTTTCAGACCAGCCAGACGCGGCAGGCGCTGGGTGCCACTCGCGCCGGGCACCACGCCAAGGGTCACTTCCGGCAGGCCGATCTGGGCGTCGGGTGTGGCCACACGGTAGCGACAAGCCAGCATCAACTCGCAGCCCCCGCCCAAGGCCGGGCCATGCACTGCAGCAATCCACGGCACCCGGCAGGCCTCAATCGCCGCCACCACATCGGGCAGATGCGGCGCCACGGCAGGCCCGTCAAATTCGCGCGCATCGCCCCCGGCGGCAAAGGCGCGGCCTTCGCCCGACAGGATCACCCGTTCCAGCCCCGCTTCGGCCTCGGCCCAGCGCACCGCCTCCATCAGCCCCTGACGCAGATCAAGCCCGATGGCATTGACCGGCGGCACGTTCATTTTGACATAGCCAATCGCGCCATCACGGCTTGTGGTCACAGACATGTTGCCTCCGCTCAGCCTAGAAAATGCTGGGTCTCAATCAGGGCCATCAACTCATCAAGGCTTTCCGCCTCGGTATGGCCGGACGTATCGAGCCGCGCCTGCGCGCGTTCATAAAGCGTCTCGCGGGCGGTCAGGATGGATTTGAGCTGATCCATCGCTTCCGGGTTCCCCGCCATCGGCCGCGTATCGCCCTGCTCGCGCACCCGCGCCATATGCTCAGCCGGGGTCGCCTTCACCCAAACGGTGTGGAAATGCCCCAGAAGGTTGGCATAGGTTTCGGGCTCCGCCACGATCCCCCCGGCCACCGCCAGGATCACCGTGTCATGGGTGGCGATCACCCGGTCAATCGCCTGCGCTTCCAGCCGCCGATAGCCCTCTTGGCCATAGAGCGCCATCAGCTCGGCCACCGGCATCCCGGATTGCTCTTCGATCTCGCGGTTCAGCTCCAGAAACGGAATGCCCAGCGCCGCCCCGGCCTGCCGCCCAAGGGTGGATTTCCCCGCCCCGCGCAGCCCGATCAGGCAGATACGATGGCCGCGCGCGGTTTCCACCGGCTCCGGGCTCAGCGCCGCACGCACTTTCGCCTGCACTTCGGCGGTGGCGCTGCGGTAAAGGTCGGCCACGCGCAGCGCATCCGACGACCACGGATCGTCCTCGCCCACCAGCCATTCGATCTTGTGATCCAGCGCATGGGCGACGCGCTGCAAGAGGCCGATGGAAATATTGCCGCTGCCCGCCTCAAGCTGGGCCAGATAGCGCGGGCTGACCCCGGATTTCTCGCTCAGCACCCGGCGCGGAATGCCCTTGCGGTCGCGCGCATGGCGCACCCGTTCGCCCACCCGAGCGATCAGCGCATCCACGTCGCGGTCGGCATCAGACCCCGGTTCGCTCTGAACCTCGCCCCGGAAATTTGTTATCTCGGCCATGGCCCGCTTTCATGCTGAATATTGCGGAAGTCTAGGCGCTGACCGCCCGGCACTCAACGAAAAACACCCCTCATTGCGCAAGATAATGCACAATTCACCCGGCCAGCATCGGCTCGACAAGGGCGCGCACCTCGGGCGGCGCCGCGCGCTTGGTGAATGTCTTCGAGTCGACAAAGACGCAGATGAAATTGCCCTCAAAGCACAGGGTGCCGTTCTGAAAGCCCTCGACATGGAAGCTGATCGAGCTGTCGCCCAGCCGCACCGGCTGAACGGTGCAGATCAGCCGGTGGCGCGGGGTGATCGGGCTGCGAAAATCGAGGTCCATATGCACAAACGGCGTGCCAAAGCCCCGGTCCAGCTCGATCTGATACCAGCCATCGCCGTCCAGATGCGCCTCCCACCAGCTGTCGATGCTTTCCAGCGCCCAGGCCGGAATGCGGCCGGTATAGGCAATCTTGGCCGGGTCGCAATCGCCCCAGGCGACGCGGATTTCATGTTCAAAGGGCTGAGCCATTTGCGCCTCTTGCTTGGGGTTTTGCCGGGGTCTGCCAGAGATACAGACCCCCTTCAATAGGTCTCCACATGGTAGCGGCCTTCGTTGCGCAGCTGATCGCGGGTCGCGGCCCAATCGAGGCCGACGCCCCGCGCGATGTCGGCAAAGGCTTCTTCCACCCCGCGCTCCATCTCTTTCAGCCCGCAGATATAGATATAGGCCTTGGGGCTGCTCAGCAGCGCGGCCACCCGCGCGCTTTCCTCGCGCAGCTTGTCCTGCACGTAATGCTTGGGCTCACCATCCAGCCGCGAAAAGGCAAAGACCTTGTGCAAAAAGCTGTCCGGCACCTTTTTCAGCGGGCCGAAATACGGCAGTTCCTCCGGGCGACGCGCCCCGAAAACCAACATCATCTTGCCCAAAGCGCCGGGGGTTTCGCGCTGGCGGCGCATGGTGAAGCCCCGGAACGGTGCCGAACCGGTGCCGGTGCAGATCATCAAAAGCTCCGCCTCCGGGTCGGAGGGCAAAAGGAAGGTCGCGCCAAACGGCCCCGTCACCCGTACCTTGTCGCCCTTCTTCAGGTCGCAGACATAGTTCGAACACACCCCGCCCGGCTCGCGTTTGACCGTGAGTGATAGGTTGTTGTAATTCGGCCTCTCGCCATCGCGGGGCGACGAGATCGAATAGAGACGCGGCAGATGGGGCTTGCCCTCCGCATCCTGGCCGGGCGGGAGGATCCCGATGGACTGGCCTTCGAGCACCGGCATCGGATGGGCACCAAAATCCAGAATGATATGGCGCACATCCGCGTCGCTGCCCTCGGCGGTCAGGCGGTAATTGCCCTGCACCGTGGCTTCCACCGGCTTGCCGAGATTGTAGAGGTTCACGCTGGGTTTCGCGGCGGTCGCGGGGGCCTTGGCCTTGCCGCCAGCACCTTCATGGGCCTTGGCCAGCAGCGCCGCCATGGCATCATCAAGCGCTTCCAGCCCGCTTTCTTCTTCACCGCTCCCGGCAATCTCTTCCTGCGCGGGCAGCTCTTCCCACCCGAACTGATCCTCAAGGCTATAGGGCGTCGCCACCACCCGCCATTCATCAATCGAGCCGGTCGGGCAGACCGGGATGCAGTCCATGCAATAGTTGCACTTCCCGGCATCCACCACGACGTTATCGTCGTCATGGGTGATGGCCTCCACCGGGCAGGTCATCTCGCAGGTATAGCAGCGGATGCAGATTTCCGGGTCGATCAGATGTTGTTTGAGCGGTTTGGTCACGCTTCTTTCCTTCCGCATAGTCGCTGCCGGAGCAGAAAGCGGGGGCCGTGACCCCCGCCCCATTCTTAGGCTTCGGCGAGCTTCACATATTCGAAGTCGCCCGGCTGGCCGTCGATGCCCACCTTCGGCGCCGAGATCCAACCGGCATAACGGCCCGGCTCGGTCACCGGTTTCATCAGCGACTGGATGAAGTCGCCATCGGCCCGGGTCGGCAGCCAGTCTTTGAGACCCGCATCGTAATCGGCCCCCGACACCAGCACGCCTTCGGGGTTGAACAGCTTGTCGGCAAACACCCCGATCTTGCGGTTGAACGCCTCATGCGGCAGTTTCAGCTCGAATGCGATCCCGGCTTTTTCGATGATCTTGTTCCAGCGCCCCACGCCGCCCGCCGCATCGCGGGTGTAATCGTCGCGCAGGCGCATGTTGATCGCGGTCAGCGCCGGAACCTCCTTGCGCACCACCTGACCATCTTCCAGATCCCACACGGTGTAGGTGTCATTGGTCAGCTTGTGATCGTCTTCGATCCGATGCTCCTGATAGCGCCCCTTGATGCCCGCATTGAAGGCGTTGGCGGCGTTGGTCGAGACTTCCTGACCGAACAGATCGAGGCTGAGCGTGTAGTGCAGGTTCAGCTTTTTCTGGATCATCGGCAGGTCGATCACGCCCAGCGCGCGGATGCGGTCAACGTCATAAGGATCGTCGATGCCGTTTTCCTTCATCACCTGACAGGTGCGCTCGATGGTACGCCCCACCCCGGTTTCGCCCACAAACATATGGTGCGCCTCTTCGGTGAGCATGAAGCGGCAGGTGCGGCTGAGCGGGTCAAACCCCGATTGCGCCAGGCTCTCAAGCTGCATCTTGCCGTCGCGGTCGGTGAAATAGGTGAACATGAAGAAGCTCAGCCAATCCGGCGTTTCTTCGTTGAAGGCGCCCAGCATCCGCGGCGCCTCTTCACTGCCCGACTGACGGCGCAGCATATCATCGGCTTCTTCGCGCCCGTCGCGGCCGAAATATTTCTGCAGCAGATAGACCATCGCCCAAAGGTGGCGGCCTTCTTCCACGTTCACCTGAAACAGGTTGCGCATGTCGTAGAGCGAGGGCGCGGTGAGCGCCAGAAAGCGCTGCTGTTCCACCGAGGCCGGCTCGGTATCGCCCTGCACCACGATCAGACGTTTCAGGAGGTTGCGATATTCGCCCGGCACTTCCTGCCAGGCGGGTTGGCCCGCATGTTCGCCGCAAGGAATGGTGCGGCCATCGACCTGCGGCGCCAGAAGAACGCCCCAGCGATATTCCGGCATCTTCACATAGCCGAACTTCGCCCAGCCTTTCGGGTCAACCGAAATGGCGGTGCGCAGATAGACATCGGAGTGCTGAAACCGGCTGGGGATCAGGTCCGTCCACCAGTTGATATAGCCCGGATGCCACTTTTCCAGCGCCTTCAGCACTGTCCGGTCGGACGACAGCCCGACATTGTTGGGGATGAGGGTATCGTAGCTGACATTCATTGCGTCGTGCATTGGGGCCTCCCTTGGGGTTGTCAGGCAAGCGGCCCTCCCCGGCCCCTCGCCCCTGTCTGTTGCGGCGGGAAAACCCGCCCGCGATTATACGCGTTCCATGTTGTAGTCGCCGCGTTTGCCGGTGCCGTAGCGCTGCAGCGCGCCGTCAGGGCCGGTGGCATTGGGGCGGTTGAAAATCCAGTTCTGCCAGGCGGTGAGCCGCCCGAAGATCCGGGTTTCCATGGTTTCGGGGCCGGGGAAGCGCAGATTGGCTTCCATCCCGGTCATCGCATCGGGGCTGTACGAGGCGCGCTCTTCCATGAAGATGCGGATCTCGTCCTCCCAGTCGATATCGTCGAGCGCATAGGTGACGAGGCCCAGCGCATCGGCCTCCTCGGCCTCCAGCGCCGCACCGATCTTCGCCTTTGCAGCCTCCACCGCCTCCGGCTCACCCAGAAACCGGGTTTCCAGCCGGGTCAGATCGTTCGACATCGGGTATTGGCCGAAATTGCTTTCCGTCAGGGTGATGGTGGCAATCGGGCGGTTATCGCCCTCGAACTCGTCCATCATCATATAGGCCCGGTCGACCGAGAACAGGATCTCGGCCAGCATCCCGGCAAAGCACGAGCCATGCTCGACCAGCGCCACCATCGAGCGCGAGGTCAGGTCGACGCGCTTCAACAGGCGCTTCCAATAGGCGAGGATTTCATTGGCCAGCCAGTGATCGGCATTCTCCAGCAGCAGCTTTTCATGCGCCGCCACCTGCGCCGGATCGCCTTGTGCACGGAACACCAGAAGCCCCGCTTCCATCTCATTCAGCCGCAGATGCAGGATCGCATCGTCCAGCTCGCGGGCGAGCTTCAGCATATAGCCCTCGGCCCCCGCCGCCACGACTTCGTCCATCGAGCCCGGCGCATCGGCATCGGGCCCCGAGAGGGTGATGGTGGCCTTGCGCGCCGCGCGGTCGATCTCGACATCCACCAGCGAATAGCGCACCGCATCGGCTTCGATGCTGCGCGCCAGCGGCGTCAGGCTGATGCCCTTGGCCACGTCCGCCTTGCCCGAGGCCGCCGCAAATTCGCGGGCTCGCTCGGCAACGGCGTCGTCAAACTTCGCGTTGGCCACCACCTCATCGACCAGCCGCCACTCCTCTGCCCGCTTGCCGCGCACGCCCTCTTCGATCGAGCAGAAGATATCCGCCCGGTCGCGGCGCACCTTGCGCTTGTCGGTCACGCGGGTCAGCCCGCCGGTGCCGGGCAGCACCGCCAGCAGCGGCACTTCCGGCAGTGCCACCGAAGACGCGCCGTCATCGGTCAGCATGATATGGTTGCAGGCCAGCGCCAGCTCATAGCCGCCGCCCGCGCAGGCCCCTTTCACCGCCGCGATCCATTTCTGACCGCTATCGGCCTCGGCGGCCTCGAAGGTGTTGCGGGTCTCGTTGGTGAATTTGCAGAAATTGACCTTATGCGAATGCGCGGCCCCGCCCAGCATGCGGATATTCGCCCCGGCGCAGAACACCTTGTCATTGCCGGATTTCAGCACCACGGTTTTGACTTCGGGATGCTCAAACCGCATCCGCTGCACCACATCCGCCAGCTCGATATCGACACCGAGATCGTAGGAATTGAGCTTCAGCTGATAGCCATCGAACAGCCCGCCATTCTCGTCCACATCCATGAACACGGTGGCCACGGCGCCATCATATTCCACCCGCCAATGGCGGTATTTCGACGGGTCGGTCTGAAAATCAATCACCTTGGTCACGGTGCATCTCCCTATTCGCGTTAGAGGCAGCATAGTGCGACATAATGCCCATGGCAACATATCACTGCACTATAGTGCATTTTTCATTTTCATTATATTACAGCTGATTAGCTGATTTCTCGTGATTTCATCATCTCCGCGTTGTGCATTTTAATGCACTTTCTCGCATCACAGGGCCATTGCCGCGATCAACCGCGCCAGTTCCGCCTGCCGCCAGCCTGCACTGATTCCCAACACCTCACCCGGCCCCGCCCGGTGCAGATGCTCGCCCGCCAGCCCGGCAATCCGCCCCGCCGCCTGTTCCCGTCCCAGCCGCAGTTTCAACCAGCCATTGGCCAGTTGGATCAGCCCCTGCAACAACGCGCGCTCAGCCGAGTTGGGCCGGGCCGCCAGCCAGAGCGGTTCCCAGGCCTCATGCGCCTCCCAAAAGAACCCGGCGCGATAGAGCGCCAGCCCTTCCTCCAGCCCCGGCAAGATCGGATCGACAGGGCGCGGCGGGCACCCGGCAAGACAGGGCGCGGCCATCACGCCGCCGCCCCAACGAACCCGGCGCAGAACCGCGCCACGGCATCGGTCACCTGACCACTCGCCTCCAGATGCGGTGCGTGTTGCGCCCCTTCGACGACCAGCATCTCCACCGGCTCTTTACTGCGCCATTCGATCTCGCGGATCTGCATCAGCGTGCCGTATTGGTCGGCGCTGCCCTGAATGGCGAGGCACGGCACCGACCAGCGCGGGATCACCTCGGACACGTTCCAGCTTCTGAACCCGGGATCGAGCCAGGCATCGTTCCAACCCCGGAACGTGTGCACTGGATCGCGGTGATACCGGCCCATCTTCGCCGCCAGATCGGTGGTTTCGAACACCTCCCCGGCGCGCGCGATCTCTTCCAGCCCCATCTCTTCGGTAAAGAAATGCGGGGCGATCAGCACCAGCCCCAGCAGCCGCGCATCCGCCACCCGGCCTGCATATTCCGCCGCAATCGTGCCGCCATCGGAATGGCCCAGCAGCAGCAAGCGCCCCAGCCCCATCGCCGCGATCACCTCGGGCAGCACCTCCACCGCCTCGCGGGTCATATAGTCCAGCGGACGCGGCAGATCAGCGGGGTCAGACTGGCCATAGCCCGCGCGCGAATAGGCCAAAACGCCAAAGCCCGTCGCTGCCGCCAGCCGCGCGGGCCAGTCGCGCCACAGCGCCACGCAGCCCAGCCCCTCGTGCAGCATCACGATGGTCGGGGCCACGTCCGGCGCCGGGCCGAAACAGGCATAATCAAGCTGCCTGCCCCCGGCCAGCAGCCGACCGCTCGCCGCCCAATCCGCCATTACGACGCGTCGCGCAGCTTGAAGCGCTGGATCTTGCCCGTCGCGGTTTTCGGCAGGTCTTCCACCACCTCGATCCAGCGCGGATATTTCCACATGCCGATCTTTTCCTTCACGAACTCCTTGAGCTCGCCCACCACGCCCGGATCGACGCCCTCGTTCAGCACGATATAGGCGGCGGGTTTGACCAGATCCTTCTCGTCAGCCCGCGCCACCACGGCGGCTTCCAGCACCGCCGGATGCTCGATCAGCGCCTGCTCCACCTCGAACGGGCTGACCCAGATGCCCGAGACCTTGAACATGTCGTCGGTGCGCCCGCAATACACGTAGCGCCCTTCGGCGGTGCGTTCGTATTTGTCGCCGGTGCGGGTCCAGTGGCCCTGAAAGGTGGCCATGCTCTTGTGGCGCTGGTTCCAATAGCCATCGGCGGCAGAAGGCCCGCGCACCAGAAGCTCGCCCACCGCGCCTTCGCCCACGTCCTCGTCATGCTCATCGACCAGCCGCACCTCATAGCCCGGCACCGCAATGCCCGAGGTGCCATAGACCACATCGCCGGGCCGGTTCGCGAGGAAGATATGCAGCATCTCGGTCGAGCCGACGCCATCAATGATCTCGGCCCCCCAGAGCTGTTGCCAGCGCTCGCCGATGTCACGCGGCAGCGCTTCGCCCGCCGAGCTGCACAGCCGGATATTATGCTCGGGCACCCCGCCCGCCTTTTCCTGCGCCGCCACCAAAGCGGCATAAAGCGTCGGCACCCCGCAGAAGATCGTCGGCTTTTCATCACGCATGATCTGAAACATCGCGTCGGGGGTCGGGCGGCCCGAGAAGATCACCGTGGTCGCGCCCACCGCCATCGGAAAGCTCATCGCGTTGCCGAGCCCGTAGGCAAAGAACATCTTGGCGACAGAGAACACCACGTCATCCTCGCGAATGCCCATCACCTCGGCCCCAAACGTGTCGGCGGTGGCTTTCAGCGAACCATGCACATGGCGCACCCCTTTCGGCGTGCCGGTGGAGCCGGAGGAATAGAGCCAGAAGGCCATCTCATCCGCATGGGCTTCGACCGGCGCTTGCGGCTCGGCGCCCTCGACAAATTCCGCATAGCTTTCGCAGCCTTCAGGGGCCTCGCCGATCACCACCACGGCGCGCAGAAAGCGGTTGCCGTCCACGGCAGGCTTCACTGTGTCCCAAAGCGCCTCAGACACCACAAGGATCGAGGCGCGGCTGTCGTTCAGGATCGCCTCGTAAACCGGCGCGGCCAAGAGCGTGTTCAGCGGCACAGGAATGGCCCCGGCCTTCAGCGCCCCCCAGAACACCACCGGGAATTCGATCTGATCGCGCACGATCATCGCCACCCGCTCTTCGCGGCGCACCCCGTGACGGGCCAGCGCCCCGGCAAAACGCCCGGTCTGATCGGCCAGCGCGTCATAGCTCAGCGCGCGTTTCTCGCCATCCGCCTCACGGAAGGCCACTTTGCTCCCGCGCCCCTCGGCAAGGTGCCGATCCACGAAATAGATCGCGGCATTCTCGTTGGTCATATTGTCCTCCCTGACCGGCAGCACCTCCTCCGCGCCGCCACTTTCCGGGTCTATTGCCCGGTAAATTCAATCGCCCCTTCGGGCAGCAGATAGATCACATAGGCATCGCCGCCGCTGATGGTGGGATGATGCGCCGAGCCGGGCGGGTAGACGTACCAGCCAGCTTCAAAGGCATCGAATTTCGGCGTGCCTGCAATCGGCAACACCGCGCCAATCTCGCCATTCGGGTGCAGGTGATGCGGGCCTTTGACGTCGCGCATCCTGACCACATCGACGGAAAATTCGCCCGTGGCCCCGCCGGGCCTGATCGCGCGGCCAAATTTGATCCCGCCCGCCTCGCGGCTCATCAGCCAGCCCTCGGCCTCACCCGCAGCACAAAGCTCGGCCAGCCGCTGCAGATCCGGCCCCTCCGCCGGATATTCCGCATTCAGAAACGCCGCCATCTTGTCGTCCAGCGGCACGCCTTCCAGCTGGGCGGCAATACCCGATAGCAGCATCGAAAATTCTTCGGCTGACATAAGACCCTCCTGTTCGCACCGCGAGTCGCTTATGCTTTATAGTGCATGTGCGACAGGTTGACGCAAGGAATATCCGCCAGTTTTGCATTTTTTTGCATATGCGCACCCAAAGGAGCAACCACCTCGTTCCGCTCAAAAAAACGGGCGCCGCCCGACCCTGGGTGGGCGTTAAGCTGCGATAGTTCTAGGCACCGTGCTCAAAAGCATCCCCGCCCGATCTGTGGTACGCGGAGTCTCCAAACGCGCGCCCGGGGGTATAGGAGGAAGGACCGTCGCGCCAGTGGCGCGGCGAAAGCCTTCCGGATGCGGGCGTCGCCCGTCCTGCGAACGGGCGGGAAGGTTGGGCTACGCCCCCGTGATCTCCGCCAGATCAGCCTCAGCCCGTGCCGCCTGCCGGACCACCAGCGCCGCCACGCGAGCGATGCGCTCCGGGTCCGGGTGATGCTCTGCCGCCGCCGCGATCCGCACCCAGACGGCCTGTTCCAGCACCCGGCCCGTCAGGCGCAGAAACGCTGTGGCGATGGGGCCAATCTCAGCCCCTCCTTCCAGATACGCGCGCGCCGCGCACCACGCAGCATAGGAACGGGTCAGCCCCGCCCCCTGCGGCCCGGCCTCGACGAAACGCGCGAAAGCCGCGAAAGCCGCGCCGCCCTCCAGCCGGATCAGCCGCCCGGCCAGCGCCAGCGCGTGGATGCCATTGGCGCCCTCATAGATCGCGGTGATCCGGGCATCGCGGTAGATCTGCTCCACCCCGTATTCGGTCAGATAGCCATAGCCGCCCAGCACCTGCATCGCGCTTTCAGCCGCCCGCAGCGCCGCCTCCGAGCACTGGGCCTTGATCACCGGGGTCAGAAACTCCACCAACCACGGATCATCGCCCGCCTCCATCGTCACCAGCGCCAGATGGGTCATCGCCCGCCCGCCCAGCGCGGCGGCGTCGATCTCGTCAAGCATCCGGCGCACATCGGCGTGCTGGTCGATGGTCACGGGCGCGCCATCCGGCCCCCGCCCCTGCACCCGCTCGGCGGCATAGGTGCTGGCAATGTCATGCGCGCGCGCGGCATGTGCCACGCCCTGCAGCGCCACGTCGATCCGGGCGTGGTTCATCAGGGTGAACATGGCGCGCAAGCCCTCGCCCTCGCGCCCGATCAGCTCGCCCTCCGCGCCTTCAAAGACCAGCTGACAGGTAGGCTGGGCGTGCAGCCCCATCTTCTCCTCGATCCGCGTCACCCGGATCGCGTTGCGGCTGCCATCCGCCAGATCCGAGGGGCAGGCAAACAGCGATAGCCCCTTCACCCCGTCTTCCGCAGCACCAGTGCGGGCCAGAACGAGGTGAAAGATGCCTTCGGAAAGGTCCTGATCGCCGCCCGAGATGAAAATCTTCTCGCCGGTGATCGCGTAATGCTTGCCCGCCTGCACCGCCCGCGTGCGCACCCGACCAAGGTCAGACCCCGCGCCCGGCTCGGTCAGGCACATCGTGCCCAGCCAGCGCCCCTCGGCCAGCGGCGGAATGAACCGCGCGCGCTGGTCTTCGCTGCCAAACGCCATCAGCGTGCGGATCGAGCCGGGCGTGAGGTTCACCAGCATGTTGAAGGCCTGACTGGCGCCGGTTTCGATCTCCGAAATGATCGCCCCCGTCACCGCATCCAGCCCCTGCCCGCCAAGCTCTTCCGGCGCGGTCAACGCCGTCCAGCCCTGCTCGACAAAGGCCGCATAGGCCGCCTTGTAGCCCTCAGGCAGATGCACCCGGCCGTCTACGAGCTTGGCCCCTTCCACGTCGCCGGGAGCATTGATCGGCGCGATCACCCCCTCGGCGAAGCTGGAAAAATGCTCGGCCAGCGCCGCCGCCATCTCCGCATCATAGCCCGGCACCCGCGCTGCACCCGCGACATGGTTGAGCGAAAACAGAATATCAGCCACGGGGGCGGCAAAAGGCTTCATGGTCCGATCCTCAGCTTACTTTCAGCAGCACCGCCATGGCGCTGTCTCCGGCCGCACAGCCTTGAAACAAGCCGATGCCGCCGCCCTTCATTTCCAGCTCTTCGATCAGTTCGATCATCCCGCGCAGGCCGGTCGGCCCCTGCGGATGCCCCCAGATCAGCGACGAACCGAAATTGTTCATCTGCTTCCAATCCAGATCGAAGGCCCGGGCAAAGGCGATGTCGTTCACCGCGAAGGGGTTGTGCGATTTGATCGCGGCAACATCGGCAATCGACAGCCCCGCCTGCGCCAGCGCGCGCTCTGTGGCCTTGATCGGCGCGGCAGGCATGAAGCCCTTTTCCTCACGCGCCTGACCGATGGCCAGCACTTCGATCACCGGCTTGCCGGTTCCGGCAATCTCGGCGGCGCGTTCGGCGCTCGAGGTCACCACCATCGCTGCACTCCCATCCGCCGGATGGGTCTGGCCCGCAAAGGTGACGGTGCCGCCGGGCACAACCGGCTTCAGCGCCGCGATCTTGGCCGGGTCCGAGGGATGAACCCCGCCATCGCCCTCAAGCGTGGCGACGGTTTTGCGAAACCTCGCATCCGGCACCTCGAAGCGCTCGGCCATATAGCGCTTCTGAAAAGCACGCCCATTGGCCAGCGCATCCTGATATTGGGCCGAGCGATGCAGCACCACCTCGTGCTGTTCCTCGGTCGTGATGCCAAAGCGCGCCGCCACGTTTTCCGCCGTCGCCACCATCGGGCCTTTCGACCATGGATCGTAGGTAAAACTGCCCAGCACCCAGTCTTCGCTCTGCCCGGTGCCGCCAGTTCCGCCCGGCGCGGGATAGTAGACATGCGCGCCGTTCGAGGTGCGGTCGCCCGAGGCGATCAGCGCGGTCGTAACCCCGTTCACCGCAATCTCGCCCGCCGCCGTGGCGAGCAAGCGCGGGCCGGTGGCGCAGGCCTGATTGAGTGTCGGCCCCGGCAGTTCTTCTGCCCCGATCATCGCAGTGAACCACGGCGCGCCGTAGAAGCAATTGGGCTGGATCACCGTCATGCCATAGGCGCAGAAATCGAACATGTCCGGTGCCCATTGCCGGGCCGCCAGCTCGTTTCGTGCCACAAAAGCTGCAAACTCGATGGAATGCAGATGCGCAAAGGCCCCCTGCCAACGCACGAACGGCGTCGACCAATAGGCCCCATAAGGAATGAACGCCTTCATGCTCAGATCCTGATCGTCGCCGGGTCGCTATCTTCGTAAAGACGCGCCAGCAGGTCTTTGCGCAGGTCGAGCACCCGGCGATAGTTGAGGTTGCCCTTCGCGGTCATCTCGCCCGCGCCCATATCGGGCGGATCGGCCAGCACCATCGCCCGGCCCACATGGGTGGACGAGCCCTGAACCTCGCGTGCGCGCTCGGCCAGTTGGCGATGCACCTCGGAATTGAGGAACCGGCAAGCCAGCGCCCCGTCGAAATTCACCGGCTCAAAGCCGCGTTTCTGCACTTCGGCCATATTGGGGAAAATCAGGATGCCGATCTCGTTGCGATCCGCCCCCGTCACCACGATGTCTTGTGCAATCGGGCCAATGGCCGCGAGCATGTCCAGCCGCAGCTGCGCCGCCCGCACCCATGTGCCGGTGAGCAGCTTGAAATCCTCGCTGATCCGGCCATCGAATTTCAGCCCCATATTGGGATCGCCCGGCACGACAAAGCGCATCGCGTCGCCGGTGATAAAGAAGCCTTCCTCGTCAAAGGCTTCGGCGGTCTTTTCCGGGTTATCCAGATAGCCGGTAAAGTTGTTCGGCCCCTTCACCCGCACCTCGCAGCGCATATCGTCATCGGGGATCAGCTTCACCGTGACCCCGGTCATCGGCACGCCGATGATGCCCGAGCGGTCGGTCGGTTCGTGCTGGATCAGCGCCGCCGGGGCGGTTTCGGTCAGCCCCCAGGACGAGTTCATAAGCGGCACGTCATCGCCCCGTACCTCGCGCGCCAGCGCCTGCAACCCGTCCCAGACATCCTGCGGCAGCGACGCGCCAGCATAGAAGATCATGTCGAGTTCTTTGAAATAGCTCTGGCGCAGCGCCTCGTCTTCTTGCAGCGCCTTCAGCACCCCGGCAAAGCCCACCGGCACGTTGAAGCTGATCGTCGGCGAGACCATCGACAGGTTTTCCAGCGTGCGCCCGATCAGGGCGGGCACCGGCTTGCCATCGTCGATATAAAGCGTGCCGCCATTGGCCAGAACCAGATTGAAGTTATGCGAGCCGCCAAACACATGGTTCCACGGCAACCAGTCGACCAGCACCGGCGGGCGCGCCTTCAGAAACGGCAGCGCGTCGGCAATCTGGGTCTGGTTGGCGCACATCATCCGATGCGTGGTCGGCACGCCCTTGGGGGCAGAAGTAGACCCGGATGTCAGCAGGATCTTCACCACGCTATCAGGGCCAACCTTGGCGCGGGCGGCATCCACATCAATGGTTTCATCGCCCTTCAGCAGCTCCGCGAAGGGCGTGACATTGGCACTATGGCCCGGCCGCGTCGCCACAACCTCGATCCCCTCCAGCGCATCAAGCTTCAGCGCCTCGGCATATTGGTCAGCATCGACCACATAGGCGAGCTTCGGCTTCACCAACTCGATGGCGTGGCGCAACCGACCATGGGCACCATGGATCAGCGAATATTGCTCGGCCACCGGCACCACCGGCACCCCGACATATTGCCCGGCCAGCGCCAAGAGGCCGTGATCGACGCCATTGCCCGACATGACCAGAATGGGCGTCTCTTCCGTCAGCCCGCGCGCCACCAGCGCCTGACCGATGGCCCGCACCTGCTCCAGCGCCTGCCCATAGGCCACCTCATGCCAGCCCGCACCAAAGCGCTCGGCCAGAAAGGTGCGCAAAGGGGCCTCCTCCGCCCAGTGGTGCAGCCAATCGCTGGTGGTCTCGGCCATGGGGCCCATCTCGTGGCCCGATGTATAGATCATCGTGCCGTCATCGCGCGTTTCGATCCGTGCCGCATGGGCCCGATATTTTGAATGCTCCATCAACTCCTCCCGGTGTTGGACGCCTCAATCTTTCGCAAGGTGGAAATCAGCAGCTCGGCCTCCTCCGCGCTGACCCCCTCCATCATTCTTCTGTCATGCTGGCGCACGGCCTCGGTGCTCTGCGCCAGTAGCCGCGCCCCCTCGGACGTAAGGCGCAGCGCATAGGTGCGCCGGTCGGTCGGCACCCGGTCGCGGGTGATCAGATCGCGCCGCTCCAGCTCGTCGACGATCACCACCAGATTGGGCCGCTCGATCACCAGCGCGGCGGCAAGCTGGCTTTGGCTCAGCCCCGGATTGTCGCCGATCATGCTCAGCGCCGAAAAGGTCACCATGCGCAGCCCGAACGGCTCCAGCGTACGCATCACATCCGCCTGCAGGATGATGAAGGCGCGCTTCATGTTGTAGCCGGTGAATTCGCGCAGCGAGGCGTCCGAGATATGGATGCCGGTGCCGTTTGCGGATCTGTCGGGCGCGGTGTCCATCATGGCCTTATCCAAATTTCGGGTCGCGTTTTTGCAGGAAGGCCTGCAAGCCCTCAACCGCATCCGGGCTGGTCTGGGTGATCGCGGCGCAAAGGCTTTCGGTGAAGAGGCCATCGGCCTTCGACATATCCTCGATCCGCGACAGACCTTGGATCATGATGTAATTCGACAGGGGCGCGTTACTGGCGATCTTGCGGGCCAGATCCTGCGCCATCGGCAGGGCCTCGCCGTCGCCCACCGCGTAATGCGCCAGCCCCAGCGCCCGGCCTTCCTCGGCGGAATATTTCCGGCCCGTCAGCATCATCTCGATCATCCGGTCGGCTCCCAGAATGCGCCCGACCCGCACCGAGGCCCCGCCGCCGACGAAAATCCCCCGCCGCCCCTCGGGCAGCTGGAAGATGGTCGAGGGTTCGGCGATGCGCACATGGGTGGCACTGGCCAGTTCCAGCCCGCCGCCGATCACCGCCCCGAACATTGCCGAGATCACCGGCAGCCCGCCGAACTGGATCCGGTCCATGATCACATGCCAGGCGCGCGAATGGCGCATCGTGCCTTCGGCGTCGCGCGCCACATGCTCGGCCAGATCGAGGCCAGAGCAAAAATGCCCCTCGGTGCCGGTCAGCACCACCGCCTTGACGCCCTTGGGCGGCGCGGCGAAAAAGGCATCGAGCGCCGCCAAGAGCTCGTCCGACATTGCATTGCGCTTGCCCGGGCGGTTCATCGTCAGGGTTGCGATACCGTCTTCCGACAGGGCAATGTTCAGGATTTCATCACTCATGGTCTCTCTTTCCTTCGTCGATCCGCCCGGATCGTTATAATTCACAACGATTATACTTCATACCTATCGGACAAACCACAACCCGCCAAAGCGGGTGTGGGCCTCCTGCCCGCTAGGGCAGAAGGAAAAGCGTAATGGCCGGGAAGATCACCAGCAGCGCGACCCGGATCAGGTCGGAGGTGATGAAATAGAGCACGGCCTTGTAGGTTTCGACAATCGGCGTAGAGCGGTCCATCGCGTTGATGATGAACAGGATCATCCCCACCGGTGGGGTGATCAGCCCGACCTCGACCACGATCAGCACGAGGATGCCGAACCAGATCGCGGTATGCTCCACCCCGATGGCGGCGGCCCGGCCTTCGCTGATCGTCACCCCCAGCGCGCGCGCCTGTTCCTGAGTCAGCGCGATACCATCGGCCAGCGCGGCCTTGATCGCGGCCAACATGTCTGGCGCAAGGTCAATTGGCACCCCGGCGGCGATGATCTTCTGCGCCTCGGCGGCCTGCATCTGAACGAAATCCACCATGCCGAAATCCAGCACCGAAATGATCGGATAGAAGATCGGAATGGTCAGCAGGATCATCGACAGACTGTCCATCAGGCAGCCCAGCACGAGGTAGAAGACCAGAATGATGATCAGCACCGTCCAGGGGCTATAGCCTTGGGTCACCACCCAGTCGGCCATGGTCTGCGGCACCTGGGTGACGGCAAGGAAGCCGTTATAGAACCCGGCGCCCAGCACGATGAAGAAGATCATCGCGGTCGAGCGCGCCGTGGCGTTGAACGCCCCCAGCAGTTCCTTGAAGTTCAGCCCCTTATTGGCAAAGGCAATGAGCCCGGTGCCAATCGCCCCGACGGCGGCGCCTTCGGTGGGGGTGAACAGCCCGCCATAGATCCCGCCGACCACGAGGCCAAAGACCAGAAGCACCGGCCAGACGTCGATCAGGGCGCGGAACCGCTCGGAATAGGGCGCAGGCTCGCGCACCCCGGCACTGTCAGGATGCAGCCGCACATAGATCGAAATGGTGATCACATAGCCAATCGCGGCCAGGATCCCCGGCACGAGCGCGGCAAGGAACAGCTTGGCAATGTTCTGCTCGGCAAGGATCGCATAGATCACCAGCACCACCGAGGGCGGAATGAGAATGCCCAAAGTGCCGCCAGCGGCCAGCGTCGCGGTCGAGAAGCCGCCGGAATAGCCGTATTTGCGCAGCTCGGGCAGCGCCGTGCGCCCCATCGTGGCCGCGGTCGCCAGCGACGAGCCGCAGATCGCCCCAAAGCCCGCGCAGGCACCGATAGAGGCCATGGCCACCCCGCCCTTGCGGTGCCCCAGCCAGCCCTCAGCCGCCCGGAACAGCGCCTGACTCATCCCGCCGATGGTGGCGAAATGCCCCATCAGCAGAAACATCGGCACGATCGACAGCGAATAGGACGAGAACGAGGTGTAGGTTTCGCTTTTCAGCTTGGCCAGCGCGATGGCAAAGCCATGGTTGACGATCCCCAGCCCGAGAAACCCGGCCAGAAACATCGCCAGCCCAATGGGCACGCGCAGGAAGATCGCCACCATCAGAAGCGGGAACGACCAGAGGCCGATTTCAATATCTGTCAATGTTCTGCCCCCTCAGCCGCAGGCACGATGTGATGACCCGTGACCACCTCATAGATGCGCACCAGCGCCATATAGACCGACACCGTCGCCGCGATGGCCGCGCCGACCATGCTGACCGCGTAGCCCCACCAGACCGGGAATTGCAGCAGCAGGGTGATTTGGTGGCGGTGTTGTTTGGCGGCCATGCCCTCCCAGAGCTGTATGGCGATGATCACCAGCACGATGGCAAACAGCAGGTCGATCAGCATGGTCAGCACCCGCTCGGACCGATCCGGCAGCCAGGATGTGAAGATGTCGACCGAGGCGTGCGATCCGGTGATCTGCGCAAGCGGCAGAAAGGCGAAGATGGTGAAGGCCATTCCGGCTTCGACCAGCTCATAATCGCCGGTGACCGGCCCGATCTTGATCGGCCCCCAAATCCCGGGGAGCTGAATAGCCAGCAGCCAGTCGGCAAAGCCCTTCATATTGGCTTGCATGAAGTCGCCATGCAGAAAGCCATTGGCCTCGCGCCCGAGGATCGAGATCACGATGATCGCCACAAGCAGGCTCAGCACGAAGCCACCGGCGATTGCCATGGCCTTTGACAATCCGAGAAAGAAGCGGTGCATAGGTTTGTCCTGAATCTTTGCATCTGCCGTGGGGCAGACGGAAAGCCTGCGGCGCAGCCGAAGCCACGCCGCAGCCGAGGTTTAGTGAGCGCCGTAGGTGTCGATGCTCGCCATGTCGGCGCCGCAGGACGCCATCAGCGATTTCGCCTCAGCGATCAGGCCCGTGCCGTCCATGCCTTTAGCATCCATCGAGGCCGCCCAGTTACCGGCGATCGGCTCAGCAAGGTCGATCCAGGGCTGGGTTTGGGCCGCATCGAGCGTGACGATGTTGTTGCCCAGATCCACCGCGATCTGACGCGCCGGTGCATCGGCATCGGCTTGCGTACCACCGGCGAAGACCGAGAAGCTCAGGCCGGAGTTGTCGTCGATGATCTTCTGCAGATCGGCCGGCATGCTCTCATACTTCTCTTTGTTCATCACCAGAACGAAGGTCAGCGTGTAGAGGTATTTGCCGGAGAATTCGGTGTGGTTGTGCACCAGTTCCGACACTTTCAGCGACGGCGTCACTTCCCACGGAATGGTAGTGCCATCCAGAACGCCTTTCGACAGCGCTTCCGACACCGCCGGAACCGGCATCCCCACCGGGGTGGCGCCAACCGCCGTCAGCAGTTCGTTCACCAGCACCGAGCCGCCGCGGATTTTCATCCCCTGCAGATCGGAAGGCGCAATCACCGGCTTGTTGGCGTGGAACGCGCCCGGGCCATGCACCCAGGTGCCGATCATCTTGTAATCGGCAAATTCGCCGTCTTTCATCTTCTCGTCATAGAGCTTCCAATAGGCGCAGGAGGCTTCGCGGGCATCCGACACCATGAAGGGCAGCTCGAACACTTCGGTGGTCGGGAAGCGGCCGGGGGTGTAGCCCACAACCGTCCAGCCGATATCGGCGATATCATCGGCCACGTTGTCGATCAGTTCCGGCGGCGTGCCGCCCAGCGACATCGTCGCATAGCGTTCGATCTTGATCCGACCGCCCGAGTCTTTCTCCACATTGTCCGCCCAGACATCGAGCACTTTGGTCGGCACATTGGCCTGCGCCGGCAGGAAGTGTTCCATTTTCAGCGTCACTTCCTGAGCAAAACCAGCCCCGGCGCAAAGCGCCGACACCGCGACACCCGCGGCAAGGCCAAGAATCGTTTTGCGTTTGGTCATTATTGTTCCTCCCTATAGATCAAGCGAATTGGCATTATAGTGCCATTAGTGCCATATATTGCCGTATTCACCTAACGGAATTTCCTCCAATCCCGAAAGTTTCGCGACATAATGGCACAGTCGCTGTGTCACATGGTTATGCATCATAACCATTATTCGCAACACAAATTTATGAAGATCCGCGCGCCAGACTCGGCTCTGGCCCCCGCGTATCTCCACTCCGCCACGGAATGCCTTTGCAATCAACAGTTATTTTTCGACCGTGCGGTCGGTTCTTTTCCGCGAGCCCGCACCGCCCCGCACAACCATCAGGCGAACCCCGCCCGTCGCGCTCTGATCGCCCCATTTGTTAGTGGCGAATCACACCCCAAAAACAAACCGGGCGGCGCCGTCATGGCACCGCCCGGTCTAACTGTTCTGCTGGCCCTGCCCTATTCGGCGGGGGCGCTGTCGTGATCGGTTGCCGCCGACAGGTGCCGCGACACCCGTTTGCCGAAGGCATCGAGATAGGTCAGCACCACCGGCACCACCACCAGCGTCAGCATCGACGACGAGATCAGCCCGCCGATCACCGCATGGGCCATCGAGGCGTTCTGCCCCGAGCCGCCATGCAGATCCAGCGCCAGCGGCATCATGCCGAAGATCATCGCCAGCGTGGTCATCACGATCGGCCGGAACCGGGTACGCCCGGCGATCACCAGCGCGTCGTACAGGTTCGTCCCATCCTCGCGCACCTTCTGGTTGGCATTGTCCACCAGCAGAATGGCGTTCTTGGTGACCAGCCCCATCAGCATGATGAAACCGATGATCGAGTTCATGTTCAGGGTCGAGCCAAAGGCCAGAAGCCCCAGCATCACCCCCACCAGCGACAGCGGCAGCGACGACATGATCGCGAAAGGTTGCAGGAACGAGGCGAACTGGCTGGCCAGCACCATATAGATGAAGATCACCGCCAGCCCCAGCGCCGCCCCGCCCGCTTTCATCGTGTCGGCCATCTGCTTGGCGTCGCCGCCAGTGCTGAGCCGGTAGCCGGGCGGCAGGTCGAGCCCGTCCATCGCCGCCTGAATCTGCGCGTTCACATCGCCCAGCGTCACCCCTTCGAGGTTGGCGGTCACGTCCACCGCGCGCTCGCGGTCCTTGCGGTTGATCTCGCCCGGCGCCAGCGAATGCTCAATCTGCGCCACCTGATCCAGCCGGATCACCCCCGGCGCGCCGCCGCCCGATTGCGCAATCGGCAAGGCGCCCAAAGCGGCAGCATCGGCGCGGGCGGCCTGCGGCAGACGCACGACCACATCAAGGCTGTCGCCCTGCGGCGAGGTCCATTGCGACACGGTTTGCCCGCCCAGCATCGGTTTCAGCGTATTGCCCACCAGCCCCAGCGACACGCCAAGATCCGAGGCGGTATCGCGGTCGATGCGCACGCCCAGCGTCGGTTGCGGATCGTCCAGCGACGTGCCCGCATCCACCACGCCGGGGATCGCGGCAATCCGGGCCTTCAGCTCGGCCGACAGGCGTTCCAGCACCTTCAGATCGGGGCCGAACAGGCTGACCTGGAAGGTCGGCGCCACCGGGCCGATCCCGCTGGACGCCCCAACGGTAAACTTGGCGCCGGGAATGGCCTTCAGTGCCTGACGCACCGGGCCGGTCAGATCCTGCGGGGTCAGCTTGCGCTGATCCTTGGGCACCAAGAGCGCCACGATCACCGCATTATTGTCGCCCGAGGCCATGCCGGAATTGATCGTGACATAGCTGCCTTTGATTTCCGGGAACTCGTCGCGCAGCAGCGCATCCACCTGCGCCGCCTTGGCTTGGGTTCGGTCCAGCGAGGCCCCCACCGGCAGCGACATGTCGATCTGAAACTCGCCGGTATCCGCCGCCGGCACGAACTCCGCCCCGACATAGGGGAACACCGCCAGCCCGGCGACAAAGGCCATGGCAGCGGCGAGGATCGTGGTCTTGCGGTATTTCAGCGCCTTTTTCAGCAGCCGCGCATAGGCATCACCAAGCGAGGTGAACAGATCGTCGAACTTCCCGACCATCCGCGCGATGAACCAGCGTTTGGTCTTCGGGTCCACCGCCGGATCGTACCAGACCGACGACAGCATCGGGTCAAGCGTGAACGAGACGAACAGCGAAATCAGCACCGCCACCGACACGGTGATGCCGAATTGCAGGAAGAACCGCCCGATGATCCCCGACATGAAGGCCACCGGCAGGAACACCGCAACAATCGACAAGGTGGTGGCCAGCACCGCCAGACCGATCTCGGCCGTGCCTTCCAGCGCCGCCTGCCTGTGGCTCTTGCCCATATGCAGATGGCGCATGATGTTTTCACGCACCACGATGGCGTCGTCGATCAGAATCCCCACCGCCAGCGACAACGCGGTCAACGTCAGCAGGTTCAGGGTGAAGCCGAGGAAATAGACCGCCGTCATCGTGCCGATGATCGAGATCGGCAGGGTAAGCCCGGTGATCACCGTCGAGCGCCAGGAATTGAGGAACAAAAACACGATGAAGGTGGCCAGCGCCGCCCCTTCAAGGATCATGTCCTGCACCGAATGAAAGCTGTCGATCACCGCCGTCGCATTGTTGCGCAGGATCTCGATCTTCACGCCCTGAAACTGCGCCTCGCTGTTCATCGCGGCGATTTCGTCTTCGACCAGCGTCGCGAGCTCAACCGTGTTGGCGCCCTGGGTTTTCACCACATCGACCGCCAGCGCGTTCCGCCCGTCGATCATCGCCAGCGAATCCGCCTCGGCCAGCCGGTCCTGCACGAGGGCGATATCGCCCAGCCGGATCGGTTGCCCGTCGCGGCGCGCAACGATCACATCCTGAAAGTCCCGGATCGTGTCCAGCCGTCCCTCCACCTGCACCGAGGTGGTCGAGAGCGCATCCGAGATGGCCCCCGCCGGAACGTCGCGGTTGGCCGAAGACAGCGCCGAAGTCACTTCCGACACGCCCACCGACAGGGCCGTCAGCCGGTCGGGATCGACATCCACCGCCACCTGACGCGGCCGTCCGCCCACCACCGTGGCCTGACCGACCCCATGGATATTGGCCAGCCGCTTGGCAATCGCGTCTTCGGTCAGCGCGGTCAGCGCGCCAATGTCATAGCGCTCCGAGCTCACCCCGATCGACATGATCGGCATCGAGGTCGGGTCAAACCGCAGCACCTGCGGATCGTCGATCGTACTGGGCAACAGCCCCTTGATCTGGGCCACCTTGTCGCGCACCCGCTGGGCGGCGTCAGAGGATTTCACATCAAGTTCAAACTGGATGATGGTCAGCGCCGAGCCGGTGCGCGCAGTCGACTGGATCACGTCGATCCCCGACAGCGTCGCCACCGCATCTTCGATGGGCTTGATCACATCGGTTTCCACCGCCTCCGGCTGCGCGCCGGGATAGGAGGTGACAACGGCAACCACCGGAAAATCCACGTTCGGCAAGCGCTCGATCGGGATGCGCATATAGGAAAAGGCCCCGATCACCACCATCGCCAGCATCATCATGGTGGCGAAAACGGGCTGCGAAACCGACAGACGGGTCAGGATCATTGGGCGGCCTCGTCAAGCTGCACCTGATCGCCCGCGCGCAATTCCGGCAGTGGTTCGATCACCGCCAGATCACCCGCCTCAAGGCCGGTCACCTCTTCCAGCGTGCCGCTGTCCCAGCTGCGCACCCGCCCAACCGGGCGGCGTTCGGCCTGGTCATCGGCAATCACCAGCACATAATCGCCATCGACATCGTGGCGCAGCGCCCCGGCAGGCACGGCGATTCCATCTGCGCGGGCTTCCAGCACGATCCGCCCGGTGGCAAACATACCGCCGCGCAGCGCGCCGTCTTCGTTGCTCAGGGTCACATAGACCGGCAGCATCCGGCTGCCTGCATTGGCCACCGGGTTCAGCCGGTCAATCGTGCCGGTAAACTTGCGGTCGCCAAAGCCCTCGACCGAAATATCCACGCTCAGCCCCGGCGCCAGATCGGGCGCATAGGAAACCGGCGCCGTCGCCTGCATTTCCAGCTTGGTCATGTCGACCAGCGTCACCAGCGGCGAGCCGGTGCCCGCAAACTGCCCCGGATCGACCGAACGTTTCGAGATCACCCCGTCAAAGGGCGCCGTCACCACCGCACGTCCGCGCGCAATCTGGGCATTCGCCACCAGCGTTTCCTGCGCCGCCAGCGAGGCGGTCAGCTGATCGAGCTTGGTGCGGGCATTGTCGAGCGAATTGCTCGCCGCCAGCCCCTTTTCCACCAGATTGCGGGTGCGTTCGAAATCGGTCTGCGCCTGCGTCAGCTGCACGCGGGTCGCCTCAGCATTGGCCTGCGCCTGCGCCAGCTGACTGTCGAGCGTTTCGGTGTCGAAGGTCACCAGCACATCGCCCGCCTTCACCGCATCGCCTTCGCGCACATTCACATCAACCAGCCGCCCCGACACTTCCGCCGACAGCGCCACCTGACGCACCGGCGCCAGCGAGCCGGTGACTTTCAGCCCTTCGCTCAGCGTCGCCGGTTCGATCTTCGCCACCTCATAGGGGGCAAGGTGAATGATCGCTGCCCGCGCCGTGCGTGCCGCTTCATCGGCCTTGGCCTCAGCCGCCGCATCCGCCCGCGCCGCCTTCATCTCATCGAGCTTGCCGCTCTGCACGAACCAGCCGCCCGCACCGACCGCCACCACCAGCACGGCCACCAGCCACGGCCAGCGACGGCGGCGGATCGGCGCCAGCCCTTTGGCCACACGCTCGGCATTGGCGCGTTCACGCTTGTTCATCGCCCAATCGGGTTTGGCGGAATCTTTGCTCATAATCTCACTCATTTTCTGTGTCGCGCGCGGGCTGGCAGGGAGAGGCTGCCATGCGCGTGAACCATTCTTCGAGAAACGCCGCCGAGTTGCGGTAGAAATCGGCAATCTTTCGCACCCGCTCGCAGGCCGGTGCGTCGCGTTCGGGAAACGTTTCGGCAATATCGTCAATCGTTTCGGCATTGGCGTGGAAGCGCTGCGCCATACCATGCAGGGTTTGCAACCCCGGCTCGTCTTCCGCCACATAGGCATCCTGACGCTGGCCCATCGGCGAGACCCGCCGCACCGTGCCACGCATCTCCAACAGCCGCGCATTGGTGCTGGCCGAGGCTTTGGAAATTTTCAGCGCGTCGGTCATCTGGCTGAGCGTACGCGGCTCGCCTTCGACGATCAGATAGCCCAAAATCTGCCCTGCGATGCGCGGGGTGCCATCGGTCTGGGCGATCAGCCCCATCTGTTCGATAAATCGGTCTGTTTGCGCGCTCATGGGCGCTCATATAGGCGGCGGCACCACTCCGTTCAATACAGACTGAACGATTTGAACGAAATTCCTCCGCAGCGGCGCCCTGTCGCCTTGGCGCGCGGCCGGGGGCAGAGTATCGAATGAGACACAGGTCATAAAAGGTGCCCCAAGATGATGAAGATGCCGCTTCCCCAAACCCGCGATCTTGTGTTGATCGGTGGCGGTCACGCCCATGCTCTTGTGGCACGCATGTGGGGGATGGACCCGCTGCCGGGCACAAGGGTGACGCTCATCAATCCCAGCCCCACCGCCCCCTATTCCGGTATGCTTCCCGGCCATATCGCCGGGCATTACAGCCGCGAGGCGCTGGATATCGACCTTGTGCAGCTTGCCCGCTTTGCCGGGGCGCGGCTGATCCTTGGCAGCGCCAGTGCGATTGACCCGGTAGCGAAAACCGTCACCGTCCCCGGACGCCCCCCGATCCACTACGATACCGCCTCGATTGATGTGGGCATCCATACCGAAATGCCCGCCATCGAAGGCTTTGCCGAATTTGGCACCGGCGCCAAGCCGCTCGACACCTACACCCGGCGCTGGCGCGCCTTTCTGGCAGCGGCTGCAGCGGGCAATGAAGCCCCCGAAGTGGCGGTGATCGGCGGCGGCGTGGCCGGGGTGGAGCTGGCGCTGGCCATGGCCCATGCCCTGCGCCGCGATGCTGCCCCCTCGGTTCACGTCTCGATCATCGAAGCCGGCGCCGAGATTGCCGGCAAGAACCCCGAAACCACCCGCCGCCTGCGTGCAGCCCTCGAAGCGCATGGGGTCAAGATCCATACCGGGCACAAGGTCATCCGGCTGACCGCCGAGGGCGCAGATCTCGACGACGGCACGCTGGTGCCCAGCCGCTTTACCGTTGGCACCGCCGGGGCCTATGCCCATGGCGTGATGACCGATAGCCCCCTGCCCCTGACCGAGGCAGGCGAGGTGCGGGTGGATAGCCACCTGCGGGTGGAGGGCTATCAAGACCTCTTCGCCGTGGGCGATTGCGCCTATATGACCCACGCGCCGCGCCCCAAGGCGGGCGTCTATGCGGTGCGCTCCGGTCCGGTGCTGTTTGACAATCTGCGCGCCATGCTCAGCGGCTCAGCTACCCGCGCCTATCACCCGCAGAAAGACTATCTGAAGCTCATTTCGCTGGGCGAGAAATCGGCGCTGGCCGAGAAATGGGGCCGCACCCTCTCGGGCCCGCTGCTGTGGAAATGGAAGAACCGCATCGACACCAAATTCATGCGGATGTTCCATGAGCTGCCGAAGATGCCGCCCCTGCCCATTGCCAATCCGCTGACCGAAGGCGTGCTGGACGAGCTGCATGGATCGCATAAACCGCTCTGCGCGGGCTGTGGCTCCAAGGTCGGCCCCGGCACCCTGTCGGCGGCGCTGGAGGTCTTGCCCCCCGCGACCCGCTCGGATGTGCTCACCGGCCCCGGCGACGATGCCGCCGTTCTGGCCATTGGCGGGGCAAAACAGGTGCTCACCACCGACCATCTGCGCGCCTTCACCGATGATACATGGCTTCTGGCGCGGATCGCCGCGATCCATGCGCTCGGCGATGTCTGGGCGATGGGAGCCAAGCCGCAGGCGGTGCTCGCCAGCGTGATCCTGCCGCGCATGGCGCAACGGCTACAGGCCCGCAGCATGGCCGAGGTGATGGCGGCGGCGGGCGAGGTCTTTGCCGCTGAAGGCGCCGAGATCGTCGGCGGCCATTCCACCATGGGCGCGGAAACCACCGTTGGCTTCACCATCACCGGGCTGCTCGATGGCGCGCCGATCACCAATGCAGGCGCCCGCCCGGGTGATGCGCTGATCCTCACCCGCCCGCTCGGCACCGGCACGCTGCTTGCGGCCGAGATGGGTGGCCGCGCCGATGGCCGCCATGTCGCCGCGATGTTCGAGGTCATGGCCACCCCGCAGGGCGACGCCGCAGCCATTCTGCGCGGGGCCCATGCGATGACCGATGTCACCGGCTTCGGCCTCGCAGGCCACCTGATGGCGATCTGCAACGCTTCCGGTGTGGGTGCCGAAATCGGCCTCGACACGCTGCCGCTCTACGAGGGCGCGCTGGAGCTGGCCGAGGCGGGCGAACGCTCGACCATCTACGAAGCCAATGCCAGTGCCGCGCCGGTTTTCGGCGTCACCGGCGGCCGCGCCGCCCTACTCCACGACCCCCAAACCGCCGGCGGCTTCCTCGCCGCCGTCAGCCCCGATCGGGCCGGGGAACTGGTCGAGCAGCTTCAAGCCGCCGGACATCAGGCCGCCCTGATCGGCAAAGTGCTGGAAGGCGACCCGGCCATTCACTGCGCCTGAGGGCGAGGGGCGAGACGGAGCTGCCGTTCGTCTAGGTCTTCAGACTGTCGAGAACCTCTCGACAGAACCGATCCAGTGTTTCGACATCGTCCGATTGCGCGACCCAGACACGGTCCAGTTCCAATGTTCCGGCTGGGACAACTCTCTCTGCGATTTCGGCTGGGGTAGTCTCGTCGGTACGGCCACCGGCCCAATCGTGAAAGGCTGTAGAATATCGAACGGCCGCTCCGCTGGATGGAAGGTCGATCGTTCCCCCTTCCGCAAAGAAGGTCAGCCCGTCCCCCATCTCTTCCCCGATAAGGACGAGCCGTTCTCCCAGACGGTGCTTCAAGATGGCGGTGAAAACGATAGCGGCCGAGAAGGTGAATTTGTCGATGAGCAAACCGACCCGTCGGCCTTCTGCACCCTCAGAGATCGCGTCGATCAAAGGCATGGTCTGAAGAAAGTCGCCGCCTGTATTTCCGCGAACGTCGATAAGCAGGGGCGTGCCCGGGCGCGATCTTACGAGGTCTGCCGCCTCAAAAACCGCATCCCGAAGGGCAGTTTCCCGAGGATCAAAGAAGCTCGGAAGGACTAATAGTAGCCCGATTTGGCCAAAGTCTTTGATCCTCAGAAATGATTTGGGAGTCCAGGAGGCGTCGGCTTTTCCATGCTCGCTACGTGGGTAGAGCGTGGAACCGGGAACCCCATTCGCGGGATCCAGAAGAAGGTCGCTGATCTGCCCCGTCTCACTCCGTATCCGGTATTCGATTGCGTCGCTGCTTAACGAAACACCCAGATGCCGCAATGCACCTGGCCATGCGAAAAGGATTGGCCCGATGACGCGCTTTCGTTGCCGCGTCCCCGCCAAGAATCTCTCTGCGGCGGTTTCGATGTCTCCTGCGGGAACACCATTGATGGATATCAAAGCGCCCCCAATCGCCTCAGAGAGACCTGACGTGGCGTCGAGCAGGCGTATGGTGGTGCCGATGGTTGCGAACCTTAGGGGGAGAACCATGATGGCATCATTTGGGATCAGGCGCGTATGCCCGTTCCCCGGAAGTGCCAGAAGGCGCATCAGGGAAAGCAGGAATTCATCCTTCGAGTTTGCGAGGGCTCTCTGCCGGGCGTCGTTGATGTGACGCTCCAACGCCTCGCGTCCGATTGATCGGAAGCTGGGGTCGGCAGGCAGGACCGTTGTCACGATTTGCTCTAGGTCTTGGATCATCGACATACGTCACTGTGTAGTCATGTGTGCCGCAATCTCCAAGATGGGCTCAAACCAGCCTCATCCGCCACGAACCCCACAGCCTCCCGCGCATCCGCCCCCCTCAGCCCGCCATCCCCGCCTCGCTCTGTGCGGTTTCCCAGGCCAGGATCGCGCGTTTTACCGGCAGGCCCCAGTGATAGCCGCCCAGCTCGCCGGATTTGCGCAAGGCCCGGTGGCAGGGGATCAGCCAGCTTACCGGGTTGCGCCCCACTGCCGTACCCACAGCCCGCATCGCGCGCGGGGCGCCGATGGCGCGGGCGATATCGGAATAGGTGCTGACATGGCCGGTGGGGATGCTCAGAAGCGCCTCCCAGACCTTGATCTGGAACGGCGCGCCGATCAGATGCAGACGCGCCTCGCCGCTCAGCCCCAGCACCGCCTCGACCTCGGCCCGCAGGCTCATCGGGTCTTCGACGAAATCCGCCTTGGGCCAGCGCGCCAGCATATCGCGCATCGCCGCCTCGGCCCCGGTTTCGGCGGCGAAAGCCAGCCCGCAAATGCCATTGTCGGTGGCCATCACCAGCGCCAGATCGAAGGGCGTATCGAACCAGCCCCAGCGGATCACCACGCCCTCGCCCGCGCGGGCATAATCGCCGGGGCTCATCGCCTCCCAGCGCAGAAACAGATCATGCAGCCGCCCGGAGCCCGACAGCCCCACCGCATCGGCGGTGTCGAGCATCGTATGGCGCTCGCGCAGCAGGGTCTTGGCGTGGTCCAGCACCAAATATTGCTGATAGCGTTTCGGGCTGACCCCGGCCCAGCGCGAAAACAGGCGTTGAAAATGCGCCGGGCTCATCTTCATCTCGCCCGCCAAGGCTTCGAGCGACAGCCCCGACCCGCCCGCATCGATCAGCTCGATCGCGCGGCGGATCACCTGATAATGATACTGGCTTTCAAACTCGGGTGCCGGGTCCATGCGCATCTCGTGCCTCCTTTGGCACAATCTAGGCGCTCACGCCGCCCGGCACGACCCGTTTCCTGCGATTTTTGCTAGCCTGCCCAGACCCAATCAGGCCGCGTGGCTGATCAGCTCCGACAGCGAGGTTTCCTTGTGCTTGCCCCGGATCGCCGCCACCTCATAACTGTCGAGGCACAGCCGCGCCGACATCGCATGCGCCATGCGCAGCGAGCGGTCATTGGCCAGCACCGCGGGCAGATCGTCCTTCAGCGCCTGCCGCACCCGCGCATCGAGCAGCAGCGTTTCGGCCCAGAGCCCGTTCGCCTCGATCATGTCATGCACCGGCAGCAGCACGAAAGTGTAATGCGTCCCCGCTGGCATCGCAGGCATGGTCACCAGCCGGTCGTCGCGCAGATCGCCGATTTCGGCCAGCGCCTCGCCATGTCCGGTATGCAGTTCCACCTCGGCGCCGTTCAGCAGCACCCGCGCCGCCGGGGCCAGCAGGGTGGGATGCGTGGGCACGCCCGCGCCCAGCGCGCCGGTGGCAATCTCCATCGGTTTGATCTGCGGATTGCGCGCCAGGCTCGTATGCTTCACCCGCGCCCGGCCAATCCAGAGCACCGGCTGCAGCCCATGATCGCGGGTGATCAGCTTGTCGCCCGTCGCCAGCCATTCCACCGGAATTTCACCCTCTTGGCTCATCAGATGCACGCCCGGGCCGAACCCCGGCAAGACCGCAAGCCGGTCATCCTGAACAGCGGGATCCATGACGGGGTATGAAACCATTCTTCCCTCCGGGCTAAAATACGTCGAACCGATCCTGACTCGGATTTTTCGGTTCCGCACCACTTTGCGCGAGATCTGGTTAAGGAGTGCTTTCCAATTTTATCGGTTTTCGCCGCCAAATGCTTGCCCTGACGAGCTAAAGCCCCGATACCGGAGCCATGGTCACACAGATGAATTACAAAACCATCCGCGAAGTATTCCGCCGCTTTCACGAGGCCGAGGCCGAACCGAAAGGCGAGCTGGAACATGTGAATGCCTACACGCTCGTCGTGGCCGTGGCGCTAAGCGCGCAGGCCACCGATGCAGGCGTCAACAAAGCCACCCGCGCCCTGTTCAAAATCGCCGACACCCCCGAAAAGATGCTCGCCCTCGGCGAAGAGGGGCTGATCGAGCATATCAAAACCATCGGGCTCTATCGGCAGAAGGCCAAGAACGTCATCAAGATGTCTCAGATCCTTGTCGACGAATACGATGGCGAGGTGCCCAATTCCCGCGCCGCCCTGCAAAGCCTGCCCGGTGTGGGCCGCAAAACCGCCAATGTGGTGCTGAACATGTGGTGGGGCCAGCCTGCGCAGGCGGTCGACACCCACATCTTCCGGGTCGGCAACCGCACCGGCATTGCGGTGGGCAAGGATGTGAATGCGGTCGAAAGGGCTATTGAAGATAACGTCCCCGCCGATTATCAGCGCCACGCCCATCACTGGCTCATTCTGCACGGTCGTTACACCTGTATCGCCCGCAAACCCAAATGCGCGGCCTGTCTGATCCGCGACCTCTGCCAATTCGAGGAGAAGAATCTGTGACCAAACGCTATCAGGTTGTCGGCATCGGCAATGCCATGGTCGATGTGCTCAGCCATTGCGACGAGAGCTTCCTCTCCACGAACGGGGTCGAGAAGGGCATCATGCAGCTGATCGACCAGCAGCGCGGTGTTGAGCTGTACAGCAAGATCGGTCCGGCGACGGAAATGTCGGGCGGATCGGCGGCCAACACCATCGCAGGCATCGCCCATCTGGGCGGTCGCGTGGCCTATGTGGGCAAGGTGAAGGACGACCAGCTTGGCCGCATCTTCGCCCATGACCTGCGCGCGCAGGGCGCAACCTATGAGGTCAGCTTTGCCGATGGCGATCATGCGCATGAAACCGGGCGCTGCATCGTGCTGGTCACCCCCGAAGGCGAGCGCTCGATGAATACCTATCTCGGCGTCACCGAACATCTCTCGCCCAGCGATATCGACGAGGCGATGATGGAAGAGGCCGAATGGATCTTCCTCGAGGGCTACCGTTTCGACGGGCCCGAGAGCCACGAAGCCTTCGCCAAGGCCATCGCCGCCACCAAGCGCGGCGGCGGCAAGGTCTCGCTGACCCTGTCTGATCCGTTCTGCATCAACCGTCACCGCGACGCCTTTGCCCGAATGATCCACGACGATGTCGATCTGCTGTTTGCCAACCGCGCCGAGATCGAAACCATGTTCCCGGCCGAGAGCTTTGATGCCTCGCTCGCCGCTGCGGCGGCCGAAGTCGAGATCGTGGTCGGCACCGAAAGCGAACACGGGGTGCATATTCTGGCCGGTGGCGAGCGCATTCATTGCCCCGCCGTGCCCACCAAGGTGATCGACGCCACCGGCGCAGGCGATCTGTTCGCGGGGGCGTTCCTCTGGGGGCTGGTCGAGGGCCATGACCTTGAGACCTGCGGCATCATGGGCAATATCGCGGCCTCCGAGGTGATCAGCCATCTCGGCGCGCGGGTCGAGGCTGATCTGAAGGCGCGGTTCCGCGAATTCGGGCTGAAAGTCTGAGCCTCGCGCCATCGCCGGTCTGAATGACCATTGCCCGGTATGCCGAAAGCGCCGGGCGAGCGCCTGCCCCTGTGGGCGGGCAGGCCCTCCCCCTGCTCAGCCCCGTCTTCAGCACGCGCCCATCGGCTGTTGCGCGGCGGTGAAGGCGGCAAAGCTCTTGTCGCGCTCGGGCCGGAACGCCGCCCCCTCTTCCAGCCCGCCAATCCGGTCGACGCGAAAGCTGCGAAAATCCTGCCGCAGCTCGCACCATGTGGCGAGCGTCCAGACCTTGCCCCAGTAATGCAGCCCCAGCGGGCGCACGGTGCGGCGGGTGGCGCTGCCGGTCTTGTCTTCATAATCGAAGCTCAGAAGCAGATGCGCCTCGCAGGCCGCTTCCAGCCGGTCGAGCAGGGCGCGCTCTTCCGGGCTGAGGCCGAACATCCCCAGCGCGTAAACCGGCACCTTTCCGGCGCTTTCGCGCAGGCTTTCGGGCAGCACCGCCTCGATTTTCACCAGCGCTTCCTCAGCGGCCCGCGCCATCTCGGCCCCGCCCCAGGCGCGCATCATCCGCGCCCCCGCCACCAGCGCCGACACCTCGGCACGGGTAAACATCAAGGGCGGCACCTCATAGCCCACGCGCATCACATAGCCCACGCCCGCCTCGCCCTCGATCGGCACGCCCGAGCCGATCAGATCGGCAATATCGCGATAAATGGTGCGTTCGCTCACCTCCAACCGCTCGGCCAGACTGCGCGCGGTGGTCAGCCGACCGCCCCGAAGATACTGAACGATCTGAAACAGGCGGTCGGCGCGGCGCATTACATTTCCTTCTCGCGCAAGATTATCCGAAAACCGGTATCCGTCCTCCCGCTACTCGAACCAGTGGCGTGAGGGTCGGACTTCGGCTTGCGCTTCTACCCTTTTGGTTCAAACAACCCGATCTTATTGCCATCCGGGTCGGTGGCATAGACGAAACGGCCATAGGGAATTTCGACCGCCGGGGTCAACACCTTGCCACCCGCCGCCTCGGCGCGGGCGATGCCCGCTTCCAGCGCGTCGGGCAAGGTGAGGTGCAGGATGGTACCGGGGGCCGGATCTCCGAGGATCAGGCTCGCGCCCACCCCGTCCATGGTGTTGTTCAGCATCGCAGAGGGCTGCGGCCCGCTGGTATCGACGCTGGTCGTGTAGCCGAACACCTTGTCATAAAAGGCCGCAGCCTTGGCCACGTCGCGCACCGGGATTTCGGTCCAGACAACGATCGGTTGGGGGGTCATATCAGGTCTCCTTCATGTTCTGATGGAGCCTGTCTCTCACACCCCTCCTGACAGCATCCTGTCAGGAGCCTTCAATGTTGGCGCAGATTATGGTCAGAACACTTCGCTTGGCCCGAACCGCGCGGCACACCCCCGGATGAAACGTCGGCACGGGCAAACGGGCGTCAAAGGCAGCGGGCACCGCGACAGATGCACATGCTCAGGCACATGATCTTCGGGGTCGTTTTGAAGCGCAGGATCGCGGCAAGACCGGCGCGCCGCTCCGCCGCAAAAACGCCCCATTTCGGCCTCTGATTCGGAGCTACCGTCTTCTCTCGGCCCGCCGGTTCCTTGCCACTCACAACGGCCGCAGCATCTACTGTTTCACGACCCGCAACAAAACGCGCACGCAGCCAGATTAGTGTCGCACTTTTGCATCCATGTGCATGTGATTCACCCCTAACATTCACCCCTCGGTTGTATTTTTACTAAATTTGTTTTTTTTGCGCGCAGTCCGCTGAGCAATTGTGGTAATTCTATGGCTGGGTTAGGGCGATGCCTATTTTTCGGCTCTCCTTCCTACACAGCATGCGCTGCCGCCAGAAGTACAAGTGGGGTGGACGAGTGCAGAACATGACAAATGAGGAAGTGACAATATGTTTCACAACATGACTTTCAAGGGTCTCGCCACGGCGGGCGCTCTTGCGATCGGCCTGACGGCCGCATCGACCGCTGGGGCTGCCACGCTGAACGGCACCTTCGCGATCGACATTTACAACTACAACTCCGGCGGCGTCTCGGCGAATTCCGATGCCACCGTTGCGAACGTCGCCGCTCATGCGCTCGACCTTCTGGCGTCGATCACCTACACGGGCGACCTTGCCTTCTTCACCGATGCCGGTTCCTCGCCGACCATCGCCGAGTTCCTGAACTCCGGCGGCGGCAGCTGGGTTGACGGCGGCTTTGGCAGCACCGTGATGAGCGAATCCGGGTTCCAAACCACCACGCTGCTGGATATCACCGGCACGCTGGGTACGGCCATCAATGGCACGATCACCCACGATGACGGGATCACGCTCCTTGACGGGAACGACAACGTGATCGCCGACTCGTCGAAACCGACCGTCATCAGCGATACGATCTTCTCGGCCCCGGCCGGCGACTTCCGTCTGATCTACTCGGCTGCCAACGGCAACCCGGAAGAGCTGACCTTCGACGTGGCTCCGGTTCCGGTTCCGGCCGCTGGCCTGATGCTCCTCAGCGCGCTGGGTGGCCTCGGCGCGATGCGTCGCCGCAAAAAAGCCGCCGCCTGATAACAGGCCACGGCAGGATCGGAATCCCGCACCGGGATTTCGGTCCGCACCACAGATGCATCTCATATCGGGGCGCCTTCCCTGCTGATGGACCCTCGTTGCATCCGCCCTCCTGACAGCTCTCTGTCAGGAGGGTTTTCTGTCTCTACCGAGTGCCATCAAGATCCCGCCCCGCTTCCGTCGAACAGCACGTTCAGTCGCACGGCGAGTGCCCGACCAGCCCATACCGCCGTCGATCGGAACGCAATTGCCACGTGTCGTCAGGGCGCCACCACCTCGGGCAGTTTCATCCAGCCCAGCCCCTCTTCGGTGCGCCCGGCCGGGGTGTATTCGCCCGAAACCCAGCCTTGATAGCCCTCGTCATCGAGCCGGACGAAGAAGGCCGGATAATCCACCGCGCCAGCCAGTGGCTCGCCCCGCCCAGGAAAACCGCCCACCTGCACATGACGCACCCGGTGGCCATGCGCCTGCCACGCCGCCATCCCGTCGCCGGTGATCTTCTGCGCGTGATACATGTCGAATTGCAGCCCCAGATTGGGGGCGCTCACAGCATCGAGAACCTCCGCCGCCTGATCGAAATCGCGCAAGAAATAGCCCGGCCGGTCCTCGGTATTGATCGGCTCGATGGTCAAGCTCATTTTCGGCGCCTGCTCGGCCGCCCAGGCCAGATTGTCGACGAAACAACTGCGCGCCGCCTCGCCTTCCGCCTCGCCCGCCATGATATGCAGATGCTGCGCGCCCAAAGCGGTGGCAAAGCGCAGCGCCCGGCGGAAATCGTGGCGAAAGCGCTCGCGCGCCTCGGGCACCGCCGCATAGCCCGGATCGCCCCCGGTCCAGTTCGGCGGCGGCGCGTTGATCAGCACCATGGTCAGCCCGTTGGCCAAGAGCCGCCGGGTGATGTCCTTGGCCGCGTCATCATAGGGAAACAGCACCTCGACCCCTTCAAACCCGGCATCCGCTGCTGCCTCGAAGCGTTCGAGGAACGGCAGCTCGCGAAACAGAAAGGTGAGATTGGCGGCGAATCTGGGCATGGGGCCTCCTGACTTGGCGGCAAAGAAACCAAACCCGCCCGGCCCATACAAGCGCGACGCCTCGGTATACCGTTAAAATTGGCGCAATCCCGCCGCTTTGGCCCGGTCGGGGCGCTGGCCCGCTCACCGCGAAGCCATCGCGCAGCAAGACCTTTCAGAAAGGTCTTGCCACGTGTTTCAGAAAACCCTTGGCATCGCCAATCCGGGCCGTCGCGGAAAAGCCCCGATACTCCGTAGGGCGGGTTTTCAACCCGCCAATTCACTCTTCGCCCGAACAGCGCCGCAGGCGCCGGACGAGCGCCGGTCCGTTTCCTCTACTCGCCATAAGTTTCGCCCGTCGGCACGACGGGCAGCGCCCGACCGGCTAAGCTTGCCCGTTATTCCCCCTCCAGCTCCGCCGACGGGATCACCGGGAAAAATGCCCCGCCGGACCACAGCCCGAACCAATCCTCGCCCTCGTGCCGCTCGTGCACCCCCAGCTCCACCAGCCGATAGAAGCTCTTGCGGTCGATCAGCGCTTCGAGATTGGTCCTGATCAGGATATAGGGCGACGGCTCGCCGCTCTCCGCGGCGCGCACCACCCGTATCGGATGCTCCGGCCCGGCCACGGCCTCATCCCCCAGATTGGTCACAAAGCGCAGGCTCTGCGCCTCACCCTCGCCCTCCACAGAAAAATCCACCGCCACAAACGGCGCGTCCTCCACCGTGATCCCGACCTTTTCGCCGGGCGTGACGAGAAAATAACTGTTGCCGTCTTTGCGGATAATCGAGCCGAACAGCTTCACCAGTTCCGGCCGCCCGATCGGGGTGCCGAGGTAGAACCATGTCCCATCCCGCGCGATCCGCATGTCGAGATCACCGCAAAACGGTGGATTCCACAGATGCACCGGCGCCGGACCCTTGCCCACCGCCCGGCGCGCCGCCCCCGCCAGCCCTTCCGCCGAGGGGGTGGGATTTCCGCCTGCCGTCGCTTTTGTCATTTGTGCCCCGCTGCGATCCGTCCTTTAATGCTGGCCAAGTATGCTGAGGAGGCACCGGATGGACAAGGCACAGAGCGCACCCGAGGATCTGGTGGCCGAAATCGAGGCTTTGGGCGGCAAGCTTGCCCGCGCCCGGGCCATGGTTGCGCGCCGGATCATCGGGCAGGACGAGGTAGTGACCCTCACCCTCTCGGCGATGCTCGCCGGGGGCCACGCGCTGCTCATCGGCCTGCCGGGGTTGGGCAAAACCCGGCTGGTCGAAACCCTCTCTACGGTGATGGGCCTCGACGCGGGCCGGATCCAGTTCACCCCGGACCTGATGCCCGCCGACATCATTGGCTCGGAAGTGCTGGAAGAGGCCCCGGATGGTGCGCGCGCCTTTCGCTTTCTGCCCGGCCCGATCTTCTGCCAGCTCTTGCTCGCCGACGAGATCAACCGCGCCAGCCCGCGCACCCAGTCGGCGCTCTTGCAGGCGATGCAGGAACATGCGGTGACGGTGGCGGGCGAGTCCCATCGCCTTGCCGCCCCCTTCCATGTGCTCGCCACCCAGAACCCGATCGAGCAGGAGGGCACCTACCCCCTGCCCGAGGCCCAGCTTGACCGCTTTCTGTTGCAGGTCGATGTGAATTACCCCTCGCGGGCCGCCGAGCGCGACATTCTCATCGCCACCACCGGCGCGGGCGAAGCCACGGCCGAGCCGGTGTTTTCGGCGGGCGAGCTGATCGCCGCGCAGCAGCTTCTGCGCCGGATGCCGGTGGGTGACTCTGTGGTCGAGATGATCCTCGATCTGGTCCGCGCCTGCCGCCCGGAGGATGACACCGCCCCCGATTTCATCCGCGAAAACGTCTCATGGGGCCCCGGCCCGCGCGCCGCCCAAGCGCTGATGCTTCTGGTCCGCGCCCGCGCCCTGCTCGCCGGTCGCCTCGCCCCCAATGCGGGCGATGTGAAAGCGCTGGCCCAGCCGGTCCTGATCCACCGCATGGCCTTGGGCTACGCCGCTCGCGCCCGCGGCGAAAGCCTCGCCGTGCTCATTGGCCGGGTGGTCGAAAGCCTCACGGCGCAGGAGGCGGCAGCGTGAGAGAGCTGGCGTCCCATCCGACAGCCTGCAGCTCAGCCATTTCTTCTTCGCCCGGCCGCACGACGGGCGACGCCCGACCCTCCCCCCGGGAGGGCGTTTGGCGACTTTGGATGAAGCCATTCGGGCATCGATGCTTCCAAGCACCGCACACAGACCAGTCGCAGCACAACGCCCCCCCAGTGTCGGGCATCGCCCGTTTCTTCTGGCCCGTGCTCTCCCCCGCCCGAACAGCGCCCCTCGGGGCGCCGGGCGAGCGCCGGTCCGTCCGCAGGACCGGCGCTTTTGAAGCCTCGCGACACGCGGTGGGGCAGGCAGTTTATGGCTGGCATAAATGGCGCAACTCACAGGTCAGGATGCGCCATTCCCCGGACCGCCCCTCGCCCGACTACAAAAACCTCACCCAGCAGGCAGCCCCCCGTGCAGCCAGCACGCCCGCCCATTTCTGCAACACCCCTTACCACCCATGACCCGCCCGCTCCCCCTTCGTCCGCGCGCCGAGGCTCTGGCGGCGCCCTTGCCGCCCCTGATGGCGCGCGCGCAGCATCTTGCGGCGGGCGTCACCCTTGGCGCCCATGGCCGCCGCCGCCCTGGGCTTGGCGAAGCCTTCTGGCAGTTCCGCCCCGCCCGTCCCGGCGATCCGGCCCAGACCATCGACTGGCGCCGCTCGGCCCGCTCCGACACCCATTTCGTGCAGGAAAAGGAATGGCAATCGGCGCAGACCGTGCTGTTCTGGGCCGACCGCAGCGCCGCGATGCGCTTTGCCTCCACCCCCAACGGCGAGACCAAAGCCGAGCGCGCCGCCCTTCTGGCGCTGGCCACGGCGATCCTCTTGGCGCGCGGCGGCGAACGGGTGGGGCTGGCCGATCTGCCCAGCCCGCCCGCATCCGGCGCGCCGCAGCTCGCCCGCATGGCCGAGACCCTCGCCGCGCCCAGCCCAGACGACTACGGCACCCCCGGCCCGTCCCCGCTGCCCCCCCGCGCCCGCGCGGTGTTCCTGTCGGATTTCCTCGGCCCCCTCGACGCGCTGGAAGCCGCCTTGGATGAGGCCGCCAGCCGCGGCGTGGCCGGCATGCTGTTGCAGGTGCTCGACCCCGCCGAAGAAGCCTTTCCCTTCGAGGGCCGCACGGTGTTCCACTCCATCGCGGGCGGGCTGGAATACGAAACTCGCCATGCCGGCAGCCTGCGCGCCCGCTATCAGGAACGCCTCGCCGCCCGCAAAGCCCAGCTCGCCAGCCTCGCCCACGCCCATGGCTGGCACTACCACCTGCATCATACGTCAGACGCCCCAGCCAAGGCGCTGCTCTGGCTTTATCGCGGGTTGGAGGCGCGGCGCTGATGCTCACCCTCGGCCCCATCGGCTTTGCCACGCCCTGGCTGCTCGCCACTCTCGCCGCCCTGCCGCTGCTCTGGTGGCTCTTGCGCGCCGTGCCGCCCGCGCCGATCCGCCGGGCCTTTCCCGGTGTGACCCTGCTTCTGGGGCTGGACGACCGCGAAGTGGAAGCCCGCCGCACCCCGCTCTGGCTCATGCTGCTGCGCATGGCGGCGTTGGCCGCGATGATCCTCGGCTTTGCCGGGCCGGTGCTGCACCCGACCCCGCGCGTGCCCGGCTCGGGGCCGCTTCTGGTGCTGATCGACGATGGCTGGGCCGCCGCGCCCGATTGGCAAGCAAGGCTCGATGCGGCGGCGCAGGCGCTGAAACAGGCCGAAGCCGCCGGACGCCCCGCCGCCCTCGTGGCCGCGTCCGCCCCGCCGCCGCCCGGCATCCTGCCCCTGCGCAGCGCAGGCGAAGCCGCCCGCCGTCTGCCGGGCCTCACTCCTCAGGCCTACAGCCCCGGCTTCGACGCCGTGCTCGATTGGGCCAAAAGCCTCGATACGCGCTTCGAAACCCTCTGGCTGTCGGACGGGCTCGACAGCCCCAACCGCGCCGCGCTGGCCGATCTCTTCGCCTCCCATGGCCCGCTTCGGGTGCTGGAACCGCCCCGCCCCCGCCTTGGCCTGATCCCCGCCCGGATCGAGGGCGGGCTGGTCCGGCTCACCGCCCTGCGCAGCCGGGGTGACGCCCCGCAAGAGCTGATCCTGACCGGACTTGGCCCCGATCCCACCGGCACCGAGCGTGAACTGGCCCGCACCAGCCTCAGCTTTGACGCCGGTGCGACCCGCGCCGAAACCGAGCTGTCGCTCCCCCCGGAACTGCGCAACCGCATCAGCCGTTTTCGCATCGAGGGCAGCCGCTCGGCAGGCGCGCTGACCCTGGCCGATGACAGCCTCAGGCGGCGCAAGGTCGGGCTGGTCACCGCCACGGCGGGGCGCGAAACGCTGGAATTGCTCTCGCCCAGCCATTACCTGCGCCAGGCGCTGGTGCCCACCGCCGGGGTGATCGAAGGCCCCATTTCCGACCTCATCGCCGCCGCGCCGGATGCCATTCTGCTGCCCGACAGCGCCAGCCTGTCCGCCCCTGAGGCCGAAGCTCTGGCGCAATGGGTCACGGATGGCGGGCTCCTCTTGCGCTTTGCTGGCCCCCGGCTTGCCGCCGAAGCCGGGCAGATGAATGACGATCCGCTCCTGCCGGTGCATCTGCGCGCGGGCGGACGTTCGGTTGGCGGCGCGATGAGCTGGGGGGAGCCGCAAAAGCTCGCCCCCTTCCCGGAAAGCTCGCCCTTCTACGGTCTCGCCGTGCCGGCCGACGTCACGGTGTCTTCGCAGGTGCTGGCCGAACCGGGGCCGGAGCTTGCCAGCCGCACCATCGCCGCCCTTGCCGATGGCACGCCACTAGTCACCCGCAAAGCCCTTGGCGCGGGCGAAGTGGTGCTGTTTCACAGCTCGGCCAATGCCGAATGGTCAAGCCTCGCGCTCTCCGGCCTCTTCGTGCAGATGCTCGAACGCCTCGCGGTCTCGACCAAGGCTGAAGCCCCCGGCAAAGCCGATCTGGTGGGCACGATCTGGGTGCCCGATCAGGTGCTTGACGGCTTCGGCAGCTTGCACAGCGCCGGCGACCGCCCCGGCCTGCCCGGCGAAGCCCTCACCGGCACTCCCGGCCCCGACCTGCCCCCCGGGCTTTACCGCACCGACAAGCGCCTGATCGCGGTGAACACGCTCGGCCCCGACGCGGTGCTTGCCCCCGCCCGCTGGCCCGCCGAAATCACCCCCGACTGGCAGGGCGAAAGCCCCGAACGCAATCTGGCCGGACCATTGCTTATGGCCGCGCTGCTGCTGCTCGCCGCCGACATCCTCGCCACCCTCGCCCTCTCCGGCCGCCTCAGCCGGGGCGCGGTGAAGACCGCCACGCTGGGGCTGGCTGCGCTGCTCCTGCGCCTGACCCTGCCCGATGCGGCTGAGGCAGCAGCTCCCGTCGCAGGAATGTCGCCCTCAACGCTTCCGGCGGCACTCGCCATGGCCCTGATCCTCGCCCTGCTCGCTGTAGCCCTTCGATATTCCCGGCCCGGCCCCAAGGCCGGGCCGCGCCCGAAACCTCGTCAGCATCTTCTTCCCGCCCGAACAGCGCCCCTTGGGGCGCCGGGCGAGCGCCGGTCCGTCCCCCGGACTGGCGCATTTGCAGCCTCTCGACACGCGGTGAGGCAAGCAGTGCATGGCTGGAATAAATGGCGTCGCACACAGGCCGGGATGCGCCACTCCCCGGACCGGCACGCCCTCCTCTCCCTCCACCTCTGGCACGGCCCGGTTGCCCTCCCGAGCTCGGTCGCGGCCCTCCTTTGCATCGGCCTCCTCAGCGCCGGGCTTCCGCTGCGCGCCCAAGACATCTCCCCCGCCACCCTTGCCGCCGCCGATAACGTCACCCTTGCCTATGTCATCACCGGCGATAGTGAGGCCGACCGGATCGCCAAGGCCGGGCTGACCGGGCTCACTAACCAGATCTTCCAGCGCACATCGGTCGAGCCCTCCCCCCCCGTCGGCGTCGATCTGGAGCAGGACGAGCTTTCGGTCTATCCGCTTCTCTACTGGCCGATCACCCAAAGCCAGCCCCAGCCCTCTTCCGCCGCCTATCGAAGGCTCAACGCCTATCTGCGCACCGGGGGGATGATCCTCTTTGACACAAGCGACGGCGATCTGACCACCTCCGGCGCCAGCGCCACGCCCGAGGCCACCCGGCTGCGCGCCCTCGCCCTGCCGCTGGATATCCCGCCGCTGGAGCCGGTGCCGGGCGACCATGTGCTCACCCGCGCCTTCTACCTGCTCGACGCTTTCCCGGGCCGCTATCAGGGCGGGCCGGTCTGGGTCGAAGCCGCCCCCGCCGATGCCACCCGCGCCGAAGGCATGCCGTTTCGCAATCTCAATGATGGCGTCACCCCGGTGGTGATCGGCGGCAATGATTGGGCAAGCGCCTGGGCGGTCGACGCCACCGGCCTCCCGCTTCTGCCGGTCGGGCGCGGTATGGCGGGCGAACGCCAACGCGAAATGGCCTATCGTTTCGGGGTCAATCTGGTGATGCATGTGCTCTCCGGCAATTACAAATCCGATCAGGTGCATGTGCCCGCTTTGCTGGAAAGGCTGGGCGAATGATGCATTCCGTCATCTTCTCGCCGCTGCTGCCATGGCCGCTCATCTGGGCACCGGGCGCGCTCATCGCCGTGCTTCTGGCGCTGGCCGTCTGGCGCGGCCTCAAAGGCTGGGCCCTGCGCGCCAGCGCTGCCCTCCTTCTGATCGCCGCCCTTGCCGGGCCGTCGCTGCAAAGCGAAGAGCGCAGCCCCGAGACCGATCTTCTGATCGCGGTGGTCGATGATAGCGCCTCGCAGCAGATCGCCGACCGCCCCGCCCAGACCGAAGCCGCCCTCGCCAGCCTGAAAGCCCAAGCCGAGGCGAAAGGGCTGGAGCTGCATGTGGTTCATGTCGGCGATGCCCCCGACAATCGCGGCACGCTGGCCATGGGCGCGCTCGCGCAAGCGTTGGCCGAACTCCCGAGCGACCGGGTGGCGGGCACGGTGATGATCTCCGATGGTCAAGTCCACGATCTCGACGCCGCCCCCGATCTGCCCGCGCCCTTGCACCTCCTCGCCACCGGCCACGCCTCCGATTGGGATCGCCGCCTGCATGTCACCGCCGCCCCGGCCTTTGCCATCATCGGCGAGGAACAGGAGATCCGCCTGCGGATCGAGGATATGGGCGCCGCCCCCGGCACCGACACCGTCACGCTGGCAATCTCGGTCGATGGCGCGCCGTCGCTGCTTTACGATGTGCCGGTGGGCCGCGATCTGTCGCTGCCGGTGACGCTGACCCATGGCGGCCAGAACGTGATCCGCCTCTCCACCCCCGACGCGCCGGGCGAGCTGACCAACCGCAACAACGCCGCCGTGGTCTCGATGAACGGGGTGCGCGACCGGCTGCGCGTGCTGCTGGTTTCGGGCGAGCCGCATCCCGGCACCCGCACCTGGCGCAACCTCCTGAAATCCGACAGCGCCGTCGATCTGGTGCATTTCACCATCCTGCGCCCACCCGGCAAACAGGACGGGGTGCCGGTGAACGAACTCAGCCTGATCGCCTTCCCCACCCGCGAGCTGTTTCTGGAAAAGATCGACGAATTCGACCTGATCATCTTCGATCGCTACATGCTGCGCGGCATCCTGCCCGCGAGCTATCTGGACAGCGTGCGCGACTATATCCGCCGGGGCGGCGCGGTGCTGGTGGCGGCAGGGCCGGATTATGCCGGGGTGCAAAGCCTCGCCCGCTCGCCTCTGGGCGAGGTGCTGCCCGGCCAGCCCAGCCCAAAGCTGATCAACACGCCGTTCACGCCTGCGATCACCGATCTCGGCCAGCGCCATCCCGTGACCCGTGGGCTGGAGCAATTCGCGCCTGAGGGCGGCTGGGGCCGTTGGCTGCGCCAGATCGAGCTGCGCCTGCCCGAGGATGGCACCACTCAGGTGGTGATGACCGGAGCCGATGGCCTGCCACTTCTGGTCCTCGCGCATGAGGGCGATGGAAGGGTGGCGCTCATGGCCTCCGATCAGGCCTGGCTCTGGTCGCGCGGGTTCGAGGGCGGCGGGCCGCAGCTCGAACTCCTGCGCCGCCTCGCCCATTGGATGATGAAGGAACCCGAACTGGAGGAAGAGGCCCTCACCGCTAACGCCGAGGGTGCCGGGCTCACGATCACCCGCCGCACCCTTGGCAACACCGCCCCCGATGTGCAGGTCACTGCCCCCGATGGCAGCGAAACCAGCCTGCCGATGGTGGAACAAGCGCCGGGCCTCTACCGCGCCCAGATGCCCGCCCCCGATATGGGGCTTTACCGGCTGACCGAGGGCGATCTCAGCGCCGTGGTGGCAGTCGGCCCCGCCGCCCCGCGTGAATTTGAAGCGACGATTGCCAGCGGCGACCGTCTCGCCCCGCTGCTAGACGCAACCCATGGCGGGGTGACGCGGCTAGAGGCGGGCTTTCCCACCTTGCGCGCCGTCGCGCCGGGCCGGGTGGCCCATGGGCGCGGGTGGATCGGCTACACCCCGCGCGGCGCCTATCAGGTCACCGCCCTGCGCGTCGCCCCCCTCGCCCCCGGCTGGCTGATGCTGCTGATCGCGGCGGCGCTGGCGGTGGCGGCGTGGATGGTTGAGGGGCGGCGGAAAGGCTGATCATGAAAACGCAGCGTAGCGTGCGCCTTCAGGCGCACCACGCCCCCGCCGTCCCGACTTTTATTCCCTTTGACATGTCTTCCCCGCGCTCTGCGGTGCGTGCCACAAGCGCAGGGCGAAACCTCCTGCGTGCGGAGTGGCGCGCCTGACCTTGGGGAGGCGCAATTGCTGCGTTTCCCCAACGCCATTCATAAAAGCATCGACGCCGTGAACGCGGTTTGCGGTCTCGCCAATGCGCCTTCCCGGGGGGAAGGTCAGGCGCGGCACGGGCTTGCAGCCCGCGCCAAAGGGGGAGCGATCAGAAGATCTGATTCAAAGCAAGCGCTCGCCCTGCCAGCGCCATTCCCCGGACCGCCCCTCGCCCGGCTCCCTCCAGCGACCGATCAACGTCGCCCCCAAACCCAATCCCCTCCCCCGCCAAAACCCCAAGATTGCTTGACTCACCCGGCCCGCGCGCGTATCAGCGGGCCAACTCCGGAAGTGGCATTGCTTCCGGTCCCATGGCCTATGGCCGGGATCGCCCCCCGTCAGCGCGTTGCGCCCACGGGGGCGCTCGGCATTTGGCCGAACTCGTGCGCGCCCCTATCTAGGGGAAAACTGGTAACGGCAAAGGAGCCGATGACATGTTCGAAAGCCTATCAGACCGCCTTTCAGGTGTCTTCGACCGGCTGACCAAACAGGGTGCGCTGTCCGAAGACGATGTGAAAACCGCCCTGCGCGAAGTCCGTGTGGCGCTGCTTGAGGCTGACGTCTCGCTGCCCGTCGCCCGCGATTTCGTGAAAGCGGTCGAGGTGAAGGCCACCGGCCAAGCGGTAACGAAATCGGTGACCCCCGGCCAGCAGGTCGTGAAGATCGTTCATGATGAACTCGTGGCGGTTCTGACCGGCGACACCGATCCCGGTGCCCTGAAAATCGACAACCCGCCCGCGCCGATCCTGATGGTCGGTCTGCAGGGCGGTGGCAAAACCACCACCACCGCCAAGCTCGCCAAGCGCCTGAAAGAGCGCGAGGGCAAGCGGGTGCTGATGGCCTCGCTCGACATCTACCGCCCGGCGGCCATGCAACAGCTCGAAGTGCTGGGCCAGCAGATCGGCGTCGACACCCTGCCGATCGTGCCGGGCGAAAAGCCGGTGGACATCGCCAAACGCGCAAAAACTCAGGCCGCTCTGGGCGGCTATGACGTCTACATGCTCGACACCGCAGGTCGTCTGCATATCGACGAAGTTCTGATGAACGAGGTCGAGCAGGTGCGCAACGCGGTGAACCCGCGCGAGACCCTGCTGGTCGTCGACGGCCTCACCGGTCAGGTCGCGGTGGAAGTGGCGCAGGAATTCGATGCCAAGATCGGCATCACCGGCGTCGCCCTCACCCGGATGGATGGCGACGGGCGCGGCGGTGCGGCCCTCTCGATGCGCGCCGTCACCGGCAAGCCGATCCGTTTCGTCGGTCTCGGCGAGAAAATGGACGCGCTCGAAACCTTCGAGCCCGAACGTATCGCCGGCCGCATCCTCGGCATGGGCGATATCGTGGCCCTCGTCGAGAAAGCCCAGCAAACCATCGAGGCCGAACAGGCCGAGCGGATGATGAAGCGCTTCCAGAAGGGTCAGTTCAACATGAACGACCTGAAAATGCAGCTTGAGCAGATGCAGAAGATGGGCGGCATGGAAAGCGTGATGGGCATGTTGCCGGGCATGGGCAAGATGGCCAAACAGGCCGAAGCCGCCGGGCTCGACGACAAGATGCTGAAGCGCCAGATCGCCCTCATCCAGTCGATGACCAAACGCGAGCGCGCCAATCCCGACCTGCTGCAAGCCAGCCGCAAGAAGCGCATCGCCAAAGGCGCGGGGCTGGAAGTGTCCGAGCTGAACAAGCTCCTGAAAATGCAGCGCCAGATGTCGGACATGATGAAAAAGCTCGGTAAGATGGGCAAGGGCAAGATGCTGAAACAGGCCATGCAGGGCATGTTCGGCAAGGGCGGGATGCCCGCTGGCCTGCCCGGCGGCATGCCCGACATGAGTGACCCGAAAGCGATGGAAGAGGCCGCGAAAATGCTCGGCGGACGCGGTGGCCTGCCCGGCCTCGGCGGCGGCATGGGCCTGCCCTCCGGCCTCTCGGGCCTTGGCGGCTTCGGCAAGAAGAAATAACCATGCGCCTCGCCTCCTTTCATAACGCGCGCGCCCTGCTTGCAGGGCTGCCCCCGGTCCACCGGGGCGAGCACGCGTTGCCGCTCGGAGGGCTGGCCGCATGACCACTTTCACGATCCCCACAATCACCACCCCGCGCCTGACCCTGCGCGCCCCGGAATTTGCCGATTTCGAACACTACGCCGCGTTTCTGGCCTCTGACCGGGCCGGGTTCATGCACGGCCCGCTTCCGCGTGAAACCGCGTGGAGCTGGTTCTGCAATGACACCGCGCATTGGGCCCTCTTCGGCTATGGCGCGCTGATGATCGAGGCCGAGGGCAAGCTTACCGGTCAGGTCGCCGTGACCTCTGGCATCCAGTTTCCCGAGCCTGAGCTGGGCTGGTTCCTGTTCGACGGGTTCGAGGGTAAAGGCTACGCCGCCGAGGCGGCGCTGGCCCTGCGCGATTGGGTCTATACGAATTGCGGCCTCGCCACGCTGGTCTCCTGCATCGACCCGGCCAACACAGCGTCGCTCAAACTGGCCGCCCGCCTTGGCGCCTTCCACGACCCCGACGCCCCGCGCCCGGCAGGCGAAGGCCTGGACGAAACCCACGTCTACCGCCACCCGGCCCCGGAGGCGCGCGCATGATCGCCTCGACCCTCACCACCCCGCGCCTGACCCTGCGCCGCCCGCAAGAGCGTGATTTCGACGCTTTTGCCGCTTTCTCGGCGCGGGAGCGGTCGCATTGGATTGGTGGCCCCGCCACGCAGGCAGAAGCGCGGGCAATCTTTGACGAAAACCTCGCCCATTGGGTCGAATTCGGCTTTGGCTATTTCCACGTCGCCCTGTCCGCGAGCGGCGAGGGCATCGGCCGCGTCGGCCTGCGCAAATCAAACGACCGCCCGGAAACCGAACTCGCCTATACCCTCTATGACGATGCGCATGAGGGGCATGGCTATGCCCGTGAAGCCGCAGTTGCAGTGCGCGACTGGGCCTATACGGCGCTGGGTCTGCCCACACTGGTCAGCTATGTCGACCCGGCCAATCTCCGCTCCGCCGCTCTGGCCCGCGCCATTGGCGCAACGCCCGACGAGGCAGCGCCTGTCTGGTCGAAACATCCCGGCCTCACGGTCTACCGCCACCCGGCCCCCGATGCCGATGGCAGCCCGGAGGCCTATGCATGACCTCCTCCATCACCATGAACATCCCCGAGCTTGAAACCGAACGCCTGCGTCTGCGGGCGCATCGGCCGGAGGATTTCGACGCCTTCGCGGCCTTCTACGGCTCCGAACGCGCCTGGGGCATGGGTGGGCCGCTGACCCGCGCAGAAGCCTGGCGCATGTTCGCCACCGAGATCGGCCACTGGGTGATCCGTGGCTACGGGCTATGGATGGTCGAAGAAAAAGCCAGCGCGGCCCCCATCGGCGTGGTCGGCTTCTGGAACCCGGAAGGCTGGCAGGAAGTCGAAATCGGCTGGGCCATGTTTGAAGGCTCCGAAGGCAAGGGCTATGCCTACGAGGCCGCCCTGACTGCCCGCACCTATGCCTACGAGACCCTTGGCTGGGGCGCGCTCACCAGCGTCATCGCGCCGGGCAATGACCGCTCGATCGCTCTGGCCACCCGCCTCGGCGCGCATCTGGAAAGCGACTGGACCAGCCCCACCGGCAAAGCCGCGCAGATCTACCGCCACCCCTCCCCGGAGGCGCGCGCATGAGCCTCGCCCCCACCACCTTCGCCGTGCCGACGCTGGAAACCGAGCGCCTGTTCCTGCGCGCGATGCGCGAGGAGGATTTCGAGGAAGAAGCCACCTTCTTTGCCTCGGAGCGGTCGCGCGCTGTCGGCGGGCCGCTGCCGCGCGCGCAGGTCTGGCGCACGGTTGCCGCGATGGTCGGCCATTGGGCGCTGCGGGGCTACGGCTTCTGGGCGCTCGAAGACAAGGCCACCGGGCGCTATCTCGGACGGGTCGGCCTGTGGAACCCGGAAGGCCATCCCGAGCGCGAAATCGGCTGGACCCTGATGGATTACGCCGAGGGCAAGGGCTATGCCCACGAGGCCGCGCTGGTGGCCCGCGCCTATGCCTATGATACCCTCGGCTGGACCACGCTGACCTCGCTGATCGCGGTGGGCAACAGCCGCTCGGAAGCGCTGGCCCAGCGTCTTGGCGCCTCGATTGACGGCGTTTTCAACCACCCCGCCATCGGCGCCATGAATATCTGGCGCCATCCCGGCCCGGCACAAGGAGAGAGCCATGAGTGACGCCGCCACCCGCGCCGCTGCCCTGCTGAAAGAGCATCGCGCCTCGATCGACCGGCTCGATGCCATTCTGGTTTATACCCTCGGCGAACGCTTCAAGCACACCCAGGCGGTGGGCAAGCTGAAAGCCGAACACGACCTTCCCCCGTCCGATCCGGCGCGCGAAGCGCAGCAGATCGAGCGGCTCGAAGACCTGGCGAAACAGGCCGATCTCGACCCGGAATTTGCCAAGGCTTTCCTGAATTTCATCATTCAGGAAGTTATCCATCACCACAAGAAACATCAGGAACAAGGGGCTTAACCCCCTTCAATAGCTAGGAAATAGGAGAAACACTCATGGCTATGAAAATTCGTCTTGCCCGTGGCGGCTCGAAAAAACGCCCCTTCTACCGCATCGTGGCCACCGACAGCCGCATGCCGCGCGATGGCCGTTTCATCGAGAAACTGGGCACCTATAATCCGCTTCTGCCGAAAGACAGCGAAGAGCGGGTAAAAATCGACCTCGACGCCGTGAAAGCCTGGCTCGACAAAGGCGCCCAGCCGACCGACCGCGTGGCCCGTATGCTCGAAGCCGCTGGCCTGATCGAAAAGAAAACCCGCTCCAACCCGAAAAAAGGTGAGCCGGGCAAAGCCGCTCAAGACCGCGTTGCCGAAAAAGCCGCCAAAGCTGCCGAAGCCGCTGAAGCTGCTGCTGCCCCGGCTGAAGAAGCCCCGGCCGAAGAAGCCGCGACCGAGGAATAATCCCGGCATGGCGCAGGAAGGGTTCTCGTCCGATTTCCAGTCTGATCTGGAACGGCTCATGCGGTGGCGGCGCGATGTGCGCCATTTCCGCACCGATCCGGTGGACGAGGCCCTTCTTGCCCGCTGTCTGGACAGTTTCACCCTCGCGCCCTCGGTCGGCCTCTCCCAGCCCTGGCGGCTGGTTTCGGTGGCCTCAGAGGGCGCGCGGGCGGCAGCTCTGGAAAATTTCCAGGCCACCAATGCCAAGGCCCTCGCCGGATATTCCGGCGAGGATGCCGCCACCTATGCCAAGCTGAAGCTTTCCGGCATGCGCGAAGCCCCGGTGCAGCTTGCGGTTTTCTGCGATGAGGAAACCACCCAGGGCAAAGGCCTTGGCGCTGGCACCATGCCCGAGATGCGCCGCTATTCGGTGGTCACGGCCATCATGCAATTCTGGCTGATCCTGCGCGCTCACGGGCTCGGCCTCGGCTGGGTCTCCATCCTCGACGCCCCGGCGCTCACCAAATCGCTCGACGTGCCCGAAAGCTGGCATCTGGTCGCCTATCTCTGCATCGGCTGGCCGGAACGCGAACAGGAAGACCCGGAACTCGTGCAAATCGGCTGGGAAACCCGCCGCACCTGCCCCCCACCGATCGAGCGGTGAGGAGCTAGGTAGGGTGGGGTTTCACCCCACCGCCCATATTGGCGGGATAAAATCCCGCCCTACAGGACGTCCTAGCCAGCCATAGAATGGGCGACCTCCCCCATCCTGACAAGCGCAATTCGGGATAAGTACGCGCCGCCGCCCACACCAACACCCTCCCCCTCCCAATCCGGTTGCACCCGCTCCACCGCCTGCCGTAAACTCGGCCCAGCCAGGACGCTTTGGCCGGGAGAGGGACATGACCGATAAACGCATCTGTATCGGCGCCATTACCGGCGCGTTCGGGGTGAAGGGCGAGGTGCGGCTGAAGAGCTTCTGCGCCGATCCCGAAGCCATTGGCGATTACGGCGCGCTCTACACCGAGGATGGCAGCGCCTCTTACGAGGTCGAGATCACCCGCGCGGTGAAAAACGGCTTTTCCGCCAAGGTCTCCGGCGTGCGGACCAAGGAAGAGGCCGACGCCTTGAAAGGGGTGCGGCTCTTTGCCGACCGCGACGCCCTGCCCTCGCTGCCCGATGACGAATATTACCACACCGACCTGATCGGGCTGGAGGTGTTCGATACTGGCGGGCAGAAGCTCGGCAAAGTCGCGGCGGTGCACAATCACGGCGCCGGGGATATTCTCGAAATCACCGGGCCGGCGCTGAAAACCCCGGTGCTGCTGCCCTTCACCCTGGCTGCCGTGCCCACCGTCGATCTGACCGCAGGCCGCCTCATCGCCGACCCGCCCGAGGGGATTTTCCCCGAATGATCAGGCTGTCGGCATGACCCGCGTCATCGCCCATGCGGGCTTTCACAAGACCGGCACCACCAGCCTGCAGGCCTTTCTGGAACGCAACGCGGGGGCACTGGCGCCCCATATCGCGATCTATCAGAAACAGGCGCTGAAACGGGCCCGCCATCCCGGCAGGCTTTACGGCCAGTTCCCGGTGGTCTGGCGGCGCTGGCTGTTTCGCTATGCTTTCCGCGAATTCCTCGCCACGGTTGCCGACGCCCCCACAATCGTGATCAGCCGCGAAAACTTCTGCGGCATGATGCTCGGGCTCCGGGGCAACCGCCCGCGCCACTACGCGCACACAGCGGTGCCGCTGGCCCGGGAAATCATCCGCGAGCTGCGCCGCCGCTTTGGCCCCGAGGTGAAGATCGAATTTCTTTACACCACCCGCGACGGCGAAAGCTTTCTGAAAAGCGTCTGGGGCCATGCCTTGCGCACCACGCGGCTGAGGCAGGATTACCCGGCCTTTCGCGCCGGTTTCGGCCCCCTGCCCGATCTGGACGCCGAGGCCCGCGCCATCGCCGAAGCCATCGCGCCGGTGCCGGTGCATATCGCCCCGCTGGAAACCTATGGGCCAAACCCGTTCGGCCCCGCCCGCGCCCTCCTTGATCTTCTCGACCTTCCGAAAGAGCTGGAGGCCAGCCTCAAACCCGCGACCCGCAACAATCCCGGCCAGTCCGATGCGCTCAGCCAGACCTTTCTGGAGCTGAATCGCGGCGCGCTGCGGGGGCGTGCGCTCTATGCCGTAAAGGAAGAGCTCGCCATGGCCGAACGCCCCCCCGAGACCCGCCGCAAACCGAAATACCCGAAGCTGCCGCAACGATAGGCCGTCAGGCCCGGTTGCCCCCTATTCAAAGGGCTGGCCGGGTGCGAAAAAATATCTGTATAAATCACCCAGACATCCCGCGGCGCAGAACAGCGGGAGGGGCAGAAGGGAAGGGAAGGAGAATGATCAGCCGATACAGTCGTGTCTGGCTCTGGCTGCTCGCGGCCCTGCTCTATGGCGGCCCGATGCTGGCCGGACTGGCCCGTCATGGCTGGACCGTGCTGCCGGTCTTTGCCGCGCTCTGCCTTCTGCACGCTTCGGTGATCCACAAGCCCGACCTGACCAATGTTGCGGGCCGGATGGGGATGATCCTTCTGGCGCTCGAACAGATCGCGCTGGTGGCCATCCTCTGGGGCGCGGGGCTGGCGTTGGCCAGATTTGGTATGGCCATCATGCTGCCGCTCTGGGCGCCGGTTCTGGTCAGCGCGCTGGCCGCAGGCGTCAGCGCCTGGGCCTTCCGCGATGCCGCCGAGATGGACGTGATGCTGGAAAGCCTGCTGGCCTCGCTCTCGCGCATGACCACCGACGAATTGCCGCGCGCGACCAAAGGCGCCTGGCCCAAACCCCACCCCGAAACCCTGCTATCGCTGCACGCCCGCCTTGACGCGCTCAGAGCCCTGGAAAGCTGGGATCAGGGCACCGTCGATCTGATCGTGCAGGGCCTGACCGACGATGTCGGCGCCGAAGCCTTCGACCCCTTCTACGATCTCGCCGGAGCCGAGCCACCCGCCAACGAACCCGTCATTGATTACGCGCTGCTGCGCTACATGGCCGAAGACATGGTGATGCAGGCGCTGATGACGCGCGGCGAGGCGGCCTTGGCCCCGATGCTGCTTCTGAACGCGCCCGATGCAAGGGTGCGCGCCGAAGCCCGCGACCGGCTGCGCGCCCTGATCGCCCTCGGCACCCCGCGCACCCGGATGCCCGATCCCGACTGGCTGCGCCAATTGGCTGAGGTCTATATCGGTGAGGGCTATGACGCGCTGGCCGATGATGTTGCCGCGCTGAAATAGCAATCGCCATTCACGCGGCCCACACAACCCGCTAGAAGGCCGGCATGAGCGACACACCCAAATCTCCTGATCCCACACCCGCTGCCCCCAAATCCGCCGGGGCCAAGTCCCATGGACGGCTGAAGATTGCGCCGACCCTGACGCCGCGCAGCCTGATGGAGGATACCCCCCATCTCGCCAGTGCCTGGGAAGCGCGGGTGATCACCCTCTTCCCCGGTGCCTTTCCCGGCGTGCTGGGCGAAAGCCTCACCGGCAAGGCGCTCACCGAAGGCCGCTGGCGGCTCGACACGGTAGAGCTGCGCCAGTTCGGCGAAGGCAAGCACCGCAATGTCGACGACACGCCCGCAGGCGGCGGTGCCGGAATGGTGCTGCGCGCCGATGTGCTGGCCAAGGCGATCGACGCCGCCAGCGATGGCACCCCGGTCGAGCGCGCCCGCTGGCCGCTGGTCTACCTCTCCCCGCGCGGTCGCCGCTTCGACCAAGCCACCGCGCGCCGCTTTGCCGCTTGCGACGGCGTGACCTTCATCTGTGGCCGCTTCGAGGGCGTCGATGAACGGGTGATCGAGGAATACGGCATCGAAGAGATTTCCCTTGGCGATTTCGTCATGACCGGCGGCGAACTGGCCGCGCAGGCGATGATCGACGCCACCGTGCGCCTGCTGCCCGGGGTGCTGGGCAATTACGCCTCGACCGAAGAGGAAAGCTTTTCCAACGGGCTTCTGGAGCATCCGCAATACACCAAGCCCGCCGAATGGCGCGGCCGCAAGATCCCCGATGTGCTGCTGTCGGGCCATCACGGCGAGATCGAGAAATGGCGTCAGGCGCAGTCCGAAGAAATCACCCGCACCCGCCGCCCCGACCTCTGGGCCGCCCATATCGCCAAAGACAGCGACGAAGGCTGACCCACCGGGCCAACGGGGAAAGCCGCTCACAGCTTCCCCCTACCCAACCGTTGCGCTTTTGCCCGCTCTGCCCGATAGTTGGGCGGTAAATGTATTTCTTGGGGGCTGACATGGCTGGTAAATTCGAACTCTACAAAGACAAGGCTGGCGAGTTTCGCTTTCGTCTGAAAGCAGGCAATGGCGAAATCATTCTGGCAAGCGAAGGCTACAAGCAAAAAGCCAGCGCCGAGAACGGCATCGACTCTGTGCGGAAAAACGCCCCGCTGGACGAGCGCTATGAGCGCAAGGATACCAGCTCGGGCAAACCGATGTTCAACCTCAAGGCCAGCAATGGTCAGGTCATCGGCACCTCTGAAAGCTACAGCAGCACCTCGGCGCGCGACAACGGCATTGAATCGGTCAAGAAAAACGCCCCCGACGCATCGCTCGACGATCAGACCGAGTAAGATCGGCCAAATCCAATACAAACGGCGCCCCTCGGATGAAGGGCGCCGTTTTGTTTTGGCCGGGCTTACAACTGGCTGTCGATCCAGCCCAACACCGCCTCGGCATAGATCTCGGGGCATTCCTCCTGCGGCACATGTCCGCAATCGGGCAAGACAGCGTAATCGCTCCCGGCAACGGCCTCATGCAACCGCGCGCTATCCTCAACCGGCACAACCGTATCGCTGTCGCCGGTGATCACCAATGTGGGCTGCGAAATCTCAGCAATGATCGGCGCCATATCCGGCGTGACCCATGTTTGCAGATAGGCAAAAAGCGCGCTGTCCCAGCCAGCCACTTTGGTATGGCTAAGCGTTTTCGCCAGCCGCTCCGCACTCATCGCCTCGGGATGTGCCCATGTGGCTTTCACGAAGGTTTCCGAGCTGCCGATCCCACGCGCCAGAAGCGGGCCGAGATGGGTAACCTGCGGGGCGCGCATCAGCCAGCCCGGCATATTCTCATTCACATAAACCGCCGCATCGCCCAGCACCAAAGCCTCGATCCGCTCAGGATAGGCCGCTGCCACGCGCGTCGCCACAACCGAGCCGTAGGAATTGCCGACCAGCACCGCGCGTTCGATCCCCAGCGCATCCATCAGGGTGATCACCCGACCCACCGCCGCCGTCGGGGTCAGCGGCGAAGCACCGGACCAGTCGCCGGGCTGCAGCTTTTCGCTGAGCCCATAGGGCAAACGGTCATAGGCAATCACCCGGCCGCGCGTGGCAAAATCATCCATCACCTCATCCCAGGTCGCGGCATTGAAGACCGAGCCGTGGATCAGGATGAAGGTGCGATCGGCCGCCGGGTCGCCCGCCTCGACATAGCGAATATCCACCCCGTCGGTGCCGTCGAAAGGCAGCGTGATGAAGCTGTCGCCTGCCCCGGCCAAATCGCGCGGCGATGCCAGTCCTTCCAGCGGTTTCACCGGGATTGCGAAGGGCACCAGCAATACGGCAAGCACAAGGATAGAGAGGGCGATGCCCGCCCATTTCAAAACACGTTTCATAGATGTCTCCGGATTAGATTGCGGCGTCGAGCGCCGTGATGAGAATATTCAGCAAGTCAGGCTTCGCCTCAGGGTGACGGGCCGCGGTGTGCGAGGCGGCTTCGATCATCGTCCAGATCATATCCGCCCGCGCCGCCACGCCCGCGCCCTCCAGCACCCCGGCGATCAGCCCCCGCAAGGCCTCGGTATGACGGCTCAAACGTTCCCGCGCCTCCAGCGAAAGCCCGGCCTCCAGCGGCAGGGTTTCATGCGCCGGATCGGCATGTTCGATCATGAAGCGCGCCAGCGACAGGATCTTTTCGCGCGCATCGCTGCCGCCATCCATCAAGGCGCCGATATGCGCCACCATCGCGACCCCATGCATATCCAGCGCCGCTTCAAACACCGCACTGGTATCGCTGAAATGATTATAGACCGTCTGTCGGCTCACCCCCGCCTCTGCCGCAATATCGGACAGCGAAATCGACGCGATCCCGCGTGTTTCAACCAGCGCCATCGTGACGGCGACAATGTTTTGACGTTGCTTTTCGGATGCCTTCATAGCCTGAGTCCTTATTGATTTTTACACTATGTCCATTTTTGGACAGTTTGTCAAATATATTTCCAGCCGTCGCCCTACCCCGCGAAATTGCCTTGATCCCCCGCCTCCCTGGCCCTATACCCCGCCCGTCTGGGGTCGGATTCGGCTCATGGACTGTTTTTCCGTTCGCCCGCATCTTCGGCGGACCCGGCGCGGGAAAACGCGCAAAGCAAAGACGACCTGAACCTCCGGCGGGCGCAGATGCGGACCCGATCGAAGACACGGAGCTCTGAGGCGGCACATCTTCGCGGACCAACCGCGAGCAGCATAGGAGTGATCGGATGGACCTGATCGCACAACTGGAAGCCGAGCAAATCGCCGCGCTCGGTAAAGAAATTCCGGATTTCAAGGCGGGCGACACCATTCGTGTCGGCTACAAAGTGACGGAAGGCACCCGTTCGCGCGTGCAAAACTACGAAGGCGTGTGCATTTCCCGTAAAAACGGCAAAGGCATCGCGGGTTCGTTCACCGTCCGCAAGATTTCCTTTGGCGAAGGCGTGGAACGTGTGTTCCCGCTCCACTCGACCAACATCGACTCGATCGAAGTGGTCCGTCGTGGTCGCGTGCGTCGCGCCAAACTCTACTACCTGCGTGCGCGCCGTGGCAAATCGGCCCGTATCGCCGAAGATGCCCACTACAAGCCGCTGGCCAAGTAAGGAGAGACTCGATGAAAACGGACATTCATCCCGATTACCACCTCATCGACGTCAAAATGACCGATGGCACCATCCTGCAGATGAAATCGACCTGGGGCAAAGAAGGCGACACGCTGTCGCTCGACATCGACCCCACCGTGCACCCGGCCTGGACCGGCGGCACCTCGCGCCTGATGGATACCGGCGGTCGCGTGTCGAAGTTCAAAAACAAATATGCCGGCCTCGGCTTCTGAGCCTGAGACCACCGCATTCAAACGCCGCCCCGCAACGGGCGGCGTTTTTCGTTGATCTCACCCCAACCGTTTAGCTAGCCTTGTTGTTGCTGAGGGGAGATGCCTGTGAAAAGCTTTGTTGCCTTGATTGTGTTCGCGGCGGCTGTCTTGACTGCCCCGATTGCGGCCCATGCTCAGCAGGCGGTGTATGGACTGCTCGAAGATGGCACCTGGGGCTGGCCCGACGGGCCGAGCAGCTGCGCTGCAAACCCTCAGACCATGCGATTTTCCGAGGATCACAGGGACATGTGGTATTCCTGGACCAAGGATATCGAACCGGTCCTCTACCACGTGCTTTACGTCGAAGGCATGACGCTCACGACGCTGATTGAAGGTGAAGACCGGCGCACTGATGCTGGTGATCGGGTAATGTGGGTACTGGTGGTCGAGGACGCCCAGCATTTCTGCTGGCGCCGTACGGATTGGCCCGCCGGGACCTGCACAAAGACTCTGGAGAAATGCGTGCCGACCTCGTGACCTCCTCTGCTCGCCGCCTCACTCCCCCGGCTGTGGGAAACTCCCCCCGTCACATCCGCGATGAAGAACGGGAAATAATCTTCGTTTCCAAACAGGTTCCCGGCCTCGACATGGGTTGGCAGGCGATAGCCGCCAAATTCGCGAAAATTCGAAAGCGTGCCGCCGAAGGGTTGCAGGCGAAACACCTTGTCGGGGTTGGCATTGCTCCAGCGCTGAAATGACGCCTGCAGCGGTTGGCCATCCGGCCCCACGGTCAGATCCACCGATTGCACCAGCGCGCCGCGCCGCATGGTCATCCGGACCACATCCGGCTTGCCGGTCTCTTCCCATGTCACATCCGGGCCGGGCAAGACCGCCGCCGGGGTCCAGAAAATCGCTTCCGACGCATAGCGCCCGAAGGACGAGCGGATATGGTCCGCCGTGCCGCCCGCGCGCACGATGGGCACAAAGCCGAACAGCCAGAACCGCGTCCAGCTGCCGCTATCCGATCCTCCCATCCGCATCGCCCCCGCCCCGCCGGACATCGCCCAGAGAAATCCCTCCGGCGCCGCCAGAACCTGACGCGCCCGCATCGGTTGGTAATTGGGGGTCGCTTTGCTGCCGAGGCCGAACTGTCCGACCATATCGAGCCGCGCAACGGTATAGAGCGGTGTGCCCTCAGCAATCGCAAAGCTGAAGAAGCGCCGCGCCGGTTCGGGCAGATCGGCCACCATCTCGGGCGAAAACCTGTCAGGCGCCGCCGGTTGCCGCGCCATCAGACGCGCCATCTCGGCCCGATCCGTCCAGCGATCCAACTGCCGCCAGCCCACCAGCGCGGCAAACCCGATCCCGACAAGGACGAGTAAGGTGATCAGAACCAGTCTCATGTCTCGCTCAGGCCTCCTCTCGGTTCCAAAGTCGCACCGCCCCGGCGCGCCTGAAGCCTAAAGCCTCCCCCACCGCAAAAACCTTGATCCCGATCAGTCGAGGCAACCGCATTGCCACGCTCATGCGCCAAGGATGAGCGCCCCCAACCTCGCCCGAAAACCGCGCTCAACGCCTATCGCGAGAACGTCGAACAGTTAGCGGTAACACTATAACTATCATAATGTTAGACCCCCGTTCGAGTTCGGGCACCCCCCGAACATCTTGCGCCCCCATCCGCAAGCCGCTACGCCGCTTGCATGGTCCTCGATGCCCTCATCATCCTCACCATCCTTGCCACCGGGGCCGTGCTCTGGCTGCCGACCCTGCGCAAGTGGCCGACATGGCGAGCGATGATCACCCCGCTGGCCTCGATCATCGGTTCGGGTTTTCTGATCCTCGGTCCGGTGCTGAACAATGCCTATGGGCTTTACGCCCCCGCCGCGATGCTGGCGCTCTGCATCGTCGCCTGGGGCTTCGGCACCGCGATCCGCTACAATATCTCGGTGATCGGCGAGCAGCTCGACGCGGGCGAAGGGCGCGAGGCCGAAGGGGTGGCCTCGGCGCTGCTGGGCTTCGCCTATATCGTCTCGGTCGCCTATTACCTGAACCTGTTCGGCGCCTTCGCCCTCAGCCTCACCCCGTGGAGCACCCCGGCAAATGCCCGGCTGGCCACCACCGCGGTCTATGCGGTGATCCTGGGCTTCGGCTGGACCCGCGGTTTCAAATCGCTGGAGAGCATGGAATACACCTCGGTGGCGCTGAAGCTGGCCATCATCGCCGGGCTCCTGCTCGCACTCGGGGTCTATACCGGCAAGCTGACGCTGGCGGGCGGGCTTGATTTCAACCCGCCGCTGCGCACCGGCTGGCAGGCGATCACGCTGGGCTTTGGTCTGATCGTGACAGTGCAGGGCTTTGAGACCTCGCGCTATCTGGGCCGCAGCTACGGGCCGGAGGAACGGATCAGTTCGATGCGGCTGGCCCAGATCATCGCCACGCTGATCTATGTGATCTACCTCCTCTTCGTCGCCTACAGTTTCAGCCCCGGAGAGGTGCCGCTGAGTGAAACCGCGATCGTCGATATGATGGCGGTGGTCTCGCCGATCCTGCCCTATTTCCTCGTCGCCGCCGCCCTCGCCGCGCAGTTTTCAGCGGCGGTGGCCGATACCAGCGGATCCGGCGGGCTAATCAGCGAGCTGACCCGGGGCAAACTCCCCCCGAAGCGCGCCTATGCAGTCACCGTGCTGGCCGGGCTGGTTCTGACCTGGAGCGCCGATGTGTTTGAGATCATCGCCTACGCCTCGCGCGCCTTCGCGGCCTATTACGGGGTGCAGGCAGGGCTGGCAGCATGGCGCGCGAGCGCCAACCGGGCCTGGCTTCAGGCGGTGACATTTGCCGGATTTGCCGTTCTGGGCGTGGCAATTGTGATATTTGGCCAGCCGGTTGAATAGCTGGCATCTTTTCTCGGGCACATCATCAGGCTATGCTCGCCTAAAGCGCAAGCAAAGCGCCAAACGGGTAAGGGCAGAACGTGGCACACATAATTGTTGTCGGGAACGAAAAGGGCGGCGCGGGCAAATCGACCGTGTCGATGCATGTGGCAACGGCGCTGGCCCGGATGGGGCATCGCACCGGGGTACTTGATCTGGATCTTCGCCAGAAGACCGTGGCCCGCTATCTGGCCAATCGAAAAGCCACGATGGAGCGTCACGGGATTGACCTGCCGACGCCCAGCTACCGCGACCTGCCGGAGATCGATCAGTCCTCGCTGCAACCCGGCGAGAATGTCTATGACCGGCGGCTGAGCCAAGCGGTGTCGGGGCTGGAAGCCGAAAGCGATTTCATCCTGATCGACTGCCCCGGCTCGCATACCCGCCTCAGTCAGGTGGCGCATTCGCTGGCCGATACGCTGATCACGCCGCTGAATGACAGCTTTGTCGATTTCGATCTTCTCGCCCATATCGACGGCGAAAGCGGTCAGATCCTTGGCCCCTCGGTCTATTCCGAGATGGTCTGGAACGCCCGCCAATTGCGGGCTCAAGCCGGGATGCGGGCGATCGACTGGATCGTGCTGCGCAACCGGCTGGGGGCGCAGGCAATGATCAACAAGGAAAAGATGGGCAAGGCGCTCACCGACCTGTCGAACCGGATCGGTTTCCGCACTGTGCCGGGCTTCAACGAGCGGGTGATTTTCCGCGAACTGTTCCCGCGTGGCCTGACCCTGCTCGATCTGCGCGATGTCGGCGTGGTGGGCCAGATGAACATTTCCAATGTCGCCGCCCGACAGGAATTGCGCGATCTGATGAAGGCCCTGCAGCTGCCCGGCGTGGACGTCTCGTTCTAAAAAATACACGCGTCACCGAAAAGCAACAGATCGCGGCGGCGTCTCTGCCCACGAAAGCAGCCAAAACCTTAATTTGATAGGACAAATTCCGCTCACCCCGAGTGAGCTGGGTTCTTAAGGTTGCGGTAATCTTTGCTGGCCAGCTACAAACGCGTGTCATATAAGCGCAACAGAAATTTGCGATTGCCCTGGACGAGTCCATCGGAGACGCAGAATGCTGCCATTCACTGCCGCACCCACGGCGCCCAAATCTTGCCGATCAGTGTTCCTGTCGGATTTCCATCTCGGTTCGCGGGCCTGTCAGCCGAAACCGATCTTGGATTTTTTGCGCCGTATCGATGCCGAAACGATCTATCTGGTCGGCGACATTCTTGACATCTGGCATGGTGGGCAGGTGCATTGGGGCAAAGAGCATGACGCGATCCTGCGCGAGCTCGACCGGCATCACCGCGCGGGCGTGCGGATCGTCTACCTGCCGGGCAACCACGATACCGCAATGCGCGCACCGGGGGCCAAGCCGCCTTTTGCCCATAGCGAAAAGCGCGAAGCGATGATCCACGTGACCGCCAATGGCACCCGCTATCTGGTGCTGCATGGCGACCAGTGCGATTCGCGGATGATGCGCTGGCACTTCATGACCCGCCTCGGCTCGCGGATGGACGCGGCCGTGCGCAAGATCGACGCGCATATCATGCGCTGGATCGGCGAAGAGCGGTTTGAACGCAGCCTCAGCGAACGCCTGATCGGGCGGTTCAATTCCATCATGCTGGGCGACAGTTTTGAAATCCGGCTGGCGCGGCTGGCCGAAGCGACCGGCGCCGATGGCGTGATCTGCGGCCATTCGCACAAACCGGCCCAGCGCAAGGTGGGCGACATTCTGTTTGCCAATAGTGGCGACTGGGTCGACAGCATGAGCGCGCTGATCGAAGAGCATGACGGGCAGGTCAAGCTCTACGAGATTGTGGCCGATCCCGCGCCGCGTCCGGTTCAGGTGCCCGTACCGGCAACCGTCCGGGCCTCGGTTTCGGCGGAACCTCAGGCATGATCGCAGGCGCCCTTGCGGCGGCTTTGATTGTTCTGGCCAGCCTTCACCTGATCAGCGCGGCGCTGACGGCCTGGCGTTATCTGGTGCCGATACGAAACGTCCCCGAGGAAGAACTGCCCCCGATATCGCTGGTGCGGCCGGTATGCGGGATCGACACTTTCGATCACGAAACCCTCGCCTCGTCCTTCGAACAGGATTACCCGGATTACGAAGTGCTGTTCTGCGCCGCCTCGGCCGATGACCCCGCCATTGCGCTGGTGCTGACCCTGATCGACGCTCATCCCGAGGTGACGGCCCAGATCCTGATTGGCGATGACCAGATCAGCGCCAATCCCAAGCTGAACAACATGGCCAAGGGCTATCGCGCCGCCACCTCTGACCATATCTGCATCACCGACGCCAATCTGATGCTGCCGCCGGATTATCTGCGCCAGCTCGTGGCGGCCTGGCGTCCGGGCACCGGCGCGGTCTCTGCTCCGGCGGCGGGTAGCCGTCCGGGCAACCTCTGGGGCGCGGTCGAATGCGCTTTTCTCAACACCTATCAGGCACGCTGGCAGCTGGCTGCCGACAGTGTCGGGATCGGCTTTGCCCAAGGCAAAACGCTGTTCTATTCCCGCCCGGTGATCGAGGCCGGTGGCGGGCTTGAGGCACTGGGCCATGAGATGGCCGAAGATCTGGCCAGCACCAAACTGGTGCGCGGACAGGGGCTGAACGTGCGGCTGGCGCGGCGGTTGTTCGACCATCCGGTCGGAACCCGCAGCTTTGCCCAGACCTGGGGTCGGCAGCTCCGCTGGTCGAAAATCCGGCGTGACGGCTATATGGCGCTGTTCCTGCCGGAAGTCCTGCAAGGCTTCGCCCTGCCGCTTCTGATCATGCTTGCACTGGTCGCTCTGGGGCAGGCGCCGCTCTGGGCAGTGCTGGCGCTGGCGGCCTATTGGTACGGGATCGAATACCTGCTCGCGATGATCGCGGGCTGGCCCCACGGGTTGCGCGATCTTGTGGCGATGCCGGTGCGTGATGCACTTTTGCCCGCCATCTGGATTGCGACATGGCGCGGGCGTGACATTTCGTGGCGCGGCACCCATATTGCGGCTTCGGATTCGGAGCATATCTAAGAGCAATGATTGGCCTTGAAACTATTGTAGTCCTTGCCTCGAAGCATGGACTGGCGGTGATCGCCCCTCTTGCCGTCCTGGAAGGGCCGATTGTCACCGTCATCGCCGCATGGCTGGCCAGTCAGAAACTGTTCGATCTGTGGAGCGTGGCCGTTGTGGTGATCCTCGCCGATCTGGTGGGCGATATGGCGCTCTATGCGCTCGGCCGATGGGGCCTGCACCGACTGCCCAAACGCTGGCGCGACAAGCTGGGGCTGAACCGCGCGCGTCTGGTGGGCCTGGCAAAGCATTTCCGCGCCCATGGCACCCGCACGCTGATCATGGGCAAGATCACCCATTCGGCAGGCGCGGCGGTGCTGGTCGCGGCGGGGCTCGGCAAGGTGCGGGTCTGGCGCTTTCTCTGGCTCAACCTTCTTGCCACGATCCCGAAAAGCCTGTTTTTCGTTGCGGTCGGCTATACGCTCGGCTCGGCCTATAGCCGCATTGACGACTGGATCACCCGCGCCTCGCTTATCGCGCTTGGGATCATCGTCGTGGGCGGCGTGATCTGGTTTGTGCATCGGTGGTCGAAAAAATGACCCAGACCGTCATTTCCTGCATCCTGCCCGCCTATAACGAGGCGCCGCGGATCGGGGCGGTGCTGGAAGCGGTGGCAGGCCATGCGCTGATCGGCGAAGTGATCGTGATCGACGATGGCTCGACCGACGACACCGCGGCCATTGCCCATGACTATGCCGCGCGGCACGCGAGGATCCGGGTGATCGTGCAGCCGCAAAATGGCGGCAAGACCCGCGCCGTGGCCACCGGCATCGAGGCCGCGGCAGGCAGCCATCTGATGCTGATCGACACCGATTTACAGGGGCTTGGCGCGGAGCATCTGACTGCGCTGATCGCCCCCGTTGTCGAGGGCCGCGCCGGGGCTTCGATCAGCCTGCGCCGCAATTCGCCCTGGCCGTGGCGCGCCATCGGGATCGACTATATTTCCGGCGAGCGGGTGATGCCGCGCGCCCTTCTGGCCAACGAGCTTGACGCCCTGCTCGCCCTGCCCCGCTTTGGGCTGGAAGTGTTCATGAACGATCTGTGGCTGGCGGAAGAGTTTCCGATTGCCGTGGTGCGCTGGCCCGAGGTCGACAGCCCGCTGAAATCGGCCAAACACGGCCGCCTTGCCGGGATTGCGGCGGATGTGAAGATGATGCGCGATATTTTCCGCACCGTGCCCGTCAGCCGGACCGTGCGGCAGATCTTTGCGATGCGCGCCCGGCGGATCTGACCGCTTGTCCTGCCGCCCCGCATAAACTCGTTGCAGATGCAACAAGTTTATGCGAATGTGCGCGCATGTTGCAGGGAAGCCCCTGCCAGAAGATCGGATGACAGATGACGCTGATGAAAAGCTGGATCGAAAGCGCCAATCGCGCTGACACGGATTTCCCCCTGAACAACCTGCCCTATGGGGTGTTTTCGATGGAGGATGGCGATCTGCGCTGCGGGGTGGCGATTGGCGACCGGATCATCGACGCGACCGGGCTGGAAGAGGCCGGGCTGCTGCGCGCCGATCCCGAAGCCGATGTGCTCGACGCCCCCTATTGGAACGATTTCATGGAGCTTGGCCCGACCGTTTGGGCAGGCTACCGCGCTGCGCTGACCGGGATGCTGGCCGACAGTGCCGACGAGGCCACGCAGGATGCGCTGACCACCTATTCGGTGCCGATGGACAAGGCCGTGCTGCATATGCCGTTTCGGGTCAGCGAATATACCGATTTCTATGCCAGCAAGAACCATGCGATGAATGTGGGCACGATCCTTCGCGGGGCGGAAAACGCGCTGCCGCCGAACTGGTTGTCGATCCCCATCGGCTATAATGGCCGCGCCTCGTCGGTGGTGGTGTCGGGCACCGATGTAACCCGCCCCCATGGCCAGTTGAAAGCCCCGGATGCGGCCTTGCCGCGCTTCGCCCCCAGCCAACGCTTCGATCTGGAACTGGAGCTGGGCGCAATTGTCGGCACGCCCTCCGAAGGCATGGTCTCGGTGGCCGAGGCCGATGCGATGATCTTTGGCTATGTGCTGCTGAACGACTGGTCGGCGCGCGATATTCAGGGCTGGGAATACCAGCCGCTCGGCCCGTTTCAGGCCAAGGCGACCGCCACAACGATCAGCCCGTGGATCGTCACCCGCGAAGCGCTGGAGCCATTCCGGGTCTCGACGCCGGAGCGCGAGCGCGAGCTGCTGCCCTATCTCAGCGAGCCGGGGCCGATGCTCTACGATATCGACCTTTCGGTCGGTCTGACCCCGGAAAATGGCGCCGAAACCATCATTTCCCGAACAAACTACAGCACGATGTATTATTCGGCGGCGCAACAGCTGTGCCACCACACCACCTCGGGCTGTGCGATGCGGGTGGGCGATCTTTTGGGCTCCGGCACCATCTCGGGTGCCACGCCCGACAGCCGGGGCTCGCTTCTGGAGCTGAGCTGGTCGGGCAAGGAACCGATCACACTGGAAGGTGGCGCGCGCCGCAGCTTTCTGGAAGATGGCGACACACTCACACTTTACGGCGCCGCGACGGACGATGGCTATCGCATCGGTTTCGGCGCCTGCCGGGGCAAGGTTCTGCCCGCCAAAGATCTGCCCGTCTGGGCGCAGGAATAGGATAATACCATGGCCAAAGCATTTGCCTCGCAGGGCGATCTGACTGAGAAAACCATCAGTTTCACCGAGGTGGGCGACGGGCTTTATGCCTTCACCGCCGAGGGCGATCCCAATACCGGCGTGATCATCGGCGACGAGAGCGTGATGATTGTCGAAGCGCAAGCCACCCCGCGCCTCGCGCGCAAGGTGATCGAGTGTGTGCGCGGGGTGACCGACAAGCCGATTTCCCATGTGGTGCTGACCCATTACCACGCGGTGCGGGTGCTGGGCGCCAGTGCTTATGGCGCGCGCGAGATCATCATGTCCGATGTTGCCGCCGCGATGGTGGAAGAACGCGGGCAGGAAGATTGGGACAGCGAATTTGGCCGCTTCCCCCGGCTGTTTCAGGGCCATGAGGAAATCCCCGGCCTGACCCGCCCGACCACGACCTTCAGCGAAGGTATGACAGTGATGCTCGGCAAGCGCCGGGTCGACATCATGAAGCTGGGCCGCGCCCATACGGCGGGCGATGCGGTGATCTGGGTGCCGGATCAGGAGGTGATGTTCACCGGCGATATCGTCGAATATCACTCGGCCTGCTATTGCGGCGACGGGCATTTCAACGATTGGGAAGAAACGCTCGAGAATATCGCCGCCTTCGAGCCGAAAGCCATTGCGCCGGGCCGGGGCGATGCGCTGGTGGGCGAAGAGATGGTGGGTAAGGCGCTGGCCAACACCGCCGATTTCGTGCGCTCGACCTATAAGCCGGTGGCCCGTGTGGTGGCCCGTGGCGGTAGCCTGAAAGAAGCCTGGGACGCTGTGCGCGCAGAATGCGATCCGAAATTCGCGGATTACGCCATCTACGAGCACTGCCTGCCCTTCAACGTTGCCCGCGCCTATGACGAAGCCCGCGGCATCGACACCCCGCGCATCTGGACCGCCGAGCGCGACCGCGAAATGTGGGAAGCCCTGCAGGGCTGAAACGACTACGGGCGGGGATCACCCCCGCCCGCACTTTCCGGCCATGACCGGATGAAAGCTCAGCCCAGCGCGCCGGTAAAGGCCACCGCGTCGTGATCCGAAAGCGGCACACCATCGGCGCTGAGCGAGGGCAGAAGCCGGTTGTCCAGGCAGCTCACCCCACGGGTACAGAACCAATCAAGCTTCATCACCCGATCAGGATGCGGGGTAATCAGGCTGGGCCGCGTGGTTGTGCCCTCCGGCGTTGCCTCCCAGCCATAGCCACGTGCGCGCGCCAGATCGAACAGCCCCTCGCACCGCCAGTCGAAATCCGGCGGCAGATGGTTGCCGGTGTTGAGGTCGCCGCCGATGATCACCGGCATATCGGGCGCGAAATCCTCAACCGCATCGAGGAGCAGCTGGAATTGCGCCTCGCGGTGGTCGGCAGAAGCATTGCTTTCCAGATGGGTCGAGACCACGCAGATCGGACCCTCAGCCGTCGGTAGCACCGCCGCCAGAGCCATGCGCCCGCCTAGACGCGGCTGGCCGGGATCGGTGGCATCGCCCTCGGGCACGAACCAGTGGCCGTGATCGTCCAGCCGGATCAGCGTGACCTTTTCGAACGGCACGGCAGACAGGATGGCATTGCCATGCCAGCCCAGCGCGTTGAAATCGTCCTGACAGAAGCCGCGCTCGGTGTCGCCGCCCAGATCCAGCTCGTGAAACTCGACGCCGTAAGCATAGGTCATGCCCAGCGCCTGCGCCATCTCGGCGCTGGTGTGGCGCTGGCCGGTGCGGGCCATGCCATGATCCATCTCGGACAGCAGAACCACATCGGGGCTGAGCGGGGCAAGATGTGCTGCACTTTCGCCGGGGAACAGGCAGCGTTCGACATTCCAGGCCACCACAGACAGCCGCGCGGGCAGACGCTCGGCTGTTGCCGCTCCGCCGGTCTGGACCGCATTCATCGCAGGTGTTGCCGCCATCAGCGCCCGATGTGCATCTGAGGTACGTGGAGCGGCCAGAAGGCGGGCACGCGCCTCCGCCGTGACCGGCGGCAAGTCATCGAGGATCGAAATCACAGACGCGCACCCGTTTCATGATCGAACAGACAGAGGCCCTTTTCCTTGAACCGCACGCGGTGCTGGCCCGGCTCGACCGGGATGTCTTTCAGCACATGCACGCTGAAGGTCTGGCCCTCGATCTCGCCATGCAGCAGCCGGTGGGCGCCCAGCTCTTCGATCAGGCGCACGTCGAAGCTGAACGCACCTTCGGGGTCGAGCCGGACATCTTCCGGCCGGATGCCAAGGGTGACCTTGCCGGTCTTCTGCGACGGCGCGGCGATGGCGGGCGTGGTGCCCAGGCAGATATGGCCGTCGCGGTATTCTGCCTCGACCAGGTTCATCGGCGGGGCGCCCATGAACGAGGCCACGAAGGTTGAGGCCGGGTTGTGATAGATCTCGCTCGGGGTACCGATCTGTTCGATCCGCCCGCCATTCAGCACGATGATCCGGTCGGCCATGGTCATGGCTTCCACCTGATCATGGGTGACATAGACCGAGGTCACGCCAAGGCGGCGTTGCAACGCCTTGATCTCGATCCGCATCTGGTTGCGCAGCTTGGCGTCGAGGTTCGACAGCGGCTCGTCGAACAGAAACAGCGCCGGGTCGCGCACGATAGCCCGCCCCATCGCCACCCGCTGCCGCTGCCCGCCGGAAAGCTGGCTGGGCTTGCGGTCGAGGTAATCGGTGAGGTTCAGCATCTGGGCCGCCTCCTGCACCTTCGCCTCGATCACATCGGCGGGGGTTTTGCGGTTTTTCAGCCCGTAGCCGATATTCTTGCGCACCGTCATATGCGGGTAGAGCGCGTAGTTCTGAAAGACCATGGCGATATCGCGATCTGCCGGGTCGATATTGTTCACCACCCGCTCGCCAATGCTCACGGTGCCTTCCGACACCTCTTCCAGCCCCGCGATCATCCGCAGAAGCGTGGACTTGCCGCAGCCGGACGGGCCGACGAGCACGACAAATTCGCCATCCGGGATGTCGAAAGAACAGGGCACGACGGCTTCATATCCGTTGGGATAGACCTTGCGCACGGAGTCCAGTTTGACCTGAGCCATGAGGGAAGTTCCTTATTTATCCGATTCCGTGAGGCCCTTGACGAACCAGCTCTGGAAGAAAATGACGACCGCGACAGGCGGAATGATTGCGATGATGGCCAGGAGATTGGCGCGGCCGTATTCGGGCACGTTGTTGCCTTCGAGCACCTGCACCACCTGCTTGATCCCACGCACCAGCGTGTACATGCCTTCGTCGGTGGTGATCATCGTCGGCCACAGATACTGGTTCCAGCCATAGACGAACATGATGATGAACATCGCAGCGATCATCGTGCGCGACAGCGGCACCAGAATGTCGATGAAAAACTTCACCGGCCCTGCCCCGTCGATCCGCGCCGCTTCGACCAGCTCTTCCGGCACCGAGCGGAAGAACTGCCGGAAAAAGAAGGTGGCGGTGGCCGAGGCGATCAGCGGGATGATCAGCCCCTGATAGGTGTTGAGCATGCCCAATTTCTGCACCACCTCGTAGGAGGGCAGGATACGCACTTCGAGCGGCAACAGGAGCGTGGTGAAGATCATCCAGAAGGCGAAACTGGCAAAGCGCAGGCGGAAATAGACGATGGCATAGGCCGCCATCATCCCCACCACGATTTTGCCGAAGGCAAAGCCGATGCCGAGGGTGAACGAGTTTTTCAGCATATTGAGGCCGGTATTGGCCCCGGAAAAGCCCGACGCCTCGAACATCGCCTTGTAGAAGTTGTGGCCAAGCTCGGTGCCGATGGTCAGCGACGGGCCGAATTTCATCGTTTCCACATCGGGCGTGGTGGTGGTTTGCAGCACGATCAGCAGCGGCAGCAGCATGAAGATCGAGCCGAGGATCAGCACCGTATGATCGGCAACCACGCTCCAGCGCAGTTTGCGACGCGGGGCGACCGGCGCGGCGGGATTGGCATTGGTCGTGTCAGACATGGCAGACCTCAGGTGTAATGGATGCGACGTTCAACCAGCCGGAACTGGAAGACGGTGAGCGCAAGAACGAGGATCATCAGGATCACCGATTGAGCCGAAGAGCCGCCCAGATCGTTGCCGCGGAAACCATCGACATAGACCTTGTAGACCAGCGTCATCGGGTTGTTGCCCGGCTCGCCCTTGATCAGCGTGTCGATCACACCGAACGTGTCGAAGAGCGAATAGGTGATGTTGGTGATCAGCAGGAAAAATCCGGTGGGGGCCAGCAGCGGGAAGATGATGTCCCAGAACCGACGGTTGCCCGAGCGGTTATCCAGCAGCGCCGCTTCGCGCACCGATTTCGGGATGGATTGCAGACCGGACAGGAAGAAGATGAAGTTCACCGGAATCTGTTTCCACACCGCCACCAGCACGGCGGCAAAGGCGGTATCGAAATAGTGCACGCCAAGGGTGAAATCCCAACCGAGGCTTTTGAACAGCTCGGTCAGCGGACCCCAGCGCTGGTTCATCATTGTCAGCCCGATGAAACCGGCCACCGGCGGGGCCACGGCATAGACCCACATCATCAAGGTGCGATAGGTCTTGGCGCCGCGCAGAACCTTGTCGGCTTTCACCGCAAACAGCAGCGCCAGCGCCAGCGAGAAGAAGGTGACAAGCAGGGTGAAGATCAGCGTGAACCGGGCGATCTTGAGATATTCCGAGTTCTTGAACAGGTCGAAATAATTGTCGAGCCCAACGAAGGTCGCCCCAAAGCCGAACGGATCTTCCAGATAGAAGGACGATTGCATCGCCTGAACGGCAGGCCAGTAAAAGAAGATGGCGACGATCGAAAGCTGCGGGATCAGCAGCAGGATCGGTAGCCAGCGGTTTGCAAATCCGGCACGTTTCACGTCTCGGCCCCTTTTGAAAATCTGACGGCCGCAGGCTGCGGCCGCCAGTGGGTGGGTATTCAGAACTCAGAACAGGGTCTTAGTTCTGGGTTTTGGCAAAGCGGGCAAGCAGGTCGTTGCCTTCTTTTTCGATGGTCGCCAGCGCATCTTCCACCGACGTTTCCCCCGAAAGGATGCGGCTGAATTCGCGGTTTTCAACGTCGCGGATCTGCACGTAGAAGCCCATGCGATAGCCTTTGGTGTTTTCGCCGGCTTTCAGCGACAGCTGCTGGATGCCCACTTCGGCAGCCGGGAAGCGGTCGTAATAGCCATCGGCTTTGGCCATTTCATAGGCGGCGGTGGTCACCGGCACGTAGCCCGATTCCTTGTGCCAGAAATACTGCACCTTCGGCGAGGTCAGGTATTCGAAGAAGGCCGCGGTGGCTTTGTTTTCTTCAGCCGATTTGCCCGACATGGCAAAGAGCGAGGCGCCGCCGATGAACGACTGGTAGCCTTCGTCGGTGATGGATTTCCAGAACGGCAGGTAGGTGGCGGAGAAATCGAAAGGCAGGTCTTTCTTCATCAGACCACCAAACGAGCCCGAAGAGCCGATCCAGAGGCCCACTTTGCCTTCTTCGAATTTCGCCTGGTTGTCGTTCCAGCCGGTGCCGTAGAAGCCGAAATAGCCGTCATCCAGCCACTGCTTCACATGCGTCCAATGCATCGCATAATCGGGGGTGTTGATCAGGATCTTGGTGCCGTCTGCGCCGTCATAGCCATTGTTGTTGGTGGCAAAAGGCAGGTTGTGACGCGAGAAGAAGTTCTCGGCAAACTCCCAGGGCAGGTGCGATTGCACCAGCGGGATGTAACCGGCTTCTTTCAGCGCGGGGGCGGTGGTGGTTTCAAACTCTTCCCAGGTTTTCGGGGCGTCTACACCGGCGGCTTCCAGCGCCTGCACGTTGTAATAGAGGATCGGCGAGGACGAGTTGAACGGCATACCAATCATCTTGCCGTTGCTGTCGGCGTAGAAGTAGCGCACGCCCGAGATGTAATCTTCGATGTTGAAATTCACACCGTTGTCGGCCAGCAGATCCTGCACCGGAATGGTGGCGCCCTTGGCCCCGATCACGGTGGCAGCACCGGCATCGAACACTTGCAGGATGTTCGGCTGCTCACCGGCACGGAAGGCTGCGATGCCCGCCGTCAGGGTTTCTTCGTAGGAGCCTTTGAAGACCGGCGTGATCTCGTATTCGTCTTGGCTGGCGTTGAAATCGGCCGCGATCTGGTTGACCGTATCGCCCAGCGCGCCGCCCATGGCATGCCACCAGGTGATTTGGGTTTTGGCGTAGGCCGCGTTGGCGAGAAGCGAAATCGCTGCCGCCGCGCCCATCCCGATGATGGTGTTGGTTTTCATCTCAGTCTCCGTTTTCGACCCCAAAGGGCGAGAAATTCATGCGATCGCCGCACTCGAAACGAGCAACGTCGATCACAGCGATATGTTCAAGAGGCTGACCCTCTCCTCCCAGTCACGTATGGGAGAGGTGCCTCCGCCTATTGGCAGAACAGGGTTATTTCCTGCACACGTGCTCACATACCGACGAACTGTAATAGTATTGTGAAAGACTTTTTTAATATAGGTAAAACCTGTGAGGGTCGTGGAGGCACCAATGACCAATGACAAGTCTGGCTCGGGTCAACGCCCGCGCCGCGTTACGGCAGCAGATGTGGCAGATGTGGCTGGGGTTTCACGCTCGGCCGTTTCGCGAGCCTTTACGGAAGGTGCCTATATTGATGCGAAAAAACGCGCGCTGATCCTGAAAGCCGCCAGTGAACTTGGCTATCAGCCCAACGCTTTGGCCGCCGGATTGAAGGGGCGGCAATCCAATCTTGTGGCGATCTTTTTGGGCGATATGCCAAATGCTTACGACAAGGATGTCGCCACGCGCCTTGCCCTTGGACTGAACGCGGCGGGAAAGTGGCCGATCATGGTGGGCGGCAGCGACGATGTGGCCCGCCATGCGATCGAAAACGTCCTGCGCTATCCGCTTGATGCGATGATCCTGCGCTCGGGCAGCCTGGCTGAAGACATCGCCCTGTCCTGCACCAAACTCGGCGTGCCGCTGATCTCGTCGGGTCGAATCATCGACCTGCCCGGAATCGATTCGATCTGTGTGCGCAATGCCGATGGAACGCAGGCGATCACCGAATTGTTATTGGCCGGAGGGCGCAAGCGGTTCGGGTATATCGGCGGCCCACCGGAATTCTGGTCGTCAGCCGAACGCCGCACCGGTGTGGTCACAGCACTTGAGGCGGCCGGGCTTGGCCTGCGGGCCGAAGAGGGCGGCGATTTCTCGGTGTCGAGCGGCTATGAGGCTGCACGCCGGTTGATGGGGCGCGGCATGTTCGACGCGATGGTCTGCGCCAATGACGCGATGGCCATCGGCGCGATGATCTATCTGCGCGAAATCGGGATCCGCATTCCCGATGACGTGGCCCTGACCGGCTTTGACAATATCGATATGGCTTCGTGGGCCAGTTATGGGCTGACCACGGTCAACAATCCGATTGTCGAAATGGTCGACAGCGTGACCAGCATCCTTGAACGCCGGGCGCTCGACCCGGGCAAGCCGGACGAAGTGATCTGGCTGGATGCGGCAGTGGTGAAGCGCTCAAGCCACTAGGACAGTGGCCAGGTCAGCCGCCCAGCGCCTCTTTCAGCGAGCGGGGCGTGGCGGGCGCATGGCGCAGATCGAGCGAGGTCAGAAGGTCCACAAGGTGGCTGGTCATCAGCTCTTCGGCCCGCGCGCCATCATGCTCGACCATGGCTTTCAACAATTCATGATGGGCGTGGCTTTCGCACAGAGCATTCCGGCGCTGCCAATAGAGCGCGATGATCAACGATGACCGGGCAATGAGCTGGTTGACGAAAGCCGCAATGGTGGCCTGATCGGCGATCCGGGCAATCTCAAGGTGGAACAACCCAGACAGATAGAGCGCGCGGCCCGCATTGCCCGCCCGCGTGGCTTCGTGTTCGGCGTCGATATGGCGCTGCAGCTCTTCCACATCTTGGGCCGTGGCCCGCTCGGCAGCTGAACGCGCGGTGCGCGGCTCGACCAAGGCCCGGGCCTCGAACACCTCGCGCGCCTCGCGGATCGACGGCTGCGCAACATAGGCGCCGCGATTGCGCTTCAGCTCGACCAGCCGATCATGCGCCAACCGTTGCAGGGCAGCGCGGATCACCGTGCGGCTGACCCCGTAAATCTCGCCCAGCTCGTCTTCGCCCAGCTTGGTGCCAGGCGCGAGCCGGTGTTCGTGAATGGCAAGAGACAGCGCCTCCACCACCTCGGCCCCCGGCCCCTTCATGTCTTCGCTTGCACGCATATTCATATCGTTACTCCGTGGGCCGACCCTGCACCGTGACCGAGTCGCAGGCAAGGTCACAACTTCCGCAGCAATATTGTATACAATCTTGTGCCGTATTTTGCGCACATTCGCGCATCCACTGCCTAATTCTTCATCAATCCCGGTTTTCGCATCGGCACCCACTGCATTTCACTGCCGTTACGGCACTCGAATCGCACAGGCTTGGATCAGACAAGGATGGACCTATGCGAACAGGACACGATCTCGAACTCGTCCACGTGACCAAGCACTACGGCGACACCGTGGCCGTGCGCGATGTAAGCCACATCTTCGCGCCGGGCAGCTACGTGTGCCTGCTGGGGCCCTCGGGCTGCGGCAAAAGCTCGACGCTCAGGATGATCGCGGGACATGAAAGCATCAGCGAGGGGCAGATCGTGCTCGACGGGGTGGATGTATCCACCCTGCCCCCGGCGAAACGCGGCACCGCGATGATGTTTCAAAGCTACGCGCTGTTCCCGCATCTGTCGGTGCGCGACAACGTGGCGTTTTCGCTGCGGATGAAAGGCGTCGACAAGGCCACCCGGAACGCCAAGGCGAACGAACTGCTCGACCTTGTGCATATGAACACCTTTGCCGACCGGCTGCCCGATCAGCTCTCCGGCGGACAGCAACAGCGGGTGGCGCTGGCGCGGGCGCTGATCACCGAACCGAAAGTGCTGCTGCTCGACGAACCGCTTTCCGCGCTCGACCCGTTCCTGCGCATCCGGATGCGGGCCGAGCTGAAGCGGCTGCAACGCGAGCTGGGCATCACCTTCGTGCATGTCACCCATGGTCAGGACGAGGCGCTGGCCCTGGCTGATCAGGTGGTGGTGATGAACGATGCGGTGATCGAACAGGCGGGCACCGCGCGTGAGGTCTTCAACACCCCGCGCACCGAATTCGTCGCCCGCTTCATGGGTGGCCATAACGTGATCTCGCTCGACGGCGCCAAGCTGGCGCTGCGCGCCGACGAGGTGAGGCTTGCCGATACGGGCCTCGCGGCAACCGTGACCGCCGTTGAATATCAGGGCACGACCGTAGCCGTGAATACGCAGGCAGAGACCGGCGACGAGGTGCTCGCGCTGGTACCGGAAGAGCAGTTCTTCCAATCCCCGAAAAATCCCGGCGATGCAGTGAGGCTCGCCTGGAACGAGGGGCGGCTGCACCGCCTCCAATCCTGACCACACCTTCACAACAGGGACACTGACGATGAGCAAGATGAGATACAGCCGCCGGAGCTTTCTGAAAACCGGCACCGCCGCAGTCGCGGCCACCGCCCTTCCCGCGCCGATGATCTGGGCGCAGGAGATCAAGGACATCACCCTGCGCCAGTTCGGCACCGGCGTGTCGAACCTCAATGACGTGGCGATGAAGGTGAAAGAAGATCTCGGCTTCACGCTGGAAATGACCGCGCTCGACAGCGATGCGGTGACCCAGCGCGCCGCCACCCAGCCCGACAGCTTCGACATCGCCGATATCGAATACTGGATCGCCAAAAAGGTCTGGCCGACCGGTAACCTGCAAGCGATGGATACCTCGAAAATCGCCAATTACGACAAGATCGTCGGCATCTTCAAATCCGGCAAACTGACGCCGGAAAGCGTGATCGCTCAGGGCACCGCGCCCCACACTGTGGGCTTTGTCGAAGGTCCGGGCTCGACCACCTTCGCCTCGGAAGAAACCGGCTTCATGACCCTGATCCCGACGATCTACAACGCCGACACGCTGGGCATCCGCCCCGACCTGATCGGCCGTCCGATCGAAAGCTGGACCGAGCTTCTGAACCCGGAATTCAAAGGCAAAGCCTCGATCCTCGACATCTCGTCGATCGGCATCATGGACATGGCCATGGTCTGCGAAGCGATGGGCGAGATCCAGTACGCCGACAAGGGCAACATGACCCGCGAAGAGATCGACAAGACCATCGCGATCTTCACCGAGGCCAAGAAAGCCGGCCAGTTCCGCGCCTTCTGGAAGAGCTTCGATGAATCGGTCAACCTGATGGCCTCGGGCGAGGTGGTGATCCAGTCGATGTGGTCACCGGCGATCACCGCAGTGAAATCGCGCGGCATCGATTGCGTCTACCAGCCGCTGAAAGAGGGCTATCGCAGCTGGGGCGGCGGGCTTGGCCTGTCGGCCAACCTGTCGGGCATGGCGCTGGATGCGGCCTATGAATACATCAACTGGTATCTCTCCGGCTGGGTTGGCGGCTACCTGATGCGTCAGGGCTACTACTCGGCGGTGCCGGAAACCTCGAAAGACTACATGAGCGCCGATGAGTGGGGCTACTGGTTCGAGGGCAAAGCCGCTGCAGGCGACATCACCAGCCCGACCGGCGATGTGCTGGCCCATGCAGGCGAGGTCCGTGACGGCGGATCGTTCTACGACCGGATGGGACATGTGGCCTGCTGGAACGCGGTGATGGACGAGAACCAGTACATGGTTCGCAAATGGAACGAGTTCATCGCTGCATGATGAACACGCGGCGGGGCTTCGGCCCCGCCTCCCCCTACAAGAATTTGGAGTTGGCTGGGTGAAACGCTCGATCATTGCATGGCTGCAAGCCGCACCGCTGGCGGTGATCCTGCTGGGCTTTCTCGTGGCCCCGATCATCATGATCGTGATCGTGAGCTTCTGGGGAGCGACCGAGTTCTCGATCTACCCGGCCTTCCAGTTTGATAATTACCAATTCCTGTTCAGCTCGCCGGTCACCTATAAGGTGTTCCTGGCCACCTTCCGCTATGCCGCGATCACCTGGGTATTCACGCTGGGGATCGGCTTTACCGTGGCCTATTTCCTCGCCTTCCATATCCGCAGCCAGACCATGCAGATCGCGCTGTTTCTGCTCTGCACCATCCCGTTCTGGACCTCGAACATCATCCGGATGATCTCGTGGATCCCGTTTCTGGGGCGCAACGGCATCGCCAACCAAGCGCTGATCAGCTGGGGCTTGATCGACCAGCCGCTGGAATGGCTGCTCTATTCCGATTTCTCGGTGATCCTGGCCTTCGTGCATCTTTATACGCTGTTCATGGTGGTCCCGATCTTCAACACGATGATGCGCATCGACAAATCCCTGATCGAGGCCGCCTATGATGCGGGCGCTACCGGGGCGCAGACGCTCTGGCATGTGATCGTGCCGCTGACCAAGCCCGGCATCATGATCGGCACCATCTTCGTGGTGACGCTGGTGATGGGCGATTTCATCACCGTGCGCTTCATGTCCGGCAGCCAGCGCGCCAATGTCGGACGGCTGATCTCAAACGATATCAGCCTGCTCCAATACCCCTCGGCGGCCGCCACGGCGGTGGTGCTCTTGGGAACCGTTCTGATCATGATCGCGATCCTCTTGCGCTTCGTGAACATCCGAAAGGAGCTGTGAGATGGAACAGCGTCCCCGCAGCTTCTACGCCCTCGCCGCCTTCTTCGCGCTCTTCGTGCTGTTCCTCTACGGGCCGACCTTCACCATCGGCATCCTGAGCTTTCAGGGCACCGAAGGCGGGCTGACCTTCCCGATGCGCGGGGTCTCGACCCACTGGTTCAGCGAGCTGTTTCAACAGCAAGCCGTGGGCGATATCTGGGGCGCGTTCCGGCGGAGCTTTGCGCTGGGGCTGATGGTGATGGTCACCACGGTGGTGGTCTCGGTCAGTTCCGGTTTGGCCTTTCGCAAACGCTTTCGCGGGTCGGCGGTGCTGTTCTACCTCGCCATCACCTCGCTGGTGATCCCCTCGATCCTGATTTCGCTGGGGGTCGGGCTGATCTTCAGCCAGCTGGGGCTGAAGATTCACTGGGCGACCTCGGGCTTTGGTTCGCAGCTGACCTGGACCCTGCCCTTTGGCCTGCTGATCATGTTCGCGGTGTTCAACCGCTTCGACAAAAGCTTCGAAGAGGCGGCGCGCGATCAGGGGGCAAGCGCCTGGCAGACGATCCGCTATGTGGTTCTGCCGATCATCGCACCCTCGCTCATTGGGGTGGCGCTGTTCGGCTTTACGCTGAGCTATGACGAGTTCGCCCGCACCCTGCTGACCGCTGGCAGCTACAACACCCTGCCCTTGGAAATTTTCGGGATGACGACCAATGTCACCACCCCGGTACTCTACGCGCTCGGCACCCTGACCACGGTATTTTCGCTGCTGATCATCGCGGTGTTTCTGCTCACCGTCTGGCTGATCGGCAAGCGCCGCGCCCGGTTCGGCTCGGATGCGGGCAAGGGCCTGTGATGAAAATCCTATATATCAACCCGAACTCCACCGAAGCGATGACCGAAAGCGTGGTTGCGGTGGCGCGCCGGGCCAATCCCGATGCCGAGATCATCGGCTGGACCAATCATGACGGCCCGCCTGCCATTCAGGGGCCGGAAGACGGGGCCGCCGCCCTGCCCGGTTTGCTGGCACGATTGCCGCGCGCCAAAGCCGAAGGGGTGGACGCCATCGTCATCGCCTGTTTCGACGATACTGGGCTGGCCGAGCTGCGCGCCGCCGCCCATTGCCCGGTGATCGGCATTGGCCAGTCGGCCTATGTCACCGCCAGCCTGTTGGGGCACCGCTTTTCGGTGGTGACGACACTCGATGTCTCGGTGCCGGTGATCGCGGGCAATATCGCCGCCCATGGTTTTGCCCCGACCTGCGCCTCGGTGCGGGCGAGTGGCTTGCCGGTGCTGACCGTGGAAGAGGGCAGCGAAGACACCCGCGCGCATCTGACCCGCGAGATCATCGCAGTGCAAAGCGAAGGCGCGACGGCGGCGGTGCTGGGCTGTGCGGGCATGGCCGCTTTGCGCGACGATCTGGCGAAACGCAGCGGGATGCCGCTGATCGACGGGGTGGCGGCATCGGCCCATCTGGCCCCGGCGCTGGCGCGGCTGATCTGAAAGGAAGTGACATGGCGAGCGATCCGATTGCCGAGGCCAAAGCCATCGTGGAGCGCTATCTCGAGCTGTCGATGGTGCCCGATCCAGAAGGGGCGGCGCGCTATGTGGCCGAAGATTTCCGGCTGATCTTCACCGGTGGGCGGCATTTTTCCTCGCCTGCCGAAAGTGCGGCCTTCAATGCCAAACGCTATGCCTGGGTGAAAAAGCGCTTTCTGCGCACCGACGCGGCGCTTGATGCCGAAACCGGCGAGGTGCGGGTGTTCAACACCGGCTATCTTTACGGCGAATGGCCGGACGGCACGCCGTTTGAAACCAACCGCTATATCGACATCTTCACCCTGCGCGATGGCAAGATCGTGGAAACGCAGGTCTGGAACGATTCCGCTGAAATCCGCCTTGCCGCGCATGGGCTGGCCGAGGCGCCGCTGTGAGCCTGCCGGGCCATGGCCGATACGCCTATGTGCCGATCACGGCGCGCACGCCTTTCACCTGGCCCGAGGGCAAACGGCTTGCCATCTATTTCGGGCTAAACCTTGAGCATTTCGCCTTTGGCGAGGGGCTGGGGGCGGAGCTGGCGCCGGGCGGGCCACAACCGGACGTACTGAACTATGCCTGGCGCGACTACGGCAACCGGGTGGGTGCCTGGCGGATGCTGGAGCTGTTCGACGCGCTTGATCTGCCCGCCACCGTGCTCGCCAATGCCGCCATGTATGATTACGCGCCCGAGCTGATGGCGGCCTTTCGCGCCCGTGGCGACGAGGTGGCTGGGCATGGGTGCACGAATTCCGAGCGCCAGAGCACCCTGCCCGAAGCGCAGGAACGCGCGCTGATCATCGAGGCGACAGAGGCAATCCGGGCTGCCGAAGGGGTGGCACCTGCGGGCTGGCTGAGCCCGTGGATTGCCGAAAGCCCGGCCACGCCGGATCTACTGGCCGAGGCTGGCTATCGCTATACGCTGAACTGGTGCATGGACGATCAGCCGGTCTGGATGCGGACCCGCGCGGGGCGTCTCTTGTCGATCCCCTATCCGCAGGAGCTGAACGATATTCCCGCCATCGTTGCCCGCAAGGACAGCGCCGCCGACTTTGCCGATATGATCATCGACACATTCGACGAGATGCGCACGCAATCTCAGGGGCAGGCTCTGGTGATGGGGGTGGCGCTGCACCCCTATATCACCGGCCAACCCTTCCGGCTCAAACACCTGCGCCGGGCGCTGGAGCATATTGCCCGGCACCGCGACGAGGTGTGGATTACTCATGCGGGCGAGATCAGCCAGCTCTGCCATGGGCCGTTGGCCGATCAGATCGCCTAGCCGGTCCGCAAGGCCGGGTCAGATATCCTTCATCAGCCGCAGCGCGTCATAGATCGCCGCATGGGTATTGCGGGCGCTGACGGCGTCGCCGATCCGGTAGAGCTGGAAGGCGCCATCGGGATTACGCACCACCTCCTGCGGGGTGCCAGCGATCAGCGCGTTGTAATCGACTGCGCCCAGGTTCGAGCTGAGCGGCTTCAGCTCGAAATAGAGATCGGCCAGCGGCAGGGTGCCGTAATTCACCACCACCTGATCATAGGTCTTCTCGGTTTTCAGATCACTGTAATCGGTGCCGATCACAGCTTTCAGCCGGTTGCCATCGCGCGTCACGTCTTTCAGGCGGCGGGTGACGGTGAAGGTCACGTCCTTTTCCTGCAGCGCGCGCATATAAGGGACGAGGTTCATCCCCATGATGTCGGGCGCAAAGGTGCGGTCGGGGGTCATCACTTCCACCTTGGACCCGGCATTGGCGGCCACTTCGGCCGCCATCAACCCCGGGTGATCGCCGCTTTCATCATAGATCAGCACATCCTGCCCCGGCTTCACATCGCCCGCGATCAGATCCCAGGCGGTGACGACAGGGCTCTGTTCCTTGCCGCTTTCATAAAGCTCGGTATTGGGCAGCCCGCCGGTGGCGACGATCACCACACCGGGGGCGAGCGCGGTGACATCTTCCGCCTCGGCCCAGGTGTTGAAGCGGAACTCGACATCGCGGGCGGCGCATTGCGACATGCGCCAGTCGATGATCGAGATCATCTCGCGCCGACGTGGGTTTTGCGCGGTGAGCCGGATTTGCCCGCCGGGATGGGGCTGGGCTTCGAACACCGTCACAGCATGGCCGCGCTCAGCCGCCACCCGGGCCGCTTCCAGCCCGGCAGGCCCGGCCCCGACGATCACCACCTTCTTGCGGGTCGCCGCCGGGGTGATGGTGTGCGGCATGGTCAGCTCGCGCCCGGTAGCCGGGTTGTGGATGCACAGCGCCTCGCCCGCGCCATAGATCCGGTCAAGGCAATAGGTGGCGCCAACGCAGGGGCGAATATCATCTTCGCGGCCTTCGATGATCTTTTGCACGATATGCGGGTCGGCCATATGGGCGCGGGTCATCCCGACCATATCAATCAGCCCCGCCGCCACCGCATGGCGCGCCGTCGCCACATCGGGAATGCGCGCGGCGTGGAAGGTGGGCATGCCAGTGGCGGCTTTCACCGCACCGGCAAAATCCAGATGCGGGGCGCTGGCCATGCCTTGCACCGGAATGATGTCGGTCATCGCCGGATCGGTATGGATGCGGCCCCGGATCACGTTGAGGAAATCGACCATGCCGCTGTCGGCAAGACGTTTGGAAATCTCCAGCCCCTCCTCGGGGCTGATCCCGCCTTTCTGGACCTCGTCCGCCGTATAGCGCAGCCCAAGGATGAACTCGGACCCAACCCGGGCGCGGATGCCGGTCAAAACATCCATCAACAGCTTCATCCGACTGTCGAGGCTCTGGCCGCCATAGGGACCGTCGAGATCGTTGGTGAGCGGCGACCAGAACTGATCGAGCAGATGGCCGTAAACCTCCAGCTCGATCCCATCCATGCCGCCCGCCTGCATCCGCTCGGCCGCGTCGGCAAAATCGCCGATGATCCGCTCGATATCCCAGTCCTCTGCGAGCTTGGGGAAAGAGCGGTGGGCCGGTTCACGGTGCTTGGAGGACGAGACCGAGGGCAGCCAGTCGCCCTTGTTCCAGCCGGTGCGGCGGCCCAGATGGGTGAGCTGGATCATCACTGCGGTGCCATGCTCGTGGCAGGCATCGGTGAGATTGCGGATATGGGGAACAACCTCATCCTTATAGGCGAGGATGTTGTTGAAGACCGGCGGGCTGTCTTTCGATACCGCAGCCGAGCCCGCCGTCATCGCCAGCGCCACGCCCGCCCTGGCCCGCTCGGCGTGATAGGCCACATAGCGCGCTTTCGGCATCCCGTCTTCGGGATAGGCCGGTTCGTGGCTGGTGGTCATGATGCGATTGCGCAGGGTCAGGTGCTTGAGCTGGTAGGGTTGCAGCAGCGGGTCGTTTGACATGGGGGGCTCCGGTTGGCTGACCGGATGATGAGGTGATATGTACACAAGTGTCAAGTTGCCGTTCACAAGCGCTTCCCCTATTGTGTCCCAAGCAGGGAGAGGCGCAAATGTCAGACAAATCCACGGGTTGGCGCGGGTCGCGTGAGGTTTGGCTGGCCGCCGCCCGCGATGCCTTTGTGGAAAGCGGGCTGGATGCGGTGAAAATCCAGCCGCTAGCCAAGCGGCTGGGCCTGTCGCGCACCAGCTTTTACTGGTTCTTCGAAGATCGCGCCGCGCTGCTTGATGCGCTGCTGCAGGATTGGCGGGTCTGCAATACCGACAGCCTGATCGCCGCCGCCGAAGCCGATGGCGAAACCATCACCGAAGCAGTGCTGACCCTGATCGGGGTGTTTCTGGATGACGGTCCGTTTCAGTCGCGGCTGGATCTGGCGATGCGGGGCTGGGCGCATCAGGACGATAGCGTGGCCGCAAAGGTGCATGCTGCCGACGAAGCGCGACTGGACGCGATCCGCCGGATGTTCGAGCGCTTCGGCTTTGCCCCCGGCGCCGCCGATGTGCGGGCGCGGACGATCTATATGGTGCAGATTGGCTATATCTCGATGCAGGTGCAGGAAGACATGGCCCTGCGCATGGCGCGTATCCCCGATTACGTGAAAACCTATACCGGCCAATGCCCGAGCGATGGCGAGATTGCCCGGTTCCACGCCCAGCACGGCTTCGCGGGGTAGCAAGACAGCAACAGACCCGTTGTGTCGCCGCGCCCATACCCGCATCATGGTGGCGCAGATAGCTTATTCGGAGGCCGGGCCATGTCGCGCTGGAGGCAAGAGATCGAAACCCTCGACCCGGCGGTCGATTACGAGCGGATCGTCTATCTGCTCGGCGCCTGCGAATTTTCATGGGACATTGAAAAGGCGCTCGAATTTGCACTGTTTCGCACCTATGCGGTGCCGTCGATCTCAGGCCTGCTCTCGCGCACCGGCGAATTTCGCACCCGGCCGCGCAAACGCTATGACGACACCGAATTGCTGCTGTCGGAAATCAGCGAGAACGGCCAGGACAGTGAACGCGGACAGGAGGCGATTGCCCGGATGAACGATATGCATGGGCGCTATCGGATCGCCAATGCCGATATGCTCTATGTGCTGTCTACCTTCGTGGTGGAGCCGGTGCGCTGGCTGGAGCGCTTTGGCAAACGCGCGATGACCGCGCGCGAGATCGAGGCCAGTGCGCATTACTACCGGGCGCTGGGAGCAAAGATGGGGATCACCGATCTGCCAGACGATTTCGCCGGGTTTGATGCCTATAACCGGGCCCATGAGGCGGAGGAGTTCCGTTTTGCCGAAACCAATGCCGAAATCGCGACGCTGACCCGCGATCTGCTCTTGTCGTTCTACCTGCCCAAAGCCCTTGTCCCACTGGGGCGCCCGGTGGTGCATGCGCTTTGCGATCAGCCGCTGCGCCAGGCGATGGGCTTTCCCACCCCGCCGCGCTGGCTGGAACGGATCATCCATGCGGGCCTGAAACTCCGGGCGCGGATCCTGCGCGGACTGCCCGCACGGGCGGTGCCCCGCCAGATCACCGGACGCGCCCGGCCGAGCTATCCCGGCGGCTACCGGATCGAAGAGCTGGGCACCTTCCAGCACGATGGGGCCAAGGCCGCCGAATAGCGGGAAGTCTCAGCGCTCCTGCGCGCCCTTGCCTGCCAGAATAGCCCCGCGAAACTTGGCGATCCGCGCCACGCGCGTTTCGGGCTTCTTGGCTCCGTTGAGATTGATCAGATAGCTGCGCTGCCGCCCCGGCGTGAGGTTGTGAAAGGCCTCCGCCAGCTCCGGATCGGCATCGAGCGCCTCAACCAGCTCGTCGGGCAGATCCATCTCTTTGGTGGCTTTCTCGGGTTTGATCCCCTGTTCAGCATAGAGCATCGCCTCGGCCAGATAGGCGCGGAGAATCGGCTCCATCGCAACCACCTGCTGATTGTCGGTGAAACAGATCATGCCGGGATGCTGGCTGTTCGGCCCCGGCTTTTGCAGCACGCCTTCGGGGTCTTTCATCAGGGCGGCATTCATGAAGGTCAGGCGAAAATCGCCCCGGAACGCCCCGATCAGCGCAATATTGCGGCCTGCATGCATATAGCAGGGATGGCCCCATTTCACCGTTTCAACCAGCCCGGCCTCACGGCAGATCCGGCGCAATTCGGCCAGCCCGGTGGGCCAAAGCTGCACCGAGCAATCAGGCGTCGCAAACCGATCGCAGCGTCCGCAGCCTTGGGTGAAAAAATCCTCGATATCGGTGATCATGCGGTCAGTCTCCGTCGTGGTCTGGCGGCGCCTCGCGGCATGGCCCATCCAAAAGATAGCGCGCCATGGGCTTCGATGCAAAACCCTGTCCAGATGAGGTGCTGGTACTTGACCGCGATAATCAGATCGCTTACGCAAACGCCACCTTGCGGGCGTTGTGTAATGGTAAGACCTCAGCCTTCCAAGCTGATGACGCGGGTTCGATTCCCGCCGCCCGCTCCAACTTCTCCGACACCTTCAAGCCCGTTATCCACGCTCCAGACAGCGAAAAGCCGGGCATAGCCCGGCTTGTCCGTGCGGTTCAGGCGCTCTGACGTGAGACTATCAGAGGTAGAAGGTATCCGCGAAAACGTGGCGCAGGATCGAGTCGCGGGTCAGGCCGCGTTCGGCCAGCTCTTCGTCCGACAGCTGGTTCAGCGCGTCGATCTGATCGAAGCGCGAACGGCTTTCGGCATAGGCGAGGAAGAAATCGCCGATCCGGGCGAAAATCGAGCGGTGGTCGGAAAAATGCGTGTCAGCGTGTGCAAGAAAGGCCATATCGGCACCTCGAAATCGTCAGTCAGCTCCCCCACGCCCTAAAGGTAAGCGATTTTGACCTTCATGAGGAGTGACGATTCTGCATTGCAGCTATGCGGCATCTGCACCATCCGGCGCCAGCTCCAGCCCGCCCAGCGCGACAAGCTGCGAAACGATCTCAGCCACGCCCTCGCCATGGCGCAGAGCGGCAAACAGAAACGGCCGCCCTGCCCGCATCCTTGTGGCGTCGCGCTCCATCACCGCCAGATCTACGCCCACATAGGGGGCCAGATCGCGTTTGTTGATGATGAGCAAATCAGACCGGGTGATCGCGGGGCCACCTTTGCGCGGGATGTCTTCGCCCGCCGCCGTGTCGATCACGTAAAGGGTGATATCCGCCAGTTCCGGGCTGAAGGTGGCCGAGAGGTTATCGCCGCCCGACTCGATCAGGATCAGATCCAGATCGGGGTGGCGGGCATTCATCTCGGCAATGGCGGCGAGGTTGATCGAGGCATCTTCGCGGATTGCCGTATGCGGGCAGCCGCCGGTTTCGACCCCCATCACCCGGCTTTCGGGCAGGATCTGCTGGCGCATCAGCGCCTCGGCATCTTCGCTGGTATAGATGTCGTTGGTGATCACCGCGAGCGAGCAGCGGGTTTTCAGGGCCTTGGCAAGCTCGGCGGTCAGCGTGGTCTTGCCGGCGCCAACCGGGCCGCCGATGCCCACGCGCAGCGGGCCGTTGGGAGAGGTCATGAGCGGAAAATCCTCGAATATTGGGTTTCGTGGCGCATCGCGGCAATGTCCGACAGGAAGGCGGCAGAGCTGAGCGTGGAAAGGTCGCCATTACTTGCGGCATCGGCTGTGGCGTCGATCAGCGGGGCAAGCGCGCGCAACATGCGCTGACCTTCGGTCTGGCCGATCGGCCCCAACCGCTGCGCCGCCGCGATGAGGTTGGACAGGAAAGCTTGCAGATAGAGCCGAAGCGTGAGGTCGAGCGGCAAGGCTTCCAGCGCCGCCGCCCGGCCCAGCGCCACCGGATAGGTGAGGCCCGCCAGCTCCGCCCCCCAGATCGCCGCAACAATCTGGCAAAAGGCCTGCCCCTGCGCTTGCGTCTCAAGCAGCCGCTCGGCAGAGGGGGCAAAGGCGCGGGCCATCGCGTCAAGCTCCTCAAGCGGCAGAGCGCCATGATAGGCAGCGGCAAGGAAAGTGGCGTCAGACCTGGCCGAACCATGGGTCAGAAGATCGGTCAGCCAGTCTTCCAGCCCTGCCGCATCGGCAATCCACCCAGCCTGAAACGCCGCCTCCAGCCCATGGCTATAGGTGAACGCCCCCACCGGGAAGGCGGGCGAGAGCCATTGGCTGAGGGTGAGCAGATCAGTGGCTGTGGTCATGATCGTGCTCATGGGAGTGGTCATGGTCGTGGCTGTGCGTTTCCGGACCGTGCTGGTGGCTGTGATCATGGCCATGGGTGCGGCCATGGCCATAGGCGCCGCCCTCCGGCGTGAACGGTTCCACCACCTCGCTGACCGTCGCCCCGAGCTTCGCCAGCATGTCGGCCATCACATGATCGCGCTGGATCAGGATGCGCGCAGGCTCGATCTGCGCAGGGGTATGGCGGTTGCCGATATGCCAGGCGAGCCGCACCAGATCATCGCCCGACACCGCCAGCAGCGGCTCCTCGGCGGCAATCACCTCGATCAACCGCCCGTCTTCGAGCATGAAGGCATCGCCGTGACCGAGGCTGGTGGTGTGGTCGAGATCGACGAGGAAGCGTTCGTCATGCACCGTGGCGAGCACCTTGCGACGCAGAAAACGCTCATCATAGGTGAGAACCACGAGGTCCCAAGCCCCGGTCCAGGTGCCGGCGAGCTTCACGTCATGGGTGGTTGGCTGGGTCATGGTCTAGTCTCCGATCCATCCGGGCAACTCGCGTAGGCGCGCAAAAGAAATCCGGCGTTGGCCGTTCTTCTGCATCGCCCCGGCGCGTTGCCACACCGGATCGCCATCGCCGTCATAAACAAGCTCGGCGAAGTGCGCATCAAGGATACGAAACACCACCAGCCGGTCGCAGGTTTCATTGAGCCCAATACCGGCCTTGGAGGTGAGCTTGATCTGCACCTCGCGCCCGGCATCATCATGGGCATCATAGCCCGGCGTCGAAGGCGGCGCGAGTTTCAGGTGAAGGGCCTCCGACGCGATCACCTCGCCAATTGACCCGACGAGATGACCGTCGGGCGTGAAAGGGCGACCGGGGAAGTCGGCGGAAAGCTCCACGACCGCCTCGTAGATTTTCGCAACTGCCGGAGGCAGGGCAACCTTCATTGACCCATCCTCAGAACAAGAAATACCGCTGCGCCATCGGGAGTTCGGTGGCGGGTTGGCAGGTGAGGAGTACACCGTCGGCCCGCACCTCGTAGGTTTCCGGGTTCACCTCGATATGCGGCAGGGCGTCGTTCAGTTTCAGGTCGCGCTTGCCGATGCCGCGGGTGTTGCGCACGGCCACCGTTTGTTTGGCCAGCCCCAGCTGCCCGCGAATGCCCGCGTCCTGTGCGGCGGCAGAGACGAAGGTGATCGCGGAATGCTCCACCGCGCGGCCCATCGCCCCGAACATCGGGCGCGAATAGACCGGCTGCGGCGTCGGGATCGAGGCGTTCGGGTCGCCCATCTGCGCCATGGCGATCATCCCCCCCAGAAGCACCATCTCGGGCTTCACCCCGAAAAACGCCGGGTTCCACAGCACCAGATCGGCGCGCTTGCCGACTTCGATCGAGCCGATCTCATGCGCCATCCCATGTGCGATGGCCGGGTTGATGGTGTATTTGGCGATGTAGCGGCGGACGCGGAAATTGTCGTTGTCACCGGTTTCCTCGGGCAGGCTGCCGCGCTGTTTCTTCATCTTGTCGGCGGTCTGCCAGGTGCGAATGATCACCTCGCCCACCCGGCCCATCGCCTGACTGTCGGAGGCGATGATCGAAAACGCGCCCAGATCGTGCAGGATGTCTTCCGCCGCGATGGTCTCGCGCCGGATGCGGCTTTCGGCAAAGGCCACGTCTTCCGGGATCGACTTGTCCAGATGGTGGCAGACCATCAGCATATCCAGATGCTCTTCCAGCGTGTTCACGGTGAAGGGGCGCGTCGGGTTGGTCGAGCTGGGCAGCACGTTTTCCTGCCCGCAGACCTTGATGATGTCGGGCGCATGGCCGCCCCCTGCCCCTTCGGTGTGGAAGGCATGGATGGTGCGGCCTTTCATCGCCGCCACGGTGTTTTCGACAAAGCCGGACTCGTTCAGCGTATCGGTGTGGATCATCACCTGCACGTCGAGCGCATCGGCCACCGAGAGGCAATTGTCGATGGTCGCGGGCGTGGTGCCCCAGTCTTCGTGCAGCTTCAGCGAGCACGCCCCCGCCAGCACCTGCTCTTCCAGCGCCGCAGGCAGGCTGGCATTGCCCTTGCCTGCAAAGCCGATGTTCATCGGCACGCCGTCGACGGCCTGCAGCATCCGGGCGATGTTCCACGGGCCGGGTGTGCAGGTGGTGGCGAGCGTGCCATGGGCCGGGCCGGTGCCGCCGCCGAGCATGGTGGTCAGCCCAGAATGCAGCGCGTCGTCGATCTGCTGCGGGCAGATGAAGTGGATATGGCTGTCAAACCCGCCTGCGGTGAGGATCTTGCCCTCGCCCGCAATCGCCTCGGTGCCCGGGCCGATGATGATATCCACCCCCGGCTGAGTGTCGGGGTTGCCCGCCTTGCCAATCGCAGCGATGCGCCCGTCTTTCAGCCCGACATCGGCCTTGTAGATGCCGGTGTGGTCGACGATCAGTGCATTGGTGATGACGGTATCCACCGCCCCGCCGGCACGGGTGGTCTGGCTTTGCCCCATACCATCGCGGATCACCTTGCCGCCGCCAAATTTCACTTCTTCCCCATAGGTGGTGAGGTCGCGCTCGACCTCGATGATAAGGTCGGTATCGGCCAGCCGCAGCCTGTCGCCGGTGGTGGGGCCGAACATGGCGGCATAGTCGGAACGTTTGATCTGGACGGGCATGTCGGATGCTCCTTGGCGAAGTCAGTTCATTTCAGTGAGGCTGCGCAGCTCTTCGCTGCGCGCGCGGGTCAGGTCTTCCATACAGGCGTAAACCAGCGTCGGTTCCAGCGTGCCGCCCCGCGCCGCAAACCCTGCCAGTTCACAGGTCTTGTCGCGCACGGTGATCCAGGCGCGCTGGCCTTCGCGCAGGGCGGTTTCGGCGCCTTTCAGATCGTCGGGCTGGTTGGCATCCGTTTCCTTCGCCCAGCTCACGGCGAGCTGGTAGGTCGCGTTCAGATCGCCGTCGGCAGCTTGCCAACCCTGATAGGCACATTGGGTGATCTCGCTCTGGGTCACGGGATTTGAGCAATCCAGCTCCTGCCCCAAAGCAGGCGCGGCGAAGAGGGCCATCAGAACGGGGAGGGAAAACAGCCTCACAGCGCCCCCATGACCTTCTGATTGAAGCCGAACACTTTGCGACCGCCACCGATGGGGATGAGGTTCACCTCGCGCCGCTGGCCGGGTTCAAAGCGCACGGCGGTGCCGGGAGCGATGTCGAGGCGCATCCCGTGGGCGGCGGCGCGGTCAAACTCCAGCGCCGGGTTGGTTTCGGCAAAATGGTAATGGCTGCCCACCTGCACCGGACGGTCGCCGGTATTGGCGACCATCAGCGTGATCGCCTCGCGGTCGGCATTCAGGGTAATCTCGCCGGGGGCGGGAAACAGCTCGCCGGGGATCATGCCCTGGCCCTCACGGTTTTGCGCAAACCCGCAAGGGTGATCGCCGTGGCCACGATCAGCGCGGCGGCGATCCAGAGCCCGCTCGGGCCATGCAGATGCGCGCCATGGCCGGGATGGGCCAGCGCCGGGGTGGTCATGAAAGCAAGAGCGATGAACGAACGCATTGGAGCCTCCTAGCGGATCGGGTTGTGAACGGTGACGAGCTTGGTGCCGTCGGGAAAGGTCGCTTCGACCTGCACTTCGTGGATCATCTCGGCGATGCCTTCCATGCACTGATCTCGGGTGATCACCTCGGCACCGGCCGCCATCATTTCCGAGACCGAACGGCCATCGCGCGCGCCCTCCACCACCGCATCGGTGATCAGCGCAATCGCTTCCGGGTGGTTCAGCTTCACGCCGCGCGCCAGGCGCTTGCGAGCCACCTCGGCGGCCATGGCAATCAGCAGTTTGTCTTTCTCTCGCGGGGTCAGGTTCATGTCAGAGCATCCAGGGCTTTGGGATTGTATCTTGGTTCAAAAGGCGCAGCGCCGGAACGAGGCTCCGGCGCAATGTGTAGCTGTCAGGGGCAAGGAAGCGGGCGCAGAGCAGACCCGGCCGCACAAGGCTGGCCCCGGCGGTTTCGGGCAGAAGCGCGCGCAGCTTATCGCGCAGGGCTTCGGCATCGGGCGCGGCATAGACAAGGCTCGCCATCGCCCGTGCGCCCCGGCCCAGAGCGCTGCGATCCATCTGGACGGCAAGGTCGCCCTCTAGTCGGACCGCATCCAGCCAGATCGGCTGACCGGCGCGGCGGATCTCGACCCGGTCGTCAAAGCGGGCATTGTGCAGCTCTTCGCCCATGGCGGCGCGGCCAAAAACCAGCGGTTCGACCATCAGAAAACGCGCGTCTTCGGCCAGATCGACACTCAGCCGCCGTTTCAGATGCGCGCCATCAAAGAGGATGGTTTCCTGCGGCAGCCAAGCCAGACGAGACCCCGCTTGGGCGCTGAGCCTCGTCGATAACCGCCCCGGATTGGCCCCGACAGCGCGGTAGACCCGTTCGGCGGCCTGAGTGGTCAGGCTCAGGTCCGCCCCGGCCCCGGCTTCGGCCTCGCAGGTAAACTGATCGCCGCCGGTGATGCCGCCTGCGGTGTTGATCAGAACCGCATCGAGCGCAGTGCCTGCCGGGCTGGGAAACAGCAACTTGAACGAGCCGGACATCGACAGCGCGTCGATCCGACTGGCCTCCCTCAGGCATTTCGCCGACACCCGCACTGCCCCAAGGGCGCGCGGCTGATGGTCGGTCTCCATGCTGGTCATGGCCAGTGTCATATCCCCTCACCCCAGATTCTCGCGCCTATCTTTTCAGCACAGAGCGACCGCGCCTGTCAGGCGATCCGAGCTGACGCGCTGTCCTTCTGTGCAATCCGCCGCGCAGATGCCCGGTTTTCCATCCACACGCACAAGAAATAGGCGCCGCCGCAATCACCCGATCGTCGGCTTCCGACCACGCGCCAGGAAGGCCAGAACCTCAAGGATAACGCCATTGGTGTTGATGTCGCTATAGCCGCTCATCGGTGCACCGGACGCGGCGTAAGTGCCGACGCAAAAAGATTTCTCCGGCGTGGCGCAATGCGCGCGCGCGGCGACAAGCAGCTTGTCGGAAAACGCCGAGGGGCGGATCGCGGCGGCAAGATAGGCCGCCTTGGCGCTGAACACCTTCAGGGCAACTTGCATCTCGGGGCTGTCATAGCGCCGGTCGGGCGGGTTCGGCAGCACTTTCCAGCCATAGGCCGGGCGCTCCAGATCAAGGCCCTGATAGGTGAACCACGGCTCATGATCGAGCGGCGTTTCGGTCACCGCAACCAGCTCTCCCGTCGCCCGGAAGGTTTCGTATTGCGCCATAGTCAACACATCGCTGAGCAGTTGCGAGGGGCCCGAGATCCCGAATTCAATTGCCTCAAGCCCATAGGGCTCGGTCCCGAGCAGCCCATATTCTTTGGCTTTGCTCATGATCCGCATCTGGCCGGTAAAGGCATCGTCTGCCGCATCGGGCACAAAGGCCGGGGCCATATCCACGCCCCAGAGCGCATAGCCGCGCCTGAAATAGCTCAGATAATGGTTTTCACCCGCATTCAGGTATTGGCCGCGGAAAATGTTCATCGGAACGCCCTCGACCACCGTGCCGGGCAGATCCCATCCGCCAACCATGGTTTCAATCGCCTCGCGCGATGGGGTGCGGTCCGCCGCCGCGCGCAGCGCGATCAGCAGGCGCCCCACATCGCTGGCGTTGAACGCACGGTTGCTGGTGTCGCGCAGGCGATATTCGAATTCTGCGATGGGCAGCGACAGCCCTTTGACTTCGCGAGTGGGGATCGCGGCCACGATCTTGGCCACCCAGTCCTCGCCCTCGACCTGCTCGATCAGCCCCAGCTCCATCGCGCTGAGCACCGCAAACAGGTTACTCGCCACGTCCCACATGGTGATGGTCTCGTAGCGGGTCGAGAAAGTGTCCGAGTGGAATTCGGTTGGGGCCGACAGCCCGGTATCCGGATCGGGGTCGTTGGTGAAGAACGCAAAAGCCGTGGCGGCGTCTTTCAAAAACGCCTCGCCCTCCAGCGATGGTAGCGGCCCCGGCGCCAGATCGGGCCAGCTCTGCGCGGCTTCGGTGCGGTGCAGAAGATCAAGCAGGGGAAATTCGGGGAAAAGCGCAGTGGAATACTCCACGCCAGAGCGAAACCGTGCCCGCCCGTTATCGGCGAACCTTGTGACGGCATTCGCCAGCAGGGTCCGCGCTGATGGGGTAGTCAGCGCGGTTTGACGCACCAGCACAACGCAATCGCGCAACGCAGCCTGATCAGTGGCCAGCCGATCAAGGCGTTCCACCCCGCTGGCCGCATCGGCAATATCGGCCACCAGCGGAACGATCAGCGTGCCCGCCGCGTCGGGACCGCCAAAGCCGATCCCCCCTTCCGGCGCGCGCACCACCAGCGAGGCTGCGCCCGCCACCCCGTCGGGCAGGGCACGGCAGGACGCAAAGCCCGGAATATCGGTCGGGATGACAGAGCAGCCCGTTATGGCAAAGCTGCCGTCAGGCTGGCGCGAAAGCCCCCCCAGCGGCAGCCCCACTTCTGCAACAAGCGCCTGAAACGCCTCAAGATTCTCCCGGGCGGCACTGTCACTTCCCTCTTCGGCCAGCAGCAAAACCGACTGGCCATACCCCTTTCCCAGAGCCCGGAAACTGAGTTCGCGCGGCAGAAGGCTGATCAGCTTGCCCGCCTGTTTCTGCGCAGTCAGCATCGCGACCATTGCACGGGCCAGACCCGCCACGGCTTCGGCATCCTGATCCTGCACACCCGCCAAAGACAAATGCGCCACCACGGCCACATCTTCGGCCAGAGCCGTGCCGAGATCGGCCTCCCATTGCGTCGGCGCATCCTGCCAGTGCCAGCGCAATCCGCCCCGCACATGCCAGACCGCATCCGTCGCGGCGCCGATCGTGGTGGGCGCACTCGTGGCCTCGGGGTCAAACACGGTGCGAAAGCCCAGAACCCGCGCGCCACCGGCCCAGTTCAGCCCCTGTGGTCCACCGGGCTCGACGCATAGGGTGACGGGAAGCGTGGAGGCGGTAAACATCTCGCGGCCGGTTGCCATCGCCTCGGCCAATTCCTGCGCCAGAACATAGCCCAGCTCGGCCCGGCTCGACGGGGACGGAACCAGCGGAATGCGCTCCACCAGCCCCGGCCTCTGCGCCTCGACACGCATAAGCGCCTCTTGCAGCTCAGGCGACAGCATCAATGATTTCGGCGTGGGAAGCTCGATCCCGACCCGCAGGAAATCCCCGGCCAGAGGCGTGAGCAGGGTCGTCAGAACGCGATCAGACTGCGTCGCAGGCAGGTCAGTCAGAAGCAGAACAAACGGACATGGCTCCGCCCCTGCGGCCCAAACCGGCCTGCCGATCCCGCCCAGCGCGGCCCCATATCCGATGAGGCTCAGCAGGGACCGCCGCGTCAGGCCCTGTGCCGTCATACTGCCCTCCTGATAGGTTTGGTACAAACATACCAAAAAATTGCGCTTCTTATGCCCATCTATAGCATATAGTGACGAATTTAGGTGAATCCTCAAAGGCTTTGTTAAGCATAGTTTCCTATCACCATGGAGTGACGATGCCTCCAAGGGGATAGGTTTGTGCCGGATGCCAGCTGGAACCAGCAGATTGCACGGCGACTGCTTGCTGAGCAAGCCGCGCCAGCTGGGCCTCTGTTTCACGACCCCGACCAGCGCCGCGCCCGGTGGACGAAAAGAGTTCTATCGGGATGGCTGCTTTCGGCAATTGCCCTCGTGGTTGGGGTGCTCGCCATCCTGCTCTCGTCTCCGCCCCTTTCCAGCGAAATTCTGCGCCCCGGACCGCTTATGCAGGCAACCGCCTCGGATCCCGACCCTGCCTACCTGCTTGAACAGCTTGGTTGCGACAGCGGTGCCACGCTGAACAGTTGCGCGACCTTTGCCAATAGCGGTGCGCAGGCGGCGCTGGAGGCCCTGCCCCGCGACACGTTCAAAACCTTTGCCTTCCTGCCGGTCTGGCCGGAGACCGGCCTGTTCTCGCTGGAAGAGAATATCGGCCGGATCGACGTGCTGATGCCGGAGCTTTACAAGCTCGAACTCGGCGGGACGGGGTTCACCGACATTGGCGCCAATGCCCAGCACCTGGAGGCCATGCAACCCATCCTCGACAAACGCCATGGGCGCACGCAGGTCATGCCCATCCTGCGGATCTGGACCGGCGTTGGCATGTCGCGCATGAGCGACCACGATCTGAACGGCATTGCCACCGAAGTGGCCGACACGCTGGGCTCAGCCACGGTTGCGGCTGGCAATATGGGCCTGTGCATCAATGTAGACGACGCCAACAAGCGCGCGGGTGATCTGGCACTGACCCTGGTGCAGAAGCTTCGGGCACAGCCCGACTGGGCGGGAAAATCCACCTGCCTGATCATTCCCGGAACCGCCCTATGGGCCTGGCCAGCAGAGCGCAGCGCCGCATTTGACACGATCGTGCTGCGGCCTGACGACGGGATCAGAGATGCCGCCTATCCCGGTCCGCTCGCCTCGATTGGCGAGGCGCAGGTTCTGGCCACGTTTTTGTCGTCCCGCAGCGATCTTGATAAATTCGTGATCGCTCTGGGCACGGAATCCGCCGATTGGACCAGTGCCGCCGCTAAGCCGAAAATGCTGTCTTACGTCGCTGCAATGTCGGAAGCGGCCTGGTCCAGCGGTAAACTCACCTATGCGCAGGTTCCGGCCAACAGCTATTCCGAGTTTTCGGATGACAACGGCAACGTGCATACGCTCTGGGTACAGGATGCCGCCAGCGCTTATTCCTGGGTGCAAATCCTGAGCACTGCGGGCATCAACCGCTTTGCGGTCTGGCCGATCGGCGGCGAAGATCCGGGGATCTGGAGCCTTCTAACCAGAGACCGACAGGGCTTTGACCGTCTCGTCCATCCCGACATCAATCGCTACATCACCTATCACGGCGAGGGACCGCTCATCGACTATGGCAGGGATGCCCAGCGCGGGCTCAGGGTGTTTACCCCAACACCCGACGACCCTGGCCGCCTGACCGAAACCTATCTGACCATCCCCGAGCCCCAACGGTTGATCCATTGGGGCAAAATGCCGTCGAACACCGTGCTGCTGACCTTCGATGACGGCCCCGACCCGACCTATACGCCGGACGTGCTCGACATTCTCAAACAGGAAAATGTGCCCGCGACCTTCTTTCTGATTGGCGGTATGGTGGGGGCCAATAGCGAACTTGTTCAACGGATGGTCGCCGAAGGCCACACCATCGGCTCGCACAGCTATACCCACCCGGATTTCTCGCAGCTCACCCCGCTGCGATTGAAGCTGGAACTGGCGCTGAGCCAGATGATGCTAAAACACGTGACCGGGCGGGAAACCTTCCTGATGCGCCTGCCCTATGCCACCGGCACCGGCCCCTATGACGGGAGACTGACCGCCCCGATCCGCGAGGTAACGGATCGTGGCTATATTCTTGCTCTGGAAGACATCTCGCCCCGCGACTGGGAGCAACTGGACGCCGACAAGATCGTGTCGCAGGTTCTGGCCGCAACCCGGTCGGGCGAAGGCAAGGTTCTGGTGCTGCATGATGGCGGCGGGCCGCGTGATAACGTGGTCGAGGCGCTGCCGAAGCTCATTCACGAATTGCGCGCGCGGGGTTACACCTTCATCGACACGCCCGAGGTGATCGGCGTGCCGCAGGCTAAGCTGATGCCGCCTGTTGCCGAAAACGAGTCCTTCGCAGTCCTAGTGCTGGTCACCGTGCTCAGCCAGTTTTCAACGGTTCTGCGTTGGTCGTTCTGGGTGGTGATCTTGATGGGGCTGACGCGTTCGGTTCTGATCCTCATTGCCTCGTATCTCGATCGCAATCGCCACAATCACGCCGTCAACGACGCCCATCCGGATGTGGACGTTCTGATCCCGGCCTATTGCGAAGAAACCGTGGTGACGGCGACGGTGCATTCGGTTCTGGCTTCGACCTATCCCAATCTGCATGTGATCGTGATCGACGATGGCTCGCCGGATCGCACCTTTGAAGTTCTGCTTGATCAGTTTGGCTCCCACCCCGGCGTCACCGTGCTGCACAAGCCCAATGGCGGCAAATCGAGTGCGCTCAACTACGCCCTGAAATTCTCGCAGGCCGAGATTTTCGTGGCCATTGATGCCGATACGCTGATCGAACCCCGCGCCATTTCGCGGCTGGTCCGGCATTTCGCCGATCCGCGCGTCGGCGCCGTGGCGGGCAATGTGAAAGTGGGCAACCGGGTCAATATGCTCACCCGGTTCCAGGCGCTGGAATACATCACCGCACAGAATATCGACCGGCGCGCGATGGAGCTGATCAACGGTATTCTGGTTGTGCCCGGTGCCATCGGCGCCTGGCGGCGGCGGGCGGTTGAGGCGGCGGGTGCCTATCAGACCGACACGCTCGCCGAGGATGCCGACCTGACAGTGTCGGTCAACCGCGCTGGCTACATGACGGTGTACGAACCCGAAGCAGTGGCCATCACCGAAGCCCCGGAAACGCTTCGCCAGTTCTTCCGCCAGCGGCTGCGCTGGTCGGTCGGGATGATGCAGATGGCCTGGAAACATCGGAGCGCCGGGTTCGAACGCAGGGGGCTCGGTTTGCTGGCTCTTCCCGATCTGGCGATTTTCGGGGTGATCATGCCGCTACTGGCGCCTCTGGCCGATCTGGTCTTTGTGATGTCCGTCATTGGCTGGATCTGGGCGCTGATCCCCGAAGTGCATACGGTCAGCCAGCCCCCGCTATCGATGCCCGAGATCGGCGCCTATCTGGTCTTGCCGGTGCTTGACCTGTGTATCGCCTTGCTCGCCTTCCGGCTGGAACCGACCGAGCGAAAATCTCTGGTCTTTCTCGTGCTGATCAATCGCGTCTGGTATCGGCAGTTGCTTTACATCGCCACGATCCGCGCCATCCGGCAGGTGGTGATGGGGCGGATCGCCGGCTGGCAGAAGGTCGATCGCACGTCGTCTCTGGTTCGCCATTATCTGCCGGGGCAGAACAGCCCGATCACGGTGCGCAACCGCTCGGCAGTCGCCATACCGCCAATCGCCGCCAACCATACGGGCAAGCCCAAGCTGGCGGCGGAATGATGCGCGCCTTAGAAGACGTGGCAGCCCTGATCGGCGATGGCCCCCGCAACGACCGCATAGTCCGGACGCGGGTTGATGATGATCTGCTGCACCGAGGTCAGACGGTTGGCACATTGGGTCGCCGCAGAGGCGCTGACGCTTTTGCCACCGATATAGATGTCGAGCCACGGCCGCCCCTGATAGCCGGTATGGCAGGGGCCGTCCTGCGGGCGGTTGCCGTCGCCGCACACATCTTCAACCACCGCATATTTGCGCAGATGGGCAAGATAGAAGCGCGTACCGGGTTTGAAATCCAGCGTCTGACGCCCGTGTTCGATCACGTGACCCACCGCGATGGTGATCGGATCGTTATAGGTGCCGCTTCCCCCCGCCCGGCGATGCACCGTCGGCTTGGAGATTGCTGTCGAGCCCGGCGGGGTATTGTCCCAGTAGGAATACCCGGTGATATAGGCTGCAAAACGTTGCTCGGCGCGGCTGTTGCTGAAGCTTGCCAGAACCAGCTCTGCCGGAGATTGTCCACGTTGCGAGGCCACACTTACCGTGCCCGCCCAGGCCATACTACCGAGGCCCGCGACGAGCGCCGCAGTCAGGATGCGTTTCATACTGTCCCTCAAAAGCTGTTGTTACACGTAGCTTTCGTCTTGAGCCCAAACCGTACTTAAGACGGCGCTAAACGCTGAACCCCTTAGACTAGGAGCAACTTATCGACAAGAAACCCGGCCAAACGATGGCGAAATCCGGCGGAATATGGCCGTTTCATTAAGATCCTGTGGCGATTGGCTGGGATTTGAATGAACGCAAAATCAGCCGGTGCGAGGGCGACCGGCGGGGTAAAGCGATTGAATTGACACAAGAACCAGAGGCTATGCGCCCGGGCACGGTCCCAAGCACGGTCCGGTTGATGCGCGTGTGACCAGATGCACGGCGGTTTCGGTATAGGTGACCAGTTCCGCCGGGTTGCGCATCCGCTCCATCAGCCGACGCAATCCGCGCGCGCCCAAATCCTCGCTGTCCACCGAGATCGTGGTCAGCGGACAGGAATTCAGAGCCGCCGTGGGAATATCGTCAAATCCGGTCACCGAGATGTCACCCGGCACACTTAGCCCATGATCGGCAACGGCCGCCATCGCCCCGAAGGCGGTGGCGTCGTTGCAGCACAGGATCGCAGTAAAATCGGGGCCATCATTGGCAGCCATGCGGGCGGTGAGATCGCGATAGGCCAGATCGGTGCGCATATCCTCCATCTCCATCACCATCACATCGCTTTCGGCAATCCCGGCCTCGCGCATCGCCCGGCGTGCCCCCAAGATCCGGTCGCGGATTGTCGGGCGGGCAGAATGGCCGAGCATCAAAATACGGCGGTGGCCAAGATCCAACAGATGCCGGGCGGCCAGATAGCCTCCGGTCCGGTTGGCAGGGGCGAGGGAATCGAGACGCATCAGATTTTCACGCCCGTTGACAATCACGGCGGGCACGTCGCGTTCAATCAGCTCTGAAATCAGCTCTTCCGATTGCATCGACATCAACAGACATCCCGAGGAATCTTCGTGGCGCAGCGTTTCGGGCAAGCCTGCGGGCCCCACCAATGTCACGGTCAGGCTTACGCCCATCTCGCGCGCCTGACGTTCAACGCCGCGCTGCACGGCCTGAATGAACTCGCTGGCCCCGCCCAGCGCCACATTCAGATCGACGATGATCGAAACCTGCGCCCGCACCGCGCCGCCACCGCCATAGTTCAGCGCCTGCGCCGCATCTTGCACGCGTTTGCGCACCTCGCTGGAAATGCCGGGCGCCCCGCTCAACACCCGCGACGCCGTACTGACCGAAACACCAACAGCCTCTGACACCTCGCGCAGCGTAATCCGCCCTCCGGTTCCAGTTTCAGTCTTGGGCTTGCCGAAATCGGGCATGCGGATCTCCGGATTGCTGGGCCTGTGCGACGCGGTGGTTTCTGACGATTTGCGCCTCTGGCGTCAATATTATGCAATTCATGCAAATTGCACAAGCACTGCAACATTGTGTTGACATTGCGCAACCCGATTGGCGAAGCTGGGATCCAGCGGGACTCGCCCCGCGCAGGGAGAGAGACAGATGTTGGCCACGCCAGCAGCATCAATGACGGCTTATCTGGCCGGGCTTTGTGCATGCGTCGCAGAGCCGACAGCGCGTCTGAGAGATTACGCGCCTGTCCCGGAAGCCCTGCAGCGCGAAGCCTGGATGGCCCTGCCCGACACGCGTCGCGCGGCTCTGATCGCTGCGGCCAGGGCTCGGCTGGAAACGCCATGGCCGGATCTGCCGCCAGCGCTCTATCGCGCGTTCACCGAAACGGGAGATCGCACCGGGTTCGAAACCCGCTATTTCGCCCGGCGTCTGATCCTGAACGATCTGGTTTTGGGCGAATGTGCGGAAGGGGCCGGGCAGTTCACCGCAGCAATCATTGCGGGCATTGAGCTGATTTGCGATGAGACCGGCTGGCAGCTTCCTGCACATAACACCCATATCCGCGACACGCCTTGCCAGCCGCTGCCCGATCCGGCCCGCCCCGTGGTTGACCTGTTTGCGGCAGAAACCGGCGCGCAGCTTGCCCTGATCGCCCATCTGCTTGGCGCTGAGCTTGACGCGGCCGCGCCCGGGCTGACCGACCGGATCGACGCCGAGATTGCAACCCGTTTTGTCGCGCCCTATCTCTCCGCCCCGCCCTGGTGGACCGGCGAGCAAGGCGGGCAGATGAACAACTGGACGGCCTGGTGCACCCGCAACCTGTTGCGCGCCGTTTTCCTGCGCCCGGCCTTCGGCGCGCAGCGGCCTGCGGTCACCGCCCAGGCCGCGCGCAGTCTCGATGCCTTTCTGGCCGAATATGGCGATGACGGAGCCTGCGCCGAAGGGGCCTATTATTACCGCCATGCCGCAATCTGCCTGTTCGGTGCGCTTGAGGTGCTGGATGCGGGCAGCGGGGGTGCCATTTCACCAGTCTGGCAGCTTCCCAAGCTGCGCAACATGGCCGAGTTCATTCTGCACATGCATGTGGCCGGGGATTACTACATCAATTTCGCCGACGCTTCGGCGGTGCTTGATCCCTGCGGAACCGAAGTCTTTCGCTTTGGCAAAGCCGTTGGTTCGCATGCCCTCATGGCCCATGCCGCCGCCGATGTCGCGCGGCAGATCGCGGGCACCGACACGGTAGCGGCGCTCGATCTGACCGCCCGCTTGCACGAAACCTTCTCAGCCGCCGAGATTGCCACCTTCACCTTCCCGCGTGACCGCCCCCGCGATATCTGGCTGCCCAGTACCCAGATGCTGGTCGCACGGGACGACCGTTTCGTGCTGGCGGCGAAGGCCGGACATAATGACGATCCGCATAACCACAACGATGTGGGCAGCGTCACGCTTTATGCCGATGGCAGACCATTGCTCATTGATGTCGGGGTCGAGACCTATACCGCCAAAACCTTCTCGCCCGCCCGCTACGATATCTGGACGATGCAATCGAACTTTCACAACCTTGCCGATTTTGGCGGGGTTGGGCAGAGCGCCGGGCGCCTGTTCGCCGCGCAGAATGTCGAGGCGCGTTTCACTTCCCGCAGCGCCACATTCTCCTGCGACCTTGAGCACGCCTATCCGAAAGAGGCCGGGCTGCAGCAATACCGGCGCCGCGTTCACTTCGACAAGGGCCACGGGATCGAGATTGTCGACACCTGCATTGCCAGCCGCCCCGCTACACTTTCGCTGATGTTTGCCGCCCCGGTGACGATCCATGATGGCCATGTTCACGTCGCCGGTTTCGAGCCAATCGGCATCGCTGGGGCCGGGGCCATGCAGGTTGACCCCATCGCAATCAGCGATGCCCGTTTGCGGCAGGCCTGGCCAGAGACCCTGTACCGTCTGCGCATCCCGTTCGAAGGCGCGCGGCTGACCGTCAGCATCGGCCAAGGAGCAGCGGAATGAGCGTGACAACCGCCCGAACCGACGTCCCGAGCCAAGGCGCACGCCAGCCGGTTGCCCCGGTTTCGCGCCGCATGCGCAAGATCCGCAGCCTGCTCGTGGCCTATTCCTTCATCGCCCCCAATTTTCTGGGTTTTGCGATCTTCACCCTCGGCCCAATCGTCTTTGCGCTGGCGCTGGCCTTTCTGCATTGGGACGGCTCCAATCCGATCACCTTCGCGGGCCTGGACAATTTCTGGCACCTGTTCGAAGACCGCGCCTTCAAGGCGGCTTTCTGGAACACGCTGATCTATACCGGCTTCGTGGTGCCCCTGACACTGGTCTGCTCGCTCGGCCTGGCGATCCTGCTCAACCAAAAGATCTTTGGCCGCAACTTCTTCCGCGCCATTGCCTTTTTCCCCTATGTCGCCTCGCTGGTGGCGGTGGCGGTGGTCTGGAACATGATCTTCAACCCCGAATTCGGCCCGGTGAACATGGTGCTCTATAATCTCGGGGTCGATCCGAAAAACCTGCCCGGCTGGGCCGCTGACAGGCATTGGGCGATGGTCACGATCATCATGTTTGGCGTCTGGAAGAGCATGGGCTATTTCATGGTCATCTATCTGGCCGGGCTGCAGGGCATTTCGGCCGAGCTTTACGAAGCCGCCGATATGGATGGCGCCACCGCCTGGCAGAAATTCCGCTACATCACCGTGCCGCAGCTGGGCCCCACGACCTTTTTTGTGTCGGTGATGCTGACCATCCAGTCGTTCAAGGTGTTCGACCAGATCTTCATGATCACCCAGGGCGGCCCCGGCACATCGACCCTCGTGCTGGTCTACCACATCTATAACGAGGCCTTCGTAAGCTGGGATCTGGGCTATTCGAGCATGGTGGCGCTGGTCCTGTTCCTGATGGTGGTGACCATCACCGTGATCCAATTCCGCCTGACCGAGGAAAAGGAGGACACGGCATGACCACCCCCATCCACCGCCCTCGGAAAGCCCGCATCAACTGGCGCCTGGTCACTACCTATTGCATCGTGATTGCCGTCACCATCACCATGCTGGCGCCCTTCGTCTGGATGCTCTCGGCCTCGCTGAAGCTTGACCGCGATGTGTTTGCCTTCCCGATTGAGTGGATCCCGGCCCATCCGCGCTGGCAGAATTTCGTCGAGATCTGGACCAAGATCCCGCTGGGTCTGTTCGTTTTCAACACCGCCAAACTGACGGTGATCGTAACGCTCCTGCAGCTCATCACCTCCAGCTTTGCCGCCTACGCTTTTGCCAAGCTGCGCTTTCCTTACCGCAACACGCTGTTTCTGGCCTATATCGCCACCATCGCGGTGCCATGGCAGGTCTATATGGTGCCGCAATTTCTGATGATGCGCGACTTCGGCCTGAACAACACCCATACCGCTATCATCCTGCTGCAAGCCTTCACCGCGTTTGGCGTTTTTCTGATGCGGCAATTCTACATGTCGGTGCCCGATGAGCTTTGCGAAGCCGCCCGCATCGACGGGATGAGCGAATATGGCATCTGGTGGCGGATCATGCTGCCGCTCTCCATGCCCGCGCTCTCGACCCTGACCATCTTCACCTTCGTGAACACCTGGAACGATTTTCTAGGGCCGCTGATCTATCTCACCAAGACCGAGCTGAAGACCATCCAGATCGGCATCCGCATGTTCATCACCCAATATACGCAGGAATACGGGCTGATCATGGCCGCCTCGGTGGTGGCGCTGGTGCCAGTTCTGCTCGTCTTCCTCGCGCTGCAACGTTTCTTTGTCGAGGGCATCGCCTCGACCGGGCTGAAAGGCTGATCCATGGCATTGCCGAACAAATTCGAGGCCGTCGCGCCAATCACCGATGCCGCCCTTGCCGAGGCGCTGGAGGCTGCCGTGGCGCAGGTGCGCCATAACCTGCCCGCCTTCACCCATGCCACCCAGAACCATTCCAGCGTGAACAATTTCTATCCGGCGGTGGAGAACACGCAGTGGACGGCGGGGTTCTGGCCCGGGCAGATCTGGCTGGCCTGGGAAGCCACCGGCGATGACGCCTTCCGCAAAGCTGCCGAAATACAGCTGGCAAGCTTTGCCCATCGGATTGAGAACAAGATCGCGGTGGATCACCACGATATGGGCTTTCTCTATACCCCCACCTGCATGGCGGCGTGGAAACTGACCGGAAATGAACAGGCGCGCAAAGCCGCGCTTCTGGCCGCCGATCAGCTCGCCTCGCGCTTTCATGAAAAGGGGCAGTTTCTACAAGCCTGGGGCTCGATGGGCGCCGATGGCTTCTATCAATACATCATTGATTGCCTGATGAACCTGCCGATCCTGTTCTGGGCCAGCGAGGAAACCGGCAATGAGCGCTATCGCGATCTGGCACAACGGCACCTGAAAACCACGCTCGCCAATTCGATCCGCCCGGATTTCTCGACCTTCCACACCTTTTTCATGGATCGCGAAACCGGTGCTCCGCTGCGGGGCGCCACCAATCAGGGCCATGATGACGACAGCTCATGGGCGCGCGGGCAGGCCTGGGGCATTGCCGGCCTCGCCTATGTCTATGCCCATGCCCCCGATCCGGCGGATATCGAGATTTTCGACAAGCTTCTGGCCTATTATCTCGACCGTCTGCCCGCCGACCTCATTCCCTATTGGGATCTGATCTTTACCGATGGCGATGACGAGCCGCGCGACAGTTCCGCCGCTGCCATCGTCGCCTGCGGTTTGCTGGAAATGGCGCGGCATGTGCCGGAAGCACGGGCGCGCGAGCTGACCGAGCTAGCGCGCAAGATGCTGGCCAGCCTGTGGGAACATTACGCCGTCCGCGATCCGAAGCTTTCCAACGGGCAACTGCTGCACGGCACCTATTCGAAAAAGACCCCCTACAACACCTGCCACGGCGAAGGCGTCGACGAGTGCGTGTCCTGGGGCGACTACTTCTATCTCGAAGCGCTGACCCGGCTCAGCCGCAACTGGCAGAGCTATTGGTGAGGCAGGCAGGCATGGCACATATCTCTTTGAACAAAATCCGAAAATCCTACGGGTCTTTGACCGTGGTTCACGACATTGATCTGGAGATCGAAGACAAGGAATTCATCATCCTTGTCGGCCCGTCAGGCTGCGGAAAATCCACCACCTTGCGCATGATTGCGGGGCTGGAAGAGGTCACCTCGGGCGATCTGGTGATCGGCAATACCATCGTCAACGATGTGCCTTCGAAAGATCGCGACATCGCAATGGTGTTTCAGAATTACGCGCTCTACCCCCATATGACGGTCTACAAAAACATGGCGTTCGGGCTGCAATTGCGCCGGGTGGACGAGGCGACGATTGACAAGCGGGTGAAAGAGGCCGCCGAGGTTCTCGACATCGCGCATCTGCTCAATCGCCGCCCCAAGGCGCTGTCGGGCGGTCAGCGTCAGCGGGTTGCGCTGGGGCGCGCCATGGTGCGCTCGCCCGAAGTCTTTCTGCTCGACGAGCCGCTGTCGAACCTCGACGCCAAGCTACGCAGCGCCATGCGGGCCGAAATCTCCAAACTGCACCGGCGGCTGGATGCCACCTTCATCTATGTCACCCACGATCAGGTGGAAGCGATGACCATGGCCGACCGGATCGTGGTGATGAAAGACGGACGGATCCAGCAGGTAGATACCCCGCAGCACCTCTACGACCACCCGCGCAACATGTTCGTCGCGGGCTTCATCGGGGCGCCGCAGATGAACTTCTTCCCGGTCACACTGGAAAAATCCGGGGCGGGCTTCGTCACCCGGCTCAACGGGGCAACGCTGCCGGTTCCTGAGCGGCTGGCAGCCGAAAACCTCGCCCCCTATGCCGGGCGCGAGGTGGTTCTGGGCCTGCGCCCGGAAGCCTTTTCCGAAGGCCCACCGCCCGGCGTCGACCCGGCCTTGACGGCACCGATGCAGGCGGTGGTGGATCTGGCCGAGCCAATGGGGTCGGAAGTGCATCTGAACGTGGCAATCGGCGATGTAAACGCGGTTGCCCGTGTCAGCCCGCGCTGCTCTGCCATGGCTGGCGACCATGTATCCCTGATCGCCGACCTGTCGATGGCGCATCTGTTCGACCCCGAAACCGAAGCCTCGTTGATGACGGAGAGCGCATGAGCAATCTGATCTACAACTTCTATTTCCGCGAAGGCCCGGGGGTCGCGAAAGACGCCCCGCCGAAGACGGGGCTTGCCCTGTTCGGTGCGATCCTGACGCGGGAATGGTGGGAGCTGATCAAGCTGAACCTTCTGTTTCTCATCGCGGCACTGCCGCTGGTCACCCTGCCCGCCGCATATGTCGCCATGACCCGGCTGTGCGTGACCATGGTCGAGGACCAAAACCACTATCTGCTCCGCGATTTCCGCCATACGTTTGCCATACGTTTTGCCGACGCTTTGCTGACCGGCATTTTTGCTATCGGAACGGGCGCGCTGGCGGTCTTTGCCGCGATTTTCTACGCCAATGCCGCACAGGATCATCTGGCCTATGCCGCGCCGCTGGGGCTGGTTCTGGCGGTGCTCGCCCTGCTGCCGATCTATGTCTCGGAGCTGATGGTAGTTCTGGCGATTTCGAACTTTTCACTGAAAACCGCGCTGAAAGCCGCCGCAATCGGCGTATTGGCCCGCCCGCTGCCGGGCCTCGCGGCGCTCGCATTCATGGGCCTGCTCTGGCTCGCCCATATCCTGCTCTACCCCGCATCGGTGCTTATGCCGGTGCTGCTGAATTTCTCGCTTGGCGCGCTGGCGATGACCTTCGCCATCCTGCCGGGAACCCGCAAAGGCATCGAGTATGTAGGGGCACCATCCCCCAACACAGAAACGACAAGACCGCTGAATTAATCGGTATGATTTCAAACGGAGGAGAACATGAAAGACCATACGACATTCAAGAGCTTAGCCGCCGCCACGGTGATCGCCACCGGACTGGCGGGCATGGCCCATGCGCAGGATAGTGTGACCCTGAACTGGGCACTCTGGGACTGGAGCAAAACGCCCTACTATCAAGCGCTGATCGACGGCTACGAGGCCAGCCACCCGGGCGTGAAGATCGAATATACCGATCTGGGGTCGGCCGACTACAACCAGATGGTGATGACCCAGCTCACCGGCAGCAACACAGATCTCGACATCGTCTCGATCAAGGATATTCCCGGCTATGGCCAAATGGTGAATACTGGTCGGCTGATGGATCTTTCGGCAATGGGAGCTCTGCCGGAAGATACCTCGGGCTATGGCGGTCTGATCGAAACCCTGAAGGTGAATGGCGGGGTGTACGGCCTGCCCTATCGCACCGATTTCTGGATCGTCTACTACAACAAAGCCCCGTTCGACCAAGCCGGCGTCGATTACCCGACCAACGATATGACCTGGGCGCAATTCGACGAGCTCGCGCGCAAAGTCACCTCGGGTTTCGGCACCGACAAGGTCTATGGCGCGCATTTCCATACCTGGCGTTCGACGGTGGAGCTTCCGGCGATCCAAAGTGGCGAACACACGCTGATTGCCAAGGATTACAGCTTCCTCAAGCCGTGGTATGAACGGGTTCTGGCGCTGCAAAACGATGGCATCGTGCGTTCTTATGCGTCGCTGAAAACCTCGCAGACGCACTATTCGGCACCGTGGTTCCAGGGCAAGATCGCCATGCTGCCGATGGGTACATGGTTCATCGGCACCCAGATTGCCAAAGTGGCGAGCGGGGAATCGATGGCCACGGATTGGGGGCTGGTGAAATACCCGCATCCTGAAGGCACGGCCGCCGGTTCCACCGCCGGTCAGGTCACCTCGCTGGGGATCAACGTGAACTCGACCCATGCCGAGGCTGCGGCTGATTTCATCAAATGGGTGTCCGGGCCTGAAGGCGCGGCGATCGTCGCCAAGACCGGCACGATCCCGGCCCTGCGTGACGATGCTGTGATCAGCACCATCACCTCGACACCCGGCTTCCCGTCCGATCCGGCCAGTGCGCAGGCGCTGACCACCTCGGCGGTGTATCTGGAAATGCCCGTGGACCTGAAAGCGCCGGAATACGAACTGGTGCTGAACCGCGTGCATGACGAGATCATGACCGACAATATCTCGGTCGACGACGGCATCGCCGAGATGAATGCAGGCGTTGCCGATATTCAGTAACGCTCACTTTTCGGAGGGGCCTGCTCATAGGCCCCTCCGTCTTGATATGGCCGCCACAACATGAATCCGCTTTCCGACAATTCACTGAAAAGCCGTGACGACGTGGCGCGCGCCCTGCGCGACCTCTACGCGCCACTCATCCCCTTCACGTCGCCCGGCGGGGCGCGGGTGCGCCTTTCACCAGCCTCAGCCCATTTTGACCGTGCCGCCGCGGATCTGGAAGGCTTTGCCCGGCCGCTTTGGGGCCTCGCCGCGCTTGCCGCTGGTGGCGGCGCGTTTGAGCATTGGGACAGCTTTCGGCGCGGTCTGGCCAATGGCACCGATCCTGCGCACCCCGAATATTGGGGCGATTGCGGTGATATTGATCAGCGTCAGGTCGAGCTGGCGGCGATTGGTTTCGCCCTCGCACTGGCCAAGCCGCAGCTCTGGGACGGTCAGACTGACGCGGCCAAAGCCAATATCGCCGCCTATCTGACCCGCGCGCGCAACCTTCGCTACGCTGACAACAACTGGAAATTTTTCCGCATCCTGACCGATATCGGTCTGGCAACTTGTGGCATCGACACCGACCGCGCAACGCACGAGGCCTATCTGGACGAGCTGGATGGTTTCTATCTGAGCGAGGGCTGGTATCGCGACGGGGCAAACCGCTGCGCCGAGCATTACATCCCGTTCGCCTTTCACTTCTACGGATTGCTCTACGCCCGACTGGGCGACGATCCCGCCCGCGCCGCGCGGTTTCGCGAGCGGTCCACGCATTTTGCCAGACAGATGCGCCATTGGTATGCGCCTGACGGATCTGCCCTACCCTTCGGTCGCAGCCTGACCTATCGGTTTGCTCATGCCGGTTTCTGGGCGGCGCTTGCCTATGCCAATATCGAGGCGCTGCCCTGGGGCGAGATCAAGGGCTACTACCTGCGCAACCTGCGTTGGTGGGCAGCACAGCCGATCTTTGATCGCGATGGGGTCCTGTCGATTGGTTATGCCTATCCGAACCTTCTGGTCAGCGAGAGCTACAATTCCGCAGGCTCGCCCTATTGGGCCATGAAGGCGTTTCTGCCCTTGGCCCTGCCCGATAGCCACCCGTTCTGGCAGGCGGAAGAGACCCCGGCACCAAAGCTCGCCTCGCCCGTTGCCCTGCCTGAGCCCGGAATGGTGGTACAGCATCTTCCCGGCCATATCGTGGCCCTGACGTCGGGCCAGGAGCATATCCAATGGCGCGGCGGCCCAGAGAAATACGCCAAGTTCGCCTATTCCACCCGCTACGGGTTTTCGGTCGAAGTAGACGAGCGTAATTTCGAGGGGGCGGCGCTTGATAACATGCTTGGCCTCTCTGATGACGGGCTGCATTTCCGGGTGCGCGAGGCCAACGATGCCGTCGCGCTGGCCGGAACCACGCTTTATGCGCGCTGGCATCCCTGGCCGGATGTCGAGGTGGAAAGCTGGCTGATCCCGCATGACCCCTGGCATATGCGTGTTCACCGGGTGACCACGCCGCGTCAGCTGCGGGTGACCGAGGGCGGCTTTGCCGTGGGTAAACCCGAATTCGGGGCTTGGGGGGAGGATGTATCGGGTGCGCGCGCCAACCTGCACAACGGTGTGGACTTAAGCGCAATCCTTGGGTTTGACACACGTTCCGCGCGGGTCAAAAGCCCGCTGCCCAATACCAACCTGATGGTCGCGCGCAGTTTGGTACCGCAGCTTTGCGGCACGCTGGAACCCGGCAGCCACCATCTGGCCTGTGCCGTCCTCGCCGGGCCTGCCGGGCATGGATACAGCGCCGCATTGGCGACACCGCCCATGATCCCGGACGAGACCACATTGCGGGCTTTGATCGCCAAAGCCGGTCAGCCGATCCCGGTATTCGACATGCAGAAAGCGGCGGGGTGACCGCCCGCCGCTTTTGCCGACCAAACGCCGACGCTTAGCGGATACGCTGTTCGCTGGTCGCGTCGAACAGGTAGACTTTCTCTGTCGGTATCGACAGGCCGACACGGGCGCCGCGCTCGGTGCGCACATCGCCGCGCTCTTCCACGATCAGCCGCTCGCCGCCCGGCCCTTGGAGGTGGGCAAAGGACACACCGCCCAGCGCTTCGGTCAATTCGACGCTATGCGTACCGCCAGACGGGTCGAGAGTCAGATGTTCGGGACGCAGCCCGACCAGAACCTTGGTGCCTTCGGGCGGCAGCGCAGCCGGCGCGGTCAGCCCCGCCGGGAAGCCCGACACCGCGACTTTGCCGCCTCTGACAACACCGTCAAGGAAGTTCATCGAAGGCGACCCGATGAAGCCCGCAACGAATTTGTTATCGGGATCCTGATAGAGATCCATCGGCTTGCCGACCTGTTCCACCCGGCCCGAGCGCAACACCACGATCTTGTCGGCCAGCGTCATCGCCTCAACCTGATCGTGAGTGACATAGATCATCGTTGCGCCGATCTCGCTGTGCAGCCGGGCGATCTCGACCCGCATTTCGACCCGAAGCTCGGCATCGAGGTTCGACAGCGGTTCGTCGAACAAAAACACATCTGGCCCGCGCGTGATCGCGCGTCCGATGGCCACGCGCTGACGCTGCCCGCCCGACAACGCTTTGGGGCGCCGGTTCAGATAGGGTTCGAGCTGAAGGATCCGCGCCGCCTCGCCCACCTTTGCGGCGACCTCGGCTTTCGGATGGCCGGTCATCTTCAAGCCAAAGCCCATATTCTCGGCCACCGTCATATGTGGGTAGAGCGCATAGGTCTGAAACACCATCGCCACGCCGCGCTCGGACGGGTCCAGCCGCGTCACATCCCGTTCGCCGATCCGGATCGAACCTTCGGTGGTTTCCTCAAGCCCCGCCACCATGCGCAACAGCGTTGACTTGCCGCAGCCTGACGGGCCGACGAAGACACAGAATTCGCCATCGTGAATCTCAAGATCCACGCCGTGGATCACCTGCGTCTCGCCATAGCGCTTGACGACATTTCCGAGAACGACACCTACCATTTACGTTTTCCTTCCATTTATGCGCTGGTCATTCGGTGGGATAGGCCCAGTGAGACATGTCGACGGCAATCGCCTCGGCATAGTCTCTGAGCTGCGGCACCCATGTTTCCAGCGTGTTCAGATCTGTTTGTCTTGTTGAGGTAGAAAGGCTGAGCGCGCCAAGCACGCGATTTTCGGCCGATAAGACCGGAACGGCGATGCAGATGACGCCGCTTTGATATTCTTCGCGATCCACAGCGTAGCCGCGTTCGCGAATGCGTTGCAGGGATTGGCGCAGCAATATCTCGCTGGCCAGGGTGGTTGGGGTAAAGCGCTGAAAGGTCTGCAACCCCAGCACATGATCAAGCTGCCGGTCTTCAAGATAGGCCAGCATCGCCTTGCCAACTCCGGTGCAATAGGCCGGAGCCACCTTACCCGCTTCGGTAAAGTCCATGTCCTGAGGCCGCGCCGCGCGCCTGTCGACATAGAGCACATGACCGTAATCCAGCTGCGCCAGATGCACGGTATAGCCGGTTTCGCGGGCGAGGGCATCCAGATGCGGGCGGGCGATCTGGCTGAGCGAGGTCTGCTGCCGCGCCGCACGCGACAGGCGCAGCAATCGCGAGCCGAGCGTATAGGCCCCGGTTTCGGGAGACTGCGTGAGCATTTCTTCCATTACTAATATTTGTAATAATCTATGAAGGGTCGCTTTCGGCAATTCGGAGACCCGCTGCAGCTCAGCGAATCTCACCGAACTCCCCTGCGATGCAACGAGATCAAGCACACCAAGAGCCTTGCCCACAGTGCCGCTTTCGTTTGCCGCCATAGATTAAGCCCTCCCCTTGCCAGCATCGCGAACTCTCCCAATCCGCGCTCCGGCTATTGACAACCTTAGCGAGTCGGACCTAGGGTTTCAACATTCAAAACTTAGTTCCGCATATTGGAACTTCGTTTGAAGTGTAAATGGGAGGAAGATTATGAGAACCGTACTCACGGTGTCGGCCTCGGCAATCGCCATGGTCGCCGCCTCTGCTACCTTCGCGGGTACCATCAAGTACTACGCGGACTATGACCCTATTCCGATGGCGGCGATGCAAGAGATCATCGCTGACTTCGAAGCGGCGAATCCCGATATCAAGGTCGAGTTCCAGAACTTCGACCACGAGGGCTACAAAACCTCTATCCGTAACTTCCTGTCGGCCGATGCACCTGATCTGGCCAACTGGTATGCCGGCAACCGCATGGCGCCCTTTGTGAACTCGGGGCAGTTCATGGACGTTTCGGATGTCTGGGAAGCGAATGGCCTGAAAGACAGCCTGGCCTCGGCGCTGCCGTCAATGACCATCGATGGCAAGCAATGGGGCGTGCCCTATACCTACTATCAGTGGGGCATCTACTACAACAAAACCGCCTATGAACAAGTTGGTGCCCAAGTCCCCACGACCTGGGACGAGTTCGTTTCCAATTGCGCGCTGTTCAAAGCGGCTGGCATCGATTGCTTGACCACTGGCACCAGAGCACTGTGGCCTGGAGCCGGTATCTTCGACTATCTTGACCTGCGCACCAACGGCTATGAATTCCACATGGATCTCGCCAACGGCAAGATCGCGTGGACCGATGACCGCGTGCGGGCGGTGTTCGCCAACTGGGCCAAGCTGGTGGATCCCGGTTACATCACCGCCAACCACGCGGCGATTGACTGGCAGGATGCGGCTTCGCTTCTGGTTCAGGGCAAAGCTGCCAACTACGTGATGGGCAACTTCGCCGTGGCCGTGTTCAAACAAGGCGGCATGACCGACGATACGCTTGGTTTCCTGCCTTTCCCGACGATCAACCCGGACGTGCCGCGCGCGGAAGAAGCACCGACCGACACGATCCACATTCCGACCGGCGCCAAAAACCCGGAAGACGCGAAGAAGTTCCTTGCTTATATGGCCGGGGCTGATGCCCAGACCAAGATCAACGCGGCAATCGAACAGCTGCCGATCAACAAGGATGCAACGGTCAACGCAGATGATCCGTTCATCAAGGCCGGGTTCGATCTTCTGTCGACCACCCCGGGCGGCATTGCGCAGTTCTTCGACCGTGACGCGCCGGCTGAAATGGCCAAGATCGGCATGGAAGGCTTCCAGCAGTTCATGGTTCAGCCCGATCAGCTTGATGCGATCCTCGACCGGCTCGAAAAGGCCCGTCAGCGGATCTACAAGTAACACTCCCAGAGGGGGCCGGTTCTGCCGGCCCCTTATCTGCGCTGGACGGCGCCGTCCCGCAAATGGGGCCGGCGCCGCCAGCTTCTTTAAATGATGGAAAGGTTACACGCATGAGCCTCGCCAGCACGGAAACTCGCTCCCGGTCATGGTGGAGCCAGAACCAGCAAAAACTCACGCCCTATATTTTCCTGGCACCGGGCATTCTCTTTTTCATGGTCTATGTGATCATCCCGATCTTCAAAAGCTTCTGGCTTTCAGGGTTCGATTGGGATGGGCTCGGCGCCAAAACCTGGATCGGCCTCGACAACTACCGCGAGCTGATTGACGATCCGGCCTTTTACACCGCACTGAAAAACAACGTTATCTGGCTGGTGCTCTACATGCTGGCCGTTCCTGCGGGGCTGGGCATTGCGATTTTCCTCAACCAAAAGGTGCGCTTCATCCGCGCCTATAAATCGCTGTTCTTCTTCCCCTTCGTGATCTCGCAAGTGGTGGTTGGTCTGATCTTCGCCTGGTTCTACGCCCCGAATTTCGGCCTGTTCTACCTGATGATCGAATGGCTTACCGGCAAGGGGATCGCGGTTCTGGCCGATCCGAACCTGGTGACCTATGGCATCATCGCCGCTGGGCTCTGGCCGCAGATGGCCTATTGCATGATCCTCTATCTAACTGGCCTCAATGCCGTAGATCCCGAGCAGATCGAGGCCGCACGCCTTGATGGCGCCAAGAGCTTCAAGATGCTCTGGTACGTGATCCTGCCGCAGCTTCGCCCGGCCACCTTCATGGCGATCGTGGTGACGGTAATCGGCGCGCTCCGCAGCTTCGACCTTGTCTCGATCATGACCGATGGCGGCCCATTCGGTTCGTCGCGAGTGCTCTCGTTCTACATGTATGAACAAGCGCTGTCCGAATACGGCTACCGCATGGGCTATGGCGCCTCGATCGCCGTGGTTCTGTTCATGATCATGCTGATCTTCATCTCCGGCTTCATCTGGAAGATGATCAACGACGAACGCAAAGGGCTCTGATATGTTTCCCCGCCCCATTCAACAACAGTCGCGTGCCGTGCAGCTCACCTATCAGGTAGCACTGCCGATCTCGCTCATTCTCTGGCTGCTGCCGCTGCTTGGCGTGGCCATCACCTCACTCAAACCCGCCTCGGATCTGGCCTCGGGCAACTATTTCGGCATGCCCAGCCACATTGCCTGGTCAAACTATGCCGACGTGTTCACCCATTCGCCGATCGGCCAATATATCTGGAACAGCTTCAAAGTAACGATCCCCACGGTGATCGGCACGCTGGTGCTGTCGAGCCTGACCGGCTTTGCTCTGGGCATCTACCGCTTCCGGGCCAATATTTGGGTGTTCTTCATGTTCGTGGCGGGCAACTTCGTGCCCTTCCAGATCCTGATGGTGCCGGTGCGCGACATGAGCGTGCAGCTTGGCCTTTATAACACCACGATGGGGCTGGTTCTGTTCCATGTGGCCTTCCAGACCGGGTTCTGCACCCTGTTCATGCGCAACTTCATCCGCGCCCTGCCGCGCGAACTGATCGAGGCCGCGCGGGTGGAAGGGGTAAGCGAAGCCCGCATCTTCTGGTATGTGGTTCTGCCCCTGATGCGCCCCGCCATCGCGGCGCTGGCCGTGCTGGTTTTCACCTTCATCTGGAACGACTATTTCTGGGCGACGGTGCTGACCACCTCGAAGGAAACCCAGCCGGTGACCGCCGGGCTCTATTCTCTGAACGGTCTCTGGATCGCGCAATGGCAGCTGGTTTCGGCCGGGGCGATCATGGCCGCCCTGCCCCCGGTCGCCATGTTCTTTCTGATGCAACGCCACTTCATCGCTGGCCTGACACTTGGTGCAGTAAAATGACAAAAACCTGGCGGCTCGACAGCGCGGGCCGAACATTCGCACTGGTTTCGCAAGGAGGGCGTCTGCCCGTGGTCATCTGGTGGGGGGCGCAGCTCCCCGCCGATGAGGATCTGGAGGCGCTGGCGGATGCCAGCGCCATCGACCGTGTGAACGGGACGCTTGACGAGATCCCGGATCTGTCGATCTGCCCGGAAGCCTCGGGCGGGTTCGCCGGACAGCCCGGACTGCGGCTGACCGATACCACCGGGGCCGCTCTGGCCCCGCGTTTTGCCTTCAGTAGTGACGAGGCCAGCGAAGGGCGGTTGAGCCTGCGCTATACCGATGCGGCGCTGGGGCTAACCTATCAGGCAGATTTCGCGCTGGACGCCGAGACCGGCATGCTGGAAGCGCGCGCCTCGCTCGACACCGCCACACCAGTGCGACTGCATTGGCTCTCGGCTCCAGTTCTGCCCGCCCCACAGTTTGCGGGCGAGATGATTGATTTCTCCGGGTGTTGGGTGGGCGAGTTTCGGATGCAGCGCACCCCGTGGGCGCCCGGCGCACGGTTTATCGAAAACCGCACCGGACGGACCGGACACGAGACATTTCCCGGCCTGATCCTGCCCAGCCCCGCCACCACCAACACCTCAGGCGAGGCGATGGCGCTGCATTATGGCTGGTCGGGTGGGCATCAGATGCTGGCCGAAGAACTGGTCGATGGGCGCCGTCAGGTGCAATTCGGCCATGCGAGCGGCAGCGAAACCGTGCCCGACACGCATTTCGAAACCACCACGCTTTACGCCGCTTGGTCCGATAGCGGGCTGAACGGCTGCGCCACTACCTTCCAGCGCCATCTGCGCGACAAGGTCGTGCAGTGGCCCAATCCCGACAAGCCGCGCCCGGTGCATTACAATTGCTGGGAAGCGGTCTATTTCGATCACGATCCGAGCGAGCTGAAAGACATCGCCACCCGCGCCGCTGCTTTGGGCGCCGAACGCTTCGTACTCGACGACGGTTGGTTCGGGCGGCGCGACGACGATACCAGCTCGCTGGGCGACTGGTGGATCAACCCGGCCAAATACCCCGACGGGCTGACGCCGCTGATCGAACATGTTCGCGGGCTGGGGATGGAATTCGGCCTGTGGGTCGAGCCGGAAATGGTGAACCCAGACAGCGATCTCTATCGCACCCATCCCGACTGGGCGCTGGGGGCACCGGATCAGGTGCTGGGCCGCAACCAGATGGTGCTCGATATGTCCCGGCAAGAGGTGCGCGACTATATTTGCGACCGCATCGCCGATCTCTTGGATAAAAACGCGATCTCTTATCTGAAATGGGATCACAACCGGGTTCTGCCCGCGCCCGACGCGGCGCAGGCCCGCGGCACCTATGCGTTGATCGACCGGCTGCGTGCGGCCTTCCCCGATGTCGAGATTGAAAGCTGTTCCTCGGGCGGCGGACGGATTGATGCGGGCATCCTGTCGCGCACCCATCGGGTCTGGCTGTCTGACAGCAACGACGCGCTGGAACGGCTGCGGATGCAGCACGCGGCAGCGCTGTTCCTGCCCGCCGCGATCACCGGTAGCCATGTTGGCCCGCGCATGAGCCACACGTCGGGCCGGGTGCTCGATATGTCGATGCGCGCCTGGGTGGCGGCGCAGCGGCATATGGGCTTTGAGATGGACCCGCGCGAGCTGACCGATGACGAAGCCGCGCTTCTGACCCGGGTCACCGGCTGGTGGAAGGCCAATCGTAGCTGGATGATGCGGGCTGACATTTTGCGGCTCGATAGCGCCGACCCGGCGGTGACTGCCGAAGAACAGCTGGCCCGCGATGGCAGCCGCTTCGTGGTCTTTGCCGGGCAAGTCGAAAACTCGGCCCAGATATCGCCCCGCCCGCTGCGGCTGACCGGGCTGGAGGCAGAGGCCCAGTACCGGATCACGCTGCTCAACCGTGATGAAGTACCGCCGGTGTCGCACCGAGAAATGGTGCTGAAAACCGGGCCGCTTACCCTGTCGGGCCGGGCATTGATGGGACAAGGTATCACCTTGCCGCGCAGCTTTCCGCAGCGGATCTGGGTGATTGAAGGAGAAAAGCTGTGAAACGCGAGATTGGCGTTTGTTATTACCCTGAGCATTGGCCGGAAGAGATCTGGGCCGAAGACGCGGCGCGCATGGCTGCGGCGGGTATTTCCTTTGTGCGGATCGGCGAATTTGCCTGGACCCGGATGGAACCCGAGCCGGGGCGCTATGAGCTGGACTGGCTCGACCGGGCGATTGAAACCCTCGGCGCGGCTGGGCTGAAAGTGGTGCTGGGCACCCCCACCGCCACGCCGCCGCGTTGGATGGCAACCAAACACCCGGATATGTTCGCCGTTGATGCCGATGGGCGTCCGCGCGGCTTTGGCTCGCGTCGGCATTACGATTTCAGCCACAAGGGCTACCGCGAAGACTGCGCGCGTATCGTCACCAAACTGGCAGAGCGCTATGGGCCAAACCCGCATGTCGCCGCCTGGCAGACCGATAACGAGTATTCCTGCCACAACACCACGCTCTCCTATTCCCCCGTTGCGCTGGCGGGTTTCCGCGACTGGCTGGCGCAGAAATATCAAAGCCCGCAGGCGCTGAACCGGGCTTGGGGCAATATCTTCTGGTCGATGGATTATGCGAGCTTTGACGAGATCGGCTTGCCCAACCTGACCGTAACCGAGCCCAACCCGGCCCATGTGATGGATTTCCGCCGCTTCGCCTCGGATCAGGTGGCGGCCTTCAACCGGGGACAGGTCGAGATCCTGCGCCGCTATACCGACGCGCCGCTGATCCATAACTATATGGGGTTCGAGACCGGGTTTGACCATTTCGATGTCGGCGCCGATCTGGATGTTGCTAGTTGGGACAGCTATCCGATCGGGTTCCTCTCGGAACGGATGCAGGTCAGCGACGACTATCGTCAGCGCTTCCTGCGGCAGGGTGACCCGGACCTTCAGGGCTTCCATCACGACCTTTACCGCGCCGTCGGGCATGGGCGCTGGTGGGTAATGGAGCAGCAGCCCGGCCCGGTGAACTGGGCGCCGTGGAACCCGGCCCCCCTGCCCGGCATGCCGCGGCTCTGGGCTTGGGAAGCCTTTGCCCATGGCGCCGAGGTGGTGAGCTATTTCCGCTGGCGGCAAGCGCCCTTTGCGCAGGAAACCATGCATGCGGGGCTGTTGCGCCCCGATAGCGCCGATGCCCCGGCTCTGGCCGAGGCGATGCAGGTGGCGAAAGAGCTGGCGGCGATGCCCGAGGCGGGTTGTGCGCCCGGCAAAGTGGCGCTGGTCTTCGATTACGAAAGCGCCTGGGCCTGGGAAACCCAACCGCAGGGCAAGGATTTCAGCTATTTCCAACTGGTCTTCGCCTTCTATCGCGCCTGTCGGCAGTTGGGGCTCGATGTGGATATCGTGCCGCCGGAAACCGCCGACCTCTCGGCCTGGAAGCTGGTTCTGGTGCCGGGTCTGGCAACCTTCACCGCTGAACTTGCCGCCGCACTCGACGCCCATGAGGGCGTGGCGCTTGTCGGTCCGCGCAGCAATGCCAAGACCCGCAATTTCGCAACCCCGGTGCCGCTGCCGCCCAACCTCGCCCGGCTCGATTGCACGGTCGCACGGGTGGAGAGCGTTCCGCCGGGCACCGAAATTGCACTGGAAGGCGGCGGGGCACTGGTCCGTTGGCGAGAGTTTCTGGAAGGCGAGGCCGAAGTGCTGGAACGCAGCGCCGATGGCTGGCCGGTGCTGATGAGCAACGGGCAAACCCGCTATCTGGGCGGCTGGCCCGATCCGGCGGCGCTGACACGGTTCGTGGCCGATGCCGCCGATGCGGCCGGGCTGGTGACCGAGCTTCTGCCCGAAGGGCTGCGCCGCCGCGACACCGCCAGTCACCGGATCTGGTTCAACTACAATGCCGAGCCGGTGTGCCATGGCGCGCTGGAAGTCGCAGGCTGCGACGTGGCCTTTGAACCGCTGAGCGGCACAGGAGACATGTCATGAGCCGTAATGTTCTGGTCGTTGGGGGCGCGGGCTATATCGGCTCGCATATGGTGCGCGCGCTGATCGAGGCGGGCCATGGCGTGGTAGTGTTCGACAACCTGTCGCAAGGCCACCGCGAGGCCATCGAAGGCGTGTTTCTGGTCGAGGGCGATCTGCTCAATCCCGACGATCTGTCGCGGCTCTTTGCCCAGCACAAATTCGACGCAGTGATCCATTTCGCCGCGCTGATTGCGGTGGGGGAATCCGTCGAAGAACCGGGGCTATACTACAAAAACAACGTCTGCGGCACGCTGAACCTGCTCACCGCGATGCGCGAAGCCGGGGTGGAACAGCTGGTCTTTTCCTCCACCGCCGCCGTGTTCGGCAATCCGCTGAGCGACCGGATTGACGAAAGCCATCCGCTGGCGCCGATCAATCCCTATGGCTGGTCGAAGCGGATGGTCGAGCAGATGCTGGCCGATCACGCCACCGCCTTTGGCCTGAACTCGGTGGCGCTGCGCTATTTCAACGCCGCCGGGGCCGCCCCCGATGGCAGCATTGGCGAGGCGCATGACCCGGAAACCCATCTGGTGCCGCTGGTGTTGGAAGCCGCGATGGGCAAGCGCGCGATGCTGAAAGTGTTCGGCAGCGATTACGACACCCGCGACGGTACCTGCGTGCGCGACTATATCCATGTGCTCGATCTGGCCTCCGCGCACCTGGCGGCGCTGGATTACCTCGACACCCATCCCGGCGCGCATCAGTTCAACCTCGGCAATGGCGCGGGCTTCACCAATCTCGAAGTCATCGAGGCGGTCGAGCGCATCACAGGCAAAAAGGTGCCCTATGAGATGGCGCCGCGCCGGGCGGGCGATGCCGGCACATTGGTGGCCGACAGCACCCGGGCCAAATCCGAGCTGGGCTGGACTCCGCGTTTTGCCGAGCTTGAAAAAATCGTTGAAACCGCATGGACCTGGCACCGCGCGCCACGCTATGGCCGTGCCGCCGGGACCGCATGAAGGAAGCATGAATGTCGGATGACGCCCTCCTCACCTCTGCGCCGCATCGGCGCCTGAACCCCCTGACCGGGGAATGGGTGCTGGTCTCGCCGCAGCGTGGCAACCGGCCCTGGCAGGGCCAGCAGGAACGCGGCACGATCAGTGACCGCCCGGCCTATGATCCGGGCTGCTATCTGTGCGCAGGCAATGCCCGCACCTCGGGCGCAGTGAACCCCGATTACAAAGGCACATTCGTTTTTGACAACGATTTTCCTGCGATGCTGCCCGACACACCGCAGGGCGCGCGCGCGGATGATCCGCTGTTTCAGGCCGAGAATGTGCGCGGTACGGCGCGGGTCGTGTGCTTTTCCGAACGCCATGATCTGAGCCTCGCCGAATTGCCGGTGCCTGCGCTGCGTGGCGTGGTTGATACCTGGGCCGATCAGGTGACCGAGCTGGGCGCGCGCTGGGATTGGGTGGCGGTGTTTGAGAACAAAGGCGCGGTGATGGGCTGTTCGCAGCCGCATCCGCATGGGCAAATCTGGGCCTCGGATTTCCTGCCCAACGAAGTGGCCACGGAAGATCGGCATCAGGCGGGCTATCTGGAAGAGACCGGGCGTGTGATGCTGGTGGACTATGCCGCCCGCGAGACCGAGGCGCATGAGCGCATCGTGGTCGAAAACGACGATTGGCTGGTGGTGGTGCCGTGGTGGGCGGTCTGGCCATTTGAAACGCTGGTTCTGCCACGTCGCCATGTGCTGCGCCTGCCCGATCTGACCCCGACTGAACGCGACGGGTTGGCCGATGTGCTGAAACGGCTCTGCACCCGCTACGACAACCTGTTCGAGACCGACTTCCCCTATACGATGGGCTGGCATGGCGCGCCGCTGGGCGAAGGAGATTGGAGCCACTGGCAGCTCCACGCCCATTTCTACCCGCCGCTTCTGCGCTCGGCGACCGTGAAGAAATTCATGGTGGGCTACGAAATGCTGGCCGAAGCCCAGCGCGACCTGACCGCCGAAAGCGCGGCGGATCGTTTGCGCTCGCTCTCAGAAACGCACTACCGAGATGCGCTCAGGAAAGAAAGTAATTGAGATGAGCATGACCGAACCCCTCGCCGCCGTTGCACAGGCCTATGAAAGCCATTTCGGCACTGCACCCGAGGTGGTGGCTTCCGCGCCGGGGCGGGTGAACCTGCTGGGCGAGCATACCGACTATAACGGCGGCTATGTGCTGCCGATTGCTCTGAACGACCTTGGCGTCGCCATCGCTTTGGGCCGTGGGGGCAATCCGGGCGAGGTCGCGGCCTGGTCGGACACCTTCCATGCCGCCGAAACCCGCAATATCGACGAGGCCCGCGCCGGGCGCTGGTCGGATTATCTGCTGGGTTGCGTGCAGGCGGTGGCCCGCGACGAGGTGGCCCGCAGCGGGCTGCAGGCCGCGCTGGTCACCACCCTGCCGCTGGGGGCTGGGCTGTCCAGCTCGGCCGCGCTGGAAGTGGCAAGCTTTCGCGGGCTCAACCAGCTGATTGGCCGCGAAATGGATCCGGTGGCGCTGGCGGTAGCCGCGCGCCGAGTGGAAAACGAGTTTGTCGGCGTGCCCTGCGGGATCATGGACCAGTTTTCCATTTCGGTGGGCGAGCCGGGGCAAGCGCTGTTTCTGAACACGCGCACGCTGGAACATATCCCCGCGCCCTCGCTGCCCGGGCACCGTTTCGTGGTGATCCATTCCGGCGTCAGCCATCAGCTGACCGATGACGGCTATGCCACTCGCGTGCGGGAATGCAACGCTGCCTGTGCCGCGCTGGGAGTGGAGCTGCTCAGCGATCTGGGCCCGGACGATCTGGACCGGGTGAACGCGATTGCCGAACCGATGAACCGTCGCGCGCGCCATATCATCACCGATAACCGGCTCACGCAGGAGGGTGTTGCGGCGCTGAAAGCGGGCGATGCGGCCAGTTTCGGGCAGCTGATGGTGGCCAGCCATGCCTCGGAGCGGGATGATTTTCAGATCACCGTTCCCGAAACCGACGCCTTGGCCGGAGCGGCGCTGGAGGCGGGCGCATTGGGCGCGCGTCAGACCGGCGGCGGCTGGGGTGGATCGGTGGTGGCGCTGGTGCCAGAAGCCCAGGTTGAAAAATTTTGTGCCGTGATCACAGGTGCCTTCCCTCAGGCGCGGGTTCTGGCTATCACCTGACCCAACGGCAAGCGGCGCAGACCGCACCCGGTGATCTGACTGCACGTTGGTATCGGCTGCCTGACAAAGAGAGGCGATGATGGACGATACGACAGCGAAGACAGACACGCCGAAACCCGGTCTTGGGAAAGTGGCGGGCCGTAAGCGGGTGACGATGCAGGATGTCGCCCGGGTGGCTGGCTGTTCGCAATCGACCGTGTCTTTCGTTCTGAGCGGCAACACCTCGGCCCATATCTCGGAAACCACCCGCCAGCGCGTGCTGCAAGTGGTGCAGGATCTGGATTACAAGGCAAACGCTCGCTCAACCTCGCGCCCGGCCGCTGAATCCTCCAGCGGGCGGATCGGCTTTCTGATCGACAAGATCACCACCAGCCCGGAAGGCATCGTGATGCTCGACGGGGTGAAGGAAATTGCCCGCGCGATGAATGCGGTGGTGCTGGTGGCCGAAACCGACAACGACCCGGCACTGGAACCGGCCAGCGTGGAAATGTTCGTCGAGATCGGGGTGCGCGCGATCATCTATGCCTGCCTGTTCACCCGCGACACGACCATTCCCAACGCGCTGCGCGAAACCTCGGTGCCGGTGGTGCTGCTGAACTGCTACGCCCCCGACGAAGACCTGCCCGCCGTGGTGCCGGGCGAAACTGCGGGCGGCCACCGGGCAACAAATGCGCTGATCGAGGCCGGGCACCGGCGGATCGGCACCATCACCGGCGAGATCTTCATGGAGGCCGCGCGCGACCGGCTGCAAGGCTATCGCAACGCGCTGGCCACCGCCGATATTCCCTTCGCGCCCGAGCTGGTGGTGGAAGGCGATTGGTCGCCCAGCGCTGGCTATCGCGGCACCCGCCAGCTGATGAGCCTCGACAATCCGCCCACCGCGATCTTCTGCCAGAACGACCGGATGGCGATCGGCTGCTATGAAGCGCTGAAAGAGATGGGCAAGCGTATTCCTGAAGACATTTCGGTGATCGGTTATGACGATACTGAAACCGCGCTGCACCTGTCGCCGCCACTGACCTCGATGATCCTGCCCAGCCGGGCGATGGGCCGTTGGGCCATCGAACGGGCCTTGGGCGAAGTCTCGGTGCCGCATGGGTTCGACAATCGGCCGATCAAGCTGGAATGCGAGCTGATCGAGCGCGATTCCATCGCACCGCCCGCCGCCTGACGACCCAGTTCAGTCGGGCACGGCAGGCCGCCGCGATTCCGCCCGTTGCCGAGCATCTGGCGGAGTAGCGGCGCACGCGAGAACGCGCGCCGCTTGGGTGGTCAGGCGCGGAAGCCGCCGGCGAGGTGCCAGTAGACTTCGTTGTTGCGCAGGTCCTGCTTGAAGGTCGAAATCTTCGTGTCTTCGTCGATCAGCGCCAGCTCGATCCCGGCGATATTGGCAAAATCTTCCAGCATTTCCGGCGTCACATCGTTGGAATAGGCGGTGTGATGCGCCCCGCCCGCGAGAATCCAGGCCTGCAGCGCGGTTTTGAAATCGGGCTGGCATTCCCAGACCGCCCGCGCCACCGGCAGGTTCGGAAGATCGGGGTGATCGACCGAAATCGCGGTGTTGGCGATCAGCCGGAAGCGGTTGCCAAGGTCGATGAAGCAGGCATTGATCGCCGGACCTTTGCGGGAATTGAACACCAGCCGCACCGGATCGTCCTTGCCGCCGATCCCCAGCGCATGGATCTCGACCCGGGGTTTGTCTTCCGCGATGCTCGGGCAGATCTCCAGCATATGCGCGCCCAGAACCTGCTCGGCGCCCGGGGTCATGTTGTAGGTGTAATCCTCCATGAACGAGGTCGCCCCGGTCAGACCGTGCCCCATCACCTTCATCGCCCGCACCAGCGCCGGGGTTTTCCAGTCGCCCTCGCCCGCAAAGCCGTAGCCCTTGGCCATCATCCGCTGTGCGGCCAGACCCGGCAACTGGCTGAGCCCGTGCAGATCTTCGAACGTGTCGGTGAAGCCCTTAAAGCCGCCCTCGGCGAGGAAAGCTTCCAGACCCAGTTCTTGTTTGGCATTGTAGCGCAGGCTTTCATGCCGGTTGCCGCCGGGGGCCAGTTCCGGATCGACCTCGTAGCTCGCCATATACTCGTCGACCAGCGCGTCGATCTCGGCTTCGGTGACCTTCTCGATCCGGTCGACCAGATCCATCACCCCATAGCCATCGACGGCAAAGCCCAGCGTCATTTCCGCCGCAACCTTGTCGCCCTCGGTGACCGCGACATTGCGCATATTGTCGCCGAAGCGGGCAAAGCGCGCACCCTGCCAATCGTTCCAGGCCCGCGCCGCGCGCATCCAGGCATCCACCCGGTCCTGCACTTCCGGGTCGGACCAATGGCCCACCACCACCTTGCGCCGCAGACGCATCCGGGTGTGCATGAAGCCGCCCTCGCGGTCGCCATGGGCGGCCTGATGCAGGTTCATGTAATCCATGTCGATCGCATCCCAAGGCAGGGCCGCGTTGAGCTGGGTGTGCAGGTGCAGAAGCGGTTTGGTCAGGGCGTTGAGGCCGCGGATCCACATCTTGGCGGGCGAGAAGGTGTGCATCCAGACGATCACACCGCCGCATTCCGGATCGGCGGAAGCGCGGGTGAAGACCTCGGCAATCTCGTCGGGCGTGGTCACCAGCCCGGCGAAATGCAGCGGCAGAACCAGACGGCCATCTGCCGCCAACCCCTCGGCCACCCGACGTGCCCCCTCGCCAACCTCTTTCAGCGCCTCCGGCCCGTAAAGATGCTGCGAGCCACAGACAAACCAGAACTTCAGCGGCTTCAGTCCGATCATCTCTTTTCCTTTCAATCCCGG
>JBNKEH010000014.1:0-87795 GCA_050288685.1 Paracoccaceae bacterium | reverse complement strand
GCCAAGATCGCCTCGGTCGAGGTGGCGCCGGACGATCCGGCAGCGGTGCTGATCAAACTGGCGGGCGACCTTGCCCCCAACCCCGGCGCCGAGGCGCTGCGGCTGGATTATGCCATTGGCGGGCCGGAACGGACGCGGGCGGCGGAAAGCTTCCCGCCTGCCTGCGGGTCCTTGCGCGATCACTGGCAGGCCCCGGCGCCTTTGGGCGGGGATCTGCACAGATGGGCCCTGCCCGGCAGCCTTGAGGTGCAGTAGCCGATGCGCCGCGTGCCATTCTCTTTGCCCGAGATGGCCTTGACCGATCACGCCATAACCCGGCTGACCGCGGCCCTCGCTGCGACCGGTGGGCATTGGTTCACCGCAGAGGATGGCGGCACGCCGATCTGGCGCGCCCGGGCCGGGGCGTCTGATCTGTTGCCAGTGGCCGAAGCGCCGGAGCTGGAGGCCTTTACCCCCTGTCAGGGCGAAACGGCGCTACATCTGCGCAACGGGGTGAATGGCGGCTATGGCTGGTCGGAGCAGATGGCACAGCCCAGCGGCTGGTCGGCGGCACTGATCTGGACCAGTGGTGAGGACCCGGCCCGCGCGCTGCTCAGCTTGCGCGGCGAGGGGCGGAACAACTACCTCTACCTGCACGAAACGCCCGAGCGCCGGATCGAGTTGCGCGACGATGCGGGCGAAAGCGCGGTGAGCATGGCCAAGGCCAGCCCCGACGCTTGGCAGGTCACGCTGATCTCTTGCACCGAAACCACGCTGGCGCTCGGCACCCCCGGCGGGCCGGTGCATACCGCCCCTGCCCCCTCCGATCTGCCCCATGGCGCCACGCTGCTGCTGGGCTGCCGCAGCCACCGGCCGGGGCTGAAAAAGACCCTTGGCGCCGGGCGGATCCGCGATCTGTTCATCTGGCCGGGGCGCGATATTCTGGCTGAAACCGCCGAGGCCGATACCGAAATGCGCGCGGCGTTCGAGCATTTCTGCCTCTGGGAGCGATAGTATGACCTTCACCCGCGAGAGCACCAAAAGCGACAATATCTGCCTGATCTGGGTGGATGACATGATCGACATCTTCACCTGGCGCGAGACCTTCGGGGTGACGATCCAGACCCCGAATATCGACCGGCTGCTGAATGGCGGCGTGCGGTTCGCCAATACCTACGCCACCGTGCCGCTCTGCGCCCCCTGCCGGGCCGAGGTGGCCACCGGGCTTTCGCCGTATCGCACCGGGCTGGTCGATCTCAACCGGATCTGGCGCGACGTGATGCCGCCCGAACGCGCCTGGGCCTACGATCTGCGCCGGGCCGGGTTTTACAACTTCACCACCGGCAAGGTGGATGGCCATTACAACCCGATGCCGGAGGAATACCGCCGGGTGCTGTTCCATGAAGAGCCGGAAGCGAAAGACCGGGGGCGGCGGACGAAGGTCAAGGAATATCTGGGCGGCAAGGGGCCGGGGATTGCTGGGGTCAACCATCCCAATGATGACGGCTCGCAAGACGATCGGTTTTACGATTACTGGGTGGCGCAGAACGCGATTGACCATCTGCACCGCGCCGATCCCAACCGGCGGCACCTGATCCAGCTTGGCTTCAAGCATCCGCATTTCAACCTGCAATGCCCCGACCGGTTTTATCAGCTCTACGATCCGGCCAAGATCAAATGGCCCTCAATCGCCGCGCCGGAAGATTTCTATGGGCCGCAGCCGGGCTTTGCCGTCTACGAGGCCGCCTATATCGCCAATGGCAACTGGACCCCGGAAAAGGCGGGCGACGAGGGCTGGCGACAAGTGGTGCGCGCCTATTTCGCCGCCTGCTCGCATGTCGACCACGAGATCGGGCGGTTCATGGACGCGCTCGCCGCCTCGCCGCTGGGGGAAAACACCACGGTGGTGTTCCTGTCCGATAACGGTTTCAACCTCGGCAACCATGACAGTTTCCACAAGATGAGCCAGTGGGACAGCGCCGCGCATGTGCCGCTGGGCATCTGGTCGCCGCGCATGACGGAAGGCAAACTGGTCGAGCTGCCGACGACCCTGCACAACCTGCCCTCGACAGTGCTGGACCTTGCTGGCCTGCCGCGTCGGCCCGACTGGACCTCGGGCCAGAGCCTGCTGCCGTTGGTAGATGAAAGCTTCGGCGCCTACGACACCGACAAATCGCCCGTCACCTCGGTCTTTGGCACGCTCTCTGTGCGCCCGACCGATCCCGCCCTCTCGCATCTGCGCTATTTCCGCTATCCGAATGGCGAAGAGCATGTCTATGACATCGTGAACGACCCCGGCGAAACCACCAATCTGGTCGAGACCGCCCCGATAGAGCGGCTGCGCGATATCCTCGTGACCGGCGCGCTGGAGCTGGGGATTGATCTGCGCGGGCATGAAAACCCGGCAGACGGGGTAAACGCGATGATGGCGGTGGATGGCTCGGTGGTGCTGGCCGGTGGCGCGGGCGACAACCATTACTGGGCTTATGGCGAGATGGCCGAAAAGATCCAGGAAGACCCCGAAGGCGGCCATGACGTGCTGTGGTATATGGGGGGGCCGGACGACTTCACCCTGCATATGCCTGCCAATATCGAAGAGCTGCGCGTCGCCACGGTGGTGGCGCGTGAAGAGGGCAATGACGAACGTATCGGCAAGGTGATCCGCGTGGTGGCCCATCCTGAGAGCCCGTTCAAGTTTGAAACCTCAGAGCGCGTGGCGGTGCATGTGGTGGGCTCGAACGGCAACGATGTGATGGTCGGCCCGAAATACGGCGGCGCGACCTTTTATGGCGGCGAGGGCGACGATGTGCTGAAGGCCACCGGCAAGCGTCGCAAGGAACGGCACTTTTTCTATGGCGGCTCGGGCAATGACACCCTGATCGGCGGCAAGGGCGATGATGTTCTGGATGGCGGCGAAGGCGATGACATCATCTATGGCGGCGAAGGCAAGAACCTGATCATCGCCGGTCCGGGCAATGACATCATCCATGATGGCGAAGGGGCCTCGGAAATCCATACCGGGCCGGGGCGCAACCTGATCAATCTGGCCGAGGGCGATCACCGGCTCTTGATCGGGCCGGGACCGAACCGGATCACCACCGGGCCAGGCGCGAAACGGTTCGAACTGGATTATGGCGCCAGTGTCGAGATCACTGGCTGGGACAAGGCACAGGTCTATGACCTCAGCGCCTGGCCGGCACGCCCCGAACAGCGCCAACTGGCCAGCGGCGGCGTGATGCTCTGGCACGGCACATCCTGCCTGATCGTCACCGACTTCCCGAATGGTGGCGATATCTGGGGGCAGGTGAAGCTGGCGGGGGGATAAGCCCGAGCGGGCCGGATGACTTAGTTTGCCGTGGGGGAGCGTGTTGCTTGGCGTTCCTGATTTTCTGAGAGGATCAGCGGAAATTCCGCCGGGTCCACATCGTGCCGTTTGAGCAACCGCGCCAGATAGCTGCCCTCGGGCGGAACGCCATCATACTCTTCCCGCAGTACCGTCTTGGTCTTACCCCAGAAATGCACGGAAAGCGTCCGGTCGGTTTCGAACACCGCATCTTCCATTTCAGGGCGCAGCAATGGCTGGTTGAAGGGGCGCGGGCCGGGATAGAAAACATCTTTCGGCATCGCGAAACGCTCTTCGCCGGTTTCGCGCAGGAAATGCGTGATCAACCTCGGACCGCTGGCCCCCCAGGTGAAGTTTTCAAACCCAAAGCTTTCGCCAGCCTTCGCGCGTTCCAGATACTGCCCCTGCCGACGCTTGGTGAAAAATGGCGGGATCGGATTGTGGCTCAGAACAAGCTCGGTTGCGCGAGCCAATGCGAGGCTGTCGGTCGGCATGCCCAACACTCCATTGGCAATGGATTCGCCGTTCTGTTCATAGCCGAAGTAATACTCCGTCGGCAGGATGAAAGGCCGCAGACAGTAGGCATCGAGATCCGCCCAGATCGCGCCGGTTTTGGCAATCATCAGCAGCCGGAAAATATCGGAATAGACGGCATTGTTGTGGCGCAGCCCCGGCCCCAGATCGAAGGCTGGTGCGTAGATTTCGCGCGCATCCCGCAGCTCGACGCCATCCGGCACCGGGCCGATATCGTCCAGAGTATAGAGCACGAATGGGTGGCCCGCATCGAGGAAGGAGCGGATCACCAGATGTTCGACATAGCTCAGCGGATCGCCGATCCAGAAACTGGCGATGGTTTTCAAGGGTTCATCTTTCCGCGCCTCGGCCCAGTCGGCAGCCAGGCCCAGATCCGCCCAACGTTCCTGGCCGTCCCCTTCCAGTCCATCAGGCTCCACCAGCCCGAGCCGGACCAACATATCGTGCCAAGCTGGTGTTTGCCTGATTCGCTCGACCTTTTGCTGATGGATCGCAAAGCTGTTGTCGTGCAACTCGCGCAGCACCGGATCGGCCAGGAACTGATCGAACAGCGCGCGCGCCTCGGGGCGCATTTGTTGATACCGGAGATCCTCGTCGCCGGGCGCATTATATCTTTCCCAATAGTGGCTGCTCTTGTCGAGCCGCGGCACTCCGGCCACATCGCCCCGATCGAGCTTGACCAGAAACGCCTCGGCCGATCTGATCGCGTAATGGTTCATCTGCGCCAGCTCGGTCGAGCCCAGCGCATCAATCGCCTTGATGGTACCATCGGTAAAGTCTGCGGGCATCGGCGTGCCGCTGCCATTGATCCATACATGCCCCGCCGACGAAAATCCGGACATCAACGGACGGTGGTTGCGTCGCATGTCAAACGCGACATCGTTGCGGAACATCGTTTTGACAGCGGTCAGAATCGAGTCACCCCGGGCGCGTGCTGCGTCATAGTGTTGGTGCGTTGTGGTGAATTGCGCGGTGACGGGCGTGTCTTTGAGATGCTTTTTGCCGCTGCTCGAAAACGGAATGCTGGTAAAGGAGATGACATCGAACGCCCCGGTCCGTTCACGGGCTTCGGCATAGAAATCATCGAGCCGGCCCTCGCCAACATTGATCTGCACGAACTCGTCAACATCGGTGTGATAGATCCAGTCGCTGTCGCGATAGAGATTGAACTTCGCGGCAAAGCGCTGCGCCATCACTTGCCAGTTCCCCTTTTCGGGGAACATGGCCTTTGGATTGACCTCATGTCGCAATGGCGCGAGCTGTTCCAGCCGATCCAGAATGCGGTCGGTCAGATCATCGCAATCATTTGTAAAAACAAGGATATTGTCGACACCAAGGGCCAGATGATGCGCCACCCATTCCAGGATATACGGTCCTTCGTTCTTCATCGTCGTGACGATGAGAACTTTCTCTCCATTCATCATATCCTGTTCCTGTCATCAAATTGATTAAGAATCAAAGCCCGGCATTCAGACCTATTTGAGATCATAAACGGCGGTACCGTGGTTTTCGCCATCGGTTTCCTGCTCGAAACCGTGGGTCATCAGGAGTTTGTGCCACCCCGCGAGCACGGCGGTGTCGCCATCATGGACCAGAAGCACCCGGCGCAGACCGGCAAGCTGTGCCTCTCCGACCAGCGCCGGATCGAGCCCATGCGCGGCAATGCGCAGAACGTCGGGGCTGAGGGCGGTCAGGCATTTTGCCAGCCCCTGCGCGCCGGTTTCGGCGGTGTCGTCCGGCATAGCCAGCGGACCACGGGCATAGCGCACCCGCGCGGTCAGGTCGTTCAGCCCGGCAATCTTGCGGGCAAACCCGATCAGGTCGTCGCGCTCGTGCTGAATCACCACTTGCAAACCGGGATGAGCCTGCGCCGCCACCATGGCCACGATCCCCACCCCTTCGGTGGCATCGAGCAAGCGGGAAAAGCCCTCGGTCTGCCCGATGATATAGCGCGCCGCGCGGCGTTCGAGCTTCCCGGCCATCAGCAGATCAATCGCATCGGGAGCAAAGACCCGGATATCCGCCGGAACCTTCAGGCCCCGGTTCTCCACCACCTCCAGCGGCACCTCGGCGCTGAAATCAATCGGGCCGGGCAGGAAATAGGAGCCATCCTGATCGCCAAACTCCGGCGAGGGCTTGGTGCGCCGTTCCTCGATCGGCTTGGCGCGCTGGCGCTTTTCCACATTCGACATCAGCGCGGCAATCTTTTCGGGATCGCGCGCCTTGGGCGGTTTGGCGGTCACCTGGGTGATCGGCACTTCGCCCGCCTTCAACAGGCTGTCTTTCAGCTCCTGATAGGCATCGGTCTGCTTGTATTCCGCAAGCCGCGCCTCGACCCGCGCATTTGCCGCCTCATGGAGCGGGCCCAGAACCGGGTCTTTCAGCAGCTCGTCCATGATCTCGCGCCGCTTGGCCGAATGGCGCAGGATCCGTTCGTCGCGCACCTCGTTGCGATCCTGAAGCGACCAGTAATCGGCGTTATACTTGTCTTTCTTGTTGTTCACATTGCCGCGGAACTTGCGGATCGCATAGGCGTCGATCGATTTGATGGCGTAGTGGTTGAGCTGCGCCCAGTCATAGCCCAGCGTGCGACGGATCGAGCGCCAGCCACGGAACTTGAAATAGTCTTCCATCGGCTGGCCCGAGCCGTTGAGCCAATGCACGGTTTCGGGAAAGCCGTCTTCGATATGCTTGTTCTTGATCTTCGGGCGGTGGATGCCGAGGCGCCAGTATTCCGGATCGTATTTGAACAGGGTTTTCACCCCCCAGCCCATCCGCCAGAGCGGCGGCGCGGCGTAGAGATACTGTTCTGTCACCGGATCGCGCGACCAGTCGGTGACAAAGCCCGAGCCGAAAATCCGCCAGGTGATGACGATGCCGTTCGCATCCTTCGCCACCGCATCGGCCAGCATGCCATCAAGGTGGCCCGAAGGATGGTTGACGCTAAGAAACTCATCGGCATCGAAGACCAGCACCCAGTCGGCCGCCGCAACCAGCGGTTCGTTTTCCGCATGGTTGATCGCCGAAGGCTGTGGCTTGATCCCTTCCGGGATCACGTTGGGGCGGTGATAGCCCAGCCCCAGCTCTTCCAGCCGTTCCAGCATCTCGACGGTGCCGTCAGAGCAATCATTGGTGTAGACCAGAATATCGGTGAACCCCACCGCCATGTGATGGGCGAACCATTCCAGCAGGTAGGGGGCTTCGTCCTTCATCATCGACACCGCCATGACGGTGCCGTGGGGGCTTTTGTGCTTTGTCAGCGCCATGGGCGCTCCCTATTCCAGCGCGGCCGACGGGTCGATCCCGACCTCTTTGCACATCCTGTCCGCATAGGAGTTTTCCAGCGGTGCGTTCTTGCGCCACCAAGGCTTGGTGCCGTTGGTATAGAGGTGCACGCTTACGGTCTTGTCGGTAAACCAGCCTTCGACCCGGCCATAGGGATCGTAGAAGATATCATTGAGCTGGAACGGCACCGGATAGAGCACATCGGGCGTCATCGCCTTATCCATATTGCCGGTTTTCTGCACGAAATAGGTGAAGGCCTGCGGGCCGAAAGCGGTGCGCTCGGTCTTGTAGATCCGCTGCGCTTTCGGGATCGACGGATCGAGCCGGTCCATCTTCTTGCGCTGGTTCTTGTTCCACCAGGCTGGATAGTCGGGCAGGTTGTCGTAATAGTCGAGCAGCTGATCCATCAGCTCGCCGGTTTGCGGAATGCCCACCACGCCGCAGTTCAGCGCGCCCCGCATCCCGTGCCCGGCATAGACGTGCTCCCATTCATCCGGGAAAGGCGCATGGCAGAAGGCATCGCAATCAATCCAGAGCGCGTTGGTCTTCTGGATCATCTTGTAGCGAAACACATTCGACAGGAACGAAGCCGAGGTTTCTTCAACCAGTTTCATGTCGATATCCATGATCTCGCTGGCTTTGCGGATCTCGACCCCTTCGGGGACGTTATCCACCTCATCGGTGCAATAGAGCGTCACCGGATGGCCATGGCGCAGATGCGATTTCAGGCAGAGCTGGTTGAGGTAATGCAGCTTCGGACCGATCCAAAGCGAGGCGACAGGGCGACGTTCGAGGGTCATGTTACTCAACAATAAAAGGATTTGTTGCCTAAGTGATAGCTGTCGGTCGATTCTCGCACAAGGGAAAAGCCTGAACCGGCCCGACCCGTCCATGCCCCACAGATCGGGCGCAGCGGCCCCCGATCAGATTTCGACGGGCACCAGTTTCCGTTCCAGCCGTTTGCCGATCTCTTCGCGTTCGGCTTTCAGGACGGCGGCCGAAAACGGCTTCCACAGCGCGGGGCGCTGGATATAGCCCTGTTCGGCCAGCTCCACCCCAAGGCGTTGCAGATCCAGCTCGGCATAAAGCTCGCTTTTCTGCGTTTTTTTACCCTCGTCGAGTTGGTAATACCGCCCCGACAGCGCGTTGATCACATTGGGCTCGATCCCGGCAAACACCCGGTACTGGGTCAGGTAATCGGAAATGATGTCGCCCGGCCGACGCAGCACGATGCCGATCTTGTCGCCGGGATCGGCAAAGAAGGCGGCCAGATGCAGCGCCGAGGAATCGCTCGATACGATCACCTTGGCGGCGCGGTACTGGGCGATCTGCGCCTCGATCGGTTCTTCCTGCGGATGGTAGATCCGATAGCCTTCGTCTTCGAACAGCTTCTCGATCCGGGCTTCGCCGAAATAACGGCCACGTTTGGAAAACAGCCGCGAGCGCGAAATATAGATCCGCTCGGCCCCATCGGGGGCGGCGACTTCGCTGAGCACCCGCCGGGTGAAGGCCCGGTATTCCGGGCAGCCCGCGATCATGTCGCCGGTGCCAAATCCCTGCGGGGCTACTACCAGTTTTTCCACCCGCACCGGCTCGATCACCCCGCGGGTCCAGCGACCGCGGGCGCCGAAGAGATGGATCAGATCACTCATGATTTTGATCGGTCGCTTGGCATGGGCAACGTCGCCCTTCAGCAGGAAGAGCTCGCCCTTGACCTTGCGAAAGGCCTGCTCTGCCGCCCAGAGCCGCCCGGTGCTTTCCAGCATGAAATGCCCGAAATGCTGATAGAGCAAGCCGCCATACAGCCATTTGCCCCTGAACTGAATCTGCGGCTCTTCCAGCGGGGGGCCATCGGGCTCCACTGTTGTGGGCTGTTCCGAGAACCGAAAGCACTGCGATTCCGGGATGTAATTGCCCTCGGCATCATAGACCCCGGCGCGCCGGGCGATCCCACGCGTTTTGCCCGCTCCGAAGGGTACGATCAGGGCGTTCTCGATCACCCGGATTTCGGGGGCGAGTGGCTTGTCGGGGTCAAATGCCATGATGGCGCTCGGCACTGGCGGCGGAAAAATTCATAAAAATACCCTTGCCTTACAGGCCCTTTCGGGCGCCTCACTTTTTCGTGAAATATGTCTAGCTGTCAACGTCGTGCTTTCAAAGCGAAACAAAGTATAGCTGGCACAGGACACAGGCGGCAAAGAGTTCCTTTTGCCCGCGCGGCGCGGTAAGATTGCGCTATGGTATCCGCGTTCGACCAGTCCTTTCCCCTGCGTCCGGCCCGCACCCACGAGGCTTGCGGCCCCGGCGCCATGGCTTTTGCGGCGATTGCCGGGGCAAGGGTCGCCAGGCCGATCCTGTGGATCCGTGAAAGCTGGCGGAACGAGGCGCTAACCCCGGTTGGGCTGACCGGCTTTTTCGACCCCGACCGGCTGCTGGTGGCACAGGCCCAGAGCCAGATCGACGCACTGGCCGTGGCCGAAGAGGCGTTGCGCGATGGGGCGGTGGCGCTGGTCGTGATCGAGCTGAGCCAGCCGATCGGGCTGACGCCGGGGCGGCGGCTGCAACTGGCGGCCAAGGCCGGACGCAGCACCGGGCTGTGCCTGATCCCCGAAGGCATGGGATCGAACGCCGCCGAAACCCGCTGGCACTGCGCGCCCCTTTACGATGAACGGCAGGCGGACTCGACTCTGATGCGGTGGAAACTTATAAAGAACAAATCAGGAACACTTGGAGCCTGGGATGTTTGTTGGTCGCACACGACGCATCGTCTCGATGTGGTTTCCCCGGTTGGCGAGCGACCGGGCGATACGGGTGCGCCCGATTGAGGGGCCCTTTGCCCTGACCCTGAAGGAAAACAACACCGAACGCCTTTATTGCCTCAATCCCGCCGCCGAAGCGCAGGGGCTGGCAAGGGGGATGAGCTTTGCCGATGCCCGCGCCTTTTGCCCCGATCTGATCAGCGCCCCGGCCGAACCGCAGCGCGATGCCCGGTTTCAGGCCAGCCTGCGCCGCTGGGCCACGCGCTATTGCCCCTGGGTGGGGCTGGAAGGTGGCGACGGGCTGGTGCTCGACATCACCGGATCGGCGCATCTGTGGGGTGGCGAGGCGGCAATGCTGGAGGATATGCGTGCCCAGACCTCGCGCGCTGGGCTGGTGCTGCAGCTGGGGCTCGGTGACACGCGCGGCGCGGCCTGGGCCCTGGCGCATTATGGCGAGGGCATTGCCGCCCCCGGCGCGGCGCTCGCGGCCATCGGTGCCCTGCCGGTGGCCGCGCTCAGGCTCGACGAACCCGTTGCGGTGGGGCTGCAACGGCTGGGGCTGCGCAAGATCAGCGATCTGGCCACCACCCCGCGCGCGCCACTGGCCCGCCGTTTTGGGCCGGGGCTGCTGATGCGGCTCGATCAGGCGCTGGGGGAGCAGCCTGAACAGATTTCGCCCGAGGCCGAGCCGGTGCATTACGGCACCCGCCTGACCCTGCCCGAACCGATTGGCCTGACAGCGGATGTGATGGCGGGCACGGCGCGGCTGCTCGACCAGCTTTGTGCCAAGCTGAAAGCGCAGGAGGCGGGGGCGCGGGTGCTGCAACTCACCCTGCGCCGGGTCGATCAGGGCAGTCAGCAGGTCGAGCTGCGTCTGGCCACCCCGCTGCGCGATGCCGCCCGCATTCTGCCGTTGTTTGAGCGCGGCGTCGCCGGGGTCGAAGCGGGCTTTGGCATTGATCAGCTCCGGCTGGAAGCAACGCGGGTTGAGCCGCTGCCGGTGCAGCAATTGGGTGCAATCGAGCATCGGGATGCGGCGCAGAGTGACCGTCTGGCCGATCTGATCACCCGCATCGGCACGCGGATCGGGCTGGAGAATATCCAGCGCTTCCTGCCCGCCGACAGCCATATCCCCGAGCGCAGTTTTTCCGTCGCCCCGGCGGCTTATTCGCAGCCCGAAGGCGGATGGGTTGCCCTGCGCCCGCGCCCGCTTTGCCTGTTCCCACCCGAAGCCATCGCCGCCAGCGGCCCCCGCCCGCCCGCGCGCTTTCGCTGGCGACGGATGCAGCTGAGCACCGCGCGCGCCACCGGACCCGAGCGGATCGCGCCGGAATGGTGGCTGGAGGATGACAGCTGGCGCTCGGGCCTGCGCGATTACTGGCGCATCGAAACTCGGCAAGGAAGGCGGCTCTGGATGTTCCACACCCCACAAAATCCCGGCTGGTATGTGCAGGGGGAGTTTGCATGAGACATGCTCGCTTTGGCTCCTATGGAAAAGACGACCTGTTGTCCTGTCAGCAGGGCTACAAAATGAGGGCAGCGACCGACCGCGGGGGGACGTATAGCGTCCGCCCGTCACGCTGGAAGCGTGCCTCCAGCACGACGGGGCGGTCAGGCGCTGCCCGGCGGTTCCCACCGGGCGAAGAGGGGGAGCCAGATCAACGCTCGCCCAGCGCGTTTTCAAGTGCAGGCCCACACAGCGCGCACCCTACAGAGACCCCAACCGGCGCCGGGCTTCGCGCGATGAAGGCGACCGGCACCCCCTCAGGCGCGGGCCTGCAAGGCCGCGCCACGCCCGCCCCCCCCCCCGGGAGGGCGTTCTCTGGCGCTGCCCCCCGCCCAAGCGCCCGACACCATCAAAGTGACCGCGCCGCTCTTCCTCTGCTCTGCCCTCCCGAGGTCGGGCGAGGCACGGCGGAGAAGCCTAAGCGTGGGCAAAAAGGCGCGGGGCTGAGATCAGGGAGGCGGTATGATCGAAATAAACCGTGATCTGCGCCCGGTGGAGGCATTTAATCGGGATCTGTTGGGATCACCCCACGAGGCAGGCGAGTATGCCGAGCTTTGCGTGACCTCGAATTTCACCTTCCTCACCGGGGCCTCGCATCCGGAAGAGCTGGTGCTGCGCGCCGCCGAGCTGGGGCTTTCCGCCATCGCCATCACCGACCGCAATTCGCTGGCAGGCGTGGTGCGGGGCTGGACGGCGCTGAAAGAGCTGAAACGCGAGGCCGAGGAAGCGCTGCGTATCCGGTCGCAGCACAAAACCGATCCGAGTTCCCGGCAAGAGGTCGGCGCGGCGCAAGACCTCCCGCTCCCCGGCGCGCTCGCCTTGCCGAAACTGATCGTGGGCGCGCGGCTGGTGCTGCGCGACAGCCCGGTGCACTGGCTGGCCCTGCCTACGGATCGCGCCGCCTATCACCGGCTGTCGCAGCTTCTGACCCTTGGCAAGCGGCGGGCGGAAAAGGGCGATTGCGCGCTCACCCAGCGCGACCTTCTGGAAGGCTGCGCCGGGATGATCCTGATTGCCCTGCCCCCGCCCGACCTGAGCAAAGCCCGCGCGCCCATTCAGCAGATGCAACGCCGCTATCCCGGTCATGTGTTTCTGGGCGCCGCCCCGCGCTATGACGGCTCGGATCAGGCCTGGTTCGACGCTTGCGCGGCGCTGGCCCTGCGTGCCTCGGCTCCAATGGTGGCGCTGGGCGATGTGCTGATGCACCGCGCCGCCCGCCGCCAGCTTGCCGATGTGCTGACCTGCATGCGCGAGGGCATCACCATCGACGCCATCGGCACCCGCGCCCTGCCCAATGGCGAGCGGCGGTTGAAGGGTGCGGGCGATATGGCGCGGCTGTTTCGCAACCATCCGGCGGCGGTGCGGCGCACGCTGGAAATCGCCGCGCGCTGCAGCTTCGATCTGGGCGAGCTGAGTTATGACTATCCCGATGAAATCGCCGATGGCGAGCTGCCGCAAGACCGGCTGGAGCGATTGACGCGGGCGGGGCTGGCGGCGCGCTGCCCGGGCGGCATTCCCGAGCGCTATCAGGCGCTGCTCGACAAGGAACTAAATCTGGTGGGCGATCTGGGCTTTGCCGCCTATTTCCTCACCGTGCATGACATTGTGCAATTCGCCCGCTCGCAGGGGATCCTCTGTCAGGGGCGCGGCTCTGCGGCCAATTCGATCATCTGCTGGGCGCTTGGCATCACCGATGTCAGCCCCGATCAGATCAGCATGGTGTTTGAACGCTTCATGTCGAAATACCGGGGCGAACCGCCGGATATCGACGTGGATTTCGAACATGAGCGCCGCGAAGAGGTGATCCAGTGGATCTATGCCCGCTATGGCCGCCACCGCGCCGGGCTTTGCGCCACGGTGATCCATTTCCGCTCGCGCGCCGCGATCCGCGAAGTGGGCAAGGTGATGGGGCTGAGCCAAGACGTGACGGCGGGCCTGTCGGGGCAGATCTGGGGCATGTCGAATGGCGGGGCCAAACCGGAGCGGATGCGCGAGTTGGGGCTGGACCCAAGCGATCAGCGGCTGGCCCTGACCATCCGGCTGATCGGGGAAGTCATCGGCTTTCCGCGTCATCTGAGCCAACATGTCGGCGGGTTCATCATCACCAAGGGGCGGCTCGACGCGCTCTGCCCGATTGAAAACGCGGCGATGGAAGACCGCACGGTGATCGAATGGGACAAGGACGATATCGACGCTTTGGGCATTCTCAAGGTCGATATCCTCAGCCTCGGGATGCTGACCTGCATCCGCAAAGCCTTTGACCTTCTGGAAGCGCATGAGGGGCATCGGCCCAGCCTCGCCTCGGTGCCGCAGGAGGATGGCCCCACCTATCAGATGCTGCAAAAGGCCGATGCCATCGGGGTATTTCAGGTGGAAAGCCGGGCACAGATGAACTTTCTGCCCCGGATGAAGCCCGCAACCTTTTACGATCTGGTGATCGAGGTGGCCATCGTGCGCCCCGGCCCGATTCAGGGCGGCATGGTGCAGCCCTATATCAAGCGGCGGCAGGGGCTGGAGGCGGTGAGCTTTCCGTCAAAAGAACTGGAGGGCGTGCTGGGCAAAACCCTCGGCGTGCCGCTGTTTCAGGAACAAGCCATGCAGATCGCGGTGGTGGCGGCGGGCTTCACCCCCGAAGAGGCCGACCGGTTGCGCCGCTCGCTCGCCTCGTTCCGGCGGATGGGCACAATCGGCACTTTCCGCGACAAGTTCATCGCCGGGATGTTGGCCAATGGCTATGACCCCGACTTTGCCGAACGCTGTTTCTCGCAGATCGAGGGCTTTGCCGATTACGGCTTTCCCGAAAGCCACGCGGCGGCCTTTGCAATGCTGTCTTATGTCTCGGCCTGGCTGAAACGGCATCACCCGGCGGTGTTTGCCTGCGCGCTGTTGAATGCCCAGCCGATGGGGTTTTACGCCCCGGCCCAGATTGTGCGCGATGCGCGCGAACACGGGATCGAGGTGCGGCCGATCTGCGTGAACCGAAGCGGCTGGGATAACGCGCTGGAACGCCGCGCCGATGGATCGCTGGCGCTTCGGCTCGGCTTTCGCCAGATCAAGGGCTTCCGCGAAGAGGATGCGGGCTGGATCGTGGCGGCGCGCGGCAATGGCTACCCTGATCCCGAAAGCCTGTGGCTGCGGGCCGGGCTGGCGCCGGGGGTGCTGGAACGGCTGGCCGAGGCCGATGCCTTTGCCGCGATGGGGCTGACCCGGCGCGATGCGCTGTGGCAGGTGCGCGCGATCCGGGCGCCAAAGCCGCTACCGCTGTTTGCCAACCCACTGGATGGCGAAGGGCTGGCCGAACCGGTGGTAGATCTGCCCGCGATGCATCTGGGCGAAGAGGTGGTGGAGGATTACATCGCCATGCGCCTGACCCTGCGCGCCCATCCGATGGAGCTGTTGCGCCCGACCATTCCCGGCCTGACGCCCCATGCCGAATTGGCCCATGCCCCGCTGAAGCGTACATCCGTTTGCGGGCTGGTCATCACCCGCCAGCGCCCCGGCACCGCCTCGGGGGTGATTTTCCTGACGCTGGAAGATGAAACCGGGGTGAGTAATGTGGTGGTCTGGCCGAAGGTTTATGAACGATTCCGCCGCACCGTGATGGGTGGGCGGCTCTTGCGTGTCACCGGCTACCTGCAACGCGAAGGCATCGTGGTGCATCTGATCGCGCAGGAGATCGAAGACCTGTCGCACCGCCTCACCGATCTCGGCCACCCGATGGACGAGGTGATCGGCATCACCCAGCCGCAGGCCGACGACGCCCCGCGCCCGCCGCGCTATCAATCCCGCGCCCGCCACCCGCGCGAACAGGCCAAACGGCTGTTCCCGAGCCGGGATTTTCATTAAGAACCCCGCCCCCCCTTTCCGGGCCGCATGTCCCGACGCAGCAAGGGTTTGACCCGGGCCAACGGTCTTCCTGACATTCCGGTAAAGGGTTTCTTAAATACTTCAGGCGCAGAAAACCACCCGGACCCTAAGAATTTTATCAGCAAATTCAGACACCTAAAATATCTCCGGGTGATCCCGTGCGCGGTCACCTTGGCGGATCTGACCACAGACAGCACCTGCCCCCAGGTGGGTAAAATTGAGTCCGATCTGTAAACCGGGCCTTAAAGCCTCTCTGACATTCTGTGAACGTCCGGTGAACTCAGAAGAGAGTCCGGTCAAACCATCACAGGATTATTGCTATGATACCAGCAGCTGGGTGGGCTGCTCGCCCACATAGTGTGCCGATCGTTTCGCAAGAAGATGCGCGGCATACCTCGTTTCGCAAGCGGATGACCAAAGCCCGGGGTGTGGCAACGATGGTCGCGCTTACAGCCGCATTGGCCACCAGCGCTCAGGCGCAAGACGTGACCCGTGCCTCGATGTCTCCCGGATCGGCGGAGGTCATCACGGTTGCCAATGATTATGGCGGCTATATCTCGAATTACATGGACCGGATCGACGGGATCCGCGCGCGGCACACGCCTGTAGCGATTACCGGCGATTGCCGTTCGGCCTGTACCCTGTATCTGGGCGCCGGAAATGTCTGCGTTACGCAGGCCGCGATGTTGCGGTTTCACGGACCGTCGCGCAGCGGCGAGCCGTTCCCGAAGATCGAGTTCGAGATGTTTTCCCAGCTGATGGCCCGCTATTATCCCGAACCGATCAAGAGCTGGTTCATGGACACGGCACGGTATCGGATCAACGGCACCTTTGCCCTCAGCGGCGCAGAGCTGATCCGTCTTGGTGTGCCGGAATGCGGCTGACGACCCGTCAGTAACCGGCAAAACGAAAGACCCGCAACGCAGCGGGCCTTGCTGTAAATCGGATCCTTTGGCCGGACCGATCAGGTCGGGCTGGCGAATTGGGGCAGATCCTGCGCCGTCGCGCCGCTGGTTTCGGCGTATTGGCGGGCCACCGCATCGGCCACCTGCTGCAGCTGCGCCAGTTCGGCACGCGACAGGCCCTGTGCCCCCTCGCTGAGCTGTTGATAGATCGTCACAAGCGAACTCGCGGGAAGCGAAGCAAGCTGAACGCCCGTCACCTGCGCAAAAGCATCGGCGGGCGACATGCCGCTGGCGATCAGCTGCGCGAGCAGGGCTGTATCGATCTGGACCAACTGGCCATTAATGGTGATGGATATCAGGGCGGCGGAGGCGCTTTGCGTCATGCCGATCAGTGTTGCGGCCGCAAGGGTCGAGGCGAGCAACAGGTTTTTCACGAGGAACACCGTTAACCAAAATACCTGCCCCGCATAATCGCACATTGGCGAAGCTCTCGCAACTTATTCAATTTCCGACATGTTTCGTGCCCCGGAAACCGGCCGATTTCCGCGCCCCTTTTGACACCATGCAAAGCTTCGCAACCATGCGCCCTCAAAGTGGGGGATGGGCATAGGGGGTTATCCTTGATTGGTTTTGACATCTGGTGGAGGGTTTGAGCCTTTGCTGGGCACAACCCATGCGGCGCGCTAAGAATGGCGTATGACCCGTATTCGACTCGCGATTTTAATCGGTGGTTTCGGTTTGGCAGGGTTCGCAAGCTGGTTTGGCTCGGTTGAATATCTGAGCTTTCTGCAGCGTAGTCGCGAGCCTGCGGCCCTATTCAGCCCAATCGCGACGGAGTCGATACAGCTCGCTGGGGCGCGTTCGATTTCATCGCAATTGCAGCAGATGACCTTCTGCCTCAATCAGCACAAAACGCTAAAATTTCTGATTGCGCCTCTGGCCGTACGCGAAGCGTTCAGCACCGCCTGCCTGACCCGTGCCGATCAGATCCTGGCCCAGTCGCCCAGCCGGTCGGTTGCCCATCTCGAGCGCGCCGATGCGCTCTGGCACCTGAACCGGACGGGTGAGGCCCTTGATGCTCTGGAGCGGGCGCAGGCCAGCGGTGCCTCTGAAGGCTGGATGGCGGCGGCGCGGGCGCGCATCGCGCTCAGCATTGCCAGCGGCGAGACGCCCGAGAGCAGCGGGGGAGCGTCGGTTGACGCCGATACCCGCGCCCGTGCTCTGGCGCTGGCCGCCCATGATATCGCCGTTCTGGCAGACTCGCCGCAAATCGAAGGCCGCCTCGTGCCGCTCTATCGCAATGCCCCCGCCCTTCGTGACTGGTTCATCGGGGTGATGGAAACGCAGCCCCCACAGGCCCAAGAGAGGTTTTTGGCCAATCTCAAACGGGCACAGGAGCACGGAGCGTGATTGATTTTGACAAACCGCGCTCGGCAGCCTCCCGGGCCCTCTCCGAAAAAATGGACCGAGGGGATGTGGCGACGGAATTCACCTTTGCCGAGATCGCTCTGAACGATAGCGGGGGTAACGCCCGCAGCTTTGCCGGACGCCGGATCAACGATGTAACCGCTGCGCTGATCACGCTGTTCGTGGCGCTCTCGTCCATCCCGGCGGCCTCGGTTTCGCCGGTGTTCCAGATGGTCTGGACGGCGCTCTTTGCCCTGACGCTGGGCGGACATGCGGCGGCGCTGCTTCTGGTCGATCCCGGGCGGCCGCTTTCGGCCAAGGGGCTTTGGCCGGTGCTGCTGGCCGGGCTCGCCTTGCCACTGGCCGGGTTGGTTCAGGCGGGGATTGCCGCGATCGGGCTGACAACCAGCTTTGCCGGGCAGAGCGTGCCTATGGGATCGCTCGCCCCGGAGGCCAGCCTTTTTGCCGCGATCCGGCTGATGGGCTACGGCGCGCTGTTTCTGGCGAGTTACGAGGTTGCCACCCGCGCGGGCCGGGTCACGGCCATGGTCTGGGGTCTGTTCGCCGCCGTGGTTCTGCAGGCGATCTGGGCACTGATCGCGCTGAAATTCTTGGGCGACGTGGTGTTCTGGGGCGAGAAGCAATCCTATCTGGGGGCGGCCACCGGCACTTTCGTCAACCGCAATTCGCTGGCCACCTATCTGGGGATGGGGCTGAACCTTGGTGTGGCGCTGACCTTGGGGCTGGCGCATCGGCCGCATCAGCGCCACCCGACGGGCCGCAGCCTGCTCAGCGACCGCAATCTTGAAGTTCTGGCGCTGCTCTTCCTCCTCCTGATCATCGCCGCAGCCCTGATGGCAACGCAATCGCGCATGGGGGTGATGGCTGGCTTTCTGTCTGCGCTGCTGACCTATGTTCTGATGTCCGCCAAGCACGAACAGGCCTGGCTGGGGGCGATCTCGCGGGGGGTGGTGTTGCTTCTGGCCGGGATCGTGATCGTTTCCAGTGTCTTCGGCCGCGCCCTGATCGAGCGCGGGCTGTTCTCGGTTGGCGATTCCGGCTCACGCACCGATCTTTATCGTGAGGTGATCGGCCTGATGATCCGCGCTCGGCCTCTGACCGGAACCGGCCTCGACACTTTTGAACCAGCCTTCGAGCTGGTCCATATTCCGCCCGTCAGCAGCGGGCTGGTCTGGCATCTGGCGCATTCCTCTTATCTGATGCTCTGGTCCGAGATGGGGCTGATCCTCGGCAGCATGCCGATGCTGGCGATCCTGCTGGCCGCCTATAGGCTGATCCGCATCATTTCCCGGCGTCGGACCAACTACCTGCCTGCGATTGCCGCCCTTAGTGTGATCGTGCAGGTCGCGCTGCATTCGACGGTGGATTTCAGCCTCGAAATTCCCGCCAACACGATCCTGTTTCTGGTCATCATCGCAATCGGGCTGGGACCGTTGCGCCGCAAGGAGCGTGTGACGTGAAGGGAAGCCTGTTCAAACGTAGCACCCCGGCGGATCCGCCACGTGCCGTCCCCTCGGGCGGCGCCCGGGTGCTGACGCTGCCCGCACTGCCCACCGCCGTCTATGCGGTTGGCGATGTGCACGGGATGCGGCGGCTCTACGCGGCACTTGAAGCCGAAATCGTCGAGGATGCCCGCACCTGCGGCATCGACGGGCCAAAGCTGATCGTGCTTCTGGGCGATATCGTCGACCGTGGCCCCGACAGCGCCGGGCTGATTGACGATCTGCTCGCCCCGGCGCCCATCGGCTTTCAGCGTCTGGTGCTGCGCGGCAACCACGAAGACATGATGCGCGCATTTCTGGACAATCCCGGCCAGCACCGCGAATGGCTGGGATATGGCGGCGATGCGACCTTGCTCTCCTACGGCCTGTCGCCCGATCCAACGCTCGGATTTGATCTGCCATCGCACCAGCTTGCCAGCATGGTTCGCACCGCGATCCCCGATCGGCACCGCAGATTTCTGGAAGAGCTGCCCTATGGGGTGCAGCTTGGCGATTACTTTCTGTGTCATGCCGGGATTGATCCCGACCTGCCGATCACCGCGCAGCGGCCTGAGGCGTTGCTCTGGGGCCCGCCCGAGCGCTGCGACCACGGACCTGCCGAAATGCCGGTGATTGTGCACGGTCATATCCCGGTGACCGACCCGCTGATTTCAAGCCGCCGCATAAATGTGGATACTGGCGCCTATGCCAGCGGTTGCCTGACCGCCATGCGTCTTGTCACAAATGAGGCGCCATGTCCCCTTTGCGTAAGGGCGGAAGGGGGTTAAACCAACTAGGGTTACGAGAGTGCTTTTGTAAAAGGCGGATGGATCCATGGTTGATCTGAGCCAGAGTACGTCTGGCGAGATGATTGATTTAAGGGAACTGGTTGCGATTTTCCGGCGGCGGGCACGGTTGATCCTGCTCTCGGTGGCGATCATTCTGGGTCTGGCCTTTCTCTATCTGGCGCGCACCACGCCGCTATATACTTCGACCGCGCTACTGCTGGTCGACCCGGCGCAGAAGGACCTTCTGCAACCCGCCGACAGCGCAAATATGAATGCCTCGCTGGCCTCGGCACTGGTCGAGAGCGAGGTTGAGATTCTGAAATCCGACACGGTTCTGCTGGCGATGATCCGGGATCAGAATCTGGTGCAGGATGCAGAATTCGGCCCGACCCTTTCGCTGACCGATAAGCTGAAGCAGGCGGTGGGCTTTGATCCCGCGCCGCGCGATGGGGCCGCGCTGCTCAGCCAGACCCTGACCCGGCTGCGCGATGCGGTATCGGTCCGGCGGCGCGACCTGACCAATGTGATCGCGCTCTCTGTCACCTCGGCCGATCCGAACCGGGCCGCCGAGCTCGCCAACAGCCTGGCCACGACCTATGTGCATTTGCAGGTGCAGGCGAAATCCAACAGCTTTCTTGACGCCAAATCGGTGCTGGAGCGCCAGCTGGTAAACGCACAGATGATGCTGGCCAATTCCGATACGGCGCTCTCGGATTACATCGACAGAAATCTCGACCGGCTGGAAAAGGAAAGCGGCTCGGCGGCGGTTTCAACGCTGCGCCAACAACTTGAGCGGGCCAAACGCGAGCGGCTTTCGGCGAGTTTTGCCGCCGATCAGGTGGCCACCGCGCTGAAGGATCAAGATTGGGATAGCCTTGTTGCGACGCTGCAAAGCGATGCCGTCAGCGCGCTGGATCAACAGCGGCGCGACTTTGCCAAGCGGTTGAGCGAAGCCGAGGCGGGATCGGCAATGGCGGTCGACCTGCGCGCCGGGCTGGCCCGGATCGAGGCCCAGCTGGCCAGCGAAGGCCAGACCCAGCTGGCCACACTGCAACAGAATGTCACCGTCTACAGCCAGACCAGCGACAAGCTGCGCGAAGACATCCGGCGCGAGCTGCTGGGCGGCAACCTGTCGCCCGAAACCCTGTCGCAGCTTTACGGGCTGCAGCAGGAATCCACCATCGCCCAGCGCCAATACGACACCCTGCTCAGCCGGATGCATGATCTGGAAACTCAGGCGCTGGTGCAGGTGGCCGATGCACGGCTGGTGTCGCAGGCGATTGCGCCCGGGGCGCCGTCATCGCCCAATACCAGGCTCATCCTCGCCATGGCGCTGGTTGCCTCGGTCGGCCTGGGGCTGGGGCTGGCACTGGTGGCCGAGTTCTATGTCGGCGGCATCAACTCGGCCAGCCAACTGGCCAATATTCTCGGCGCACGCGTGGCGGCGGTGGTGCCGCGAACCAGTCAGGAGGCCGGGCAGTTTTCGATTGCCGATACGGTGATCGACGCACCGATGTCGGCCTATTCCGAAAGCCTGCGGCGGCTGCGCTCAAGCATCGAGCGGTTCTCGCCGCAAACCCCGAATGAAGCGCTGGTGATCATGGTCACCTCGGCAATCCCGGCCGAGGGCAAATCGACCCTCGCGCTGGCGCTGGCGCGAACCTATGCGGTGGCGGGCAAGCGCGCCCTGCTGATCGACGCGGATATGCGCAAACCGGCGGTGCACAGCCTGCTGGGGATCGAGCCGGAATCCGGGCTGTTCAACTATCTGACCAGCCCGGCGGAGAGTGCCGAAAGCGCGGATTGCTACGATATCGACCCGCGTGCGCGGGTTGGGGCGATCTTCGGCCATGGCCGCCCGGATGCCCCGACCGATCAGCTTTTGCAGACCGAGCGCTTTCGGGGGCTGATCGCGGATGCGCGGCGCAGTTTTGACGTGGTGATCATCGACACCCCGCCGCTGATGCCGGTGGTTGATGCCCATTACATCGCCGGGCTGGCTGACTGCGTGCTGCTCTGCGCGCGTGCTGGTGAAACCACCCAGACCGATATCCGCTCGGCCTATGGTCAGCTTGTCGATCATATCGGCAAGGACACCAACCTGATGACTGTGCTGACCTTCTATGAGGCCTGGCGGCGGGGCTACAAACCGCACGGCTACTATTATTAGGCCGACGAACTACCCCCGGATCGCCAGCGCCGCCACTATACCGGCGCGGACCCGGCGGATGACAGCGCTGCGACAATCTGGAATAGAATGAGGCTATTCTCTTTGGCAGCCCAACGGCATACTTCACCTCATGGATCTTGAAATCTTCTTCCCCTACCGGCTGGCGATCAGCGCCGAGACGTTTTCGCGCAATCTTTCCGATGTCTATGGTCAGGCCTTTGGACTGTCGCGCGAGGAATGGCGGCTGTTGTTTCTTCTGGCCGAGGCACCCAGTGTCACCTCGCTGGAACTGACCGCGCGCACCACGCTGGACAAGGTGCAGGTCAGCCGCGCGGCGAAACGGCTGGAAGACAAGGGCTATATCACCCGCTCCATCGTCGAAACCGACAAGCGGTTGCGCCGCTATCAGATCACGCCCGAGGGCAAGGATCTGTTCAATCAGGCCCTGCCGCAGGTCGAGACCCGGGCGCGCGAGATTCTGGCGGTGTTTTCGCAAAGCGAGCTGGCAGCGCTGACCGAGCAGCTGGGTAAACTCTACGACGCTGCCCGCGCGCGGCTGGACGATCTCGATTAGGCCCCTCTAGTGGGGCGTCGCTTCAGGCGCAGCGGCAGCAAAGGCCGGAAGCGTTTCCAGATAATCCGTAGCCCGGCGGATCTTGGGCATCAGTTCCAGATCCACCGCCCAACGCCTTGCGTTATAGACCTGCGGCACAAGGCAGAGGTCGGGCAGGCTAAGCCCCTCTGCCAGACAGGTCTCGCCACCATCGAGCATCTCTTCAACCGCCGCGAGCCCCTTGGCGATGAAATGGCGCATCCAGTCTTCTTTGGCGATGGTCCCGCCCGAGGCGGAATGGGCATGTTGCGCGACGCTGAGATTGCAGACCGGATGAATTTCCATCGCAATCGCATAGGCAATGCTGCGGGCACGGGCGCGGGCCAAGGGCGCCTCGGGCAGCAACCCAAGCCCGCGGGTTTCATCGAGATATTCGATGATCGCGAGCGACTGGGTCATCAGCGCGCCGTCGATCTCCAGCGCCGGAACCAAACCCTGCGGATTGCGCGCCAGATGCTCGGGGGCCTTCTGAGCGTTGGCAAGCAGATCCACCGAAACGCTCTGCCAATCGAGCCCGGCCAGACCCAGCGCAATCCGGACCCGATAGCTCGCCGAGGAGCGCCAGTAATCATAGAGCCGGATCGTCACATCGCTTTCCTTTTCCGTCTGCCACTGCCCCGCCGGGGGCTTCACATTCCCGGCAACTTGCACTGGTTTTCGTTGCAGGTGCAACAAATATATTGACACCGTTGCAAATGCAACGATTATCAATCTCAACGAATCCAGCCCCCCTGCCTTGCAGGGTGCGGCCAGAAACGAAGGGGCGCGGCATACCGGGCCCCGACATCAGGGAGGAAGATGATGATCCAGGACCGCTACACGCTGGCCTACAAGGTCTATCCATATGAACGCTCCGCCGATCAGGATGCCACCACGCCGGTGCGCCATCCGGTGGTGGTGGTCGGCGGCGGGCCGATCGGCATCGCCACGGCGCTCGACCTTGGGCAACAGGGCATCCCGGTGGTCGTGCTCGACGATCACGAAGGCATCGGCATGGGCAGCCGCGCCATCTGCTTTTCCAAACGCTGCCTTGAGGTTGCCGACCGCTACGGCTGCGGCACCCCGATGGTGGATAAGGGCGTGATCTGGAACCTCGGCAAGGTGTTCCATCAAGAGCGGCAGATCTTTGACTTCAACCTGCTACCGGAAGAAGGCCACCAATACCCCGCCTTCATCAACCTTCAGCAGCCCTATTTCGAGAAATTCATCATCGACCGCGCCCGCGAGCTGCAAGCCGCCGGTGCGCCGATCCAGATCCGGGGCCGCAACCGCGTCGACAGCGTTGAGGTGAAAGACGATCACGTCGTGCTCACCGTGATGACCCCGGAAGGCCCCTATACGCTGGAAGCCGACTGGCTGATCGGCTGCGATGGCGCGTCGTCGCCGCTGCGCACGATGCTGGGCTATGATTTCACCGGCAAGGTTTTTCAGGACAGCTTCCTGATCGCCGACATCAAGATGAAGGCCGATTTCCCCACCGAACGCTGGTTCTGGTTCGAGCCGAGCCATGGCTCCGGCGCCTCGACCCTGCTGCACAAACAGCCCGACAATGTCTGGCGGATCGACTTCCAGATCGGCTGGGATGTGGACCGGGCCGAAGAGATGAAGGAAGAAAACATCCGCCGCCGCCTCGATGCGATGCTGGGGCCGGATGTGGATTATGAAATGGTGTGGTCGTCGATCTACACCTTCCAGTGCAAGCGGATGGACAAGTTCCGCCATGGCCGGGTGCTGTTTGCCGGGGACGCCGCGCATCAGGTTTCGCCCTTCGGCGCGCGCGGGGCCAATTCGGGCTTTCAGGATGTCGACAATCTGGGCTGGAAGCTCGGGCTCGTGATCAATGGCAAAGCCGACGAAAGCCTGCTGGAGACCTACAATATCGAGCGCATTCATGGGGCGGATGAGAACATCCTCAATTCCACCCGCTCGACCGATTTCATCACCCCGAAAACCGAAATCAGCCGGATCTTCCGCGATGCGGTGCTGGAACTCGCCGAGCATTATGATTTCGCCCGGCCTTTCGTGAATTCCGGCCGCCTTAGTGTGCCCTGCACCTATGACGGTTCGCCGCTGAACAGTGCCGATGCCCTGCCCGGCGCCCCGGAGCGTAGCCGCCCCGGCAGCGTGTGCCCGGATGCGCGGATCGCGGATGGCTATCTGCTCACAAAGCTTGCCAACCGCTTCACCCTGCTTACCATCAACGCCGAGGCGCCTGAGGCCCTTACGGAAAGCGGGATCGAGGTCACGCGCATGGCGCTGGGTGACGGCGATGACAGCGCCGGAGATATTGCCGCGCGCTTCCTCGGCGAGGCGAAATCGGGTGTCTACCTGATCCGCCCCGACCAGCATGTGGCCGCACGTTGGCCCGCCTATGACGAAACCGCCCTGCGCGCCGCGATCCGCCGCGTTATTGGCAAGGAGTAATGCGATGAGCACCCTGACCCTCACCCGCAACACCGCCCAACCCGATGAATTTTACGCCAAGCTTCTGGCCGCCCATGACGGGCTTGATAAGGCCGCAAGCGATGCTTTCAATGCCCGGCTCATCCTGGTGCTCGCCAATCATATTGGCGATCCGGATGTGCTCGAAGAGGCCCTGAAAGCGGCAGCCCTTAACGCGAAACAGGAGTAAGCCCATGAAAGTCGAACAGATCCACCACGTCGCCTATCGCTGCAAGGATGCGAAAGAGACGGTCGAATGGTATGGCGAAATGCTGAATATGGATTTCATCCTCGCCATTGCCGAGGACCATGTGCCCTCGACCCATGAACCCGATCCCTATATGCATCTGTTCCTCGATGCAGGGAACGGTAACGTGCTGGCGTTTTTCGAGCTGCCGACCAAGCCGGAAATGGGCCGCGATCCGAACACCCCGAAATGGGTGCAGCATATCGCCTTCAAGGTGAAAGACCGGGCTGAGCTTCTGGAGTTCAAAGAACATCTGGAAAGCAAAGGCGTCGATGTGCTCGGCGTGACCGACCATTCGATCTTCCATTCGATCTATTTCTTCGATCCGAACGGCCACCGGATCGAACTGGCCTGCCCCGATCCCGAGGAGGAAGCGCTGCTGGCGCGGCTCGACTCGGTGAAATGGGACATGCTGGAAGACTGGTCGAAAACCAAGAAGGCCCCGAAACACGCCGACTGGCTGCACGCGAAAGAGCTGGGCAGGGCCTAGGTCGCAAGGGATTCGCAGATCAAGGGGCGGGAACAATCCCGCCCCTTTTGCTATCTGAAACGCATGTAACGCGTGTTTGCCTCGCTCGACGGAGAGCCGGTCAGTTCATCAGGTGATCGGTGGTGAACAACATGGCGCCCTCGGCAGTGGAATGGCAGGCGATTAGCCACACCAGAGGCCTGTATTCTCAGACCCCGTAGTACTGCCGATACCAGCGCACGAAATTACTCACGCCTTCGGGCACGGCGGTTTGCGGGGCGTAGCCGGTGAGGCGCTTCAGAAGCGAGGCATCGGCCCAGGTGGCGGGCACATCTCCGGGCTGCATTTCCATCAGGTTGCGCTCAGCCGTTTTGCCGGTGGCATCCTCAATCGCCGCGATGAAATCGGTGAGCTGCACCGCATCGGAATTGCCGATATTCACCACCCGGTAGGGGGCCACCGGCGACAGGCTGTCGCCCTCGGGCACCACGCCATCGGCAGGGCGCACCGGAACCGCGTCGATCAGCAGCCGGATCGCATGGACGAGGTCTTCCACATAGGTGAAATCGCGCTTCATATCGCCGAAATTGTAAACGTCGATGGGCTCGCCCGCGAGGATCGCCTTAGTGAATTTGAACAGCGCCATGTCGGGGCGGCCCCACGGCCCGTAGACAGTGAAAAACCGAAACATGGTGATCGGCAGATCGAAAAGATGGGCATAGGAATGCGCCATGCTCTCGGTCGATTTCTTCGTCGCCGCATAGAACGACATCTGATGATCGGCGCGCTGGGTTTCGACATAGGGCATCTGGGTATTGGCGCCATAAGCCGAGCTGGTCGAGGCCAGCAGCATATGCCGGGGCGGATAGGCACGCGCGGCTTCCAGCAGCTCAAACGTGCCGATGATATTGCTTTCGAGATAGGAGCGCGGGTTTTCAATCGAGTAGCGCACCCCGGCCTGCGCGGCGAGGTGGATCACCACATCCGGGCGCTCTTCCTCGAAAAGCCCCATCAGCAGGCCCGGCGTCTCCACCTTGTCATGCACCGAACGGTAGCTGTCATAGACCTGCAGCGCCTCTTCGCGGCGCGCCTTCAGTGTGACATCGTAATAGTCGCTCATCGCATCGAGGCCGATCACCCGCCAGCCCTCTTCCAGCAGGGTCCGGCAGACGAAAGAGCCAATGAATCCGGCCGCTCCGGTCACTAGGGCTGTGGGCATCTTCGCTTTCCTTCACTCTGCCAGTCATGCGGGGCGCAACCTGACCCGAAATGCCCCGCACCACAAGCCGGAACGATCTGGGGCCAGTTTTGGGGCATGACACAAAAGATCGGGGCCGCGGAATTGCTCCACGGCCCCGGCAGCTTCATCTGGTCTGGCTTAGTTCAGCGCGGCATCGGTGATGTCGAGCGTATAGGCGCCTTCCGGAGTTTTAGTGATCACCGGGTCCGAGCCGCCCGACATCAGCGTCGCGACGGTGCGCTCGTAATCGGCCACGTCCAGCGCGCCGTTGGAGCCTGCGGTGAGCTTGGCGATCTCGCCCATCATCCGCACCTGATGCTTTTCGGTCTGGGCGCCGGTCTCGTCATATTCGAGCACGATCATCGCCGCCTCGGTCGGATTCTCTTCGGCCCATTTCCAGCCCTTCATCGAAGCCCGGACGAAACGCACCATCTCCTCCTTGAAGGCCGGATCGGCGAGCTTGTCTTCCAGCGCATAAAGCCCGTCTTCCAGCGTCGCCACGCCCTGATCTTCGTATTTGAAGGTCACCAGATCGTCAGCGCTGATCCCGGCATCAATCACCTGCCAGTATTCGTTATAGGTCATGGTCGAGATACAGGCGGCCTGCTTTTGCAGCAGCGGATCGACATTGAAGCCCTGTTTCAGAACCTCGACGCCACCGGCGCTGCCATCGGTCGGGATACCCAGTTTGTTCATCCAGCTCAGGAACGGATATTCGTTGCCGTAGAACCAGACGCCCAGCGTGTGATCGGGGAAATCGGCGGGTGCGGTGATGCCGGTTTCTTTCAGGCAGGTCAGCATCATGCCGGAAGATTTGAACGGCTGGGCGATGTTCACGATCGGCGCACCGTTTTCGCGGGCAGCCAGCGCCGAGGGCATCCAGTCAACCATCACATCGGCACCGCCACCCAGCAGCACCTGAACCGGAGCAACGTCGGGGCCGCCGGGTTTGATCGTGACGTTCAGGTCTTCGTCGCTATAGAACCCCTTTTCGAGCGCCACGTAGTAGCCAGCGAACTGCGCCTGCGTCACCCATTTGAGCTGCAGGGTCAGATCGTCGGCGGCGTAAGCGCCGGAGGTCATCGCGGTCAGGGCCGCAAGAAGTGCAAAGCTCTTTTTCATCAGTTGTCCTCTCCGTTGGATGCGGTCTTGCCGCTCTGTTATCTGCGGTCTCAGCCGCGTTGTGACGGATGCCAGAAGGTCACCCGTTTCTCGATCACCACGACGAGCCCGTAAGCTACGGACCCCACCAGCGCGGCGACCGCGATTTCTGCCCAAACCATATCGAGGTTGAGCCGTCCGACTTCGGTGGAAATGCGAAACCCCATGCCCTTGATCGGGGAACCGAAAAATTCGGCTACAATGGCGCCGATCAGGGCGAGCGTTGCGGAAATTTTCAGCCCGTTGAAGATGAAGGGCATCGCCGCCGGCAGGCGCAGTTTGGTCAGGGTCTGGCCGTAGGAAGCGCCATAGGTGCGCATCAGATCCTTCTGCATCTCGTCGCTGGCCTGAAGCCCGGCCACGGTATTCACCAGCATCGGGAAGAACACCATCACCACCACCACGGCCGCCTTGGATTGCCAGTCAAAGCCGAACCACATCACCAGGATCGGCGCGATCCCGACGATGGGTAGGGCGGCGACGAAATTGCCGATGGGCAGCAGGCCGCGTTGCAGGAAGGGCGAGCGGTCGATCAGGATGGCGGTCAGAACCGCCGCGCCGGTGCCGATCAGATAGCCACGCAGCGCACCTTTCCAGATCGTCTGCACCAGATCTTGCCAGAGCGTTGGCAGCTCGGTGATCAGCCGCGCCCAGATCGCCGAGGGGGCGGGCAGGATCACCGGCGACACGCCGAAAAGCCGCACCACCAGTTCCCAGACCACCAGCAGGGTGACCCCGAACAGCACCGGCACGATCCAGCGGGTTTTGAGGCTAGAGGCAAAACGGGTATTGAGCCACCACAGGCCCAGCCAGACCGCAAGAACGATTACCACATTCATCGCACCATCCCCATCCGGCCAAGGATCACCCGCTCAATCATTGAGACGATGACGACAAGCGTTGCCGCCAGTGCCGCCGCCGCGAACAGCGCCGACCAGATCTGGATGGTCTGGCCGTAATAGGAGCCCGAGAGCAGCCGCGCGCCAAGGCCGCGCACCGCTCCCGAGGGCAGCTCGGCCACAATGGTGCCCACCAGAGCGGCGGCCACCGCCACTTTCAGCGAGGCAAACAGATAGGGCATTGACGAAGGCAGGCGCAGTTTCCAAAAGGTCTGCCCGCCGCTGGCGCTATAGGTGCTGAGCAGATCAAGCTGCATCTGATCCGGCGCGCGCAGCCCCTTCGCCATGCCAACCACCACCGGGAAAAAGCTCAGATAGGCCGCGATCACCGCTTTCGGCACCAGCCCGGAAATGCCCATCGAGTTCAGCACCACGATGATCATCGGCGCGATGGCGAGGATCGGGATGGTTTGGCTGGCAATCGCCCAGGGCATCACGCCCAGATTCATCGCCCGATTGTGCACGATCCCCACCGCCAGCAGAATGCCCGCCAGCGTGCCGATCCCGAAGCCCAGAAGCGTGGCCGAGAGGGTGATCCAGCCGTGATAGATCAGACTGCGTTTCGAGGTGATCTTTTGATCCACCGTGGTTTTCCACAGCTCCGCCACCACCTGATGCGGGGCAGGCAGAAGCGGGCGCTCCTGGCTCCAGGTATCAGCCAGCAGGGCGGAAAATGTCGGCTCGGTGCCCGCCCGGGCAGCCTGATCGTAGGTCCACTGGCTGTTCATCGCCACGGCTGCACCGTACCAGAGCGCCACAATCGCGGCGAGCACCGTGAGAATGGGCAGGATGTTCCTCACGAGTCATGCCCCGCACGCAGGCCCTCGCGGACGCGGTGGGCGATGGCGATGAATTCCGGCGTATCGCGAATATCGAGCGGGCGCTCTTTCGGCAGGGTGCTTTCGATCACATCGGTGATCCGGCCCGGACGGGGGCTCATCACCACGATCTTGGTCGACAGATACACCGCTTCGGGGATCGAATGGGTGACGAAACCGATGGTTTTGCCGGTGCGCGCCCAAAGCTCCAGAAGCTGTTCGTTCAGATGGTCGCGCACGATCTCGTCGAGCGCACCGAAGGGCTCGTCCATCAACAGGATCTCGGCATCGAAGGCGAGCGCCCGGGCGATGGAGGCGCGTTGTTGCATCCCGCCCGAGAGCTGCCAGGGGAACTTTTTACCGAAGCCTTCCAGATCGACCAGTTTCAGCACATCAGCCACGCGGTCGGCCTGCTCGGCTTTGGCATAGCCCATGATCTCGAGCGGCAGCTTGATATTGTCGGCAATCGTGCGCCACGGATAAAGACCCGCCGCCTGAAACACATAGCCATAGGCCCGGCTGCGGCGCGCCTCGTCGGGCGTCATCCCGTTGACGGTGATCGACCCGCCAGTGGGATGTTCCAGCGCCGCGATGGCGCGCAGAAAGGTGGTTTTGCCACAGCCCGACGGGCCGATGAAGCTGACGAAATCGCCCTTGTTGATATCGAGATTGACGCCCTTGAGGGCATGAACCGGACCATCCTTCGTTTCGAAGGTCAGATCCACGCCCTCGGCTTTGATCACAGGTTTCGGCGCCACGTGCATCACACCCCGGTCGCCGGAATGCCGGTCCGCTGCACCGGCTGCGGCGCGGTCAGGGCTTTCCATTTCGACAGCGCCTTGTTCACCGTCGCATTGGGTTCGCGGGCGACGAATTCGCCATGGCCCTCGCGGGTGCGCACTTCGCCATCATGGATCGCCACATAGCCGCGCGACAGGGTAAAGCGCGGCAGGCCCTTCACCTTGTGGCCCTCGAACACGTTGTAATCGATATTCGACTGCTGCCCCGCGGCGGAAATGGTTTTTTCCTTCTCGGGGTCCCAGACCACGATATCGGCATCAGCCCCCACGAGGATCGCGCCTTTCTTCGGGTAGCAATTCAGGATCTTGGCGATGTTGGTCGAGGTGACGGCGACGAATTCGTTCATCGTCAGCCGCCCGGTGGCAACGCCATTGGTCCAGAGCATCGGCATCCGATCTTCCAGCCCCCCGGTGCCGTTGGGGATCTTGGTGAAATCGCCCACCCCGTAGCGTTTCTGCTCGGTGGTGAACGCGCAGTGATCGGTGGCCACCACGCTGAGGCTGCCCGATTGCAGACCGGCCCAGAGGCTATCCTGATGCTTGATATTGCGGAACGGCGGCGACATCACCCGGCGCGCGGCATGGTCCCAGTCCTGATTGAAATATTCGCTTTCATCCAGCGTCAGATGCTGGATCAGCGGCTCGCCCCAGACGCGCTTGCCCTGCATCCGGGCGCGGCGGATCGCTTCATGGCTTTCCTCGCAGCTCACATGCACCACGTAAAGCGGCGCCCCGGCCATATCGGCAATCATGATCGCGCGGTTGGTGGCTTCGCCTTCCACTTGGGTGGGGCGGGAATAGGCATGCGCCTCGGGGCCGGTATTGCCTTCCGCCAGCAGCCGGGCCGACAGCTCGGCGACCACATCGCCGTTTTCAGCATGCACCAGCGGCGTTGCCCCCAGCTCGGCCAACCGGCTGAAGCTCGCAAACAGCTCGTCGTCATTCACCATCAGCGCGCCTTTATAGGCGAGGAAATGCTTGAAGGTGTTGATCCCGCGCTGTTTGACCACGGTCTCCATATCGTTGAACACCTGTTCGCCCCACCATGTCACCGCCATGTGGAAGGAATAATCGGTGTTCGCCCGCGTCGCCTTGTTGTCCCAGCGTTTCAGCGCATCCAGCAGCCCCTCGCCCTGATTGGGCAGGGCGAAATCCACCACCATCGTGGTGCCGCCCGCCAGCGCCGCGCGGGTGCCGCTTTCGAAATCGTCCGAGCTATAGGTGCCCATGAACGGCATTTCGAGATGGGTATGCGGGTCGATCCCGCCCGGCATCACATAGCAGCCGGTGGCGTCGAGGGTTTCGTCGCCTTTCAGCCCCTGCCCGATCTCGATGATCTTGCCGCCTTCAATCAGCACATCCGCCGCATAGGTCAGGTCTGCGGTGACTACCGTGCCGCCCTTGATCACTGTGGTGCTCATGCGTCGTCTCCCTGTTTGTCGTTCTTTGGTCTGAAAATACCTCGGGGGGTCCGGGGGGCAGAGCCCCCCTGCCCTTCACTCCACGATCTCTGCCGTTTCCAGCACCGCGTGCAGAAGCACGTCGGCCCCGGCGGCGGCCCATTCCGGGCTGATTTCTTCGGCCTCGTTATGGCTGAGGCCATCCACGCAGGGGCACATGATCATCGCGGTCGGAGCCACGTCATTGATCCAGCAGGCATCATGGCCAGCGCCCGAGACGATATCCATATGGCTGTAGCCCAGCGTGTTGGCGGCGTTGCGCACCGCGCCCACCAGCTTTTCATTGAAAGCGGGCGGATCGAAGCTGCCGACCACCTGGGTTTCCAGACCCACGCCGATCTCTTCACACAGCTTCGGCGCGCGGGCGTAAAACTCTTCCAGCATCGCGTCGATGATCTCTTGCAGGTGGCTGCGGAAATCGACGGTGAACACCACCTTGCCGGGGATGATGTTGCGGCTGTTGGGGTAGACGTCGATATGGCCGATGGCCCCCACCGCATTGGGCTGGTGCTTCATCGCGATTTCATGCGCCAGCTCGGTCAGCAGCGCGAGGCCCCTGCCCGCGTTTTTGCGCATCGGCATCGGGGTCGAGCCGGTATGGCTTTCCTTGCCAGTCACAGTGCATTCGATCCAGCGCAGCCCCTGCCCATGGGTGACCACGCCAATATCCTTGCCCTCGGCCTCAAGGATCGGGCCTTGTTCGATATGCAGCTCGAACATCGCATGCATTTTGCGCGCGCCGACCTCTTCGTCGCCGACCCAGCCGATCCGTTTCAGCTCATCACCGAATTTCTTGCCCTCGGCATCCACCCGGTCATAGGCCCAGTCTTGTGTATGCTTGCCCGCGAACACGCCCGAGGCGAGCATGGCGGGGGCAAAACGCGTGCCCTCTTCATTGGTCCAGTTGGTGACGACGATGGGATGTTTGGTCTTGATCCCCAGATCGTTCATCGTGCGCACCGCTTCCAGCCCGCCGAGCACGCCCAGCACCCCGTCGAAATTGCCGCCGGTCGGCTGCGTGTCGAGATGGCTGCCCATATAGACGGGCAGCGCATCAGGGTCTTCGCCGGGGCGGGTGGCAAACATATTGCCCATCGTATCGACGCCCATGCTCATCCCGGCGGCTTCACACCAGCTTTGAAACAGCGCGCGGCCTTCGGCATCGGCATCGGTCAGGGTCTGGCGGTTGTTGCCGCCTGCCACGCCCGGCCCGATCTTGGCCATATCCATCAGACTGTCCCAAAGGCGCTGCTGGTTCACTTTCAGGTTCTGACCTGCGAAATCCATATCGGTTCTCCCTCTCACGCCCCGGCCCGGCACAGGGCAAGAGCCCCGGCAACACGGCCCGAGCACAGCCCGCGCCCCGGCGCGGCGATGACATTACGGCGGATGACTAGCGGCCATCGGGCCACCAACGGGACGTTGCCCATTTCAATCTCCCTGTCGCGGGCAGAACACTCTGGCGGCGTTCTTGTGCATCCCGCCCTCAGACGGTAACAACCTTGAACGATCGGTCAACATTTTATTTGACCGATCGTTCAAGGTTTCCGGCGTGCACAAATTCGCGGCAGCGAAAATCGAGGCCCGCGAAGGAATTGCACAGAAGCGGGACAGCAGAGCGAAAACGGGATGAAAAAACCGGCACGGACCACCCAACAGGAGAATCGCGAGCAGATCGTTGCCCGGATCCTGAGCGCGGCCGAACGGGTGTTTGCCGAATCTGGCTACGTTGGCGGCTCGATCAGCCAGATCGCCGCGGCGGCGGGGCTGCCGAAATCGAACGTGGTCTATTATTTCGCCTCCAAGGAAGCGCTCTATCGTCAGGTGGTCAGCGATATTTTCGAGATCTGGCGCGAAGCGGCCAATGCGATCCAGGAAAGCTCCGACCCGATCCCGGCCCTGTCGGACTATATCGACACCAAGCTCGACCTCGCCCGCGCCCGCCCCGATGGCTCAAAGGTCTGGGCCAACGAGATCATTCAGGGCGCCCCGATTGCGCAGGACTATCTGGAAACCGAGCTGCGCAGCTGGACCGACGACCGCATCGCGGTGATCGACCGCTGGATCGCCGCAGGCAAACTCCGCCCCGTCAGCGCCCGCCACCTGCTCTACGCCATCTGGTCCACCACCCAGCACTACGCCGATTTCGGCCACCAGATCGCCACGTTGAATGACGGAGAGCCGTTCAGCGATGCGCAGTGGGAGGAAACGAAGGTGGCGGTGAAGGAGCTGTTGCTCGGCGGGCTGATTGTCGAAAACCCCATTTCGCCCGAATAGCGCTGCAAGCGCCGGGCGAGCACCTGCCCGTCCGGCAGCGCTAGCTTTTTCGGACAACTCGATTCTGAATGAACAGTTTTCGGCCTTTGGGGGTAAGTGTCAAAAATTCGGCAACACCGCCCTTAGTTGTTTGACTGACCCGAGTTTTTATCAGCCCAAGTGCTTCAAGCTGAACTTTGATCGTTACCTTGTCTGTATCGTTCATGCTCGAAATCCTATATCCAAAGTCGACTTCGTTAGCGGCCTCTCTTAGAGCAGATGTAATTGCGGCATCTGTTTTTGCCTTGTCGAGTTCTCCAGCTACAGCAACAAAAATCTGCCTCCAAGTGAGATCAATCGTTCTGTCTGTATAGCTGGTTCCACTGGATCGGGAAGAATAGGAGGTGGTCAGACGCACTGTAAATGTATCGTCTAAATCGGCAATGTCCTCAATTTCGGCGTTTTCAGACGCTTGGAGCGTCTGTAGCCTTTCCTTAAGTTCAGCATTCTCCTGAAGTGTTTTGTTGCTTTGCTCCAACAGGGTATCGCTCGCTGCGCTATCCCCGCGAATCCAGCCGACCTGAGGGAAATCGTTAAAGGCATGTATCAAAGACTTAAGAACCAGCGGCTCTAGCTCCTGTCGACTTCCCCAAGACTTGACCAACCGACCTGTCATCACCTTTTCTCTGAAGTTGTTTAAAGCCTCGACAACCTTGGTGTCGACATCACTTTTCCCCACTGGAATAGCTGCCGGATCGCTATGCACAAAGGCTATTACAACCTTTCCGGTTTCAACGGCGTAATCATATTCGCGTTCGGTGTAACTTATGCCGTCGGTATCCATAGACCCGTAACGCCCGCCCATTATCAGAAGATAATAATCGCACTCATCAATTACTTTCTTGATGTAATCGAGTTGATTAATATCCGCTGCCGGAAACAACTCCATCCCGGCAGGAATATGCTTCAGGTCCAAAATATTTCGGATAGCGTCCTGACGCTCCTCAAATAAATCCCGAAAAGTGGAGGAAACAAAAACCTGATATTTCTTTTGCAACATAATTCACTGCCCTAGCCAAGCTGATCTTACAACGGTCGGGACCTTTTCGGCCCATCTTTGCGCATAAGATCGCTTTCCCGGCGCTCTATGTCCAGCCCAACAAGCTGCCGCGTGGTGTTGAGATAAGCCAATGCGTCCAACACCACATTGCGATGGCCTAAAATAACCAAAAAGGCATGGCCCCACCCCCCAAACAAAAAAAGACCGGCCTCGCAGCCGGTCTTTCCCTTTTTCTTCCACCCCACTCAAGTAGCGCAGGTGGTGTCGACGTTGTTGGGATGCGTCGTCCAGTTGGCGTAGTCTTTTTCCACCAGCTTGCCGGTGCGCGGGTCGGTCTCGCCGGGTTTCATCACCTCCATGGTGATGCAGTTCTCGACCGGGCAAACGTTCACACAGAGGTTGCAGGCCACACACTCTTCATTCTTCACCTCGAACACTCGGTCTTCCGACATCGAGATCGCCTGATGCGAGGTGTCTTCGCAGGCGGCGAAGCAGCGGCCGCATTTGATGCAGGCGTCCTGATCAATCTTGGCTTTGGTGATGTGGTTGAGGTTGAGGAATTTCCAGTCGGTCACGTTGGGCACGGCACTGCCGATGAACTGGTCGGTACTGGTATAGCCCTTCTCGTCCATCCACTGGCTGAGGCCCGAGATCATCTCTTTCACCACGCCAAAGCCATAGGTCATCGCTGCGGTACAAACCTGCACATTGCCCGCGCCCAGCGCCATGAACTCGGCCGCGTCGCGCCAGGTGGTCACCCCGCCAATGCCCGAGATCGGCAGACCATGGGTTTCGGGATCGCGGGCAATCTCGGCCACCATGTTCAGCGCGATCGGCTTCACTGCCGGGCCGCAATAGCCGCCATGGGTGCCCTTGCCGTCGATCATCGGCTCCGGCGACATCGCATCCAGATCGACGGACGTGATCGAGTTGATCGTGTTGATCAGACTCACCGCGTCGGCCCCGCCGTTTTTCGCCGCCCGCGCCGGCAGGCGGATATCCGAGATGTTCGGGGTGAGTTTCACGATCACCGGTTTGTCGTAGTAGGTTTTGCACCAGCGGGTGACCATCTCGACATATTCGGGCACCTGCCCCACCGCTGCGCCCATACCGCGTTCGGCCATGCCATGCGGACAGCCGAAATTCAGCTCGATCCCGTCGGCGCCGGTTTCGGCCACGCGCGGCAGGATCGCCTTCCACGAGGCTTCATCGCAGGGCACCATCAGCGAGACGATCAGCGCGCGATCCGGGTAATCGGCCTTCACCCGCGCAATCTCCTCAAGGTTGGTTTCCAGCGGCCGGTCGGTGATCAGCTCGATATTGTTCAGCCCGAGCAGCCGCCGGTCGGCGCCATGGATCGCGCCGTAGCGCGGGCCGTTGACGTTGACCACGGGCGGGCCGTCAGAGCCGAGGGTTTTCCACACCACCCCGCCCCAACCGGCCTCGTAGGCGCGGCGCACGTTGTATTCCTTGTCGGTCGGCGGCGCAGAGGCCAGCCAGAACGGGTTGGGAGAGCTGATCCCCAGAAAATTCGTGGTCAGATCGGCCATGTCTCAAGCCCCCATCAATGTTGCGTGGATGTTTTCGGCGGCGTCGCGGCCCTCGGCCACGGCGGTGACGGTGAGGTCATCGCCGCCCGAGGCACAATCGCCCCCGGCCCAGACCCCAGCCAGCGAGCTGCGCTGCGCATCGTCAACGGTGATCTTGCCACCCTCGATGGTCAGCCCGTTGCCGTCGCCCAGTTTCTGGCCGATGGCCAGCAGCACCTGATCGGCGGGCAAGGTGAAGCTTTCGCCGGTGGGCTTGGCATTACCGTCGGTATAGTCGAACACCACCGCCTCAAGCGCGCCGGTGCCGAGGAAACGTTGCGGCGCGGCATGGGTGATAATCCGCACGCCCTTCGCGGCAGCAAGGTCTTGTTCGAACGTCGAAGCCGGCATCGCGTCACGGCCGCGACGATAGACCAGCGCCACGTCTTCAGCGCCCAAGAGCTTGGCCTGCACCGCCGCATCCACCGCCGTCATGCCGCCGCCAATGACCACAACGCGCCGGCCAATGGCCAGTTGCGTGCGGTCTTCGGCCTGCCGCAGCTCGGAGATGAAATCGACCGCATCCGCGACGCCATCCAGCGCCGCGCCCTCGATGCCGAGCGTGTTCACGCCCGCAAGGCCGATGCCCAGAAACACCGCGTCATGCTGGGCGATCAGGTCGTCCAGCTTCAACCCGTTGCCCAGCGCCGAGCCCGGCACCAGTTCGATGCCGCCGATGCCCAGCAGCCAATCGACCTCGCGCGCGGCGAAATCATTGACGGCCTTGTAGGCAGCGATACCGAATTCGTTCAGCCCGCCAGCCTTGGGCCGCGCATCGTAAAGCTTCACCTCATGCCCATGCATCGCCAGCCGGTGCGCACAGGACAGACCCGCAGGCCCGGCGCCAACCACGGCCACGGTCTTGCCGGTGGCGGCAGCGCGGTGGAAGGGCTGCGGCCCCTTGGCCATCAGCGTGTCGGTGGCAAAGCGTTGCAGGCGGCCGATCTGCACCGGCTCATCCTCCGCCGTCATCCGCACGCAGGCTTCCTCGCACAGCGTCTCGGTCGGGCAGACCCGGGCGCACATCCCGCCCATGATGTTCTGGCTCAGGATGGTCTTCGCGGCGGCTTCAGGCGTGCCGGTGGCGATCTGCCGGATGAACAGCGGAATGTCGATCGTGGTCGGACAGGCATTCATGCAAGGCGCATCGTGGCAGAAATAGCAGCGATCCGCCGCAACATGGGCTTCATGCGCGTTCAGAGGCGGATGCAGATCCGAAAAATTCTCGGCAATGGCCGCCGGGCTCAACCGCCCCGCAACCACGCCGGGCGTCGTTGGCGAATGGGTCACACCTATCTCCCTGTTGTGTTCTGGTGTTGTTTTTTGAAAACGTTGCACAGGTTTCTTATTTTATCAATTGGTAAAAATCAGGCAGTTTATGAACACTCTGAGCCCATCCGATCCAGTTTCGCAGGGAAATCTACCGGAAGGCTCGCCAGTAGCATCTGCACAGCACGCTGGGTTGGCAGCAGGTCGAGCCCCCCTGGCATCGCCGTGCAGATCCTCGGTTTTCTGGCGCAATATGTGGCTCTCGCGCCCCACCGAAATAGCACCTATAAAATACCTTTAAACAGAATACCCTTCACCACCACTTGGAATGACCTAAAATTACTGAACCTTTGTGGCTTAGTTTGGCCTCATTATTGAGCTTTCATCTAGCCAAGGGCACCAAAGGTATTGTAATGGTACCTATATGACAAAAACTCCGAACACGAATCTGATCGCGGTGGATGGCGGCGGCTCGAATTGCCGCTTTGCCCTGTATCGCAATGGCACCCGCATCGAGCTGCAACGGGGGCCCGCCAATGTGACAACAGATTTCGACGCAGCCATCTCAACGCTGCGCGACGGGCTGACCCAGCTCGCGGCGACGGCCGGACTGCCGGTGTCTGCCTTGCACGACTACCACGGATATCTGGGTCTAGCCGGGGTGGTCGACGCCGCGGCTGGCCGCAAGGTGGCCTCGGCTCTCGGATTTGAGAATTTCACCGTCGAGGATGACCGTCGGTCCGCCGTTGTTGGAGCGCTCGGCGCGGAGGGCGGAACCGTTATCGGGATCGGAACGGGCAGTTTCCTCGCGCGACAGAAAGACGGCGAGATCGCGTTTCTCGGCGGGTGGGGATTTCCCCTTGGAGACGAGGCTTCGGGCGCGGATCTGGCGCGCGCGCTGTTGCGGCGCATCCTGCATGTGACGGATGGTTTGGCCGCGCCGACTGCGCTGACCAACGAAGTGCTGGCCGACCTTGGCGGGGCGGCAGCCGATATTGTGGCCTTCGCCAGCCGCAGCACGCCGTCCGACTTCGCGCGACTTGCCCCCGCAATCGTCGCCGCCGCGCATGCCGGTGATGCCGCCGGGCGCGAGCTGATGGAACAAGGCGCAGCCTATATCATGCGGGCGGCAGACAGTCTGGGCTGGGTGCCGGGCGAACCCCTGTGCCCGATTGGCGGGCTGGCGTCGCATTATGGGCCGTTTCTGCCCCCAGCCGCAGCCGCCAGTCTGGTCGAGCGCAAGGGGACAGCTTTGGACGGCGCCCTGCACCTGGCCGCGCGCCTTGCTGAAACGGAGGCAAGGTGATGGATATTTCACAGCACCTGAGCAGTGACGACTGGCTGTCTCCCACCGGCGGCCCCCGATACCTGCAATTGCGCAAGCGGATCGAAGAGGCGATCGGATCGGGCATCCTGCCCGCCGGTTCGGCACTGCCGCCCGAACGCGAGATTGCCGCCCTGACCGATCTGTCCCGCGTGACCGTACGCAAGGCCATCAAGGCTCTGGTCGAGGGCGGGGCTGTGGTGCAGCGTCAGGGCTCGGGCTCGTTCGTGACCGGGAATGGCCTGCGGATCCAGCAATCGCTGTCGCACCTGACATCGTTTTCCGAAGAGATGAAGCTCCGGGGCATGTCGGTCACCTCGACATGGCTCGAGCGCAGCGTTTGCCTGCCATCGCCCGAGGAAATCGCCGCCCTGTCGCTGGGCGACGGCGCGTTCGTGACCCGCATTGCCCGGCTGCGCAGCGCCGACGGCCGCCCGATGGCCATCGAGCATGCCGCGCTCCCGACCGACATCCTTCCCAACCCGATGATTGTCGAGAAGTCGCTCTATGACGTGCTCACGCGCGACGGAAATCGCCCGGTTCGCGCGGTGCAGAAAATTTCGGCCATCAACCTGCCGACACAGGATGCCCGCCTGCTCGGGGTTCCTGAAGGGGCCGCTGGCCTGCAGATCCGGCGCATCGCGTATCTGGCGACGGAGCGCGTCGCCGAGTTCACCAATTCCATCTTTCGCGGCGACGCCTACGATTTCGTCGCCGAGCTACGCCAATAGAAGGGTTCTATCGAATGACCATGCAGCAAACCCAGATGCGACACGAGGTCCTGGAAATTCCGCAGGCCGTCGAACGCCTGATCCGGGAAGGTGACAGCCACATTGCGGATATCGCCGATGCCGCGCGCCGGGCCAACCCGCACTTTGTCGCCACCGTGGCGCGCGGCTCGTCCGACCATGTCTGCACCTTCCTCAAATATGCCTTCGAGCTGCAGCTCGGCCTGCCGGTGGCCTCAATCGGCCCCTCGATCGCGTCGATCTACGGCGCCAGTCTGAACATGTCCGGCGCGTTGTGCCTGTCCGTCTCGCAGTCGGGCAAAAGCCCCGACATCGTGGCAATGGCCCGCGCCGCGCGAGAGGGAGGCGCGCTGTCGGTGGCGGTGACGAATGACGCCACCTCTCCGCTCGCCGAGGCATCCGAATACACGATCGATATCCTCGCCGGGCCGGAACGCAGCGTTGCGGCAACCAAGACCTTCATCACTTCCGCCGTGTCGGTGCTGTTGCTTCTGGCGCATTGGAAGCGCGACACGGTCTTGCGCGACGCGGTGCACAGGTTGCCCGATCTACTGGCCCAGGCGGCCGAAATCGACTGGCCCGAGTTGCGCGCGGCCATCGGCCAGAAACAATCGCTCTACACGCTCGGGCGCGGCCCCTCTTGGGCGATTTCCAACGAGGCGGCGCTGAAATTCAAGGAAACCTGCCAGATCCATGCGGAAAGCTATTCGGCGGCGGAAGTGCTGCACGGGCCGGTGTCGATTGTCGACGAGGGCTTTCCGGTTCTATGCCTGACCGCGGCCGATGCCGCCGAACCGTCGGTCGTGTCGGCGGCGGATCAACTGGCGGCGATGGGAGCGGCCGTGTTCGTGACCTCGGACCGTCCGTCCGCGGCGACCGCACTGCCACATGTGCGCACCGGCCACCCGCTGACCGACCCAATCGCTTTGGCGGTCTCTTTTTATGCCATGGTCGAACGGGTCGCCTCTGACCGGGGGGTCAACCCGGACACGCCGCGCCACCTGCGCAAAGTGACAGAGACGATATGAGCGGCAGCCGCACAGCCTATATCGGCGCCGAGATCTTCGACGGCACGGCCCGGCATTGCGATCACGCCCTGATCGTCGAGGCTGGGCGCGTGGTCGCCCTGAAGCCCGAGCGCGCCCTCGACCCGGGCGTCACGGTGGAGCGGCTGAGTGGGGGGCTGATCTGCCCGGGCTTTGTCGATCTGCAGGTCAATGGCGGTGGCGGCGTGATGCTGAACGATGAGCCGTCTGTCGACACTCTGCGCCGCATGGCTGTGGCGCATGCAAGGCTTGGCGCGACATCGATCCTGCCCACCTTGATCACCGATACGCCGGACAAGACGATTGCCGCCATCGATGCCGTTGAGGCCGCAATTGCCGCTGGCATGCCGGGAATTCTCGGGCTGCACCTTGAGGGGCCGCACCTGTCGGTCAGCCGGAAAGGCGCCCATGATGGCGCGATGATCCGGGTGATGACCCAAACCGATCTTGAGCTGCTTCTTGATGCGGCGCAGCGCTTGCCGGTTTTGAAACTGACCGTCGCCCCTGAAAGCGTTACCACCGACCAGATCGCCGCTCTAACCCGGGCGGGCGTGTTGATCTCGCTTGGCCACAGCGACGCGGGATATGATGCCTGCGTTCGGGCTGCGGCGGCCGGGGCAAGCTGTGTCACCCATTTGTTCAATGCGATGAGCCAACTCGCAGGCCGCGAACCCGGACTGGTCGGCGCGGCGCTGGCGCAGGGCGGATTATCGGCAGGGCTGATTGCCGATGGTCACCATGTTCACCCGGAAACGATCCGTCTGGCGATGCGCGCCAAGGCCGGGCCGGGGCGGATTTTTCTGGTCAGCGACGCCATGGCGGTTGCTGGAACCGATATGAGTGCCTTCGACCTTGGCGGTCGGACGATCCTGCGGCGAGACGGGCGGTTGACGCTTGAGGATGGCACCCTGGCGGGGGCTGATCTGGATCTGCTGACCGCTACACGCAACCTCACCCGCTGGGGCATCGCGGATGTCGACAGCGCCCTTGCCATGGCGACCTCCGTCCCGGCCGGGCTGATCGGCGCCACGCGAGGCGTCGGCACCCTCGCCCCGGGTGCGCCTGCCGATTTCCTGCTCATCGATCCGACAAGCCAGGCGCCCGCCACGGTCTGGCAGGCCGGTCATCCCCTTTGACCCGGCAGGCGTGATCGCAGCCGTCTGGATCACCGTTGACGTCACATCAATTACCGACGGCGAGAGCCTGACCACCGGACGGGTTTGATCCACGCCCTCAAACAGAAAGGGGGCGAAACCGCCCCCTTTGCTATCAGAACTTGCCCACCAGGTTCAGGAACAGGCCCTGACTCTGGTAGTTGATATTGGTCATGTCATCCGACACGCCGCCCCATTCATAGCCGACACCGATCTTGGCGTTTTCGCTCAGATGACGATAGATCCCGAGCACCGCCCCGGTTTCGCTGGTTCCGGTTTCGGGCGTATAGAGCAGCCTGCCCTCGCCAAACACGTCCCACTGGCTCACCACATGCCAATCCACCCGCAGCGCGGTCAGCGCGGCCGTATTGGCGGTGAAATCATTGGTCCCGCGCGCCGCGATTTCCGACACCCGGTAGCCCAGTTTGCCGCCCAGCGTGATCTGGGTGTTCAGATCGTAATTGGCGTTGAACGAGAACACGTGGCTGCGCTGTTTCGGCCCGTCAGTCGTGCCATCGGCGCTGATCTGATCCTCGCCCGGCAGATCGAGCAGATAGGAATACATGAACAGCAGATTGAGCCGTTCATCGTCAATCGGCCGCCGCGCGATCCCGACCGAGCCGCGCAGATAAGTGCCGTCGTGATACTCGCCAAGCGCGCTGGCCGAGTAGAGCCCTTCGACATCGGCAAGGACAGTCCAGTCTTTGGACAGCTTGCTCTCATATCCTGCCGAGAACATGTAGGTGTCGCGGTCGCGCGTCAGCCCTTCCCCGTCTTCGGTGCGGTATTCGACCCGCGCGCGCGCCGAGGTGTCGTCATTGGGGGTCCAGGCGGCCCCGGCCGATGCCGCAAGACGGTTGAAATTGCCGCTCACCGGATCGCGCACTTCGCCATGTTCAAAAGTCGCTGCCAGCGACCAGGCCTTGCTCGGCGTGTATTCGACCCCATAGGTATTGGTCAGCGATTGCCGGTCGCTCGGCAGATCGAAGGCGCTTTCGCCATAGACGCTGAGCGTATCCGAGAACCGATAGCGTCCGCCGGTCACCATGGCGCCACCATCGGTCAGATCGCTGCCCGCGCCATAACGGGTCGGATCCAGAGAATAACCCAGATAGACCTCGCGATCCGGGGTCTGCTGATAGGTCAGCATCGCCGTAGCGGCCATCCCGGTGCTGCCGGTCGAAACCTCGCCTTCAGCCCCCAGTTTGTCGGTGAGCTGAACATCCGCCCCAACGCCGATCCGGTTGTTGTCGCCCAGCCCGCCTGTCCGGCTGACCGTGGTCTGACCAAAGGCATAGACGCTCAGATCGTCAGTCGGGCTCCAGGTCACGGTTGCGCCGACATCAAGCCGACTGCCGGTTTCCGCCGCGCTGCCGGGCCGTGTGCGGTTAAGATATTCCGCTCCGACCTCTACGCTCCAACCCTTGCTGAAATCATAGGCCACTGCGGCGCTCAGAGTGTCTTTGCGCTCACCCGCAGCGGTTTGGAAATGTTCGCCCGCGAAGGTAAAGCGCGTCTGCGGCATGAGTTCGACCTGCATCTCGCCGCCCACAACCGACTGATCCGAGGTGATATCGTCATTCAGGGTCCAGAACCCGGCCTGTTTGCGCTGGTAATAGAGCGACAGATGCCCCGGCGTTGCCAGCCCCATTTCCTCGAAATCGAAATAGCTGTCGAAGGCCAGACCCAGAGCCGCGTTCGACGCCGCCCCATTGGTCGACACGATGGTCATGCCGCCATCGGTCGAGAACGATCGCGCCATCCCCTGCCCGGTGCTGCGCATGATCTCGAACTGGGCATAGCTTTGCTCGGCGAACTGATAGCGAATGTCGCTCCCCAGAACCGTCCGGGTCCCGGCATCGGTTTGCTCGCGCATCCCGGTTGCCCCGACCCGCAGCTCATCGGTCACCCAGGCTTCGGCCCGACCACCGGCAACCAGCGCTCCGGTATCTCCACCTGTCGGCGTATATTCGTATTGCACAACAAGGTTCTGCTCATAATCGCCGGTCTTGCCGCCGATTGCCCCGCCGCCACCGGCCTTCCAAGACAGCGGCTTGGACAGCGTGATCACCCCCTGAATATAGTCGACCTGATAATCTTTGCCCTCGGTCAGCGGTTCCGTGCGGATATTGCGCCCGGTATCGGGATCGACGACCTGAACCATCACACTGGCCGACCCGCCGGTAATATCCTGATGCGTCAGGAAATAGACCGATCCGCCCGTGCCACGCAGAATATCGCGGCCGGGCGCGGTATCCGGCTGAGACGCATAGAGCGTCGCCGAAATCTTGTTATCGCCATGCGCCGTGACATCGCGCGACTGATAGCGCAGCTCGGCGCCGTAGAGATCGCGATTGGCGTTCAACAGCAGCGGGCTGGCAATCGAGGTTTTGTAATTCCCCCAGGTAAACCGGGTGGTGTCATTCTCAGCCCGCAGATAAACCGCGCCATCGGTCGGCGTATCGTCATACCAGCTGCTTGCATCGCCATAGGTCGGATAGACGTCATCCGAGGCGCGCATCCGGTCCAGAACCTGTTGCGGCCCCTTGTCGGCGAGACGCGAGAAGATTTCATCAACCGGCCCCTCCTGCGTGTCGACCCCTGCGGTGATGGTCCAGCCGTTTTGCATCTGACCTTTGGCATAGGCGGCAACACGGCCATCCACATAGCCGGCATCGGGGCGGCCGCTGGTGCCGCCAAAGCGGTATCCGGCGGTGACATCGACAATGCCGGTATAAAACCACTCGGAGTCGGGAATATTGACATCGCGCGCAAACCGGCGCCCGCCAGTGCTGACCCGCACAACGTGATCGCCCGCCGGCAGCACACGGCTGACAACAAAGCGCCCGCTGGGATCAACGGGCACGTCTTCGCCCATAACCGAAACCGTCCGCCCGCCTGCAGACCGGCCCGAGACGGTAATCATCCCGCCATTGACCGGAATGTGACGCACGCGCAGATGGTCTTCGCCCTCGCCCGCCGCCAGCAGCGGACCACCAACAGTCTCGGGACTGGCAAGGGGTTTACCGCTGCGCGTCAGCCTCAGCGGCAGGGTTTCGTCATAGCGCCCCTCGGCATCGAACACGCGCAGCGCATAAGCATAGTCGCCATCGCCTTCTTGCGGCATCACCCAGCCTGAGGTGCCATTCGGCTTCGCCGGGATGGTGGCAACCACCGGATACCCGCGCTGCGACAGATCAAGAATGCGGATCTCGGCCCGGTCGATATAGGCCGGATAGTTGCTCGACGTGCGGAACGAGATCTTTTCGCCCGCCTGATAGGAGGCGCGCAGATCACTGGTGACGACATTCAGCAACCGGCGCACGCCCAGCCCGTCATAGCGCACATCCAGATCCGCTGCCGCAAGCGCCAGATCGGCACTGCGTTCGGGATTATAAGGCGGCGTTGCACCGGCAATCGGGTGGTTATCGACCGAGATCGAGAAGCCCTGCGCCGCAAAGCCCGCCCCCGGCGCAGCGGCAACAGTTTCGGTATTCGCGCCAACCGGAAGCTGCACCAACTCTTGAGCAAAAGCCGGGGCTGTCGCCGCGAAAGAGACCAGGCTAACCAGCGCCGTGGTCAGACGGCTCAGGCTGCGCAGAGAGAACGGAATCATGGGATTTGTCTCGGTATGCATAATACTGTCCCTCACTGCCCGGCTCGGATGATGGTGGTTTCAACCCGTAGCGGCACATGTCCCGCTGCGGCCCATTCCTGACGCAAGCGAGTTTCAACAAGCTGCATCCGGGCGCGGCCATGTTGCACCGCGCTGGCATCGGCGTTTGCCGCAACATGCCAGGCCAGCCGCACGATCACCGGCTCATCGGCGAATTTCTCCACCAAGGTGCGGATCCCCTGTTTCAGCTCGGACGACAGGTCTGCCTGTTCGCCCTCACCGGCCACAAAAGCCGCCTCGATCAGATCCACCCGCACAACCTTGCCAATGGCGGCACCGAAATTGACCTCGGCCATCATCCCGGCGGTCAGACGCACCACCCGCGGGTTTTCCGTGGTCGGGCGATAGCCGCTCGGCAGCGACCGCTCATCCAGTTTGAGGATGAAGTTCGAACCATGCTCGGCAGGCAGAGCCGCACAGGGCACCGAATACAGGCCATTTTCATCGGTGGTTACGATGGTTCCGTCAGGCGAAACCAGCCGCACGCCGGGAATCCCGCGCTCTGCCTTGGGCAGCAGCGGCCCCAGCTTGCCCAATTTGCCACCATAATAGCTCTGGTCGGTGATGCCGTTTCCGTGCATCGCCTGCGGATCTTGAGCGGCGCCATCCTTATAGCCATTGGCGTTTTGGTCGTCGAAGACCACCCCGATCACATCCGAACAATCGAACACAAATTCCGGCAAGATCCGCACCGGTGCTACTGCGGCCCCGGCAATCAGATCGCCGGTCGGGCCATCATAAAGCCAGGCTTGGTTCACATGTTCACCCGCCGGAGCGCCATTCAGCACCCGGGCGCTGATTGTTGCCGTGACAGATCCGTTCGCAGGAATATCGACATTGGGCCAAGTCACCCGCAGCCCGGAGACATCCACATCGAAATCAACGCCATTAAGCTGCGCAGTGTCCGCTATCGGCAGGAAATGCCCCGGCAGGATGTCGACAATGTCAGTCGGAGTGATGGTGAAATTGTTCGAGTTCGTCACCGTGATCGTGTAGGGCACGATATCTCCACGGTTGACGACATCTTTCGGCGTCGTCTTCTCTATCCCCGGCACATTGCTCTGAACCACGGTTTCGATGGCCGTGTCGCACAGGGTCGGCTCTGCAATCGAACAGATCTCGTATTCGACATGATACTCACCCGCCGGATAGCCCGGCGCGAGGGTGATCAGGGTCGTGGTCGGGTCAAGCGTGACCCCCGGATCCTCATTCAGCACGCGCAGGGTAACGTTGTCCAAGGTCGCAGGATCACCCTCGAGCAGGTCAGAGGCCAGCATCGTGGTCGTCGTCCCGCCATCACTGACGAAGGGCGGAAAGACTTCGGGAATCGCCTGAATCCCCGCCCCTGCCATCGGGATCAGCGCGAAATTATATTCGACCGCGTCCGTCGCCCGGAGCAGCGGGATCGTGTTGATCTCCGTGAACCCATTATAGGTGCCGCCTTCGCTGGGCGCCGGGGTCAGGGCATCACTGTCAACCAGACGCGCTTCACTGACGGCCCCCCGGTTCACCCGATAGGTGCCGCGCGGCAGGAAGGTGAAGATATAGTCCCCATTCCCATCCGTCGTGGTCGTGCGCGAAACCGGGTTGCCGTCAAAATCGGTCCCGGTCAGCGTCATGGTGACACCAGAAATCCCGGTATCCGCCCCGTTCATTTCGGCATCGTCGGCGAAGTCGCGGAACACGGTCCCGGCCAGCGACGAGAATAGGGCACCGACAGTATCGCTATCGCTGTTGTTGGTCGGATCCACATCCAGGCTGGTGGTGGTCACCGTCGCTGTGTTGGTTAGCGTATAGGGATCAGAGGTCGCGGCAACGATCTGCACCGGAACGGTAATCGCAATCTGCGCACCGCTCGACATCGTGCCGAAATTACAGCTGAACGATGTCGATCCGGCTGCACCTGTACAGCTGTTCACTGTGGAAGAGCCACTATTCACAACGGCACTCGGTGCCCCGGTCAGCTCCATATTGGCAGGCAGATTGTCGGTCACGACCACACCATCTGCTTCGGCCAAGTTCACGCCGGTATTCACATCCACCAGAAGGGTGAAGCTGAAATCTTCCATCAGTTCCACCACCGCCGCAGAGCTGGTTTTGGTCAGCTGCACATCGGTCTTGGTCCGAACGGTTGTGTCTTCTGTGATCGCGTTGTTTGCGGCCGGGCCTTCCCAACCGGCAAGCACCTCATCCGAGGAAACCACCGCGCTGTTCGGCACTGTTCCCTTGGCAATACCACGCATGGTCACGGTGACGGTTTCGCTGTCGCCGGCCAAGAGGACGGGCCAGCTACATTGCACGGTTCCCCCAACGGAATCCACCGCAGGAACTGTCCCGCAAACCCCACTACCAGACACCGTATAGCTCTGAAAGCTCAGCAGGCTCGCAGGCAGGGTGTCGGTCAAGACAACATTTTCCGAAGCCGACGGCCCGTTATTCGCCACACTGATCGTGTAGACCGTGTCATCGCTAATCGCCACGGGGTCAACGCTGTCGGTCTTGTTGATCTGCAGATCGAGCTGCGGCAGATCAACATGAACCGTGATCGAAGTGGCATTGTTTGTAACATCCGTCTCCACCGTCGTGGTCGATACGGTTGCATTGTTGGTAATGTCCGTCCCTTGCGTCACGTTATTGGGACGCATCGTGATCGTTACAGCACGCTGCCCGCCATTGCTGATCGTTCCCATGTCACAGGTGAGGGTGCTAGAGCTCGTCACATCCCCCGCAGTGAGACCGGTACAGGTGGCACCTGTTGCCGAAACAAACGTCAGCCCATCCGGCAGCGTGTCGACGATCTGAACATTTTCCGCTTGGCTGAGGCCGTTATTGATGTTCTGCGCCGTCACCACATAGATCAAATTCTGCCCGGCCAGTACCGGATCGGGGGTGGCGGTTTTTATCACCGTCACGTCAGCACGTGGATCGAGCACATAACTGGCGCTGCCCTGATTGTCGGTCAGATCCGGGTCTGGTGTGATCTGCGAAATCGCAGAAAAGGTGTTGGTATAGGTGCCGCCATCGCCGCCAGGCCGCACCTGAACGGTAATGACTGGACAGTTGCTCGAAGCCGTACAGGTCGGAAGGCTCGCAATCGTACAGGACAGATTGCGCGCGGAAGTTCCAGAAGCGCTGTCGGAACAAGACGCACCAGTGGCAACGCCAGGTACAATCGACGCGCTGATAAAGCCCTCACCCGTTGCACCGGAGCCGGATGAGATCAGATTGGCGATCAGATCTTTGACCTGGATATTCTGCGCTGTCGTTGCATCAGGGTTGGTGATTTCGAGTGTGTAGGTCAGAACTTCGCCCGCAACGACCGGGTCAGGGCTTGCGGTCTTGATCGCACCTATATTGGCGGAGTTCACCCCAAGTTCTGCCTGAATATCGTAGCTTGTATTGTCATTAGCGGGGTTGGTATCGGCCACATTCCCATCCGTCGACCCAACCGTCAGCTGGTTCGACAACAAGCCCGTTGCCGATGCTGTCGTGTGGAAAGTCACAGCTGGCGTGGTTGCACCCGCGCTCAGCGGCGACGCCTCGGTATAAACCCGTGTACAATCCACCGTCAGCGGACCGACACCACTTGTCGGCGAACAGGTCCAACCAGCCAAAGAGAGGCTGTCGAGATCCAGCCCGGCCGGCAGCGTGTCATGCATCTCCAACGTGCCCCAAAACGGAGCGTTGCCGTCATTGCTGACATTAATAAAGAAATCATAGGAATTTCCGACCACCGCCAAGTGCGGGTCCGGCCCGTATTTGTGGGCATGGAGGTCAACCACCCGATCCGTAATCATCACCCCGCCATCGGTGGCAGTATTATTGGCAAGGTTCTGTTCCGCCGGGGCCGTGACAGAAATGGTCGCGGTATTGAGGGCGCTCCCGGCGCTCACCACATCGGCAACAATCTCGACAGAGCCAAGGCTCACAGCGCTCCCCGCACTGCCGCCGCCCGGATTGGTACAGCTCACATTCTGCCCGCCGATCGAGCAGTTCCAGCCCCCGGTCGCATTCACAGCCGTGATGCTGTAATTAGCCGGCACGTTGTCATTGATGACGAGCCCGGTCGGCGCATCGCCGGTATAGCTTGCAGCAAGGGTAAAGGTCACGCTGTCCCCGACCCGCAAACCGCCGCCCGGTGAACGCGTTTTGCTGATCGCGACATCCGTGCCCTGGGATACAGCAATACTTGCGGTATCATTATTGTTTGCAGCAATCGGGTCAGCTGGGCTTTGCCCGAGCACACTGGCAGAAGCGGTAATAGTCGAGCCACTCGCTGCTGCAATCTGACCGCTGAAAGTACGGGTAATGGTGGCGCCAGAAGCAACAGGCCCGGAAATATTGCAAACCCAGTTCGGCGCCACATACGTGCATCCAGCCGCGGGCGTAATATTGACGATACCCGTCGGCACCGGAAACTGAATGGTAAACTCGTTCGAGGCGTATGGACCGTTATTGATCGCCTCCAGAACGAAATCGACCCGAGCGCCGGAAGCAGCGGTCGGATCCGCCGTCAGGTTGAGGCCAATATCCGCACCGGCCAGGATCGTGGTCAGTTCGTTTTCAACGTTATTGGCGGTGTTCGAATCCGTCGTCGCCCCAACACTCGTCGGCATTTCGGTATCGACTGTGATCACCCCCGCGGAAGTACTCGATACCTGAACCGTCTGGAAAAGATGCGCCCCCGATGCCATCTCAGGCACATCGCAGGTCATGGTCAGCGCGCCCGCACCGCTACTCGGAGTACAATTGGTCAGATCCCCGCTCGTACCAACCAAAGTGGTTCCGGCAGGGATGTTGAAGGTCAGTGTCGTGGCCGGTGCAGCATCGGAGCCGTTGTTTGCAATATCGACCGCATAGTCGATAACTCCCCCGGCAGCGATCGGATCGAAACCGGTGTCATTGAGCCCGGCAACCACCCAATCAACATCTGCTCGAGCTTGTTGAGCTGTCGTGGCAAAAGCAAGCATTGCCGTCAGCCCGACAAACAGAAATTTGACAAACAAACGATCTCTGCGGTTGGCATGATCTACCAACCGACGCAAACTCAAAAGTTGCATCTTACCCTGCCCCCACAACGCCAAGTTGCCTATAAATTAAGGCAATTATTGGCGTATCGAAATTTACCCATCGCCGCCTTACATCCACGCAAACCGATAATCAAGATAGCTGACAACGATTGTAGTTATGACATGCAAATCTGCTTCACGCGGGTTGCGAGTGCCGCCTTGATGGGAACTAAACCACCACGTGCAACGCGATCCACTGCCACCCAGATGAAGGGGAATACTGGCGGTGAGCGACGTACTGAAACCGACCGACGCCGGTATTTCGACGTGATCCGTTCAGCTGACGCTAACCAGCGGACGCATACAATGAGAACTCGCAGAGAATCCCGGCAGTGGCCTCTCGACGCTGACGCGATGGGAGCGGCAGGATCGCGATGCCGAGGAGCCTGCGGAAGCCCAGGCCGATCTCCAGGCCGAGCTGAAGCAGGAGCGCAAGGAGAATGCGGCGCTGCAGCCGGAGCGCGAGTTTATTTGCTCAAGGGGGAATTGAGAGATCAAATCCGCACGAACCGCCCAACCGAACATCGGCCTCGCGACATACCATCGTTTGCGCCAAAACTATCGGTCATGCGTCGAAGGGGATTTGGTGGAGCCTAGGGGGATCGAACCCCTGACCTCTTGCATGCCATGCAAGCGCTCTCCCAGCTGAGCTAAGGCCCCATAAGGCAACGCCTGTCGGCGTCGTGCCGGGTATGTAGGCGAGGCCGCGATCATGTGCAAGCGAAAAAATCGGCTTCGCGTGAGGGAAATGACAGCCCCGTGCGGCGCGCCAATCCAGACCGACAATTCGCAAATGAACGGGGCCGGGATACATCTGCATCCCGGCCCCGCCATGACCTTTCAGGTCAGATATTTCAGGCGATCACTCGTCGTCGGTCGCGGCAACGTCGGCGATGTCATCGAGCGACACATCGTCTTCTTCGTCATCGTCGAGCACGTCGTCATCGAGATCGACATCCGCGTCATCGGCATCGAGATCATCGGTGTCGAGCAGATCGTCTTCGAGATCGTCCTTCACCACCGATTCTTTATCGGCTTTGTCGGCCACCATGGTGCGCGAGGTCTTGCCGTTGTCGAGTTCGACCACTTTGCCGGTATACGGGCTGATGATCGGACTAGCGTTCAGGTCATAAAACCGCTTGCCGGTTTCCGGGCAAATGCGCTTGGTGCCCCATTCTTCTTTGGGCATGGAATACCCCTTTCCGTCGTCAGATCGTTCTGCGAGATTTGGGGGCACTTGCCACACATGGGCAGGGCTGTCAAAGGCTTTTGCACAGGATAGCACAGGATGGCCGGGTCAGGTCATGACAAAGGCGAAACAGGGGAAGCCGAAACGCGATGGCAGATGAGGTGATCCTTGCAGGCAATCCGCCGATTGCGTTGGTGCTGAAGCCCTCGGCGCGGGCCCGGCGGCTGTCGCTCAGGGTGTCTCGGCTGGATGGCCGGGTGACCCTGACCTTGCCCAAGAACGCCTCGCGCCGTCATGCGCTGGCCTTTGCCGAAGATCAGGCCGACTGGATCCGGCGCCAGCTCAACACGCACGGCCAAAGCCTGCAGCCGATGCCGGGGGCCACCCTGCCGTTCCGGGGCACGGCGCAGGCGATCATCGCCGGGCCGGTGCGGGCGCCGCGACTGACCGAAGCCGGGATTGAAGTGCCAGAACGCGACCCGGAGCGCACCCCAGCCCGCCTGGCGGCCTTCCTGAAGCACGAGGCGCGTGCCGCGCTGACCGGGGCCACCACCCGCCATGCTGCCGCCCTGGGGGTCAGCCACGGCCGCCTGTCGCTGCGCGACACCCGCTCGCGCTGGGGCTCGTGCTCGTCCTCGGGCGATCTGATGTTTTCCTGGCGGCTGATCATGGCGCCGCCCGAGGTGCTCGACTACGTCGCCGCGCATGAGGTTGCCCATCTGATCGAGATGAACCATTCCGCCGCCTTCTGGGCGCGGGTCGAACAGATCTGCCCCGCCTATCGGGGCCCACGGCGCTGGCTTCAGGACAACGCCCCGAGCCTGCATCGCTACCGCTTCCGCGATTGACGCCTGTCGGATTTGTGATCACAGTCCTTCATCATGACTGAAAAACCCCCTTCACCGCTTCTTGCAGCCGATGCCGGACTGTCGGCACACGAACAGATCTACCGCACGCTGCGGCTCAGGATCATGTATGGCGAGGTCGAGCCCGGCACGGCAATGACGATCCGGGGAATCGGCAAGGAATTCGACGTATCGATGACCCCCGCCCGCGAAGCGGTGCGGCGGCTGGTGGCGGAAGGCGCGCTGACGCTGTCGGCCTCGGGCCGGGTCAGCACCCCCGACCTTAGCCCAGAGCGGATCGAAGAGCTGTCGACCATCCGCGCGCTGCTGGAGCCCGAGCTTGCCACCCGCGCCCTGCCCCGCGCCCATATGGCGCTGATCGAGCGTCTGCGCGCGATCAATACGCGGGTGGCCGAACACATCGCCAAGCGCGACGTGGCGGGCTATATCCGCACCAATCTGGAATTTCACCGCGCGATCTATCTGCGCGCGCAGGCCCCGGCGATGCTGGCGCTGGTCGAAAACGTCTGGCTGCAACTCGGCCCGACGATGCGGGCGCTCTACATCGCGCGCGACCGCAGCGACATGCAGAAGCACCACCGGATGATCATCGCCTCGCTGGCGGCGGGCGACGAGCCGGGCCTGCGCCTTGCGGTGCGCACCGACGTAACGCAGGGGTTGAAGATGGTGGTGAGCTGAGGCGGCCGGGGAAGCTCCCGGCCCTGCTGGTTCAGAACTTGATCTTCGGCGCCACGACCGCCGATGACAGCGCCGCCGAATTCCACAGCCCGATGCGGATCACCGACCCTTCATAGCGTACGCTCAGCACCTGCCCGCAATCGGCTTTGATGCTATCGAGGCTTTGCGGCTCAAGCTGCACGCCGTGCCCGGTGCTCCAGAGGTTATCTGCCGCTGCAGCATCTGCCGCCACATTGGCAAGCTGCAGGGCACCGCATTCGCCCCGCTTGGCCGCATCGGCCTGCGCCGTCGAGCGGGCTGAAGCATTGCCGATCCACAGCCCATCACCCACCATCGCCGCCTGCCCATATTTGGCGATGATATCAGGCAGAACCTGCGCCTCGAACGCCGCCTGATCCAGCGCGTCGGGCATCCGGATCAGCCGGAACAGCGCCACGAGGCCAAGATCGGGCCGGGCGCTGTTATAGAAGGCCACAACCTGTTCCGACGAGACATCGGGCCAGCTCGATTGCAGGGTCTGCGTGGCGCGCGAGAGGGTGTCTGTGCCGCCAAAGGCCGCAGCATCGGCGCTTTGGCTGATCAACCCGTCGCCCATCGCGGCGTGAAGGGCCTCGGCCACTTCCGCCTCGGACATACCCAGGGTCACGCCGCTGATGTCAAAACTCAGATCCGCCGCGTTCATCGTGCCAAGGGTGGTGGGGGCTTCGACGATCGGCTGCGGCGCGGCCACTGCCACCGCCCCGCCAAGCGTCCGCCCCGCTGTGCCGCCGGTGCCGGTCTGCGCGCCCTGCGGTTTCATCGAGGCCAGGCTCAACCCCGCGGGCTCGGGCACCGACCAGCCCATGATATGGGCCAGCAGGCGACGCGAGGCGACAGGGCCGCCGGGCAGCCCTTCGCGCGCTTTGTAGGCGGCGATGGCGCTGCGGGTCTGGCCACCGGCCGCCCCGTCGGCGCCCCCGGCATAGAAGCCACGCTGATTGAGCGCGGTCTGAAGTTGGGCCACCTCCGGGCGCGACAGGTCATTTGCCAGATCCGCGTTGAAAAGATAGGGATCATCCATTGGATAGGACACAAAGCCCGGCGACAGCGCCACCAGATCATTCACCTGTTTGGCCGTCAGCGCGCCGGTGGCGGGTTCGCCAATCGCGGCCTGATACTCGCGGATCGCGGCCCGGCTGCCCGCACCCAGCGCTCCGTCAAGCGCGCCATAGTAAAAGCCGAGATTTTGCAGCCCGCCCTGCACCCACATCGCCTGCGTACGGTTCAGCCCGACCGTATCGACCGCACCGGCACGGCCGCCATTGCCGCCATTGCTGCCGCCGCAAAGCTGCGGATTGGTCAGGCAGATCACCGCGCCGCCGACAATGGCAACCCCTATCGCATCCCCGAGATCGGCATGGGCCGCGCGAGGGGCGGACACGCCGAAGGCAAGCGCAAGGGCCGACAGAACGGTCGTAGAAGATGTGAAAGATGTGCTGGGGAAACGTGTTGAGGCAAACATGGGACCACCCGGTTACTGAAACGAAGACGAAACTGTCGCTAACAAGGATAGACCTGCACATATGCGTGTCAAAGCATTTGGCTATGCGTTTGGATTCAGCGTGAAAAATGCCCTAACAAAAGAGGCCCCGAACCTGATTGCACAGGTCCGGGGCCTTTTCCAGTGAGTCAGACTCAGGCGTGGATGGCGCCGTCGCCGCAGGCCAGAGCCGCCTCGCGCACCGCTTCCGAGAAGGTCGGGTGGGCGTGGCAGGTGCGGGCCAGATCTTCCGCAGAGGCGCCAAATTCCATCGCCACACAGGCTTCGTGGATCAGCTCGCCCGCTGAGGGGCCGATGATATGCACGCCGAGAATCCGGTCGGTTGCCTTGTCGGCAATGATCTTCACAAAGCCTTCGCCCTGGAACACCGCCTTGGCGCGACCATTGCCCATGAAGGTGAACTTGCCCACCTTATAGGCCCGGCCCTCAGCCTTCAGCGCCTCTTCGGTCTTGCCGACCGTGGCCACTTCCGGCGTCGTGTAGACCACGCCCGGGATCACATCGTAATTCACATGGCCCGCCTGCCCAGCGATGCGCTCGGCCACCGCCATGCCTTCGTCTTCGGCCTTGTGGGCCAGCATCGGGCCTTCGGTCACGTCGCCAATGGCCCAGATCCCCGGCAGTGAGGTTTTGCCGTGGCTGGTGGCGATCTGGCCGCGCGCGGTCATCTCGATCCCCAGCGCATCCAGCCCCAGCCCCTCGGTGTAGGGTTTGCGGCCCGTGGCGACCAGCACCACATCGGCCTCAAGGCTGTGCTCGCTGTCATCCTTGCGCAGCTTGTAATTCACCATCGCCTTGGTCTTTTTCGCATCGACATTCTGCACGGCGGCACCGAGCACGAATTTCAGCCCTTGTTTGGCCAGAATGCGTTGCAGGGTCTTGGCCACGTCGCCATCAATGCCGGGGGTGACCTGATCGAGGAATTCGACCACCGTCACGTCGGCGCCCAGACGCGCATAGACCGAGCCCATTTCCAGCCCGATCACGCCCGCTCCGATCACCACCAGCTTTTTCGGCACTTTCGGCAGGGAAAGCGCGCCGGTCGAGGTGACCACGATCTTTTCATCCACTTCAACGCCCGGCAGGCTCGCGGCCTCCGACCCCGAGGCGATGACGATGTTCTTGGCGGTGTGGATCTCGTCGCCCACCTGCACCTTGCCGATGGCAGGAATGGTCGCCCAGCCCTTGATCCAGTCGACCTTGTTCTTCTTGAACAGGAACTCGACGCCTTTGGTGTTCTGGCCAATGACGTTGTCCTTATAGGCCAGCATCTGATCCCAATCGACGCTCGGCGCTTTGCCCTTCAGCCCCATCGCGGCGAAGTTGTGCTCGGCCTCATGCAGCGAATGGGTCGCGTGCAGCAGCGCTTTCGAGGGGATGCAGCCCACATTGAGGCAGGTGCCGCCAAGGGTCTCGCGGCCTTCCACGCAAGCGGTTTTCAGCCCCAGCTGGGCGCAGCGAATGGCGGAGACATAGCCCCCGGGGCCGCCGCCGATCACGATCACATCATAGTCTGCCATCTTACTCTCCTTGCCCTGTCTGGGCGATCTTTGGCCGAACCGCCGACTGCCGCCCGACGATCCAAGAGGTTTTCCCGCTTACTGCAGGATGGCGGTGCCCGGCACGGGCCCCACCCATGGGTTATCTTCGGTCACGCTGCCATTTCGGCGGCGCTGCGGACTGGGTCCGTTACATCACCAGCAGCCAGAGCCAGACCGTGGCCCCGATGCTGACAAGCCAGGAAAGGGTACGCACCGCCGGGATACCGGCGGCGTAGACCACGAAATAAACGATCCGCGCCCAAAGGTAGAGATTGGCGGCGAGCAGGGTCGACGAGGTGCTCGCCCCGCTGGCCACCACCAACAGAGCCGCCGGCGCAAAAAGGGCATAGCCGATGATCGCGTTGTTTACTCCGCGATTGATCCGCGCAGCCATGCCTGTCAGCGCAGTTTGCGGGTCGCGCGGCGACAGCAGGTAGGCCAGCCCCATCTGCGGCACGGCCAGCAGCACCTGCACAAAGATCGCCACAACGATCAACAGCGCGCTGGAGCCGAGCACAGTGGTTTCGCTGAACATGACATAACTCCCTGAAAGCGCCCGGCATTGTGGGCTGAAATGTAACACGGCCGGGTCAGCTTTGCAGACTCTTTCCAGGCTGTAAGCGGGGGTGGGGCACCATCACTCTGCGCCCCACCCTATAGGATTTCCCGAGGCCATGCAGCCTCGTCCGAGCGAGCGTTACCCGTTGAATTCCACGTTGGCGTCCGGATAGGCCCAGATATCGGCCGAGGTATCGCGCCCCGTGGCCGAAGCCGCAGCGATTGCCCCACCGATAAGCGCCCCAAGCAGCCCGGCACCCGCGCCGATGCTCGCGCCATTGTCTGTGATGTCGTTGACCGTCTTGTTATAGGGCTGCAGCACCTTGGTCATGTTCTGGCCGTTATAGCGGCAGGTCACCGAAGCCGGCGGCGTGTGCAGCTGCATGTTCGGCGCGATCACAACGGCAGGGGTGACAAAGCTGGAGCTGAACCCGTCGCCTTTGAAGGTGCAGGCCACGCTCGAAACCTCGGTCCGGCCGCCATTCGCGTTCAGAAACGTGCGAACGGTAAAGCTGGTTCTACCCGCCTCGTTCAAAGGCTTGGTTGCGGTATATTCGATCGGCGGCTGGTTGATTTCGGCACCCGTACAGGCGGCCAGAACGGCCAGAGCAGCGATCGGGAGAAGGGTAATTTTCCGCATGAAGTCTTTTCTTTCTTTCACATCAGTTTGCTTGATCTTCCAGGCACGTTAGAAATCGATCCCCGCGCCCCGCCGGACAATCTCCTGCCTGACTTCAGCTTTGGTTTGACGCCTTGTCATTGCGAGTTGAACCTCAGATGCGGGGGGCACGGCCTGTGCACATTTCGTACGTGTTGCTATTTAGCCCGGTGCCGGGTCAGCGCGAAGGCGGGCACCACGATCATCGAGCTGCTCGGCATCAGGGCCGTGAGCGTGTCAGCTGATTTCATGTTTGCTTCCGTCACGCTGATCTCCGGCGCATCAGATACCAGGGGATCAGCGCGTAGATGCCGACCATTGCCAAGGAATACGCGGCAACCATGACATACTGTGACCGGACCGATAGCTCGGTACCGGTCTCCGGTTTGAAATAGGCCGCGAGGCTCACAAGATACATCAGTGCAACAACCCCCACGAGGGCCCAGGCGATGATGACCTGCAGCTCTCCTTTCGTCCAGATTTCGGCGGCCAGCCAGACTGAAACCGCCGAAAACAGAAGTCCGAAGAGCGTGCTCGCCCAAGCATATGCCTGCCCCCCGCCCACGGCACGCGCCATGTCCGACAGGGCGCCAACCACGGAATAGGTCAGAAACGCCAGAATGATCCAGATGGGGATCGGGCGACCGAACATCTGACCGGGCTCCTTACAGATCCATCAGCAGGCGGCGCGGATCTTCCAGCGCTTCTTTGACGCGCACGAGGAAGGTCACGGCGCCTTTGCCGTCGACGATGCGGTGATCGTAGCTCAGCGCCAGATACATCATCGGGCGGATGACGATCTCGCCATTCACCACCACCGGACGATCCTGGATCTTGTGCATCCCGAGGATCCCCGATTGCGGGGGGTTCAGGATCGGCGACGACATCAGCGAGCCGTAGACCCCACCGTTGGAGATGGTGAAGGTGCCGCCCTGCATCTCGTCCATCGAGAGCTTGCCGTCACGGGCGCGTTTTCCCTTCTCGGCGATGGCTTTCTCGATCCCGGCAAAGCTCATGCTGTCAGCATCGCGGATCACCGGCACCACAAGCCCCTGCGGGGTGCCAGCGGCAACGCCCATATGCACGAAGTTCTTGTAGACGATGTCGGTGCCGTCGATCTCGGCATTCACCTCGGGCACTTCTTTCAGCGCATGAATGCAGGCCTTGGTGAAGAACGACATGAAGCCAAGGCGCACGCCGTGCTTCTTCTCGAACTCGTCCTTGTACTGGTTGCGCAGCTGCATCACCGCCGACATGTCCACCTCGTTATAGGTGGTCAGGATCGCGGCGGTGTTCTGCGCGTCTTTCAGACGGCGGGCGATGGTCTGGCGCAGACGGGTCATCTTCACCCGCTCTTCGCGCGCCGCATCCTGAGCAGACACCGGACCACGCGGAGCAGCGACAACAGGCGCGCTGACCGGAGCAGCAGAGGCCGCCGCGCTGATCGCTTTTTGCACATCGTCCTTCATGATCCGTCCATCCCGGCCCGTGCCCGTTACCTGAGCCGGAGTAAGCCCGGCTTCCGCCATCGCTTTCTTGGCCGAGGGGGCGTGTTCGATATCCTTGCCCGTCACAGCAGCCGCAGCCGCCGCCACAGGGGCAGCCGCCGGAGCCGCCGCAACCGCGTCGCCGCCGTGCAGGATCACGGCCAGCTTGCCGCCCGCTTCAACCGTCGCGCCCTGCTCGAACAGCACCTGCGCCAGCACGCCCGAAGCGGGGGCCGGCACTTCCACCGACACTTTATCGGTTTCCAGCTCGCAGAGCATTTCGTCGGCCATGACGGTTTCGCCGGCCTTCTTGAACCAGGTCGAAACGGTGGCTTCGGTCACGCTTTCGCCCAGCGCGGGCACCATCACGTCGATCTTGGTGCCGCTCGACGCCGCAGGCGCGGCAGCGGGAGCAGCCGTCGCCGGAGCGGGGGCTGCCGTTGCCGCCCCTGCGCCTTCGTTCAGCACCGCCAGCAGCGCATCGACGCCCACCGTCTCGCCTTCCGGCGCGATGATTTCAGCCAGTACACCAGCCGCCGGGGCAGGCACTTCGACCGTCACCTTATCGGTTTCCAGTTCACAGAGCATTTCGTCTGCCGCCACAACATCACCCGGTTGTTTGAACCAGGTGGCAACGGTGGCTTCGGTCACGCTTTCACCCAGGGTGGGCACCCGAACTTCAAGGCTCATGGGTCAGTTTCCTTTAATCGTCAGCGCGTCGTTCACCAGCGCTTCTTGTTGTGCTTTGTGTTGGCTCATCAGACCGGTGGCGGGCGAGGCAGAGGCCGCGCGCCCGGCATAAGTCGGCCGTGTGTTGGTGTCGCGGATCCGCCCCAGAACCCATTCGATATTGGGTTCCATGAAGGTCCAGGCGCCCTGGTTCTTCGGCTCTTCCTGGCACCAGACCACATCGGCATTCGGGAAGCGTTCCATCTCGCGCACCAGCGAATGTGCCGGGAACGGATAGAATTGCTCGACGCGCAGCAGATAGACATCGTCGATCCCACGCGCGTCGCGTGCTTCCAGCAGGTCGTAATAGACCTTGCCCGAGCACATTACCACGCGCTTGATCTTGTCATCGGCAACCAGTTTCGCCTCGGACCGCGACGAGCCATAGGTGGCATCGGCATCATCCCACAGCACCCGGTGGAACGACGAGCCATCGGTGAAGTCCGCCGCGTCCGACACGCAGAGCCGGTGACGCAGAAGCGATTTCGGCGTCATCAGGATCAGCGGCTTGCGGAAGCTGCGATGCAGCTGGCGGCGCAGGATGTGGAAGTAGTTCGCCGGGGTCGAGCAGTTGGCCACGATCCAGTTGTCACCACCGCACATCTGCAGGAAGCGTTCAAGCCGGGCCGAGCTGTGTTCCGGCCCCTGCCCTTCAAACCCGTGCGGCAGCAGAACCGTCAGGCCCGACATGCGCAGCCATTTCGATTCACCCGACGAGATGAACTGGTCGAACATGATCTGCGCGCCGTTGGCGAAATCGCCAAACTGCGCTTCCCAAAGGGTGAGCGCGTTGGGTTCGGCCAGCGAATAGCCATATTCGAAACCCAGCACCGCATATTCCGACAACATCGAGTCGATCACCTCGTAACGGGCCTGCCCGTCGCGGATGTGATTGAGCGGATAGTAGCGCTCTTCGGTGTTCTGGTTGATGAAGGCCGAGTGGCGCTGCGAGAAGGTGCCACGGGTGGCATCCTGCCCGGCCAGACGCACCGGATAGCCGTCGAGCTGCAACGAACCAAAGGCAAGCGCTTCGGCCGTGGCCCAGTCGAAACCGGTGCCACTGGTGAACATCTCGCGCTTGGTGTCGAGCAGACGATCCACCGTTTTGTGCAGCGCAAAGCCTTCGGGCACGCGGGTCAGCGCGCCGCCGATCTCGGCCAGCGTCTCGGCCGAAATCGCGGTTTGGCCGCGCTGGTATTCCTCGCCCTCGCGGTTGAGATGCGACCAGCGCCCGTCCAGCCAGTCGGCCTTGTTCGGTTTGTAATCTTTCGAAGCTTCGAACTCGCCGTTCAGGGTCGCCTGAAACACCGTTTTCATGTCTTCGATTTCGCCTTCCGGGATCAGCCCATCGGCCACCAGACGCTCGGTATAGAGCTGCAGCGTGGTCTTGTGGGTCTTGATATTTTTATACATCGCCGGGTTGGTGAACATCGGCTCGTCGCCTTCGTTATGCCCGAAGCGACGATAGCAGAACATGTCGATGACCACGTCCTTGTGGAACTTCTGCCTAAACTCGGTGGCCACTTTCGCGGCATGCACCACGGCTTCCGGATCGTCGCCATTGACGTGGAAGATCGGGGCTTCCACCATCAGCGCGATGTCGGTCGGATAGGGCGACGAGCGCGAGAAATGCGGCGCGGTGGTAAAGCCGATCTGGTTGTTCACGATGATATGGATGGTGCCGCCGGTGCGGTGACCGCGCAGGCCCGACAGGCCAAAGCATTCCGCCACAACCCCTTGCCCCGCAAAGGCCGCATCGCCGTGCAGCAGGATCGGGATCACGCTTTCGCGCTCAGGATCATAGCGTTGGTCGGTTTTGGCGCGGACCTTGCCCAGCACAACCGGGTTCACCGCCTCAAGGTGCGAGGGGTTGGCGGTCAGGCTGAGGTGTACTTTGTTGCCATCGAACTCGCGGTCCGACGAGGCGCCAAGGTGGTATTTCACGTCGCCCGAGCCATCGACATCCTCGGGCTTGTAGCTGCCGCCCTGAAACTCGTTGAAGATCGCGCGATAGGGCTTCGACAGCACGTTTGCCAGCACGTTCAGGCGCCCGCGGTGGGGCATCCCGACCACAACTTCCTTGGCGCCCAGATTGCCACCGCGCTTGATGATCTGTTCCATCGCCGGGATCAGCGCTTCGGCGCCATCAAGGCCAAAGCGCTTGGTTCCCATGAATTTCACATGGCAGAACTTTTCGAACCCTTCGGCCTCGACCAGCTTGTTCAGGATCGCCCGGCGGCCTTCGCGGGTAAAGGCAATCTCTTTGCCCAGACCCTCGATGCGCTCTTTCAGCCAGCCCGCCTGTTCCGGGTCGGAAATGTGCATGTATTGCAGCGCGAAGGTGCCGCAATAGGTGCGCTTCACGATCTCGAGGATCTGCCGCATCGAGGCGACTTCCAGCCCCAGAACCTGATCCAGAAAGATCGGCCGGTCCATATCGGCTTCGGTGAAGCCATAAGAGGCCGGGTTCAGCTCGGGATGCGGCTGCTGTTCGGGGGCGTGCATCCGCAGCGGATCAAGATCGGCAGCGAGGTGACCGCGGATCCGGTAGGCGCGGATGATCATCAGCGCACGCACGGAATCGAGCACCGCCCGTTTCACCTGCTCTTCGGTGATCGCCACGCCTTTTTCGGCGGCTTTCGCCTGCACCTTTTCGGCCACTTTCGCCGGCTTCACCTCTTCCGGCCACTGCCCGTCGAGCGCGTTCACCAGATCGCCGCCCGGGGTGGGCGGCCAGTCGGTGCGCGCCCAGGAAGGGCCATGTGCCTCGGCCTTCACTTCAAGCTCGGCATCGCCCAGCTCGGCAAAGAAGGCGCGCCAGGCTTCATCGACCGCAGTCGGGTCATTGGCATATTGCGCATAAAGCTGCTCCAGATAGGCCGCATTATGGCCCTGCATGAAGCTTGAAGCTTTGAATTGATCGTTGGGGGATTGGTCGGTCATGGCGTCACCTGACAAAGGGAATGCGCGCGCCCAAAAAGGCGCGCGCAAATTTGTTTACTTACCGATCGCTTGCAGCACGGCTTCGCCCAGCGTGGCGGGGCTGTCGGCGACGACGATGCCAGCGGATTTCATCGCTTCGATCTTCGATTCCGCGTCACCCTTGCCGCCCGAGACGATGGCACCGGCATGGCCCATGCGGCGGCCCGGAGGGGCGGTGCGCCCGGCGATGAACCCGGCAACCGGCTTCCAGCGGCCTTTTTTCTTCTGCTCGGCAAGGAATTCGGCGGCTTCTTCTTCCGCCGAGCCACCGATCTCGCCGATCATGATGATCGACTGGGTTTCCGGATCGTCGAGGAACATGTCGAGCACGTCGATATGCTCGGTGCCCTTGATCGGGTCACCACCGATGCCGACGGCGGTCGATTGGCCAAGGCCGATATCTGAGGTCTGTTTCACGGCTTCATAAGTAAGGGTGCCCGAGCGGCTCACAACACCCACGCTCCCGCGTTTGTGAATATGGCCGGGCATGATGCCGATCTTGCAGGCGTCGGGCGTGATCACGCCGGGGCAGTTCGGGCCGATGAGGCGCGAAGCCGAGCCTTCCAGCGCGCGCTTCACCTTCATCATGTCGAGCACCGGAATGCCCTCGGTGATGCAGACGATCAGCTCCATCTCGGCGTCGATCGCTTCAAGGATCGAGTCGGCCGCGAAGGGCGGCGGCACATAGATCACGGTGGCATTGGCTTCGGTCATCGCCTTGGCTTCGTGCACCGAGTTGTAAACCGGCAGGTTCAGATGGGTTTGCCCACCTTTGCCCGGGGTCACACCGCCAACCATCTTGGTGCCGTAAGCGATGGCTTGTTCCGAGTGAAAGGTGCCCTGCGAGCCGGTGAAGCCCTGGCAGATGACCTTGGTGTTTTCGTCAATGAGAATGGCCATTGCTTCTTATCCCTTCACCGCTTTCACGATCTTTTCGGCACCGTCCGACAGGTTGTCGGCGGCGATCACGTCGAGGCCGGAATTGTTGATGATGGCCTTGCCCTCATCCACATTCGTGCCTTCGAGGCGCACAACCAGCGGCACCTTCAGGCCCACTTCCTTCACCGCGGCGATCACGCCTTCGGCGATGATGTCGCAGCGCATGATGCCGCCGAAGATGTTGACGAGGATGCCCTTCACTTGCGGATCGGAGGTGATGATCTTGAAGGCTTCGGTCACTTTCTCTTTGGTCGCGCCGCCGCCCACATCGAGGAAGTTGGCAGGCTCGGCTCCGTAGAGCTTGATGATGTCCATCGTCGCCATGGCAAGGCCCGCGCCGTTGACCATGCAGCCGATTTCACCGTCGAGCGCGATGTAGTTGAGGTCGTATTTCGAGGCCTCAAGCTCTTTCGAATCTTCTTCGGTGGTGTCGCGCAGCTCGGCGATATCCGGGTGGCGGTAGATGGCGTTGCCGTCGAAGCCGAATTTGGCGTCGAGCACTTTCAGATCACCGCCATCGGTCACGATCAGCGGGTTGATCTCAAGCATCTCCATGTCTTTGTCGGTGAAGACCTTGTAGAGCAGGCCCATCAGCGCTACGCATTGTTTCACCTGAGCACCTTCGAGGCCCAGCGCGAAGGCAACGCGGCGGCCGTGGAAGCCCTGATAGCCAGTGGCCGGATCAACCGAGAAGCTCAGGATCTTTTCGGGGGTCGACGCGGCGACCTCTTCGATGTCCATGCCGCCTTCGGTCGAGCAAACGAACGAGATGCGCGAGGTCGAGCGGTCGACCAGCAGCGCCAGATAGAGCTCGCGCTGGATGCCGGAGCCGTCTTCGATATAGATCCGGTTGACCTGCTTGCCCGCCGGGCCGGTCTGATGCGTGACCAGCGTGCGGCCCAGCATCTTCTTGGCTTCTTCAGCAGCTTCCTCGACCGATTTGGCCAGACGAACGCCGCCCTTCTCGCCCGCTTCGGCTTCTTTGAAGTGGCCTTTGCCGCGGCCCCCGGCGTGGATCTGGGCTTTCACCACCCAGAGCGGCCCGTCGAGCTCGCTGGCTTTTGTCTTGGCCTCATCGGCCTTGAGCACCACGCGACCGTCAGAGACCGGTGCGCCGTAGCTGCGAAGAAGTGCCTTCGCCTGGTATTCATGGATGTTCATGAACTCTTCCCGTTGCTTGCGATTGCCGGGACATTGCACACCACAGAGTCATGAAGAAACGGTTTTTTCGGGAAAGAGCGGGTTTCAGCCTGAAATACCGATTTTTGTGATCACACCCTGTAATTTTGTGATCACAATCTCAAATTGCGACAGCCCGCCGCAGGGATGAATCACCTCTCGCCGCCCTGATCAGCCGCCCAGTCGTTGTGCCAGAGCGACCTCATCAGGCAGAAACCAAATCTGCCGCCCGGCATTGGCTTCGCGCACGAAATCGCTGAGCGCGGCACTGTCTGCGAGCGCGTCATCCATATCGCCCAGCACCACCAGACGCACCCCGTAATTGACGAATTTCTGCATCACCTCGCCTGCAAGCCGGGTGCTGAGACGCAGAAAATCCTCACCCAGCCGTGCACGCGGGATCACCATCGTGCCCGCCCCGGTTCCCCAGGCGAGCGCCAGAAAATCATTGGCGTCGCCGGGGCAGGCAAGCAACGGGCCGGTCTCGGAGAGCAGCAGAACCTTTTCACCTCCGAAGGTCAGGATCTGGTCGGTCATGGTTTTCCCTCGATTTGCCTCTCAGGCAAAAGAAAAGGCCGGGCACTGGGCCCGGCCTCTCAGATCAGATGTGATCAGGCTCAGGCGAGCGAGCTGTCGATGCCTTTGCAGGCCTCCACGAGGCCTTTCACCGCGTCGACCGATTTGTCGAACATCGCCTGCTCGTCTTTCGACAGCTTGATGTCGACCACGCGTTCGATGCCGCCGGCGCCGATGATCGTCGGCACGCCCACATAGATGCCATTGAGGCCCAGAGCACCGTCCACATAGGCCGCGCAGGGCAGCAGACGTTTCTGGTCTTTCAGATAGGCTTCCGCCATCGCAACCGCCGAAGTGGCGGGCGCGTAGAAGGCCGAGCCGGTTTTCAACAGGCCCACGATCTCGGCGCCGCCATCACGGGTGCGCTGGATGATCGCGTCGAGTTTCTCCTGCGTGGTCCAGCCCATCTCGATGAGGTCGGGCAGCGGGATACCGGCAACGGTCGAGTAACGGGCCAGCGGCACCATCGTATCGCCATGGCCGCCGAGCACGAAGGCGGTGACGTCTTTCATCGAGACGTTGAATTCGAGGCTCAGGAAGTGACGGAAGCGGGCGGCGTCAAGCACACCGGCCATGCCGACCACTTTGTTCGCGGGCAGGCCCGAGAATTGCTGCAGCGCCCAGACCATCGCGTCGAGCGGGTTGGTGATGCAGATCACGAAAGCGTCGGGCGCATGGGCAGCAATGCCTTCGCCAACCGATTTCATCACTTTCAGGTTGATGCCGAGCAGATCGTCGCGGCTCATCCCCGGCTTACGCGGCACACCGGCGGTCACGATGCAAACATCGGCGCCAGCAATATCGGCGTAATCGGTGGTGCCTTTCAGCGAGGCGTCGAAGCCCTCGACAGGGCCCGATTCCGCAAGGTCCAGCGCCTTGCCCTGGGGCGTGCCTTCCGCAATGTCGAGCATCACGACATCGCCGAGTTCCTTGAGCGCAACAAGATGGGCAAGCGTGCCGCCGATCTGGCCTGCGCCGATAAGCGCAATCTTGGGTCGAGCCATGGTTTGGTCTCCGATCAGGTTGATTTCGCTTGCGTGCGTAGCGCTACGGCTTTGCCTGCGCAAGTCTGCCGCGCTGCAGAATTGCGTGATCCGCCCCCTATGCACCTCGCCCCGATATCGCTAAAGCTGTTGAAACGCTTGGGATTTGGCGAGGCGCGACATAATGGAACTCGATCTGGCATTCTTTGCTCTGGCGATCCCGGCAGTGGCCTTTGCGGGGATTTCGAAAGGCGGCTTTGCCGGTGGCGCGGCCTTTGCGGCCACCCCGCTCCTGGCGCTGATTCTGACACCCGGGCAGGCCATCGGGCTGATGCTGCCGCTTTTGATGCTGATGGATGTGACGGCGCTGAAACCCTATTGGAAAAAATGGGATACGCCTTCATCGCTGGCAATGATCATCGGCGCGGTGCCGGGCATTGCGCTCGCCGCGATGATCTACCGCCTCACCAATCCCGATCTGTTCCGGCTGCTCATCGGGTTGATGGCGGTGCTGTTCGTGGCCTGGCAGGGGGTGCGCAAGATCGGGCTCTACCGGCCCGAAGCGCATCATCTGAGCGCCCGGGCGGGCTATCCCGCTGGCTTTGCAGCCGGGTTCACCAGCTTCATCAGCCATGCCGGCGGTCCACCCGCCGCGATCTTTCTGCTGGCGCGCGGGTTAAACAAGCTCAGCTATCAATCCACTTCGGTCATCGTGTTCTGGGCGATCAACGCGATGAAAGCGGTGCCCTATGCCTTTCTCGGCATTTTCACCACTCAAACCCTGCTGGCCGATCTCTATCTGGCGCCGGTGGCGGTGGCCGGGGTCTGGCTGGGCATCCGCGCCCATCACGCCGTGCCGGAACGCGCCTATTTCGCGCTGACTTATCTGTTGTTGCTGGGCACCGGCACCAAGCTGATCTGGGATGCGCTTACATAGGCGCGCCCTGCGGCACCGACACGGCCGGAGCGGCGCGTTCGAAATAGCCCCCCGCCACCAGCAGGCAGGCCCGGCCGGTTGGCGCGGTGATCACCACCGACCAGGTGCCGGTATCCTCGGCCCCGAACAGCTCAACCAATTGCCCGCCGGTCGACAGCCCAACCATCTGCCGCACCTCGCCGAAATGCTGGGACAGATGGCGGATCATCACCTCATGCTCGGCGCAGGTCACGCTTTGAGCGTTGAGCGCCCGCGCCGCGAAAACAAAGACGCACAGCCCGAAACTCCAGGCAAATATCTCGCGTTTCATCGCGCTTTCCCCCAAGCTCCCACCGGGCTCAGCCTGCGGCGCAAAACCGCAGATCGGGTTAAGCCTGCGCACGCCGATTTCGGGGATCTTGCTGCGGCGCGGCATTTTTCCCTTGCAACTTCATGCGCAAATATGCTCGATTGCGCAACATTATTGCGGGAGGATCAAATCATGACCAAAACAGCGCGCCCTTGCCGGTCGGTGCTCTACATCCCCGGTTCGAAAGACCGGGCGCTCGACAAGGCCCGCAACCTGCCCGCCGATGCGATCATCTTTGATCTGGAAGACGCGGTGGCCCCCGATGCCAAAGACGCAGCGCGTAGCCTGCTGCGTGAGGAGCTGGATAAAGGCGGCTATGGTGCGCGGATCAAACTGGTGCGGGTGAACGGTTTTGGCACCCGCTGGGGCAACGCCGATATTCATGTGTTCCAGGATGCCGATATCGACGGGATCCTGCTGCCCAAGGTCAATTCCGGCTACGAGTTGGAAACCCTGGCAGAGATGATCCCCGACATGCCGCTCTGGGCGATGATGGAAACCGCGCAGGGGGTGCTGAACGCCCGCGAGATCGCCGCCCATCCGCGCCTTGCCGGGATGGTGATGGGCACCAATGATCTGGTGAAGGAGCTGGGCTGTCGCCCCGGCCCCGCGCGCACCGAGATCCAGACCGCCTTGCAACATTGCCTGATTGCCGCGCGCGCCGATGGGGTGCCGATTGTCGATGGCGTTTACAACGCCTTCAAGGATGCCGAGGGGCTACGCGCCGAATGCCTTCAGGGGCGCGATCTGGGGTTCGACGGCAAAACCCTGATCCATCCCGATCAGATCGCCATCGCCAACGAGGTCTTTGCCCCGTCAGAGGAAGATCTCGCCCTCGCCCATCGCCAGATCGCGGCCTTTGAAGAGGTCGAGGCAAAAGGCGAAGGGGTGGCGGTTGTCGATGGAAAGATCGTGGAAAATCTGCATATCGTTACGGCGAAGGCGCTGATCGCAAAAGCCGCCGCCATTGCAGAGCTGGAAGGATAATCCCATGAATCTTCTCATAATCGGCATTCTCTTGTGGGTGCTCGGTCACACGTTCAAACGCTTCCTGCCCGGCCCGCGTGCGGCGATGGGCGATGCGGGCAAGGGCCTTGTCGCAGTGCTGTCACTGGTGGGCATCGTGCTGATGGTCATCGGCTATCGGGGCGCCGAGGTTATCCCGGTCTATGCGCCGCTGCCGGGCATGGGGCATCTGAACAACACGCTTATGCTGATTTCGCTCTATTTCTTCGGCGCGGGCAGTGTGAAAGGCTGGATGGCCGCGAAGGTTCGCCACAACATGCTCACCGGACTGGTGATCTGGGCCGTGGCGCATCTTCTGGTCAATGGCGACCTCGCCTCGATCTACCTCTTCGGCGGCATGGGCCTGTGGGCGCTTCTGTCGATGGTTCTGATCAGCCGCGCCACCCCGTGGAATCGCCCCGCCCCCGGCCCGCTAAAAAACGATCTGAAAGCCGTGGTCGTCGCCGTGGTGCTCTATGCCATCATCAGCGGCATCCACATCTGGCTCGGCCATAACCCATTCCTGGGGAATTACGCATGAAGCTCTATCGTTTCCTGAGTGCCGACGACACGTCGGAGTTCTGTCACAAGGTCAGCGCCGCGCTGAACAAGGGCTGGGCGCTGCATGGCTCGCCCACCTACGCTTTCGACGCCGCCAATGGCGTGATGCGTTGCGGGCAGGCGGTCACCAAAGAGGTTGAGGGCGAGTACAGCCCCGACATCAAGCTCGGCCAACAGTAACGCCGAGAGCGCATCAATCGAGGGGAGGCGATGGCGATGAAATCAAAAACCAATCCGGGACGGTTTTTTGAGGATTACCGGATTGGCGAGGTCATCCGCCACGCCGTGCCGCGCACGGTCTCGGGTGGCGAGCGCGCGCTTTATCACGCGCTCTACCCCGCCCGCCACGCGCTCTACTCCTCGGATGAATTTGCCCGAAGCTGCGGGCTGGAGCAGAGCCCAATCGACGATCTGGCCGCGTTCCACCTCGTCTTCGGCAAAACCGTGCCTGACATCTCGCTCAATGCCGTGGCCAATCTGGGCTATGCCGAAGGGCGCTGGCTGAAGCCGGTCTATCCCGGCGACACGCTGCGCGCCGAAAGCCAGGTGATCGGGCTGAAGCAAAACTCCAACGGCACATCCGGCGTGGTCTGGGTGCGCACCACCGGGCTGAACCAATGGGACGAGCCGGTGCTGGACTATGTGCGCTGGGTGATGGTGAAAAAGCGTGATCCCGAGGCCGATGCGCCCGATACGCTGATCCCCGAGCTGAAACCGACACTGGCGGCTGAGGATCTGCTGGTACCCGAGGGGCTGGATTTCGCCCGCTACGATTTCACTCTGGCAGGCGAACGCCATGCCCTTGGCGCCTACGAGATCGGCGAACGCATCGACCATGTGGATGGCGTGACCATCGAGGAAGCCGAGCACATGCTGGCCACGCGGCTCTGGCAGAACACCGCCAAGGTGCATTTCGACGCCACCAACCGCCCCGATGGCAAACGGCTGATCTATGGCGGCCATGTGATCAGCCTCGCCCGCGCGCTCAGCTTCAACGGGCTCGCCAATGCGCAGATGATCGTCGGGCTCAATGCCGGCAGCCACGCCAATCCCTGCTTTGCCGGCGACACGATCCGCGCCTGGAGCGAGGTGCTCGACAAAGCCGATATGCCCCATCCCGGCGTCGGCGCCATACGTCTGCGGCTGGTCGCGGTGAAACACGGTGCCCCGCCCTTTGCCCTTAAGGGAGAAGATGGGAAATATTTACCGGAAGTCCTGCTCGATCTTGACTACTGGGCCCTGATGCCGCTGTGATGGCGGCCATGAAATTTACCGTTGCCCTGCTGATTAGCCTGTTTGCCCTGCCCGCCTTCGCCGGGGGATCGAAAGACGATTTCGTGCATATCCGCTCCAGCAGCGACGCGGTGGAGCAGCCGGTCGCCGATCCGCAAGCGGTTGATCCGGTTCAACGTTTTGTCAATTCCAACATTGCCGAGACGCTCTATCACGAGCTTGGGCACGCGCTGATCGACAAGCTCAATCTGTCGGTGTTCGGCCCGGAAGAATTTGCCGCCGATATGTTCGCGCTGGTGATGATCAACGAGCTGAACTCCCAGCAGGACGTGCTGCAAATCGCCTATGACGTGGCCGCCGCCTATCAGGATGGCGCGGTGAAGGAGCGCACCGCCAGCGGGGTCGATATGTGGGATCTGCACGGCACCGATACGCAGCGCTATTACAACGTCGCCTGCATGATCTACGGCGCCGATCCCGACAACCGCACCGAGGTGATCCGCAAGCTGGAATTGCCCGATGCCCGCGCCGAAACCTGCCCCGACGAATACGCGTTGACCTATCACGCCTGGAAAGGCGTGCTCGACCAGGTGGCCACCAACGCGCCGGGTCATTCGCTGAAGGTCGATTGGGTTCTGAACGCCGAAAGCCCGCTGACCCGCTTTGTCAACAAAGAGGTGGATCGACTCAATCAGATCATGACCCTGCCGGAAGACATCGCGGTCAGCGTCATTCCGTGCGACGAACCCAACGCGTTCTATGACTCGTTTGAAAGCGAGATCATCATCTGCACCGAGCTGGGCGACGACCTGGCACGACTCGCCCGCTAAGTGTGACGTCTCAGTAGGGTATTCACCCTTCGGGCCTCAGGTTGTGGTTTGGCGATTGCAGCCTAACCCAGCATCAGTTGAACACCCTGTGGAAACGTCACATCCAGGGTGATTTCGGCGGGCCGAACACCGCCACCCCGCAATTTTCACACGAATATCGCCATCAGACGCGGGCCCGACAACGGCTTGCCGAGCCTGTTCTCAATTCTGCGCCCTGACAAGCCTCAATATATTCACCTAACTCGATGTTTTCGCTAAGGGAGCTAACACCTTCTGGTTGCAACGGTATTCATCTTTTTTCGCCTCTGCGGCATTTTTTTTCGGCGCCGGGTCGTGACTTCGCGGTAAAAAAGACTATGGATGGAGCCATTATTGCCAACAGCTTCGAAAGGGCATGTCATGGCCGACGTGGAACGGGGCAACCGCCCGCTTTCGCCGCATCTGCAAGTTTATAAGTGGCCACTGAATATGGGGATGTCGATCCTGCACCGGATGACCGGCGTAGCCATCGGTGGTGTCGTTGCAATCGTGGGACTGTGGTTCCTCGCCGCAGCCTGGTCGGAACCCGTATTTGATTGGGTCAACTGGCTGCTGACCACCTGGATTGGCTGGATCGTGCTGCTCGGCGGCGCGGCCTCGCTGTGGTTTCACTTCTTCAACGGCATCCGTCACCTCGTGTGGGATACCGGCTCGTCCTACGGGCAGAAACGTGTGAACCGCACTGCGCTCTACGGCCTTGCGGCGACGACCCTCCTCACCCTGGCGACCATCGCGGTCGCTATCATGTATTAAGGAGGCTTCTATGCGTTACCTTTCCGACCGCAAAAGCGCCACCGGCCTCGGCTCGGCCCGCTCTGGCACCGGCCATTTCTGGGAACAGCGCATCAGTGCGCTGGCGCTTCTGGTGCTCACCCCGCTCTTCGTCTTCCCGCTCGCCTACAACATGGGCGACAGCTACGACGCGGTGCGTGCCGCCTATGCCCATCCGGTCAACGCGGTGATCGCCATCGCCTTCTTCGCAACGGCCTTCCTGCATTTCTATCAGGGCATCAAGGTGGTGGTGGAGGATTACGTCCATGGCCGCTGGGAGCTGGTTCTGGTCATCTCGCTGCGCCTGATCAGCACGCTCTTTGCATTGGTCGGCGCTTTCGCCGTCCTGAAAATCGCCTTTACCGGCTGAGGTAAGAACAATGGCTTCATACGAATACGAAATCCACGAATATGACGTGGTCGTGGTCGGCGCTGGTGGCGCGGGTCTGCGCGCGACGCTGGGCATGGCCGAACAGGGCCTGCGCACGGCAAACGTCACCAAGGTGTTCCCCACCCGCTCGCATACCGTTGCGGCGCAGGGCGGCATCGCGGCCAGCCTGGGCAATATGGGCCCCGACAGCTGGCAATGGCACATGTACGACACCGTGAAGGGCTCCGACTGGCTCGGCGATACCGACGCGATGGAATACCTTGCCCGCTCCGCCCCCGAGGCGGTTTATGAGCTTGAGCATTACGGCGTGCCGTTCTCGCGCACCGAAGAAGGCAAGATCTACCAGCGCCCCTTCGGCGGCCATACCACCGAATTCGGTGACGGCCCGCCCGTGCAGCGCACCTGCGCCGCGGCCGACCGCACCGGCCACGCGATCCTGCACACGCTGTACGGCCAGTCGGTGAAAAACAACGCGGAATTCTTCATCGAATATTTCGCCATCGACCTGCTGAAAACCGAAGACGGTGCCATTCAGGGCGTGCTGTGCTGGAAACTCGACGACGGCACCTTCCACGTATTCTCGGCCAAGATGGTGGTTCTGGCCACCGGCGGTTATGGCCGGGCCTTCTTCTCGTGCACCTCGGCCCATACCTGCACCGGCGACGGTGGCGGCATGGTGGCGCGCGCGGGTCTGGCCCTGCAGGACATGGAATTCGTTCAGTTCCACCCGACCGGCATCTACGGCGCGGGCTGCCTGATCACCGAAGGCGCACGCGGCGAAGGCGGTTATCTGACCAACGCCCAAGGCGAACGCTTCATGGAGCGCTACGCCCCGCATTACAAAGACCTTGCGCCGCGTGACTATGTTTCGCGCTGCATGACGCTGGAAATCCGCGAAGGCCGCGGTGTTGGCGATGGGGCGGATCACATCTTCCTCAACCTGAGCCACCTACCGCCGGAAGCTCTGGCCGAACGGCTGCCGGGGATCTCGGAAAGCGCCGCGATCTTCGCGGGCGTCGATGTGACCAAACAGCCGATCCCGGTTCTGCCTACCGTGCACTACAACATGGGCGGTATCCCCACCAACTACTGGGGCGAAGCGCTGAACCCGACCAAGGACGACCCGAACGCTGTCGTGCCCGGCCTGATGGCCGTGGGCGAAGCCGGTTCGGCCTCGGTGCACGGCGCCAACCGTCTGGGCTCGAACTCGCTGATCGACCTCGTGGTCTTCGGCCGCGCCGCCGCGATCCGCGCCGGGCAGATCCTTGAAAAAGGCAAGCCCAACGCGCCGCTCAACCAGGCGTCGATTGATCAGGCCTTCGACCGTTTCGACGGGCTGCGCTACGCGACCGGGGCAATCCCGACCGCCGATCTGCGGTTGGAAATGCAGAAGACCATGCAGGGCCATGCTGCCGTGTTCCGGACCTCGGAAGTGCTGAAAGAAGGCGTCGACCTGATGACCGGCGTTGCCGCCAAGATGAGCGATCTGCACGTCACCGACCGTTCGCTGGTGTGGAACACCGACCTGATGGAAACCCTTGAGCTCACGAACCTCATGCCCAACGCTCTGGCCACCATCAACGGAGCCGAAGCCCGGCATGAAAGCCGTGGCGCCCATGCCCATGAGGACTACCCGAACCGCGACGACGAAAACTGGCGTGTGCACACGATCAGCCGTGTCGAGGGCAACAAGGTCGAACTGACCTATCGCCCGGTGGTTCTCGATCCGCTGACCACGGAAGCCGAGGGTGGCATCAATCTCGAGAAAATCGCGCCCAAAGCGCGGACGTTCTAAGGAGACGGAAATGGTTCAACTAACCCTCCCGAAAAACTCCAAGATCCGCACCGGGAAGACCTGGCCGAAGCCGGAAGGCGCGACCAATCTGCGCAAGTTCCTGATCTATCGCTGGAGCCCGGAAGACGGCGAAAATCCCCGTGTCGATACCTATTTCCTCGACATGGACAAATGCGGTCCGATGGTTCTGGACGCGCTGATCAAGATCAAGAACGAGATCGACCCGACGCTGACCTTCCGCCGCTCTTGCCGCGAAGGCATCTGTGGCTCCTGCGCGATGAATATCGACGGGGCGAACCACCTCGCCTGCATCTACGGTCTCGACGAGATCAAGGGCGACGTGAAGGTCTACCCGCTGCCGCATATGCCGGTGGTGAAAGACCTCGTGCCGGATCTGACGCATTTCTACGCCCAGCACGCCTCGATCAAGCCCTGGCTGGAAACCAAATCGGCCACCCCGCCGAAAGAGTGGAAGCAGTCGATCGAAGACCGCAAGAAGCTCGATGGTCTCTATGAATGCGTGATGTGCGCGAGCTGCTCGACCTCCTGCCCGAGCTACTGGTGGAACGCCGATCGGTATCTCGGCCCGGCCACGCTGCTCCATGCCTATCGCTGGATCATCGACAGCCGCGACGAGGCCACCGGCGAGCGGCTGGACGAGCTGGAAGATCCGTTCAAGCTCTATCGCTGCCACACGATCATGAACTGCACCAATACCTGCCCGAAAGGCCTGAACCCGGCCAAGGCAATCGGTGAGATCAAGAAAATGCTGGTCACGCGTCAGCTCTGAGCGGTGCCGATTGACAGATAACGCAGGCCCGGTGATCTTCGCCGGGCCTGTTCGTTTCCGGGGGCCTCATGCGGCGTTTTCATAAGATCGTTCTGTGGACCGCCGCAGTGGTCGTCGGCGTTCCGGCGATCTTGGCCGCCGTGTTGGTGGCCGAGCCGCTCTATTGGCGTCTGGTCCCCAGCGCCTGTTCGCTCAGCAAATATCTCGACAATCCCAGCACAGCCACCAGATGCCGCTATTCCGGCATCGTCGATTTCGAGATCGACTTCGCCGCCCGCGTTTCGCGCGATGAATACGAGGCATTCTACCAGCGCCTTGTGGCAGATTCAGTCAAAGACCCGATGCTGATCGACGGCAGCCTCGCCAGCGGCGCGTCTCGACGCATCGAAGACCCCGCCGCCGATCTGGTTGTCGAATTTCAGTGGCGCGACGGTGAAATGTCGGTGAACTATTCCCGCTATTAAGCCCCGCCCAAGGGTTATTCCCGCGCCCTCAGCACCTGCGCCGGGCTGGCCGAGAGTGCACGCCAGGCAAAGACCAGCCCCGCAAGCGTGGTCAGAACCACCCCGCCCAAAACGATGGCGAGGGCCGAAAGCGGCTCGAACACATAGCTCGTTTCCATCACGTAATGCGACACCGCCCAACCGGCGAGCCCGCCGGTGAGCACCGCAATCGCCCCCGCCGCCACGCCGGGAATGGCCGAGCGCAGGGCGAAATTCGCCAGCACCCGCGCCCGCGAGGCGCCAAGGGTTTTCAGCACCGCCGCCTCATAGGTGCGCGCGCGCTCGCCCGCTGCGGCTGCCCCCACCAGCACCACGGCCCCGGTGATCAGCGTGATCAGCGCGCCATAGGCCGTAGCGGCGGCAATCTTGCCCATCAGCCCGGTCGCCTGCGCCACCGCATCGCGCACCGAAATCACGGTGATATTAGGCCAGGTCCGGCTGAGATCGCGCATCAAGCCCGGCTCAGCCGCCTGATCGGCATAGATCGTGGCAATCCAGCTATGCGGTGCCCCCGCCAGCGCCGAAGGGTTCATGGCGATGGTAAAGCCCATCCCGGCAGTCGAGAAATCCACCGCCCGAAAGCTCGCCACGGTGCCGGTGATCTCGCGCCCAAGGATGTTCAGGCTCATCGTATCGCCGATCTTCAGCCCGATCTCCTGCGCCTCCTTGGCCGAGAAACTGATCAGCGGCGGACCGGCATAGTCTTCGGGCCACCACTCTCCCTCGGTCAAATGGGTGCGCTCGGGCAGGCTGGCCGAATAGGTCACGCCCCGGTCGCCCCGTACCACCCAGTGATTGCCCGCCACCTCTTTCGCCGGGCGGCCGTTGATCTCGGTGATCATGCCGCGCAGCATCGGCGCGGTATCGGTGCGCGATACACCCGCCGTGCCGCCCACAAGGCTCTGGAAGGCGTCGATCTGATCGGGCTGAATGTCGAGTACGAAGAACGAGGGCGCGATCTCCGGCAGCTCGCGGACAATGGCGCCGCGCAGATTGTTATCGACCTGCCCAAGCGCTGCCAGCACCGACAGGCCCAGCCCGAGCGACAGAACCACCGCCCCGGCCTCGCCGCCCGGTCCGCCCAGCGACGACAGCGCCATGCGCAGGGTGGGCCGCCCGCGCAGCACGCGCCGCCCGGCCAGCCAGCGCGCCAGCCTTGCGGTGCCGCGTCCGGCCAGCAGCAGCGCCACAAAGGCCCCGGCAAAGCCCGCCGCGACCCAGAGCGCCAGCCAGGCCATACCAGACAGCAGCACCGCCGCACCAACCAGCGCCGCCAGCAACAGCGCGGAGAGGCCAAGTGTGGCCGGGCGCGGCCAGCGGCCCGGACCCAGCACCGCGTCGCGGTAGAGCACCGCCGCCCGCAGATCGGCGCTGCGCGCCAGCGGCCAGAGCGAGAACAGCGCCGCCACCAGCGCCCCGTAAAGCGCCGCCTCGCCCAAGGGCGCCCAGTGCAGCGCGATCACCCCGGGCACCGGCAGCGCGGCGGTGATGAGCGGGGCAAAGGCCAGCGGCAACCCCGCCCCAAGCGCCAGCCCAAGCGTGATACCCAGCCCGGCCAGTGCCGCAATCTGGCTGGCATAGATGGCAAAGATCGTGCCGCGCGTCGCCCCGAGCACTTTCAGCGTGGCGATGGTTTCGGTCTTCTCATCCAGATAGGCCCGTACCGCTCCGGCGATGCCAACCCCGCCCACAGCGAGCCCCGCCAGCCCAACCAGCACCAGAAACCGCCCCAGCCGCTCGACGGCGTGGGAAAGCTGCGGCGAGCCATCACGCGCATCGCGCCAGCGCGGAGAAGCCTCGGCCAGATGCGCCTGCACCGCGCGTTTCATCGCCACGATGTCGGTGCCGGGGGCAAAGCGCAGCCGATAATCGGCGTTGAACAAGGTGCCCTCGCGCAGCAGGCCAGAGGCAGCAAGATCGGCGGTTTTCACCAGCGTGCGCGGCCCGAAGGCGAACCCGGCAGAGGCGTTGTCGGGCTCCGACACCAGCGCTGCCATCAGCACGAAATCCTGTTCGCCCAGCCGGAAGGTATCGCCGGGGTTCAGCTCCAACCGGCTGATCAGCAGCGGCGCCATCACCGCGCCGGGCAGCCCGCCCTGCCCCGCCAACGCCTGTGCAAGCGGCATCGGCGGATCGAGCACCGGACTGCCCAGAAGTGGCCAAGCCTCATCCACCGCCTTCACCTGCGTCAGCGCGCGGTCTGACCCGTCGGGCAGCTGCGCCATCGAGCGAAAATCAATCACCTCCGACAGCGAAGTGCTGATGCTTTCCAGATAGGCGCGTTCTTCATCACTGGCCCGGCGATAGGTGAACTCCACCGCCGCATCGCCGCCCAGCAGCACCGCGCCATCGCGCTTCAGCCCCGCCTCGATCGAGGCACGCACCGTGCCCACGGCGGCAATCGCGGCGACCCCGAGTACCAGACAGGCCAGAAAGATGCGAAAGCCCTTCAACCCGCCACCAAGATCGCGCCGGGCGATGCGGAGAGCGGCGCGCAGGCTCATGCGCTCAGCCGCCCATCGGCCAGATGCAACACCCGGTCGCAGCGCTCCGCCAGCTCTGGCGCATGGGTCACCAGCACCAGTGTGGCGCCGTGGCGGTCGCGCAGATCAAAGAGCAGCTCCATGATCGCCGCCCCGGTGGTGCCATCGAGATTACCAGTGGGCTCATCGGCCAGCAGGATATCGGGACGCACCACGGCGGCGCGGGCCAGCGCCACGCGCTGCTGCTCACCGCCCGACATCTGCGCCGGGTAGTGATCCTTGCGCGCGGCCAGCCCCACCGCCGCCAGCTCGGCCTCGGCCCGGGCAAAGGCATCGGCAGCACCCGCCAGCTCCAGCGGGGTTGCAACATTCTCCAGCGCGGTCATGGTGGGGATCAGGTGGAAAGATTGGAACACAACCCCCATATGATCGCGGCGGAAGCGGGCCAGCGCATCTTCCCCCATCGCGGTGAGGTCTTGCCCCAGCGCCGTAACCTGCCCCCCGGTGGCGCGCTCCAGCCCGCCCATCAGCATGAGGAGAGAGGATTTGCCCGAGCCGGATGGCCCCGTCAGCCCCAGCGTTTCGCCCCGCGCCACGTCCAGCGTGATGCCGCGCAAGATCTCGACCGGCCCGGCATTGCCCATGAGCCGCAGTTGCGCTGCATTGAGCGCGAGGATCGGTTCTGCCATGCGGGGCCTCCCATCTGCCTTCAAGGCATATGGGCCTTTCGCCGCGCTGTCCAAGGGGCTTTTGGCGCTTCCTTTTCTGGCGCTGCCCGCTCTGGCCGATCCGGTGACCCTTCTGGCCTTTGGCGATAGCCTGACCCAGGGCTATGGACTGGCGGAAGACGACGGGTTCGTGCCCCAGCTTGAGGCCTGGCTGAATGCCCATGGCGCCGAGGTGCGGGTGATCAATGGCGGCGTCTCGGGCGATACCACCGCAGGCGGGGCGGCGCGCATCGGCTGGTCGCTGGTGCCCGAGGTGGACGCGGTGCTGGTGGCGCTTGGCGGCAATGACATGCTGCGCGGCATCGCCCCCGACGCCACCCGCGCCAATCTCGATGCGATCCTGACCGAGATTCAGGCGCATAACCTGCCCGTTCTGCTGGTCGGGATGGAGGCCCCCGGCAATTTCGGCCCCGACTACAAGGAAGCCTTCGACGCGATCTATCCGCAGCTTGCCGACAAGTTTATGGTAGACCTATATCCGCAGTTTATGGCTGGCCTCGTGGCCCTTGGCGACCGCCAGCGCGTGGTGCGGGACTATCTGCAAGCCGACGCGATCCACCCCAACGCGCAGGGCGTGGCCCTGATCGTCGAAGCCATGGGGCCCAGCGTTCTGCAGCTTATCGGAGAATCCGCGGCGCAGCAGTAAGTGGGTTATATCTTGCAAAATACCACTTATGGTTGCATTGTTGCCTAAACCCACTCCCCGCGTGTTTCGCGAATCTCCGGTGGTCAATTGTGCCAAATTCTTGGCAAATGAGTCGTGCTTCGCTGCTCACTTCGCCCCGCAGATTGGTTAATGATTCTCGCAATTTGCAGCACTTTACGCACAATGTGTCACCATTTTGGCAAAGTCAGTGAAAATGTGTCAGAATCTAGGCCCAATCACTATCCCTTTTGATAGGTATTTTCCCCCCGTCAATCGTGCGAAACCATTCAACTAAGGGTTGGTGGAGTCGTCACAGCTTCCACCTTGGGATAAGGGTGAATATTTGCAAGTCCTGGTTGCAGCACGACAGGAAGCGGTGAGGGATGCAGCATCGGCTGCAACCGCACGCTCCTCTGCATTCGGTTTTGTTTTCGAGACCGATGCCAAGCGCGTGCTGTCACGCCTTGGCGAACCTGACAGCAATTCGCTCCTGCTTCTCGATTTTGATTTCCCCGGCCTGACCGGCATCAAGGGCATCCAGCTCGCCCGAAAGGTTCTGGGCGAACGGCCGCTTGGCGTGTTCATGCCCGGCGCCAGTTTCGAGCTGGCGAAACGCGCGCTCTCCGCGGGCGCGCAGGGTATTCTGCCCAACGACCTGCAGCCTGAAGATCTGGCCTCCAGCATCTCGCTGCTGGCACGTGGCCACAGCTTTGCGATTGTCGGCCCCTCTGCCTCCTATGACCGGATGCGCGCCGCTGACGGGCTGTCAGAGCGTGAGCTACAGGTGCTCGACGGCGTGGCCCGCGGGATGCAGAACAAAGAAATCGCCCATGAGTTCCACATTCAGGAAGTCACGGTGAAAATGCATGTGCGTGCGATCATTCGCAAGCTTGACGCTCATAACCGCACCCATGCGGCGATGATCGCCCGCGATCTCGGGATCGTCTGACCCGTCCCTCGCCTGCAATCGTTTGTGTCTGAGCTGTCAGCGTCCGGGCTACGCCTCGGGCGGCGCATCGTCCCATTTGCCGGTGAGAATGCGGTGGGCATCGCCCTGCGGGTCGTCATATTGCCGCGCGCGCAGGCTCCAGAAGAACGCGCCCAGCCCCAGCCCGCCGAGCAGCAGGGAAATCGGGATCAGATAGACCAGTACGTTCATTTCGCTCCCCTCAAACGCAATGCGTTGAGGGAAACTGTAATGGAAGAGGCCGACATAGCCAAGGCCGCGGCCAGCGGCGTGGCCATGCCCAGAAGCGCGATCGGAATGGCAATGGCGTTATAAGCGGCTGCAATCCCGAAGTTTTCCTTGATCCGGCGCGTGGCGGATCGCGAAAGTGTGACCGCCCCGGCAATCGGCGCCAGCGACCGGCCGAGCAGAACGATGTCGGACACGACTCGTGCCGCCTCAAGCGCGGTGGCGGGCGAGATCGACACATAGGCAGCGGCAAGGGCTGCGGTATCGTTCAGCCCGTCGCCCACCATCAGCACCCTGTGGCCCTCGGCGCTCAGCGCCTCGATAGCGGCCACCTTGCCCTCGGGCAGCATCGAGGCCCGGTAATCTTCGATGCCAAGGCGGAAGGCCACGTCCTGCACCGCTGCGTGGGCGTCGCCCGAGATCAGCGTCACGCCCAGCCCCTGCGCCTTCAGGGCCGCCACGGCCTCGGCGGCGCCATGGCGCAGCGCGTCGGTAAAGGTAAAGGCCACCGCCGGGCGCTTGCCCACCTTCAGATAGGTCGCCGTCCGCCCGATCGCATTGGCCCCGAGCCATTCCGCCCGGCCCAGCCGCACCTGCTGGCCCTCCCACAGCGCCTCGACGCCATGGCCGGGTATCTCTTTCACCTCAGACAGGCGCACGGGCCGCAGACCGGCCTCTTGCACCGCCTCGACGACAGCCCGCGCCAGCGGATGCGACGAGCCCTGAGCCAGCGCCAGCGCCAGCGCAAGGTCGTCATCGTTGTGATCGGCCATGTTTTCGAGCTTGGGCTGGCCTTCGGTCAGGGTGCCGGTCTTGTCGAAGACCACATGATCAATCTGCGCCAGCCGTTCGGTGGCGGTTGCGGATTTCAGCAGCATCCCCTGCCGGAACAGCCGACCAGAAGCCGCCGTGGTCACCGCAGGCACGGCAAGGCCAAGCGCGCAGGGGCAGGTGATGATCAGCACCGCCACGGCGATATTCAGCGCATGGCGCACATCGCCGCCAGTGACCACCAGCCAGACCACAAAGGCCGCCAGCGCCAGAAGATGCACGGCGGGGGCATAGATTTTCGCAGCTTGATCGGCCAGCGAAGTGTATTTGTTGCGCGAGGTCTCGGCCATCGCCACCAGATCGGCCATCCGGTGCAGCGCGCTGTCTTTGCCCGCAGCGGCCACCCGCAGGGTCAGCGGCCCCGTCAGGTTCACCTCGCCTGCGTTCAGCATGTCGCCGGGGCTGGCAAAAACCGGCAGGCTCTCGCCGGTCAGCAAAGAGCGGTCGATCTCGCTCTCGCCCGTCTCCACCATCCCGTCCACCGGCACCCGGGCGCCGGGCACAACCCGCACCAGATCGCCCACGGCAATCTCGGCCACCGACACGATCTCGTCGGTTCCATCGGCCAGCACCCGGTGGGCGCGCGGCACTTCCAGCGCGGCCAGCTCTTCAGCCGCCGACCGGGCTACCGCACGGGTGCGGTGATCCAGATAGCGCCCGGCGAGCAGGAAGAAGGTCAGCGACAGCGCCGCGTCGAAATAGGCATGTGCCCCGCCCTGCGCTGTTTCATACACCGACATGCCCGCCGCCAGCAGGATCGCCAGCGAGATCGGCACATCCATGTTCAGCCGCTTGGAACGCAGTGCCGCCCAGGCGCTGCGAAAGAAGGGCTGCGCCGAAAAGGCGATGACCGGCAGCGAGATCGCCGCCGAAATCCAATGGAACATGTCGCGGGTGGCATCCGTCGCCCCCGACCAGACCGCAACCGACAGCAGCATGACGTTCATCATGCCGAACCCCGCCACCCCGATCCGCATCAGGATATCGCGCGAGCTTTTCTCGGTGGCGGTGGACGACAGCACCCCGGCATCAAGCTCATAGGCTTCGTAGCCGATCGAGGTCAGAAAATCCGCCAGCACCTGCGGTTCGACATCCGGGTCGGTCTCAATCATGGCGCGTTTCAGCGTCAGGTTCACCCGGGCGCTGCGCACCCCGTCCAACTGTCCGAGGCTGCCCTCGACCCCCACGATACAGGCGGCGCAATGGGCGGTGGGCAGGCTCAGCAGGATCTGCTTTGCCTCCTGCCCATTGCCCCGATAGCCCTTGCCTGCCGTGTCTTCGGCAATATGGGCCGCGTCACAGGCCGGACAGGCGGATACCGGAGCGGCCATGATCAGCTTTCCGGAACGATCAGCACGATGCGCTGACGAAACGGCGTACCGTCGCCCGCGACCGCCGACAGCCGAAGCTCCCATTTGCCGATGCCGAGCGGGGTGATCGGCGCCACAAGCGACCCGGTCGAGGTGGTGGCAAAGGTCAGCTCCTGATCGAAATCGCGCTCGGTGGTGCGCCCGATCATCGCCTTGATCGACGAGGCGTTGGCCGGACCGCCATCGGGACCGAGAATATCGACACGAACAGAACCCGGTTCCAGCGAGGCTTTCACATCCCAGCCCAGCGCCAACTGCGCCTTGCGCTCTTCATCGAAGGACTGGCTGGCAACATAGCCGTTTTCGACTTCAAGCCCGGGGAAGGAATGTACCGCGGAATAGGCCATGTAGACGTTGATCGTGGTGACCACCCCGAAGAAGGCGACAACCAGCACCAGCGTCAGCTTGCCGTTCAGTTTGAACGAGCGCATCACCAGCCCGACCACGATGACCAGCGCCACGAGCCCGAACGAAAACAACACACCCGGATTCGAAAAGAACGCGGCCAGATTTGACAGGATACCCATTCCTCAGTGCCCCAGCCCGTTGAAGACGGTGTCGCGGGAGGCCCGTTCGCCGCTTTCGCCATCGGTGACCCAGATGCGGATCGGCGTGCGGTCGGCATGGGCCGCGTCAGACTCCGCCGGTGCCGTCACATAGACCCGCACCTTGGTTTCCATATCCGCCTGCGCTTCGACCATGGTCTCGTCGCTGCCCTGAATGGAAATGCTCAGCGGCGTACCGTCGGCAAGGGTGACATAGAAGGGCCGCATCTCGCCATGCTTGTTGCGCACCCCGAGCTCGTAGGTGTTGCGCACCGAGCCGTCCGACATCACCACGTAAACCGGGTTCCGTTCAGGCCGCAGGGTGATCTGCATATCGGGCCGGATGAACAGAGCCACGGTCAGCGCAAGGCCAACAGCCGCCCAGAGGGTGAAATAAAGGATCGTGCGCGGCCGGAAGATGTGACGGCTCACATGGGTCACCTTGTTGCCGGCCCGTTCGCTGGCCTCGTCTTTCAGCGCCATGTAGTCGATCAGCCCGCGCGGCTTGCCAACCTTGTCCATCATGTCGTTGCAGGCGTCGATGCACAGGCCGCAGGTGATGCAGGCAAGCTGCTGGCCGTCGCGGATATCGATCCCCATCGGGCAGACGTTGAAGCAGGCCATGCAGTCGATGCAATCGCCCAGCTGCTCCGCATCGGCACCTTTGCGGTGCTTGCCCCGCGGCTCGCCGCGCCATTCGCGATAGCCGATGGTAATCGTGTCTTCATCCATCATCGCGGCCTGAATCCGCGGCCACGGGCAGCCATAGATACAGATCTGTTCGCGCGCGAACCCGCCAAAGAACAGGGTGGTAAAGGTCATCACGCCGATGGTGCCATAGGCCACCGGGTGCGCGCTGAAGGTGAAGAGGTTCACCAGCAGCGTCGGGGCATCGGTGAAATAGAACACCCAGGCACCGCCGGTGGCGATGGAAATCAGCAGCCAGACGAACCACTTGAACAGATATTTGCGGGCTTTCTCAGCGCCCCATTTCTGTTTCCACAGCCGGACCCGGGCGTTGCGGTCGCCCTCGATCCAGCGTTCGGTCAGCACAAACAGATCGGTCCAGACCGTTTGCGGGCAGGCATAGCCGCACCACACCCGCCCCATGGCCGAGGTGAACAGAAAAAGGCCGAGCCCCGCCATGATCAGAAGCCCCGCCACGAAGTAGAATTCGTGTGGCCAGATTTCGATCCAGAAGAAGAAGAAGCGGCGCCCGGCCAGGTCGACCAAGATCGCTTGGTCAGGGAGATTGGGCCCCCGGTCGAACCGGATCCAGGGGGTAAGATAGTAGATGCCCAGCGTGATCGCCATGATCCACCATTTCAGCGACCGGAACGAGCCTTTCACCCGGCGCGGGAATACGGGTTCTCGCGCGGCATATAGCTGTTGCGGTGCTTCGGGAGTGTCAGTGGCCATGGAAGAATCCGATCCTGCTTTTCGCGTTAGACTGGTTGTAGGTTTCGGCCTAATCCATAGCTTTGACATGGATCAACCGTCCCCGCGCGCCCTGCGGCACCCTGTCCCGCCTCTCTGGTGGCGAGAAACGTGGCGTCCTGCGCACCAGCCTAAAGATAAATCTTTGATATAACTTATCTACTGCCTGCAATATGAGCTTGATAGGCCCCACGGCTGCGACATTCTGACCCTAGCGCCTTCGACAGGCTGTCCTGTGCCCGGGAACGTATTCTCAGAAAGCGCAAAGGCCGGGGTCACCCCCGGCCTTTGGTATTAGGTGGCACCGACCCCGGAGAAACGCGCGAACAGGATCAGGGGTCGGTGCCTTGTCCGGGGAGTGAGGCCCCGGAACTTCGGTTAGCTGGCCGGCTTATTGCCCGCCGCCCAGCTGATAGACATACGCGGCGACGGCCTTGAGTTTGGCCTCGTCGAAGCTCGGGTTCTTACCCCAGGCAGGCATCACGCCGAACGGACCAACGTTCACGTTATGCGCTACGGTGGCGTAGTCGGAACCATAGAGCCAGATCGCATCGGTGAGGTTGGGCGCGCCCATATCCTCGATGCCATTGGCCAGGCTGCCTTTGCCATCTTCACCGTGGCAAGCCGCGCAATTGTCGACAAACACGGTGGCCCCGGCTGCGGCTTTGGTCGCATCCACGTCGTCGAGACCGGACAGCGAGCGAACATAGTTCACCACATTGTCGATCTCTTCCGCCGAAAGAAGCTCGTCCTTACCGAAGGCCGGCATCTGCGACAGACGGGCATCATCGTCTTCTCCGTTCCGCACACCATGGTTGATGGTGTAGAAGATCGATTCAATGTCGCCGCCCCAAATCCAGTCGTTATCGAGCAGGTTCGGGTAGCCAGCGGCCCCTGCAGCGCCCGAGCCGTGGCATTGCGAGCAGTAGGTGGCGAAGGTCGCCCGACCCGACTGGATCGCGTAGTTGTAGACATCCGGGTTGCTTTGCAGCGTCGTCATGTCGGCGCTGGCCAGCTCGGCTTTCACCCCAGCATTCATCTCCTCGAAATGAGCGATGTCAGCCGCCACATTGGCGCGGGTCGAGAAGTGAAGCATACCGGGAGTTTCCCCGCCCAGTAGCGGCCATGCCGGACAGGCGACCGTGTAGCCGAGGCCCCAGATGATGGTTGCGTAGAAAATCCAGACCCACCAGCGCGGCAGCGGATTGTTGTACTCTTGGATGCCGTCCCACTCGTGTCCGGTGGTCTGCACCTGGTTTTTGTCGTCTTTGCTCAAAGCCGGTCCTCCTTTACTGAGCGCCGGGGATCTGATCCCCGTCACCGGCAGGTTTGTCTTCGTTACGGAAGGGGATGTTGGCCGTGTCGCTGTAGGTCTTGCTACTGCCCGGGCGGAACGCCCAGACAATAGCGAGAACAAAGAACGCGAACATGGCGAGGAGCACCCAGCTATCGGCGATTTCTCGGAAGATCGAATAGGTGTCCATCGTCATTCCCTCCCTTACCGGCTCGGGGCAGGTTCGAAGGTCGAGAAGTCGACCATCGTACCGAGGACCTGGAGATACGCAACCAGCGCATCCATTTCAGTCACCTCGGGTTGCCCGTCAAAGTTGCGTGCGACCGCCCCCGGATACCGTTCTTGCAGACCATCCACGTCGGCATCGTCGCCGTCGGGATTTGCCTGGCTCACGAAGTCGAGCGCGGCGTTGGTCATGTCGTCATCGGTATAGGGAACGCCGACGAAGCGGTTGGTTCCCATCGTATCGGTGTTGTAGCCGATATGGGTGTCGTCGATCACGTTCTTCGCGAGGAAGGCGTATTTCGGCATCACCGATTCCGGCACAACGGCTTGGGGGTTGCTCAGGTGGTCAACATGCCAGGCGTCCGAGTAGCGGCCACCGACGCGGGCAAGGTCAGGCCCCGTCCGCTTCGAGCCCCACTGGAACGGGTGGTCGTATTGCGACTCAGCCGCCAGCGAATAGTGGCCATAGCGTTCGACCTCGTCGCGCATCGGGCGGATCATCTGGCTATGGCAGACATAGCAGCCCTCGCGGATGTAGATGTTGT
>JBNKEH010000013.1:0-706069 GCA_050288685.1 Paracoccaceae bacterium | reverse complement strand
TCGTCGGATGCTCCCCAAACCGGCTCGCCAACTCAGCGACAGCCTGCTCGCCCATCAGCGCTTCAAACGCCACCTTCGCCTTGAACCCGGCGCGTGCTGCCTGCGTTTTGACATCTCTGATCGCCTTCTCGTAGAAGATCGAAAGACTGCAAATCATGGCTTAGGTCAGGGTCCGAATTTCGGGGGGTAGCTCACAGCTTGTTGTTCCGCCGCGCCAATCTCAATAAGCATAAGATGCCTCAGGCAAGTCCTATTCGGCACAATGTTCGCTTTGAGCCGACCTAGCGTTTAGAGGTCATGGTGAAGTGGAAAAAGAGCCGCAACACCCGGTGAGATCCTAACTGGAAACAACCGCGGCCAAAAAGACTGGGAGCACGATAGCCCAAAGGGGCGGGCGTCCCCAACAGATGGGGATACCGAATATCCCATTCCAGTCTAAGCTGCCGAATACCGCGCCATGACAGAGATGAAAAGCTTCTTTTTCGCGGGCCGCAGCACGCGGCTTATCTTGGCGCCTAACTGGGAGACCGACATGTGGAGAACAGTGCTTCAACGCTTCTTAATTCTGGGCCTGATGCTGCTTGCCGTCTCGCTCCTGGCTTTCCTCGTCCCCTATATGAGCGGTGGCGACCCGGCGCGAACGATTATGATGTCGCGTGTCCATGAATTTGATGTCGATCCTACGGCCGTCGAGGCGTTGCGCGTCAGTCTGGGGCTCGATCGACCGTTGCCGGTGCAATATGGCAGCTGGTTGTGGCGCGCGGTCCACGGCGACCTCGGCTATTCCTTCACGAGCGGCCGGGCGGTGGCCTCTGAAATTGGCGCGGCGCTCGGCGTCTCGGTGACGCTGGCCCTGACGGCGCTGAGCCTTGCCGCCTTGGTTGCCGTGCCTCTTGGAACAATGGCGGCTCTGCGCCCCGGCAAGACGGTCGACAATGCCACAACCTTGATGATCCAGACCTTCGTCGCGACACCGGAATACTGGGCGGCGCCGATGGCGGTGCTGGTTTTCGCGGTCTATCTCGGTTGGCTCCCGGCGGCGGGCTGGACGGGGTGGAGTTCGCTGGTTCTACCCGCTGCGGTGCTGGCGCTGCGCCCGATGGCCTATTTCACCCAGGTTACCCGGGCGGCGATGATGGACGTGCTGATGGCGGCCTATATCACTGCCGCACGCAGCCGCGGTCTCAGCACCTATCAGACGGTGACGCGGCACGGTCTGCGCAATGGCTCCATGCCGGTGATCACCTTTTTCGCACTCTGGCTGGCTGGCCTTTTGGGCGGCTCGGTGGTGATCGAGGTCATCTTCGCCATTCCCGGAATGGGGCGGCTCCTCTACGACGCCGTCATCAACCGGGACACGCCGATGCTGCAAGGCGGCTTCGTGTGCCTCGTCGCTCTCTCCGTCGTGATCAATACCGTTGCCGACGTGCTCTACGTGGCACTCAATCCTTCCGTGAGGTTTCGCCATGGACATTAATCACGTTTCACAAGCTGCCCCCCGTCCTGTGGTTCCGGCCATACGCCTCGATGGTCTGCGGCGGTTCCTCTTCGGTCGGCACTGGACCTTCCGGGTCGGGCTCCTGATGCTGACGGTTCTCGTCATGACGCTGATCCTGGCCCCCTCGGTCGTGCCCTACGATCCGGCTGCACAGAACCTCCTGGCGCGGCTGTCGCCGCCGAGCGCGGACCACTGGCTGGGCACAGACAATCTTGGCCGCGACACATTCAGCCGGCTTCTGGTCGGCGGCCGGTTCACCGTTACCATCGCGATGATCACAGTGATCCTGGCCGTTGTCATCGGCACGCTGATCGGTGTCGTCGCAGGTCGGATCGGCGGGCTGTTCGAAGAGGTGACGATGCGTGTCATCGATCTGCTGATCTCGGTTCCGGACGTTGTCGTTGCGATTTTCCTCGTCGCCATATTCGGCCCTGGCTTCGTGACGCTGATCGCGTCCCTTGCCGCAGTCGGGTGGACACCGTTTGCACGGCTTGCCCGCGGGTTGACGCTGACAATCAACACGCAGGGATATGTTCGGGCGGCTGAGGTTCTCGGCTGCAGCCGCTCCTTCATCGTCTTTCGGCACATCATCCCGAACATCATCCGGCCGGTCGCGGCGGTCACCTTCGTTCGCTTCGGGCACAACCTGATCATGGTCGGAGCCCTGTCGTTCCTCGGACTTGGCGTCCAGCCGCCGGCACCCGATTGGGCGCTGATGTTGGCGGATGCCCAGCCCTATGTCGAGCGGCTGCCGATTCTAATGCTCGCACCGGGCCTTGCCATCTTCCTTGCCGCGCTCAGCGTCACCTGGATCGGGCACGGCCTGGGGATCGAGGCGAAAGAGAAAGGGTCGACCGATGAATAATCGCGCGGAAGCTTTGCTGCAAATCGAGGATCTCACCGTTACCTTTCCCGGCCAGCGCACGCCGGTGATCCAGGGCCTCAGCTTGAAGCTCGATCGTGGAGAGGTGTTGGCTCTGGTCGGCGAATCCGGCTCGGGCAAGAGCATGACGGCCCTGTCCCTGACGCGGCTGTTGCCAGCCGGAGGGCAGATCACCGGCGGACGCATCCGCTTCGATGGCCAGGATCTGCTGTCTCTGTCGGATCGCCAGATGAACAAAATGCGCGGCGGACGTATGGCGATGCTGTTCCAGCAGCCGCAGGCCATGCTCGACCCGACATCGCGGGTCGGCACGCAGATCGCCGAGCCGATGCGGATTCACCTCGGTCTCGGTCGGCGCGCGGCAATGGCGCGGGTGCCGGATCTGCTGAGCGAGGTCGGTATTCCCGATCCGGCCGTCCGCGCCCGCTGCTTCTCGCATGAACTTTCCGGCGGCATGGCGCAACGCGTCATGATGGCCATGGCTCTCAGCGGCGAGCCGCAGATGCTGATCGCCGACGAACCGACCACGGCGCTGGACGTGACCGTCCAGGCGCAGATTCTGCGGCTCATCGACGAAGAAAGGCGCCAGCGCAATCTGGCAACCCTGTTGATCACGCACGATCTGGCCGTCGTTGCCGCGCTCGCCGATCGGGTGGCCGTTATGTATGCCGGTCGAATTGTCGAGGAAGGACCTGCCAAGGCTGTCCTCGAAAACCCGTCGCACCCCTACACGCGCGCGCTGATGCGGTGTTCGCTGCTTGTGCCCGATCAGAGCGGACAATTGCTGTCGATCCCCGGTTCGGGGTCAGACGCACGCGACATGACCTGCGGGTGCCGTTTCCATCCACGTTGCAGCACGGCGGCGCAGCACGGCTGCGATGGCCGCTGCGCCCGGTCGGAACCGGCGCTCGAGCCCAATTCCGATGGCCACAGCACGCGCTGTTGGGCGTCCGAAACCGAAAAGGAGACAGCAGCATGAGCAGCCAAATGGCACCCTCATCGGTGGTTCCTGCACGAGGAGTCGCCGCCGTGAGCCCGGTCGTTCGCCCGGCTCTCGTCGAGGTGGAAGACGTCGCAAAGTACTACGCTTTGGGCGGGTCACGCGTCGTCAAATCCGTCGACGGCGTTTCCTTCGCCATCGAACAGGGTGAGGTCTTGGGGCTTGTCGGTGAATCAGGCTGCGGCAAGAGCACCATTGCCCGTTTGCTGACGCGCCAGACTGCGCCAACCGGCGGACATATCAAGATCGCGGGCACCCAGATCGACAACGTCAAGGGCAAGGAGCTGAAGAGCCTGCGCCGGAAAGTCCAGCTGGTCTTTCAGGATCCCCTCGGCGCGCTCGACCCGCGCATGCGTATCGGCGCGAGCATGGAAGAACCGCTCGCACAGCACGGCGTCGGCACGAAGCAGGAGCGCCGGCAGAAAGTGGCGCGCATGCTCGAGGAAGTCGGCCTCGATGACAGCTTCTATGATCGCTACCCCAGACAATGCTCGGGCGGGCAGTTGCAGCGTGTCGTGATCGGCCGGGCGCTTCTTCTGGAACCTTCGTTCCTGATCTGCGATGAGCCGACCTCGGCGCTGGACGCCTCGATGCGCGCGCAGATCCTCAGCCTGCTGACCGATCTGAAGCGCATCCACGGGCTGAGCATGCTGATGATCTCCCACGACCTGAGGGTGGTGCGTCATATCTGCGACCGCATCGCTGTCATGTATCTGGGGCGGATCGTCGAGATCGCTGACCGCGACGCGCTGTTCGAGAATCCGCGCCATCCCTACACGCGCGCACTGATTGCAGCATCCATGCTGGACCAGACCGGGCTCTACGCCCCCGATGTCCAGCTGCAGGGCGATATGCCAAGTCCGCTCGCCCCTCCGAAGGGATGCCGTTTCCACACCCGTTGTGCCCACGCCGTATCGAAGTGCTCGCAGGTAGAGCCGGACATCGAAGTGACGAGCGCGACACATCAGGTGCGCTGCCATTTGTGGCGGGACCTACCTTCCGCGCCGCTGTTTCCGATGGGCTCGGAGCAGAACGGGAAGGCCACAATCAAATAAAGAAGCCCAATTACGAAAGTCCAACAGAACGAGGGAGTGTCATGAACTATCTAATCAAGACCACAGCAATGGCGGCAATGTTCGCAACAGCCTTTTCGACAAGTGCGTTCGCGCAGGACGGCAAAACGCTGACCTATGCCGAGTTCGCAACGGTGGATGCCAATTGGCAGATGGCGAGCTCGGATTCCTATATTGCCAGCCGCGTCGGCTGTTATGAGACGCTGGTGCGTTTCAATTCGAAACAGGGGCTGGAACCGGAACTGGCGACCGCCTGGGAACAGGTCGAACCGACGGTCTGGGACTTCACCCTGCGCAAGGGCGTCGTGTTTCAGGACGGCACGCCGCTGACGGCCGCGGCCGCGGCTGGCGCATTGAACAATTTGCTGACCGCAGAAATGCCGTCCGGGGCATTTTCGCCCAAAGTGATCGAATCCGTCGAGGCAATCGGCGAGGATGTGGTCCGCATTCACACCCTGAGCCCGCTGGAACTGCTTCCGGCACACCTCGTGGCACCGCCCACCTCGATCCTGTCGCCGGCCGCCTATGAGGGCGGGCAGGTCAATCCCATCGGCCACTGCACGGGTCCGTTCGAGATTGTTGACGTCAAGCCCAAGGAATATGTGTCGTTCAAGCGCAATGACAATTACTGGGGTGGCAAGCCTGCGCTTGAGGGCGGCCGCGCCCTTCTCATTCACGATTCCAATACCCGCGTGAACGTGATCCGCAGCGGCGAGGCCGATATCGCGTTTCTGATCCCGCCGTATAGCGTGGCGCAATTGCAGGGCAAACCGGGGATCACACTGGAGACGCAGAGAGCGCCGCGCGTGACCGAGCTGCTGCTCAACAACATGAAAAAGCCGTTCGACGACATCCGCGTCCGTCAGGCCATCAAAGCCGCAATCGACAGCAATGCGATTGCAGCCAGTGTCTATGAGGGCCTGTCGCCGGCGACGGCTTCGCCCTTCGGCGCTGACGACCCCTGGGCGCCGGAAGGCGTCGCGCCGAGCTACGATCCGGCGCAGGCGAAAGCACTGCTGGCTGAGGCCGGTTTCCAGCCTGGTCAGCTGCAACTGGAGCTTCTTGTCTACAAGTCGCGCGCCGAACTGAAGGACGTTGGTGCCATTGTTCAGGCACAGCTTGGCGAGATTGGCATCAAGGTCACACTGCGCGTCGCTGAATATGCCGCAATCGAGCCCGATATGTCCTCTGGCAGCTATGACATGGCGCTCATGTCGCGGGGCTATCTCATCGATGTCGCCGACCCCATCGGCTATCTCCGGGCTGACTATTCCTGCGACGGCAGCTTCAACATGTCGCACTACTGCTCTGAGGAATTCGATGGCCAACTCAACAAGGCAGCCTCGCTCAACGATCCGGATGCGCGTTACGAAATCTATGCGCAGCTGGCGAAACAAGTGTCTGATGAAGCAATCACGGTCTTTCTCGTCAACGAAACGCTGTTCGATGCGCGCAAAGACAACGTGGCAAACTTCGAGATGGATCCTCTCAATTTCCAACTCATGACCAAAGACGTTACGCTTCAGTAACTGACGTGTTGAGATCGCTCGGAATCCTCATTCCGGGCGATCCTGACTTCCGGCGCGTTCCATCGACACGCTTTCAGTGGTGTCATTGGGGCGCGCCTTTCCGTTTGAAAGCGGGTGAAGAGGCCGGGGCGCGAAGCCGCCCCCTTTGCTCTGCCCCATGCTTGCTGGTGTTCTGCTTGCCGGATGGCAGGGCGGGAGCACCCGCCAGCATCGCCCGAATGTTCCTCGCGCTTGCCGCTATGGATGCGGCTTCCGCGGGCATCGATCGCAAGCAATATCCACGCCCCACCCCTCGAAAAGCCGTCTCATGCCGACACGTCTGGTGGGCTTCGTTGCCGCCGATGCTCGTAAAACCGCCGCGCATAAGTCTCTGCCGAAGGACGGTGGTGATACGAAACAATCCACTTCGCTGCGCGCTAAATTCAGCAGTTCCCTTTTCGCCGTCCCACTATGTTTTTGAGGAAGACATCAGAACCATTCTAGTCGGAGGGACCGTCATGTTTGCAATTCCGCGTTTCAATCGCAGACGCAGTTTCAAAAGCCTCAGCGAGCAAGAGATCCTGGCTTTGGCAATTTCGTCTGAGGAAGACGACGGGCGCATCTACCAAGCCTATGCGCAATGGCTGCGCGGCGACTTCCCCGACACGGCGAAAATCTTTGACGAGATGGCGCGTGAGGAAGCCGAACACCGCACGCTGCTGATCGATCTGCACCGTGAAAAATTCGGCGAGATCATCCCGCTTATTCGCCGCGAACATGTGGCCGGGTTCTACAAGCGCAAACCGGACTGGCTGGTCAAACCGATGGGCCTCGATATGGTCCGCAGCCAAGCCCTTGAAATGGAAGTACAGGCGTCCGCGTTCTACCGTGCCGCCGCAAGTCAGGTGAAAGACGCTTCCATCCGCAAATTGCTGGGTGATCTTGAGCATGCAGAAGCCGACCATATCAAAGCGGCAGCGACGGCAGAGAACTCCCACGCCCCGAAAGATGTGCAAGAGATCGAGCGGGCCGCCGAAAAACGCCAGTTTATCCTGACGCTGGTACAGCCGTCGCTGGCTGGTCTGATGGACGGGTCGGTGTCGACGCTTGCACCGATTTTTGCCACCGCCTTTGCCACGCAGAACACCGAGACGACGTTCCTCGTCGGTCTGGCAGCTTCAATTGGTGCCGGCTTGTCGATGGGCTTCACGGAAGCGGCCCATGACGATGGTGTGATTTCCGGGCGGGGATCGCCTTTCAAGCGCGGGCTGGCCTGCGGCATCGCTACGGCGATTGGTGGCCTGGGCCACACGCTGCCCTATCTCATCCCGAACTTCTGGACCGCCACTGCGGTCGCCGTCCTTGTCGTGATCCTCGAACTGCTGGCGATCACCTTCATCCAGAACCGCTACATGGAAACGCCTTGGGGCAAGGCGATCTTCCAAGTGGTGCTCGGCGGTTCGCTGGTCTTCGCCACCGGTGTTCTGATCGGCGCCGGCTAAGTCGATCCGGTCAACGGAGACGGAATAAGAAGGTCGTGCATGGGCAAGATGACGCGAATGAAAAGTTCGTGCACGACTTTCGGGCAGCTTGGAGCAAGGTGAGGAACGCAGATCGTTTCGATCTTGCATGACGGGCGACCCGCGGGACAGGCCGGCGCCGAAAGCGTCGGCCTCTTGCGGTTTTGCCACAGGGTCAAAGACCGCACCGCTGCAGATGAGGTTTGAACGATAGGCGCGAGGATGGAAATATGATCGAACCGCAAAAAACCCGCTGGCGCCACTTCAATGTCCTGGGCAAGCAGGCCGAGAGCGAGATAATCACGTCTTTCTATTTCGCGCCGGGTGACGGAGAACCTCTCGCACCGTTCATTCCGGGGCAGTTTCTGACGTTTCGCTTCCAAAAGCCCGATGGGTCCGAAGAGGTGCTTCGGAATTACAGCCTGTCTGCGCTGTCGGAGCATACGCGGTGCTATCGCATTTCGGTGAAGAGAGAACCCGCACCTGTCGGCAGCGACGTTCCCCCCGGCTACGCCTCGAACTATCTCCATGACACGGTGCAGGTGGGCGATCGTCTGCTGATCGAAGAGCCGCGGGGAAGGTTTTTTCTCGATGAGGCCAGCACCCGGCCGGTGCTCTTGCTGTCGGGCGGTGTCGGAGCGGCGCCTCTGGTCGCAATGGCACATCGTCTGGCAGAGCAGGGAACCCGAAAAACGTGGTTCATGCATGCCTGCGATAATGGGCGGGTCCATGCCTTCAAGGATGAGATTGACGATCTCGCAGAGCGCAGGGGAAATTTCCACCGCTTTTACTGCTACAGGGCGCCTGACGAAATCGATCACGAAAACAATGCATTCGATGCGGAAGGCCTGCTTGACCTGGACAAGATGCGGGCTCTTCTTCCTATCGATCAATACGAATGCTATCTCTGCGGACCGCCGGCCTTCATGCAGGCGATCTTTTCCCTTCTGATCGACCTCGGCGTGCCGGAAGAACAGATCCGATATGAGTTTTTCGGACCGTCAACGGTCTTAAAGACCCCCCAGACCCAATCCTGAGCACTTGCGATTAGTCGGGCGCGATCCGTCAGGTCGGTGATCCCACCGCAAAACGTGTCGCGTCAAAGCCTGAGCCGCATTGCGCCAACACCGACCCGCGCCAATTGGCGAAAACACCCATCGGGCTTTGGTCGCTGCTGGATGAAAGTTCAGTGGCAGGTCTGTGTGATTTCAAGCATTGCGTGCGCCGTTTGTCGGAGCGTTGATCAGATCGAGCCGTCTGATGCGAAGCGCCGACAGGCGCACGGCCATCTGCACCCAATTTGCAAGCATAGCTCCAAATCGGCACTGATATGGTTTAACGACAGTGAGGAAGATTTGGTGGAGCCTAGGGGGATCGAACCCCTGACCTCGTCATTGCGAACGACGCGCTCTCCCAGCTGAGCTAAGGCCCCAATGCGCAGCTATCTGGCCTCTCTGGCGGCCTGTGTCAAGCGCGAAACGTAGGATTTTTTCCGCGCCCGGTCAGCTCGGCACTTTGGACTTGGCCATCACGAAGTCGACGATGGCTTTCGCCGGAACGGCCCCCGACTGGCGGGCCACTTCGCGCCCGTTCTGATAGAGCACCATGGTCGGAATGCCGCGGATATTGTTCTTGGCCGAGACCTTCGGATAGTCCTCGGTGTTGATCTTGGCGAAGCGGGCACGCGGGCCAAGGCTTTGCGCCGCCTTGATGAATTCCGGCGCCATCATCCGGCAGGGGCCGCACCACGGGGCCCAGAAATCGACGATCAGCGGCAGGTCGTCATTCTTCGAGGCTTTGGCCAGCGCGGCCGGGTCCATCTCGTGCACCTTGCCATCATTCAGCTTGCTGCCGCAGGTGCCGCATTTCGGCCCGGCCCCCAGCTTGTCTTCCGGAACGCGGTTCACGCTGGCGCAATCGAGGCAGGTCAGTTTCAGGGCGGCCATGATGGGCTCCATTAAAATTCATATTTTCGCATATGTGTGCTTGGCAGGGCGAGGGTTCAACCCCATTTTGACCTCAAGATGAAGGAAATGCCATGAAAGCTTGGGCCGATCTCACCACAGAAGCGCAACTTGAGCTGCGTCTGGCCTATCAGGCGCATCTTGATCGCCTGCCGCGCACCTGTTCGCTCGATGATAAAGTGGCGGCTTTCGCCGATTGGCTGGCCGGGCACGATGTTGCCTTCTCATGGGATGATCTTTCGCGTAAATAGCCCCGAGGTTGTGATCGAGGGCTGGGTATGCCGGAAAACGCGAAGAATTTTGATATTGTGGTCATTGGGGCCGGGCCTGCGGGGTCGGCGGCGGCGCGGCGTGCGCGGGCGCTGGGCCTGTCGGTGGCGATCATCGACAAGGCGGTGTTTCCGCGTCCGAAGCTCTGTGGCGCGCTGCTGTCCGGTCGCGGGCAAAAGGCGATGCGCGCGGTGTTCGGGCTTGAGGTCGATCCCGAGCATTTCCTCTATTCCCGCAGTGTCGCGTTCAAATGGGATGGCGAGCTGCTGGCCGAGTTCGAGGCCCCGCAGGTGCTCACCTATACCTACCGGATCGATCTCGATCACCGGCTGCTGACCGAGACCATCTCTGCCGGGGCGGTGGATTATCAGGGCACCCGGGTCGAGGTCATCGACGAGGCCGCTGGCACGCTCACCCTTGCGGGCGGCGAAGTGCTGGGCTTCAAGGTGCTGATCGGGGCTGACGGGGCGGCAAGCCCGGTGGCGCGCCACCTTTTCGGCCGCGCCTTCAACCCCGACACCATTGGTTTTGCCTTCGAGGCGGAAGTGCCCGGCGGCTGCGAAGAAAACGCCCAGATGTCGATTGATTTTCGCATCGTCAATTGGGGCTATGGCTGGAATTTCCCCAAGCACAAGACCAGCACCATCGGGCTGGGTGCGATCAAATCGCTCGATCAGGATCTGAAGGCGCAGATGCAGACCTATCTTTCCCGCGAGGCGGGCGAGGCGGGCGAGGTCAAGATCAAGGGCGCGCATATTCCGCTGGGCGACTACCAGAAAACCCCCGGCCGGGCGAATGTGCTGCTGGCAGGCGATGCCGCCGGGATGGTCGACGGGATCACCGGCGAGGGGCTGGCTTACGCGATGGAAAGCGGCGCCGAGGCTGCCGAAGCCGCCGCCGAGGCGATTGCGGCGGGCAAACCGGCCCGGGCCTTTGATGCCTATCGTAAGCGGGTGAAATACATCCATACCGAGCTCGACAAGGCCAACCGGCTGCGCAACATCGTGTTCTCCAGCGCCTTCACCGGCATGTTCCGCGAAAAGCTCGCCAGCTCGGTCTCGATGCGCGAAACCTTCTTCAACCTGCTCGCAGGCGAGACCAGCTACGCCGAGATCGAAAAGCGCGCGAGCAAGAAGGTGCTGGCCAAGATCGGCGGGATGCTGAACTGGCCCGCCAAGCTCGCGGGCAAGATCCGCAGCTGACGGATTGCAAAAATCCCGCATTTCCACCGGGAAAATACGGGATCTAGGCTGACAAATATCACAATTCGAAGATTGGCCGGGCAGGGCGCCCGGCCTTTCTTTTAGTTGTCCTGCATATAGCTTTCCGGCGGCGGGCAGAGGCAGATCAGGTTGCGGTCGCCATACACATTGTCGACGCGGTTCACCGGCGGCCAGTATTTGTCCACCCTAAAGGCCCCGGTCGGGAAGCACCCCGCCTCGCGGCTATAGGGGCGGTCCCAATCGCCCACGAGGTCTTCGACCGTATGGGGGGCGTTTTTCAGCGCGTTGTTTTCGGCGTCCATCCGGCCCTCTTCGATGGCACGGATCTCTTCGCGGATCGCCAGCATCGCGTCGCAGAACCGGTCCAGCTCGGCCTTGGTCTCGCTTTCGGTCGGCTCCACCATCAGCGTGCCCGCCACCGGCCAGCTCATGGTGGGCGCATGGAAGCCCGCATCCATCAGCCGCTTGGCAATATCGTCCACGGTTACATGGGCGCTGTCGGCAAAGGGGCGCATATCGAGGATGCATTCATGCGCCACCCGCCCGGTCGGGCCTTTATAGAGCACCTCATAGGCCCCCTTCAGCCGCGCGGCGATGTAGTTGGCGTTGAGAATGGCCACCTTGGTGGCTTGCGTCAGCCCTTCGCCGCCCATCATCAGGATATAGGCCCATGAAATCGGCAGGATTGAGGCCGACCCATAGGGGGCCGCACTCACCGCTCCGGCCTCGCCACTGGCGGGGTTGGCAGGCAGATAGGGTGCCAGATGTGCCTTCACCCCAATCGGCCCCATGCCGGGGCCACCGCCGCCATGCGGGATGGCAAAGGTCTTGTGCAGGTTCAGGTGGCTCACATCGCCGCCAATCTCGCCCAGCTTCACCATCCCGACCAGCGCGTTGAGGTTCGCCCCGTCGATATAAACCTGCCCACCCTGCGCATGGGTGATCTCGCAGATCTCGCGCACGGTTTCCTCAAACACCCCATGGGTCGAGGGGTAGGTGATCATCGAGGCTGCGAGCTTGTCGCCCGCCGCCTCGGCCTTGGCGCGGAAATCTTCCAGATCGATGTCGCCGTTCTCGGCGGTTTTCACCACCACCACTTGCATCCCGGCCATATGGGCCGAGGCGGGGTTGGTGCCGTGGGCCGACATCGGAATGAGGCAGATGTCGCGCGCCTCGCCGCCCGTCGCCTTGTGATAGGCGCGGATGGTCATCAGCCCGGCATATTCGCCCTGCGCACCGGAATTGGGCTGCATCGACATCGCGTCATAGCCGGTGATGGCGCAAAGCTTCGCCATCAGATCGTCGATCAGCTCATGATAGCCCGCCGCCTGATCAGGCGGGCAAAGCGGGTGCAGCATCGAAAATTCGCGCCAGCTCACCGGCATCATTTCGGCCGCGGCATTCAGCTTCATCGTGCAGCTGCCCAGCGGGATCATCGCCCGGTCCAGCGCCAGATCGCGATCCGCGAGCTTGCGCATATAGCGCATCATCTCGGTCTCGGCCCGGTTCATATGAAACACCGGATGGGTCAGATAATCGCTTTGCCGCGCCATCTCGTCGGGCAGGCGGTAATCGTGGCCCAGCTCGTCGTCTTTCGCCTCGATGCCAAAGGCCCGCCAGACCCCTTCGATGGTGGCCGAGCGGGTCGCTTCGTCGAGGGTGATCCCGACCTTGCGCTTGCCGATCGGACGCAGGTTGATGCCCTCACGCTCGGCGGCGGCAATCACCCCCTTCTGCAACAGCCCGACATCTACCGTGATCGTGTCGAAAAACTGCTTGGGCGCTACCTCAAACCCGGCCGCTTCCAGCCGCTTGGCCAGACGCAGGGTTTTGCGATGCACCCGCTGGGCAATGGCTTTCAGCCCTTCCGGCCCGTGGAAGACGGCATAAAAGCTCGCCATCACCGCCAGGAGCGCCTGCGCGGTGCAGACGTTCGAGGTCGCCTTTTCACGGCGGATATGCTGTTCGCGGGTTTGCAGCGCCAGCCGGTAGGCCTTGTTGCCGCGCGCATCAATCGACACGCCGACAATCCGCCCCGGCATCGAGCGTTTATGCGAGTCATGGCAGGCCATATAGGCCGCGTGCGGGCCGCCATAGCCCATCGGCACACCAAAGCGCTGGGTCGAGCCCACGGCAATATCGGCGCCCATCGCGCCCGGCTCTTTCAACAGCGTCAGCGCCAGCGGGTCGGCCACCACGATCCCTGCCGCCTTCGCCGCGTGCAGCGCGTCCATCTCGGCGGTAAAATCGCGCAAATGCCCATAGGTGCCGGGATATTGGAAGATCGCGCCGAACACCTTTTCCGGCTCCAGATCGTCGGGGCTGCCAACGATGATCTCGATCCCCATCGGCTCGGCCCGGGTCTTCATCACCGCGATATTCTGCGGGTGGCAGTTTTCATCGACGAAAAACGCCGTCGCTTTCGATTTCGCGATCCGCTGCGCCATGCTCATCGCTTCGGCGCAGGCGCTGGCCTCATCGAGCAGCGAGGCATTGGCCACTTCAAGCCCGGTCAGGTCGGACACCATCGTCTGGAAGTTCAACAGCGCTTCCAGCCGGCCTTGCGAAATCTCCGGCTGATAGGGGGTGTAGGCCGTGTACCAGGCGGGGTTTTCCAGAATGTTGCGCTGGATCACCGGCGGCGTCACCGTGCCGTGATAGCCTTGCCCAAGCAGCGAGCGAAATACCTTGTTCTTCGAGGCCGTCACCCGCATCTGGTGCAGCATTTCGCGCTCAGAGCGGGGCTTGCCGAAATCGAGCGGCGCGGCCTGACGGATGGATTTCGGCACCGTCTCGTCAATCAGTGCCTCAAGGCTGTCGATGCCCAGCACCTTGAACATCTCCGCCATCTCGGCGGGCGAGGGGCCGATATGGCGGCGATTGGCGAAATCATAGGGAAGATAATCGGTGGGGGAGAAGGGCATACGGGGCTCCGCTGCTGGCACAGGTTCCCTCTCCCCATCATGGGGAGAGGGCAGGAGAAGTAAGGGAGAGTTAGCCGATGAACGCCTTGTAGGCGCCTTCGTCCATGAACTCGTCAAGATCGCTCGGATCGGCGGGCTTGATCTTGAAGAACCAGGCTTCGCCTTCCGGATCTTCGTTCACCTTCGAGGGTTCTGCGACAATCGCTTCGTTCACTTCGACGATTTCGCCGTCAATCGGCGCCAGAATGTCCGAGGCGGCCTTGACGCTTTCGATCACCACGATCTCTTCATCCTTGGTCACTTCGGTGCCTACTTCGGGCAGTTCGACGAAGACGATATCGCCCAGCTGCTCGGCAGCATGCGCGGTGATGCCAACGGTCACAATTCCATCGGCATCATCAAGCCATTCGTGTTCTTCGGTATATTTCATAATAGCTCCTGTAGGGTCTCAACGTTTATAGGAATGCGGGTGGAACGGCAGTTTGGTGACGGTGGCGGGCAGGCGTTTGCCGCGCACATCGCCCCAGATCACCGTGCCGGGCTCGGTCAGGTTGACGGGCAGATAGCCCATCGACATCGGGCGCTCGATTGAGGGGCCATAGGCACCCGAGGTGATCTCGCCCACCGGATCGGTGGCGTCTTCGCTGGCGTAAAGCATGGTATGGGCCCGCATCGGCGCGCGGCCTTCGGGCAAAAGCCCTACGCGCAGCCGCGAGGGTCCATCTTCCAGCTCCTGCAGGATCCGCTCGGCCCCCGGGAAGCCGCCTTCGCGTGCGCCACCCCGACGCCGCACCTTCTGGATCGCCCAGGAAAGGTTGGCCTCAACCGGCGAAGTGCTTTCGGTGATATCATTGCCATAAAGGCACAGCCCTGCCTCCAGCCGCAGGGAATCGCGCGCGCCCAGGCCAATCGGGTAGGCAATATCGCTGTCCCAGATCGCGCGGGCCAGTTTGATCGCTTGATCCCCCGGCACCGAGATTTCAAACCCGTCCTCGCCGGTATAGCCGGACCGGCTGACCCAGCAGTCTATGCCGTTCAGCGCCATCTCGGCATGGGTCATGAAGCCCATATCGTCAATTGCGGGGTTGAGGTAGCGCAGCACTTCGGCGGCGCGCGGCCCCTGCACGGCAATCAGGGCGCGGTCATTGATCGCGGTGATCTCGACGCCGTCCAGATGCTTGCGCATGTGTTCCAGATCGACCGCGGCCCGCGCCGCGTTGATCACCAGAAACAGGTGATCGCCCTTATTGGTGATCATCAGGTCGTCGATGATCCCGCCCGCGTCATTGGTGAACATCGCGTAGCGCTGGTGGCCTTCTTTCAGCCCCACCACATCAACCGGCACCAGTTTTTCCAGCGCCTCGGCCACATTCGGCCCGCGCAGGATCACCTGACCCATATGGCTGACATCGAAAATCCCGGCTTCGGCCCGCGTGTGCAAATGCTCGCGCATCACACCGGGGGCGAATTGCACCGGCATGTCCCAGCCCGCAAACGGCACCATCTTGGCACCGAATTCCAGGTGCAGATTATACAGAAATGTGCGTTTCATCCCGTTCCTAGCGTCTTTAAGCCGGGATGCGCCCGGCACGCCGGGCCATCCCCAGCCCGTATGACGCCCCCTCTGTCCCTTCGCCTGAGATCGCTATCCCTTCGGCGGGCCTTTCGGCCTCTCTCCAGAGTTTGATCCCGCGCGGTCCTTTTGCCTGAGAGTTTACCGGGGCGGTTGCTCCTTCGGCACCAACGCTTGAAGCGTCGGTTTCTCCCTGCGCGGGATAGGGGAAAACTAGCGAGCTTCCGACAACCCGGCAAGACCTTGAATCGCACCGGCCAATCGGCAAGATGCGCGCCATGAAACATCCTTATTTCTTTGGCTATGGCTCGCTGGTGAACCGCCGCACCCATGATTATCCCGAGGCGCGCCCGGCTCGGGTGACCGGCTGGCGGCGTGCCTGGCGTCGGTCTCAGCTGCGCAATCACTGCTATCTGACGGTGCTGCCCGCGCCCGGGTCCGTGATCGACGGGCTGATTGCCGCCGTTCCCGGTGCCGATTGGGCCGCCCTCGATGCACGCGAGCACGCCTATGCCCGTGGCGATGTAACCCATGCGGTGACGCATGACCTTACCCCCGCGCCCGAGGTGGCGATCTACGCAATCCCAGAAGGCGCGCATCACGATCCGGGCGAGGATAGCCCGGTGGTGCTCTCTTATCTCGATACGGTGGTGCAGGGCTTTCTGGCTGAGTTCGGCCCCGAAGGCGTGCAGCGGTTTTTCGACAGCACCGAGGGCTGGCAGGCCCCGATGCTCGATGACCGCGCCGCGCCCCGCTATCCGCGCGCGCAGAGCCTGACCGAGGAAGAGCGCGCCCATGTCGATGCGGGCCTCGCCCGGGTCGGGGCGCGGATCATTAAACCCTAGAAGGTTTGAAAATGAAAAGCCCGAAGGCGATAATCGCCTCCGGGCCTATTCAAAAAGTTGAAAAAGTGATGGGCGGTCAGCGCCGCACTTTTTGCAAAAGCGGCATCAGGCTGCTCATGTCGGGGCCGTGATCCATGCCGGTCAGCGCTTTGCGCAGCGGCATGAACAGCCCGCGCCCCTTGCGCCCGGTCGCGTCTTTCACCGCCGTCGTCCAGTCTTTCCAGCTCTCAGCCGAATAGGGCGGCTCGGGCAGCAGGCGCATGGCGGTGGCGATCATCTCTTCGTCCTCAGCATCCACCAGCGGCTCGGCGCCGTCGCGGCAAAGTTTCCACCAGCCGTCGAGATCGCTCAGCGTGGTGATGTTCTCGCGCGCCACGTTCCAGAACGGCTCGGCCAGATCATGCGGCACGCCCAGCGCCTCCACCCGCGCGGCCACAGCCTCATAGGGCAGGGTGCCCAGATAATGCCCGGTCAGCGGGAACAGGTCGTCCACGTCAAACTTGGTCGGGGCAGCCCCGAAGCTCGACAGATCGAAGCCTTCGATGATTTCGTCCAGCGACTGACGCAGTTCGATCGGCTGCGACGAGCCAAGCCGGGCCATATGGCTGAGAATGGCCATCGGTTCGATCCCCTGCGCGCGCAGGTCGCGCAGGCTCAGCGTGCCCAGCCGTTTCGACAGCGCCTCGCCCTGCGGGCCAGTCAGCAGCGAATGGTGGGCGAAATCGGGCACTGCGCCCCCCATGGCGCGGATGATCTGGATCTGCGTCGCGGTGTTGGTCACATGGTCCGAGCCGCGCACCACATGGGTGATGCCGAAATCAATATCGTCGCAAACACTGGCGAGGGTGTAGAGAAACTGCCCATCGGTCCGGATCAGCACCGGGTCCGACACCGAGGCGGCATCAATCGACAGATCGCCCAGAATGCCGTCATGCCATTCGATCCGCTCCAGATCGAGCAGGAAGCGCCACACGCCTTTGCCACGTTCGGCCCGCAGCGCGGCTTTTTCGTCTTCCGACAGTTTCAGCGCGGCGCGGTCATAGACCGGCGGCAGCCCCATATTCAGCTGCTTCTTGCGCTTCAGATCGAGCTCGGTGGGGGTCTCGAAGCATTCGTAGAAGCGGCCCTTGTCGCGCAGCTCCTGCGCGGCCTCTTCATAGCGTTCGATCCGCTCCGATTGCCGTTCCATCCGGTCCCAGGTCAGGCCGAGCCATTCCAGATCTTCCTGGATGCCATCGACATATTCCTGCTTCGAGCGTTCCTGATCGGTATCGTCGAGGCGCAGGATGAAGGTGCCGCCGGATTTGCGGGCGATCAGCCAGTTGAACAGGGCGGTGCGCAGGTTGCCGACATGCAGATAGCCAGTGGGCGAGGGCGCGAAACGGGTAACGGTCATTGGATTCTCCTTGGCCCGATCCTCTTTCACACCATGGGCGTTTTGTCCATATCCGGCTGGGGGGGGGCGGGTCAGCGAAACGCCGGGCCGTGCGCCCAGATCGCCAGCGAATGGCGCTCGCCCGCCGTCACCGGCGTGACCCGGTGCAAAACGAACGAAGGAAACGCCGTGGCGCTGCCCTTTTCCGGTGCCGCCGTCACTTTGCTGGTGCCGGGCTGCAGCTCCAGCGCGCCGCCCTCATAGTCGCCCGGATCAGACAGTTGCGCCACCAGAGTCAGCTTGCGCCTTGCGGCCACCGCGCCCGCGCCAATATCGGCATGCCAGCCGAAATGCCCCTGCCGCTCGGCCCCGTAGCGCGCCACCTGCGGGCTTTCGCTCATCGCGTCGAGATCGAAGCCAAAGCTGCGATTGGCCTCGCGCACCAGATCGATCAGCCGGTCCATGACCCAGCCGAGCTCCGGCAGGTCGTCGGTCCAGACCAGATCGGCGCGGCGCAGCCCGTAATCGCTATCGCCGCGCACCAGTTTGGCGTCGGCGCTCTTGGCCTCCCGCGTCGCGGTGGTGATCCGGTCGCATTCGGCTGGGGTAAAGGCATCGGGGAAGGCAAGGATATTCATCCTGAGGCACCGCTATGATTGCGGGCCGTCATCGCATTGGGACGCGGATAAATCTGGCCGGGATTCGACCTGTCAGGCGGAAAGCGACAGGAAAGTGAAGGCCGAGCCTTCGCCGCGATTTTCGTCTTTCTATGGCTGTGCAGAGGCTCTTAGGTCTTGTCGCGCCAGCGGTTCGCGATCGGGTAGCGGCGGTCGAGCCAGAAGGCCCGGTTGGTCAGCCGTGTGCCGGGGGCGGATTGGAAGCGTTTGTATTCGCTGATATAGATCAGATGCTCCACGCGTTTCACCACGTCGCGGTCAAAGCCTTCCGCCACCAGCTCGGCCACGCTCACCTCGCGGTCAATCAGCCCTTCCAGAATGGCATCCAGCACCGGATAGGGCGGCAGGCTGTCTTCGTCTTTCTGGTCGGGGCGCAGCTCGGCGCTGGGCGGTTTGGCAATCACCCGCTCCGGGATCACCTCGCCCGCAGGCCCCGCCATCCAGCTGCGATGGTTGTCATTGCGCCAGCGGCAGGTCTCGAACACCCGGGTTTTGTAAAGATCCTTGATCGGGTTATAGCCGCCATTCATGTCGCCATAGATCGTGGCATAGCCCACCGCGACCTCGGATTTGTTCCCCGTGGTCAGCAGCATTTCCCCGAACTTGTTCGACAGCGCCATCAAGAGCAGCCCGCGCAGCCGCGACTGGATGTTTTCTTCCGTGAGGTCCGGATCGGTGCCCGCAAAGATCGGCGCCAGCGCCTCGGTCACCGCCGCACGCGGCCCGCTGATCGGCAGAAAATCGTAATGCACGCCAAGCGCCCGGGCCACCGCTTCGGCATCGTCCAGCGAGGCCTGCGAGGTGTATTCCGAGGGCAGCATCACGCAGCGCACATTCTCGGCCCCCAGCGCATCCACCGCAATCGCCGCCACCAGCGCGGAATCGATCCCGCCGGAGAGGCCCAGCAGCACCTTTTTGAACCCGGTCTTGCGCATGTAATCGCTGAGCGCCAGCACCATGGCGTGATAATCGGCCTCGTATTCGCCCGGTTCCGCGACGATCTCCGCGGGCAGAATGCGCCAGCCTTCGGGCCGCTTTTCCAGCGTAATATGGCGGATATGCTCTTCAAACTGCGGCATCTGAAACGCCAGCGCGCCGCCCGGATTGATCCCGAAGCTCGCCCCGTCAAACACCTGATCGTCCTGCCCCGAGACCATGTTCAGATAGATCAGCGCCAGCCCGGTTTCGCGCACCCGCGCGCCCATATGGTGGCGGCGCACATCCATCTTGCCCCGGTGATAGGGCGAGCCATTGGGCACCATGAGAATTTCCGCGCCCGCCTTGGCCACGGTCGAGCACACCCGGTTTTCCCACCACGCATCTTCGCAGATCGGGGTGCCGATCAGGAGCGGCCCCACCCGGTAGGGTTCCTGATCCGGCCCGCGCGCAAACAGCCGCTTTTCGTCGAACACTTCGATATTGGGCAGCACCTGTTTCAACACCCGGTGGCGGATCTTGCCGCCCTCAAGGATGTAATAGGCGTTATAAAGCGCCTCGCCATCATGGTAGGGGCAGCCAATCCCCAGCGTCGGGCCCTCGGCACAGTCGGCCGCCAGCGCCTCGACCGCCGCCATCGCCTCGCGCCAGAAGCCCTTGCGCTTCACCATATCCTGCGGCTGATAGCCGATCACGAAGCTTTCGGGCAGCATTACGAAATCCGCCCCGGCCTCGCGCCCCTCCAGCCACGCCGCCCGTGCCTTGGCCACATTCGCGGGAATGTCGCCCACGGTTGGGTTCAGTTGGGCCAGCGTCAGGCGAAAGGTCTGGGTCATTTCGGTCTCAGGGCTTGGATATGTGCTCGGATCGCCTCGGTTTATCAGGTTTGCAGCCGAGGGAAAGCCACCAGAGCCGGAACCGGGTTGAAAACCGTTGCCCCGCCGCAGGTGCTCGCATAGGTTTTGGGCGACCGGATGAACCGCATCAATCCGGATAAGATCGGACAAACCCGGTCGGGGAAGGGAAAAGCCATGTCGCAGCAGAAGAATGGATGGAAACCGGCTTTGCTGGCCCTTGGGATCACGCTCACCGCCGGGGCCGCTCTGGCGCAGTCGAGTGGCGCGATCGAGACCGTGCAATATGACGATGGCACGATCTACGAAGGCACGCTGAAAGACGGCGTGCGCGATGGTCAGGGCACGCTGCGTACCCCGACAGGTTATGAATATACAGGCACCTTCGTGAATGGCGAAATCCGCGGCGACGGCACGGCGCGTTTCGCTAATGGCTCGGTCTATGAAGGCGGCTTTGCCAAGGGCCGCCCGCATGGCTTCGGCAAGGTCACCTATGCCGATGGCACCTATTACGAAGGCGATTGGGTCGACGGCAAGATCAACGGCTCGGGCATCGCGGTCTATGCCAACGGGTTCAAATACGAAGGCGGCTTCCGCAATGGCCAGCACCATGGTCAGGGTCGGATCGAAAGCCCCACCGGCAGCGTCTATGAAGGCGAATGGGCGATGGGGGTGAAGCAGGGCAAGGGCAAGATGACCGATGCCGATGGCGCGGTCTTCGATGGCAGCTTTGCCAATGGCGAGCCGAACGGGCAGGGCAGCTATCTGGCCGCCGATGGCACCCGCTACGAGGGCGGCTGGAAAAATGGCCAGATGGATGGCGAGGGCGTGCTGACCGAGCCCAATGGCGACAAATACGAAGGCCCCTTTGTGGCCGGGATGCGCGAAGGCGATGGCGTGGTCACCTATGCCAGCGGCGACCGCTACGAGGGCGGCTTTGCCAATAACAAACGCGCCGGTCACGGCGTGTTCACCGGCGCAGATGGCTACACCTACGATGGCAACTGGGTCGATGGTCAGATCGGCGGCGACGGGGTGGAAACCTATCCCGATGGCTCGACCTATAAGGGCCAGTTCCGGGTCGGCCTGCCGGACGGGCAGGGCACGATGACCTATCCTGACGGGGCCACCTATGTGGGCGGCTGGCGCGATGGTGTGTTTGAAGGCACCGGCGAGGCGACCTATGCTGATGGCACCACCTATAGCGGCGATTTCGCTTCGGGCCTTTACGAAGGCCAAGGCACGCTCACCCGCAAGGATGGCTACAGCTATACCGGCGGCTGGAAGGCCGGCGCGCACGAGTACAGCGGCAAGATCACCTTTGCCGATGGCAGCAGCTACGAGGGCGGCTTTGCTGCCGACCGCTTTGACGGCAAGGGCAATCTCAGCCGGGCCGATGGCACCTTCTATGACGGCGATTGGGTGGCGGGCGCGAAACAGGGGCAAGGGGTAGAAACCTATGCCGATGGCTCGCGCTACGAGGGCGCCTTTGTGAATGGGCTGCGCGAGGGCACCGGCACCGTGACCTATGCCGATGGCAATGTCGTCACCGGCGAATGGAAACAGGGGGTGATGGCCTCGATGCTTGAGGGTGCGAATGTGGCTCCCACCGCCCCCGCGGCCCCGACCGAGCCGGTTTCCGATGCCGCAGCAGCGGCAGCGGCCGATGCTGCCGTGACCGGAGAATAGGGGTTTGGGGGCGAAACTGTTCGAAACAAACAGTTAGCGGTAACACCTGTAAGATCATCACCTTAGGCCCCTGTTCGAGTTCGGACACTCCTCGATCACACCTTCGTACAAAAGCAAAAAAGGCCGCCTCTCGGGCGGCCTTTTCGATCTCTGGAGCGTCTTTTAGCGGATCTTGTTGATCTTCAGGAGCTTCATCACCATCCGCTCATAGAAGGGCTCGCTGACGCCTTTCTTGATCTTGTGGATGAAGTACCACTCAAACGCCAGCTTGGCCCAGTGCACCCAGCGCCCTTCGCTGGCCCAGTTCACGTTGCGCGGCGGGTTCTGCGGCATCGCAAGGAAGGCCGCGCCCCGGTCGCCGAAATCGGCCAGACATAGCGCGTTCCACGAGGGCAGGTTGTTCGGCTCTTCCCCCCGCATCACCCGCGGCAGGTTATGCGCCGTCGCGGTCACCATGCTCTCGATCATGAAGCCGGTTTTCGGCACCCCGGTCGGCACCGGCGTCGCCACCGGCGGCGCAATCGCGATGGCCACCCCGATCCCGAAGACATTGCGGTATTTCGGGTTGCGCTGGTATTCGTCGACAATCACAAAGCCGCGCGGGTTCACCAGCCCTTCAATCCCCATCAGCGCCGGGATACCCCGGAAGGCGGGCAGCAGCATCTTGTACTTGCCCGGCACCTCATGCTTGCGCTTCTCTTTGCCGTCTTCATCGAACTCGGTCACATGCACCGCATCCTCGGTGAATTTCTCCACCTTCGCGTTGGTGATCCAGCGGATGTCCCGATCCCGCATCGCGCTTTCCAGCATGCTCTTGGTGTCGCCCACACCGCCAAGCCCCAGATGCCCGACATAGGGTTCCGGGGTGACGAAGGTCATCGGCACCTTATGCTTGATCTTGCGCTTTCTGAGGTCGGTATCGATGGTCAGCAGATATTCATAGGCCGGGCCAAAGCAGCTCGCCCCCTGCACCGCGCCCACCACGATCGGGCCGGGATCCTTGCAGAACGCATCCCAAGTGCCGCCGGGCCCGCCGGATTTCTCGGCATGTTCGATCGAGCAGACCGAATTGGTGTGGCCTTCCGGGCCGAAGCCCTCGATCTCGTCAAAGGCCAGCTCCGGCCCCGTCGCGATGACCAGATAATCGTAGGTCACCTCCCGCCCCGAGGCGAGCTGGATCTTGTTGTCATCCGGCAAAAGCTTGGTGGCGCCATCGCAGATGAACTCGATCCCACGCCGCTTCATCACCGGGGCCAGCTCGACCGTGATTTCCTTTTTCGAGCGCCAGCCCACACCGGCCCAGGGGTTTGACGGGGTGAACTGGAAATACGGCTTGTCGGAAATCACCGTAATCTTATCGCCACGCGTCAGCGTTTCTTTGAGCTCATACGCCTGAATGGTGCCGCCAAGACCAGCCCCAAGTATGACAACATGTGCCATGTTTCCTCCCAATTTGTCGTGGCAGGCAAAGGCCTGTCCGTTACATGCTCAGGCTGTCATCGTCCATTCGGGACCGATTCTTGCCTGTTCGCGCGAGCAATCGTTGGGAGTTTAGCCCAGAGTCACACAAAAACCAGATATTTATCTGCAAATATCTGCATGTGACGTTATGCGATATTGCGGGATGGTAAATGCATGCGTATTGGCCGCCGTCACACATTGGTGTGAAGGCGGCGGCTTATCAGAGATTGAGGTCAGACCCGGAAGCTGTCGAGCAGGCCGCCAACAACGCGCCGGCCTTCTGCGGCGAGGTCGAAGCCCTGATTGGCGACAAGCCAGCGCATCGACAGGCCCTGAATGATTGCCAGAACCTGCACGGCGGCATCGTCGGCGATCAGCTCGGCCTTGTGCAGCCCGGTGTCCTGAGCCTTGCGGATCAGTGTGGCCAGCGAGGTGCGCCGCTCGTCGAGCAGGGCATCGACCTTGACCCGCAGCGGCTCGTAATCGGTAAGAAGCTCCCGCGAAAACAGAATGGCGGGAATCGCGGGCTGGGCGGCGATGTGCACAAAATGACGCCCGACCACCTCGTGCAGATGGCCGTGCAGATCGTCCGGCTGCACATGAGTCATGTGCCGGTTCAGCGCCTGCATCTGACCGATGATGTGATCGCCGACCTCCAGCCAGATCTCTGACTTGGTGGCGAAGTGACGGAAGATGGCGGGTTGGGTTACGCCCACAGCATCGGCAAGATGCTGTGTGGTGACCCGATTGGGGCCGATTTCTGCCGAAAGGCGGATGGCCGTTTCGACAATTTCGACCTTCCGGTCCGCCGCGCTTTTTCGACTTCGGGGGTGGGACATCCTGCCCGACCTTTCTCGTTACCACTGTTCTGAGGGTTGACCCTACGGAATCTTGGAACTTGTGCGGTAAAAAAACGCGAACGTCCAGTAATAGGGTGATCACCTCGTCACATCGCATGTGCGTGACCGCACACTCAACACGGCGTGGCTGGTGAAATTGCGAAAAACTGCTTTTCAATCCGGATCGGGTCATTATATTGCGGCGCATGATCAACGTGGCACATATCCCTGTTCTGACCGGCGCTCTCTCGCGCTCGGGTCGTCTTGCTGCGCTGCTTCTTCTTAGCCGCCTCTGAGCGTGCCCCTTGGCGCGGCGCTCAGAGGAGACTTTTCGCGCCCTGAGACGCTGAAGAATGGCTAAGACCAAAAAGAGAGATTCTGACATGACACTTCCTTCCGACCAGGACCGGGTCCTGATTTTTGACACGACCCTGCGTGACGGCGAGCAATCTCCGGGCGCAACAATGACCCATGATGAAAAGCTCGAAATCGCCGACATGCTCGACGAAATGGGCGTCGATATCATCGAAGCGGGCTTTCCGATTGCCTCTGAGGGCGATTTTGCCGCCGTGTCGGCGATTGCTCAGCGGGCGAAAAACGCCACGATCTGCGGTCTCGCCCGGGCGACCTACAAGGATATCGATCGCTGCTGGGAGGCGGTGAAGCTGGCCAAGAGCCCGCGTATTCACACCTTTATCGGCACCTCGCCGCTGCACCGCGATATTCCGGGGCTGAGCCAGGATGCGATGGCCGATCTCATCCATGATACCGTGAGCCATGCCCGCAACCTCTGCGACAACGTGCAATGGTCGCCGATGGACGCGACCCGGACCGAGCATGATTATCTGTGCCGGGTGGTGGAAATTGCCATCAAGGCCGGGGCCACCACGATCAATATTCCCGACACGGTGGGCTATACCGCGCCGCGTGAATCGGCCGATCTGATCCGGATGCTGCTTGAACGGGTGCCGGGGGCGGATCAGATTGTCTTTGCCACCCATTGCCATGACGATCTGGGGCTGGCCACGGCCAATGCTCTGGCCGCCGTTGAGGCGGGCGCGCGCCAGATCGAAGCGACCGTCAATGGTCTGGGCGAACGCGCGGGCAATACGCCGCTGGAAGAGGCGGTGATGGCTCTGAAAGTGCGCCATGATATTCTGCCCTACCGCACTGGGGTGGATACCACCAAGATCATGGCGATCAGCCGCCGCGTGGCGCAGGTTTCGGGATTCCCGGTGCAGTTCAACAAGGCGATTGTGGGCAAGAACGCCTTTGCCCATGAAAGCGGCATCCATCAGGACGGGATGCTGAAGAACCGCGAAAACTTCGAGATCATGCGGCCCGAAGATGTGGGGCTGTCGGCCACCAATCTGGTGATGGGCAAGCATTCGGGCCGGGCGGCGCTGCGTGAAAAGCTGAAAAATCTGGGCTACGACCTCGCCGACAACCAGCTCGCCGACATCTTCGTGCGCTTCAAGGAACTCGCCGACCGCAAGAAGGAAGTGTTCGACGACGACCTGATCGCACTGATGGGCGATGGTTCGGCGGCGGACGATCATCTGAAGGTGAAGTTCCTCCGGGTGATCTGTGGCACCGAGGCGCCGCAATCTGCCGATCTGACCCTCACCGTGGATGGCGTTGATCATCAGGTGACGGCCACGGGCGACGGCCCTGTCGATGCTGTGTTCAACGCGGTGAAGGCGCTGTTCCCGCATACCGCGCGGCTGAACCTCTATCAGGTCAGCGCCGTGACCGAGGGCACCGATGCGCAGGCCACCGTGACCGTGCGGATGGAAGAGGACGGCAAGATTGTCACCGGCACTTCGGCGGATACCGATACGGTGGTGGCCTCGGCCAAAGCCTATGTCAGCGCGCTGAACAATCTGATCGTGCGCCGCGCCAAGACCAAACCGGAAGCGCTCTGAGCCCGGAAAGACCGGCCTGACCGATCTGAATACAAAGGCGGCGCCCTCAAGCGCCGCCTTTTCTATCTGTCCAACCATCCCGGCAGGATAGGCCGGGGGTCATACTGTCATTCGGCTGCCATCACCGTTTCGTCGCCGCGGTCCTGACGCCGCTCGCCCGGCAGCTGGAAGGTCGCCACCACGGCTTCAAGCGTGCGGGCCTCGTCGTTGAGGCTTTGCGAGGCCTGTTGGCATTGCGTGGCACGATGGGTGCCTTCGTTCACCGCCTGGTCGATCTGGTTGACCGACGAGACCACTTCGCGGATCGAGGCGGCCTGATCCGAGCTGGCAGTATCGACCTCGCCAATCCGTTCGCGCAGTGCCGAAATCGCCCCCTGAATGTGTTCGATCTGCTGTCGGGTGTTTTCGACCAGCTTCACCCCGTGGCTTACATTCGCTTCGGATTTCGAAATGATGTTCTTGATGTGGTCGGCTTCCTGCGAGGTTTTCTGCGCCAGCGCCCGCACTTCGGCGGCCACAACCGCAAAGCCCTTGCCCGCCTCACCGGCGCGTGCGGCTTCGACCGAGGCGTTCAGGGCCAGCAGGTTGGTCTGGAAGGCGATGTCTTCGATGGCGTTCACGAAGCCCACGATCTCGGCCGAGCTTTCGGCAATCTGGCGCACCGCTGTCATCGTGTCGGCGATCACTGCGCTGCCAGCATCTGCAAGCTCGTTGGCCTGTCCGGCATCGTTACGGGCAGAGCGAGCGCTTTCGGCATTCGCGGTCACCGTGGCGCTGACCTGATCCAGCGCGGCGACGATTTCCGACAGGGCGCGGGCCTGCTCTTCGTTCTGCGTTGCCAGCGCCTGGGCGACCACAGACAGATCGTCAGACCCGCCCAGAACCTCTTTGCCCGAACTCGAAATCCGGGTGATCATTTCGGACAGGCGCGTGATCGTCGCGGCGACGGCCTTCTGGAACTTGCCGAAATCGCCCCGGAATTCCTGATTGAATTCCTGGGTCAGATCGGCCTCGGCGATGGCGGCAATCACATGATTGGCCTCGCTGAATACGGTGTCGATGGTGCTGATCAGCTGGTTGACCACCCGCGACAACTCGTCGAGCTCGTGATCGTCCCAATCGGTTTTCAGGCGCGCATTCAGCTCGCCTGCCGAAACCCGCTGCACCACCTCGGACAATTCGGCATTCATCGCGATGGATTGTTCCTGCCGCATGGCCAGCGCCTGCGCATTGGCATCGGCTTCGCGTTCACGTTTGGCCAGATCCTCGGCATTGCGGCGCGCCTCGGCTTCCTTGGCGGCCAGATTGGCCAGCGTCGCCTGACCTTCGGCGGCCAGCCGGGCCCGTTCTTCGATGGCGACCTTGAAATCGGCGACGGCGGCGCGCAGCAAGCCCAACTCGTCATTGGATTTCCACTTTGGCAGGGCCACGTTCTTTTCGTCCTTGCCGAGTGCGCCAAGCGTTTCGGCAAGGCTATGAATGCGCGCGATAACCGTGCGGTTGGTGAAAACGTAGAGCAGCACCACCATGGCGATGATGATGCCCGTCACGGCAAGCGTGATGGTAACGGCGGCCTTTTGAACGGCGCCCAGTTCGGCAAGGCCCGCATCCATTCGTTCATGAATCACCGCTTCCGTCGCCTGCGCGGCTTTCCGGAACGCTTTGAAAGCCTTCGTATAGGCGCGGCTGGATTTGCCGGGATTGGTCGATTCCGCCCGGGCCATGGTGGCGGTTTTGAACGCGGCCAGAGCCTCCAGATTGGCTTCGGCACTGGCCCGGATGTCGGGATCGGTCGCCGCGATGTAGGTGCCGGTTTCGTTTTCGCCACCTTCCAGAATCACTCTCGCGTAGAACTCTGCCAGATCCAGGCTTTTGATCACCTGCACCTTGTCGGTCGGCATGCCGGAAGATCCGTATGATTCGAGCGCCTCGCCGGCATGAGCGAGCTGCAACTGCGTTTCCATCGCCGCATCGGCCAGGGGGGCAAGTTCCTTCCCCACCATATTGGAGGTGGAGGAAAGACGCTGCACCGCCCATAGGTTCGCCCCACCGCTTCCGATCAGAAGGACAGTAAGGATGGAGAATGCGATTAAGACCTTTGTCCCAATCGAATGGAAAGGTTTCATCAGAGCACTCCCGCCGTTTCTCGACTTCAGCCTTACGGAGCTTCCCTTTAGATTTGCCTAACACCTTCAAGTTGTTCCTCAGAACGACATTATGGCGGAAAAGTGCTGATCTTGTTCGAGCTTCCCCTTTTCCTAAAGGGGGTTGCTCAGTATAAGGCCCCGATGTGGGGGCGAGTCCGATGCCCCGTCACTGGGAATATGCGAGCGAAAGTCCAATTACATGTCACTGCTCTCAGGGCTCTTTTCTTCCGATATGGCCATCGATCTGGGCACAGCGAACACGCTGGTCTATGTCAAAGGACGCGGGATTATTCTGAACGAGCCTTCGGTTGTGGCTTACCATGTGAAGGATGGGGTCAAGAAGGTTCTCGCGGTTGGTGAAGATGCCAAACTCATGCTCGGGCGCACGCCCGGCAGCATCGAGGCGATCCGGCCGATGCGTGAAGGCGTGATCGCCGACTTCGATACCGCCGAGGAAATGATCAAGCATTTCATCCGCAAGGTGCATCGGCGCACGACGTTTTCGAAACCGAAAATCATCGTCTGCGTGCCGCATGGCGCCACCCCGGTGGAAAAACGCGCGATCCGTCAATCGGTGCTGTCGGCAGGCGCACGTCGCGCCGGGCTGATCGCCGAACCGATCGCCGCGGCCATTGGTGCCGGGATGCCGATCACTGATCCGACCGGGAGCATGGTTGTCGATATTGGCGGCGGCACCACCGAGGTGGCGGTGCTCAGCCTTGGCGACATCGTCTATGCTCGTTCCGTGCGGGTGGGGGGCGACCGGATGGACGAAGCCATCGTCAACTATCTGCGCCGCCAGCATAACCTCCTGATCGGTGAAAACACCGCCGAGCGGATCAAAACCTCGATCGGCACGGCCCGGATGCCCGATGACGGGCGCGGCGTGTCGCTGATGATCCGGGGCCGCGATCTGCTGAACGGGGTGCCGAAAGAGCTGGAAATCACTCAGGCGCAGGTGGCTGAAGCGCTGGCCGAGCCGGTGCAGCAGATCTGCGAAGCGGTGATGACGGCGCTGGAAACCACGCCGCCCGATCTGGCCGCCGACATCGTTGACCGGGGCGTGATGCTGACCGGCGGCGGTGCGCTGCTGGGCGAGCTTGATCTGGCGCTGCGCGAGCAGACCGGGCTTTCGATCTCGGTGGCCGACGAGTCACTGAATTGTGTGGCTCTTGGGACCGGACGCGCACTGGAATATGAAAAGCAGTTGCGTCACGTTATCGACTACGACAGCTGACGCGGAGCCGAGACCCCGCGCCGGGGAGGCCTGATTGGCGAATTACCGACGGCAAGGCGAAGATTTTGTAACCCCGGTCAGACGGATTCTGGTCGGGATACTGGTCTTTTTCCTGTTTGCAATTTTCCTGTTCTGGCGGATCGACAGTCCGCGGGTGGAGCGATTCCGCGCGCGCATCGTCGATGCGGTGGTGCCCAATATGGAATGGGCGCTGGTGCCGGTCACCAATATGGTGAAGCTGGCCGAAGGGTTCCAATCCTACACGCGGTTGTCGCAGCAAAATCAGGAATTGCGGCGCGAGCTGCAGCAGATGAAATCGTGGAAAGAGGCGGCGCTGCAGCTTGAGCAGGAGAACGCCAAGCTGCGCGATCTCAACAATGTGCGCCTCGATGCCCGGCTGTCCTATGTTACTGGCGTGGTTCTGACCGATAGCGGCAGCCCGTTTCGTCAATCGGTGCTGATCAATTTGGGATCGCGCGACGGTCTGGTCGATGGCTGGGCGGCGATGGACGGGCTGGGGCTGGTCGGACGCATTTCCGGCGTAGGTGAACAAACCGCGCGGGTGATCCTGCTGACCGATTCCAACTCGCGTATTCCGGTGATCATTCAGCCTTCGGGCCAAACCGCACTGCTGCATGGCGATAACAGCGCGGTGCCGCCGCTGGAATTTGTCGAGAATGTCGATGACCTGCGTCCGGGCGACCGGGTGGTTTCGTCGGGCGATGGTGGGGTGTTTCCCGCCGGGCTTCTGGTCGGCGAAGTGGTGCGCGGCACCGACCGGCGGCTTCGGGTGCGGCTGGCGGCCGATTATCAGCGGCTCGATTTCCTGCGGGTGCTCCGGGCCTTCCCCGGCGAAGTGGTTCAGGATGCGGGCGGCCTTCTGGTGATGAACCCGGTGCTTGCCCCCCCGTCCGAAGATGCGCCCGCCGTGCCGGACGGGAGTGCATCGGGGGCCGGGCAATGATTGATCTGGCCACCTTTCATCGCTGGATGATCAGCCTGCTCTATGTCGCTATTGCGGGCATCGTGGTTTTCGTGCGGCTGTTGCCGCTTGGCACGGGCTCCGGGGGGCTGCCGCCGCCCGATCTGATGCTGCTTCTGGGCTTTGCCTGGGTGCTGCGCCGCCCCGATTTCGTTCCGGTCTGGCTGTTCGCGGCGGTGCTGCTGGTGACCGACCTTCTGTTTCTGCGCCCGCCCGGCGTGGGGGTGGGCTTCGCCGTAATCGGGTTGGAATTTCTGCGGAGCCGGGCGATCCTGCTGCGCGAACAGACGTTCACGCTGGAATGGGCGACCATCGGCGTGGTGCTTGTGGCGATGCTGCTGGGCGAGCGGCTGCTTCTGGCGCTGTTCGTGGTCGATCAGGTCAATTTCGGTCTGGCGATGCTGAGCCTGTTGGTCAATCTGGCCTTCTACCCGCTGGTGGTGGGGCTCTCGGTCTTTGTCTTCCGGGTGCGGAGGCTGAACCCCGGTGAACATGCGGCAGAGGTGCGGTTGGTATGAAGCGCACCCCGGCAGATAACACCAAAAGCGCAAAGACCATCACCCGGCGCGGGTTACTGCTGGGCGGCGCGCAACTTGCCATGGGCGGCGTTCTGATCGCGCGGATGCGCTATATGCAGGTCGATCAGGCCGATGAATACCGGATGCTGGCCGATCAGAACCGCATCAACATCCGCCTGATCCCGCCCGCGCGCGGGATGATCTTCGATCGCAAGGGCGTGCTGCTGGCGGGCAATGCGCAGGATTACCGCATCGTCATGGTGCGTGAAGAGGCGGAAGACCCCGAAGCGGTGCTGGAACGGCTGAGCAAGCTGATCTGGCTGACCGCCGAGGACCGGCTGAAGGTTCTTGCCGATATGAAGCGCCATTCGCCCTTCGTGCCGGTGACCATTGCCGAACGGGTGAGCTGGCAGGAGGTTTCGGAAGTCGCGGTGAACGCGCCTGCGCTGCCCGGCGTGTCGCCGGAAATGGGGCTGAGCCGCTTCTATCCGCTCGAAAGCGATTTTGCCCATGTGATCGGCTATGTCGGTCCAGTCTCGGATTACGACCTCAGCCGTCTCGACGATCAGGACCCGCTGTTGCAGATCCCGCGCTTTCAGATCGGTAAGACCGGGGTTGAAACCAAGCTGGAGCGCGAGCTGCGCGGCAGTGCGGGGATCAGTCGGATCGAGGTGAATGCGGTGGGCCGGGTGATCCGCGAGCTGAGCCGCGAAGAGGGCATTCCCGGCACCGATGTGCAGCTGACGGTCGATCACCATTTGCAGAATTTCTGCGAGGCGCGGCTGGCGGGCGAAAGCGCAGGGGCGGTGGTGATCGACACCACCAATGGCGACATTCTGGCCATTGCCTCGGCCCCGGGCTTTGACCCGAACAAATTCGTGCGCGGCATTTCGTCGAAAGATTACAAAGGACTGCTGGACGATCCCTATCGCCCGCTAGCCAATAAAACCGTGCAGGGTACCTATCCGCCCGGCTCGACCTTCAAGGTGGTCACAGCGCTGGCGGGGCTTGAGGCAGGGCTGATCAAGCCCGATGACACGTTCAGCTGCCGGGGTTTTGTCGAAGTGTCGAACCGTCGTTTCCACTGCTGGAAGGGCGGCGGGCACGGCAAGGTCGATCTGGTGCGCTCGCTGCGTGAAAGCTGCGACGTGTATTATTACGAGCTGGCACAGATCGTCGGGATCGAGAAAATCGCCGAGATGGCGCGCAAGCTCGGGCTGGGCCAGCGCTTTGATCTGCCGCTCTCGGGCATCGCCGAAGGGCTGGTACCCACGAAAGACTGGAAGCGCGCCACCAAGGGGGCCGAATGGCTGATCGGGGATTCGCTCAACGCGGCCATCGGGCAAGGCTATGTGCTGGCTTCGCCGATGCAACTGGCGGTGATGACGGCGCGGATCGCCTCGGGCAAACTGGTCGAGCCGCGCCTCGTGCGTGCCCTTGACGGTGTGGAGCAGCCGATCACGGGCAATACGCCGCTCGACATTGATCCGGCCCATCTGGCGGTGGTGCGGCAGGGCATGTTCGAAGTCGTCAATGCGGCGCATGGCACGGCAGGGGCGAGCCGGGTCCTCGATAGCGATTTCCTCATGGCGGGTAAAACCGGCACCAGTCAGGTGCGCAATATCACCGCCGCCGAACGGGCCGGCGGCGTGACCTCAAACGCTGATCTGCCCTGGGAGCGGCGCGACCACGCCCTGTTCATCGCCTTCGCCCCGCATGAAGCGCCCAATCTGGCGGTTGCGGTGGTGGTGGAGCATGGCAGCGGCGGCTCGACAGCGGCCGCACCGATTGCCCGCGATCTGATGCTGGCCGCCCATTACGACGATGTGCCGCCGCTTTCGGCCTATCCGAGCAGCCAGCGCGCGACGATCCGCAAGCGCTTTGACGATATGGTTCTGCGTCCGCCGCAGGAACCCTCGACCGGGAGAAGCCGGGCGTGAGCTATCTTGAATATAATGTGAAATGGGTGCCCTCGGGCATTCGCAAGATCCTCTATTTCAACTGGCCGCTGGCGCTGGTGCTCACCGCCGTGGCGGGGATCGGCTTCATGATGCTCTATTCGGTGGCGGGCGGATCACTCAGCCCCTGGGCCGAGCCGCAGATGAAGCGCTTTGCCGTGGGCATGGTGATGATGCTGGTGGTCGGGATGGTGCCGATCTGGTTCTGGCGCAACGTCGCCCCGCTGGGCTTTGCCCTGTCGCTGGCGCTCTTGTTGGCGGTGCAGCTGTTCGGCCATGTTGGGATGGGGGCGCAGCGCTGGATTGACCTCGGCCCGATCCGGCTGCAACCTTCCGAGCTGACCAAGATCACCCTGATCATGATGCTGGCCGCCTATTACGACTGGCTGGATGTGAGCAAGGTCTCGCGTCCGCTCTGGGTGCTGGTGCCGGTTCTGCTCATTCTGGTGCCGACCGGGCTGGTGATCATCCAGCCCGACCTTGGCACCGCGATCCTGCTGATGGGCGGCGGCGCGGTGATCATGTGGCTGGCCGGGGTCAATATCTTCTATTTCCTCGCGGTTGGCGGGCTTGGCGTGGGCGCGGTGGCGGCGGTGTTTCTGTCGCGCGGCACGCCCTGGCAGCTGTTGAAAGACTACCAGTACAAGCGGATCGACATCTTTCTGAATCCGGCGATGGACCCGCTGGGGGCGGGCTATCACATCACCCAGTCGAAAATTGCGCTGGGCTCGGGCGGCTGGGCCGGGCGCGGCTTCATGCAAGGCACGCAATCGCGGCTGAGCTTTCTGCCAGAGAAACACACCGACTTCATCTTCACCGCGCTGGCCGAGGAATTCGGCTTTATCGGGGCCAGCTCGCTCTTGGCGCTCTATCTCGGGGTGATCGTGATCTGCGTGATCTCGGCGATGCGCAACCCCGACCGCTTTGGCGCGCTTTTGACCTTCGGGATCGCTGCGACCTTCTTCTTCTTCTTCTCGGTGAACATGTCGATGGTGATGGGCCTCGCGCCAGTTGTTGGCGTGCCGCTGCCGATGGTCAGCTATGGCGGCTCGGCGATGCTGATCCTGCTCATCGGCTTCGGGCTGGTTCAATCCGCGCATGTGCATCGGCCGCGCTCGAAATAGGAGGCGCTTATGCCCGTGAACATCCAGTTCCTCGCCCGACCGGGGCAGTTTGAGATCTATCGCCCGTATCTGGAGGCGGCGCTGGCGGCGGCCGGGGTTGCGGCGGTGTTGGGCGACAATCTGGCGCCGGGTGAAGTGGATTACGTCATCTACGCGCCCTTTGGCGGGAGGCTGGATTTCACCCCCTATGTGAAGGTGAAAGCGGTGCTGGGGCTCTGGGCCGGGGTGGAGACCATCATCACCAACCCGACCTTGACCATGCCCTATGCGCGGATGGTCGATCCGGGGTTGGCTGAGGGGATGGTGGAATGGGTCACCGGCCATGTGCTGCGCCATCATCTGGGGATGGATGTGGATATCCGCCGGACAGATGGGCGCTGGCAGGTGCATGTGCCGCCGCTGGCGCGGCATCGGAAACTGGGCGTGTTGGGGCTGGGTGCGCTGGGCGCGGCCTGCGCGCAGGCATTGGCTGGGCTGAACTTCGACGTGGCGGGGTGGAGCAGGCGGGCGAAGGAGCTGCCGGGCGTGGCGTGCTTTGCGGGCGATGAAGGGCTGCGCGATGTGCTCGCGCGGTCGGAAATCCTCGTGCTGCTGCTGCCCTCGACCCCGGCGACGGAGAATATCCTTGATGCCGAGACCCTGGCGCGCCTGCCGCAAGGCGCGGTGGTGATCAATCCGGGGCGCGGTGCGCTGATCGACGACGCGGCGCTCTTAGCGGCGCTCGAGACGGGGCAGGTGGGGCATGCGACGCTGGACACGTTCCGGGTGGAGCCGCTGCCGGAGGACCATCCCTATTGGCGCCATCCGAAAGTGACGGTGACCCCGCATATCGCCGCCGAAACCCGGCCCGCGACCGCTGCTGAGGTGATTGCCGAGAATATCCGGCGGGGCGAGGCGGGGGAGGCGCTCATGCATCTGGTGGACCGGGCAGCGGGATATTGAGGGCCGGACCTTCAAAGGTGGGCGAACTCGCCCGCATATCTAAGTGACTGATAAAAAATAAAATATTAGTTAATTCGCGCTTCGCACATTTCAGGGTTTTCTAGCCCGAACAGGGGCAAATCCGACCCCCGCGCAGCCGGATCCGCACTGGCTATTTTTGCGACAGTCACAGATCCCGCTGGCCTCCGGCGGAGGTATTTGGGGACCAAAGAAGCGCGCGCCTACAGAATCCCGATCTCGGAGAGCATGTTCGACAGCTCCGGCGGCAGGGTGTCGTCGCCGGTGCGGGCGGGGCCGATATCAGCGGGGGCATCGGCGGGGCTGAGATAGCGCCAGCCCTGAAAGGCCCGGCGCGGGGCTGGGGCGGTGCGGATGAGCGCCCGGTCCATCACGATGCCACAACGCCGGATGCCGTCTTCGCCGATCACCTCGTCCAGCCGCAGGATCGGCTGACGCACGAGAATCACACCCTTGATCACCCAATAGAGCGACCCGCCCGCCAAAAGCTCCGCCTCGCGCTTGGGCCACATGCGGGTGACATGGCGCGGCAACCAGTTGGGATTGCCTTGCCCGCGCATTTCCTGCCAGCCTGCAAGGTCTTCCACGCTTTCGCAGCCGACGCATAGTTTTACGAGATTCATGTGTTGCTGCACGTCGACACCCCCTAGGTCTTGTGTATATATTAGACCTCCGCCCGGTGGCTGCAACCGCAGGCGTGACCATCGCATATATGCTATAAGGACGACCATGAGCCGCTTTGCTGCCCCCATCGCCGAGTCCATCTGGGACATGAAATACCGCTTCAAAGAGGCGGATGGCACGCCGATTGATAAATCGGTGGAAGACAGCTGGCGGCGGATTGCCCGCGCCTTGGCGGAACCCGAGCCGGAGCGCGAAGACGAGTTCTTTGCCGCGCTGGAAGATTTCAAATTCCTGCCCGCAGGCCGGATCACCGCAGGCGCCGGAACCGAGCGCAATGTGACCCTGTTCAACTGCTTCGTGATGGGCACCATCCCCGACAGCATGGCGGGGATCTTCGACATGCTGAAAGAGGCCGCGCTGACCATGCAGCAGGGCGGCGGGATCGGCTACGATTTCTCGACCATCCGGCCCCGTGGTGCGGGCGTGAAGGGCGTGGCGGCGGATGCCTCTGGCCCGCTCAGCTTCATGGATGTCTGGGACGCGATGTGCCGCACGATCATGTCGGCGGGTAGCCGTCGCGGCGCGATGATGGCGACGATGCGCTGCGACCACCCCGATGTGGAAGATTTCATCGCGGCGAAATCCGATTCTGCCCGGCTGCGCATGTTCAACATGTCGGTGCTGATCACCGACGATTTCATGGAAGCGGTGAAGGCCGATGGCCCGTGGGAGCTGAAATTCGACGATGTGATCTATCACACCCTTCCGGCCCGCGATCTGTGGAACAAGATCATGCGGGCCACCTATGATTATGCCGAGCCGGGGGTGATTTTCATCGACCGGATCAACAAGATGAACAACCTCGCCTATTGCGAGAGCATCGCGGCGACGAACCCCTGTGGCGAGCAGCCGCTGCCGCCCTATGGCGCCTGCCTGCTGGGCTCGATCAACATGGCGCGGCTGGTGGCCGATCCGTTTGGCAAGAAAGCGGGGCTGGATGAGGCCGCGCTGGCCAAGCTGGTGCGCACCGCGGTGCGGATGATGGACAATGTCGTCGATGAAAGCCGTTTTCCGCTGGAGGCACAGCGGCAAGAGGCGCAGGCGAAACGGCGCATTGGCCTTGGAGTCACCGGGCTGGCTGATGCGCTGCTGATGGTCGGGCTGCGCTATGGCTCTGACGAGGCGGCGGCGCAGACCGAAGCCTGGATGCACCAGATCGCCCGCGAGGCCTATCTGGCCTCGGTGGAGCTGGCCAAGGAAAAGGGGCCGTTCCCGCTGTTCGATGCCGATGCCTATCTGGCTTCGGGCACGCTGCAGCATATGGACGAGGATGTGCGCGCGGCGATCAAAGAGCATGGCATCCGCAACGCCCTGCTGACCTCGATCGCCCCCACCGGCACGATCAGCCTTTATGCGGGCAACGTATCCTCCGGCATCGAACCGGTCTTTGCCTATGCCTATACCCGCAAGGTGCTGCAAAAAGACGGCACCCGCACCGAAGAAGAGGTGGTGGATTACGCGGTGCAGATGTGGCGCGAGAAATTTGGCGAGACCGAGCTGCCGGACTATTTCGTCAACGCCCAGACGCTGGACCCGGCGTCGCATGTGAAGATGCAGGCGGCGGCGCAGAAATGGATCGACAGCTCGATCTCGAAAACCATCAACGTGCCGGAAGATATTGATTTCGAAGCGTTCAAGGATGTGTACCTGCAAGCCTACGAGACCGGCTGCAAGGGCTGCACCACCTACCGGCCCAATGATGTGACCGGCTCGGTGCTGAGCGTCAGCGAAAGCTCGGAAAAGGCGCCCGAGGCCGATCGCGGCGTCGATGTGATCTATATGGCCGAACCGCTGGACCGGCCGCAGACGCTGGAAGGCATCACCTACAAGCTGAAATGGCCGGAAAGCGAGCACGCGATCTATATTACCGTGAACGATCTGGTGGTGGGTGGCAGCCGTCGGCCGTTTGAAGTGTTCATCAACTCGAAGAACATGGAGCACTATGCCTGGACCGTGGCGCTGACGCGGATGATCTCGGCGGTGTTCCGGCGCGGCGGCGATGTGAGCTTTGTGGTCGAAGAGCTGAAAGCGGTGTTCGATCCGCGCGGCGGGGGCTGGATGGGCGGGCGCTATGTGCCCTCGATCCTCGCGGCCATCGGCGGGGTGATTGAAAAGCACATGATCGCCACTGGCTTCATCGCGGGCGAGGGGATGGGGCTGAAATCCGACCCCCAAGCCGAGGTGGTGAATTTGGGTCAGCCGCGCCGCGGTCCGGCCTGCCCGCGCTGCGGTCAATTCGAGATGCGGATGGTCGAGGGCTGCATGACTTGCGGCGCCTGCGGCCACTCCAAATGCGGGTGACGAAAATGCAACAAACCTTCCCGCCACACCCGCACCTGCCGGGCGTGGCGGGAAAGATGTAGAAAACGTTTTCAAAGAGCACTACGAAAATACCAACAATGCGGCGCGGCAATACGTGCCCAAGAGCAGCAAAATTGGACTTTTCATGCGTTTTGTTCTGATCGCGGCTTTCGCATTTCTGGCAGCGCTTTCCGCTCCGGCCCGGGCCGAGGGCTGGGACGTGTTTGGCGGACGGGAATATCTGGGCAGCGGGCGTCTGTGGTCGAATGACTATTTCGGCGATCGGCAGGACCGCTGGCGCACCGGCGCCTTTACCATCGGCTTTCTCTGGGGACCGGCGGGCACGATCTCGCTGCCTGAGGAATTCGGCTCGCTGATCGAGCTGCGCTATACCAACAGCCTGCTGGCCCCGGCCAACCTGCGCAACCCCGCTGTCGGGGATCGGCGCTATGCCGGAATTGCCACCTTCGGGGCCTATACGCATTTCGCCAAAGGCAGCACCGATTACACGCTCGGCGCCGAGGCGGTGGTGTCGGGGCCGATTTCCGGCGCCTCCTGGATTCAGGTGAAGGTGCACGATCTGATCAACAGCCCGGGGCCGTCATCCTCCACCCTGGCGTCGCAATTCCCCAATGCCCTGCATGCAGCGGTGACGGGGGAAGCGGCGCATCGGTTCAGCTTTGGCGACGGGCTGGTGCTTCGGCCCTTCGTGCAGGGGCGCGCGGGCGATGTGAACTATCTGCGGGTCGGGGCCGATCTGATCATCGGCAGCAACTTTACCTCGGGCATCGTGCTGCGCGACGAAACCACCGGGCAGCTGTTTCAGGGCCTCTATGAAGTGCCGCGCAACGGTTTTTCCTTCCTCGTCGGGGCCGATGCTGCCCGGGTGTTTAGCTCGACCTGGCTTCCCAGCTCGCAATACACCCTGACCGATAGCTGGAACCGGGTGCGGGCCGGGGTGCAATGGCAGAGCGACTTGTTGGGGGTGTTCTACGGGGCCACCTGGATGGGGCCGGAATTCACCACGCAGCCTTCGGGGCAGGTGGTTGGCTCGTTGCAGGTGCAGCTCAGCTTCTGAGGCCCGTTTCATCTTCGATCTGGAGACGGCGCAGGTGTTGAAGCCTGCGCCGTTCTTCTTTTCGCAGGGCGGGTGTGAGCCGGATTGAATTTTTTGCGCGATCAGCGGGCGGATCGGGCAAGAAAATCTTAACAAGCCGATTCGCCCGTGTTACCCTCGCGTCAATAAAAAGAAAAATGGCAGGTATACAGGCATGATAGCGGGCTCTCCGGGCACGTTTGTCATTTCGTGGGCGCAGACCGAAGTTGACGGTTTGCGCGCGGCGCCGCGTGGCGCGATTGGCATCGGCGCAAGCTGGCGCTGGCACGGAACGGCTGTGCGGATAGATCGGACGTCGGATGTTCTTCTGCTCGAAAGGGCAGAGGGCGAGGCGGCGTTTCGAGCTCGTGCCGCGCGTAAGGTGACCAAGCTGGTGGGCCGGGCGCTGCAGGACAGCCCGATCCGGGCGCGGGCGCTGGAGCCCGACGACGCGCCGCTGTTTCACACCGGCTTTGATGTCACCGATGGCTTTGCCAATTATACCGTGACCCTGATCGAACTTGCCGACGGGGTGCCGCCGCTTCTGATGTTCGTCGGCGCGCCGCCCCCGGTCGGGACCGACCTCTGGGTGGTGCGGGTGCAGATGGAAGCGGCCGAGATCACCCGCCAGACCCAGCAACCCACCGGGGTGATCTGTTTCACCCCTGGTACCCGCATTCGCACCGCGACAGGTGATGTGGCGGTGGAAGATATCCGCGAGGGCGACCGGATCCAGACCAAGGATAGCGGCTTGCAGGATGTACTGTGGATCGGGGCCAAGCGCGTTTCCGGCGCGCGGCTGTTTGCGATGCCGGACCTGCGCCCGATCCGCCTGCGCCGGGGCGCGCTGGGGCTGGACCGGCCCGAAGATGATCTGATCGTGTCGCCCAATCACCGGCTTCTGGTGCAGGGGCCCAAGGCGCTGGCGTTGTTCAACAGCGACGAAGTGCTGGTCCGGGCGCGCGATCTGATCGATGACCACACCGTGGTGCGCGATTACATGACGCGCGAAGTCACCTATATTCACCTGCTCTTGCCGCATCACGAGGTGGTGTTTGCCAACGGGCTGGAAACCGAAAGCTTCCATCCGGCGGGCGAGGCGATTGACAGTCTGGAACAGGACAGCCGGGAGCGGCTGATCGGGATGCTGCCGGAGTTGGGCAAAGACCCGATGGCCTATGGCGATTATGCCCGCCGGGCGCTGAGCCGGGCCGAAGCGGCCATTCTGGCTTCGGGCGCTGCCTGAACACCGATCTGAACGGTATTTCCGGACGGGGCGGGGGAAAGACGTTGACTCCCCCTCTGCGCCAGCTATAAGCGCGGCTTCATTGGTGTTGGTGGGCCCCGCAAGGGGATTCCTGTCATGGCTTCGGCCAAGAGGACAACGCCCTTCATAGCCGCCTCCGGGCGGCGTTTCAAACGAAGGAGATCAGCCGTGACCAAACGCACGTCTGCCAAGTACAAAATCGACCGCCGGATGGGCGAAAACATCTGGGGCCGTCCGAAATCCCCGGTTAACCGTCGTGAATATGGCCCGGGCCAGCACGGCCAGCGCCGCAAGGGCAAACTGTCGGACTTCGGTCTTCAGCTGCGCGCCAAACAGAAGCTGAAAGGCTACTATGGCGACCTGACCGAGAAACAGTTCCGTCGCATCTATGCCGAAGCCGAGCGTCTGAAAGGCGATACCGGCGAAAACCTGATCGGTCTGCTGGAGCGTCGTCTGGACGCGGTTGTCTATCGCGCGAAATTCGTGCCGACCGTGTTCGCCGCCCGTCAGTTCGTGAACCACGGCCACGTGACCGTGAACGGCCAGCGCGTGAACATCGCTTCCTACCGTGTGAAGGAAGGCGACGTGATCGCGGTGCGCGACAAGTCGAAACAACTCGCCGTTCTGCTCGAAGCCGTGCAACTGCCCGAGCGTGACGTGCCGGATTACATCGAAGCCGATCACTCGAAAATGACCGCCACCTTCGTGCGCACCCCGGGTCTGGGCGATGTGCCGTATCCGGTGATCATGGAGCCGAACCTCGTGATCGAATACTACGCGCAGAACTAAGGTTCCGCGCCGACATTCCGAAGGGCCGTCCGGCAGGGCGGCCCTTTTGCTTTGGGGCGTCTGCTTTCGGACGCGGCACCGTTAACCTTGGTGCAAGGGCAGGCTGGTACACTTCGACATGAGTTTCGTCGGAGGCGTGATGCTCGCTTATGAACATTACATCTATGCCACGCTTGCCCTGGTCGGAACCGCACTTGCGGTGCTGGGGCTGGCTTTGGTGCTGCGTCATGAGAGATCGCGCGCGCGTTTGGAACCTCTGGCGCAGATGACGCCTTCGCTCTTGACCATTCTGGGGCTGCTTTTCGGGCTGACGCTGGCCTTTATCGCCAATGATACCTGGACGTCACGCGCGCGGGCGAGCGATGCGGTGCTGCGTGAAGCTGACGGGCTGCGCGCGCTCAGTGTCATGGCCGCAGAACAGGCGCCGATGCTGGGCCTGTCGATCGGGGATTCCATACGTGAATACGGCCATGCTCTGGTGAACGAATGGCCCTCGCTGAGTGCCCGACAGCGCGATCAGGCTGTGACGCGCGCCGGTGATCGGCTGCTCGATACGGTGGCCAGCGCTGCAGTGGCGCGGTCTGCGGGACCCAATATGCAGGCCTTGATGCTGGATAAGGTGTTGGAGCTGCGTGCCGATCACGATTTGCGGGTGAACCTGGCGCAAACCCATCTGAACCCGCTGAAATGGACAGGCATGGCCTTTCTCGGGCTGGTCACGCTGATCGGTCTTGCGGCGCTGCATCTGGACAAGCCGAAATCCGGGATCGCCGCGATGATCCTGTTTGCCACAGCGGCGGCGCCCGAAGCGGCGATTGTGCTGGTGCAGGGCAATCCGTTTCAGGCGCCGGTGGCGGTCAGTGCCCAGCCCCTGTCAGATGCGCTGCGCCTAGCGGCGCCCTGATTTCCCCCAAAGCCATTTTGCTGAAAGCGGTTGAATAGGCTGGCCCTGGCACCGGTGCATCGCTATGAGAAAACCGGAACATTCCAGGAAAGACCATGCAGGACCTACCGACGCCGCAACCCGGCATTATGGACATCGCGCTGTACGAGAGCGGAGCTGCTTCCGTCGCCGGCGTGAGTAATGTGATCAAGCTGAGCTCGAACGAGAACCCTTGGGGGCCGTCCGAGCGCGCAGTCGAGGCGTATCATCGCGCCGCGCAGAACCTGCATCGTTACCCCAACACCGACCACACCGCTCTGCGTCAGGCGATTGGCGAAGTGCATGGGCTCGACCCCGAGCGGATCATCTGCGGGGTGGGCTCGGATGAGGTGATCACCTTCATCTGTCAGGCCTATGCCGGGCCGGGCACCGAGGTGATTCACACCACCCACGGCTTTGCCATGTACCGCATTTCGGCGCTGGCCGCCGGGGCCGATCCAGTTGAGGTGCCCGAGCGTGACCGGGTGGTCGATGTGGATGCAATCCTTGACGCCGTAACCGAGCGCACCAGCATCGTGTTCATCGCCAACCCGGCCAACCCGACCGGCACGATGGTGGGCAAGAAAGAACTGACGCGGCTGGCAACGGCGCTGCCGGGGAATGTGGTGCTGGTGCTCGATGGCGCCTATGCCGAATTCGTCGACGGTTTCGATGGTGGGGCCTCGCTGGTCGACCGCTTCCCCAATGTGGTGATGACCCGGACCTTCTCGAAGATCTACGGCCTTGGCGGGCTTCGGATCGGTTGGGGCTATGCCAGCCACGAGATCATCGGGGTGCTGAACCGGCTGCGCGGGCCGTTCAACCTGTCGAACACCCAGCTGATGGTGGCCGAAGCGGCGGTGCGTGACCGCGAGCATGTGGAACGTTGCCGGACCGATAATGCCCGTCTGCGCTCGTGGCTGGCCAATGCGCTGGCCGAACACGGGGTGCCCTCGGACACGTCGAGCGCCAATTTCGTGCTGGCCCGCTTTGCCGATCAGGAAGAGGCCGAGGCCTGCGATGCCTATCTGAAATCCGAAGGGGTGATCGTGCGCAAGACCGGCGGCTACAAACTGCCGCATTGCCTGCGCATCACCGTGGGCGATGAAGCCTCGTGCCGCCGGGTGGCGCATCTGATTGGCCTGTTCAAGGGGAGTGGTCCTCATGACGAATGACACCCCAATCTATGATCGTGTCGCGCTGATCGGGCTTGGCCTGATCGCAGGCTCGATGGCTCATGCGATGCGGCGGGGCAAGCTGGCGGGCGAGATCGTCGGCACCGCGCGCTCGGCTGAAACCCGCAAGGTGGCGGGTGAAATCGGGCTGGTCGACCGGGTGGTCGACACCGCTGCCGAAGCCGTGAAGGATGCCGATCTTGTGGTGCTTGCCGTGCCGGTGGGGGCGATGGGGGCGGTGGCCGAAGAGATTGCCCCGCATCTGAAGCCCGGTGCTACTGTGACCGATGTCGGCTCGGTGAAACGAGCGGTGATTGATGCGGTTGGGCCGCATATCCCCGAAGGCGTGCATTTCATCCCGGCGCACCCGCTGGCGGGCACCGAGCATTCCGGCCCCTATTCCGGCTTTGCCACGCTTTTTGACAATCGCTGGTGCCTGTTGGTGCCGGTCGAGAATACCGACCCTACCGCGGTGGCGCGCTTGCGCGCGCTGTGGGAGGGGATGGGCGCGAATGTCGACGAGATGGAGGCCGATCACCACGATCTGGTTCTGGCAGTCACCAGCCACGCGCCGCACCTCATCGCCTATACGATGGTGGGCGTGGCCGACCATTTGCGCCGGGTGACCGATAGCGAAGTGATCAAGTATTCCGCCGCCGGTTTTCGGGATTTCACCCGGATCGCCGCCTCGGATCCGACCATGTGGCGTGACGTGTTCCTGTCGAACAAGGACGCGACCTTGGATGTTCTGGGCCGCTTCACCGAAGAGCTGTTCGTGCTGCAACGGGCAATCCGCATGGGCGATGGCGACATGCTGCACGACTATTTCACCCGCACAAGGGCGATCCGGCGCGGCATTATCGAGGCTGGTCAGGATACCGACGCGCCGGATTTCGGGCGGTCCGGTTCGAAGGAATGAGGGCGGGGGCGCTCGCCATCCGGCTTGCGGCGCTTGTCACCGCCACGGCGGCCTCGGCCGAAGCGCCCTCGATCTCGCCCCGCCCGGTGCCGCGCCCCGTCGTCGTCCAACCGGCCCAGCAGGCGCCGTTCGATTTGGCCGTTGATGCGGCCGTGATCTCGGCGGCACTGGCCTCGTCGGGCCTGACGAATGCCCGCCTTGAGGTTGACGCCCCCGATCCGGTTGCCGACCTCCTGCAAGGGGTGAGCGGTGCAAGCCCGGTGCTGGCTGTGGCCGGGAACAGCGCTCTGGCGGTTGCCCGCTCGCCGGTGCCGCCAGCGCGGCCCGGTTGGCTTGCGAGCCCTGCCGAGCCTTCTGAAGCTGCGCAACCGGCCTCGGCCCGGGTGATGCCGACGGCCCCGATCCGGGCTGGGTCGATCTGCGGCGTGGCCGAGATCCGGGGCGCGGCGATTGCGCCGATCCATGGGGCAGGGGCCTGCGGGGTGGCGGAGCCGGTACAGGTCAGCTCGGTGGCGGGGATCCCGCTGTCGATGCAGCCCACCATTGATTGCCCGACCGCGATTGCGCTGAACACATGGGTGCGCGACGGGGTGCTGCCGACGATTGGCACGACCGGCGGCGGCGTGGCGCAGATCAACATCATCGCGCATTATTCCTGCCGTTCGCGCAACAACGTGCCGGGGGCGAAGCTGTCGGAACACAGCAAGGGCCATGCGGTGGACGTTTCAGGGGTGACCCTGCGCAATGGCACGGTGCTGACGGTCGAAGAGCAGTGGCGGGGCCGCTATTCGAACCAGTTCCGCACCCTCTATCGGCGGGCCTGCGGCCCATTCGGTACGGTGCTCAGCCCTGATGCCGACCGCTACCACCACAACCACTTCCATCTGGATACGGCGCGCTATCGCGGCGGGTCCTATTGCCACTAGGGCTGGGTACGGGCGGCAATCTCGAACCGGCGCGCCTCGGCTTCGAGATGGGCCAGATGCCCGTCCCATAGCTCTGCCTGATCTGCCAACCATGCGCCCAGCGGGGCCAGCGCCGAAGGTTTCAGCGCCACCATGCGGCAGCGGCCCTGTTTGCGGGTGGTGACCAGACCGGCGGCCTCGAGCACTTCGATATGGCGCAGGAACGAGGGCAGGGCCATGTCATGCGGTTCGGCCAACGCCTGCACCGGCAAAGACCCTTCGGCGAGGTGCGATAGCACCGCGCGGCGGGTCGGATCGGAGAGGGCGCCGAAGAGCGCATTGAGATGGTTAGACATGATGCTAAGCATCAACATTGCGGGCGAAGTCGGTCAACGCGACATTTTGGACCGGCGCAGGCGCTTTCGCCGTTTGCCTTCGCCGCGCGCCGGTTTACAGTTCCGCCATGGCTCAAAATCCCCGATTCATCCACCTCAGGGTGCACACCCAGTATTCGCTGCTTGAAGGCGCGGTGCAGGTGAAAAAGCTGGCCGGCATGTGCGCGGCCATGGACATGCCTGCGGTGGCGGTGACCGACACTAACAACATGTTCTGCGCGCTGGAATTTTCGGTCATGGCCTCGGGAGACGGGGTGCAGCCGATCGTCGGCTGTCAGGTCTCGGTGTGCTACGATACGCCCGCCCAGGGCGAGGCGGCGCGCGCGCCCGCGCCGGTGGTGCTGCTGGCCCAGAACGAGACCGGATATGAAAACCTGATGAAGCTCAACACCTGCCTTTATGTTGATAAGCATGAGGGTGTGCCGCAGGTCACGCTGGACGAGCTGGAAACCTATTCCGAGGGGCTGATCTGCCTCACAGGCGGGGCCGATGGGCCGGTCGGGGGCTGGCTGAAAATCGGCCACCGCGCCGAGGCCGAAGCGCTGATGGCGCGGCTGGCACGGACCTATCCGAACCGGCTTTATGTCGAGCTGCAACGCCATCCGGGCGAGGGCGGGCAGCTGACCGAGGGCGAGCGGCTGACCGAGCGCGGCTTTATCGAAATGGCCTATGCGATGGATCTGCCGCTGGTGGCGACCAACGATGTCTATTTCCCGAAAACCGAGCTTTACGAGGCGCATGATGCGCTGATCTGTATTGCCGAGGGGGCCTATGTCGATCAGCAGGATAACCGCCGCCGTCTGACCCCGCAGCATTATTTCAAAAGCCCGGCGGAAATGGCGACGCTGTTTGCCGATCTGCCGGAGGCGCTGGAGAACACTGTCGAGATCGCCCGGCGCTGCGCGTTCAAGACCGAGCGGCGCAAGCCGATCCTGCCGAAATTCGCCGATGACGAGGTGGAAGAGCTGCGTCGTCAGGCCTGGGACGGTCTGCGGGCGCGGCTTGCGGTGATCCCGCACGCGGTGCCGGTGGAGGAATACGAGGCGCGGCTGAAATTCGAGCTGGGGATCATCGAACAGATGGGCTTCCCGGGCTATTTCCTGATCGTGTCGGACTTCATCAAGTGGTCGAAGGATAACGGCATTCCGGTCGGGCCGGGACGGGGTTCGGGGGCAGGCAGCCTTGTGGCCTATGCACTGACAATCACCGACCTTGACCCCCTGCGCTACAGCCTGCTGTTCGAACGCTTCCTCAACCCCGAACGGGTGTCGATGCCCGACTTCGATATCGACTTCTGCATGGATCGCCGGGAAGAGACGATCCAATATGTGCAGCGCAAATACGGGCGCGATAAGGTGGCGCAGATCATCACCTTCGGTGCGCTTCTGTCGAAAGCGGCGGTGCGCGATGTGGGCCGGGTGCTGCAGATGCCCTATGGGCAGGTGGACCGGCTCTCAAAGCTGATCCCGGTGGAAGGGGTGAAGCCGGTTTCGATTGCGCAGGCGCTGCGCGACGAGCCGCGTCTGCGTGAAGAGGCGCGGGCGGAAGAGGTGGTGGACCGGCTTCTGACCTATGCCGAACAGGTCGAGGGGCTGCTCAGAAACGCCTCGACCCACGCGGCGGGTGTGGTGATCGGCGACCGGCCTTTGGACAAGCTGGTGGCGCTCTATCAGGATCCGCGCTCCGACATGCCCGCCACCCAGTTCAACATGAAATGGGTCGAACAGGCGGGGCTGGTGAAGTTCGACTTTCTGGGTCTGAAAACCCTGACGGTGATCCAGAATGCCATCGACCTCATTCACGGGCAGGGGCGCGATCTGCATATCGCGCCGGACGGGCATCAGATCTATCAGCCCGCCGAGGGGGCGGAAAACCAGATCAACGCCATCCCGCTCGACGATAAGCCGACCTATGACCTTTACGCTCAGGCCAAGACGGTCGCGGTGTTCCAGGTGGAAAGTTCGGGCATGATGGACGCGCTGCGTCAGATGCGGCCCAACTGCATTGAAGACATCGTGGCGCTGGTGGCGCTCTATCGCCCCGGCCCGATGGAAAACATCCCGACCTATTGCAAGGTCAAGAACGGGGTGCAGGAACGCGCGTCGGTGCATCCCAGCATCGACCATATTCTGGCCGAGACCCAGGGCATCATCGTTTATCAGGAACAGGTGATGCAGATCGCTCAGGTGATGGCGGGCTATTCGCTCGGCGGCGCCGACCTGTTGCGCCGCGCCATGGGGAAAAAGATCGCCGAGGAAATGGCCAAGGAACGGCCGAAATTCGTCGATGGGGCCAAGGCCAACGGGGTGGACGAGGCGAAGGCCTCGGAAGTGTTCGACCTTCTGGAAAAGTTCGCCAATTACGGCTTCAACAAATCCCACGCCGCCGCCTATGCGGTGGTGAGCTATCAAACCGCCTGGCTGAAGGCCAATCACCCGGTCGAGTTCATGGCCGGGGTGATGAACTGCGATATTCACCTGACCGACAAGCTGGGCGTCTATGCCGAAGAGGTGCGCCGGGGGCTGGAGATCGAGATCGTGCCGCCCTGCGTGAACCGCTCGCAGGCGACGTTCAGCGTTGGTGAGGGCAAGATTTTCTACGCGCTGGGCGCCCTGAAAAACGTCGGCGTCGAGGCGATGAAGCTGATCACCGAGGCGCGGGGCGAAAAGCCCTTTGTGAACCTCTTCGATGTCGCCCGCCGGGTGGATCTGAAGCGGGTGGGCAAGCGGCCGATGGAAGTGCTGGCCCGCGCCGGGGCCTTCGATCAGCTCGACCCCAACCGGCGCCGGGTGTTTGACAGCCTCGATGCGCTGGTGAGCTATTCGGCGGCGATCCATGAACAACGCGCCTCGAACCAGGTTTCGCTGTTCGGCGAGGCGGGGGACGATCTGCCGGAACCGCGCCTCAGCCCGCTGGCCGACTGGCTGCCCAGCGAGCGGCTGGCCGAAGAGCGCAAGGCGATTGGGTTCTACCTCTCGGGCCACCCGCTGGACGACTATCTGCCCGCGCTCAAACGCAAGGGCGTGCTGACGCTGGAAGAGGTGACCCAGAAGGCCGAACGCGCGCCGTTGGTGGCCAAGATGGCGGGCACCGTGTCGGGGCGGCAGGAGCGCAAATCGGCCAAGGGCAACCGCTTTGCCTTTGCCCAGCTTTCCGATCCGACCGGGCTTTATGAAGTCACCATCTTCTCGGACACGCTGGAAGCCTGCCGCGACCATCTGGAAACCGGCGCCAATGTGGTGGTGACGGTGGAAGCCAATATGGAAAGCGAACAGCTGAAGTTGCTGGCCCGCTCGGTGGCGCCGGTGGATACGGTTGTCGCCGATGCTGGCGGCATGGTGCTGAAGGTGTTCGTCGAACGGGTGGAAGCGATCAGCTATGTGTCGGACCTGCTGAGCCGCACGGGCCAGACCGCCAAGGGCGTGCGCCCCGGCTCGGTGGCGCTGTGTCTGATGGACCCGACCTTGCCTGGCGAGGTGGATATGGAGCTGGGCGATGCTTTCCCGCTCAACCCGCAGATCAAGGGCGCGCTGAAAAGCCTGCCCGGGGTGATGGCGGTGGAAGAGGTGTGAGGCTGCACGCGCTTCACGCTTTCATTCCCGGACCGATTGGATAAAGTCCCTGCATGTATCTTGATGTCCGCGACCTCAAAGCCTTCTATTACCGTTCGGCGCTGGGCCGGGCGGCGCAGCGCTCGGTGCGCGAGCAGGTGCAGGTGTTCTGGCCCGAAGCCAAGGGGCAGACGGTGGTGGGCTACGGCTTTGCCGTGCCGCTGCTCCGGCCCTATCTGGGGCAGGCGCGCCGGGTGATCGGGCTGATGCCGGGGCCGCAGGGGGTGATGCCCTGGCCCGCCGGAATGCCCAATGTATCGGTGCTCTGCGAAGAGGCGCTGTGGCCGCTCGATACCGGGGTGATCGACAAGCTGGTGCTGATGCACGGGCTGGAGACCTCGGCCAATCCCGACGCGCTGCTTACGGAAGTGCACCGCACCCTTGGCCCCGGCGGCTCTGTGCTGTTCGTGGTGCCCAACCGGGCCGGGCTATGGTCGCGTTCGGATGCGACGCCATTCGGCTTTGGGCGACCCTATTCGCCGGGTCAGCTTGATGCGCAGCTCAAGCGCCATGGCTTTTTCGTCGAGCGCCACACCTCGGTTCTGTACCAGCCGCCCTCGAACCGTCGGTTCTGGCTGAAGACCGGTCGGATGTGGGAGAAGTTCGGACGCTCCGCCCGGCTGGCAATGGCGGGCGGCGTGCTTCTGGTGGAGGCGACGAAACAGGTGCACGCCCCGCGTCGGCCGAGCCTCGGCGCGCGGGTGAAAAAACCGCTGACCGTGCTGGAAGGGCTGGGCCTGCCGGAGCCGTCGCGCCGGGTCGAGACCCACCGGAAAGAGGGCAGGGAATCACCTGGAATGTCCTGATCAGGATCGCGAAATTTAAGTGCGATTCGCTCCGATTGGTCGCCCATTGCGTGGCGTAAAAGTCTAGGAAGCTTGTCCATTCAAAGCATATGCCCAATGTTGGCGCAAAACCTGCGCAACAGTGTTGCTTGACGTGTAAGCCTCTGCTAGACCCACGCCGAATTTCAGATGGTTCGCAATCGCGCGGCATCTATAGGCCGCCCCATCCGCTCGCGCGGAAACAAAGGGGCTAAAGACATCGGAAGGGTGGACGTGTCCGAAGCTGCAATCTCAACTGGTATTGCCCAGCGATATGCAACGGCCGTTTTCGAACTGGCCAAAGAAGAGGGCGCAATCGCCGCCGTCGAGAAAGACCTCGACGCGCTTGACGCCGCTCTTGCTGACAGCAGCGATTTCGCTGCGATGATTGGATCCCCGGTCTATTCGCGTAGCGAACAGGCGCGGGCGATTTCCACGATTGCTGGCAAGATGGGGCTGTCGGCTCCGGTTGCCGGTGCGCTGGGCGTGATGGCCGAGAAGCGTCGGCTTTTCGTGCTGCCGCAACTGGTCGCGGCGCTGCGCCAAGCCATCGCCGAAGATAAAGGCGAAGTGACTGCTGATGTGACGGCCGCGAAAGCGATGACCAAAGCCCAGCAGGACAAACTCGCCAAAGCGCTGAAAGCCAGCGTGGGCAAGGATGTGAAGATCAATCTGGCCGTCGATGAAAGTCTCATTGGCGGTCTTGTCGTGAAGGTAGGCTCGAAAATGATCGATAGCTCGATCCGCTCGCGCCTTAACGCACTGCAGAATTCCATGAAAGAGGTCTGATAATGGGAATCCAAGCAGCCGAAATTTCTGCGATCTTAAAGGAGCAGATTAAGAACTTTGGCCAGGAGGCCCAGGTGGCCGAAGTGGGCCGCGTGCTGTCGGTTGGTGACGGTATTGCGCGTGTTCATGGTCTGGACAATGTCGAAGCGGGCGAGATGGTCGAATTCCCCGGTGGTATCCGGGGCATGGCGCTGAACCTCGAAGCCGACAACGTGGGTGTGGTTATCTTCGGCACCGACCGCGACATTAAAGAAGGCGACGTGGTGAAACGCACCGGCGCCATCGTGGACGTGCCGGTTGGCGACGAGCTGCTGGGCCGCGTTGTTGACGCGCTGGGCAACCCGATCGACGGCAAAGGCCCGATCAAAACCAAAACGCGCGGCATCGCCGACGTGAAAGCCCCGGGCATCATCCCGCGTAAATCGGTGCATGAGCCGATGGCGACCGGCCTGAAATCGGTCGACGCGATGATCCCGATCGGCCGTGGCCAGCGTGAGCTGATCATCGGCGACCGTCAGACCGGCAAAACCGCTGTGGCGCTCGACACGATCCTGAACCAGAAGAGCTACAACGAAGCCGCTGGTGACGACGAAAACAAGAAACTCTACTGCGTCTATGTTGCCATCGGTCAGAAACGTTCGACCGTTGCGCAGCTGGTGAAGAAGCTCGAAGAAGCCGGTGCGATGGAATATTCCATCGTTGTGGCCGCGACCGCTTCCGACCCAGCGCCGATGCAGTATCTCGCGCCCTATTCGGCCACCACGATGGGTGAATATTTCCGCGACAACGGCCGCCACGCGCTGATGATCTACGATGACCTGTCGAAACAGGCCGTGTCGTATCGTCAGATGTCGCTGCTTCTGCGTCGTCCGCCGGGACGTGAAGCCTATCCGGGTGACGTGTTCTACCTGCACTCTCGCCTGCTGGAACGTTCGGCCAAGCTGAACGCTGACAATGGCTCGGGCTCGCTGACCGCTCTGCCGATCATCGAAACCCAGGGCGGCGACGTGTCGGCCTTTATTCCGACCAACGTGATCTCGATCACCGACGGCCAGATCTTCCTGGAAACCGAGCTGTTCTATCAGGGCATCCGTCCGGCTGTGAACACCGGTCTGTCGGTGTCGCGGGTTGGCTCTTCGGCTCAGACCAAAGCGCTGTCCTCGGTTGCCGGTCCGGTGAAACTGTCGCTCGCTCAGTATCGCGAGATGGCGGCCTTCGCTCAGTTCGGTTCGGACCTCGACGCTTCGACCCAGGCTCTTCTGAACCGGGGTGCGCGTCTGACCGAGCTGATGAAACAGCCGCAATATTCGCCGCTGACCAATGCCGAGATCGTTTGCGTGATCTTTGCTGGCGTGAATGGCTATCTCGACAAGATCCCGGTACGTGATGTGAGCCGTTTCGAACAGGGTCTGCTGACCCATTTGCGTTCGGATCACAAGGATCTGCTCGACGATATCACCAACAATGACCGCAAGGTGAAAGACGAGCTGGCTGACAAGATCAAAGCCGCGCTCGACGCCTATGCTGAAGGCTTCGCGTAAGCACTGGTGATCGAGAGGGAGGCTGGCAATGCCAAGTCTTAAGGACCTAAAAAACCGGATCGAAAGCGTTAAATCGACGCGCAAGATCACCAAGGCCATGCAAATGGTGGCCGCCGCAAAACTGCGGCGGGCACAGGATGCGGCCGAGGCCGGGCGGCCCTATGCGGAACGGTTCAACGCCGTTCTTGCGGGGCTGGCCAAGGCGTCGGCGGGCTCGGAAGCGGCGCCGAAACTTCTGCGTGGCACCGGCTCTGACCAGGTGCATCTTCTCGTGGTAATCACCGGCGAGCGCGGCCTCTGCGGCGGCTTCAACTCGTCGATCGTGAAAAAAGCACGCGCCAAGACGTCGGCTCTGCTTGCTCAGGGTAAGACGGTGAAAATCATCACCGTGGGCAAAAAGGGTCGCGAACAGATGCGTCGCGATTATGCCGATTACTTCGTGGGTCACGTTGATCTTAGCCAGATGCGCAATGCCGATTATGCCACGGCACAAAGCATTGCGACCGATCTGCTCGACCGTTTCGAAGCGGGCGAGTTCGATGTGGCGACGATCTTCTACAGCACCTTCGAAAACGTGGTCACCCAGGTGCCCACCGAACGGCAGGTGATCCCGGCGAAGTTCGATGACGTTGAAACCGAGGCTGATCATACCGGGCTTGTCTATGACTACGAGCCGTCGGAAGAGCAGATCCTTGCGACGCTTCTGCCGTCTGGCGTGGCCACCGCTTTGTTCTCGGCTCTGCTGGAAAACGGCGCCTCGTTCAACGGGGCTCAGATGTCGGCGATGGACAACGCCACGCGCAATGCGGGCGACATGATCGACAAGCTGACGATCCAGTACAACCGTTCGCGTCAGGCCGTCATCACCAACGAGCTTATTGAAATCATTTCGGGCGCCGAGGCGCTCTAAACGGAACCGGAGACGAATACATGGCAAAAGCGAAAGCAGCCGTCGGCAAGGTGACCCAGGTCATCGGCGCCGTTGTGGACGTTCAGTTCGAGGATCAACTTCCGGCGATCCTGAACGCCCTCGAAACCGAAAATAACGGCAAGACGCTGGTGCTCGAAGTCGCCCAGCACCTTGGCGAAAACACCGTGCGCACCATCGCCATGGACGCCACCGAAGGCCTCGTGCGGGGCCAGAAAGTGACCGACCGCGGCGAAGCGATCTCGATGCCCGTTGGTAAAGCCACCCTCGGCCGCATCCTGAACGTGACCGGCGACCCGGTTGACGAACGTGGCCCGGTGAACACCACCGAGCGTCGCGCCATCCACCAGGATGCCCCGGATTTCTCGCAGCAGGCGACGGAATCGGAAGTGCTCGTGACCGGCATCAAGGTTATCGACCTTCTGGCCCCCTACGCCAAAGGCGGTAAAATCGGCCTGTTCGGCGGTGCCGGCGTGGGTAAAACGGTTCTGATCCAGGAACTGATCAACAACATCGCGAAAGTGCACTCGGGTGTGTCCGTGTTCGCCGGTGTTGGCGAACGGACCCGTGAAGGCAACGACCTTTATCACGAGATGATCGAATCCGGCGTTATCGACGCTGAGAACCTCGAAAACTCGAAAATCGCGCTGGTCTACGGTCAGATGAACGAACCGCCGGGAGCCCGTATGCGGATCGCCCTGTCGGGTCTGACCCTGGCTGAGCAGTTCCGCGACGAAACCGGCGCTGACGTGCTATTCTTCGTCGACAACATCTTCCGCTTTACCCAAGCGGGTTCCGAGGTGTCGGCGCTTCTGGGCCGTATCCCTTCGGCCGTGGGCTACCAGCCGACGCTGGCCACCGACATGGGTGCGATGCAGGAACGGATCACTTCGACCAAGAACGGCTCGATCACCTCGGTGCAAGCTGTGTACGTGCCCGCGGATGACCTTACCGACCCGGCCCCGGCCACCTCGTTTGCTCACCTCGATGCGACGACCGTGCTTAACCGCGCGATCTCGGAGCTTGGCATCTACCCGGCGGTTGACCCGCTCGACTCGACCTCGCGTCTGCTCGATCCGGCGGTTGTCGGCGAAGAGCATTACCGCGTGGCCTCGGACGTTCAGGAAATCCTGCAACGCTACAAGTCGCTGCAGGACATCATCGCCATTCTCGGCATGGACGAGCTGAGCGAAGAAGATAAGCTGACCGTGGCCCGTGCCCGGAAAATCCAGCGCTTCCTCTCGCAGCCCTTCGACGTGGCGAAAGTGTTCACCGGCTCTGACGGTGTGCAGGTTCCGCTGGAAGACACGATTGCCTCGTTCAAAGCGGTTGTTGCCGGCGAATACGATCACCTGCCCGAAGGCGCCTTCTACATGGTTGGCGGCATCGCGGACGTGGTTGCCAAAGCCGAAAAAATGGCGGCTGACGCGGCCTAAGGAGGGCCATCCATGGCTGACATGATGCAATTCGATCTGGTCTCGCCCGAGCGCCGTCTGGCCTCGATCGTGGCCAGCGCGGTGCAGATCCCCGGCGCTGACGGTGATTTCACGGCCATGGCCAACCATGCGCCCACCATCGCCACGCTGCGTCCCGGGATCGTGACGGTCACGTCGGCCGGCGGCGAGGACAAGTACCTCGTCACCGGCGGCTTTGCCGAGATCACGGCGGAAGGCGCTTCGGTTCTGGCCGAGCGCGCCATGCCGGTGGGCGAGGTGACGCAGGACGTGTTCGACGAGTTCGTGGCCGCTGCGCTTGCCGCCCGCGACCACGCGACGCCGGAGATGAAAGACCAACGCGCCAAACAGCTGGGCGATATCGCCCAGGCTGGTCAGGTGCTCGGTCTCAACGCCAAGCTGAGCTAAGACACACCCGGAGCCAATCCGGGGGACAGTGAGAGAACCCCGCGCCAGCAGGCGCGGGGTTTTTCGTTGCGAAGGCGTCGGGGGCTGGCGTCAGGCGACGCTGATGTCGTCCTGCAAATTGGCGAGGGTCATGTTCTGCACGGTGATCGTGTTGCCGCCGCCGAAATCGAACACCACATCAAGCCCGACATCGCTGCCGACCGCGAGCACCTCAGACAGAGTGCCATGGCCGACCACTTTCAACAGGTCGATATTGTCTTCGAAATCCACGATGATGTCGTTGCCGCCATCATTTCTGAACACGAATTTATCGGCGTCGGTATCGCCATAGAGCACATCGTCTCCGTAGCCGCCGCGCAATGTGTCTCGGCCTTGGCCGCCATGCAGAATGTCGCTGCCGGCGCCGCCCCTGAGCAAATCGTGGCGCACCCCACCGAACAGCGTGTCGTCGCCGGCCTGGCCATAGAGATGGTCCCGGCCACGGATGCCGTTCAGCGTGTCGTTTCCGGCGCCGCCACGGATGATGTCATTCCCGGCATGGCCGGTGAGTATGTTACCGAGGGGATTGCCGAAGATGGTGTCATCGCCGCTGCCGCCTTCGGCATTTTCGATATTGACGCCATAGGCGATTGCCACATCCTGGTAGCTGCCGAATGTCGAGAAATGGGCCTCTCTCAGATCGAGGGTCACTGCATGGGTAATGGCCGAGGCATCGAACGTATCCGTGCCGCCGGTATCCCAGACCACGCGCACATCGTAGCTGCCAGCCCCGTTATAGGTGCTGTTGCCGGTGGCATAATCGGCGGCGCCCCAGATGTATTGAAGGGCGTAGATGTCGTAGAGCATCATGGCATTGTTGCGGGTGCCGCTCATCGGGTCGTTGTCATATGACATCACCGTGTAGTGGTTGTTGTCATAGGCCGGATCGAGAAGCGTGGCGTCGAACGGATGATCAAGGCCAAGGGCGTGCCCGATCTCATGCAGAACCAGGTTTATGGAGTCGAGATCGAACCAATCGCTGTCATAGACCGCGTAGGCGTCCCAATAGGAAATGGGCCCGCTGCCCGACGGGGCAACAAATGTCGATGATATGCCGGACGTGTAGGTGTCAAGCGAGTCAAGCTGGCCGATGCCAAAGCTGATCATCGCATCGGCGACGGTATCGCTTACTTCCTGAAAGGTGACATTGAGGAAGGTTTGGATATGGCTGAGCGCCGTGCGCACCAAATTCTTTTTGGCTGTCGACCACGGAGCATAGGGCGCGTAACTGTCCCAGATATCATCGACGGGGTGAATATTGGCGTATTCGAAGTTGTAGCTGATGACATAGCTCGCATCAGCACTCGTGTTCATCGGGTAATTTTGGGTATGCGAATAAATGTGAGGTAATGTGAGGGCTTGAATGATTTCATTCTGAGTCGGCATTGCATCGCTCGCAAGATTCGCAAAAGGTTCATACGCTTTACACGAGCAAGGTAAACCAAAACCCACCAGTTGGGGAGGGGCGGTCTACGTTATGGTTATGCGCTGAGTTCGCTATTTTGCAATTTGCTCTCTATGGATTGCAATGTATTTGCAAATACACCCGAAAAGCCTTTTGGCAGAGCGGTCAAAGCTGTAGGTTGCTGAAAACCGAGGAGGGCCGCCCGATGAAAGACATTCTTCAGGAACTGGAAGACCGCCGTGAAACCGCTCGTTTGGGCGGTGGGGTAAGACGCATCGAGGCCCAGCACGCCAAGGGCAAGCTGACGGCGCGCGAACGGGTCGAGCTTTTGCTCGATGAAGGCTCGTTTGAAGAGTTCGACATGTTCAAAGCCCATCGTTGCACCGAGTTCGGGATGGAGCAGCAGCAGATCCCCGGCGACGGGGTGATCACCGGCTGGGGCACGGTGAACGGGCGCATGGTCTATGTGTTTTCGCAGGATTTCACCGTGTTCGGCGGCTCGCTGTCGGAAACCCACGCCGAAAAGATCTGCAAGATCATGGATATGGCCATGCAGAACGGCGCGCCGGTGATCGGGCTGAACGATTCTGGCGGCGCGCGTATTCAGGAGGGCGTGGCCAGCCTTGCGGGCTATGCCGAGGTGTTTCAGAAAAACATCATGGCCTCGGGCGTGGTGCCGCAGATTTCGGTGATCATGGGCCCCTGTGCGGGCGGCGCGGTCTATAGCCCGGCGATGACCGACTTTATCTTCATGGTGCGCGACAGCTCTTACATGTTCGTCACCGGCCCGGATGTGGTGAAAACCGTGACCAATGAGGTGGTGACGGCCGAGCAGCTCGGTGGGGCCTCGACCCATACCAAGAAAAGCTCGGTGGCCGATGGCGCCTTCGATAATGACGTGGAAGCGATGAACGAGGTGCGGCGGCTGGTGGATTTCCTGCCGCTGAACAACCGGTCGAAAGTGCCGGTGCGGCCGTTCTTTGACGATCCAGCCCGGATCGAGGAAAGCCTCGATACGCTGATCCCCGACAACCCGAACCAGCCCTATGACATGAAAGAGCTGATCCACAAGATCGCGGATGAGGGGGATTTCTACGAGATCCAGCAGGATTTCGCGGGCAATATCCTGACCGGCTTCATCCGGCTGGAGGGGCGCTCGGTGGGCGTGGTGGCGAACCAGCCGATGGTTCTGGCGGGTGTGCTCGACATCGACAGCTCGCGCAAGGCGGCGCGGTTCGTGCGCTTCTGCGATGCGTTTGAAATTCCGATCCTGACACTGGTCGATGTGCCGGGCTTTCTGCCGGGGACCAGTCAGGAATATGGCGGGGTGATCAAGCACGGGGCCAAACTGCTCTTTGCCTATGGCGAAGCGACGGTGCCGAAAGTGACGGTGATCACCCGCAAAGCCTATGGCGGCGCCTATGACGTGATGGCCTCGAAACATCTGCGCGGCGATTTTAACTATGCCTGGCCCACCGCCGAAATTGCGGTGATGGGGGCCAAGGGGGCGGTGGAGATTCTGTACCGGTCGGAATTGGCGGACAAAGACAAGATCGCGCAGCGCACCAAGGATTATGAAGACCGCTTTGCCAATCCGTTCGTGGCGGCTGAGAAGGGCTTCATTGACGAGGTGATCATGCCGCATTCGACCCGCCGCCGGGTCTGCCGGGCCTTTGCCAGCCTGCGCGGCAAACAGCTGTCGAACCCATGGAAAAAACACGATAATATTCCGCTTTAAACCGGAGCAGGGGGGCGTCATGAAACGCTATCTGATTATCATTGGTGTTGTTTTGGGCGGATTTTCCGCCGCGCTGGCTGTGGCCTATAAGATGCTGAATGCGGATTTCGCACCTGCTGCGACATCCGAGACCGAAATCACGCTGCCCACCGGCCATACGGTGACCTTTCACGAGGTGATCCAGTCGGAGCCGGGCACGTCGGGGCTGGCGGTGCGGTTCCGGTTCATCGAGCCGGATCTGGCCGAGGTGAAAGAACAGACGGATTATTCTGTGTTGGAAGCCGACATGCAGTTTCTTTGTGAAACTTATGCACTGGAACGTATCGCCAATATCGGGCCACAACCGGCGCAGGTGATCATCTCGATCGCCGACCGGGAGGTGGCTTTTGGCGAAGCCGATCCCACCGCCACACAGATATTCGAAGCTTATCGCCCCGTCGACGGGGCCTGTATATGGGAGGGGCTCTGATGGCATTGCCCTACATGCTGAAACACAAGGGCTTCCCGGGGCGCTATCCGGGCACGGATTTCCAATTCACCATCCGGCGGGCCAACCCGAAAGGCATCACACCGCTGACCAAGCGCGAGCGCTATGCCGACCGCAAGGCGTTGGACAAGCGGGTGGATGCCGCTTTTCTGACCGCACTGTGGGAGCATTTCGGCGAAGAGCCGTTCGAGCGTGGCAATCTGGATGCCGGGCGGCTCAGCTGGCTGTTCGGGCGCGAAGTGGTGCCTGCGGAAGAGCCGTTCGATCCGGCCAATTACGAAGCCCTGTTGAAAATCAATCTGAAGATCGCTCAAGTAAGTTTTCCTGAGATTTTTCAGGAGGATGACGGCTTTGATGACGATGAAGACGACGAGTACGAAGACGGCGACGACTGGGACGAATGAGCATGATTTTGCCAACCCTTCCGCAATTCCGGCAAGCTCCCGCCCAAATGGGCGTCGGGTGCAAGTCGTGCTACCTTTGCGCGAAAATGGCTGGCAAGGTCACTCACATGGCAGGGGCTCTATCCCGGTTTCCTGCCTGGTTTAGTCAAACCGTTACCCTTCCCCTTCTGCCCGGTCTGCTTCGTCAAGAAGCAGGCCGGGTTTTTTCGTGCTTTGGGGCGGGGCGGGTGCAAACGGGATCGATAGCCACATTTGGGAAAACGACCGCGCGGCTTCGGGCGTGACGGGGAGGAGCGGGTAATGTTCAAGAAAATCCTGATAGCCAACCGGGGCGAGATTGCCTGCCGCGTGATCAAGACGGCGCGCAAGATGGGCATTCAGACGGTGGCGATCTATTCCGATGCCGACAAGAATGCGCTGCATGTGCAGATGGCCGATGAGGCGGTGCATATCGGCCCGCCGCAGGCCAATCAGAGCTATATCGTCATCGACAAGGTGATGGCGGCGATCCGGGGCTCCGGCGCCGAAGCGGTGCATCCGGGCTATGGCTTCCTGAGCGAAAACCCTAAATTTGCCGAGGCACTGGCAGCTGAGGGCGTGGCCTTCATCGGCCCGCCGGTGGGTGCCATCGAGGCGATGGGCGACAAGATCACCTCGAAAAAGCTGGCGCAGGAAGCGGGTGTTTCCACCGTGCCCGGCTACATGGGCCTGATCGATGATGCCGATGATGCGGTGCGGATCGCGGGCGAGGTCGGCTATCCGGTGATGATCAAGGCCAGCGCCGGGGGCGGCGGCAAGGGCATGCGGATCGCCTGGAACGATACGGAATGCCGCGAAGGCTTTGCCAGCTCGAAGAACGAGGCGGCTAATTCCTTTGGCGACGACCGGATTTTCATCGAGAAATTCGTCACCCAGCCGCGCCATATCGAAATTCAGGTGCTCTGCGATGCCCATGGCAACGGCATCTATCTGGGCGAGCGGGAATGCTCGATCCAGCGCCGGAACCAGAAGGTGATCGAAGAAGCGCCGAGCCCCTTCCTTGACGAGGCAACCCGCAAGGCGATGGGCGAACAGGCCGTCGCGCTGGCGAAAGCCGTGGGCTATGCCAGCGCCGGAACGGTGGAATTCATCGTCGATGGCGCGCGCAACTTCTATTTCCTTGAAATGAACACGCGGTTGCAGGTGGAGCATCCGGTGACGGAACTCATCACCGGGATTGATCTGGTCGAGCAGATGATCCGGGTGGCGGCGGGCGAGCCTTTGTCGATTACCCAGGACGATGTGAAGCTTACCGGCTGGGCGATGGAAAGCCGGCTTTATGCTGAAGACCCCTATCGCGGCTTCCTGCCCTCAATCGGGCGGCTCACCCGCTACCGTCCGCCTGCCGAGGTCGCCGACGCCGCCCATGTGGTGCGCAACGATACCGGCGTTTACGAGGGCGGCGAGATCAGCATGTATTACGACCCGATGATCGCCAAGCTCTGCACCTGGGGGCCGACGCGTCTGGAGGCCATCGAGCATATGCGCGTGGCGCTGGACAGTTTCGAGGTGGAAGGGATCGGGCATAACCTGCCGTTCCTCTCCGCCGTGATGGACCATCCGAAATTCTGCTCGGGCGACATGACCACGGCCTTTATCGCCGAGGAATACCCCGATGGGTTCGAGGGTGTGACCCTGCCGCAAGAGGCGCTGCAGCGCGTCGCGGCGGCGGTGGCGGCGATGTTCCGGGTGGACGAAATCCGCCGTTCGCGGATCTCGGGCCGGATGGACAACCACGAACGCCATGTTGGCGAAGACTGGGTGGTGACCCTGCAGAACGAAAGCTTTGAAGTGTCGATCCGGGCCGATCACGAGGGTTCGACCGTGCGCTTCATCGACGGCACCGAAATGCGGGTGACCTCGGATTGGGTGCCGGGGCGGCCCTTGGCGCTGCTCAATGTCGGGGGCGAGGCGCTGGTGCTGAAGGTTGGCAAGATTGATGCGGGCTACCGCATCCGCACGCGGGGGGCCGACCTCAAGGTCTATGTGCGCACACCGCGTCAGGCCGAGCTGGCGGTGCTGATGCCCGAACGCTTGCCGCCGGATACGTCGAAAGTGCTGCTCTGCCCGATGCCCGGCTTGATCGTGAAGATCGACGTGGAAGAGGGGCAGGAGGTGCAGGAAGGCCAAGCGCTCTGCACCGTCGAGGCGATGAAGATGGAAAACATCCTGCGCGCCGAGAAAAAGGGCATGGTGACGCGGATCAATTGCGCGGCGGGCGATAGCCTGTCGGTTGATGACGTGATCATGGAGTTCGAATGAGCGAAGTGGCGGGCAGGATCGCGGCCGATGAGGTGAAACCGGCGGGCCGGGCGCTGTCCGGTTTTACCCTGCCGGGGCTTGCGCTTCTGTCGGGGCTGGGCCTGTTCGCGGTGTTGCAGCTTCTGGTCGTGCAGGCCACGGGCGGCGTGTTCGAATATCCGCTGGACGATCCTTACATCCACCTCGCTCTGGCCGAGCAGATTGCCCATGGCCATTACGGCGTGAACGCGGGCGAGGTCAGCTCGCCGGGCTCTTCGGCGCTGTTCCCGCTGCTGTTGACGCCCTTTGCTGACAGTTCGATCCAGCGCTTTCTGCCGCTGCTCTGGAACGTGGTCGGGCTGGCACTGTCAGCCTTTCTTTGGGGGCGGCTGCTGGTCGAGAGCGGCTATGGGCGTGCGGGCTGGCGGTGGCTGGGGATCACCGCCGCGCTGATCGGGCCGATTGCGGTGATGATGCCGCAGCTGGCCTTTGTCGGCATGGAGCACAGCCTGCACATGGCGGCGTCGCTGGCGATTGTGCTGGGGCTCTACCGCTATTGCGACGGGCGCGGCGGTATCTGGCTGATCGTGGCGGGGGCGGTCTTCGCCTCCTCCCTGCGGTTTGAGGGGCTCGCACTAGGGCTGGGCGCGGCCGGGGTTCTGGCCTTTGGCGGCGCGCGCCGGGCGGGGCTGGCGACGGCCCTTGCCAGCCTCTTGCCGATCTTGGGTTTCATGGCGTTTCTGGCCATGATCGGCCTCGATCCGTTGCCCAGTTCGGTGCAGTCGAAACTGGCGGAAACGTCAGGAGATCAGATGGATTTTCTGGGCCGTCAGCTGGTCAAGCTGGCCTTGGCTCTGAGCGAGTCCGGTGGGCCGTTGCTGGTGGGGTTGAGCTTTGCCCTGCTTGTGCTGTGGCGTCTGGCCCCGGCCCTGCGCAATAGCCGCTGGGGCATGTTTGCCGCCGCTGTGGTGTTTGCGGGATTTGGGCATCTGGCTGTCGGGCGGGTCGGTTGGCTGAACCGCTATGAACCCTATATCATTGCGTCCCTGTCGGCGACGCTTCTGGTGCTTCTGCCGCGCCTTGTCGGGGCACGCCCCGGGCTGCGTGGTGGCGCGATGACAGTCGGGGTGCTGGCTGCCGGATTGCTGGCCTATCAGCCCTTCGCGACCACATTTCTGCCGACCGCGCCGCTGGCGATTCACAGTCAACAGGGGCAGATGGCGCGGTTTGTGAAGGACTATCTGAAAACCCCGGTGGCGGTGAACGATATTGGCGAGGTCAGCTGGCAAAACCCGAATTACGTGCTCGATCTTTGGGGCCTGGCCGATGCGCGCGCGCGCGCCGTACGTCTGGCCGATCCGGCGCCGGGCTGGGCCGGACGGCTGACCGACGCGCATCAGGTGCCGGTGGCGCTGATCTATGACAATTGGTTTGGCACCGGGGTCGGCAGCAACTGGGTGAAACTTGGGCAATTGCACCTGATCCGGAGGATCGGCTTTCTGGGCGGCGCTGATGTGAGCTTCTATGCCACCGCGCCTGATCAGGTGGCGCCCTTGCGCGCGGCGATCTGCGCCTGGCAGCCCAGCATCGACGGCATCAGCATCTGGCAATGGGCGCCGGGGATGGAGGCGGGGGAATGACCCGCACCGCATCCCATATGGGCTCGCAGAGGACGCGGAGCTATTCGTTGGCGCGTTCGTCGCGCAGCTCTTGCTGGCGGTCGGGGGTCTTGTCGATCGAGCGGGAGATTTCGCGCACGTCCCATGGCAGCGGTTTGCGCAGGTATTTCTGCCCGTCCTTGCCGATCAGCACCAGATCGAAGCCGCGCGGGCGCAGTGCCTCGCGGATGGCGGATTTCGCGCCCGGATCGGTGTCGACGATCACCACCACATCGCGCTCGGCCAGATCGAGCGGGCGCTTGGCGATGTATTCCATCTGCTGCACGAAGCGCGGATCGCTGGGGCTGTCGGCGAAGATCACCAGCGGGCGGGCGATCCAGAGAAAATCATCCAGCGACGCGCCCGGCGCTTCGATCATCATCAACTCGTCAGCCGAGAGAATGGTGACTTCGGGATGGTCCGCCACCCAGGCCGTCGCGTCCAGCGCATCGGCTGGCAGCGCGGCGGTCGAGAACGCGAAAACCGCAAGAGACACAAGGTGTAAGGCTTTAAACATCGGGGCTCCTCAAGGCTTGAATATAGGCACTGACGCGCCCGGTACAATGCACGAAGGAGGGGGAGTATGACCGACAGGAAAGATTGGGAAGCGCTGGCCGCGAAAGAGCTGCGCGGCAAACCGATTGACGATCTCACCTGGCACACGCCCGAAGGGATCGACGTGCAGCCGGTCTATGCGGCCGAAGATGCCGAAGGGCTGGCGCATATGGGCGGGATGCCGGGGCTGGCCCCCTTCACCCGTGGTCCGCGCGCGACGATGTATACCGGGCGGCCCTGGACCATTCGCCAATATGCGGGCTTTTCCACCGCCGAGGAATCGAATGCCTTCTACCGCAAGGCGCTGGATGCCGGGCAGCAGGGGGTAAGCGTCGCCTTCGATCTGGCCACCCATCGCGGCTATGACAGCGACCATCCGCGCGTGGTGGGCGATGTCGGCAAGGCGGGCGTGGCGATTGATAGCGTCGAGGATATGAAAATCCTGTTTGACGGTATCCCGCTGGGCGATGTCTCGGTGTCGATGACGATGAACGGTGCGGTGATCCCGATTTTGGCGAATTTCATCGTGGCGGGCGAAGAGCAGGGGGTGAGCCGCGCGCAGCTTTCGGGGACCATTCAGAACGACATTCTGAAAGAGTTCATGGTGCGCAACACCTATATCTATCCGCCGGAACCTTCGATGCGGATTGTCTCGGACATCATCGAGTTCACCTCGACCGACATGCCGCGCTTCAACTCGATCTCGATCTCCGGCTACCACATGCAAGAGGCCGGGGCGAACCTGGTGCAGGAGTTGGCCTTTACCCTTGCCGACGGCCGCGAATATGTGCGCGCCGCGATTGCGCGGGGGTTGGATGTGGATGCTTTTGCCGGGCGGCTCTCGTTTTTCTTCGCCATCGGCATGAACTTCTTCATGGAAGCCGCCAAGCTGCGCGCGGCGCGGTACCTCTGGCACCGGATCATGTCGGAATTTGAGCCGAAGAAGCCGGGCAGCCTGATGCTGCGCACCCATTGCCAAACCTCGGGGGTCAGCCTGCAAGAGCAGGACCCCTATAACAACGTGGTGCGTACCGCGTTTGAGGCGATGAGCGCGGTTCTGGGCGGCACCCAGAGCCTGCACACCAATGCCTTTGACGAGGCGATTGCGCTGCCCACCGAAACCTCGGCTCGGATCGCGCGCAACACCCAGTTGATCCTGCAAAACGAGACCGGGGTGACCAATGTGGTCGATCCCCTTGCCGGGTCTTACTACGTTGAAAAACTCACCGCCGATCTGATCGAAGAAGCCTGGGCGCTGATCGAAGAGGTCGAAGCGCTGGGCGGGATGACCAAGGCGGTGGCCACCGGCATGCCGAAGCTGCGCATCGAAGAGGCGGCGGCGCGGCGGCAGGCGGCGGTGGACCGGGGCGACGAGGTGATCGTCGGGGTCAACAAGTTCCGGCTGGCGAAGGAAGACCCGATCGACATTCTCGATGTCGACAACGTGGCGGTGCGCGAGAGCCAGATCAAACGGCTGGCAACCATCCGCGCGAGCCGCGATCAGGCGGCCTGCGATGCGGCCTTGGCGGCGCTGGAAGACGCGGCGCGGTCGGGCGAGGGCAATCTGCTCAGCTTAGCGGTCGAGGCCGCTCGGGCACGGGCCACAGTGGGAGAGATTTCCATGGCGATGGAGAAGGTGTTCGGCCGCCATCGGGCCGAGGTGAAAACGCTCTCGGGCGTCTATGGCGCGGCCTATGAGGGCGATGAAGACTTCGCGGCAATCCAGAAAGATGTGGAGAAATTCGCCGAGGAAGAGGGCCGTCGCCCCCGGATGCTGGTGGTGAAAATGGGGCAGGACGGGCATGACCGGGGCGCCAAGGTAATCGCCACCGCCTTTGCCGATATCGGCTTTGATGTCGATGTGGGGCCGCTCTTTCAGACCCCGGAAGAGGCCGCGCAGGATGCGGTGGACAATGACGTGCATGTGGTCGGCATCAGCTCGCAGGCGGCGGGGCACAAGACGCTGGCGCCGAAGCTGATCCATGCGCTGAAGGATCAGGGCGCGGATGATATTCTGGTGATCTGCGGCGGAGTGATCCCGCAGCAGGATTACGACTATCTCAAGCAATGCGGGGTGCGGGCGATCTTTGGGCCGGGCACCAATATCCCGGAAGCAGCGAAGGATATTCTGAAGCTGATCCGCGCGGCCCGAGGCTAAGCCGGAAAGCAGGAAAAAGATAAGCCCGCCGGACGTTTTGAGCGTTCGGCGGGCTTTTTTGTTGCGAAAGTGTAAGGCGCTCGCCCTGGCCTAGCCGGTTGGCTGGTCTGTGGGGGCGGGGCTGGCGGAGGCGCCTGCGCTGCGCAGTACGACAAAGCCAATGAGCGCCGAGATTACCGAAGCCGCCAGCACGCCCAGCCGCACCTCGTTCATCAGGGCGTCGCTGTCATAGCTCAGCCCGCCGATGAACAGCGACATGGTGAAGCCGATCCCCGCGAGGGCCGACAGCCCGTAGATATGCCGCCAGTTCACCCCGTCGGGCAGGCGAGCCAGACCGCTGCGCACCATCAGCCAGGTGGCGCCATAGACCCCCGCCTGTTTGCCCAGAACCAGCCCGGCCACGATGCCCAGGGTCACCGGCGAGATGATCGCGCCAAGGCTGAGGCCGGAAAGCTCAACCCCGGCATTGGCGAAGGCGAAGACCGGGATGATGAAGAAGGCCACCCAAGGCTCCAGCGCATGTTCGAGGCTTTTCAAGGGCGAGGCACCGAAACGGTCCTTCAAGGGCACGAAGAAGGCGGTGATGACCCCGGCCAGCGTGGCGTGAACGCCCGATTCCAGCACCAGCACCCAAAGCAGGATGCCCAGCAGCACGAAGGGCGCCACCCGGTGGGTGCCGCGCGCATTGAGCCAGCCCATCGCCGCCAGCGGGCCAAGCGCGAGGGCAAGATAGATGGGTTTGAGCTCGGAGGTGTAAAAGACCGCGATGATCAGGATCGCGCCAAGGTCGTCGAGGATCGCCAGCGTCAGCAAAAACAGCTTCAGCGACGCCGGGGCGCGTTTGCCCACCAGCGCCAGCAGGCCAAGCGCGAAGGCAATATCGGTCGCCGCAGGGATCGCCCAGCCCGGCAGGGTTTCCGGCGAGGTGATGTTGACCCCGGCAAAGATGATCGCAGGCAGCAGCATACCGCCAAGGGCCGCGACACCGGGCAGCGCCACGTCGCGCAGGTTTTTCAGCCGCCCCTCGATCATCTCGCGCTTCAGCTCAAGCCCGATCAGGAAGAAGAACACCGCCATTAGCCCGTCATTGATCCAGTGGATCAGGGTTTTCTCCAGCCCGTCACCATTCACGGTGATGGCAAGATGGGCGTGAAGGAAATCGTCATAGATCCCGGCAAAGCCCGAATTGGCGACGATCAGCGCGGCTACTGCCGCCAGCATCAGCGCGATACCGCCGGCGGCCTCGTGTTTGAACAAACGTTCTATACCTGCAATCATGGCTACCCTTTCTGTTTCTTCCCAGATGGGGCAGGCGGGACCACAATCAAGGTTAAGCGAAAGATAGCGTTTCACTTGGTTAAAACCCGTGGCAGGATCGCCGCAAAGGAGAGTGTAATGAGTGCACATATCGACCATCTGGTAGTGACCGCTGCAGAGCTTACCCAAGGGGCGAGCTATATCGAGACCGCGCTGGGGCTGCCGATGGGGGCGGGCGGGGTTCATCAGGCGATGGGCACGCATAACCGGCTTTTGTCGCTTGGGCCTGCGACCTATCTGGAAGCCATCGCGGTGGATCCCACAGCCCCGGTTCCGGCTTGCAAACGCTGGTTCGATCTTGACGATACACCGGGAAAAGCGCGGCTCAGCCACTGGGTGCTGCGGGTCGACGATCTGGATGCGGCGCTGGCCGAGGCGCCCGAGGGGATCGGCGTGCCGATGGAATTGCAGCGCGGCGCCTATCGCTGGCGCATCACCGTACCCGAGGATGGCCACCAGCCTTTTGGGGGGCTGTTTCCGGCACTGATCGAATGGCAGGCGCCGATGCCTGCGCCCGCGCTCGACGATCTGGGCGCGCGGCTGGTCTCGCTGGTGCTGAGCCATCCGGATGTGGGGGCGCTGGGCTGGGCGCTGTCGATGCTGACCGAAGATGACCGGGTGATCGTGCGCAAGGGGCCGGTGGGCCTGTCGGCGCTGATCCACACCGAAGCTGGAGAGAAGGTTTTGTCATGATCCGCCCCGCTGCCGCGCGCGATGCCGCTGAGGTCGCCAAGATTTGGAACGCAGTGATCCGCGACACCGCGATCACCTTCAATTCGGTGGAAAAGACCGAATCCGAACTGGTGCGCCTCTTCATCACCAAAGCGGAGCAGGGGCACGGGTTTTTCGTGGTCGAAGAAGAGGGCGCGATCCTGGGCTTTGCCACCTATGGTCAGTTTCGCGGCGGGGTGGGCTATGCCCGATGCATGGAACACACGATCATTCTGGGCGAGGCGGCGCGCGGGCGGGGCCTTGGCCGCGCCCTGATGGAGGTGGTGGAAGATCACGCACGCGCGGGCGGGGCACATTCGATCTTTGCCGGGGTGTCGGCGGAAAACGAGCCGGGCGTCGCCTTTCATTCTGCGATGGGCTACCGAGAAGTGGCGCGTCTGTCTGAGGTCGGGTGGAAATTTGACCGCTGGATGGATCTCGTCCTCCTGCAAAAGTTCCTATAGAACAGAGATATGACGCTCTGGACTCGTATAACCGACGCGATTGCTGCGCTCAGTTCCGGTGAAAGCCTTACCGAGGTTTTCGCCCGCCTGCGCACGCCGCCGGAACGCTCGGCAGCCTTCACCATCGCGGTGATTGCGCTGGGGGCGAAGATGGCCAAGGCCGATGGGCAGGTGACTCGCAATGAAGTCTCGGCCTTTCGCGAAGTGTTCACCATCCCGCAGGCCGAGGAAAAGAACGCCGCCCGCGTGTTCAACCTCGCCCGGCAGGACGTGGCGGGGTTCGAGCAATATGCGACGAAGATCGCCGATCTGTTCGGCCCGCGCGATCCGGTGCTCTGCGACCTGATCGAGGGGTTGTTTTTCATCGCCATGGCAGATGGGGAATATCACCCCAATGAAGAGGCGTTTCTGGCCCGGGTTGCCGAGATTTTCGGTATAGATGAGCCAAGGTTCCGCTGCCTGCGCGCGCGCTTCGTGCCGGATGCCGAGCCTGATCCCTATACGGTGCTGGGGGTGCCGCCCTCCGCGCCGCTCGACGTGATCCGGGCCGCCTGGCGGGCCGAGGTGCGGGCCTCGCATCCCGATCAGCTGATCGCGCGCGGGGTGCCGGCAGAGGCGGTGAAACTGGCCGAAAAGCGGATGGTGGCGGTGAACCACGCCTGGGATGTGATCCAGACCGAACGGGCGGCGAGCTGACGATGCTGCGGATTGCCACCTACAATGTCGAGTGGTTCAATTCGCTGTTCGCCGATGATGGCTCTTTGCTGGAAGACAATGAATGGTCGGCGCGCCACAATGTGACCCGGGCCGATCAGCTGGCGGCGCTGGGCATCGTGTTCTCCGCCCTTGATGCCGATGCGGTGCTGGTGGTCGAAGCGCCGGACGACAATCGCCGCCGCTCGACGGTGCGGGCGCTGGAGACCTTTGCCCATGCCTGCGGGCTCCGGGCGCGCAAGGCGCTGATCGGGTTTCGCAACGCCACCCAGCAAGAGATCGCGCTGCTTTATAACCCCGATGTGTTCGAGGCCGAGCACGATCCGCAGGGCGAGGAAACCGGCAAGAAGGGCGCGCGCAATGCGCCGCGCTTTGACGGGGTGTTCCGCTTTGATGTGGATGCCGATGCCAGCCCGGAACTGATCAGCTTTTCCAAGCCGCCGCTGGAGGCCCGGCTGACGGTGAAGGAGAGCGGCAAGGTGCTGCGGCTGATCGGGGTGCATGTGAAGTCGAAAGCGCCGATCGGGGCCGAGACCCCGGACGAGGTGATGCGGCTGGCGATCGAGAACCGGCGCAAGCAATTGGCGCAATGCGTCTGGCTGCGCCAGCGGATCGACCAGCATCTGGAGGCCGGTGAGCCGCTGATCGTGCTGGGCGATTTCAACGACGGGCCCGGACTCGACGAATACGAAAAGCTGTTTGGCCGTTCGGGGGTTGAGGTGGTGCTGGGCGAGGACGGGCACAAGCGGCTGCACGACCCCCATGCGCGGCTGGCGCTGGGGCGGCGGATCGGGGCGATGCCGGTGACGGCGCGGTTCTATCTGCGCGAAGAAAAACGCTATCTGCAGGCGCTGTTGGATTACATCATGCTGTCATCCGATCTGAACACCGCCCTACCGCGCTGGCGGATCTGGCACCCGTTTGACGACCCGGTCTGCTACGAGACCCCGGAACTGCGCGAAGCTTTGCTGACCGGCTCGGATCATTTCCCGGTTTCGGTCGATCTCGATCTCTGACCCTTCACAGCGGCGCGGGCAGAGCCCATATTTACCCCATGACACGTTTTGCCCCCCTTGTGGCCGCGCTGATGATCGCGGCAAGCCCTGCGCTCGCACAGGATGCGCCCACGCCCCCGGGTAATCCCGAGCTGTCGGAGGGCGCGCAGAAGCTCTCTGAGGGCATGAAGCTGTTGCTGCGCGGGTTGCTGGCGGAAGGCGAGGAAGGCTGGGCCAATCTGCTCACCTGGCTCGACGATGTCAGTCAATATGAGGCGCCGGAGCGGCTGCCCAATGGCGATATCATCATCCGCCACAAAACCCCGGCTGAGCCGAGCGAGACCGACCTTTAGCGCCACCCGCCCAGCTGTACTTGCGGGAACGGATGACGGTTCATCCTCCTATTCCCCCGGGAAAGTGCATCCCGGCGGAGACCTCCTGCGCGCGAAGTGCCGCGCCTGACCTTGGGGAGGCGTTTCGCGGTATCGCATCTGAGGCCAACCTTCAAAAGCATCAATGCCGGTGGGGCTGAGCAGGGTATCGCCAAAGCGCCTTCCCGGGGGGAAGGTCAGGCGCGGCACGGGCTTGCAGCCCGCGCCAAAGGAGGGGCAAACCGACCTCTGATCAGCTTTTGATCTTCACCACGGTGGTGGCCTCAAGGGCCAGCGCGAGGCTGGCAAAGCGGGCCTGCGCGACCTCGCCGAACAGGTCGGCGGCGCCATCTCGGATGGTCAGGTGCAATTCGCGCTTTTTCGGACGCCAGTGGAGCGTTGCCTTGTCTTGCGGGTTGTTGACCGCGAACATCGCGCCAAAGCGCATCGCCTTGCCCAGTACCTCGGCCCGCTTCCGCTCGCGTTCCGGCAGGATCTCGAACATGTCTTCAAAGCGGCAGTCTTCGCGGCTGTTCTTGTAGCGGTGCAGAAGCGCCATACCGAGGAAGATCCGTTCCTGATGGGTCATGCCGCCCAGATCGGCACGGGTAGCGGCCTCGAAGGCGATCTCGTGGCGGTAATCGGGATGGGCGCGCCAGCTGACATCATGCAGAAGGCAGGCGGCCTTGACGATGCGCAACCGGGCCGGGCTGGCACTGCTGTAGAGCGGTTGCAGGAAGGCATAGAGCGCCTTGCCGAAGCCGGGGATGCGCGCGTCTTTCTGTTCAGTGAACCGGCAGGCCTCGACCAGCGGGTCGCGCCGCCGCAGCCGCTCGGGCATCTGCTCGTAAAGCAGCCCTTCGCGGATGCCGTAGGAGGAAACCGCGATTTCCTTGGGCCGGAAGGTACGGATCAGGCGCTTGAGCACCTGCGCCGCCACCGGCACCAGAGCCATCCGCGCCGCCGAGGTGCTGGTGGCCAGACGGGCGGCTTCCAGATCGGTTGTCGCGATCCAGTCGAGCGTTTTACTCAGCTCTTTCGGGCTCATCCGGTATTCGTGCAGCACCCAGAGCGGATAGCCGCGGCGATGCATGTCGAGCCGGGCAATCGCCCGCCACGAGCCGCCGACCAGATAGAGCCGCTTGGGCTTGATGCCGATCTCGCCAGCGAGGGCCTCGACCGTCTCCTTGATATGCGCCTTCAGAGCCTTCTTGCCACCGGGGAGACCGGCGAGTTTCAGCGGGCCCAGCCCCGAGGTGACCCGCTTGCCGACCTTGCCGCCGGCAATCTCGGCCAGCTCCATCGACGAGCCGCCGATGTCGCACATCAGCCCTTCGGCCTCGGGCCAGCCCAAGAGCACGCCCTGCGCCGAGAGCCGGGCTTCTTCGCGGCCGTCGATCACGAACAGGTGGATGCCGGTGGCGGCTTCGATTTCATCGCGGAACTCCTGCCCGTCTGCGGCTTCACGCACAGCAGCGGTGGCGACGGCAGAAAGCGGCGGAAGCTTCATCCCCTCGGCAAGTAATTTGAACCTTTTGATTGCGGCCAAAGCGCGCACCCTGCCTTCGGGATTGAGCCGTCCGGTCTCGTTCAGACCGGCGCCAAGGCCGCAGAGAATCTTCTCGTTGAAGAAATAGGCCGGGCTGCGGGCGGCACCATCGAAGACCACGAGGCGCACCGAGTTTGACCCGACATCAAGCACGCCAACCCTAGAAAGCGCACGCGCAGAGGCGTCTTCAAACAGCGGACGCCCGAAGGGCCCCCATTCGTCATGTGCGTCACCGTCCATGATTCCTCCGATCGGGTCACTAGGGTTATCGCAAGCTGGGTGGGCCGGGGTCAATCAACTGATGGGCAGGCAAGGGGCTGTTAACCTTACGCTAGGGAAGGATAACAGAGTGTTAACGTGACACATTTTCGTCAACTTTTGGGGCTAGCAGCCAATCACCTAATTCCCCCTGTTTGGGAATCGGATGGTAACGATTGCAAGCCCAGCGCAATTTCCGCGCTATGCAATGTCTACAAGGACAGAAAACATGAAACAGCTGATATCCAGATTTGTTCGCGATAGGGATGGCTCAACGATTGAAGTCGTCATCTGGATGCCGATCTTCGTGCTCATTCTCAGCCTTATTGCTGACACCTCGATGATTTTTTTCGGGCAGTCTCGCGTCTATTTGATAACGCAGGTGGCGAACCGGGCCTATTCGGTCGGTAATCTGGAAAACACCGATGCGGTCTCGGAATATATTGTTGCCGCCGTCGAGCGGATTGGCGCTACGGCGACAGTGGATGTGCAGGTGACCGACGGTATTATTCATACCAAGGTCGTGGTGCCCGCCCGACCCTTTGAAGCGATCGGGCTGTTCAGCACGCTGTCCAACATCAATCTGACCATTACATCGGATCTGGTGAAAGAAACGACATGACACGCATGACTGCTCGCCCGTTGGGCGATTTCGGCGCCGCCGAGCAGGGCGGCGTTACCATCTTCGGCTTGTTCTTCACCCTTGTCCTTCTGATCATCGGCGGCATCGCGGTTGATACGGCAATGTTGATTTCAGAGCGCACGAAATTGCAGATCGCGGCCGATGCGGCTGCCGAGGCGGCGATGTATTATCGCCAGAGCGTGGACGAGCCCGAGGCCATCGCCAAGGCCATCCTGGTGGCGCAGGGCACGGTGCCCGCAGCCAATAATCCTAATGCCATCCGCGCCGAGGATATCATCTTCGGGGTCTGGGAAGGCTCTAAATTCACCCCGAAACCCGGCTCGACCAGCGCTGTGCAGGTTATTACGGGCAACTCCAAATCGCGGGGCACCGGCGTGGCAACGTTTTTGCTGCGCCTGTCAGGGGTGGCAAATGTCGACCTCGAGACCAAGGCCATTGTTGCCGGTGGCGGCGTCGGGGGGTGCATCTTCGCGCTCGACCGGAACGGGACCGGGGTGACGACCAAAGAGGGCTCGTTTATCAAGGCCCCGAAATGCGCGGTCGTCTCCAATGCAACGGTCACCACGGAATGTGGCAGCGGGATCACCACCGCCAACCTGCTCCATGAAGGCAATGTGGATGATTGCCCTTGGGCTGAGAGCATTATTGATGCCGAAGGTGCCCGCGCGCCGCGTGACAAAAAACATACGCCTGACCCGATGGCAGATAACGATCAGGTCAAGATACTTGATGACCATTTTGCCGATGTCCGAGAAATCGTCTGGCCCGATCCGGTATCGGTTTCAAGCGGGACCGACGTGAAGTTCGGCTATGGAAATCTCAGCGCGACCGAGCAACAGGTGCTGACGGATGCCGGATGTGATGTCGAGCATGTGGAGTGGAATCCGAACTGGACCGTGACCTGCCATGCAAGCAACATTGCAGGTGACGGCGACGTCAACGCCACCGAGGATGCAGCGGTGCATGATCATGGCTCCAAAAACGTGATCCATCTGGGCAATATCACCACCGACGGCGGCACCAGCGTGGATTTCAGCGGCAGCGACAGCAACGTTGTTTTCGAGATCTCCGGGACGATCATCCAATATGGCTCTGAGCTGAAATTCGGCTCGGGCACCTACAATATCGCCAATGGCATCAATGGCGCGAAAATCAGCTTTGGCTCCGGCACCTTCCATATCGGTGGCGATGGCGGCTGTGGCTATTCGATCTGCGACTCCGGCACGATCAGCTTCAATGGTAGCGGCTCCTACATCATCGACAATGGGATCAATATTGGCGGTGGCAGCACCCTGAGCCTGGGTGTGGGCGCGAGAGACAATTATTACGTCATCGGGACCAATTCCGAGGGGAATTCCATAACGCTCAACGGGTCGGGGCGGATCAATTTCGGCGATGCTGTCGGCATTGACCATGCCTTCAGCGTCCGCGGTGTTGTGAATGCCACCGGTGGCGGCAGTTGTCTGGTCTTCCCGCAGGCCAGCAGCCATGATTTCGCCCAGACGCTCAATATGAGCGGCGCGGCGATCCTTGGCTCTGGCCCCTACCATGTCGACGGTAACTTCCGGGCTGGCACCGGCGGGGCGAGCTGCGGCAACTCGCTGGCGGTCGAAGGCCACGATGTGACCCTGGTAATCTCGGGCCACGGGCAAAACCTCGATGGCAGCTGCGCCGGGAAAAGCTTCTGCGTTGGTCAGGGCAATGCGGTCACGCTGACGGCCCCGACAACCGGTGCCAATGCCTTTATGGGCGTGATCGGGCCGCTGGATGGCTCAGCCGATGGCGCCCGGATCGAGGCTGGCGGAACGTCCAAACTTTCGGGGGTGATGTATTTCCCCACCGGTCCGATTGATGTGACGGCAGGGGCCGGGCTGAGTGGCAGCTCGGGCGACACCTGCCTGCAGATCGTCGGTTCGCAGGTGAGCGTGAATGGCGGCTCTGCCGGGGCGTCGGAATGCATCGATCTGCCCGCCAGCGGGAAACGGACGCTGGTCTACTAAGCGCTCAACGCGCAACGGCAAGAATATGCGGGTGGCGGTCTGGAAACGGACGGCCACCCGCAAACGTTCTGGCGACCCGTTTGCCTCAGTCGTGGCTATGGGCCAGTTCCGGCACGTCTTTTGCCCCCGCCGATCCCCGGCCCGAAAGCGAGGGGAATTCCATGAAGAAGCGGTGGCAGCTGAAGGGCTTCTCGATGCCACCGAGATCGGCGCGGATGAACTTTCCATCGGGCTGCATCACCCAGCTTTGTGCCTCGTCATGCAGGTTGGCGGCCATGATCTGGCTGACGATCTGGGCCTTTACCGTATCGTTGGTGACATCGACCAGCGTTTCGACCCGGCGTTTCAGGTTGCGCCCCATCCAGTCGGCTGAGGAGATGTAGACCTTGGCCTTTTTCGACGGCAGCCCGTGGCCATTGCCGAAACAGACGATACGGCTGTGTTCCAGAAACCGCCCGATGACGGATTTCACCCGGATATTCTCGCTCAGGCCCTTGATGCCGGGGCGCAGCCCGCAGATGCCGCGGATCACCAGAGTGATTTTCACCCCCTTCTGGCTGGCGGCATAAAGTGCGTCGATCACATCGCTTTCGACCAGCGAGTTCATCTTGGCCCAGATCTCGGCCGGCTTGCCCTTTTCGGCATAGTCCGCCTCTTTCGCGATCCGCTCCAAAAGGGTGGATTTCAGCGTCAGCGGGCTGATTGCCAGTTTTTCCAGCGTGTCGGGTTGGGCGTAGCCGGAGAGGTAGTTGAACACCCTCGTGGCGTCGCGCCCGAGCGCGGCATCGCAGGTGAACAGGCTGAGATCGGTATACACTTTGGCGGTGATCGGGTGGTAGTTGCCGGTGCCGAAATGGGTATAGGTGACCAGTTCATTGCCTTCGCGGCGCACCACGGTCGAGATTTTCGCGTGGGTCTTATACTGCATGAAGCCGTAGACCACATGCGCCCCCGCCCGTTCCAGCCGCCGCGACTGGCGGATATTGGCGGCTTCATCGAAGCGCGCTTTCAGCTCGACCAAAGCGGTGACCGATTTGCCCTCTTCGGCGGCTTCGCAGAGCGCGCTGACAATCGGGGAATGGCGCGAGGTGCGATAGAGGGTTTGCTTGATCGCCACCACATTCGGATCGAGCGCGGCCTGTTGCAGGAACCGCACCACCAGATCGAAGGTCTCATAAGGGTGATGCAGCAGCAGGTCTTTCTTGCGGATCGCCGCGAACATGTCGCCCTCGTGATCCTCGATCCGTTCCGGCACCCGCGGCACATAGGAGGGCCAGAGCAGATCGGGGCGTTCGTCCAGCACCAGTTCCGACAGGTTGGAGATGCCGATCAGCCCGGCCACTTCGACAATCTCGTCGTCGCTGACATGGAGTTCGCGCTGCACCATCTCGCGCAGATTGGAGGGGGCACCCGCCGACAGCTTCATGCGCACCACTTCGCCACGCCGCCGCCGCTTCAGTGCGGTTTCAAACTCACGCACCAGATCTTCGGCCTCGTCCTCGACCTCCATATCGCTGTCGCGCAGCACCCTGAAGGCGCAGTTGCCCTTTTCCTCATGGCCCGGAAACAGCGTGCCGATGAAGAGGAGCAAAAGCTCTTCCAGCGGCAGGAAGCGGGCCGTATCGGGGGCGCTTTCAAGGCGGATGAAGCGGTCGATCTGATGCGGGATCGGCAACAGCGCCTTCAGCTTGCGCTTGTCGGCCTTGCGTTCCAGCTCCAGCGCCAGCGCAAAGCCGGTATTGGGGATGAAGGGGAAGGGGTGCGCGGGGTCAATCGCCAGCGGCGACAGAACCGGAAAGACCTGCGCGAGAAAGAAGTTTTCAAGAAAGCTCAGATCCTCCGGGGTCAGCCCGGCGCGGCTGCACAGTTCGATCCCGGCTTCCCGCATCTCGCAGCGCAGAATGTCGAACACGTCCTGCTGATGGGTCATCAGTTTGCGGGCATCGGCATTGATCAGCACCAGCTGTTCGGCCGGGGTCAGCCCGTCAATCGAGGGGGTCATGTTGCCCTCGCGGGCGAGCTCGCGCAGGCCCGCCACGCGGACGGTGTAGAATTCATCGAGGTTGGTGGCCGAGATCGACAGAAAGCGCAGCCGTTCCAACAGCGGCACACGGGGATTTTCCGCCTCTTCCAGCACCCGCCAGTTGAAGCCGAGCCAGCTGAGCTCGCGGTTGAAAAACCGCTTCGGCCCTTCGAAATCCTCGGCCGGCAGTTCCACGGCAGGCGGGAAGTCGGTTTCAAGGAAATCGGCAACAATCGGGGCGGGCGCGGCTTGGGAGGTCATAATGGCTCTATCGCAGGTTTGCGTAACGTCTGAATGACGTTATGCCCTTCGCCCCCATACTGTCCAGCGGCGGCCCTGCCTGCCTTGACGATAAGCGCAGGATCAGCCTTCGGCGTCGTCTTCCTCGATCAGCCGGGCAGCGAGGGCGCGGCTGACCGGGCGGCCTTCGGCCAGGGCGGCGGTATCGAGCCGGGCGACCATGGCACGGGCGGCGGCGAAAGAGCGGTCGATCCGGGGCAGGAGATAGGTGATCAGATTGGTCGGCGCGTCGATCTGCCGGTCGCTGAACTGCTTCATCAGCACGGCAGCGAGCAGCGCTTCGTCGGGCGGCTCGATGGCGACAAGACCGGTGCCCGCCATTCGGCTGGCCAGATCCGGCAGACCCAGCCCCCAGCGCCCCGGCGCGGTGCTGGCGGTGACGAGCAGATGCCCACCCTCGGCCAGAACCAGATTATGCAGGTGAAAGGCCGCCTGTTCGCCTGCGGGGTTACCCGCCAGCGCATCGGCATCTTCCAGCGCCACATTGCCACGGGCCAGCGCCGGGATGTCAGCCCCGGCAAGCTCATCTGCGGCAATCAGCGTGGCCCCGGCCAGATCCATCCAGACCTGCGCCAGATGGCTTTTCCCGGCCCCGGCAGGCCCGGTCAGCACCAGCTTGTGCCCCGGCCAATTTTGCCAGTCTTCAATAGCGGCGAGGGCGGCCGCATTGGAGGCGGAGACGAAAAAGTCACCGCGGCCCCGGGCTTCGCGCAGGGGGAGGTCGAAGGCGAGCTGCTTGGCCATATCAGGCTTGCGATCCGCCATTGTCGCTCTCGGGCAGCAAGGGCCGGTCGTGCATCCCGGTATAGAGCCTGCCGTTTTTGTAGCGGTCGAGAAGGAAGCGCACGATCACCCCGAGGGCCGCCGAAACCGGCACGGCCACCAGCATCCCGACAAAGCCGAACAGCGAACCGAAAGCGGAGAGGGCGAAGATCAGCCAGACCGGATGCAGGCCGACAGCAGTGCCCACCAGCTTGGGCGAGAGCACATTGCCTTCGAGAAACTGACCGAACGAGAAAATGGCAACCACCCCGCCGACAAGCCACCAGTCACCCCAGAACTGGAACAGCGCCAGCCCAATGGCCAACGAGCCGCCGACCAGCGCGCCGACATAGGGGATGAAGCTGATCAGCCCGGAGACAAAGCCGATGACCAGCCCGAATTGCAGCCCGATCAGCCCGAGGCCGACGGCGTAATAGGTGCCCAGCACCAGCCCGAGCGTGACCTGACCGCGGATGAAGCTGGCAAGGGTCTTGTCGATGGCGCTGGCGAGTTGGCGGACCACCGGGGCGTGGTCGCGCGGCAAAAGCTCGTCGATGGCGGCAACCATATGGTCCCAGTCGAGCAGCATGTAGAAGGCCACGACCGGCACGACGACGATCAGAAGCACCACATTGAGCACGCTCATCGCCGAGGTCAGCACGGTGTTGATCAGCTCGCCGCCGCGCTGCTGCACGGTCTCGCCCAGCGAGTTCAGCGATTGATGCAGGATCGAATCCGGTTCGACCAGCGAGGGGAATTGCGTGGTCAGGAAGGTCTGGAAATCGCTGGCTAGTTTCGGGGCAATATCGACCAGCGCAATCGACTGGTTGATCAGCGTCGGCACTACCAGAAGGGCGGCGAGCACGAAGATCATCAGCGCCACCATGGTGATCACCACGGTGGAGAGGACGCGGCTCAGCCCCAGCTTTTCAAGCCGGTCGGCGACCGGATCAAGGAAATAGGCCACCGCGCCACCCAGCAGGAAGGGCATGAGGATATTGCCCAGATACCAGAGGGCAACGAAGAACAGCACCGCAGCGATGCCCCAATATTTCGCCTGTTTGTTCATCGGCACGGTTCTGCCCCCCGTCTATGCGCCCCTACATATCGCCGTTTTGACCCGGGCTTTCAAGCAAGCTGGAGTGGCGCAGGGCGGTGGCTGAACCTCCGCTGCGGTAGCGGTGTTGCCTCTGGCGCCACACTGAAAAAATTGCACGCCAGGCTGGGCTTTCGCGGTTTTGCGCTTTGCCGGGCGGGCTGCTAGCACTGTCTTATCCGCAACCGCCAAAGCGAGGCCCGCTCATGCGCCGCTGGAACGCCGATACCCAAAATCCCGGCCCGAACCTGCCCGACACGCTCCCCGCGCCTTTGGGCCATGAGACGGGCGTTTGGCTGAAGGGCGACTGGCACATGCATTGCCGCCACAGCACCGACAGCAGCAACAACCCGGTGGCCAAGATCATCGGCTTTGCCGAGGCGCAGGGTTACGATTACCTGGTCATCACCGATCACGATGTGCATGTCGGGGGCGCGGTGGCCGAGCATACCTGGGCCGACCCGGAATATCGCTCCAACGCGGTGATGCTGTTTTATGGGGCAGAGCTGACCGCGCCGCGCGGGCATGTGAATTTTTTCGCGCCCGAGCCCTATGATCATCAGCGGATTTTCGATGCCCGCAATGCGCGCGACTGGACCTTGCAGGCACTGGCGGCAGAGCTGGGCGTGCATCTCTCGGCCAACCATCCCAACAAGAGCAACCATTACAGCTATTCCTTCGACATCGCCCAGTCGATTGAGGTCTGGAATACCAGCCAATGGGAAGTGAACCTGCCGAACATGCGGATCTGGGACGATCTGCTGCTCTCGGGCCGGATGCTGGGCGCGCGCGGTGGGTCTGACAGCCATCATGGCCGCCCGGATAGCCCGGAGCTGGCGACCGACAAAAGCTTTGAGGCCGAGGGCAATTATGTCGGCACCCCGACCACCTGGATTTTCGCGGCTGAGCGCAGCAAGGAGGCCATTCTGGAGGCGCTGGAACAGGGCCGCGCCTCGATCAGCGCCAATCCGAACAATCCGCGCGTCGAGCTCTATGCAAGCCTTGATGGCGGCGAGAACTTCACCCTGATGATGGGCGATAATGCGGTGGCGACGGGGGACGAGGTGGTGTTTGAGGTGCGGCTTGAGGGTGGCTGCTTTGACGGCGTGGCCTACGGCGTGCGGGTGGTGAAGAACCGCTCGGAATTCGGGGTGTTCAGCACCGATCCCGCCAGCCATAGCTTGCGCTTCACCGACCGGCCCGATCCGAACCGGCACAGCTATTACCGGGTCGAGGTGATGGGGCCGCAGACGCCGTTTCCCGAAGTGCCGTTCTGCATGAGCCAGAGCGGCATCATGGTGGGCCTGTCGAACCCGATCTATTTCAATTACGACCCGGAATTCTGAGCCCGTCCGCGCGCAGCTCTTCGAGAAAGCCGAGTTCCGCCTCAACCAGCTGCCGGGCGAGCCTTCCGGTTGCGCTTTCCGTATGCGCCGGATCATCTGGCCAGGCTGCGATCTGCGCGTGGCGCGCGGCAATCAGTCCGTCCAGTGCTCCCTCAGGCAGGCTATGGCCTGAATCCAGCGCAAGCGTGAGCGCCAGAAGCGGGGCGGTGGGGGCGAGCGGTGCCCCGGCAAGCTCGGCCAGCGCCTTTTCAAGCGCCCCTCTCGCGTCCGGTGTCAGGCTCAACACTACCCGGTCAGGGTACGGCCCGCCGGTCTCTTCGTGTTCAGTGACCCAACCCCGCGTGCGGAACCGTTCGAGAATGGCATAGACGGCTGGCTGGCTGAGGCCCAGCAGAGCCAGCGGTCCAGAGGCCATTGCACGGGCAATTTCGTAGCCATGCGCCGGGTGCGCGGCCAGCAAGCTTAGCACCGCCAGTTCGCGCGCCCGAGCCAAACTCATGCCGTCAGCCGTCCGGCTTGCGGGGTGAGGTCATACATTTCGAAGGTCTCGATAATCTCTTTCATTTCCGCCGCATCGCCGTGGTTGTCTTTGCCGGTCTGGGTTTCAAGGTAGTCATAGACCACCGCCTTGTCGCGGCAAGTGGTCCAAACCACCACAGTATTGCGCTCGCGGTCAACCGCAACCTGCCAGCTGATCACGCCGTCAACGACCTCGTCCATTTTGGCGGGGGGTTGGCTGGCAATGCGCACGAGGTCGTCGAGCTTGCCGGGTTTGGCGGTGGATTTGGACATGAATGTGTATCCGGGGGTCATTGTTCTCTCCTTACTCAATGATGACTAGTAAATAGTGACTAGTAGCGGTGAGTCAAGCCGCGGGCCGAGAAAATTGTTCACAACCCAGCCCGCGCCTGCGCGGTGTTATGAAGAATCGGATGGCCCAACCTTGTTTCATTCGCGGCAGACGGGGGCAGGGTGCACGCGCTCTTGCCCATGCCCCCCTGCTCAGCTAGGGAGTTTGCGACGTGAAACCCAAGCCAGTGAGGCCCAAATGCGCCTGTCCCGCTACTTTTTGCCGGTTCTGAAAGAAACACCCTCTGAGGCGCAAATTGCCTCGCACCGCCTGATGCTGCGGGCGGGGATGATCAAGCAGCAGGCCGCGGGGATCTATTCCTGGCTGCCGCTGGGCTTCAAAGTGCTGAAGCGGCTGGAGCAGATCGTGCATGAGGAACAGGCGAAGGCCGGGCATATCCCGCTTCTGATGCCGACCCTGCAATCGGCCGATCTGTGGCGCGAAAGCGGGCGCTATGATGATTACGGCGAAGAGATGCTGCGCATCACCGACCGGCACGGCCGCGACATGCTCTATGGCCCGACCAACGAAGAGATGATCACCGACATCTTCCGCAGCCATGTGTCGAGCTACAAAGACCTGCCGCTGACGCTCTACCACATCCAGTGGAAATTCCGCGACGAGATCCGCCCGCGCTTCGGCGTGATGCGGGGCCGCGAGTTCTACATGAAAGACGGCTACACCTTTGATCTTACACGCGAAGATGCGCTGCACGCCTATAACCGCCATCTGGTGAGCTATCTGCGCACCTATGAGCGGATGGGGCTGCAGGCCATTCCGATGCGCGCCGATGGCGGGCCGATTGGCGGCGATTACACCCATGAATTCCTGGTGCTGGCCGATACGGGCGAAAGCGAAGTGTTCTATGACAGCCAGATCACCGATCTGACCTTTGGCGACCGCGAGATTGATTTCGACGACCGGGCGCAATGTCAGGGCGTGCTTGAAGAGTTCACCTCGCGCTATGCCCGCACCGACGAAACCCATGACGAAGCCCTGTTCAATCAGGTGCCGGAAGAGCGTCGCCGGGTGGCGCGCGGCATCGAAGTGGGGCAGATCTTCTATTTCGGCACCAAATATTCCGAAAGCATGGGCGCCACCGTCAACGACAAGGACGGCAACAAGGTGCCGGTTGAGATGGGGTCGCACGGGATCGGTGTGAGTCGTCTGATCGGGGCGATCATCGAAGCCAACCACGACGACAAGGGCATCATCTGGCCGGAAGGCGTGACGCCGTTCCATGCCGGGATCGTCAACCTCAAGCAGGGCGATGCCGAAGCCGATGCGGCCTGCGAAGAGATCTATGCCGAGCTGAAATCACTGGGTCTCGATCCGCTTTATGACGACCGCGAAGAGCGCGCCGGGGCGAAATTCGCCACGATGGATCTGATCGGTCTGCCCTGGCGGATCACTGTTGGCCCGCGCGGCCTGAAAAACGGTGTGGTCGAGCTGACCAACCGGCGCACGGGCGAAAGCGAAGAGCTGGCGCCGGTCGATGCGGTCGAGAAACTTGCGGTGATCTATTCCGGCCATCTCTGATGTCGGATCGGGCCTGCCACGGTGACTGCTGCACCCCAGCGGGGGCGGCGCCGGGGCGGGCCTATTCGCTGACCGCACTGGGCTTTCTGGTGCATTCCATTGAAGAAATGAGCGGCTTGCCCGGTTGGGCGGCCGAGCACGGGCTTGCCGTGACGCAATCCGGTTTTGCCAACGCGGCGCTGGGGATTGCGCTGGGCGTGGCGGCGCTTTTGCTGCTGGGGCGGACCTTTCAGCTGGTGCGCACGGTGCAGATCGTCGTGGCGATGACCTGCGGGGCGCTTTTGGCCAATGTGGCGAGCCATGCGCTGATCAGCCTTGTGACGCTGAGCTATATGCCGGGCCTTGCCTCGGCTTTTCTTTTCGTACTTCCCCCGGTGCTGTGGCTGGCTCTGCGCCTGCCGCTCAGCCGTCGCGAATTGCTTCTGACGGGGCTTGGCGGCGCGGCGTTGATGCCGTTGGTTGCAGCCGGGGCGCTGATACTCGCAGCCTGAGCTTTGGGCGCATTGCCGCCGGTCTGAGCCGCGATGCTTGACCCATGCCCCTCGCTTGCCCAAACTTCACCTGACCCGGCGGAAAGACCGGGTGGGCAGAGGATGGAAATATGCGCGTTCTGGCATTGGCGGGCGGGCTTGTGGGGGCTGTCGCGCTTTCGCAATACCCGGAATTTTCACAGCAATATGTGCAACGCCTGTCGGGCGCGGTGGACGAGCTTGGGGCGGTGACCTTTGCTTTCGATGCCTCGGCCAAGGTGGCGGGGCTGACCCGCGACGAGGCGCTGGAGCAGATGCAAGGCTCGGCCTTTGGCGACAGTTTCAGCGGCGACATGCGCAGCCGGATCAACCGCTATGAGAGGCTGAACAGCGATTATCTGGCGCTGTCGGGGGCGCTGCCGCTGGAACGGCTGGCGCGGTTTTATCATATCAGCGACCCGGAACTGGCGCGCCGGACCTGGGACGATTTCCAACCCGCCGTGCCGGTAACGCCTGAAGGGCTTATCTCGACCGGGATCGGCTTTGCCGCCGGTTGGGCCGTGATCAGTATCGGATTGGGCATCCTGTTCGGACGCCGCCGCCGCGATCGCCACCGCTCTTTCGTGCGCTGAGGGATCAGCTGCCTGTTAGCGGGTAGCGGTCGATCTCGTGAAACCGACCGTCTTCGTCTTCGCCAAACAGGGTCAGCTCTTCAATCGGGAACGGGCGCGGCAGGATCGGTTTGACCAAGTCTGCGAGTCGGGCTTTCACCTGATCGGCTTCGGGCATGGGCAGGTGGCCGGTCAGGGTGAGGTGAAAGCGAAATTCGTCCATCACGTAAGGGTAGCCCCAATGGATCAGATGCGCCTCTTGCCGCCGGGTGAGACCCGCCGCGCGGCGCCGGTCGACCTCGTCTTGCGGGGCGGGGGCACGGTGGCGATCCAGCCCGGCCACCACCTCGGCGGCGAGCCGCGACAGCGGATAGGCATTGCCGATGGGCACCAGCGCCAGAAAACCGCCCAGCCGGGTGAGCGTAAGGCCATCGAGATAGATCGGGGCCAGGCGCTGGGTGAGGGCGGTCAGGTCTTTTTCCAGCAGGCTGAACGAACTGCCGCTGGACAGGCGGAAGGGCGGTTTCAACGTGCCGTGAAAGCCGTATTTGCGCGGGGTTTCGGTGAGGGCCTCGATCGGGCGCGGCAGGCCCGGCAGATCAAGATGCGGCTGCGGCGTGCCGGTAACGGAATCCCATCCCAGCCACGCATCGGCAAAGGCTTTCAGCGGACCGGCGGGCGGAGCGTAATAGACGGCGTATCTGACAAACTGATTCATGCGCATTCTCTATCCATGCCACATTACAATTGCGTGACGTGAGAAAGGCAATCGCGCAAGAGGTACGCCGGTCTGATCCAAATCAGTTACATTCGGCTCACAACATGCTGTTCTGCAGCAAATCCGGGAACGAGAGTGACACCGTGCGACTGACGACACGAACCAATCTGGCGATCCGGGCGCTGATGTATTGCGCCCTGAATGAGGGGCGCATCGCACGCTCTGCGGTGATTGCCGAAGCCTGCAACGCCTCGGCCAACCATCTGGCGCAGGTGGTGAACGCGCTGAACGCCAAGGGCTATCTGCACGCGACGCGCGGGCGTCTCGGTGGGGTGCGGCTGGGCTGCGCGGCGAAAGACATCAATGTGGGCGAGGTGTTCCGGCTGTTCGAAGCCGATGTGCCCTTTGCCGAATGCTTTGTGCCTGAGAACAATACCTGTCCGCTGGTGCCCGGCTGCCGGTTGCGAACGGCGATCACCGCCGCCCTGAATGCGTTCTACAACGAGATGGACCGGGTGACGGTGGAAGATCTGGTCAGTGGCAATACCTGCCTTGAAGAGATTTTCGGGTTGGGTCCGGCGCATGTTCTGCCCATCGCGAGCTGTCAGCAAGCCACAGCGGTGGGATAGGGGGCGGGCGCGCTCAATCTTCCCCTTTCGAGCCGGTGCGACCCTCGTTAAGCTAGTTGCAAACCTATTATGGCCTGATTGCGCGCAGGATGTGTCTGCGTGTTCAGAGTGGCGATAGGCCGTGGCCGGGAGGTTCCGGGCCGGTGATCGGGTTAAAGGGAGGACGAGATGAAGCACCTTTTCAGAAGCCTGTTGGCCGTTGCCGCCCTTGTGATGGCTTGTCCTGCACTGGCTCAGAATATCATCGTCATCACCCATGGGCAGGCCAATGATCCGTTCTGGCAGGTGGTCAAAAATGGGGTTGAGCAGGCCGCCAAGGATACCGGCGCCGATGTCGAGTATGGCGCGCCGGAAAGCTTCAACATGGCGGCGATGAGCGACCTGATTGATGCGGCGGTGGCGCGCAAACCTGATGGGCTTGTGGTGTCCATCCCCGATGAAGTGGCGCTTGGCCCGGCCATTCACCGCGCGGTTGTCGCCGGGATCCCGGTTGTGTCGATGAATTCCGGTTCGGACGTGTCGAAAAGCTTGGGCGTGCTTTTGCATGTCGGGCAGGACGAGTTCGATGCGGGCAAGGCGGCGGGCGAAAAACTGGCCGAAATGGGCGGTGTGCGGGGGATCTGCGTCAATCAGGAGGTCGGAAATGTCTCGCTCGACCTGCGCTGCGAAGGCTTTTCGCGGGGCTTTGACGGCGAGGTGACAGTGCTGCCCACCAGCAACGACCCGGCCGAGATCGAAGCGGATGTGCGTGCGGCGCTGGAGGCTGACCCGACGGTTGATACGGTGATGGCGCTGGGCGCGCCCACGGCGGGCGAAGCCTCGGTGGCGGCAGTGAAGGCGCTGGAGCGCGCGGGCGAGGTGCGGGTGGCGAGTTTCGACCTGTCGGCCTCGTTCCTCGAATCCGTGGCCCAGGGCGATGCGGCCTTTGCCATCGACCAGCAGCAATTCCTGCAAGGCTATCTGCCGGTGGTGTTTCTGGTGCTCAATGCCAAATACGGGCTGATCCCGGGTGGCAATGTGCCTTCTGGCCCGAACCTGATCACCGCCGACAAGGCCGCGCAGGTGGTGGCGCTGTCGGCTGAGGGCATCCGCTAGGCCCGGCCGGTCTGATCCATCAGTGCAGTGAGGGGAGTGTGGAGGCGAGTACCGGAATCGAACCGGTGTGGACGGATTTGCAATCCGCTGCGTCACCACTCCGCCAACTCGCCAACTTTGTGGTAGAGCTGCGTTTATCGAAACGACGAGACGGACGCAATACCTTCTGCCACACAGCCTGCTACTCAATCTTGCCTCGTTTCCGTTTTGTCCCGGCTGCGCAGACTCGGTATGCGATGGCATGTATGCTGTCGCAACAACAACGCACTAAAGCGAATTGAACCGGCATGGTGTTGCGGAGGCACATAATTCATGTAAAGACGACAGGAACCGCCACGCGCAGTCAGCCAGGAGCAGAAATGAGCGATTTCACAGCCCTCCGGACGATGATGGTTGATACCCAGATTCGCCCCTCTGATGTGACGAAATATCCGATTATCGAAGCCATGCTGGCGATCCCGCGCGAAGAGTTCGTGCCCGATGCGCTGCGCGGTGCCGCCTATGCGGGCGCGCCTGTCGATCTGGGCAATGGCCGCGCCATGCTTGAGCCGCGCACGCTGGCCAAGACGCTGGACGCCTTGGATATTCGCAAGGAAGAAGCCGTGCTCGATCTGGGCTGCGGGCTGGGCTACAGCGCAGCCGTGATGGCCCGTTTCGCCGATTTCGTCGTGGCGATGGAAGAAGATGAAGCGCTGGCAGGCGAGGCGGAAAAACGTCTGGCCGAGGTCGGCGTGGACAATGTGGCAGTGATCACCGGCGCGCTGACGGCGGGCGATGCGCGCCATGGCCCCTATGATGTGATCCTGGTTGAAGGCACCGTTGAAGACGTGCCGGGCCGGATTACCGATCAGTTGAAAGACGGCGGGCGGATTGCCGCGATTTTCGCCGAAGGCGATATGGGCGCGGTGCGGATCGGTTACCGGATCGGCAACCGGATCGACTGGCGTCTGGCCTTCAATGCGGCGGCGCCGATGCTGCCGGGCTTCCAGAAGGAAGCCGGTTTCGTGTTCTGAGGAAGGCCTGCAACGACAGGTCTTTCAGAGGCAAAATTTCCGGCCGAGCAGGCCGAACAGGCAGAATGACTGAGTTGGAGAGGTGCAGATGAAACGATTTGGATTTGTGGCTTTGGCGGTCGCCATGCTGATGTCGCCCACGGCGTCGACTGCGGAAAGCCTGTCTGACGCGCTCGTTTCGGCCTATCGCAGCTCGGGCCTCTTGGAGCAGCAACGCGCTTTGCTGCGCGCCAAGGATGAAGACCTGGCCGTGGCTGTGGCCGCGACCCGCCCGGCGCTGAGCTATGCGCTGAGCCAGAATTGGTCGAATACCATAACTTCGGCTGGCACCAACACCTCGTCAGCTTCGACCAGCGCGACGCTCTCGGCGAGCATGACGCTGTTTGATTTTGGCCGGAGTGCCCTGAGCATCGATCTGGCCAATGAGAACGTGCTGATGGCGCGCGATGCTCTGGTTGGGGCCGAGCAGAACGTTTTGCTGCGCGCGGTGAAAGCCTTTCTGAATGTGCGCTCGGCGCATGAAACGGCACTGCTTCAGGCCAATAACGTACGTCTTTTGACCCAGGAACTGCGCGCGGCGCGCGACCGGTTCGATGTGGGCGAGATCACGCAGACCGATGTGTCGCTGGCCGAAGCCGCGCTGGCGGCTGCGAAAAGCGCGGAAGCGGCGGCGCGGGGTCAACTGATGATCGCCCGCGAGGAATATCTTGCCGCTGTCGGCCATTACCCGAACGGGCTTCAGGTGCCGCCGCGCACCCCGGTGACCGCCAATTCGCTGTCGGCGGCAAAAGCCGTGGCCCGTGGCCATCACCCCGATATTCTTTCGGCGCAGCGCGCGGTGACCGTGGCCGATCTGGCCACCGAAATTTCGCGCCGGTCGATGCTGCCCACAGCGTCGGCGAGCGCCAATCTGTCCGGCTCGATCAACAGCGGCGCCTCGCCGGATACCGCGACAACGTCGGTTGGAGTGACGATTTCCGGCCCGATCTATATGGGTGGCAAGCTGTCGGCGCTCTACCGCAAGGCGAAAGCGCAGGCGCAGGCTTCGCGGGCCGCGCTGAACCTTTCGGTGATGGGGGTGGAGCAGTCGGTGGCCAATGCCTGGGCGCAGCTCGCAGTGGCGCAGGCCAGCCTGCAAGCCAGCGATCAGCAGATTCGCGCCCGCCGCGTGGCGCTGCGCGGGGCCAAGGAAGAGGCGTCGCTGGGCGCTCGCACCACGCTTGATGTGCTGAACTTCGAACAGGATCTGCTGAATGCAGAGACCAGCCGGATTTCGGCGCAGTCCAACGAGTATCTTGCCGTCTACAGCCTGCTGGCTGCCATGGGGCTTTTGACCGCCGATCACCTTGGTCTGGGCGTCGTGGCCTATGACCCGGACGTGTATCACAACGCGGTGAAAAATGCGCCGGTGCGCGATGTCAGCCCGCAGGGTGAAAAGCTCGATGCACTGCTGGCCACGCTGGGCCGCACCAACCCGTAGATTCATTTTTTCGCCATATGCGTGAATCTCGCGTGAATCATTTGTCTGGTCGCGCGCTTCTGGCTATGCTGGAAAAAACCAAAAATTGAGGGTGCAGCATGTCGGAGCCCGTATCGGCAACAGAGATTGAGGATGTCCTAACCTCGATCCGGCGACTCGTTATGGAAAACAAGAGCGTAACAACGCGCAAGGATGCGGAATCTCCTGCGAAGCTGGTGCTGACACCGGCCCTTCGGGTGGATTCGCGGCGTGATGCGCAGCCGCGCGGGCAAGTGGTCGAACTTGGGCTGCAATCGCGGGTGTTTAGAGCGGCGCGTGATCTGGCCGAGGCACATGCAGAAGCCCCGGTGGCCGAAGCTCCGATGATGGTGATCGAAGACGACGCGCCCCTGGCAAAGGGATCGCTGGAGGATCGGATTGCCGAGCTGGAAGCGGCAGTGGATACCTGCGTGTCGGAGTTTGAACCCGATGGCAGCGAAGCCCCGGATGTGCCCGAACGGATCGTCTATCGGCCTGAACCTACACTGGCGGCCGCGCCAGAAGCCGAGGCGGCGGCTGACGAGGCTGCGTTGGACCTTGATACGCCGCTGACCCTGACCAACCCGGAACTTCCGGAGGACGCCCGGCCCGAAGCCGCTCAGGCGGCAGAGGCCGATCTGGTGCAGGATGTGGCTGCCGATCCTGCCCCTGAAAGCGTCGAAGAGCCCGCCATCGACACCATGGAAGCCGAATTGGCTGAGGCTGATCTGTCTGACACCGATGTGGTTGACGCCGAGAGCGTTGAAACCGAGTGGGAAGACGTGCATCCGCACGAAACCGGGCATCTGCATTTCCGCACTGACGCGGAAGATGCGGACTATCTCGATGAGGAAGCGCTGCGCGAGTTGGTGGCGCGGATGGTCCGCGAAGAGCTTCAGGGCACAGTGGGCGAGCGGATTACCCACAGTGTGCGCCGTCTGGTGCGCCGCGAAATCTCGCGCGCCCTGGCGCTGCAAGACTACGAATAAGCCCTAAAGGCGCTCTGGCGCCGCTGGCGGGCCCGTCAGGGCTGAACGTCGCGGGCCAGAGCAAAGAGGGCATCAAGATCAAGATGCGCCTCAGTATGGGCTGCCAGCCGGTCCAGCGCCTGATCCACACTTTCATCATAGCCCAGATCGGACGGTGCAGCGCCCAGCCGGGTGAGCCAGGCACGGCGGAATCCGTCAGCGCTGAACAGCCCGTGCAGATAGGTGCCGCTGATCCGCCCATCCTGACTAGCCGCGCCTTCGCTGCGGCTGTCGATGCCCAGCCAGGCCCGGGCCCGGTCCGGCCCCTCGGTCTGGCCCAGATGGATCTCGTAGCCCTCGACCGGCAGGCCACTGGCCAGCTCGGTGGCGCTGGTGAGCGCGAGGGTCTTGGCCGGTTCCAGCCTTGTGGTGACATCGAGCAGGCCCAGCCCGGCGACGCGCCCCGGTGCGCCTTCGATCCCGCCTTCGTCGATGATCTCGCGCCCCAGCATCTGATAGCCGCCGCAGAGGCCCAGCACATGCCCGCCGCGTCGCACATGCGCGGCAAGGTCGATATCCCAGCCCTGCGCGCGGAAATCGGCCAGATCGGCGATGGTGGATTTGCTGCCCGGGATCAGCACCAGCGTGGCATCGCCGGGCAGGGGGCGGCCCGGCTCGATGATCACCACTTCGACATCCGGTTCCGCCGCCAGCGGATCGAGATCGTCGAAATTGGCGATGCGCGACAGGCGCGGCACCGCCACCTTGATCTTGCCGCCCTTGGTGCTGGCAATGTCCATCACGTCTTCGGCGGGCAGACGCCAGGCCTCGCTGAACCACGGCAGCACGCCAAGGCCGCGCCAGCCGGTGCGCAGGGCAATCTCGGCCATGCCTTCGTCAAACAGCGAGGCGTCGCCGCGGAACTTATTGACGATGAAGGCGCGGATGCGGTCGCGGTCGGCAGCGGGCAATACCGCATTGGTGCCGACGATCTGGGCAATGACGCCGCCGCGATCAATATCGCCAGCCAGCACCACCGGCAGATCTGCGGCCTCGGCAAAGCCCATATTGGCAATGTCGCCCGCGCGCAGATTGATCTCGGCGGGGCTGCCTGCGCCCTCGACCAGCACCAGATCGGCGCTGGCGGCAAGGCGGTGGAAGCTTTCCAGCACCTTCGGCAGCAGCGCGCCCTTGGCCTTGCCGTAATCGCGCGCCTTCAGGGTGGCAAAGCGCTGGCCCTGTACGATGACCTGCGCGCCGGTATCGGTTTCAGGCTTCAACAGAACCGGGTTCATGTCGGTGATCGGGGCACGACCTGCGGCCCGGGCCTGCAAGGCCTGAGCGCGGCCAATCTCGCCGCCATCAGCGGTGACGGCGGCATTGTTGGACATGTTTTGCGGCTTGAACGGCGCAACCGAGATGCCCCGGCGCAGAGCGGCGCGCGCCAGACCGGCCACCAGCAGAGACTTGCCGACATTCGAGCCAGTGCCCTGAATCATGAGTGCTTTTGCCATCGGCTCCTCCCTGCTGTCGCGGTAGCGCGTCTTGGCCAAAAAGAAAAGCGCGCCCCGATTGGGGGCGCGCCTTTCGCTACGAAAAATCGCGGGATCAGGCCGCTTCGGCCTCTGCCGCATGGCGGCGTTCGCTCTCTTCGCGCGAGAGCGCAACCGAGGTGCGTACACCGCGGCCCACGAATTCCATCAGACCTTTCACAACCCGCTCGTTCGGGTCGATCCCAGCGCAGCTCAGAACTTCACGACCATCACGCGAGCGCGCCCAGCGGGCAATTTGCTCAGGGCCGTTTCCATATTTCTTGTCATCAGCAATTGCGTCATCAAGCGCAGCAAGAACCACGGCCGCAAAGAGTTTGCGCGCGCGATTGCCTTGTTCGTGATTGAACGCAGTGCCGTCCACCGTATCAAACATTCTGTGTCCTTGTTCTTATTGCTCTTGCGCTCTTCGGCGTAGCGGCCAATATGGCTTTTCGGAGCCGATTCGGTATCCCCTGAGACGCATGGCTGTCATGCGTCTATCACATAGCTCGCCACATTCATCTACGATATATGGTTTGCTTGCGTGGGGCGAACCGCCAAGATATAGGTGCGGCTGAATTTACGTCAACCTATCGTCACGGTTTAGCCACATGCCCAAAATCAATGGAAACGAAATCCGGCCCGGCAACGTGCTGGAACATAACGGCGGCCTCTGGGCTGCTGTGAAAGTCGATCACGTCAAGCCCGGGAAGGGTGGCGCTTTCGCACAGGTCGAGATGAAAAACCTGCGCAACGGCTCCAAACTCAACGAACGTTTTCGCTCTGCCGACAAGGTTGAGCGCGTGCGTCTTGAGCAGAAAGACATGCAATTTCTCTATGAAACCGACGGGATGTTGGTGTTCATGGATACCGAGACCTACGATCAGGTCGAACTGCCTTCCGACCTTCTGGGCGACCGCCGCCCGTTCCTGCAAGACGGCATGACCATTCTGGTGGAGTTCCACGAGCACGAAGCGCTGAACGCCACCGTGCCGCAGAAAGTGACCTGCGAGATCGTGGAAACCGAGCCGGTGGTGAAGGGGCAGACCGCTGCCAACAGCTTCAAACCCGCCATCCTCGACAATGGTGTGAAGATCACCGTGCCGCCCTTCGTGGGGCAGGGCGAAAAGATCATCGTGAACACCGAAACGATGGAATACAGCGAACGCGCCTGAGCGGGTTCACGCTTATGTGAAAGCCCCGGCCAATGTGCCGGGGCTTTTTTTATGCTCGGGGCTCAGCTTTGCCAGATGATCCGGGCGCTGCCGGCCCGCATTGGACCGGTGGCGCGGTCAAACCGCAGATGGGCCAGCGCCTGATTGCCGGAAATCGTGTAGAGCACGCCCGCCTCTTTGCCGTCTTCGGTGGTGATCGGGGTGCTGGGGGAGGCTTCGCCCTCCAGCGTGACGGTGACCAGCCCCTTGCGCAGCTCGGTCTTGTGCTTCATCCGGGCGGTGACTTCCTGCCCGACATAGCAGCCCTTGCGGAAATCGACACCGTGAAGCCGTTCGAAGCCCGCTTCGAGAATATAGGTTTCGGGGGTCAGCTCGATACCGGTTTCGGGGATGACATGGGCCACGCGGAGGGCGTCCCAATCAATCTGGGGCGCATCGCCGGGTGTGTCGCGATAGGCACGCCAGCCAAGGGCGGGATCGCGCGGATCGGGCCAGGCGTCGTCCGGTACGGGTCCAATGCCACGAATCGCATATTTTTCGGTGGGTTCGATCGAGATTTTCGCCCTCAGCTTGTACATCTGCAATTTCTGCAGCAAAGCGGGGGCATGCGTGGTGTCCACGTCGATCAGCACCGCGTCCCCGTCGGGGGCCAGGAAGAAATCGGCGATGTATTTGCCCTGTGGGGTGAGCAGAGCGGCATAGGTGAGCGTGCTCAGCCCGGCCACATCGTTTGACACCAGCCCTTGCAGGAAGCCCAGGCGATCCTCGCCGGTGACTTTCAAAATCGTGCGATTCTTATGCGTCTCGCCCATCGGTCCCTCATCTGTCGCGCTGGCAATATATAGGGGCGTGCGGCCCAGAGGAGAAGCCGCGTTCGGCGGCATCTGGGGAATTGACCTTGGCGCGGGCCAGGCCTACCGCTTGGGGGTTTCAAACATGAGGCTCCCATGACACTCGCCCACGGCCGCACTTACCTTGCCATTCCTGGACCCTCGGTCATGCCCGACCGGGTGCTGAACGCCATGCATCAGGCGGCGCCCAACATCTATGAGGGCGCACTGGTAGAGATGGTCGAGGGGCTGATCCCCGATCTGAACAAGGTAGCGCGGGCCTCGGGTAAGGTGGCGATTTATATCGCCAACGGCCATGGCGCCTGGGAGGCGGCGGCGTCGAACGTGATCCGCCCCGGCGAAAAGGTGCTGGTGCTGTCGACCGGTCGCTTCGCGGCGGGCTGGTCTGTGGTGTTTGAGCGGCTAGGGGCGGTGATCGAGGTGATTGATTTCGGCAAACGCGATCCGGTGGATCTGGCGCGGGTGGAAGCGGCGCTGAAGGCCGATACCGCCCATGCCTACAAGGCGGTGATCATGGTGCATGTGGATACCGCGAGCTCGGTGAAGAACGATGTACCGGGGGTGCGCGCGCTGCTGGACGCTCTGGGCCACCCGGCGCTGTTCATGGTCGATTGCATCGCCTCGCTGGCGGTGGACCCGTTCGAAACCGAAGCCTGGGGCGTCGATGTGATGGTAGCGGCCAGCCAGAAAGGGCTGATGACGCCGCCGGGGCTGAGCTTTGTGTTTGTGAATGCCAAGGCCGAAGCCGCGCAGGTGGAAACGGTGAGCTGGTATTGGGATTGGGCGCCGCGCCTGAACCCGAAGATGTTTTATGAACGCTTCGGCGGCACCGCGCCCACCCATCACCTGCTGGGCCTGCGCGCCGCGCTCGATCTGATCGACGAGGAAGGCGGGATCAAAGTGGTCTGGGCGCGCCATGCGACACTGGCCCGCGCGGCCTGGGCAGCGTTCGAGGCCTGGGGGCAGGGCGGCCCGCTGGAAATGAACATCGCCAACCCGGCCCAGCGTACCCATGCGGTGACGGCGCTGCGGCTGGGCGGCGACAATGGCACGAGGCTGCGCCGCTGGCTGGAAGAAAAGGCCGGGGTGACGCTGGGCGTGGGGCTGGGTATGACCGAGCCGGGCGATCCGGCGGCGCATGGGTTTTTCCGGGTGGGCCATATGGGCCATATCAACGCCCATATGCTGATGGGGGTGCTCGGGGTGATGGAGGCCGGATTTGACGCGCTCGACATCCCCTACGGGCCTGGCGCGCTATCGGCGGCGGCGAAAGTAATCGCCAGCGCCTGATCGGGCGGTATCACATTTGCAACTTTTCATGAGCGAAAAGTCAGGGAAATCGTAGTTTTCTTCTAATTTTCGCTCATCGTGGCGCGGGCAGCCTCCAGCGCTTCAGGTAGGGCGCGTTCGAGCAGATCAAGGTCTTCCGGGCGGCCTGCCGAGATGCGGATGCAGCGGTTGTGCGGCGCGACGAAAGGCATCCGCACGAAGACATCGCGCGCCTCCAACGCCTGCAGCACCGCGCGGGCAAAGGCGCCATCGCCGCCGCAATCCACCGCCACGAAATTGGCCGCAGAGGGCAGGGCGTGCAGTCCGGCAAGATGGGCGATCTCGGTGATCCGCCCGCGCGCGACGCTGACCGCCGCGCGGATCTCGGACAGGTAATCCTGATCCTGCAATGCCGCCAGCGCGCCCGCCTGACTGATCCGGCTCATGCCGAAATGATTGCGGATCTTGTCGAAAGCGGCAATCAGTGGCGCGGCCCCGATGGCATAGCCCACCCGCGCCCCGGCAAGGCCGTAAGCCTTTGAAAAAGTGCGCATCCGGATCACGCGCGGATCGGCGGGATCGAGCGGCGGCGCGCTGCCGTCTGTGGCGAAATCGCAATAGGCCTCGTCGAGCACAAACAGACAGCCCTCGGGCACGGCCTCGATCATCCGGGACAGGGTCTCGGCATCGTGCCAACTGCCCATCGGATTGTCGGGATTGGCCAGATAGACGAGCTTGGCATCGGTCTCGCGTGCCTTGGCGATAAGCGCTTCGGGGTCTTCGTGGTCGCCGCGATAGGGCACGGTTTCCAGCCGCCCGCCAAAGCCCGCGACGTGAAAATTGAAGGTCGGATAGGCCCCGGCGGAGGTGACCACCACATCGCCCGGGGCGACCAGCAGGCGCACCAGATTGCCCAAGAGCCCGTCGATGCCTTCGCCGATGATGATGTGTTCGGGCGCGATGCCGTGATGCGCGGCTAAGGCCTGTCGCAGATCGTGGCTTTCGGAATCGCCGTATTTCCAAGCCTCTACCGCCGCCGCCTGCATCGCTGCCACCGCTTTCGGCGAGGGGCCAAAGACGCTTTCATTGGCGCCGAGCCGGGCGCGGAAAGGGCGGCCGCGGGCGCGTTCCTGGGCTTCCGGTCCGACAAAGGGCACGGTCGAGGGCAGGCTTTGGGCAAGCGGGGTAAAGCGAGGTCCGATGGTCATGCTCGCCAATTGGCCTGAATCGGGGCCGTCGGGCAAGGGGGCAAGCGGCTGCTGCCCATCGGTGCAGGCTTGTCAGAAGCCGGGCCCGGTTCCTATGCTGCCTGCAGGGCTGGGGGAATCACCATGACCATGCGTTTGATCTGCCTCGCAATCGTAACGCTTGCCTGTTCGAGCCTCGGGCTGCGGGCGGCTGACCGCACCTTCACTGCCGAAGGCTCGGATGCGATCATGGCCGTTGGCGCGCGCCATATCGCCATGGGGGGCACTGGCACCGCCACCGCCGACGATCCGCTGGCGATTTTCTACAACCCGGCGCGGCTGGCGGGGATCCGAGAGTTTACTTTTTCCGGCACCCGGCAGTTGGATGCCACCCTGCGCCCCTATGCTTTTATCGGGGCCACGGCACCCTTGAGCTTTCTGGAGCCGCTGGGGCTCAACGTGACGGTGGGGGCGGCACGCTATAACCGGGTGCATGCCCGTGCCACCGGGGCCTATCGGGAAGATGAATTCGAGAGCATCTTTTTGCGGTACCTTCTGCCGGGGATCTCGGGCACCTTTGACGGGACGATCGATTCAAAGACGCTGGTGAACCGCTTTGCCCTGGGCCTGTCGATGAATGCGGTGCCGGGGCTGAGCCTTGGGGCGAACCTTGATTGGATCGATTGCCAAACCGATACTTGCGGCATTCATGGTGGCTCGAATGGCTATGAGGTGCGCAGCACTCATGCCACCGCGCTGAGCTACGGCCTATCTCTGAACTACGCGATGACCGACCGGCTGACCTTCGGGGCGAACTACACCGATGTGAACACCACGCTGAGGGTGGATACCACCGTGACCGACAATCTCGGCACGCGCGCGGATACCTATTATGTGAAATTTCCGCACAAGCTGAACCTTGAACTGTCGATGCAGGTGACCGATCAGCTGCTGGTAGCGACCGGGTATCAGAAAATCTGGGGCACCTATGGCAATTACGATCTCAATATCGAGAGCGCGCATGTCGGGGCGGAATATCAGAGCAGTTACGGGGTGATCTGGCGCGGCGGGTTGTGGATGCCGCTGGCGATTTCGGCATCAAACGGGTTGTCGCCCAAATTGCTGATCCCGTTTGCGCCGACCGCCGGGATCGGCTGGCATCAGGATGGGTTCAGCGCCGATCTGGCGGTCTATGCCCATCCTCTGGTGTCGATGTCTCTTGGGTACCCAAAAATATCGTCGGACCTGACCATTGGCTATCGGTTCTGAGCCTCAGCGATGATGCAAGAGGTGCAGGCGCGCTTCGTGGGTGATGTTGTAGCGCATGTCGAGCTCGGCGATCCGCCCCATCAGGGCATCGCGCTGATCTTCCGGCGCCTCTTGCCAGGCTTTGCGTGCGGCCATGCGCTGTTTGTTCAGCTCAACTTCTTTCGGAACCAGACCCGCCTCGTGCAATAGGCGAAAGGCCATGGCTTCGAAAGGGTCGATATAGATATTGTCGATCCGGTCGGGCAGGGGCCGACCTTCGCCCGGCAGATGGCTCAGTTTTCCCTCGGCCAATGCTGCCAGCATCTTGCGCTCGGCAAGCTGAGGAAAATCGATGTTCATGGCCTGATCCCTTGCATCCTGAGACACCCCGTTCCGCATAGATGAGGATTGGGGCGGGCCTGTGTCAGAGGGCTGCGGGAAAGTGTCGCGGAATGAAAAGGCCCGGCGGAGCGGCCGGGCCTTTGGGTGTTGGTGAGGGCTGGATCAGCCCAGACTGGCGAGCCGCGACAGCGCCTCTTTCAGCTTCGCGGCTTCGTCTTCGCGGGCGTCGAGATTGGCTTGCGCTTCGGCCACCACTTCTTCCGGGGCGTTTTCGGCGAATTTCGGGTTTTTCAACCGTCCGTTCAGCCCGGCGATTTCCTTGGCGAGCTTTTCAAGGCTCTTTTCAAGCCGGGATTTTTCCTCGTCCACATCGATGATGTCGGCCAGCGGCAGGGCGAAAGTGCCGCCTTCTGCCGGGATGGTGACGCAGCCCTTGGGCAGCTCGGCCATCTCGCTGAGGCTGTCGATCCGGGCCATGCGCATGATCAGGGCGGCGTTGTTTTCCCAGGCGGTGCGCCCGGCAGCGTCGAGATCGCGCAGGATCATCGGGATTTTCAGCCCCGCCGGCACATGCATCTGCTGACGCGCCGAGCGGATTTCTTCGATCAGCTTGATCACCCAGTTCATCTCGCGATCGGCGGCTGCATCAATCAGCCCGGCACCGTAGTCCGGCCAATCCTGATGGACCAAGAGGTTGGGCCGCGCGGCGATGTCGCCCCAGAGCTCTTCGGTGATGAAGGGCATGAACGGGTGCAGCATGATCAGGCATTGGTCGATCACCCAAGCCATGGTGGCGCGGGTTTCGGCGACGATGGCGGGATCTTCGTTGCTCAGAAGCGGTTTGGAGAACTCGACATACCAATCGCAGACCTTGCCCCAGACATAGGCGTAAAGCCCGTTGGCGGCGTCGTTGAAACGGTAGGCATCCAGCGCTTCGTCTACGCTTTCGCGGATGCGGGCGGTTTCGCCGATGATCCAGCGGTTGGCGGTTTGCGTCGGGCTGGCGGGATCGAAATCCGCCTGCGGGATGCATTCGTTCATCTCGGCAAAGCGCGCGGCATTCCAGAGCTTGGTGCCGAATTTGCGATAGCCGTTGATGCGCTCTTCCGAGAGCTTCAGCACGCCGCCAATGGCTGCCATCGAGGCATTGGTAAAGCGCAGCGCGTCGGCGCCGTATTCGTCGATGATCTCCAACGGGTCGATGACGTTGCCCGTGGTTTTCGACATCTTCTTGCCCTTCTCGTCGCGCACGAGCTGGTGCAGATAGACGGTGTGGAAGGGCACTTCGCCGACCACGGCAAGCTGCATCATCATCATCCGGGCAACCCAGAAGAACAGGATGTCAAAGCCGGTGACCAGCACATCGGTGGGGAAGTATTTCTCAAGCTCTTCGGTGCTTTCCGGCCAGCCCAGCGTGCCGATCGGCCAGAGGCCCGAGCTGAACCAGGTGTCGAGCACGTCGGGGTCGCGCCAGACCGGATAGACCAGTTTGGTCGGGTCCTGATCGACGACATATTGCGCCAGGCTTTCGGCGAGGATTTCGACGGCCTTGTGCTTGTCTTCTACCTCGATCACGCGGGCATGGGCGATGGGGGCGGGGGTGTCGGCGTTATCGTCAAGGAAAAGCGGGGCCACCTCATCGAACGAGGCGCCGCAATGATGGACCTCGCCGCGATGCACCAGACCGCCTTCGATGAAGAGGCGCAGCATGTCGAGAACGTCAATGTCGCCATCAGCACCGATGTCGCCCTCATATGACAGATCGAGCCCGTACCAGACCGGAATCTGGTGGCCCCACCAGAGCTGGCGCGAAATGCACCAGGGCTCGATGTTCTCGAGCCAGTGGTAATAGGTTTTCTCGCCCGATTCCGGGATGATCTTGGTGGTGCCGTTGCGCACGGCCTCCAGCGCAGGCCCCACGACCTTTTCGGCATCCACAAACCACTGATCGGTGAGCATCGGCTCGATGACCACTTTCGAGCGGTCGCCGAAGGGCTGCATGATCGGCTTGTTGTCCACTAGCGGCGATTGGTTGCCCTCGTCGTCGAGTACGGTAACGGCAAGCCCCTCTTCGGTGATCTGGGCGACCACCTTTTTGCGGGCTTCGAAACGATCCAGCCCGCGCAGCTCATCGGGGATGAGGTTCAGCGTGTCGACTTCTTCGCCGGTGAACTCCGCACCATTGGCGATTTCCTGTGCGCGAGTGGCGCAGGTGGCATAGTCGTCGCCATCGGCGCGCATATGGCCGCGCATGTCCATCAGGCGATACATCGGGATGCCGCCACGCTTGGCGACCTCGTAGTCGTTGAAATCATGCGCGCCGGTGATCTTCACCGCGCCCGAACCGAAATCGGGGTCGGGATATTCGTCGGTGATGATCGGGATCAGGCGACGATGCTCTTTCGGCCCCACCGGGATTTCGCAAAGCTTGCCGACGATGGGCGCATAGCGTTCGTCAGACGGGTGCACCGCCACCGCGCCATCGCCCAGCATGGTTTCGGGGCGGGTGGTGGCGATGGAAATATAGTCGCGCTCTTCCTTGAAGATGATGTCGCCGTGCTCGTCGCGCTCGACATAGGTGTAGGTTTCGCCACCCGCGAGCGGGTATTTGAAATGCCACATATGGCCGGCGACTTCGATGTTCTCGACTTCCAGATCGGAAATCGCGGTTTCGAAATGCGGGTCCCAGTTCACCAGCCGTTTGCCGCGATAGATCAGACCCTTGCGATACATATCGACAAAAACCTTGATCACCGCGTCGTGGAAATCGGGGCTGTTTTCATGGCCGGTGCGCGGATCGCCCGGGGCGCCTGCCATGGTGAAGGCGTTGCGGTCCCAATCGCAGGAGGCTCCGAGGCGCTTCAACTGCCCAACAATGGTCGAGCCATACTGGCCTTTCCATTCCCAGACCTTTTCGAGGAACTTCTCGCGGCCCATTTCACGGCGGCCCAGATTGCCCTCGGCGGCCAGAAGTTTTTCAACCTGAAGCTGGGTGGCGATGCCGGCATGGTCTTGCCCGGGCTGCCAGAGCGTGTCGAAGCCGCGCATCCGGTGCCAGCGCACGAGGATGTCCTGCAACGTGTTGTTGAAGGCATGGCCCACATGCAGCGCGCCGGTCACGTTGGGCGGCGGGATCATCACGGTGAAGGTGTCATCGCGTTTTTTGTTAGCGCCAGCGCGGAAGGCATGCGCGGCTTCCCATTTGGCAGAAATGCGCGGCTCGGCGGCTGCGGCGTCAAAGGTTTTTTCCATGGCCATGTCGGGTGATCCCGTTCGGTGCTTCTGTTTCTGAGCGGGGTTTACCCGAGGGGGGCGGTGAGGAAAAGCGATTTGGGAAAATGCGGCGCGTTTGACGCGGGGGGGCCAGCAGTGCTTTACGGAAAGAGACCGCAGATCTGGTGCACAGGCGGAGAGTGAACATGGACGAAGTTTTGGCTTTTGCATTCGGGCCGGACGGCAAGGGCGGGCAGATCGAGGCGCCGGTAAGTGCCACGAGCACCCCCGCGTCCGAGGGGGGCTTCACTTGGGTGCATGTGAATGCGTCGGGGGAAAACGGGCAGCGCTGGCTTGCCGAGGCCGGGTTTGATGCCATCACGCTGGCGGCGCTGACGGCGAGCGAAACCCGACCCCGCGCCACGCTCTATGGCGAAACGGTGCTGCTGAACCTGCGGGGGGTGAACCTCAATCCCGGGGCCGAGCCTGAAGACATGGTGTCGTTGCGGTTGCTGCTTTCGGCCAGTCTGGTGGTGACGGTGGAGCGGCGCGAGCTGATCGCGGTGGATGACGTGATCGGCGGGCTGGGGCGCGGTCCGGGGCCGGGAGGACCGGGCGATCTGGTGGCGCGGCTGGCGCTGCGCATCGCTGACCGGGCCGAACCGGTGGTGGCCGCTCTGAACGAGCGCATCGACGATCTGGAAGAAGATGTGCAAGACACCGGCGCCGGAGGCGGGCTGCGCGGCGAGCTGGCCGATATAAGGCGCATGGCAATCATGATGCGGCGCTACATGTTTCCGCAGCGCGATGCGCTATCATCGCTGGAGATTGAAGATCTGGGTTGGCTCGGCCTGCACAGCCGCGCCCGGATCCGCGAGGCGACCGAACGGATCACACGGCTGGCCGAAGAGCTGGATGCGATCCGCGACCGCGCTCAGGTGGTGCATGATATGGTGATGGATATCCGCTCGGAGGCAATGAACCGGCAGATGTTGCTTCTGTCGGTGGTTTCGGCGATCTTCCTGCCGATCACCTTCATCACCGGGCTGCTCGGTATCAATGTCGGCGGCATTCCGGGCGCCACCAGCCCGCTGGGATTCTGGTCGGTTGCCGCGCTGTTGGTGGCGATGGCGCTGGGGTTGGTCGGGCTGTTCCGGAAAATGGGCTATCTGGGCGGGAAGTAGGATAAGTGCAATTATTATTGCCTTTTCCCAAGGTATTCGCCCTGAAAAATTGAAAAAGTGAAAGCACTGCGAGGGCGCTTGGGGGCGCTAGGTGCGCCGGTCGATCCGTGTGGTCAGGTGGATCAGGCTTTCCGAACTCAGCACGCCATCTAGTTCGCCGATCCGGTCGAGCACCACATCAAGCTCGGCGGTGGTCTGGGCGGCGAGGCTGAGCACCAGATCGAAGCGACCAGAGGCGGTATGGGCGGCCTCGACCTGCGGCAGGCTTTTCAGTCGCCCCAACACCGAAGCCAGCGCGCGGGGTTGCAGCGACAGAAGCACCGTGGCGCGGATCAGCGGGGCCGATGCGGCGGTGCCGCGCCGCAGCGCATAACCCGCAATCTCGCCCCGTGCCTCCAGCCGATCAATCCGGGCCTGAACGGTGGAGCGCGCCAGCCCGAGCTTGCGCGCCAGCACCGCCACAGGCGCCCGGGCATTTTCGGCCAACAGGCGCAGAAGGGCCTCGTCCGTTTCGTCCATTCGTCGAAAACTCCGTTGATTAGTCGTGAAGATAGCGCAAAATCGCCAATCTGTCGCTATGAATCGTCGGGCTTGAGCGCAATCCTGATCGAAACAACGCGAATGGGTGACGTGATGAGCCGATTTCCACAGGTCTGGACAGAGCCGGAAGACTACCTGCGCATGATGCGCCCCGAGGTGCCGGTGTTTTTCTTTGTCCCAGAAGCCCTTGCGGCGACCGCGCAACGCTTTCAGAGCGGCTTTGACGGGCTGGTCACCTACGCGGTGAAGGCCAATCCCGAGCGGGCGGTGCTGGAAAATCTGGTGACCGCCGGGGTCAACGCGTTCGACGTGGCCTCACCTGCCGAGATCGCCCTGATGCGCGAAATCGCCCCCAATGCGGCGCTGCATTACAACAACCCGGTGCGTTCGCGGGCCGAGATCGCGGCGGCGGTGGCGGCCAATGTCGCCTCCTATTCGGTCGACGGGATGGGCGAGCTGGCCAAGCTGATGGAGCAGGTGCCGATGGGCACCGAAGTTGCGGTGCGGCTGGCACTGCCGGTCGAGGGCGCGGCCTATCATTTCGGCGCGAAATTCGGCGAAGACCGCGATGGGGCGATTGCGCTCTTGCGCAGTGTGGCCGCTGCCGGGTTCACCCCCGCCATGTGCTTTCACCCGGGCACGCAATGCACTGACCCGGGCGCGTGGGAGCACTATATCGAAGTTGCCGCCGAGGTGGCGGATGCCGCCGGTGTGCGTCTGGCGCGGCTGAATGTAGGCGGTGGTTTCCCTTCAGACCGTGATGGCGAAGGGGCTGATCTGGAAGCGATTTTTGCCACGATCCGGCGCGCCACCAATGCGGCTTTCGGTGCCGATGCTCCGGCTTTGGTCTGCGAGCCGGGCCGGGCGATGGTGGCTGAAGCCTTCACCCTTGCCTCCGAGGTGAAAGCCCTGCGCGCCTGCGGGGCGCTGTTTTTGAACGACGGGATCTATGGCGGTCTTGCCGAAGCGCCGCTGATGGGTGCGGTGGGGCGAATGTATCTGGTCTCGCCCGAGGGCGATCCGCGTCGGGGGCCGGTGACGCTGCGCGAGATTTTCGGGCCGACCTGCGATTCGCTCGACCGGCTGCCCGATCCCCTGCCGATCCCCGATGACGTGGCCGAGGGGGATTATCTGATCTTCGCCGGGATGGGGGCCTATAGCAATGCGACGCTGACCCGGTTCAACGGCTACGGCGCGCATGAGATCGTGACCATCCACCGGGCGATGGCGCAAGCGGCGGCGGAATAATATCGCAAGCGATCCGCCGCCCCGGACGGGGCGGGCGCAGTGGCCTGGGTCAGGCCACTTTGCTCAGTTCCAGTTTCGGCGCCACGCCGAGCGCATGAACGATGTCATGGGTCAGGTAGGGCTTGTTCAGCGTGTAGAAATGCAGGTCTTCCACGCCGCCCTCGATGAGGTCTGAACAGAGCTCGGTGGCCAGGGCGACCGAAAGCAGCTCTTCGCGCCCGTCGCGCAGGGCTTTTTCAAAGGCCTCGTCCAGCCAGGCGGGCACTTTGGTGCCGCAGCTGGTGGCGAATTTCTTCACCCCGGCCCAGTTTTCAATCGGCAGGATGCCGGGAATGATCGGGGCATTGATCCCGGCCTTCACGCATTTGTCGCGGAAGCGGAAGAAGGTTTCCGGCTCAAAGAAGAACTGGGTGATCGCCGAGCTGGCGCCCGCGTCGATCTTGCGCTTCAGCCAGTCGACATCGGCAGTGTCGGACCCGGCTTCGGGATGCGGGTCGGGATAGGCGCCGACGCGGATGTTGAACTTGCCGGTCGCGGCCAGCGCCTCGATCAGCTCAACCGAATTGGCAAAGCCATCGGGATGGGGCACGAATTTGCCCGAGCCTTTCGGCGGATCGCCCCGCAGCGCCACGATTTCCGTCACACCGGCTTGAGCATAGCTTTCGGCGATTTCCAGCGTTTCGGCACGGCTGGCATTCACGCAGGTCAGATGCGCGGCGACGTTGAGGCCGTAATGGTTGTGGATCGTCTCCACCGCATCATGGGTGAGCGCGCGGGTGGTGCCACCGGCGCCGTAGGTCACCGAGACAAAACTCGGGTTCAGCGGCGCGAGGTCGCGCACCGTGTCTGACAGGCGAAAGGCGCCTTCGATGTTTTTCGGCGGGAAAAATTCAAAAGAGATACGGGGCGTTGTCATGGGACTCATCCAATTTGTGTTGTCCTCTTGTAAAACGGGAAAACACGTGAGACAAATTCATAAATCTCACAACCTTTATGAGAATGACTCATGTATCTGGAATTCCGGCACCTGCGCACCATCCGCGCCATTCACGAAGCGGGTGGGCTGGCCCGCGCCGCTGACATGCTGCACATCACCCAATCGGCGCTGTCGCATCAGGTGAAGGCGCTGGAGGAACAGGTGGGGATGGAGCTGTTTCACCGCCGTTCGAAGCCGATGAAGCTGAGCCCGGCGGGGCAGAGGCTGCTGCGGTTGGCCGAGATCGTGCTGCCGGAAGTGGCACGGGTGGAAGAAGAATTTCGCGCGCTGCAAGCGGGGCGCTCTGGCCGGATGCATATCGCCATCGAATGCCATGCCTGTTTTGACTGGCTGTTTCCGGTGCTGGAGCAGTTTCGCGGCGCCTGGCCCGAGGTGGATGTGGATATCCGGATGCGGCTGGCCTTTGACGCGATCGAGGCGCTCAGGCGTGAAGAGGTGGATTTTGTCATCTCGTCCGATCCGGTCGAGCTGCCGGGGGTGATTTTTCAGCCGCTGTTTGATTACGAGCCGAAATTCGTCTGCGCCAAGAACCACCCTTTGGCCGGGCGCGACTGGATCGAGGCGGAGGATTTCGAAAGCGAGATCCTGCTGCATTACCCGGTGGACCGCGCCAAGCTTGATATCTTCTCGCAGCTTCTGACACCGGCCCGGGTGGAACCGCGCGGAATGCGGGCGGTGGAGCTGACCGAGGTGATCCTGATGCTGGTAGGGGCCGGGCGCGGAGTGACGGTGCTGCCCGACTGGGTGCTGCACGATTACCGGCGCCGCTCGGACTATGTGGTGAAGCCGATCACCGAGGGCGGGATTTCCAAACGCATGTATGCCGGGCTGCGCGAAGAGGATGCGGGCAAGCCCTATATTGCCCATATGGTGCGACTGGCGCGCAGTGAGGCGGTGAAATTGCAGCGTGAAAAGCCGTGATGCAGTCCAATCTGGCCGAGGCGATCACTGCGCTGGATCTCAAAACCATGTATGACTGGCGCGCGGGCGATCCGGCGCCGCTGGATGCCGAGGCGCAGCGCGCCGCCGTGGGGAAAAGCCTTGAAACCGGCGAGGCGGTGACGGTCTGGCGCGAGGATGCGCTGGCGGCATACGCAGTGTTTGTGCCGCGCGGGCAGGGGCTGTGGTTTGCCTCCGGCATCGCGCTTAGCACCGATCTGGCCGGACCGGGCACGATCCGCAGCCTGCGCGCGGCGGTGGGTCGGTTTCTTGCTCGCCCGGATGTGAACCTTGTGGAAAGCAATGTCTATAAGAGCAACCGCAAATCCGTCGCCCTGCATCGGCGGCTTGGCTTTGCGGTGACGCGAGAGAACGATTTCGGCTATGCTTTTCGCGCGGAGGCCGACGCGTTGATCGCGCAGATTGGCTGAGGGGCCTGCGCGCGTCTAGGGCTCATATCTGTTGGCCGGTGCTTGATCCACGCAGAGCATAGCCCACATGCCCGTCCGCCTATTGGGAAGGCTGGGCAGTGCCTGTTTTTGCGTCCCATAGCGGTTTTCCCCAAGCCCTGGCTTACGGTAAGCTGAACGAAAGCCACATGTTTTCTGATGTGTGCGTGCTTCTATTCCACTATAGCTTAGACAGGCCGCGTGATGTGGTGCCTGTCACGGTTGGGTTGACTGCGGAGGCTTCCCGGTCCGGGCACGCGCCAGACCCACCCGGAGAGCAGGAATTGTTGGGGAGGAACCATCCGAATGAAACGCCTTGTTGCCTGGCTGAAAAGCGAGCAGGGGATGATCTATGCCATCGGATTTGTGATCCTGTTGCAGGGGCTGGCCGGTCTGTTCTTCATGAGCGATGTCGCCGAAGAGCTGATCAAGGGGACCTTTACCGACACCTGGCATCTGTGGCTGGAGGCCTTTGCAACCCTCGCGCTGCTGTCGGGGATCGCGTTGCTGGTGGTTGAGATGCGGCGTTTGCTGATGCGCATGGCGCTGCTGAACCGCTCGATGCAGGCGGCTCGGGGCGAAATGGCCGAGGTGATCGATGGGTTTTTCGTCGAATGGGGGCTGACTCCGTCCGAGCGTGACGTGGCGCTGATGGTGCTGAAAGGCATCGACAACGAAACCATCGCCGAAATGCGGGGCACGGCGGCGGGCACGGTCCGGGCGCAATGCACTTCGATCTATTCCAAGGCCGGGGTTGATGGACGGGCGCAATTGTTCAGCGTCTTCATGGAAGAACTTCTGGCCGCCGAGGCGTAGAGCCCGGCCGAGGCCGGGCCGAAGTCGGGCCAGGGGGCTGTGTGGGCGGGGAGACCGCGCCATACTGGCCTGGCGGGATTGGTCGAATAACAGTTTTGCAGAATGCCCGCCCGAGCCGTTGCCCGGGCGGGTTTTGCATTCTTACTTTGCCATAGTCGGCACCCAGCGCAGGCTGGTCAGGACGATCCAGATCAGGGTCGCGATTTCGACGGCGGAAAAGAACCAGTAATGCAGGGTGTTTTCGCCCGCAAAAAGCGACCCGACCTGCACCACCAGCAAGACCAATCCGATCACGATATTGGCGATGCGGTTGGGGGTATAGGGCAGCAGCCGTGAGAGCACGGTCATGACCATGCCAAGCTCCATGATCACCGCAAATATCAAGAGAAAGGTTTGCGACATCTCTATTCCGTCGACGGTGTTCCCGACGGCAAGCTCCTGGATCATCGGCGGATACATCAGCGAAAAGACATCGCAGAAGATGTAGTTGAGAAACAGGAAGATCCAGAGAAGCGAGAGTTTTGCATTGGTGGGCATGATCGGTCTCCATCGGGCTAGGTCGTGATATGGTCGTTATATGGATCGAAAATAGCTGTTCATACACGCGATATGATCTCATAGTGGATCATATTTGTTCCATGAGGTGACCATGCGCAGCTGGAAACAACTGCCCTATTTCCTTGCCGTTGCCCGCAGCGGGTCGTTTCGGGCGGGTGCCGCCGAGCTTGGGGCGACACATGCGACCACAAGGCGTCAGATTGATGAGCTGGAGATGGTGCTGGGGACGCGGCTGTTGCATCGGGCCCGGCATGGGGTGGAGCTGACCGAGGCCGGGCGGCGGTTTCTGAGCGAGGCTCTGGAAGCTGAACGCCATGTAAGGGCCGCGGAGAACCGAGTGTTGGGGTTGGATCGTGAGGCAAGCGGTACGGTGCGCCTGTCCTGCGAGACCCTGATCGCCCGCTCGCTACTGCCTCCGGTCCTGACCCAATTTTCGCAGCGCTATCCCGAGATTGATATTGATCTGAAGGTGGGCGATGCTTTTGACGACGTGGCAGGACATGAAGCCGATCTGGCGTTGCGCATTGCCGAGCATCCTCCGGCCAGTGTGCGGTCTGACCGGCTTTGCGCCTTCAGCGTGGCAACCTATGCCAGCCGATCCTATCTGGCCGAGCACCTGCCCCATGCCGGACCACGGGGAAAAGGGCTGGCATGGATCGGATATGATGATGCCGGTGTGACGGGCAGGATCGCGGCCTCGCCTTTCCCCGATGCCCAGATACGCTTTAAAACCACTGACCTCGACACTCATCTTGCACTCGTGCGGGCAGGGGCCGGGCTTTCGGTACTGCCGGTATGGGGCGAGAGCCGCTATCCGGATTTGCAGCAGCTGCCGGGCACCCGACAGGAGACCGGCCGCGCGATCTGGCTGGTGATCAATGCCGATCTGGCCCGGATGACCCGGGTGCGCCGTTTCGCGAATGTGCTGTCCAGTGCCATTGCGGCCAGTTGCGGTGGAGACCTTGCCGGGTAAGCATAATTGCTTCGGCCCTTGGCAAAGGGGCGTGTCACGCGTATAGCGCGGGCGTTACACAGGAGCCGTAAGATGCAAGGCAGCGCCAACCTCAACATCATGATCAAGGCCGCGCGTAAAGCGGGCCGTAGCCTCGTGAAAGACTTTCGTGAAGTCGAGAACCTGCAGGTCTCGATGAAAGGCGCGGGCGATTTCGTGTCGCGCGCCGATATTGCGGCTGAAAAGATCATCAAAGACGAGCTGATGGAAGCGCGGCCGAATTACGGCTGGCTTGGCGAAGAGAGTGCCCCCGAAGAGGGCAAAGACCCGACGCGGCGCTGGATCGTCGATCCGCTCGACGGCACCACCAACTTTCTGCACGGCCTGCCGCATTGGGCGGTGTCGATCGCTCTTGAGCACAAGGGCGAGATTATCGCCGGGGTGATTTTCGACGCGGCGAAAGACGAAATGTTCGTGGCCGAAAAGGGCGGCGGCGCCTGGCTCAACGACAGCCGTCTGCGGGTTTCGGCCCGGAGCCGGATGATCGAAGGGATTTTTGCCACTGGCCTTCCCTTCGGTACCCGTCCCGATCTGCCGGAAACCCTGCAGGATCTGGCCCGCCTGATGCCGGTTTGCGCCGGTGTGCGGCGCTGGGGCGCCGCGGCGCTGGATCTGGCCTATGTGGCAGCCGGGCGGTACGACGGCTATTGGGAGCGCGGGATCCATGCTTGGGATGTTGCGGCAGGGCTGGTTATTCTGCGCGAGGCCGGCGGTCTGGTCGAAGCCATTGTCGAAGATACCGATGTTCTGTCGACCGGCGACGTGGTGGCGGCCAACGAGGCGATCTTTGACAAATTTGCCAAAGTGATCCGCGGCGTCTGAGACGAGCCTTGGCGTTAAAGTCCACGATTTTCTCTACGAATGGCCAGAATCCTGCCACGTTCGACTGACAGTTGAGTCGGAGAACACTCAGTAGGGTTACCATGATGCGCAATTTGAAACTTTGGCTCGCCTCGCGCTTTTGCAATGACGAATCTGGCGCGGTTACCGTTGATTGGGTCATGTTGACTGCCGCGATTACTTTGTTTGGGCTTGGGGCCGGGGTTATTGTGACCGGCTCAGTTCCCGGACTCGCGACCAAGATCAGCACCTATGTCGCCTCGCAAAATCCCTGAGGGGCTTTCTGTTGATCTATCAGAAGATCCCTTCCCTGATGGGGGTGGGGCAAGCACTGGTTTGACTGCGCTGTAATGGCTTCTGGGGGGCAATTCCATGTTTCGGAATTTGCGTTTAGGGGCATCTGCAATCTTTTCCCCGTCCGTTGCTTCGGCTAGGGTCGCCGCCACTGGCCCGCGTGGTGGAATGGTAGACACTGGGGACTTAAAATCCCTTGGCTTTATGCCGTGCGAGTTCGAGTCTCGCCGCGGGCACCAGTAGATATTGCCGCCTGTGCCGCCTGTGCCACTGGTGCCACCGGGGCGCGTCCAAAACGGGCTAGTAATCTTTTTCGAAAAACAGACCGATGCCGGTGCTGCCGTCAGACGCGGCGCTGCCCCGTGCCGTAAGGTCGGGGGTGATCGACAGGTTGAGGTTGATCTCGGATTTGCCGTCCTGCCCGACGGTGACATCGGTATAGATATTGTCGGAAATATAGGTGCCGGCGCGCAGTTGCAGCGTACCGTCGGCGCCGGTTGTCACGTCGAGATCGTCAAGGCCGAAGCTGGAGCGCAGGCGGCCAATCGTGTCATTGCCGCCCTGACCCGAGAGCGTGGCGATGGCCGAGGCGAGTTTCAGCGCCTGAAGTGGAGAGATTTGGTCAAGCCCGCGCCCGAAGAGCAGCCGCGCCAGAATTTCGTCTTCAGGCAGGTCGGGCGATGAGCTGAAGGTGACCTTCGGATCGGAGGCGAGGCCGTCGATGGTGATGCGCACGGTCACATCCTCCGCCTGAGTTTCAGCGACGAGATGCAGGTAGGGATCAAGGCTGCCTTGCAGGCTGGCTGTGCCTTCGGTCAGCACCAGCCGGTTACCCAGAAGGTCGAGCCGCCCCCGGATCAGCTGAAAGCCGCCCTCGGCCAGGATGTTCTGCGTGGTGCCGCCCAGCCGCAGGCTGCCGCCGAGTTCGGCATCGAGCCCGCGCCCGCGCAGGAAAATTCGGGAAGGGGCGGAAAGCGCGATGTCGAGCCCGAAGGGGGGGCCGTCGCTGCTGCCGGACGCGGCGACGGTCATCCCCGCGCGCGCCTGCGTGGCCCGCACATCGGCGGGGGCGGCGATATGTTGAAGGCCCGCAATCGTGCCGTCCATGCCAAGGCCGGTTTCGGGCACCCGCAATTCGGTGACACCAAGGGCGATGGCGCCCGATATGGTCGCCCCGCCGGTCAGCGGCCCGCGCACCGCCAGGGTGCCACTGGCCGTGGTGTCGTATAGCGCGGGGTCCGAGAGGCCGAGCGCTTTGGCTTCGATGGTGAGATCCGCCGTATAGGGGGGGCTCAGTGTCACCGGCCCGGACAGGGTGATCTGCCCGCCGGTATTGGCCGACGCGGTCAGGTTAAGCTGGGCCTGAAGGCCGGAAATGCGGGCGCTGGCGGTGACCGGATCGAGCGCCATCTGCAGCGTGGGCAAAGACAGCCGCGCGCCCTCGCTGTGCAGGCTGCCAGAGAGCGAGGCAAGCGCGAAGGGGCCGTTCAGCGCCAGATCAAATGCCGCCATGCCATCGGCCCGGCGCGGGGCGATGAAGCTGTTGGCCAGTGCCAGCGGCGCGCGCCCGGTGATGGCGAGATTGGCGGTGCTGCCATCGGCGGCGATCTGGCCGGAGGTGTTGAGGGTAGTCCCACCGGGGCCGGTGCCTGATGCATCGACCTGCCAGCCGGACTCGGCAAGGCTTGCCGTGCCCTTGGCGGTGAAAGCACCCGAAAGGCCCGGCACGATCAGGCCCAGATCGCGCAGGTGGGCCTCGGCCTTTAGATTCTGCCCGGTGTCACTGCCGCTGCCGGTGACGGTGGCCGTGAGTTCCGGTGTTTGCAGATTCAGCTTGGTGATGTGCAGCAGATGGTCGTCGCCCCGCTCCAGTGCAAATTCGGCCCGGCTGGCCCCAGTCGTGAGCCGGTCGAGATCGCCCAGCCCGAAGGCAAGGTCGGTGCCCTCCGCCACCCCGGTCAGGCGGAAGGCCCCTGTGCCGGGGCTGTAGCTGCCAGAGGTGGTAAGGGTCGCACCGCCTGCGAGTTGCCGCCCGGCGAGGGTGGAATAGGGGGCAAGGCTGCCAATCGTGGCGCTGAGATCGCCGCGCAGCGTTTCTAGCCCGGTTTGCCCCTGTTCTGTTTGCCCGAGGGTGACCACGCCGGAAAGCTGCGCCTTGGTCTCACCGGGGGCGATGGCATCAAGGGCGACGGCCCAGTCGCTGCCGGTCTGATCGGCGGTGCCGGAAAGCGACAGCGCGCCGGTGAGGCCGTCGACGATCTCGCTGGCATCGCCTAGGTCAAGCCGGGCTTCGATATGGCTATCCTCGGGGGTCAGCTTGCCTGAAGCGGAGGCTGATCCGCCGGGGGCGGCGAGGGTGAAGTGGTCGATCCGGGTGCCGGTCTCGTCGCGCATCGCCGCGATGGAAAGCGTGCTGGCCCCGGCAAAGGGCCTATCGAACCACGGCGCGCCGATGGCCAGATCGCGGCCGCTGCCTGCGACGGTCAGATCGAAGGGACCGCCGGGCACGGCAAGACTGCCCGCGATTTTCAGATCGGCCCCACCCGCCAGCGCCTGCCCCGACAGGGCAGCGAAGCGGGTTAGATTATCGGCCTGCAAGGCAACCGTGCCATTGGCGATCAGGTCGAGCTTGGTCCAGTCGATCTTAAGCGTGAGCGCACCGGAGAGGCCGTAATCGGCGCCTTTCAAGGTGAAGGCGCTGAGCTGAAGGGGGGCGGAATCTTCATGGGTGAAGTTGATATGCCCCGATAGCTCTGGGCCAATCGCGCTGGCGAGCGCCGGGTCGGCCGGGGCGATGCCAGTGGCGGCGATGTCGAGTTGGCCGGTGATCTGCGGCACAAGGGTGTCACTGCCGGGGGTAAGGGGGCCCGCGCCGGTGATCCGCGCCGAGGCAAGCGAGAGCGTGTCGCGTGTCAGCCCCTGAAGGGTGAGCGCCCCGGTCCAGCCATCGCCGCGCGCGCTGTCATAGTCGAAGCTGAGCGCGGCGCGATCAATCCGCGTCGGATCGCCGCCAAGGGGCAGAAGCACTGGCGCGCCATCCGGCCCGGCGATGGTGCCGGTAAGCTCTGCGCGTTCGATCCAGCCCAGCGGGTTGATGTCGGCAGAGCCGGAAAGCTGCATTGCGTCGGTGTTGATCTGGAGCGCGGCAATCTCCAGCCGCCCGTCAGGCTGCCTTTGCCCCTCCAGCATCAGCCGGGTGTCGGGGCCGAAAAAGGCGCGATAATCAGGGGCGAGCAGGGGGCCGGGATCGCCTGCCAGATCGGCCTTGAACCCAAGGGCGGCATCGGTGGCGGGGGCGTCGGCGGTGAGCGCCACCTGGCCCGACAGGCGATCTGTGCCATCGGTGGCGAGCGAAATGTCGGCAGTAAAGGCTTCGATGGGGCCGCTGCCGGAGATGGTCAGCGCCAGCGGCGCGCCACCCGGCAGGCCGGTGAGGGCGGCGGCGATGCCGTTGGCGCCTTCGTCGAGGCTAAGATCAAGCATGAGCTCACGGCTGTCATTGGCATAGGATCCGGCGAGGTGCAGGAGGCCCTTCGCACCGTCGATCCGTTCCAGCTGCAGATCGGCGGCCCCCGCTCCGCCCGCGATATGGCCGGACCCGGCAAGGCGCAGCTCGGCCGCGACGCCCAGAACCGGCGCGCCGAGTATCACGTGTTTGGCCTCGATCTGGCCGATATTGATCGAGATCGGCAGCTCGGGTAGGGCAAAATCCGAGGCAGTGGGCTGTGGCGTGGTGGGGCCGGTCATCGGGCTGGCCACGGGACGGCGCGACATTTCGATCTCGTCGGCGGTCAGCGCGTCGACCTCCAGCCGCCCGGTCAGTAGCGCCGAGCGGGTCCAGTCCAGCGTGACGCCGCGCATGGTGAACCACACGCCGTCATCGTCGGCGATGGTCAGCGCCTCCATCGTCGCCTGCGAGCTGAGCGCACCGGAAAACCCGGTGACGGTCACAGTGCGCCCGGCGGCGGACAGGTTGGTTTCCAGCCAGTTTTCCAGAAAGGACTTGTCGGCAGCGGCCTGACCCTGCGCGTGGAGCGGCAGGGCGAAAAATGCCATCAGGGCGAGCAGAAGGGCGGCGAAACGGTTCAAAATGCTTGCCCTATCCCGACATATAGCTGCACGCCTTTGCCGCCGGGGCCGGAAATGGGCATCGCGGCGTCAAGGCGGATCGGACCAAGCCCGGTATCGTAGCGCAGGCCTAGCCCTGCGCCGATCTGCCAGCCCCCCGCCGCATCGAAGAAACTGTTGGCGCCGATATGGCCGATATCGGCAAAGCCGACCACGCCAATGGTGTCGGTGACCTTGGCCCGGATCTCGCCCGAGGCGCCAAGGAAGGCGCGCCCGCCGATCACCGTGCCGCCGCCCAGATCGACGCCGAGCGACTGATATGGAAAGCCGCGCACCGTGTCGCCGCCGGAGAAGAACAGGTAATCGGGCGGCACCGATGCTGCGCCTGCACCAACAACGCTGCCCAGCAATCCGCGCCCGGCCAGAACCACGCGATTATCGGCAAAGCCCAGATAGCCGCGCCCGTCGAGCCAGAGCCGCGCGCCGGTGGCGCCGCTTTCGAAATCGTGGAACGGCTCGATATTGGTGCTGAGGTAAAAGCCCGATGTGGCATCGAGCGGGGCGTTGCGCTCGTCCCATGTGACGGTCGTGGGCAGGGACAGCAGAGAAAACCGCCGCGATCCAAGGTCGTCATTGGTGAAGGAATAGCGATAGGCGAGGCTGATTTCGCCTTCGAGTGTGTCGGAAAACCGCCGGTGCAGCCCGGCGCTGCCACCACCCTGAAGCATGGTGAAGGCCGGGTCGTCGCGGCGCTGGGCCGAGGCGGTGACAAAGGCATCGTTATCGGTGCCCAAGGCCGCCGGGACGTCGAGCCGGGCCGTGAGCGCGTAATCCATCCCTGTCCATGTGCCGGTGATCCCGGAAATCTCGCCATCGAGCCGCAGCCGTTCGGCCCCGCCCAGAAGGTTGCGATGCAGCCAGAAGCCGGAAAGCGTCAGCCCGTCGAGCGAGGAAAGCTCGGCCCCGAAGCCGAAGCGGTGCGGCGGGGCGTCGGCCAGATCAAGGCCAACATCGAGCGTATCATTGGGGCCAAGCTTTTCGGCCTCGGTGAGGTTGACCGAGGCAAAGGCGCCGGTGCGGCGGAGCCGGGCCGCGACCTTATCAAGCGTTTGCGGCGAGAACTGTTGGCCTTCGGGGAAGCCCGCGATGATGGCGATGCGCTCGGCGCGCACGGCAGAGGGGGTCATCACCGTCATCTGGCCGAAATGCACCAGCGGGCCGGGGGCAAGCGCGATCCGCGCATCAAGGGTGGCGTTGCGATGATCGGCGACGATGGATTGATCTGCGACGCTGGCCTTGGCATGGCCCGCCTCGCGCCAATCGCTGATGCCGGTTTCCACCGCGTTGCGGAGAACGGTGCTCTGGGCAGGCAGGCCAGATTGAAACGCGGGCACCGGGGTGGCGCCGGGCGGCAGCGGGGCGAGCTCGGCACTGGCAAAGCTGAAACGCGGGCCGGGATCGACCGAAATGGCGATCTGGCCGATATGGGCGGGGGCGGCGAAGGGCGACAGGCCTGCGGCCTCGCGCCCATCGATGCGAACATGAATGACGCCGCCGTAATAGCCCTGGGCATAGAGCGCGTTCAGCAGCCGGGCATAATCGGCCTGTGCTGCTGCAACCACGTCGCGCGGATCGTCGCTGCCCTGATCCTTGGCTGTGCGCAGAAGCGAGGCGTCTTCCAACGTGGCTTGCAGGCCCTGATCCGGGCCGGTCACGTCGATGGACAGCTGGTCAAACGCCAAAGCCGCCACAGGTGAAAGCGCCATGGCCATCAGGAGGCCGATCAACCCCGTGTTCCGTTTCACCTGATCCTGTCCTTAGCAGCCGCGCCGCCCACTGGCGTTTCGTGCGCGAATCCAACCCCGCCCGACCAGTCTATCAGGTGCTGGAGAGGGTGTAAGGCCGAACCGCCAGCGGAGGGAAATGCGCGCAAATTTGCCGTTGTCTGCCGAATGCAACGCATCGAACACCGTCGCAAAAGCTTGGCTGAGGAAAGTCGGACTAAGGCAGCTCAATCCGGCTCTGGCAGGCTGGCCTCAGGGCCAGCCAGCGTATCCGGCAGGGCGCGGTGCAGATGGCCGAAGACGGCAATCCCCGCTGCCGCTGCCAGCCCTAGCGGCAGAAGCGCCGACCAGGCAAAGACCGAGGCCCCGGCTGAGGCAAATATCGGCCCGGCAACGCCGGTGCCCACCGCCCCGCCGATCACTGCAATCACCAGCGTTTTCGCCATCAGGGATCCGTCGGGGTCGTTCTCGGTCAGGATGCCGGTCAGGAAGGGCGTGACGATATAAAAGCCGATATTCACGAAAAGCTGCGCGCCGACGAAAACCGGCGTGGTGAAGACGTGAAAGAGGAAATAGATCGACAGCGCCATGATCATGTAGCCGATGAGCACGTAAGGCAGGCGCTTTGATTTGTCGGTGGTGAGCGAGGGCACGATGGCCCCGACAAATCCCAGAAGCGACGACAGCGCGAGGTAGAAGCCGATCTCGCCGGTCGTCAGCCCCACCCGCTCGCCGACATAGCCGCAGATCGCCCATTGCCCGGCCTGCACCGCATAGACCAGCAGAACCGCGGTGAGGGCCAGCATCATCTTGCCGGGGCTGAGCAGGGCATGATGCGGGGCCATGGGCAGCTCTTTGCGGCGTTTGTTCAACAGGGTGAAGAAGGGCAGCATCAGCACCCCGAAGCCCGCGATCATTAGAAAGACCGGGGCGCTGTTGTCTTGCAGGGGCATCAGCGAGACGACGAAGAGCAGCAGGCCCATGGCCGTGCCGCCGATCAGGCTGAGATAGCCCCAGAGCCGTTCGGCATTGGCGAGCGAGGCCAGGCTCATGGTGACGATGCTGAAAATCGCGCCTTCGCCGAGGCCGGTGATGAAACGGGCCGTGGAGAGCGCAACGGGATCGTGGAGCCAGAAGCTCGCCGCTTCGCCGCCGATCACCATGCCAAGCCCGATCGCCGCCACCAGATTGCGCGCGCGGATGGTGTATTTCGACAGGAACAGCCCATAGACCGCGATGCCCGCCAGTTCGAGGCTGGCCACGATGGTGGCGGAGCCTTCATCATAGCCCTGCAACTTGCTGATCTCGAGCACGATGGCCGGCATCACCATGGTGCCGTTGAGGGCAACCGCATAGGCGGCGCTGAGTCCCAAAATCCACAAAAGCACCGAAGTCTCCTTTCGAGAGCGGTTCGCGAGGCCGTGCCGGGACCGGGCGGGCAAGGTTTGCACGCGGGGCATCATGGCTTCGGGAAAGCCTAGCGCAGAGCGGCGGTCGAGCAAGAGCAGTTTGGGGCCTCAATGGTGTCCGATCCGGCCAAGATGGGTCAATTCCACCCATGGTTGTGCTTAGGGAAGGGCGGGCGTTGCCCAAGGGAGGGTGGGAATAGCCCCAGAAAACAGTGGAAATGCGGGGCGATTCAGCGGTTATATTGCCACGCGGTCGGCAGATGACCGGCGCCTGTACGGCGGGGAGGGGTCATATGAAGCCAACAGACCAGCGCTACGTCACCGCCAATATTCCGGCGTTTCTGATCCGCAGCCTGTCGCGAGCGCTGGCCGATCTGGGGCTGAACACCTCGCGGCTGACGGTGGGGCTGGGGATTGCGCTGGCGGATCTTGCCGATCCGACCTGCCGGGTTTCGTTCCGGCAGGGGCGCGAGATCATCCTGCGCGCCCTGCGTCTGGCCAGAGAGCGCGACCCTGATATCGCGCTGGGGCTGGAAACCGGCTGGCGCGAAAAGATCGGCGCAGTCGGCATGCCGGGCTATGCGATGCTGACGGCCGCCACGGTGGGCGAGGCGGTGCGGGTGGGGCTGGCGCTGCAAAAGGAAACCGGCAGCATGTTGGAATTTGACATGCGCGCAGGCCCCGGCGAAGTGGTGATCACCGCCGCCAGCCGCTTTCCCGATCCGGAGATCTATGTGTTTCTGGTCGAGGAAGCCTTTGCCAACTTCATGCAGATCGGCACCGAACTGGTTGGCTCGGAGTTTCGTCCGCTGCGGGTGGGCTTTACCTTTCCCGCGCCGCCCAATGCCGAGGTCTATCGCAAGCTCTTTGGCTGTGAAATCCGCTTTGGCCAGATCGAAAACACCTTCGTGATCGACCCGGCGCTGGATCGGCAGCCGCTGGACAGTGCCGATCCCTATTGCCATGCCCAGATCCTCGACTTTCTGGCCTATAGCCGACAGCGCGAAGTCGAGGCGTCGGAGATTATCGAGACCATCGAGCGGATGCTGCGGCAGCGGCTGGCCGAGGCCAATTCCATCGCCAGCGTGGCGCGGGCGCTGGGGATGAGCGAACGCACCCTGCGCCGCCGTCTGGCCGAAAGCGGGGCGGCATTTCAGACCCTTCTGAACAAACAGCGCGCCAATCGGGCGCTGGAACTGCTGGCCAATCCGCAGATGTCGATCGAGCAGATTGCCCATGCGGTCGGCTATACCGATGTGCACAATTTCCGCCGCGCGTTCCGGCGCTGGACCGGCACCACGCCCGGCGTGGCAAGGGCCGAGATGTCCGGCAATTGGCCGAAATAGACCCTTTTTCGGACAGCTCCCCCCCTTATCTGCCGCAGCCAGGCTCCGCTAGCCTTGTTCAACGCAACAGGGGGAGACCGGCCCGCGCCATAGCGCTGGGTCAGATGCATCATGCAGCAGCGCGAAACCTATATCTTGTCGATTGATCTGGGCACGTCGGGCTGCAAGGTCGGGCTGGTCACGCCGACGGGCCGGGTTGATGGCTGGGGCTACAGCCCGGTGCCGTTGACGGTGGTCGATGAGATCGGCGCCGAACAGGAGCCCGCCGCATGGTGGCGCGCGCTGATCGAGGCGTCGCGGGTGGCGCTGGCTCAGGTTCACGGGGCGGCGGAGCAGGTGGCCGGTCTCTGTTGCTCGACGCAGGGCGAGGGCACGGTGGCGGTCGATCGGTCCGGGCGGGTGCTGCACAATGCGATCACCTGGCTCGATATGCGCGGGGCGGCGCATGTGCAGGGGCTGATGAAAAGCCCGTTCAAGCTGGCGGGCTATGATGCGCTGAAGCTGATGCACTGGCTGCGCCTCACCGGGGGGGCTCCGGCGCTGTCGGGCAAAGACCCGGCCGGGCATATGCTGTTCATCCGCGACGCGATGCCAGAGGTTTACGCCAAGACCTACAAGTTCCTGAACGTGCTCGATTATCTCAATATGCGGCTGACCGGGCGGTTTGTGGCCACGCCGGATTCGATCCTGACCTCATGGGTCACGGATAACCGCGATCTGGGGGCGATCCGTTATGACGACCGGCTGATCGCGATGAGCGGGATCGCGCGGGAGAAGTTTCCCGAACTGGTGCGCCCGACCGATGTGATCGGCCCGATCCTGCCTGATGTGGCCGAGGCGCTGGGGCTGAGGGCGGGCGTGCCGGTGGTGGCGGGCGCAATCGACAATAGTGCGGCGGCGATCGGGGCGGGCACCATCGCCGATTACGACGCGCATCTCTACGTGGGCACCTCATCCTGGATCGCGGCCCATGTGCCGTTCAAAAAAACCAGCCCGCGCGATCAGATCACTTCGGTGCCCTGCGCCCGCGATGATCGCTATCTGATGATGGCGATGCAATCCTGCGGGGCCAATAACATCACCTTCCTGAAAGACCGGATCGTGTTTCACGATGACGGGCTGATCGACGCCGAACCCGATGCCGATACTTACCGGGTGCTGGATGAAATCGCCGCGCGCCATCCTGCCGGGGCCGATGGGGTGATCTATCTGCCGTGGCTCTTTGGCGAGCGCAGCCCGGTCGATAACCCTTCATTGCGAGCGGGATTGTTCAATCTGGGGATGGGGCATAACCGCGAAACGCTGGTGCGCGCGGTGTTCGAAGGCGTGGCGCTGAACACCCGCTGGATGATGAAACCCACCACGAAGTTCATGGGCCGACCGATTGTGGCGCTGACCATCATTGGCGGCGGGGCGCTGTCGGATGCCTGGTGCCAGATCTTTGCCGATGTGCTGGGCGTGCCGATCCGCCGCCCGGTTGATCCGATCAAGGCAAATGTCAGAGGGGCGGCCTCGATTGGCGCGGCGGGGCTGGGGCTGATCCGCCTCGACGAGGTGGCCAGCCATACCCAGATCGAACGGGTGTTCGAGCCCAACCCGGCGCATCGCCAGATCTACGACGACAGGTTCGACCTGTTTCTCGATCTATATCGGCGCCTGTCGCCGATCTACAAACGCTTGAACGGACAGAAAGGCAAAGCCTATGCCCAGATACCTTCCTGAACGCCAACAGGTTGCGGATACCTGCCGCCTTCTGGCCGATCTTGGCTATTTCGCCGGGACCGGCGGGAACATGGCGCTGCGGGTCGAAGACAACCTGTTTGCCGTGACCCCTTCGGCCACCGACTATGCCGGGATCGGCGCAGAAGACATCCTTCTGCTTACCCTCGATACGCTGGAGGTGGTCGAGGGCGACAAGGTGCCGACGGTGGAAAAGGGGCTGCACGCCCGGATGCTGGCCACCCACCCGAAGCGCCATGGCAGCATTCACACCCATCAGCCGATTGTCAGCGCGGTGGCGCTGCTGCATGAGCGCCTGCACTGGCCCGAGGGCAGCGATACCGATCTGCTCGGGCCGCACGCGGCGCTCGTCGCTTATCGCCCTTCAGGCACCGGGATGCTGGTCAAGGCGCTGGAAAAGGCGCTTCGGCCCGACATCTACACCTATATCATGGCCAGCCACGGCGCGATCTGCGTCGGCGCTGATCTGGCGGCGGCGGTGCAGATGATCCGCGCCACCGAGGCGGCGGCGGCCCACGCCCTTCGCACCCGTATCGCACACCAAGCCGGGCTCGACCCGGCGCTTAGCACGCAGATTACTGCCGCGCTTGACGACGCTTTGGCCAAAGGAGCCCTGCAATGAATATCTCTGTTCAGCCCCAGAAACCCGAATATGCAATCAGCGCCTGGCCGGATTATCCCGATGTGATGGCGCGGCTCGATGCGCTGCTGAAGCTGCCGCCGCGCGGCATTCGCAAGGAAAACCTGCCTGAGATCGATGGTTATTTTGATCAGAAGTGCCAAGGCTCAAAGGCGATGGCCGCGCGCGCGAAAGAGGTGATCCCGGGTGGGGTGCAGCATAACTTGGCTTTCAACCATCCGTTCCCGATTGCTGCGGCCAAGGTGGACGGCGCCTATATGTGGGATGTCGATGGCAACCGTTATACCGACTTTCTGCAGGCGGGCGGGCCGACCATTCTGGGCTCGAACTATCAGCCGGTGCGCGAAAAGGTGCAGGCGCTGATCGAAGACTGCGGGCCGGTGACTGGGCTTTTGCACGACTATGAGGCCAAGTTGGCCGAGATCATCCGCCTTCATATGCCCAATATCGAGATGTTCCGGATGCTGGGTTCGGGCACCGAGGCGGTGATGGGGGCGATCCGGCTGGCGCGCACCTATACCAAGAAGAAGAATATCATCAAGGTCGGCGGCGGCTATCACGGCTGGTCGGATCAGATGGTTTACGGAATGCGGGTGCCGGGCACGCGGCGGCGCGAGGCGCATGGCATTCCGAAGGGCTCGACCGGCCATACGCAGGAGGTGTTCCCCAACGAGCTGGGCAAGCTGCGTCGGATGCTGATGCTGAACCGGGCGCGGGGTGGCACGGCGGCGGTGATCGTCGAGCCTCTGGGGCCGGAAAGCGGCACAAGGCCGGTGACTGCGGAGTATAACCGCGAAGTGCGCAAGCTCTGCGACGAGTTCGGCACGCTCCTGATCTTCGATGAGGTGGTCACCGGCTTTCGGGTCGGCATGGACGGCGCGCAGGGCTATTTCAACGTGAAGCCCGATATCACCGTGTTCGGCAAGGCGGTGACCGGCGGCTATCCGATGGCGGGCGGCATTGGCGGGCCGAAAGAGATCATGATGGCGCTGGCGGGGGGGCTGAACCACGGGGTGAAACGCGCCTTTGTCGGCGGCACGCTCTCGGCCAACCCGATGTCTTGCGTCGCGGGCTATTACGCGATTGAAGAGATGGCACGTACCAATGCGCCGGTGAAAGCGGGGCAGGCGGGCGACCGGCTGACCGCCGGGCTGCGCGAGATCCTCGACCGGCTCGGTCTGCCCTATGTGGTCTATAACATGGGCTCGATCGTGCATCTGCAGACCTCGGCGGTGCTGCTTCTGAGCATGCGCACGCCGCTGAAGCTGATGCGCGAGGCCAATCCGCGCAAGCATGTGATGGAAGAGATGGGCGCGGCCTATCTGTCGCGTGGGCTGCTGACGCTGGCAGGAAGCCGCATCTATACCAGCATGGCCGATACTGACGATGTGATCGACGACGCGCTGAACCGCTTCGAAGATGTGTTCAAGCTGGTGTGATCATGGCGGAGAACATGCAGGACGCTGCAGAGCGGGACGGGATCGCGGCCATCGGGCGGCTGGTCGAGAAGGGGCTGATGCGGGCCGGGGATGCGCTGTCGCAGCGGATCCCCGAACAGGGCCGCTATATCATCGCCACACTGGGCGCCGATGGCGATGTGTCGTTTCTCTGGGGGGACCTAACCGCCAGCCCAAGCGAGTTGCACCACCGCATCTACGTGGCCCGGCCCGATGTGGGGGCGATTTTTGCCGGGGCTTTGCTCTGGACCAATGCGTTGCGGCCGCTGCGCCGGGCGATGCCGGGCGTGTTTGACGAGCAGATTCGCATGTTGGGCCGCGAGGCGGCGCTGGTGCGGCAAAGCAGCAGCGATCCGCACCCGATTGCGGCGCTGGCGACGGGGGCCAATGCCTATTGCCTTGACGATCTGGCGCTGTGTTTCGGGATGGGGATGGAGCGGCTGCTTCTGAACATCGAGATCCTCGAAAAAAGCGCCAAGAGCTTCGTATTGGCGCAGGCCAGTGGCGGACGGGTGCGGCAGGTGCCGGGGCTGATCCGCGTCATCGCCAATGGGCGGCTGAAGAAGGATCAGAAAGCTGCTGCTGCGGCGCATCTGTCGGGGCAACGCTCGGTGCTGAAGGCTGGATACTGAGCCGGACCTTGGCAAGCGCGCGGCGCGCCTGGTCGGTGCGCCGTTGGCGTTTCTGCAATGCCCGCTTATTGCGCGACCGTCTGATCACCCGCTTCGGGCAGATCCTGCGCGGTGGCCCCTTCCGCGTCCACGTCAACAACAGCGGCGACGCTGCCCAGAACCGCGTAGATGCGGTTGAATACCGGCTCAAAGGCGTTCGGCTTGTCCATTGTCGTGCTCTGATGGCGGGGGGTGAGAAACTTGGCACTTATCATGCGGTTTTGGTCAGTGCGGGGCGGGACAGTCAAAGAGATCAGCTCGAGGGCCAGAAAACCTGCGAGGACGAGCGCCAGGAGCGGAGAAGAATAGGAAGACATGGCGATACCATTGCTGCTCGGTTTCTCTGTGCTCAGCCTAGGCACAGGTGATTTAAAAAACGCTAATTCACATAAAATTAAGCCCATCGCGGCGTTCCGGCCCGGTTTGGGGCAACGCACTGGGGCAACCCGGCGCCGGATCGCCCATCGGGCGCGCTTGGCTCTGGACCTCGGCGCGGCGATGCGGCATAGGAGGGAGGACCAATTCGGGAGGCTTTCATGCGCTTCATTCTGTCGCTCATCACGTGGTATCATGGCGAAACGCTGGGCACCCGTCTCATGACCCGGTTTCAGGGCGTGAAGGTTGGTGAAGATGCCGATGGCAACCGCTTCTACCGCAACCGTGCCGATACCCGCCGCTGGGTAATCTACGCGACCACGCCGGAAGCCACCAAGATCGGCGCCGACTGGCATGGCTGGCTGCACCGTACCTTCGACAACAACCCCGTTGAAAATCCGCTGACGCATAAGGGCTGGGAAAAACCGCATCAGGGCAGCCTGACCGGCACCCTCGCGGCCTATGCTCCGGCGGGCTCTCTGCGTCAGGCGGTGCCGGCAGAGCGCCACGACTACGAGGCCTGGCAACCGGAATAATCCGGGGGCGCGGCGGATGACACGTAGATTTCTGTTCTCGCTTTTCCTGATCGCCACGGCGGCTCCCGCTTTGGCGCAGGGTGTGATCGTGGTGCCGCTCGATCCGGTCAACCCGGGCGAGATCGTCGCGGATCCGGCGATTTCCGGGCAGGACGGAACCGGTGAGGGCGTGCCGCTGGATCCGATCAATCCCGACGACCTCATCACCCTGCAACCGCTGCCGGAAGACGGGCAGGGCGGCTTTGTACAGCCGCAGGGCGAGCCCGGCTCGGTGGTCGGGCAGGACGTGACCACCGTGATCGAGAACGACGTGTCCACCGGTACCGGGGCGGTGCTGAAAGGGCTCGATAAATTCGCGGGCTCCGTGCAGGACATCACCCTGAAAACCGGCGAGACCACCAGACTTGGCTGGCTTCAGATCACTCTGGGCGAATGCCGCTATCCGGTCGATAACCCGGCGGGCGATGCCTATGCCTGGCTGGTGATCCGGGAAAACAACGATGAAGTGCCGATCTTTCAGGGCTGGATGATCGCTTCATCCCCGGCGCTGAACGCGCTCGATCATGCCCGTTTTGACGTCTGGGTGACCCACTGCACCACTGAGTGAGCGTCGGGCAGCGGCCGGGCATGGATTGCACCGGGCTTTTCTGACAGCGCCTCTTCCAGCATTTCACGATAGGCCGCGCGCGGCACTTCGATGCCGCCGAGGCTGGCCAGATGCTTGGTCAGGAATTGCGTGTCGAACAGGGTAAAACCGGTGCGCCCGAGATGGGCCACCAGCGTGGCCAGCGCGATTTTCGACGCATCGGTGCGATGCGAAAACATGCTTTCGCCAAAGAAGGCCCGGCCCAGCACCACGCCATAGACCCCGCCCACCAGCGTATCGCCCTCCCAGGCCTCGATGGAATGGCCATAGCCCAGCCGATGGAGCTCGTGATAGGCGCGAAAGATCGGTTCGTTGATCCAGGTTTCCGGCCGCCCGGCGCAGCCCGTCACCACGCCATCAAAATCCTCATCGAGGCTCAGGCGGAACGGGGCCAGGAACAGGGTGCGTTTGAGCGAGCGCGAGAGGTGAAAGCCATCAAGAGGCATTACCCCGCGCCGTTCGGGATCGACCCAGAATACTTCGGGATCGCTGCGGCTTTCCGACATCGGAAAAACCCCGGCGGCATAGGCACGTAGAAGAAGCTCAGGGGTTAGCTCGACCGCCTTCACCCATGCCTCGCTTTCATCCCATATTCTTTTCGAGCCAACGTTCCAGCCAGTGGATGTTGTAGTTGCCCGCGATGATGTCGGGGTCCTGCAACAGGGCAGCGAACAGCGGCAGGGTGGTATCCACCCCATCGACGATCAGCTCGCCAAGCGCGCGTTGCAGGCGCGAAAGCGCCTCGGTGCGGTCGCGGCCATGCACGATGAGCTTGCCGATCAGGCTGTCGTAATAGGGCGGGATCGAATAGCCGTCATAAAGCGCGCTGTCCATCCGCACCCCGAGCCCGCCGGGCACGTGATATTGGGTGATCTTGCCGGGGCAGGGTGAAAAATTCGGCAGCTTTTCCGCGTTGATGCGGATCTCGATCGCAGCGCCGTTGATCACCAGATCGTCCTGAGTGAAGCTCAGCGCCATGCCTTCGGCCACGCGGATTTGCTCGCGCACCAGATCGACGCCGAAAATCGCCTCGGTCACCGGGTGTTCCACCTGCAGACGGGTGTTCATTTCGATGAAATAGAACTCGCCGTCTTCATAGAGAAATTCGATGGTTCCGGCGCCGGAATATCCCATTTCTGCAATGGCGTTTGCACAAATCGCACCAATTCGCGCACGCTCTTCGGCGCTGATCGCGGGGCCGGGGGCCTCTTCGAAGACTTTCTGGTGACGCCGCTGCAGCGAGCAATCGCGCTCGCCCAGATGCACACCGTGGCCCTGACCATCGCCAAAGACCTGAATTTCGATGTGACGCGGCTTCTGGAGGTATTTCTCCATATAGACTTCGTCATTGCCAAAGGCCGCCTTGGCTTCAGAGCGGGCAGTGCGGAAGGCGGTTTCGAGCGCTTTCTCGTTTTCCGCGACTTTCATTCCGCGCCCGCCGCCACCGGCGGTGGCTTTGATGATCACCGGATAGCCCATTTCGGCAGCCGCCGCCTTGGCCGCTTCATAATCGGCTACGCCGCCCTTGGAACCCGGCACCACCGGAATGCCCAGCCGTTCGGCGGTTTCCTTGGCGGTGATCTTGTCGCCCATCTGGCGGATATGCTCGGCCGAGGGGCCGATGAAGGTGATATCGTGATCCTCGACGATCTGCACGAAATTGGCGTTTTCCGACAGGAAGCCATAGCCCGGATGGATCGCCTGCGCCCCGGTGATCTCGCAAGCCGCGATGATCGAGGGAATCGACAGATAGCTGTCGGTGCCCGGCGGCGGGCCGATGCAGACAGATTCGTCGGCCATGCGCACATGCATCGCGTCGGCATCGGCGGTGGAGTGGACGGCGACCGTCTTGATCCCCATCTCACGAGCCGCCCGGATGACCCGAAGCGCAATCTCGCCCCGGTTGGCGATCAGGATCTTTTCGAACATCGCGCGCTCCCGGCTTATTCGATGATCATCAGCGGCGCGCCGAATTCGACGGGCGCCCCGTCTTCGACGAGGATGCGCTTAACCGTGCCCGAACGGGGGGCCGGGATCTGGTTCATGGTTTTCATCGCTTCGATGATCAGCAGCGTATCGCCTTCGGACACGCTGTCGCCCACCTTCACAAAGGCGGCAGAGCCCGGTTCGGGCTGAAGATACACGGTGCCAACCATCGGTGAGGCAACGGCGCCGGGATGCGAGGCCGGATCGCTGTCAGCGGCGGCCGGGGCCGCAGCAGCAGGCGCGGCGGGGGCAGCATGGGCCGGGACAGGGGCAGCGGGGGCTGCGGCATAGGCCACGGGAGCCGGTGCCGGAAGGCCGCGGCTGACGCGGACGTTCAGGCTGTCGCCCTCGCCATATTCGCGCTTTACCTGAAGCTCGTTAAGATCGTTTTCGGTCAGGAGCTCCGCGAGCGCCCGGATGAATGCCACGTCATTTTCGCGGGTTTTTTCGGTCATGCCATCCTCGACAATCTGCCATGCCCCATCTGGCTGCGGGGCTTTGTGGGTTTTCACGCTTATAGGACGCTGCGTCGCGCGAGGAAAGCGAACTTTGTTGTTGATGCCGAGCTGGCGGGATTCAGAGCGGTCAAACGGCGCTCCGGGCAAAATGCCACAATACCCGCAGGCGGGTTTAGCTATTGAAAAACGTCAAAGAATTCCGGCGCCCAGCCTGAGCTGTGCGTTCAATTCGACTGTGCTGAGAAGCGAGATCGCTTGGATCAGGCTTCTACAGCAGTCGACTCGGCGTTCGAAAGACTGGCTTCTGCCGTGGCAACAGAACTCTGCGCGTCAGAAACCGCGCTGGCTTGTGCCTTGTCAGCGACGCTCTGAGGCGCACTGTCGGTTTGAACCGCTTCGCTGTCGCGCGATTGGGCGCGCTGGGCTTCGATTCGGGCGAGGACCTGCTTTAGGTCGCTTTCGACTTCGAGCAAACTCAGCTCGAATGTCGGCGGCGGCCCTGCGGGCAGATCGCGCCGTTCCATTTGACGACGAATTTCAGTGATGTCCCGCGCTTGCGACGCAGTGGCATCTTGTTCAGGGCGTTGACGTGCATCCGTTCCGGCGCCGTTCGATTGCTGGCCCGGGTCGACCTTTTGCACATCAGGCGCTTTACGCAGGGGCATAGTCACGGCAGAAGCCGCAGCCAACCCAAGCGGATTGAGACCTGACAGTTCCATATCCCGTAGCTCCGTTTCCTTCGGAGCCCCCACCGGCACAGTGTTACCAATTTACGTCTAGACCCCTGATTCTTCCACAGATTTTGAAGGGATTGGTAAATAAGAGTTAACGGGGGGTAAGGGCGGCCCGGTAGAAATCGGTTAGAAATTTCAACGCATCGTCAAAATGTTCGTCATCCTGTGGGGTCAGGATGCCACGCACCTGGGTATCGAAATCGGCATAATGCTGGGTGGTTGCCCAGATCGAAAAGATCAGATGATAGGGCGAAACATTGGCAATCTTGCCCGCTGCGGCCCATCCCCGGATCACCTCGGCCTTCTCATCGACGAGGTCTTTCAGTGGTCCGGTGATCTCGCCTTCCATGCGAGGGGCGCCTTGAATGATCTCGTTGGCGAAGAGCCGGCTTTCGCGCGGCATCTCGCGCGCCATGTCGAGCTTGCGCTGCATATAGGCGAGGAGTTCGCCAACCGGATCGCCATTGGCATCGAGCGCGCGTAGCGGTTCCAGCCAATCGTCGAGCAGTTCCGACAGAAGCGCGGTGTGGATCGCCTCTTTCGACGAGAAATAGTAAAGCACATTGGGCTTGGACAGGCCCGCCGTCTGCGCGATCTGGTCGAGGGTCGAGCCGCGAAAACCGTGGCGCGAAAATACTTCAAGCCCGGCATCGAGGATCGCGGCGCGGTTCTTTTCCTGAATTCTGGTCTGCGGCCGCTTTTTGGGCACATCTGCCTCCATCTGGGTCGGTGAAAGAGTAGCACGGTAGTCAGCGTTTTCAACCGTTTGGTTAAATCTTGCCGCCGTCCATGCCTGCTATTGCACGCTTGCCGCACCGTATTGGCACGTAACCAGATAATTTGAACCGGACCTCGTTTTTGGAGCACTTTAGATCAAGCTGCAACCCGGAGCGGATATGAAAAACAGACAAAATGCGCTGGAAGCCTATCTGGTTGCCTCGGCACGGCTGGGCGACGCGCGGGCGCTGGCACAACTGGTCCGGCTGCGCGGGCCTCGGCTGTTGTCGCACGCCACCCGACTGCTGGGCGAGCGCGAGGTGGCGCAGGATATGGTGCAGGAGGCGTGGCTGGAAATTTTCCGCGGGCTGCGTGGATTGCGCGATGAGGCGGCCTTTCTGCCCTGGGCGCTGCGGATCGTTTCGCGCCGGGTGGCCCGCGAAATTGCCCGCCGCCAGAAAATCCGCCGCCGGGACGAGGCGCTGATGGCCGAGCCGGATGAACCGGATCAGCCGGACCCGGCACTTGATATAGACGGGGCGCAGGTGGCGGCGGCGATTGCCGCGCTCAGCCCGGCGCAATCGGCCACGGTGGCGCTGTTCTATCTGGAAGATATGAGCGTGGCCGAGGTGGCCATGGCTATGGATGTGCCGCTGGGCACGGTGAAGACACGTTTGATGCACGCCCGCGCCAAGCTGCGCGCGATGCTGGAAGGAGAGAGTGATGAGCAAGCTTGATGAAATGATCCGCGAAGCGCTGGAGGGCGAAGAGCGGGAAGCCTTCGAAGCGATGAGCGAGCCGGGCTATTTCAATCAGGGGATCGACCTGTTTCGCGGTCACGCGGCTTGGGTCAACTGGGTGGTGATGCTGGTGCAGTCGGTCATGTTCCTCATCGCCGTCTGGGCAGGCTGGCACTTTTTCGCCGCGAGCGAGCTGCTGGTGGCGCTCAAATGGGGGCTGAGTGCGGCGACACTGGCGATCGTGGCGACGGTTATGAAGCTCAGCCTGATTCCGGTGATGCAGGCCAATCGGGTTCTGCGTGAGCTGAAGCGGGTCGAGCTGATGTTGGCGAGTGACAGGGCGGAGAAATGACCCAGACCATCGCTTTGATCGCCGGGTCCTATCTGCTCGTCACTGCGGCGGGCTTCCTGATTTCGCGTGGTTTTTATGAGCGCATGGTGCTGGGAACGGCAAAGTCAGACCCGATGCTGCTCAATCTCTCCGGCGCGGTGCATTTCGTCATCGGCGCGGTGGTGCTCGTCAATCACTGGGACTGGTCGGGGATCGGCGCGGGGGCCGTCACCCTGGTTGGTGTGGCGTCCGTGGCAAAAGGCGCCGTCCTCATTGCTCTCCCAGAGCTGACCCTGAAAAGCCCGAAGACGGTCGGGAACACGCTCACCGCCTCCGCTATAGGCTTTGCCCTCTGGGGCGCGCTCCTGATCTGGACGGGCGTCACGGGCGGGGCATAAAAAAAGGCCGGAGCATTTGCCCCGGCCTTCTGTTTAGGCTCTTGAGACCTTTCAGTCGTTCATCCGGTTTTCGATCAGATCGTCCACCACGCCCGGATCGGCCAGCGTGGAGGTATCGCCCAGAGCGCCAAAATCATTCTCGGCGATCTTGCGCAGAATGCGGCGCATGATCTTGCCCGAACGGGTTTTCGGCAGGCCCGGCGCCCACTGGATGTAGTCGGGCTTGGCGATCGGACCGATTTCCTTGCGCACCCAGTTCACCAGCTCTTCGCGCAGCTCTTCGGTATAGGGCACGCTTTCCATCAGGGTGACGTAGCAATAGATGCCCTGACCCTTCAGCGCGTGCGGGAAGCCCACCACGGCGGCCTCGGCCACTTTCGGATGCGCCACCAGCGCCGATTCGACCTCGGCAGTCCCCATCCGGTGACCCGAGACGTTGATCACGTCATCGACCCGGCCGGTGATCCAGTAATCGCCATCAGCATCCCGCCGGCAGCCATCGCCGGAGAAGTAGTAGCCTTTGTAATCGGCGAAATAGGTTTTCACGAAGCGGTCGTGGTCGCCATAGACCGAGCGCATCTGACCGGGCCAGCTGTCCTTGATCGCCAGCACGCCTTCGCAGGCGGTCTCGGTGACCTCCTGACCGGTTGTCGGTTCCAGCACCACCGGTTGCACGCCGAAGAAGGGCTTCATCGCCGCGCCGGGTTTGGTGGCATGGGCGCCGGGCAGGGGGGTCATCATATGGCCGCCGGTTTCGGTCTGCCACCAGGTGTCGACGATCGGGCGGGTGCCCTTGCCGACCACATCGTTATACCATTCCCAGGCTTCCGGGTTGATCGGCTCGCCGACCGAACCCAGCACTTTCAGCGCCGAGAGGTCATAGCGTTCCACCGGCTCGGTGCCATGGCGCATCAGCGCGCGGATGGCGGTCGGGGCGGTGTAGAACTGGTTGACCTTGTGCTTTTCGCAAACCTGCCAGAACCGGCCCACATCGGGATAGGTCGGCACGCCTTCGAACATCAGCGTGGTGGCGCCATTGGCGAGCGGGCCATAGACGATATAGCTGTGGCCGGTGACCCAGCCCACATCGGCGGTGCACCAGAACACGTCACCATCGTGATAGTCGAAGGTGTATTCATGGGTCATCGCGGCGTAGAGCAGATAGCCGCCCGAAGTATGCAGCACGCCTTTCGGGGTGCCGGTGGAGCCGGAGGTGTAGAGAATGAACAGCGGATCTTCCGCATTCATCGCTTCCGGTTCGCAGACATCGGAGGCCGCTTCGAAGAGCGCCGTGTAGCCATGATCGACACCCGGCTCCATATGCACGTCGCCGCCGGTGCGTTCGACCACCAGCGTGGCGACGTTGCCGCAATGCTCGCGCGCCTTGTCGACATTCGCTTTCAAGGGCGTGTTGCGCCCGCCACGGGGGGCTTCGTCGGCGGTGACGATCAGGCTTGCCTTGCAATCGTTCACCCGGCTGGCCAGCGCCTCGGGCGAGAAGCCCGCAAACACCACCGAATGCACCGCACCGATCCGCGCACAGGCGAGCATCGCATAGGCCGCTTCCGGCACCATCGGCATGTAGAGCACCACGCGGTCGCCTTTGCCGACGCCCAGCCCTTTGTAGATATTGGCGAATTTGTTCACATTCACCGACAGTTCCTTGTAGGTGATGTGTCTCGACAGGTTCGGGTCATCTGCTTCCCAGATGATCGCCACCTGATCGCCACGGGTGGCGACGTGACGGTCGATGCAGTTGGCAGACACGTTCAGGGCGCCGTCTTCGAACCATTTGATCGAGACATCCGGATAGGCAAAGCTGGTATTCTTCACCTTGGTGGGCTTGGTCATCCAATCAAGCCGTTCTGCGGCCTCGCCCCAAAACCCATCAGGGTCGGAGACCGAGCGGGCATACATCTGGTCGTATTTTGCCGCGTCGATCTTGGCATGGGCCACGAAATCCGCTGAGGGCGGATGAATTTTTGCGTCGGACATGGATCCTCCTCTGAGCTTCTCGCTCTATCTTGTACAACAAACCAAAGTGCCCGCCCCATAGGGGCAGGCTGTTTTGTCAGATGGCCAGATATTCGTGCCGCAGGGTCTCGTTGTCGAGCACCTCTTGCGCAGAACCGTCAAAGACGATGGTGCCGGTATCAAGAATCACCGCGCGGTCGGCCAGTGCCAGCGCCCGGAGGGCGTTCTGTTCCACCAGAACGGTGGTGATGCCCTGGTTTTTGATCACGTTCAGCGTCTTTTCAATCTCGTCGACGATCACCGGGGCGAGGCCCTCATAGGGTTCGTCGAGCAGAAGCAGCTTGATGTCGCGCACCAGCGCCCGGGCGATGGCCAGCATCTGCTGCTCGCCACCGGACAGGGTCACGCCCTCCTGCTTGCGCCGCTCGCCAAGGCGGGGGAACAGCTCGTAGACGCGCTCGATCTCCCAGCCGAGGCTGGGGGCGATGCGGGCGAGCTGAAGGTTTTCCTCAACGGTGAGGCCCTGAATGATCCGCCGGTCTTCCGGCACCAGCGCCAGACCCGCCTGCGCGGCGTCATAGCTTTTCATCCGGTGCAGCGGCTTGTGATCCAGCCAGATCTCGCCATGGGTCACCATCGGGCTGCCGGTGCGGGCGATGGCGCGCAGGGTCGAGGTCTTGCCCGCGCCGTTGCGGCCCAGAAGGGCAAGGATCTCGCCCTCGTGGACGTTGAAGCTGACCCCTTGCACGATATAGCTCTCGCCATAATAGGCGTGCACGTCATGGACCGAGAAGAACGCCGGCGCGGTGGCCGCGTGGTTGGCGTTTTTCGAAAAATCGGGCTTCGCGTTCATGCAGCTTCTCCCAGATAGGCTTCTTTCACCTTCGGATGCCCCTTGATGTTGTCGGGGGTGTCCTCGACCAGCGGCGTGCCCTGAGCGAGCACGGTGATCCGGTCGGCGAGCGAGAACACCACATGCATGTCATGTTCGATGATCGCCATAGTGATGTCGCGCTTTTCTTTGATCTCTTTCAGCAGATCGATGGTGTTATTGGTGTCGGCACGGGCCATTCCTGCTGTTGGCTCGTCGAGCAGCAGAAGTTTCGGGTTTTGGGCCAGGCACATCGCCATCTCCAGGCGCCGCTTGTCGCCGCGGCTCATCGAGGCCGAATGCATGTTGCGCTTGTCGATCATGTTCACGTCGATCAGCATCTGCTCGGCCTGTTCGATGATCTCGACCTCATGCGCTACGGTTTCGAACGGATGCAGCCGGAAGGCGCCATCGCGCTTGGCAAAGCACGAGATCATCACGTTTTCCATCACCGTGAGATCGGCAAAGATCTCGGGGGTCTGGAACACCCGGCTGATGCCCATCTGATTGATCTCGAAGGGTTTGCGCCCCAGCACCGACTGGCCGTTGAACATCACAGAGCCGGTATCCGGGATCAGCTTGCCGACGAAGCAGTTCAGCAGGGTCGATTTGCCCGCGCCGTTCGGCCCGATGATCGCGTGCACACTGTTTTCGGCAACCGAGAGGTTCACGTCGGACAGGGCCTGCAAGCCACCGAAGCGTTTGCCGACGCCTTTGACTTCAAGAATACCCATGGTTCAGGCCTCCTCTTTTTCGGCCACTTGGGGCGCGGGGGCAGGGTGATGGGACGGGGTGTTCCCGCCATCAGCTTTCGGTTTGCGCTTCATGGCCGCCCAGAGCTTGGTGCCGCCTTCGACCAGACCGCCGGGCAGGAACACCACGACCAGCATGAACAGCAGGCCAAGGGTGAGGTTCCAGCTTTTACCGACGAAGAAGTGGCTGACATCGACCAGGAAGTTTTCCAGCCCATCCGGCAGGGCGCTGAACCAGCCATGCAGGATGTTGTCGTTGATCTTCGAGAAGATGTTTTCGAAGTATTTGATGAAGCCTGCGCCCAGCACCGGCCCCATCAGGGTGCCCGCGCCGCCAAGGATGGTCATCAGTACGACTTCGCCCGAGGCGGTCCACTGCATCCGCTCGGCCCCGGCAAGCGGGTCCATCGCGGCCAGAAGGCCACCGGCCAGACCGGCATACATGCCCGAGATCACGAAAGCCGCGAGCGTATAGGGGCGGGTGTTGATGCCGGTATAGTTCAGGCGGGTCTGGTTGGTCTTGATCGCGCGCAGCATCAGCCCGAAGGGCGAGCGGAAGATGCGCAGGCTGATATAGAAGACGATGATCGCGATCACGGCGGTGAAGTAGTAGCCGTTGTTGAAGGTGAATTCCCAGCCGCCGACGGCGAGCTTGTGGCTTTCATTCATCACCAGACCGAATAGATGCGGCGAATGGGGCTCGTTGGCGCCCATCAGCACCTGCGCATCGTTGCCGTAAACCTGCAGGCCGGTCTCGCCGTTGGTCAGTGGGGTCAGCACCGAATAGGCCAGGTTATAGCTCATCTGCGCAAAGGCGAGGGTGAGGATCGAGAAGTAGATGCCCGAGCGGCGCAGGCTGACATAGCCGATCAGGAGGGCGAAGAGGCCCGAGGTAACGATTGCCAGCGGCAGACCCCAGATCACGTTGTAATCCAGAAGCTTGTACATCCAGACCACCGAGTAGGAGCCGACGCCCAGAAAGGCGGCGTGGCCGAAGGAGAGGTAGCCGGTGAGACCGAACAGGATGTTGAAGCCGATGGCGAAGATCCCGAAGATCGCAAAGCGCTGCATCAGGTCGGGATAGCCCGCGTTGAAGATCGCCATTTCCGAGCCTTCCGGGAAAGGCTGGAGCAGGATCGGTGTGGCCAGCGTCAGGAAGATGACGATCAGCAGGAAGCGCGTGTCGCGTTGGGTAAGTCCCAGAATTTTCATGTCTTATTCCTCCATCACACCGGCGCGGCCCAACAGACCCCTTGGGCGGGTCAGCAGGATGACGATGGCCACCAGATAGATGATCACCTGGTCGATGCCGGGGATGAGTGATTTGATTTCGTTCATCGAGGCGAAGCTTTGCAGGATGCCGAGCAGGAAGCCTGCCGCCACCGCGCCGGGCAGCGACCCCATGCCGCCCACCACGACCACCACGAAGCTGAGCACCAGGAATTCCATCCCCATATGGTAACTTGGGGCAAGGATCGGGGTGTACATCACCCCGGCTATCCCGGCGACGGCAGACGCGAGGCCGAACATGATGGTGAAGCGCCGGTCGATATTGATGCCGAGCAGGCCCACGGTCTCGCGGTCGGCCATACCGGCCCGCACCACCATCCCGAAGGTGGTGAATTGCAGGAAGGCAAAGACCCCGCCGATCACAAAGGCTGCGAAGAGGAAGTAGACCAGCCGCCAGTAGGGGTAGATGATCACGTTCGGATCAAAGCCGATCATCACGCCGAAATCGAACGAGCCGGTAAAGATCGCGGGCGCCCCGGTCTGGATCGGGTTGGCGCCGAAGAAGTATTTCACCAGCTCCTGCATCACGATGGCGAGGCCGAAGGTGACGAGGATCTGATCGGCGTGCTCGCGCTTGTAGAAATGCTTGATCAGGCCGCGTTCCATCACGAAGCCGACCAGAACCATGATCGGGATGGCGAACAGAACCGCCAGTGGAACCGACCAATCGATCAGCCAGTTGCCAAATTCCGGGCCGAACCAGGCCTCGGCATATGGAATCTTGACCTTCAGCGGGTTGCCGAGAAAGTCGGTCTTGGTCGGATCAACCTGTTCGAACGAGAGCCCCAGCAGACGTTGCAGGGCCACGGCCACGAAACCACCGATCATGAACAAAGCGCCATGAGCGAAGTTGACCACGCCGAGCGTACCGAAAATGAGAGTCAGCCCGAGCGCGATCAGCGCGTAGGCGGATCCCTTGTCGAGTCCGTTGAGGATTTGAAGAATAATGGCGTCCATGTTCCCCACCTGTCGGGTATAGCCAAAGAGCCGGGTCGCGAGCGCCCGGTCTATTATTTGGTCAGGGCGGGGTTAATCCCCGCCCTGGATTGTGTCGTGAGTGGTCTTAGCCGGCGTTGCAGCTGCCGAGCGAAGCTTCGGCGCCGCCGAACATTTCGTGGTCAGGCGCGTACATCACCTGTTCAACCGGCGTGGTTTCGACGATTTCCAGCGTGTCGTAGGGAGTCGTCGGATTGTCGGCGCCCTTCATGACCAGAACGTCTTTGAAGCACTGGTGATCTTCGGCGCGATAGAGCGTCTTGCCATTGCCCAGACCGTCGAATTCGAAGCCTTCGAGGGCCGCGGCCACGTCGCAGGGGTTGAACGAACCCGCGCGGGTCACCGCATCGGCATAGAGCAGGGTCTGCGCGTAGCAGGTCTGCGCCGAGTTTGACGGCGGACGGCCGTATTTCTCGCCGAAGGATTTCACGAAGGCTTTGGTGCCCTCATCCTGCAGCTGCCAGTTCCAGTTCATCGAGCCATAAACGCCTTTGATGTTGGAACCCGCACCAGCGGCCATCAGTTCGGAGTAGAGCGGCACAACGATTTCGAAGTTCTTGCCGTTCACAACCTTGTCGCGCAGGCCGAACTGCACCGCTTGGGTCAGCGAGTTGATCATGTCGCCGCCGTAATGGTTCAGAACCAGCACATCTGCGCCCGAGTTCAGCACTGGCGCGATGTAGGACGAGAAGTCGCCCGCGCCAACCGGCGTGCGGACGTCGTTGACCATGTTCCAGCCTTTGGCTTCGAGGAAGGACTTCATCGAATCCGCCTGGGTCCAGCCCCAGGTGTAGTCGGCCGTCAGCATGTAGAAGTTGCGGTCAGCGCCATAGGCTTTTTCAAGCACCGGGGCCAGAGCGGCGCCCGACATGTAAGCGTTGAAGAAGTGACGGAAGCCGTTGGCTTTGCGGTCTTTCCCGGTGGTGTCGTTCGAGTGGGTCAGGCCGGCCATGAAGATGATGCCAGCTTCCTGGCAGAGGCCCTGAACAGCCACGGCCACGCCCGAGGACGAACCGCCGTTGATCATGACAACGCCGTCTTTTTCGATCATCGACTTGGCCGAAGCGCGGGCGGCGTCGGATTTGGTCTGGGTGTCGCCGGTCACGAATTCGACTTTTTTGCCGAGAATGCCGGTGCCGTCGAGCGTTTTCGACGAGAAGGTGTTGAGCATCCCGCCATCGCCCATCCCGTTGATATGTTCAACGGCCAGCTGTTGGGCGCGCAGTTCATCCATGCCTTCGTCGGCATAGGGGCCGGTCTGCGGCACGTTGAAGCCGAATTTCACCGTCGAGCCTGTCGGCTCGTTGGTGAAGGCCATAGCGCCCGAAGTAAAGATGGTGGGCAGAGCAAGACCGGCGCTGGTTGCAGCAGCCGTCTTGATCAACCCACGGCGGGTGAAGTTGGTCTTCGACATAGGAGTCCTCCCTATTGGTAACCGGCAACACCTCCTCTGTGCTGCCGCTGCGCATTTACAGCGCTAACGGGATACTGGGGGAATATGGAAAACCATGCAACAAATGCTTGCAAAGACAGGATTTTTTAGTAAACATATCAACAAGACGCGACGTTATTTTGTAAATAAATTTTCGCGCACTTGCAGAAAGCGCCTGAAATCGAAGGAGATTTGCCCGTGGGAGGTGAGCGTCTGACCGGCAGCCGGATCCGCGAGCGGCGTTTGGCTGCAGGGTTGAAGCAGGCCGATCTGGCGCGCGGGGCCGGGATCTCGCCCGCCTATCTCAATCTGATCGAACACAACCGCCGCAGAATCGCGGGCAAGCTCCTGAACGATCTGGCGCGCGAGCTGGGTGCCGATCCGGCGCAGCTGTCGGAAGGCGCGGAGGATGCGCTGGTTGTGGCCCTGAGGGGCGCGGCGGCGCAGGAGCTGGCGGCCTCGGTCGAGCTGGAGCAGACCGAGGAATTTGCCGGGCGGTTTCCGGGCTGGGCGGGGCTCGCCACGGGGCAGGCGCGCCGGATCGAGGATCTGGAGCGGCAGGTCGAAGCGCTGGCCGACCGGCTGGCCCATGACCCGCATCTGGCCACCTCGCTGCACGAGGTGCTGTCTGCCGTGACCGCGATCCGCTCGACCGCCGCGATCCTTGCCGGACCGGAAGAGATCGACCCCGAATGGCAGGCGCGGTTTCTGCGCGGCGTGCGCGAGGAAAGCCGCAGGCTGTCGTCCAGCGCCGAGGGGCTGGTGGCCTGGCTCGATGCCGGCGGCGAAATGGCTGAACGGCCGCTGTCGCCGATTGATGAGCTGGGGGCTTTCGTCACCCGGGCGGGCTATCATTTCGACGGGCTGGAAGGGCCCGGAGCGGGCGAGGCCGAGATCGAGGCGCTGGTGGCGGGCGAGGCGCAGTTTGCCGATCCGGGCACCGCAGACCTCGCAAGGCGGCTGCTCAGCCGCTATCTGGCCGAGGCGCGGGCGATGCCCGCCGGGGCTTTTACCACCTCGCGCGACACCACCGACGATCCGGCCCGGCTGGCTGCCGCCTTTGGCGTGGGAATTGATGCGGTGCTGCGCCGGATGGCCAGCCTTGGCGGGGCGTCCGCCGGGCTGGTGGCCTGCGATGGCAGCGGCACGATTACGCTGCGCAAGGCAATCGATGGGTTCAGCCTGCCGCGTTTCGGCGCCGCTTGCCCGTTCTGGCCGCTGTTTCAGGCGCTGGCGCGGCCCGCCCAGCCGGTTTCAGCCATCCTCGCCATGCCCGGGCGCCTGCCACGCCGGTTTCTGTGCCGGGCGATTTCGCTGCCGGTTCCGGGGCAGAGCTTCGAGGCGCAGCCGGTCTATCAGGCCACCATGCTGATCGAACCCGCCCCCGAGGGCATGGGCGGTTCGGTGGTCGAGGCCGGGAGCACCTGCCGGGTCTGCCCGCGCGACGGCTGCATTGCCCGGCGCGAGCCGTCGATCATGGGGCAGGCGAGCTGATCTCGCAGTTCGGGCCATATCGGGCATGACAAAACCCCCGGCAGCGCAGATGATGATTTAGGGGGAGCTACCATGCCGACACGCCATATCTTTCTGTTTCTCGCCGTCACCTTCGCCTGGAGCTGGGGGTTCTGGGCACTGCCGGTGATGGCGCATGCGGGCGTGGCGCTGCCTCCGGCGCTGCTGGCCTATGCGGCATCCGGCACGCCAGCCGCCTGGGGGCCGCTGATCGGCGCCATGGTCGTGGCGCTTCGGCGCGGTGGGCTTGCGGGCGTCGGGGCGCTGCTTCGGCGTGCCACCCTGCTGCGCTTCGGCTGGCGCTGGTATCTGGTGGTGTTTCTCACCTTCCCGGTACTGATCGGCGGATCGGTTGTGCTGGCCATGCTGATGGGAGAGCCCATCGCTGCGAGCGAACCGATGCTGAACCCAGTGATGATTCCGGTGGGCTTCGTGATCATCCTTCTCACCGGTGGGCCGTTACAGGAAGAATTCGGATGGCGTGGCACTCTGCTTGACCCGTTGCAGGATCGTTTCGGCGCTCTGGGGGCAAGCCTTGCGGTCGGGACCATCTGGGCGATCTGGCATATCCCGCTGTTTTTGTTCCCGAATGACGCGGCCCCGTATTATGCCCGCCCGTTCTGGGGGCTCTTGGTCACCAGCGTGATGATCTCGGTGCTGTTCACCTGGATCTGGAACAATACGGGCCGGTCGATGGCTGCGATGCTGATCTTTCACACGATGTTCAATCTTTCGCATTGGGTCTTCCCGGCCCTCGAAAGCGATCTGGTGTCGCTTTTGCTGTTCGCCGCCCAGTTTTTGCTGGTCGTGGCGGTGATCCTGCGATTTGGACCCGCGCGGTTGCGCAAGTTTTTTTGACACGAGCCCCCGGTTTAGGGATAGTCTGCGCAACGGCTCCGGGGAGGGGGCCGAGGGGGAAAGAATGACCAAATCCATTGTCCTCATCGAGGACGAGCCGAATATCATCGAGGCGATCCGCTTTATCCTGTCCCGCGATGGCTGGGCTGTGACCGCGCATACGAATGGCGAAACCGCTGCCGAAACGGTGCGCAGCGCCCGGCCAGATGCGGTGGTGCTGGATGTGATGCTGCCTGGGCGCTCGGGCTATGACATCCTGCGCGACCTCAGGGCCGATCCCGATTTCGCCGCCCTGCCGGTGCTGATTCTGACCGCGCGTGGCCAGAAGAAAGACCGCGACCTTGCCGCCTCGCTGGGGGCGACACGGTTCATGACCAAACCGTTCTCGAATGCCGAGATGCTTGCCGCGCTGAACGAGATTACCGGCGGCGAGGGCTGAGCCTTGCCCACCGCGCCGCGTGAACCGATCTTTCTGGGCCGCGAGACCTACCGCCGCCGTCGGCTGATCGACGCGATGCGGCTGCTGCCGGTGGTGGGCTTTCTGTTTTTCCTGTCGCCGCTTTTGGGGGCTAGCGCCGCGCCGCGCTCGACCGCATCGGGCATGGCGTTTCTGTTTGCGGTCTGGCTGGTGCTGATCGTGATCTCGGCCGGGCTGGTGCGGGTGCTGTCGCGCGCGCCCGGAGGCGTGGCCGCCGATCCGCTGGAGCCCGATCCCGGCCCGGAAAAGACGGACAGGTCATGACTTCAAACCTGCTCATCTTCATCAGCCTGCTTTATGTGATCTTTCTGTTCGGCGTGGCCTTCGGGGCCGACAAGCTGGCGCGCGCCGGGCGGGGCGGTTGGCTGCGGGCACCGGGGATCTACACGCTCAGCCTGTCGATCTACTGCACCGCCTGGACCTTTTACGGCGCGGTTGGCTATGCGGCGCGGTCCGGGCTGGAATTCGTGACCATCTATCTGGGCCCGACCATTGTGATGGTGGGCTGGTGGTGGGTGCTTCGCAAACTGGTGCGGATCGGGCGGGCGCAGCGGATCACCTCGGTGGCCGACCTGATTTCCTCGCGCTATGGCAAATCGAACCTGCTGGGCGTGATCGTAACGCTGCTCGCGGTGATCGGCACCACGCCCTATATCGCGCTGCAATTGCAATCGGTTACCCTGTCGCTGTCGGTTTTCACCGATGGCGCTGCGGGGCAGGTGGATGGGCTGGGCGCCCCTGCAACCGCGCTTTGGGTGGCGGTGGGGCTCGCGGTGTTCACGGTGATGTTCGGCACCCGCAACCTTGATGTGAACGAACGCCACCACGGTGTGGTCACCGCCATCGCGGTTGAGGCGGTGGTGAAGCTGGTGGCCCTGCTGGCGGTGGGGATCTTCGTGGTCTGGGGCATCGCGGGTGGGCCGGGCGAAGTGGCGACGATCATCAATGCCTCGCCGATTGCCGACTGGCATCTGGACGGCGGGCGCTGGGCGGCGCTGACCTTTCTGTCGGGCGCGGCCTTTCTGACACTGCCCCGGATGTTTCAGGTTCTGGTGGTCGAAAATGTCGATGAAAGCCAGCTGGCCACCGCCTCCTGGGCCTTTCCGCTCTATCTGTTCCTGATGAGCCTGTTCGTGGTGCCGATTGCGGCGGTGGGGCTGACGACGCTGCCTGCGGGCGCCAATCCCGACCTGTTCGTGCTAACCGTGCCGCTGTCGCAGGGGCGCGAGGGGCTGGCGATGCTGTCATTCCTTGGCGGCTTTTCTTCGGCCACCTCGATGGTGATCGTGGCGGCGATTGCGCTGTCGACCATGCTGTCGAACCATATCGTCATGCCGTTCTGGCTGTCGCTGCGTCACGAGGGCGCTTCAGTCTCGGGCGATGTGCGCATGCTGGTGCTGAACGCGCGGCGGGTCTCGATCGGCGTGGTGCTGCTGTTGGGCTATCTCTATTACCGGCTGTCGGGCGGCGGCGAGGCACTGGCGGCGATCGGGCTGATCTCTTTCGCCGGGGTGGCGCAGGTGCTGCCGGCGCTGCTGGGCGGGCTGTTCTGGCGCGGGGCAACGCGGATTGGCGCGGCGGCGGGGTTGAGCGTGGGCTTTGCTGTCTGGATCTATACGCTGTTTCTGCCCTCGTTCGGACCTGAGGCGATGTCGGCCGATCTGCTGGCCCATGGTCCGTTCGGGCTGGGCTGGCTGCGCCCGCAGGCGCTGTTCGGGATCGAAGGGATGGACCCGGTGGTGCATGCGATCATCTGGTCGATGGCGCTGAATACAATGTGCTTTTTCATCTTCTCGCTGAGTTCGTTCCCCACCCCGCTGGAGCGGCTTCAGGGCGCGCAATTCGTCAATGTGTTCGAGCATTCCCGCTCGGCGCGCGGCTGGGCGCATGGGGCGGCGGAAGCCGAAGACCTGATGATCATGGCGCAGCGGATCATGGGCGCGGGCGATGCGCAGGCGCTGTTTCGCTCCGAAGCTGCAGCGCAGGGCAAATCGGGCTTTCTGCCCGACACCACGCCTGCCTTTCTGGTGCGGCTGGAACGCGAGCTGGCGGGCTCGGTCGGGGCGGCCACGGCCCATGCGATGGTGGGTCAGATCGTTGGCGGGGCGGCGGTATCGGTGGAAGATCTGATGGCTGTGGCTGACGAGGCGCAGCAAATTCTGGAATATTCCTCGCAGCTTGAGGCGAAATCGGAAGAGCTGGCGCGCACCGCCCGCAAACTGTCGGAGGCGAATGACAAGCTCACCCAACTGTCGCTGCAGAAGGATGCGTTTCTCAGCCAGATCAGCCACGAGCTGCGCACCCCGATGACCTCGATCCGGGCGTTCTCGGAAATTCTGGGCGAGGGGCGCACCGATGCGGCGGCGCAGGAGCGCTATGCGGGGATCATTCAGGACGAGGCGATCCGGCTGACTCGGCTCTTGGACGATCTGCTCGATCTGTCGGTGCTGGAGGCGGGGCAGGTGACGCTGAACGTGCAGCGCACCAGCTTGCGCAGCGTGATCGACCGGGCCGTGGCCGGGGCGGGCGCAGGCGGCGACGATCACCAACTGGACATCCGCCGCGACCCGACGCGCGAAGAGATCGAGATCGACACCGATCCCGACCGGCTGGCGCAGGTCTTCATCAATCTGATCACCAATGCGCGCAAATATTGCGAGGCCGAAACCCCGGTTCTGACCGTGCGGGTCAGCCGGAAAGGCGGTTGGCTGATGGTCGATATGGCTGATAACGGTACGGGCATCCTGGCCTCGGATCAAAGCGTGATCTTCGAGAAGTTCTCGCGTCTCAGCGATCAGCAGAAGGCGGGCAGTGCCGGGCTGGGGCTGGCGATCTGCCGCGAGATCATGAACAAGCTCGGCGGCGCGATCACTTACCTGCCCGGACAGGGGGGCGCGGCCTTCCGGGTAACGCTGCCGCTGACAGATGGACGCGGATAAGCTGGTTTTTTCGCCAGATTTCAACCTTTTGTAAACCTTGTGCTGCGACATCTTGGGGGACGGAAAATCCGGATGGCGCAGAGAATGAATGCAGAGGCGCAGCCCAGTGTAATGCGGCGGAAAGCCGGGGCGGACAGGCCCCCGCCCGAGATCGGCGCGGTCACCGCCGCCGTGGCCATTCGTATGGCCGTGGCCCATGCCGCCGAAGACGTGGCCGAACTGGTTGCGGCGGTCGGTGCCGTATCGGAAAGCCGGATTACCCTTGACCCCTTCATCGAGGCACTGCCCGATCCTTCGCTGCTTTGCCTTGTCGAAGGGCCCGATGGCCATTTCGGCATCGTGGTGCTCGACAATCAGGCGATTGCCGCGCTGATCGAGATGCAGACCACCGGGCGGGTGATCCCGCGCCCGGCCGATGCGCGCCCGCCAACCCGCACCGATGCGATCATGTGCGCCGATTTCATCGACAAGATGCTGGAACTGATCGAAGTGAATGCCGCCGAGGCCGAGCTGGAGATCGCGCCGCGCCTGACTGGCTATCGTTACGCGATGGCGTTGGCCGATACCCGCGCGATCACCATGACGCTGGAAAACATTCCCTACCGGCTGTTCACCTTCTCGGTGGATTTTGCCATCGGGGCGAAATCCGGTTCGGTGCAGATTTTGCTGCCCTTCGATGCACCCGGTCACCGGCCCAATACCGAGGCCGAAACCATCGCCTTTACCGCGTCGCTGCAAGAACAGGTGATGGATGCCGAGGTGACGCTGAGCACCACCTTGCTGCGCCGTCAGATGACGCTGGCAGAGGTGGCCGATTTCACCGTCGGCACGCTGATCCCGGTGCCCCGCGATGCGCTGTCGCAAATCAATATCGAAGGGATTGACGGCACGCTCGTCGGACAGGGCAAGCTTGGTCAGGTTGGCGGCTTTCGGGCCGTGCGCCTGTCGGGCGAGGAGGCGGGCACGTCGCCGAAATCGGCCTCTGGCGCGATGATCGACATGCCCGCAAGCATGCCCGGCCTGATCGGCGGGCCCGCGGGCGACCCGGCGGGCGATCTGGGCGGCTTTGGCAATGATCCGGGCGGACTGGGCGATCTGGGCGACCTTGGCGGCATGGGCGATATGGGCGGGTTACCGGATCTGCCTGATGCCGCTGCGCTGGGGGATCTGGGCGATCTTGGCGATTTGGGAGATTTCGGGTCGGCTGGTGGTCTCGGCGATCTGGGGGACCTGGGCGACCTGGGAAGCTTTGGCGATGCGGGATCGCTGGGCGAATTGCCCGATCTCGCCAGCCTTGGAGGTTGAGTTGGAAACGCTGCACGAACATGCAGGTTGATTTGTGTCAAGGCGCATCCGGCGTCCTCATGGGCACGATACCGTGAATTCCGGGAGAACTTAGATGATCGACACCGCGAAGTATCGCGCCGTACTCGAAGACCGTCTGGCAGAGCTTACTGCCCGGCTGCACGAGATTGACGAAACGCTGGATAGTCACCAATCGCGCGATTGGGAGGAGCTGGCGACCGAGCGTGAAGGCGATGAGGTGTTGGAGAGTATGGGAAGCTCTGGCAAGGTCGAGATTGCCCGGATCAAGGCCGCGTTGCAGCGCATGGACGAAGATGAATTCGGCTATTGCGTCAGCTGCGGCGATGAAATTCCGACGGAACGTCTGGACGTGGTGCCCTATACTCCCTTCTGCGTGAAATGTGCAGATCGCAAGACCTAGCGCCCGGTGGTGTTGCGACAGTACTGATTTAGCCCGGGTTTGGGAGGAGCCATGGCCTTTGAAAATATCAAGGCAGCGATTGATGCGTTGATGGACGAGATCGTCGCCCGGCCGAAAGACCTACACGTCTTACAGGAACAGCTGCGCGAAAAGCTTTCTGAGCTTCGCTCGCTTGGGCTGCCAATTCCGGACGATCTGCAACAGCTGGAAGAAGAGCTGGAACGGGCGAGGTATAATGTGCCTCGATCCGATCCGTTGCGTTGATGCGTCTGCGGAAATTGTGCACTCTAAGATTGCATCTGAAACCTTTCAGCCTAGAGTTGACGCTGGGCAAAGACTGAATGACGCGCCCCGCGCGGGTGCAAACAGGGCAGGCCGATGAGCGACGTGATCGACGAACGTGAAGTGGTGAGCTACGAGCTGCGCGATGGGGTGGCTCTTATCTGGATCAACAATCAGCCGGTAAATTCCATCAGCCATCAGGTTTGCGTCGGGCTGATGGCCGCGCTCGATACCGCCGAGGCCGACGATGCCGCCCGGGCGGTGGTGATCGGCGCGGAGGGGCGGAATTTTTCGTCCGGATCGGCGCTCAGCGATTTTACCCGCCGGATCGGAACCCCCTCGCTGGGCGCGGTGGCGCGGCGGGTCGAGCTGTTTCACAAACCCGTGGCGGTCGCGATGCAGGGCTCTGCGATCGGGGCGGGGCTGGAACTGGCGCTTGCCTGTCATCTGCGGGTGGTGCGCGCGGATGCCAAGCTGGGGCTGCCCGACCTTAAGGTCGGGGTCACGCCCGGGGCCGGGGGCACCCAGAGGCTGGCCCGGCTGGTCGGGGCGAAACCCGCGCTGCGGATGCTGATCTCGGCCAATCCGATCACGGCGGGCATGGGCCGTCAGATCGGGTTGGTGGATGAGGTGGTCGAAGATGATGTGGTGGACGCCGCGATCAAGGCGGTGAACCACCTGCTTGATGCCGGCACGCCACTGCGGCGCAGCTGCGATCTGGTCGACGGGTTTCACGCCCCGAAAGATTATCTGGCCGCGGTGAAGGAACGTCGTTCCGCCCATGCCGACGATCCGCGCATTGCCGTGCGCCGGATCATTGATCTGGTCGAGGCGGCGCTGCTGATGCCGATCGAGGTGGGGCTGGCGATGGAGGCCGCCGCCTATGAAGAGCTGGTGGAGAGCGATCAGGCACGCGCGCTGCGCCACAGTTTTCAGGCCGAGCGGCGCACCTGGCGGCGCGGCGATCTGGGCACCGCGTCGCGCAGCGTGATCCGCAGCGTCGGGCTGGTGGGTGGTGGCGTGATCGGCGGGCAAATCGCCCGGCTGTGCATCGCAGCCGGGGTGCCGGTGGCGCTGGTCGAGGTGGACGAAAACCATGCCGCGCAGGTTCAGGGCGAGCTGGAACAACGCTTTGCCGAAGAGGTGACCGAAGGCTGGATCAGCGAGATCGAGCGCGACCGCCGCTTGCAACGGCTGAAGGTGAGCGCCGAACTGAGCGATCTGAACGGTGTTGAGCTGGTGATCGAGGCCATTCCCGAAGATCTGGTGCAGAAACAGGCCATTTTCAAAGCTCTGGGCGAGGTTCTGCCCGAGGGCGTGATGCTGGCCGGCACCAGCGACACGATCGATCTCGATCTGCTGGCCGAGGCGTCGGGGCGGCCGGGCGACGTGTTTGGCCTGCGTTTCTTTGCCCCGGTCGAGCGCAACAATCTGATCGAGGTTCTGCGTCCGCCGCGCGCGGCCTCCGATCTGGCCCCGGCGGTGGCACGGTTCGTGCGTGCGCTGGGGCGTACCCCGATCCTGCCCGGGATTGCAGCGCAGGGCGTGGCGCTGCCGGTCTTTGCGGCGATGCTGGAAGCCGCGGATGCGCTGGTTTTGCAAGGGGCAACGCCCGGCGCGGTGGATGTCGCAATGCGCAGCTATGGGTTTGCGCGCGGGCCTTACCGGATCTGCGATGCGGCGGGATTGGAGCTGGCACTATCCTGGTCCGGGCTGGGGCCGAGCGGCGTGCAAAGTGCATTGATCTCGCGGCTGTTGGCGCAGGGCATGACCGGCGAGGCCAGCGGGCTGGGTTTTTATCGCCACGATGGCGGTGCCACGCCGCCGGGTCCGGCTCCGGAAGCCACGGCGCTGGCCGCCCAGTGGCGCCACGATATGGGCGTGACCTCGCGCGGGCCGACAACGGCGGAGATTCATGATCGTCTGGTGCTGGCCATGGCCAATGCCGGGGCGAAACTGGTGGAACACGGTGCGGCCAAGCGCCCCGCCGATATTGATGCGGCGATGATCGTGGGCTTTGAGTTTCCGCGCTGGGAAGGCGGGCCGATGGAGGTTGCCGATCTGAAAGGCGCGTTGCAGGTGCGCAATCAGCTCAGGGAGTGGGCCACGCAAGACCCGTCGCCGCTTTGGCAACCGGCGGGAATTTTCAACGACCTGATCCGCGACGGCAGCACGTTTGAGCAGATGAACAGCTAGGTGGGGTTGAACCGAAAGGGCAGGTCAGGCGAGGATTACGCCGACCACCACCATCATCAGCCCGAAGGCCGAGAGGGCGAGCGCGCCGAAGTTCAGCACCATGGCCTTGCGCACCACGTCCTTGATCGCGTCGTCATCCAGACCGGCCTTGCGGGCCTTGATCACTTTGGTCGCCGACAGAACCAGCCCGACAAGGCCGACAGCCGAAATACTCGTGCCTGCGATAATGAGAAGCTCCATGGGCGGTCCTTTCCGTTGCGTCGGAGGTAACGCGCAAGGCGTCGCCTGACAAGCCCAGAGCGGCCACGCCCTCTTGAAGAGCCGGGGCGGGGCGGATAGCAAGGCGAAACCCAACCTCTGGAGGATCGAATGGACGCTCTCAACGACGACAACGCCAAACCCGACAGCTACCGCGTGACGGCCCAAGAGCTGCGCCAGTTCATTGAGCGCTTCGAACGGCTGGAAATGGAAAAGAAAGACATCGCCGACCAGCAAAAAGAGGTGATGGCCGAAGCCAAAGGGCGCGGCTACGACACCAAGGTGATGCGCAAGGTGATCGCGCTGCGCAAACGCGACCAGAACGAGATCGCGGAAGAAGAGGCGGTTCTGGAAATGTATAAGGAGGCGCTGGGGATGAGCTAATCCCTATCGTCGTGATCAGATCTTCTGAACACTATTGGGCGCCCCTAAGATGGGCGCCTTTTGCTTTGTGAAAGCCGGATGATAACGGCCCCGGGGTGAGCGGCCCACGCGGTCGGGCCCTTGCGCCGACCCGGCCCTTGGCGCTTTATGGCAAGATCGTCGGAACGGCCAATGGCGGCCCAAGCGGATTTCACATCCTCTCTTCCGACAAATTCTTAACGTGATGACACCCCTCATGGCTGCGTATGGGTGTGGGCATACGGCAACCTGCGGATGATAAGTTGGCAGGAATTGAACCAGATCAAAGCATCTGAGGCACAAGAAGGTATCAACGCCCCAAAAGGATCATCCATGGCAACGCGGGTTTTTCATACCGAAGGCATTACCAAGGTCTATCGGACTGGCGAGGTGGAAGTGCGTGCGCTGCGCGGGGTCGATGCCGAGCTGTTCATGGGCGAATTCACGGTTTTGCTGGGCGCGTCGGGCTCTGGCAAATCGACTTTGCTCAATATCCTTGGCGGACTGGACCGCGCCACCGAAGGGCAGGCGTGGTTTCGCGAGCATGAGCTGACCTCGATGAGCGAGCGCGAGCTGACGCGCTACCGGCGTGACCATGTGGGGTTTGTGTTCCAGTTCTACAATCTGGTGCCCAGCCTGACCGCGCGTGAAAACGTAGCGCTGGTCACCGAAGTGGCGAAAAATCCGATGCGCCCGGAAGAGGCGCTGGAGCGGGTGGGGCTCAGTCACCGGATGGATCACTTTCCGGCCGAGATGTCGGGTGGCGAACAGCAGCGGGTGGCGATTGCCCGTGCCATTGCCAAGCGCCCTGAAGTGCTGTTGTGCGACGAACCCACCGGCGCGCTCGACAGCAAGACCGGCGTGCAGGTGCTGGAAGCGCTCGACAAGATCAATCAGGATCTGGGCACCACCACGGTGATCATCACCCATAATGCGGGCATCCGCAAAATGGCGCATCGGGTCATTCACGTGGCCGATGGCAATATCGCCGATGTGGTGGTGAACGAAACCCGCATTACCGCGGGCGAGATCGAGTGGTGAGGTGATGCGCGCGCTCGACAAAAAGCTGTTGCGCGACATTCGCCGCCTTTGGGCGCAGTCGCTCGCCATTGCCGCCGTGCTGGCGGCGGGGGTGATGGTGATGGTGATGTCGTTCGGGGCGCAGCGCTCGCTCTCGGAAACCCGCGATACCTATTATGAGCGCGCCCGGTTTGCTGATGTCTGGTCGAGCGCGGCCCGTGCGCCGATGAGTCTGGTGACCGAGATCGCCGCCATCGAAGGCGTCAGCCGGGTGGAGGCGCGGATCACGACCGTTGCCATTCTCGATATCGACGGCATGGAAATTCCGGCGATGGGGCAGATCCTCTCGATCCCGGCCTCTGGCGAACCGCAGATGAACCAGCTGATCCTGCGCGAGGGGCGCTTGCCCGAGCCGGGCCATGACAACGAGGTGGTGGTGAGCGAGGCCTTTGCGCTGGGCAATGATTTCAGCCCCGGCGACCGGTTCGGGGTCACGCTGAACGGGCAGAAACGGCAGGTTCTGATCACCGGGATCGTACTCAGCCCGGAGTTTATCTACACCATCGGCCCCGGCTCGCTGATGCCGGATGATGTGCATTTCGGCGTGTTGTGGATGCCGGAGGAGGTGCTGAGCGCCGCCTTGAACCTTTCGGGGGCGTTCAACTCGGTCACCCTCAGCGTCACGCGCGGCACCGATCTGGAAGAGGTGAAAGACACGCTGGAGACCTTGCTGAAGCCCTATGGCGGCACCGGGCCCTATGACCGTGAGCAGCAGATTTCCAACGCCTTTCTCGATGGCGAGCTGAAGCAATGGGAAATGATGGTGCGGGTGCTGCCGCCGATCTTTCTGGTCATCACCGCCTTTCTGGTGAACATGGTTCTGGGCCGGTTGATCACCCTCGAACGCGAGCAGATCGGGCTGTTGAAGGCGCTGGGCTACAGCTCGTGGGAGATTTCCTGGCATTATCTCAAGCTCGCCATGGGGATCGGAGCCATCGGGATCGTGATCGGCTGGGGCACCGGCTATTGGGCCTCGATCGGGATCAGCCAGGTCTATGGCGATTTCTTCCACTTCCCCTATCTCGTTTTCCTGCAATATCCGGCGGTCTACGCGCTTTCGGCCAGCACCGGGCTTGGGGCGGCGATGCTCGGGGCGGCGATTGCGGTGCGCCGGGTGGTGGTGCTGAGCCCGGCCGTGGCGATGAGCCCGCCCGCACCAACCCGGTTTCGCCGTGGGCTGTTCGACCGGCTGATCTCGGTGTTCAAACCGCGTCAGACAACGATCATGATCCTGCGCTCGATCGGGCGCTGGCCACTGCGCGCGGCGCTCACCAGTCTGGGGATTTCGATGTCGGTTGCGATGATCGTATCCGGGCTGTTCATGATCGACAGCTTTGACGAGCTGCTCGACGTGGCCTTCGTGCAGGTCAACCGGCAGGACGCGATCCTGGAATTCGCGCTGCCCCGGCCCGAAACGGTGCTGGACGATGTGGAAAACCTGCCTGGCGTGATGGGCGCGGAAGGGGCGTTTTCGGTGCCGGCGCGGCTGTATCATGGTCCGCGCACCCGCACGGTTGCGATTGAGGGGCGGCGCGAGGGGGCGACGCTGGCGCGGGTGTTTGACGGGCTGAGCCGGATCGAAGTGCCGCCCGAAGACGGTATCGTGCTGGAAGCGCGGCTGGCCGACCACCTCGATGCGCGGGTGGGCGATGTAATCGAGATCGAGTTTCTGCAGCATGACACGCTGCGCCACCCGGTGGTGGTGACCGGCACGGTGTCGACCTTCTTTGGCCTCGGGGCCTATATGGATCAGGACAAGCTCGCGTCGCTGCTCGGCGAGGTGAGCCAGGTGACGATTGCTAATGTGATGATCGACAAGGGGCAGGAACGCGCGCTGTTTCGAGCGGTGAAAGATGCCCCCGCGATTTCGGGCATCACGCTGATGAGCCAGGTGCGCAAGAGCTTCGATGACACCATGGCTGAGAGCGCCAATATCTCGGTGTTTATTTTCAGCTTCGTGGCTTCGCTGATCGCGATTGGCGTGGTCTACAACTCCGCCCGTATTTCGCTGTCCGAACGCGCCCGCGAGCTGGCGAGCTTGCGCATTCTCGGCTTCACCCGGGGCGAGGTGAGCTACATCCTGCTGGGCGAGCTGTTCATCATCACCGTCGTGGCGATCCCGTTGGGCCTGTGGTTCGGCTACATCATGGCGGCCGGGATGGTCGAAAGCTTCGACAGCGATCTTTATGCAATTCCGCTTATCATCACACAGGCAACCTATACGCGGGCGGCGCTTGTCGTGGCCGGGGCTTCGCTGGCCTCGGCGCTGATCGTGCGCCGCCGGATCGACCGGATGGATCTCGTCTCGGTCATGAAAACAAGGGAGTAACCGATGGCCGTCAGTTTCAGGAATATCGTGCTCGGTGCGGTCGCATTGGCCGGGATCGGTGCGGCGGGCTATCAACTGACCCGGCCGGAAGTGGTGCCGGTGGATCTGGCCGTGGCGCAAACCGGCGCACTGGAAGTCACCGTGAACGGCGACGGGATGACCCGGATCAAGGATGTGTTCGAGGTTTCGGCGCCGGTGTCGGGCCGGGTGCAGCGCAGTCCGGTCGAGATTGGCGATGAGGTGATCCTTGGCGAAACCGTGGTGGCGCGGATCGAACCGGGGGAACCGGCCTTTCTGGATGAACGTGCGCGCAAACAGGCCGAAGCGGCGGTGGCGCAGGCGGTGGCGGCACTGGCATTGGCCGAGGCCAATGTGCGGGCTGCGGATGCTGACCTGAAAAACGCGAAAAACCAGCTCGACCGCATGGCCTCGCTGAAAGAGCGCGGCGCGGCGACGCCTGCGCAGTTGGAGGCGGCGCAATCGGCGGTGGATATTTCCGCTGCCCAGCTCGACAGCGCCCATGCCAACCAGCAGATGCGCGCCAGCGAGCTGGCTTCGGCCCGCGCGGTGTTGATCGAACCCAGCGCGGGCGAGGTGAGCGTGGATGCGATGGTCGCCGATTGCTGCATCGCGCTGCGTGCGCCGGTCAGCGGGCAGGTGCTGTCGGTGACGAACCAGAGCGCGCGGATGGTGGCGGCGGGCACGCCGCTTTTGACCATCGGGCCGAAGAACGATCTGGAAATCACCGTTGATCTGCTGTCGACCGACGCGGTGCGTATTGCCGCGGGCGCGAAGGCCTATGTTGAACGCTGGGGCGGCGACGGGGTGCTGGAGGCCATGGTGCGTGAGATCGAGCCTGCCGCCTTCACCAAGATCTCGGCGCTGGGGATTGAAGAGCAACGGGTGAAGGTGCTCTTGGACTTCGTTACCCCGCCGGAACAGCGCGCCGCACTTGGTCATAATTTCCGCGTCTATCTGCGCATTGTCGAATGGCGTGGCGACGATGTGCTGCGTCTGCCGATCAGCGCGCTGTTCCGCGATCAGGGCAAATGGGCGGTGTTCGTGGTGGAAAACGGGGCCGCGCATTTGCAGCCGGTCGAGATCGGGCGGCGCAATACCGAATATGCGCAGGTTCTGGGTGGAATCGCTGCCGGAGCTCAGGTGATCACCCACCCCTCGGACCGGGTGGCCGAAGGCGTTCTGGTGGTTGATCGCACCACGCTCGCCAGCAACTGAGCCCGTCATTCCCCGACGCGAAGATGGAAAGCGTCGTTTTTCGCGCGAGAATTGCCGCGTGCGAGCTGCGTCTTGGCCCGCGATCCGGCACTGTCAGCGAAATCAACGGGGATGAGGGTTTGCATGGGCTTTGAGAAGGCGCCTTTCTCGCAGGCGGAGTATGACCGCCGACTGACCAAAGTGCGCGCCGAAATGGCAGCGCGCGGGGTCGAGGCGCTGTTTGTCGAAGACCCTTCCAATATGGCCTGGTTGACCGGCTACGACGGCTGGAGCTTCTATGTGCATCAGGGCGTCGTGCTGTTGATGAGCGGCGAGCCACTGTGGTGGGGCCGGGCGATGGACGCAAATGGCGCGCGCCGCACCGCCTGGATCGGCGAAGACAGCCTGCACCCCTATGACGACAGCTATGTGCAATCGACCGAGCGCCACCCGATGCAGCATCTGGCCGGTCTGCTGAAAGAGCTGGGGCTGGAACGGGCGCGGATCGGGCTGGAACTGGAAAACTACTACTTTTCCGCCAAGGCCTATCTGACCCTGCGCGAAGCGCTGCCCGAGGCCGATCTGGTGGATGCCACCGCGCTGGTCAACTGGCAGCGGGCGGTGAAATCGGACGAAGAAATCGGCTTCATGCGCAAGGCGGCGCGGATTGCCGAACATATCGTCGACGGGGTGTTTCAGCGCGCCGAACCCGGTTTGCGCAAGAACGAACTGATCGCGGGCATCTATCAGGATGCGCTGACCGGCGTTGGCGAGGATTGGGGCGACTATCCGGCGATCGTGCCGATGGTGCCCTCAGGGGCCGATGGCTCGGCGCCGCATCTGACCTGGAATGGCGACCAACTGCGCGAAGGCGAGGCGACCTCGTTCGAAATCGCCGGGGTTTACCGGCGTTATCACGTGCCGTTCTGCCGGACGATCTATTTGGGCGAGCTGCCGGAGGAAATGCATCTGGTTGCGGGCGCTTTGGTCGAAGGGCTTGAGGCCGGGCTGGAGGCTGCGCGGGCCGGAAACCGGGCCTGCGATGTGGCCAATGCGCTGGGCGGGGTGCTGGAAAAAGCGGGCATCCAGCGCGGGGCGCGCTGTGGTTATCCGATCGGGCTGAGCTATCCGCCCGACTGGGGCGAGCGCACGGTGAGCCTGCGCGCCGAAGACGAAACCATCCTGGAACCGGGCATGACGTTCCACTTCATGCCGGGGCTGTGGATGAAGGATTGGGGGATCGAAATCACCGAACCGGTTTTGATCCGTGAGAGTGGTTCCGCCGAGTGTCTGTGCGACCGTCCGCGCGGAATCTGGGTGAAGGATTGAACCGGGCAGAGCAGCGATTCTGGGCAGGTTGGCAAAACCAGTTCGGGATTCGGATTGCCGGAAAGGGGCAGGGGGGCTAGCGTAACGGCAGGCTATTTGACAAAGATGCAAAAAGCGCCTGCTTTTCAGACAGAATACAGTCGATCATACTACAAATTGGGCCTCAAACAGCCAGATTGACTGTTGAAATTTACGGAACCATGGTGTTCACTTCGGCAAAAGAAAAAACACCGACAGGGATTTGGGGGGTCTTGTGACCAACGAAAAAACGAACGACGGCTTCGTCGTCTTTGACCATGTGCAGAAAAGCTATGATGGCGAAGTGCTTGTGGTTAAGGATCTTAATCTCTCGATTGGCCGGGGCGAGTTTCTGACGATGCTCGGGCCGTCGGGCTCGGGCAAAACCACCTGTCTGATGATGCTGGCCGGGTTTGAAACCGCGACGCATGGCGAGATTCTTCTGAACAACACGCCGATCAACAACATTCCGCCGCACAAGCGCGGGATTGGCATGGTGTTCCAGAACTACGCGCTGTTCCCGCATATGACCGTGGCCGAAAACCTGAGCTTCCCGCTGGAAGTGCGGGGCATGGCGAAATCGGAACGGGAAGCCAAGATCAAGCGCGCGCTGGAAATGGTGCAGATGGGGGCCTTTGGTAACCGTCGCCCGGCGCAGCTTTCGGGCGGTCAGCAACAGCGGATCGCGCTCGCCCGCGCTCTGGTGTTCGAACCCGAGCTGGTGCTGATGGACGAGCCGCTCGGCGCGCTCGACAAGCAGCTGCGCGAGCATATGCAATTCGAGATCACCCGTCTGGCCCACGAGCTGGGGATTACCACGGTTTACGTGACCCACGACCAGACCGAAGCCCTGACCATGTCGGACCGCGTTGCGGTGTTTGACGATGGCCGCATTCAGCAGCTGGCGCCGCCGGATGAGCTTTACGAAGCGCCGGTGAACAGCTTCGTGGCGCAGTTCATCGGTGAAAACAACACGCTGGAAGGCGAAGTTGTCGAAATCAAATCCGACGAGCTTTGCGTTGTCCGTCTGAACGATGGCGAAGTGTTCGACGCCAAGCCGGTGAATGTTAGCAAAGTGGGCGACCGCACTCGGGTTTCGATCCGGCCGGAGCGGGTGGAATACAACAAAAACCGTATCGACCCGAACGCCCATACGCTTCACGCCGAAGTGCTTGAGTTTGTCTATATGGGCGATACGTTCCGCACCCGCCTTCGGGTGGCTGGCAACGAAGATTTCGTTGTGAAAACGCGGAATGCCCCCGACCAGACGCGCTTGCAGCCGGGTCAGCAGATCGAGATCGGCTGGCTGCCGCAGGATTGCCGCGCGCTGGACGCTTAATCCGAATTGTCGCAGCGGGCCGGGCGCTGGCGTGTTGCGATATTTGAAGAGGAGCATGGGGGCCCGGACCCATCTCCGAAAATCCATCCGGGCAACCACAAGGGAGTTCCTATATGAACGTCAAATCCATCCTGATGGCGACTGCTCTGGCCGGTGTGGCCGGTGCCGCCTGGGCCGAAGGTGAAGTTACTCTGATGTCGTGGGGCGGTGCCTACGGCAAGTCGCAGGAAGAGGCCTATAACAAGCCCTTCACCGCCGACACCGGTATCGCTGTGAACATGGTGGACGCCGACAACCCCGGCACCCCGATCAAAGCCATGGTTGAAGCCGGCAACGTGACCGTTGACGTGGCTGACGTCGAATTCTCGGACGCCGTGCGTCTGTGCGACGAAGGTCTGCTTGAAACCATCGATCCGTCGATGCTGCCGGCCGCGCCCGATGGCACCCCGGCCGCCGACGACTTCATCGAAGGTGCGATCCAGGACTGCGCCGTCGCCAACATCGTTTGGTCGACCGTCATGGCCTATAACAGCGAAAAAGTTTCGGGCACCCCGTCCACCGTGGCCGACTTCTTCGACACCGAAACCTTCCCGGGCAAACGCGGCCTGCGCAAATCGGCCAAAGCAACGCTCGAATTCGCTCTGATGGGTGACGGCGTTCCGGCTGATGAAGTCTACGACCTGCTGGACACCCCGGAAGGTGTTGAGCGCGCTCTGGCGAAACTCGACACGATCAAAGGCGATATCGTCTGGTGGGAAGCTGGCGCTCAGCCGCCGCAACTGCTCGCCGATGGCGAAGTTGTGATGTCGACCGCCTATAACGGCCGTATCTTCAACGCCGCCGTGGCCGAAGGCCAGCCGCTCGTCGTGGTCTGGGACGGTCAGCTGCTCGACTTCGACCTGTTCGTGATCCCGAAAGGCGCGCCGAACCTGGAAAACGCGATGAAATACATCGCTTACGCCACCGGCTCCAAGCCGCTTGCCGATCAGGCCAGCTGGATCTCCTACGGCCCGGCTCGTAAATCCTCGGGCGCGCTTGTCGGCCTCTACTCGGATGGCAAAACCGATATGGCTCCGCACATGCCGACGGCTGCTGCCAACCTGGGCAATGCTCTCGTGAACAACTTCGAGTTCTGGGTCGACAAAGACGCCGAGCTGAACGAGCGCTTCAACGCCTGGCTGGCCCAATAAGCCTGCCCATATGACCTACGGACGGGCCAGAAAGGCCCGTCCGATCCCAACAGGTGAGGAACGAGATGGCCGACACATCCACAAATGCTGGTGAAGTGCTGACCACGGCTGACGGCAGGCCGCTCAAGCAAGCGCTTGCACATGCCCAAAGACGGGCACGCCTGCGCGCGATGCTCTTGGTAGCACCCTTGCTCGTCTTCATTCTTGTGACCTTCGTGATCCCGATCGGGCAATTGCTGATGCGGTCGGTCGCGAATGAAGGTTTCACCGTGCACACTGATATTGGCACGGGCACACGCACCCCGATCATGACCGAGCTGGCCGCCTGGTTCGACGCGAATCCGCGGAGCACCGAGCCGGACGAAGCCGCCTATGCGGCGCTGCGCAACGGGATCGCCCAGCTTGACGAGCTGAAAGCCGCAGGCAATGCGGGCACACGGATCAACTACGGGATGTCGGGCAGCCGCTCGATGTTCACCAAGGCCGCCCGCGCTTGGGACAAGATGGAGCCGCCCTACAAGCAGGCTTTCCTTGACCTCGACAAGGACTGGGGCAATCCCAAGCTCTGGTCGGTGATGCGCGGTGCGTCGAATACCTACACGATCGATTTCTACCTCGCAGCGCTGGATTATGATCGCGATCCAAGCGGGGCCGTCGTCGCCGTCAATGAGAACCGGCAGATCTATGTGAAGCTGTTTGGGCGCACGCTGATGCTGTCGATCCTGATCACCTTCATGACCTTCGTGCTGGCCTATCCGATCGCGCATCTGCTGGCGACGCTGCCGCTGCGCCGCTCGAACCTGCTGATGATCTTCGTGCTCCTGCCGTTCTGGACCTCGCTGCTGGTGCGGACCACAAGCTGGATGGTGCTGCTGCAATCCGAAGGCGTGGTGAACGATGCGCTGGTGGCGTCGGGTCTGATCGACAACGGCAACCGGCTGCAGATGATGTATAACCAGCTGGGTACGGTCATTGCGATGACGCATATCCTGCTGCCGTTCATGGTGCTGCCACTCTATTCGGTGATGCGTCCGATCAACCCGAGCTATGCACGGGCGGCCCGCAGCCTGGGGGCGACCAGCTGGACGACCTTCCGTCGTGTCTACTTCCCGCAAACCGTACCGGGGATCGGGGCAGGGGCGCTGCTGGTCTTCATCCTGTCGGTTGGCTATTACATCACCCCCGCCCTTGTCGGTGGTGCTGATGGTCAGCTGATCTCGAACCTCATCGCCTTCCACATGCAGAAAAGCCTCAACTGGTCGCTTGCCGCGGCGCTGGCTTCGATCCTGCTGGGTGGAGTGCTCGTTCTTTACTGGCTCTACGACCGGCTCGTGGGCATCGATAATCTGAAGCTGGGATAACTCATCATGGCGCTTCCGAAACATGCTTCGCCGCTCGAACGGGTCTGGCATTACACCTACCTCGTGCTGTGTGGACTGATCTTTACGTTCCTCATCGCACCCATCCTCGTGGTGATCCCGCTCTCGTTCAACGTCGAGCCGTATTTCACCTTTACCGACAAGATGGTGCATCTTGATCCCACCGGTTACAGCCTGCGTTGGTATGACGCGCTGCTGACCTTCGGGATGGAAAACGCCGATGCGCCGCGCGATATGAGCTGGTGGTTCGATGTCTGGAACAACGCCAAATGGATCGCCGCCGCGAAGAACTCGGTGATCGTCGGGGTGTTCTCGACGATCCTCGCCGCCGGGCTGGGCACCGTGGCCGCTCTTGGCCTGTCGCGCCCGGAAATGCCGGGGCGTCGGGTGATCATGGCGATTCTGATTTCGCCGATGATCGTGCCGATCATCATCGTCGCCACCGGCCTGTTCTTCTTCTACTCGGCGATCGGGATCCAGAACTGGGGCATTCCCTATCTTGGGCTGATCCTTGCCCATGCCACGCTGGGCATTCCCTTCGTGATCATCACGGTGACGGCGACGCTGGTGGGCTTTGACCATTCGCTGACCCGGGCGGCGTCAAACCTTGGCGCCAATCCGGTGACGATCTTCCGGCGGGTGCAGATGCCGCTGATCATGCCGGGGGTTATCTCGGGGGCGCTGTTTGCCTTTACCACGTCGTTTGACGAGGTGGTGGTGGTGCTCTTCGTCGGCAAGCTCGACGAGCAGACCATTCCGCGCCAGATGTGGAACGGTATCCGCGAACAGATTAGCCCGGCGATCCTAGCAGTGGCGACCATTCTCGTGGTGATGTCGATCCTGCTTCTGACCACGGTCGAGCTGCTGCGTCGTCGCTCCGAGCGGCTGCGCGGGATGACGCCGCGCTAGGCTGACACACCCAGAGGAACCGATCAGCGCCCTGTTTTCTGACCGAAAGCGGGGCGCTTTTCATATGGGCCGATAAAAAGTTCGGTCGATTTCGCTCCATTTTCTCAACACTTTGTTAAGGGCAATTGCGATACGGAGGAAAAGAGCGAGGTTCACGCCCTTGCGGCCCCCCATTGGCGGCACTAAGATTCCAGAAGCCCGGGCCTGACCCGGACATTTGAAGAATAAGGCAGGCGGATATGCACGACCCCCTTGAGATCTATAACAATACCCTCGTGCCCATGGTGGTTGAGCAGACCAGCCGCGGCGAACGAGCCTACGACATTTTCTCGCGGCTGCTGAAAGAGCGGATCATTTTCGTCAACGGCCCGGTCCATGACGGCATGTCGACGCTGATCTGCGCCCAGCTTCTGTTTCTGGAAGCCGAGAACCCGTCGAAAGAAATCGCCATGTACATCAACAGCCCCGGCGGTGTGGTAACCTCGGGTCTGGCGATCTATGACACGATGCAATATGTCCGTCCGAAGGTTTCGACCCTGGTGATCGGTCAAGCCGCTTCGATGGGCTCGATCCTGTCGGTCGGGGGCGAAAAAGGCCTACGCTATTCGCTGCCGAACAGCCGGATCATGGTGCACCAGCCCTCGGGCGGGTTCCAGGGCCAGGCGACCGATATCATGATCCATGCGCGCGAGACGCAAAAGATCAAAGACAAGTTGATCGACATCTATGTGAAGCATACCGGCCATAGTGCGAAGCAGATCGAGAAAGACATCGAACGCGACAATTTCATGTCGCCGGAAGAGGCCAAAGACTGGGGCCATATCGACGAGATTCTCGAAGCCCGCGCCATGCCGGAAGACAAGAAGTAAGATTGTTGCCCCCGGGCAACGGGGGCAATTTGACATTGTGCGGACGAATCCCGTGGCCTAAGCTTGGGCGATAGGGGGATAGCCCGGATGGGCTGAACACGAGAGGGGCCAGGCGCCCCAAGGAAACGACGAGATGGCAAACTCTTCCTCTGGTGGTGACAGCAAAAACACCCTCTACTGCTCGTTTTGCGGCAAGAGTCAGCACGAGGTGCGCAAACTGATCGCCGGTCCGACCGTGTTCATTTGCGACGAGTGCGTTGAACTCTGCATGGATATCATCCGTGAAGAGACCAAGAGCTCCGGCATTAAATCGACCGATGGCGTGCCGACCCCGCAGGACATCTGCAATGTGCTCGATGATTATGTGATCGGTCAGACCACGGCCAAACGGGTGCTGTCGGTGGCCGTGCACAACCATTACAAACGCCTCAATCACGCCGCGAGTGCGGGCGATGAGATCGAACTGGCGAAATCCAACATTCTGCTGATCGGCCCGACGGGCACCGGGAAAACCCTGCTGGCCCAAACGCTTGCACGTATTCTTGATGTGCCGTTCACGATGGCCGACGCCACCACGCTGACCGAAGCGGGCTATGTGGGCGAGGATGTCGAAAACATCATCCTGAAGCTTCTGCAGGCCAGCGAATACAATGTGGAACGGGCGCAGCGCGGCATCGTCTATATCGACGAAGTCGACAAGATCACCCGCAAATCCGATAACCCCTCGATCACCCGCGATGTGTCGGGCGAGGGCGTGCAGCAGGCGCTGCTGAAGATCATGGAAGGCACCGTGGCCTCGGTGCCGCCGCAGGGCGGGCGCAAGCATCCGCAGCAGGAATTCCTCCAGGTGGACACCACCAATATCCTGTTCATCTGCGGCGGGGCCTTTGCCGGGCTCGACAAGATCATCGCGCATCGCGGCAAGGGGTCGGCCATCGGCTTTGGCGCCGAGGTGAAGGACGAAGACAAGCGCGGCGTTGGCGAGGTGTTCCAGGATCTGGAGCCGGAAGATCTGCTGAAGTTCGGTCTGATCCCCGAATTCGTCGGCCGTCTGCCGGTAATCGCCACGCTCACCGATCTGGACGAAGAAGCGCTGGTGATCATTCTGACCGGGCCGAAAAACGCGCTGGTAAAACAGTATCAGCGCCTGTTCGAGCTGGAAGATGCCAAGCTGACCTTTACCGATGACGCGCTGAAAGCCATCGCCAAACGCGCCATCGAGCGCAAGACCGGCGCCCGTGGCCTGCGCTCGATCATGGAAGACATCCTGCTCGACACGATGTTCGATCTGCCGGGGCTGGAAAATGTCGACGAGGTCGTGGTGAACGAAGAGGCGGTGACCGCCGGGGCGAAACCGCTGATCATCTATGCCGACGGCAAAGAAGCCAAAGAAGGCAAGTCGGCCGGTTGATCCCGGACCTGACCGCAGAAACAGAGCCGCCTTTCGGGGCGGCTTTTTTCTATGCGGATGTCGGGAGGGCTTGCAGCTTTTCGAAATCTGGGATTTTCATGCCGCAGCTTAACAACGAGGCGCTGCCATGACCCGCAAACTCATTTCCTCCGGTTCCCCTTTCGAAGAACAGATCGGCTATTCCCGCGCCGTCGTGTCGGGCGGCTGGGTGTTCGTATCGGGTACCACCGGCTATGACTATGAGACCATGACAATGCCGGAAAGCGTTGCGGATCAGGCCCGGAACGCGCTGAACACCATCGGCAAAGTTCTGGCCGAAGCTGGAACCAGCCTCGATGAGGCGGTGCGGGTGCATTACATCCTGCCCAATGGCGAAGATTTTGAAGCCTGCTGGCCGGTGCTGCGCGAGGTCTTTGGCGTGGCCAAGCCCGCCGCCACGATGATCATCGCCAAGCTGATGAATCCCGAGATGAAGATCGAGATCGAAGTGACCGCCAAGCTGCCGGACTAAGGCGCGCCTGGTCTGCCTCTGGCAGGCCAGAGACCTCCCCCAGCGAAGGTTACCCCAGCGGGCCCCATGCCATTGCATGACTGGCGTGGACGCTGGGGCGTGCTACTCTGGGGGTGGAGGTCCCCAGATGACACGTGCCGCGACCGATCCCGCCGGAGCCATCCGGGTGACGCTGACCGCCGAGGCGGGGCGGGTGGCGGCGGTTGATATCCTGTCGACCCGGCCCGACCAGCCAGCGCGGATCTTCGAAGGCCGCAAGGTCGATGAGGTTATCCGGTTGATTGGCCGGGTGTTTTCACTCTGCGGCACGGCACAGACTGTGGCGGCCCTGCGTGCAGCCGAGGTGGCGCTGGGTGTGGACCCCGCGCCCGGGGTAGAGGCGGCGCGCGATCTCATGCGACAGGCCGAAATGCTCACCCAGATCACGCTTCGCCTTGGTCTGCACTGGCCGCGCGTTTTGGGTCTGCCGCTGCAGCCCGAGCCGGTGCGCGTGGCGCTGGAGGCTGAGCGCGCGCTGGAGGCCGCAGTGTTGGGGTCGGGCTGGCGTCTGCCCGGGGTAGGGCTGATGGGGGCTGATATGGGCGCCGCAGAAGCGGTGCTTGATCAGTTGGACGCGGTGCTGTCTCAGGCGGATCTGGGCACAGCGTTGCAGGAGGCTCTGCGCGCAAACGGGATCGAGTCCTATGGGGCCTTACCGGATGGAAGGGCACCGGAGCCCGGCAGCCTTGCCCGGTACTGGTCGGCCCCGCGTGTGGTGGCGATCCGGGCGCGCCATGGGGCCGGGCTGGCGGCGCGGCTGGCGGCGTCTCTGGAAGAGCTTACCCAATTGCCCGGCGCGATGCGGGCGCTTTTGGCCGGGGTGGAGGCTACACCCAAGCGCCTGCCGGGCCGCGACAGTGGGCAGGGGCGGGCCGAGGTCGAAACCGCCCGCGGGCCGCTGGTTCATGCGATCGAGATTGCGGGCGGGATCGTGACGCGTTGCGAGATCACCGCGCCGACCGAGGCGAATTTTGCCCAGACGGGGCCGGTCACCACAGGGCTGATCGGGGCGCGACCCGACCTGTTGGCGGCCGAGCTGCATGTGTTGGCCATCGACCCTTGCGTGGCTTGTTCGGTGGCGGTCAGCACCGACTAGGGCGTGTCTGGCACACACATGGCACACACAGTGCCCCGTGGATCGTATTCAAAGGGATCTCTGCAGCCTTCACGACGCGATGCAGCGAAGGGGGTGCGCTCAGGCGAAGCGGGCCAGAGAGGCGTCGAGCGTTGCGCGAATATTCACGTCCTCCATGCCCTCTTTCAGCTCCGGCACGATGGCCAGACGCGGCTGGGTGCCTTCCTGCAACTCGCGCGCTAGATCGGCGGGCAACGCACTGAAGACGGCTTCGGTCATCGCCAGAATCCGGCACCTTTTCCGTTCGGCCAGAACTCTTTCGGTGATCCTGGAAGATGCCGGGACATAGCTGTGGATACCCGCATTCCGGTATCCGATCGCGTTCAGGCGGTCGCCAATGAAAACCACACTACCATCCATCTTGTCCTCCCACGCAGACAAAACCTGCTCTCATCGGGTCCGGACCTGCCATCGTTACTACACTACCATCTGACCTGTCTCAGAGATCGAAATCTCCTTCAAGGTCAACCTGCCCAAAGTTCATGACAACATCATGACTCGTAGGTCATTCCTGTGTCCAGTCACACTATAGCACATTGCCTGTTTGTGCGGCAATTCGCCTTATACGCGAATTTGAGGCAAAGTGATCCCGCGCGCACTTGCGCGGGATCTTTTTTCTTATCCGTGCAGCGCCTGAATGGCGTCGGTCAGAGTGGCGGTGCCCAGCGGGCTGCCGTCGGCGCGTTGCACCAGAACCGTTTGGCCGGGGGCGTCGGCCATCGCCAGCATCGCATCTTCCAGTACCGTCGCGGCGGGCAGGGCGGGCAGGTTTTCCGGCATGGTACCATTCAGCGGACGCGCCAGCGCGCGCAGACGGATCACCTTGGCGCGGTTGATGTCCTTGATGAAATCCTGGATGTAGTCATCCGCCGGTTTCAGCACGATCTCCTGCGCATCGCCCTGCTGGATCTTCGCCCCGTCGCGCAGAATGGCGATGTCATCGCCAAGCCGCAGGGCTTCGTCCAGATCGTGGGTGATGAAGACGATGGTCTTGTGCAGCTCGTTCTGCAGCTCCAGAAGGATCGACTGCATGTCGTAGCGGATCAGCGGATCGAGCGCCGAGAAGGCCTCGTCCATCAGCAGGATATCGGCATCGGTCGCCAGACCGCGTGCCAGACCCACCCGTTGCTGCATCCCGCCCGAAAGCTGGCCAGGGTAGTGGTCTTCGTAGCCGGTGAGGCCCACCCGGTCGATCCAGTGCTGGCTGCGCTTGGCAGCCTCGTCTTCATCAACGCCCTGCACCACAAGACCATAGCCGACATTTTCGCGGATGGTGCGGTGGGGCAGCAGCGCGAATTTCTGAAACACCATCGACATCTTGTGGCGCCGAAGTTCGCGCAATTGCACCTCGTTCATCGCCAGCACGTCTTCGCCGTCGATGATCACTTCGCCACCGGTCGGGTCGATCAGCCGGTTGATATGGCGGATCAGGGTGGATTTGCCCGAGCCCGACAGGCCCATCACCACCTGAATCTGCTTCGGCATGATGTCGAGCGAGACGTTGTTGACCCCGAGCACATGGTTATGGGTGTCGAGCAACTCGTCCTTGCCCATGCCCTCGTCGCGCACCAGCGGCAGCAGCTTCTCGGCATTTTTGCCGAAGATCTTGTAGAGATTGCGGATACGGATTTTCGGTTCAGTCATTGCCATGCCCCGTGCGATAGGCCTGCAGGCGTTTGCCGTAGCTCTGCGAGACGCGGTCGAAGATGATGGCGAGGGCGACGATGGCGAGGCCATTCATCAGGCCAAGCGCCAGATATTGGTTCTGGATGGCTTTCAGCACCGGCACACCAAGGCCACGCACCCCGATCATCGAGGCGACGACGACCATCGAGAGGGCCATCATGATGGTCTGGTTTACCCCGGCAAAGATATTGGGCAGGGCCAGCGGCACCTGCACACCAAAGAGCTTTTGCCGCGGGCTGGCGCCGAAGGCGTCGGCGGCTTCCAGAATATCGGCATCGACCAGCCGGATGCCGAGATTGGTCAGGCGCACGATCGGCGGCACCGCGTAGATGCAGACCGCGATCAGGCCCGGCACCTTGCCGATGCCCAGCAGCATCACCACGGGGATGAGGTAGACGAAGGCGGGGATGGTCTGCATCACGTCGAGGATCGGCGTGATGATCGCCTGCATCTTGTCCGAACGGGCCATGAGAATGCCAAGCGGAATGCCGACCGCGATGCAAAGCAGCGTGGAGACCGAGATGATGGCGAGGGTGGCCATGGTATCTTCCCACATGCCCAGTACGCCAACGAGCACGAAGGCCAGCACCGAACCAAGGGAGATTTTCCACGACCGCGAGCCGAGCCAGGCCAGCGCGCCGACCACGATCAGGATAATCGGCCACGGCGTGGCGAGCAGCAGTTTTTCAAACCACACCATGAAGCGCAGCAGCGGATAGGTGAGTGTTTCCAACTCGTCGCCATAGGTTCGCGAAAACCCTTTGAAGGCTTCGTCGATCACCTTTTTCAAATCGCGCAGCGGCACACGGCCCAGCGCGGGAAACTCGGTCAGGATGGTCATTTGATCCCCTCTGTATTTTTTCCCCGGCTTGGATGGGTGCCGGGTTGAACGAAAACGGGGGGCATGTGCCCCCCGTTTCTTGTTTTGATCGGATCAGAGCGCCGCTTTGATGGCTTCGGCAGCCTCGGGCGAGACCCATTTGGTCCACACATCTGCGTAGTTCTGCAGGAAGTAGTAGGCGGCGTCTTCGCCACCAGCCTGTTCGTCCTGCATGTAAACGAGCATTGCGCCCATCGCATCGGCCGGGAAGACCCGTGCCTTCAGGTAGTCAATCGCCGGGCCGCCTTGGTTGAAGAACTTGTCGGCAACAACCGTATGGACTTCCGATTTGATCCACGAGGTCGGTTTCGGATCGGTGCATTGATCGGCCGGCACCGACAGGCAATCATGCCAGTTGGCGTCGCCACCCCAACTCGCTTCGAACGGCAGAAGCTGCAGGTGATACTTGCCGACGATCGAGGTCGGCGCCCAGTAATAGCCAAACCAGGCTTCGTCACGTTCAGCGGCTTTGGCGATGGCACCATCAAGGCCCGAAGCCGATCCCGGATCGACCAGTTTCCAACCCTTGTCCGCCATGCCGTAGGCCCGGAACAGGTTGTCGTTGATCACCTGGCAGCCCCAGCCCGCCGGGCAGCCCATGAAGGCACCTTTCGACGGATCTTCTTGATCGGGGAAGAATTCGGGATGCTCGATCACTTTCTCGACCGTATCGAGCTCGGGATGCGCCTTGACGAAGGCTTCGGTCACCCACCAACCTTCGCCGGTGCCTTCGATCGGGCCGTCGACCAGCTTGTGCAGGCGGCCTTCGGAATAGGCGGCTTCGAGCGGCTCGCGCACCGCGTTGATCCAGAATTCACTGGCCACATCGGGCTGGCCCTTTTCGTTCATCGAAGCAAAGGTGGTGGTGGTGGCACCGGGCACCAGCTCGACATTGCAGCCATAGCCCTCTTTGAGGATCAGCGCGTCGACATTGGCCATCAGTTCGGCCGAGGCCCAGTTCATCTCGGCCATGATCACGTCGCCGCAGGCCTCTGCCATCGCACCGGTTGCGAACACCGAAAGGCCAAGGCCAACAGCGCCCAGCATGCTGAGTTGTGTCTTGTTCATTAATTCCCCCTGATTTGTTGACTTCACCGGTCTTCGTTGCTGGACCGGTCACCACCCGTTATGGGCGATTTCCCATCGAGACATATGCAAAAAGCGACATCTAAATGGGCATCTATGTCCCAAACAGAACATAGATGATTTGTATTGTAAACCGAATGGATGGCGCGGACGGGTTTGACTTTGCCACACAAACGCGGTCCGGTCGTTTCACGCGTTCGGGCAAGGCAGGCATGGCACAGACGGGACAACAAGCGGGGCAGGTGCGGCTGGTGGCGGTTGTGGTGACACATAACCGGCTGGAACAGCTGCAAAAAACCGTGATGCGCCTGCTTGACTGCCCCGCCGATGAACTTGCGGCGGTGCTGGTGGTCGATAATGCCTCGACCGATGGCAGTGCCGACTGGCTGAGCGGGCTGGAGGCGCCTCACCTCTCTGTGATCGCAAGCCCGAATAATCTGGGCGGGGCAGGCGGGTTTGCTCTGGGCCTGCGCCGTGCGGTTGAGATCTTCGATCCCGATTGGGTGGTGGTGATGGATGATGATGCCCGCCCGCTGGCCGGGGCACTCACGGCATTTCATCAGACCGATCTTGACGGTTGGCAGGCGGTGGCGGCTGCGGTGACCTACCCGGATGGGCGGATCTGCGAGATCAACCGCCCGGCCCGGAACCCGTTTCGCGGGCTTCGGGCCTTTGCCCGGTTTGCTTTGGCGGGCCGCGAGGCTGTGCATCTGGATCTGGCCGCCTTTGGTGCCGACCCGCAGCGGGTGGATTGGGCGAGTTTCGTGGGGCTGTTTCTGTCGCGGACCGCGATCACGCAAGCGGGCTATCCCGATCCGCGCTATTTCATCTATTCCGACGACGTGCAGTATACGCTGGACCTCACCGAGCAGGGCGGGGCGCTCGGGTTCTTCCCCTCCATCCGCTTCGAGCATGACTGCGCCTCGCTCACCGATGGCAGTGCCCGCCGCCTGACGCCGCTCTGGAAGACCTATTATTATCACCGCAACCAGATCCTGCTCTATCGTCGCCTTGCCGGGGCATGGTTCTGGCTACTGATCCCGTTTTTCCTGCTGAAATGGCTGTTGAAGCTGCGCCACCACACAGGTGTGCGCCGGGCGTTTCTCAGGCTCTACCTCTGGGCGGTGCAAGACGGGCTGACGGGCCGGTTCGACCGGCCCCGCGATCAGATTTTCGCCGCCGGGGAAGGGCGCTAAGCTCGCACCGTTATTCTGAGATTCGCCCCAAGTAAGGACCACCGCCATGACCGACTATCTGTTCCCGCCCGCCGAAACCCAATCTATCCCGGTGCGGGGCGAGGCGGCGCGCTATCCGGTGGCGCGGATCTTCTGCGTTGGGCGCAACTATGAAGCCCATGCCGCCGAAATGGGGGTGGAGGTTGACCGCGAGGCGCCGTTCTATTTCACCAAGAACCCGCAGCACCTGCTCGCCAGCGGCGCGGTTCTGCCCTATCCGCCTGAAACCGCTGATTTTCATCATGAAATGGAGCTGGCGCTGGCAATCGGTGCGCCCTTGTTCCGGGCCACACCTGCTGAGGCCGAGGCGGCGATCTATGCCTATGGCTCGGCACTCGACATGACCCGGCGCGATCTGCAGAACACGGCAAAGCTGAAGCAGCGGCCCTGGGATTTGGGCAAGGATGTGGAAGGCTCAGCAGTGTTTGCCGAGATGACCAAGGCGGCGGAGCTGGGCGCGATTGGCCCGCAGCGCATTCATCTGGAGGTGAATGGCGTCCTGCGGCAAGACGCGCATCTGTCCGACCTCATCCATTCCTGCGCCGATGTGGTGGCGGATCTGTCGAAATTCTATCACCTCGCGCCGGGCGATGTGATCCTGACCGGCACCCCCGCAGGCGTAGGTCCGGTGCTGCCGGGTGACGAGATCACCGGCGGGATCGACGGGCTGGCGCCGATCCGCCTGAGCATTGGCGCGCCGGACTGACCGACAGCCCGCCCATCGGGAAGGCTGATCCGTGGATCAGTCTTCCGCGCTTGCGGCTTTCTTGGCCGGGGCCTTTTTCGCAGGGGCTTTTTTCGCCGTGGTCTTGGCGGCGGTCTTTTTGGCAGCAGGCTTTTTCGCAGCGGCTTTCTTGGGGGCGGCTTTGGCCTTGCCCTTACCGCCCTTGGACGCCTTCGCATCCACCAGCGCCACCGCCTCTTCCAACGTGATCGCCTGCGCGTCCACGTCTTTCGGCAGGGTGGCGTTGACCTTTTCCCATTTCACATAAGGCCCATAGCGGCCTTCCATGATCGACAGCGCGCCGCCTTTTTCGGGATGATCGCCCAGCTCTTTCAGTGGTTTCGCCGCCGTCGACCGGCCACGGCCCGGATTGGCGCGCTTCTGCTCGATCAGCTCGACCGCGCGGTTCATGCCGATTTCGAACACATCGTTCGGATCTTTCAGATTGGCATAGACCGGCTTGGCGTCGTCGGGCTTCTTATGCATCAGATAGGGCCCGAAGCGTCCGAAATTGGCCGAGATCATCGCGCCGTCTTCCGGGTGCGGCCCGATTTCGCGGGGCAGGGCCAGAAGGCGCAGCGCCTTGTCCAGATCCATGTCATCGGCTTGCCAGCCCTTGGGCAGACTGGAACGGGGCGGTTTGGGGTTTTCCGCCGTGGCTTCGCCGCGCTGCACATAGGGGCCGAAGCGGCCCGACCGCAGGCTGATCTCGTCGCCCTGATCCTCGCCCAGCACCCGGTCGCCGCCATTTTCTTCGCCGCCACCGATGGGGCGGGTGTAGCGGCATTCGGGATAGTTCGAGCAGCCGACAAAACCGCCGGTGCGCGAGGTTTTCAGATGCAGGCTGCCATTGCCGCAAGCCGGGCAGGCGCGCGGATCGCTCCCGTCTTCGCGGGGCGGGTAAAGCTGCGGGGCCAGTGCTTCGTCAAGCTTATCAAGCACTTCCGAAATGCGCAGCTCAGAGGTTTCGCCAATTGCCGCCGAGAAATCTCGCCAGAACTTCGCCAGCACTTCCTTGTAATCGAGCTCGCCCGCCGAAATTTCATCCAGCTCTTCTTCCAGATCGGCGGTGAATTCGTAGCCTACATATTGCCGGAAGAAGTTGATCAGGAAGATGGTGACGATGCGCCCTTTATCTTCCGGGATCAGCCGGTTTTGTTCCTTGCGGACATATTCGCGCTCCTGAATCGTGGTCACGATCGAGGCATAGGTCGAGGGGCGGCCAATCCCCAGCTCTTCCATCCGTTTCACCAGCGATGCTTCGGTATAGCGGGGCGGCGGCTGGGTGAAATGCTGATCCGGCGTTACCGATTTCTTGTCGGCGGGCTCGCCTTCCATGATCTGCGGCAGCCGGGCGTCATCGCCTTCGCCGTTGTTCACATCGTCGCGGCCTTCTTCATAGACTTTCATAAAGCCGTCGAACATCACCACCTGACCATTGGCGCGCAGGCCGACCTGACCATCTTCCGAACCGATCTCGACCGTGGTGCGCTCCAGCCGGGCGCCTTCCATCTGACAGGCCAGCGTGCGCTTCCAGATCAGATCGTAAAGCTTGCGCTGATCGGCTTCGAGCTTGGCCAGCTTGCCCGCATCCATGCTCATATCGGTGGGCCGGATACATTCGTGGGCTTCCTGGGCGTTCTTGGCCTTGTTCTTATACATGCGCGGGCTTTTCGGCACGTAATCGGCACCATAGCGGCGGCCGATTTCCTCGCGCGCGGCCATCACCGCCTCGGGGGCCATGTCGATGCCATCGGTCCGCATATAGGTGATGTAGCCAGCCTCGTAGAGGCGCTGGGCGGCGTTCATCGTCTGGCGCGCGCCGAAGCCGTATTTGCGGCTGGCCTCTTGCTGCAGGGTCGAGGTCATGAACGGCGCCGACGGGTTGCGGCTGGCCGGTTTGGCTTCGACCGAGAGCACGCTCAGCGCGCGGCTTTCGACGGCTTTCACCGCAAGGCTGGCTTCGACCTCGTTCGGAATGTCGTAGCGGTCGAGCTTTTTGCCGCCAAGGCTGACAAGGCGCGCCTCGAAGCTCTGGCCGCGCGGGGTGGCCAGCTCGGCGGTCACGCTCCAATATTCGCGGGCGGTGAAGGCTTCGATCTCCATCTCGCGCTCAACGATCAGGCGCAGGCAGACCGATTGCACCCGTCCGGCCGAGCGCGCACCGGGCAGTTTACGCCAGAGCACCGGGGAAAGGTTGAAGCCGACAAGATAGTCGAGCGCGCGGCGGGCCAGATAGGCATCGACCAGCGGCGTGTCGACCTGACGCGGGTTTTTCATCGCCTCGGTCACCGCCGATTTGGTGATGGCGTTGAACACCACGCGGCTGACCGGCGTATCCTTCTTGATTGCCTTGCGCTTGCGCAGAGTTTCCTCAAGGTGCCACGAAATCGCCTCGCCCTCGCGATCAGGGTCGGTGGCGAGAATGAGCGCGTTGTCGTCTTTCAGCGCGTCAACGATAGCCTTGATATGCTTGCGGCTGTCGACCCCGACCTCCCAAAGCATTTCGAAGCCGTTTTCGGTATCAACCGAACCGTCTTTCGCAGGAAGGTCACGCACATGCCCATAAGAGGCGAGCACCGTGTAGCCGGGGCCAAGATACTTGTTGATTGTTTTCGCCTTGGCGGGGCTTTCGACGACGACGACGGGCATAGAAATCCTTTCGACTCTGCGATCGGGCTTGGGGGCGTTAAATGGGTGCGGTTCAATGGGAATGTCAATGGCGCTTAGGCGGCGCGGCGGCAACGGGGGACGAACGGCCTGTAAGGCCGGAGCGGAAATTGTGTGGCGGCAGGGCATCGGTTTCGGGCCGAAACCCCGGCTTTGGGTCATTTCCGCCGGGTGATCAGCCCGCCGGGCTGGCGTTCGATCTGCCCGTCCAGCTCAAGGCTGACCAGTTCGGGGGTGACGCGGGCGGCAGGCAGCGACAGATCGCGGATCAGCTGGTCTTCGGCCAGCGGGCTGGGGCCAAGCCGGTCGAGGATCTGCTGGTGCAGGCGGCGGGTCTCGGCTTTTGAACGGGTTTCGGGCGGTGGGGCCGGAATGGTGGGCCTGCCATCGGGGGCGATTTCGATGGGCTGGGGCTGGGCCGCCAGCGCCTCGATCACGTCATCCGCACCCCGGATCAGGGTGGCGCCATCGCGGATCAGCATGTTGCAGCCAGAGGCGCGGGCATCGAACGGGTGGCCGGGCACCGCGAACACGTCGCGGCCCTGATCCAGCGCCATGCGCGCGGTGATCAGCGAGCCAGAGCGCGCGGCGGCTTCCACCACCACCACGGCGCGGGCAAGGCCGGAAATGATGCGGTTGCGCTGGGGAAAATGCCGGGCTTGCGGCGAGGTGCCCATCGGCGCTTCTGACAGGCGCAGCCCGTCGCGCCCGATCTCTTCGCCCAGAACAGCGTTTTCGCTGGGGTAGATCACGTCGACCCCGCTGGCCAGCACCGCGATGGTGCCAGTGGCGAGGGCGGCCTTATGCGCGGCGGTGTCGATGCCACGGGCCAGACCCGACACGATCACATGGCCTGCTGCGCCCAGCTCTTCCGCCAGTTTGCGCGCCATCCGCGTGCCCAGCGACGAGGCATTGCGGGCGCCGACCAGGGCAACCACAGGGCGTTGCATGAGGGACAGATCGCCAATCGCCCAGAGAAAGGGCGGCGGATCGGCGAGATCGGTGAGCTGGTCGGGATAGTCGTCGCTGCCATAGGCGATGAAGCTGGCCCCGGCATAGCGGGCCGCTCGCAGTTCCTGCTCGGCGACCGCCAGCGGGCAGGGCTGATAGCTATCGGCCCCGGCGGCACGGGCAATCTCGGGCAAAACCTCAAGCGCCGCCTGCGCGGAGCCATGTTCGCCAAGAAGCCGGAAAAAGGTGGAAGTGCCAACGCGGCGGGAGCGCAAGAGCTGGATCCAGGCGAGAACATCTTCCTCGCTATGGGGTGGGGTGAGGGGGTGGGGGGAAGGGAAAATTTCCACTGGCCTGCCTGATTCCGCTCTTGCAGATTAACCATGCGCCGAAACTGGTTAACAGGAGGTGAACGGCAGAGGAAATTTTTCGATGAATGCGTCAACCAACAGGTAGCTTTTCTCGGCGGGCTCCGCCTGATGCGCGCAGGCGCCCCCTTCCGGCCGTGGCACGGAAAGGGGCGCTGGTCTTACGCCGCCGAGCCGCCCACGGTGAGACCGCCGATCAGCAGGGTGGGCTGGCCGACGCCCACCGGCACCGATTGTCCGGCCTTGCCGCAGGTGCCGACGCCCGGATCGAGTGCCATGTCGTTGGCGATGGCGCGGATGCGTTTCATCGCGGCGGGGCCGTCGCCGATCAGGGTGGCGCCTTTCACCGGCGCGCCGATCTTGCCGTTCTCCACCCGGTAGGCCTCGGTGCAGGCAAAGACGAATTTGCCGTTGGTGATGTCGACCTGACCGCCGCCGAAATTCACCGCGTAGATGCCGTCTTTCAGCTCGCCCAGCACCTCTTCACGGCTGGCTGTGCCCGCTTCCATGATGGTGTTGGTCATCCGGGGCATCGGGATATGGGCATAGCTTTCGCGCCGCCCGTTGCCGGTGGGGGCCACGCCCATCAGCCGGGCATTCTGGCGATCTTGCATATAGCCCATCAACACGCCGTCTTCGATCAGCACGGTGCGCGAGGAGGGGGTGCCTTCGTCGTCCACGGTTAGCGAGCCGCGCCGATCCGGGATGGTGCCGTCGTCCACCACGGTCACGCCTTTCGCAGCCACCTGCTGGCCGACCAGACCGGAAAAGGCCGAGCTGCCCTTGCGGTTGAAATCGCCTTCCAGCCCGTGGCCCACCGCCTCGTGCAACAGGATGCCGGGCCAACCGGCGCCCAGAACCACATCCATTTGCCCGGCGGGGGCGGGGACGGCTTCAAGGTTCACCAGTGCGATGCGCAGCGCCTCGTCCACCTGGGCCTTCCACTGATCCGGCGCCAGAAGCGGGCTCAAGGCCGCACGCCCGCCGCCGCCATGGCTGCCGCTTTCGCGCCGCCCATCCTGCTCGACAATCACCGAAACGCTGACCCGGGTCATCGGGCGCCTATCCGAGACCAGATGCCCGTCGGGCCGCAGGATGGTGACCTCTTGCAGCGAGGCGGCGATGGTGGCCGAGACCTGCACCACGCGCGGGTCAATCTGGCGCGCATAGGCGTCGATCTCGCGCAGGGTTTCGATTTTCACCGGAAATTCCGCATCCGTCATCGGGTCGGCATCGGTGTAGAGGCGACGATTCGTCTGCGCTGGGCCTTCGCCCAGCATCCCGCCGCCCGCGCCAACCGCCAGCCGTGCGGTTTCGACCGCACGCTTTAGTGCGGCTTCAGAGATTTCGCTGGAATGGGCATAGCCTGCGGTCTCGCCGTTCACCGCCCTCAGGCCAAAGCCTTCGCTGGCATCATAGCTTGCGGTCTTCAGCCGCCCGTCATCGAAAATCAGCGCTTCAGAGCGGCGCCGTTCGAGAAACAGCTCGCCATCCTCGGCCCCCTCGGTCGCGGCCTTGAGCAGGGTCAGCGCGCGATCCTGATCAAGATGGGTGTCGAAGGGGCGAAATGCGGTGGCCTCGGTCATGTTGGTCCTTTCAGCGATGTGAAATCGGCCCGACAGAGGGCGTTCCGCACCGATTTTATCTTGTCCATCTGGCTTCAATATGGTTTCTCCAGCTTGGGAGACAACATGCTTGTCGGAAGTCAAGCAGCGAAACTGACGCAGGGGGCGCGACAAAAGCGCCCAGCAGGGAGAACAGAATGCAGAACAAGATCCTGCGGCCTCTGGCCTTGGTTATGGCAACTCTTGGGGCGACCGCTGTGCGCGCACAGGAGCTTGAGGTTATCGGGCAGCCGAAATCCGGCCTGACCAGTCTGCAGCCTGCGGCTACCGACGTTGCGGCCGCCACTCACGGACTCGACAATCTACTTCTTTATATCAGTGTTGCCATTGCGGGTCTTGTGGCCCTTCTGATGCTCTGGACGATCGTGCGCTTCAATTCGCGCGCCAATCCGACCCCGAAGCGCTTTACCCATAACACCCCGCTCGAAATCGCCTGGACGCTGGTTCCGGTGATCATCCTGGTCTTCATCGGCGCCAACTCGCTGCCGGTGCTGTATAAGCAGCAGGAGATCCCGCAGGGTGACGTGACCATCAAGGTGACCGGCAACCAGTGGTACTGGTCCTACGAATACCCCGAGCAGGGCTTCAGCTTTGACGCCTTCATGCTGGCCGAAGACAAGCTGGCGGAAAAAGGCTACGACTCGAGCCTTTACAAGCTCGCCACCGATAACGTGGTGGTGGTGCCGACCGGCAAGAAGATCGTGATGGAAGTCACCGGGGCGGACGTGATCCATTCCTGGACCATCCCTTCCTTCGGGGTGAAACAGGATGCGGTGCCGGGCCGTACCGCGCGGCTGTGGTTCACCGTCGAGCCGGGGATGGAAGGCATCTATTTCGGTCAGTGCTCGGAGCTCTGCGGCAAAGACCACGCCTTCATGCCGATCGAAGTGAAAGCGGTGACGCCTGAGGAATACGATGCCTGGCTGAAAGATGCTGAGCAGCAATTCGCTCTCGCCCCGCAAGCCGCGCCGCTGGTGCAATCCGTGCAAGTGGCCTCGACCGAGTAATCGGTCGATCCACCGGGGGGCGGGAGAGAGCAATGACCGATACCAGCGTATTCGACCACGACAAGGAAGCCGGCTTTGGCGATTACGTCGCGCTGCTGAAACCGCGCGTGATGTCGCTCGTCGTGTTTACGGCGCTGGTCGGTCTGGCCGTGGCGCCGGCGCATGTGAACCCGGTCGTGGCCTTCTCGGCGATCCTGTTCATCGCTTTGGGCGGCGGGGCTTCCGGCGCGCTCAACATGTGGTGGGATGCCGATATCGACCGGCTGATGCGCCGCACCCAAAGCCGTCCGATCCCGTCGGGCAAGGTTGAGCGTGGCGAAGCGCTGGCGCTGGGCGTGGCGCTGTCGGGCATTGCGGTGGTGATGCTCTGGCTCGCCAGCAATATTGTTGCCGCCGGGCTTCTGGCCTTCACCATCTTCTTTTACGTGGTCATCTACACGATGTGGCTGAAGCGTGCGACGCCGCAGAACATCGTGATCGGCGGGGCTGCCGGGGCGTTTCCGCCGATGATCGGCTGGGCCGTGGCGACCGGCGGCGTGAGCCTTGAGAGCTTGTTGATGTTCGCGCTGACCCTCGCCTGGACGCCGCCGCATTTCTGGTCGCTCGCGCTGTTCGTGAAGGGCGATTATGCCCGCGCCAAGGTGCCGATGCTGACCGTGACCCATGGCCGCGAGACCACGCGCAAGCATATCCTTGTCTACACTTTCGCGCTGGCCGTTGTGTCGGTGGCGCTGGGCCTGACCTCAATCGGCGGGCCGGTCTACATGGCCACCGCCGTGGTGCTGAACGCGCTGTTCATCAAGGGCGCACTGGGGATCGTGCGGCGCGACGATGCGGCCTCGGAAGCTGACAATCATCTGGCAGAGCGCCGCTTCTTCAAGCTGTCGCTTGCCTATCTGTTCCTGCATTTCGGCGCGCTTCTGGTTGAGGCGACGCTGGTGCCCTTCGGATTTGGAGGCTGGTAATATGACCATCCGAGTTGAACATGAACTGCATCACCGTCGGTTGAGCCGCAATGTCGGGCTGGGCGTGGTGCTGCTGGTCTTCGTGGTGCTGGTCTACGGGCTGACCGTGGCCAAACTGGGCGGCGATCCGTACGACGCCCTGAGCACGATTTCACCGGCGACGGCGCCGCAAAGCGCTCCGGCGACTGCGGTAAACCAATAACCGGCCTTCGGGTCGGCGACTAAGAGTGAAAGATCCCGGCGCAGGCGCAAACCGCCCGCCCGGCACAAGAAGAAAAGGTCAGGGACGGAAACATGGCTCACGCGAAAAACCACGACTACCACATTCTGGCGCCTTCGCTGCACCCCTTCATGGCTGCCGCCGGGGCTTTCGTCATGCTGTTCGGCGCGGTGCGTTGGATGCATTCGATGGGCCCGATCGTGTTCCTCGTCGGCCTCGCCATCGTGCTGTTCACCGCGTTTGCGTGGTGGTCGGACGTGATCAGCGAAGCCCAGCATGGCGATCACACCCCGGTGGTGCGGATCGGCCTGCGTTACGGCTTCATCCTGTTCATCATGTCGGAAGTGATGTTCTTCGCCGCCTGGTTCTGGGCCTTCTTTAAGAACGCCCTCTACCCGATGACCGAGAACTATCCGCTGGCGATGGGCACTTGGCCGCCCGAAGGGATCCATACTTTTGACCCGTGGCACCTGCCGATCATCAACACGCTGATCCTGCTCTTGTCGGGCGCGGCAGTGACCTGGGCCCACCATGCGCTGGTGCACGAGAACAACCGCAAGGATCTGGTGAACGGGCTGATCATTTCCATCCTGCTGGGGATGACCTTCACCTTCTTCCAGGGCTACGAATACGCCCATGCCGCCTTTGGCCTGTCGGGCAACATCTACGGTGCCACCTTCTTCATGGCGACGGGCTTCCACGGCTTCCACGTCATCATCGGTACGCTGTTCCTGTTCGTCTGCCTGGTCCGTGCGCTGAAAGGCCATTTCACTCAGGAGCAACATGTCGGCTTCGAAGCCGCCGCCTGGTACTGGCACTTCGTCGACGTGGTCTGGTTGTTCCTGTTCTTCGCCATCTACATCTGGGGCGGTGCCTGAGCCGGGTTGCCCTTCGCGGCAAATTGAGATTGGTAGGCGCGGGGGGAAACCTCCGCGCTTTTCGTTGGAGACAAGATGCGTCGTCAGATCCTAGCCGCCATCCTGCTGCTCGCCGGGCTTGCCCTGTTCGTGAGCCTTGGCGTCTGGCAGCTGCAACGGCTGCATTGGAAAGAGGGCGTGATCGCTGAGATCGCAGCTAAGATCGACGCGGACACGGTGGCGTTGCCTGCGCACCCGACGCTTGAGAATGATCGCTACCGTCCGGTGCATGTGGCCGGGTCTTTTGAGATGGCCACGATCTATGTGCTGGTGTCTTCGCGCGATTTCGGCCCCGGCTACCGGGTGATCTCGCCTTTCACAACCGACAGCGGCCGCAGGATTATGGTGGATCGTGGCTTTGTGCGCGTGGAAGAGCGTGAGGCCCCTCGCAGCTTTGGCGCGGCCGAGATCGAAGGCAATCTGCACTGGCCCGATGAGCGCAGCGCTGCGACGCCCGAGGACGATGTTGCCGCCAACATCTGGTTTGCGCGCGACGTGGCGAAGATGGCGGCGCATCTCGATACCGAGCCGGTGCTGGTGATCGCCCGCAGCCAGACCGATCCGATCATCCTGCCGATGCCGGTGACCACCGAAGGGATCCGAAACAAGCATTTCGAATATGCGATGACCTGGTTTCTTTTCGCCCTGACCTGGGTGATGATGACAGGCTTCGCGCTTTGGCGTATACGGCGCCGGAAAATCTGAGGAAAGCGGATGAAATACGTATCGACCCGTGGCAATGCGCCAGTTCTGAGTTTTGAAGAGGCGATGCTGTCGGGGCTGGCCCGTGATGGCGGGCTTTATGTGCCCGAAACCGTGCCGGTGATGAGTGCGGATGAGATCGCCGCGCTGGCGGGCCTCAGCTATGAAGAGACCGCGTTCAAGGTGATGCGGCCCTTTATCGGCGACAGCTTCGCCGATGACGAGCTGACCGGGATCATCGCGCGCGCCTATGCGGGCTTTGCCCATGCCGCCCGTGCGCCGCTGGTGCAGCTCGGGTCCAACCATTTCCTGCTGGAGCTGTTCCACGGCCCGACGCTGGCCTTCAAGGATTTCGCCATGCAGCTGATCGGTCAGCTGTTTCAGGCGGCACTGGCCAAGCGTGGCGAGCGGGTGACGATTGTCGGCGCCACTTCGGGCGACACCGGCTCGGCTGCCATCGAAGCCTTCCGTGGGCTTGATAATGTCGATGTGGTGATCCTCTACCCGCATGGCCGGGTCAGTGACGTGCAACGCCGCCAGATGACCACGCCATCGGAAAGCAACGTGCATGCCCTCGCGCTCGACGGCACCTTTGACGATTGTCAGGCGCGGCTGAAAGACATGTTCAACGATTTCGACTTCCGCGACGGGGTGAAGCTCGCCGGTGTGAACTCGATCAACTGGGCGCGGGTGCTGGCGCAGGTGGTCTATTACTTCACCTCCGCCGTCAGCCTTGGCGCGCCCCATCGCAAGGTCAGCTTCACCGTGCCCACCGGCAATTTCGGCGACATTTTCGCAGGTTACATTGCCCGCCAGATGGGCCTGCCGATTGAAGAGCTGGTGATTGCCACCAACCAGAACGACATCCTGCACCGTACCCTGACCACCGGCGCCTATACCACGACCGAAGTGGTGCCCTCGATCAGCCCGTCGATGGATATTCAGGTGAGCTCGAATTTCGAGCGTGTGCTCTTTGATGCCTACGGGCGCGATGGCGCGGCGGTGGCCGATCAGATGGCCGATCTGGCCAAGGGTGGCTTTACCATCAGCCAGGGCGCGATTGACTATCTGCGCGCCACCTTCGCTTCGGGCCGGGCCTCGGAAGAGGAAACCAAAGCCACGATCAAAGCGACGCTGGCCGCGACCGGCGAAGTGATCTGCCCGCACTCGGCGGTGGGGGTAAAGGTTGCCTCGGAGCATCTTGGCCCCATCCCGATGATCACGCTCGCCACCGCACATCCGGCCAAATTCCCGGCGGCGGTGAAAGAGGCGTCGGGTGCCGACGCGCCGCTGCCCCCGCATATGGCTGACCTCTTCGAACGGCCTGAGCGCGTGACCCGCGTGCCCAATGATCTGGCTGCCCTGGAGGCGCTGATCCGGGAGCGGGTGGGCCAATGAGCACGGTACATTTCGACACCCTCGCCAACGGCTTCAGCGTCGTCACCGAGCCGATGCCGGGCTTTGAAAGCGCCTCGCTGGGCATCTGGGTAACCGCCGGCGGTCGGCACGAACGGGTTGAGCAGAACGGCATCGCGCATTTCCTTGAGCATATGGCGTTCAAGGGCACCAAGCGGCGCACCGCCCTGCAGATCGCCGAAGAAATCGAAGATGTGGGCGGCTATCTCAATGCTTACACCTCGCGCGAGGTCACGGCCTATTACGCGCGGGTGCTGAAAAACGATGTGCCGCTGGCGCTCGACGTGATCTCGGACATCGTGCTGAACCCGATCTTCGATCCGCATGAGCTTGAGGTCGAACGCGGGGTGATCCTGCAGGAAATCGGTCAGGCGCTCGACACGCCGGACGACGTGATTTTCGACTGGCTGCAGGAAGTGGCTTATCCCGATCAGCCGATCGGGCGCACCATTCTGGGCCCCGCCGAGCGGGTGCGCAGCTTTGGCCGCGATGATCTGGCGCAGTTCGTGTCGGAGCATTACGCGCCCGAGCGGATGATCCTGTCGGCGGCGGGGGCCGTGGATCACGACATGGTCATGCGCTTTGCCGAGCAGACCTTTGGCGGGCTGCCCCGGGGCAAAAGCGGGCTGATCACGCCCGCCGGGTTTGTCGGCGGCGAACGCAACGAAGTGAAGCAGCTCGAACAGGTGCATTTCACCCTCGGTCTGGAAGGGCCGGGCTATGCCGATGACGACATCTACACCGCGCAGACCTATGCGGGCGTCTTGGGCGGGGGCATGTCGTCCCGGCTGTTTCAGGAAGCGCGCGAAAAGCGCGGCCTTTGCTACACGATCTATGCGCAGGCCGGGGCCTATTCCGATACCGGGCTGATCACCGTCTATGCGGGTACCTCGAAGGAAGAGATTGCCGATCTTGCCCGGCTGACCATCGACGAGCTGAAACGCTCGGTGGACGATATGACCGAGATTGAGGTTGAACGCTCCCGGGCGCAGATGAAGGCGGGGCTGCTGATGGGGCTGGAAAGTGCCTCGTCGCGGGCCGAGCGGCTGGCGCGGCAGATTTCGATCTGGGGTCGGGTCATTCCGCTGGCCGAAACCATTGAAAAGATTGACGCAGTCAATCTGGCCGGTCTGCGCGACTTTGCCGAGCAGATGGTGACGGGCGCGGGCAGCGCGATGGCAATCTACGGCCCGGCCTCGGATGCGCCGGAACTGGCGGAACTGCGCGAAAGGCTGACGGCGTAATGTTTTCCCGGGGGAAGCGTCTTCGGATTGAAACCGAGCGGATGACCCTGCGTCCGCCGCAGCACAGCGACTATCACGAATGGGCGCGGCTGCGCGAGGAAAGCCGTGAGTTTCTGACCCCCTGGGAGCCGACATGGGCGCCCGACCATCTGAGCCGCAAGAACTTCACCAACCGGGTCTACTGGTCGGCCCGCTCGATCGCACAAGGCTCGGCGGTGCCGCTGTTTCTGATCCGGCGCAACGATCAGGCGCTCTTGGGGGCGCTGACGCTCGACAATATCCGCCGTGGCCCGGCGCAGGCGGGGACCACCGGCTATTGGGTCGGCCAGCGCTTTGCCCGCCACGGCTATATGCGCGAGGCGCTGCAGGCGCTGGTGCATTACGCCTTTACCGAGCTCGATCTCAGCCGGTTGGAAGCGGGCTGCTTGCCGGAAAACGCCCCGTCGCGCGGGGTGCTGGAAAAGGTCGGCTACAAATACGAAGGCGTCGCGCAGAGCTACCTTCAGATCAATGGCCGCTGGCGCAACCATGTGCTCTACGCCTATCTGCGGGCCGACCGGCGCGGCAAAACCGATGTGGGCTGACCGGGCCGGGCGTTGAGCCTTCGCCGTCACCGGTTTCTACCCCTGCCGTTTCGGTTGCGCGTGCCGCGAAAGGGTGCATTCTCTCCGCCATGACCAGATCGCCGCTGAACCCTGCCGATGAAAGCTTTGCCGCCCGCCTGCCGGAGGCTCTGCTGCGCCCGCTGGAGCCGCGCTATCTGGAAGAGCGGCGCGGGCTCTATCGCGGGCAGGGCGGGCTCTTGGTGGCCCCGCGCAGCGCCGAAGAGGTGGCGCTGGTGATCCGCAAAGCCAATGCGGCGCGGGTGGCGGTGGTGCCCTATGGCGGCGGCACCGGCTTGGTGGGCGGACAGGTGCTGCCAGATGGCCCGGCGCCGGTGATCCTCTCGCTGGAGCGGATGAACCGGGTGCGGGCGGTCTATCCGGAAGAGAATGTGCTGATTGCCGAGGCGGGCACCGTGCTGGCCGAGGTACAGGCGGCGGCCGAGGCGGCAGACCGGCTCTACCCGCTGTCACTGGCGGCAGAGGGGACCGCTCAGGTCGGCGGCACGCTCGCCACCAATGCGGGCGGGGTGAATGTGCTGCGCTACGGCAATGCCCGCGAGCTCTGTCTGGGGCTGGAAGCGGTGTTGCCGGACGGGCAGATCTGGCACGGGCTGAAACGGTTGCGCAAGGACAATACCGGCTACGATTTGCGCGGGCTGCTGATCGGGGCCGAGGGCACGCTGGGGGTGATCACAGCGGCGAGCCTGCGGCTTTATCCGCGCCCGGCGAGCACCGGCACGGCGCTGCTGATAGTCGACAGCCCGGCGGCGGCGCTGCGGCTGCTGGCCACGGCGCAGGCGCTGATCGGGCCGGGGATTTCCGCCTTCGAGCTGATCTCGGGGCAGGGGATGCGCTTTCTGGCCGAGACCGATTGCGCCGCTCGTGCCCCCTTTGCCGAAATCCCCGATTGGGCGGTGCTGATCGAGCTGGGGCTGGGGCCGGGGGATGACCCCGAGGCGGCGCTGGCGGAGCTGTTTGAAGCCGGGCAGGCCGCGGGGTTGGTGTCTGATGGGCTGATCGCGCAATCCGGGGCGCAGCGGGCGGCCTTCTGGCAGATGCGCGAGCAGATCCCCGAAGCCAACAAACGCATCGGCGCGATCTCGTCCCATGATATTTCGCTGCCCTTATCTGCGATCCCGGACTTTCTGGCGGAAGCCGGGGCCAAACTGGCCGCGCTTGGCCCGTTCCGGGTGAACGCCTTCGGCCATCTCGGCGACGGCAACCTGCATTTCAACATCTTCCCGCCCAAGGGTGAAAGCCGCGCCGCCTATGCCGCGCAGCGCGAAGATCTGGCCGGGGCGGTCTATGACCTCGTGGCGGGTTACGACGGCTCGTTCTCGGCCGAACACGGGGTGGGGCGGATGAAAGCGGGCGACCTTACCCGCTATGGCGACCCGGCCAAGCTCTCCGCGATGCGCGCGATCAAGGCGGCACTCGACCCCAACGGCATCATGAACCCCGGCGCGGTGCTGGCGAGATAGATCTGGAGAGACCCCATGATCAGACCTGCGCGCGCAGAGGATGAACCGGCCATTCGCGCCTGCGTCGAGGCGGCTTACAGCCGTTATATTGCCGCGATCGGGGGCAAACCGGCGCCGATGCTGGCCGATTATGCCGCCGAGATTGCCGCCGGGCAGGTCTATGTGGCGGTTGATGGCGACGATACGCTGCTGGGGCTCGTGGCGTTCTTTCCCGACGCTGGGGCGATGCTGCTGGAAAATGTCGCGGTGCATCCGGCGGCGGCCGGGCGTGGGATTGGCAAGGCATTGATCGCCTATTGCGAAGAAGCGGCCCGGCAGCAAAACCTGCCTGCTGTGCGGCTCTATACCAATGTGAAGATGGTCGGGAACCTCTCGATCTATCCGCATCTTGGCTATGTCGAAATCGCACGCCGCCACGAAAACGGGTTCGACCGGGTGTATTTCGAGAAACAGCTGGCCTGAGCGGGGGCGGGGTGCGCAACAGCCCCCGGACCGCTTTCCCTCAAAAAAGAGAACGCCCCGGCGGGGTGACACCGGGGCGTAGCACTTCACGTGTGCACAAGCAGCGGCTTGCTCCCACAAGCCAAGGACTTTTTAGTCTAAAGAGGTTAATGCGAGGTTCACGCCCCTTCGAATTCGCACAGAACCTGCACGTCGATGCCGAGATTTTCCAGAACCTTGCGGCCGCCCAGATCGGGCAGATCGACGATGAAGGAACAGCCGACAATCTCGCCGCCCAGCCGCTCGATGAGCTGGATGCCCGCCGCAGCGGTGCCGCCGGTGGCCAGAAGATCGTCGACCACCAGCACCTTTTCGCCCGGCTGGATCGCGTCATCATGGATTTCCATCACCGCTTCGCCGTATTCGAGCTGATAGGCTTGGCTCAGCGTCGCCCCCGGCAGCTTGCCCTTCTTGCGAATCGGCACGAAGCCGAGGCTGAGCTGGTGGGCGATGGCGCCGCCGAGGATGAAGCCGCGCGCTTCCAGCCCGACCACCTTGTCGATGCGCTGCCCGGCATAGGGGTGCAGCATCTGGTCGATGGTCATGCGAAAGCCGCGCGGATCAGAAAACAGCGTGGTGACATCGCGGAACATGATCCCCTCATGGGGGAAATCGACGATGGTGCGGATATAGTCTTTGACGGTTTTAGGTGCCATGGAACGTGGTTTCCTTAGGTTCGGCGGAGGGTGGCAGTCAGGGCGCTCATGCCCACAAGCGCGATGCCACCCGCGCGGGTCATGTTGCGCAACACGCGCGGGCGCGCGATGCGGGTGCGCATGGATCCGGCAAGCAGCGCATAGGCGAGTGCATTGATCGTGCCGAGTGTGGCGAAGGTGGCGATGAGCGTGGCGAATTGCGGGGCAAGCGGCACATCGGGCGCAATGAAATGCGGCACGAAGGCGATGAAGAACCCGATGCTTTTCGGGTTGAGCGCGGTCACGATAAAGGCATGACCAAAGACGTGGCGCGCCGAAGCGGTGTTGCCGGTGTCCTGATCAAGGCGACCAAGCGTGGCATCAGGCGCGCTGCGCAGCATTTTGACCCCGAGATAAAACAGATAGGCAGCGCCGATCCATTTCAGCACGGTAAAGGCGGTGGCCGAGGCCATGACCACAGCACCCAGCCCCAGAAGCGAGGCCGTCATCGCGACCAGATCGCCCAGCCCGACCCCAAGCGCCGTGGCCACGGCAACGCGGCGGCCTTGCGCAATCGCATAGGACAGAACCAGCAGAACCGTGGGGCCGGGAATAACGATCAGCGCGGTGGAAGCGGCAACAAAGGCAAGCCAGAGATCGAGCGACATGAAAAGTGTCCTTGAAACGTGCGGGGCGTATGGGGCGTGCGGGGCGGGGGAAGTCTTCTTGATTTGCCAATGCACAGCAAGCGGCATTGTCGCGGCAGATCAGCCCTGCAGCACCCGCCCTGCAACCGCATCGAGCTTTGCCACCAGCGCGGGGTCGCGTTTGTCGGGGGCGGTCATGATGGCGTATTCCAGCGCGGTGTCGCAGCCATGCGGGCAGGTGTCGTGGGTTTGGCCCAAAAGCCCCGGCAGGTTGGCGATCAGGCGCCGGGCGGCGTCGGAATTGGCGCCGAGGGTGGCGATGATTTCGGAAATATCCACCGCGCCGTGATCCGGGTGCCAGCTGTCATAATCGGTGACCATGGCGACGGAGGCATAGCAAATCTCGGCCTCGCGGGCGAGTTTGGCTTCGGGCATGTTGGTCATCCCGATCACATCGCAGCCCCAGACATCGCGGTAGAGCTTCGATTCCGCCATGCTGGAAAATTGCGGGCCTTCCATCGCCAGATAGGTGCCGCCCATATGGACCTTGATCTCGTCGGCGGCCTCGTAACAGGCTTTCGACAGCGCGCCGCAGGTGGGATGGGCGACGCTGACATGCGCCACCAGCCCATCACCGAAAAAGCTTTTCTCGCGCGCAAAAGTGCGGTCGATGAACTGATCGACGATGACGAAATCGCCCGGCGCCATCTCCTCGCGGAACGAGCCGCAGGCGGAGACCGAGACGAGGTCGGTCACGCCGAGGCGCTTCATTGCGTCGATATTGGCGCGGTAGGGTACGGTGGTGGGCGAATGCACATGGCCGCGGCCATGACGGGGCAGGAAGGCCATGCGCACGCCGTTCAGGGTGCCGGTATAGATCTGATCTGAGGGCGCGCCCCAGGGGGTGTCTACTGTCACCCATTCCGCCCCTTCGAGCCCGTCGATTTCGTAAAGCCCCGATCCGCCGATCACGCCGATGACACGTTCCATGTGCTTCCCCTGTCTGGTCCGCCCCGAGGTTGCAAATGGTGACGGGGATTTCAACAGGAAAAGCAGATTTGCCATGTGCTGATGGCATGGGGGCTTTCTGCCTCGAGCTGTGGTCATTTGTCGCAAACCCATGTAGATGAGCGCGCTGCAACTGACGACACGCCCGAAAGAGGTCCCCATGCCCAGAGCCCTGCTGGCAAGTTTTGCCGACCGTATCCGTCCCGATCTGCGCGTGGCGCCGACCGAAACCCTGTCGCTGGGGCGCATTCGGATCGAACTTCTGTCGGGCCTGACCGTGGCGCTGGCGCTGGTGCCGGAAGCGGTGGCCTTTGCCTTTGTCGCCGGGGTTAACCCGCTGGTCGGGCTTTATGCGGCCTTCATCGTCGGGCTGGTCACGGCGCTGATCGGCGGACGGCCCGGGATGATCTCAGGCGCGACCGGGGCGCTTGCGGTGGTGATGGTGGCGCTGGTGGCGCAACATGGGGTGGAATACCTGTTTGCGACGGTGCTGCTGATGGGCATCCTTCAGGTGATTGCGGGCGCCATGCATTGGGGCAAATTCATCCGTCTGGTGCCGCATCCGGTGATGATGGGCTTTGTGAATGGGCTGGCCATCGTGATCTTCCTCGCGCAGCTTACCCAGTTCAAAGTGCCGGGCACGGGCGGCGAAGAATGGCTGTCTGGCATGTCGCTCTACACCATGCTGGGGCTGGTCGGGCTGACCATGGCGGTGATCTGGGGGATGCCGAAGCTCACCAAACTCATCCCCGCGCCGCTGGCCGGGATCGTGGTGGTGGCGGCCGTGGTGATCGGCTTTGGCATTGATGTGCCGCGCGTCGGCGATATGGCGGCGATCAAGGGCGGCTTGCCGGGGTTCCACATCCCGATGGTGCCGCTCAACCTTGAGACGCTGAAAATTATCGTGCCCTATGCGGTGATCCTTGCCGCTGTTGGCCTGATCGAAAGCCTGCTGACCCTGAACCTGGTGGGTGAGATGACCGGCCAGCGTGGCGGGGCCAGCCAGGAATGCATCGCGCAGGGCAGCGCCAATATCATCACCGGCCTGTTCGGCGGGATGGGCGGCTGCGCGATGATCGGGCAGAGCATGATCAACGTGAAATCCGGCGGGCGCACGCGGATCGCGGGCGTGGCGGCGGCGCTGTTTCTGCTGAGCTTCATCCTTTTCGCCTCGCCGCTGATCGAGCAGATCCCGCTAGCAGCACTGGTGGGCGTGATGTTCATGGTGGTGATCGGCACCTTTGCCTGGAACTCGCTGAAGATCCTCACCCTTGTGCCGCTGACCGATGCTTTCGTGATCGTGCTGGTGACGGGCGTGACCGTTGCCGAAGATCTTGCTACTGCGGTTGTGGTCGGGGTGATCGTTTCGGCGCTGGCCTATGCCTGGAACAACGCCAAACGTATCCACGCCAAAAGCTACATCACGCCGGAAGGGGCCAAGGTCTATCAGGTGCAGGGGCCGCTGTTCTTTGGCTCGACCGATGGCTTTACCGAGCTTTTCGACGTGGCAGGGGACCCGGCGAAAGTGGTGGTGGATTTTGCCGATAGCCGGGTGGTGGATCAATCCGCCCTGCAGGCGATCGAGGCCATCGCGGCGAAATACGAGGGCGCGGGCAAGAAGCTGCAACTGCGCCATCTCAGCCATGATTGCCACAAGCTGTTGACCAAGGCCGGGCATCTGATGGTCGATAGCGACGACGACCCAGATTACGAGATCGCTGTGGATTACTCGGTACGCACGGGCATTCTCGGCGCGCATTGAGGCGGGAATCTCTGGAAAGCGAAAAGGCGTCGCAGTTGCGGCGCCTTTTTTGTTGGAGAGAGGGCGGCTTATCACCGCCCGCTTTATTCCCCCGGACGCTCCAGCTCGAAGCTGTCGCGGATCACGGTGTAGTCGCGATAGCCCAGACGGGCGACGAGGCCGAATGTGGTGACGTCGAACTTGCCGTCGATCAGGCAATCGTCGCGCAGATGCACGCCGACGACTTCGCCAAAGACCACATAATTCGCCTCGCCCTTGATCTGCACAACCTGCGTCATCCGGCATTCCAGCGCGGCGGGTGCCAGAACCACGCGCGAGCAGGCGATTTCCTTGCAGGCGGCTTTGCTGACCTTGGCGGCGGCAAATTCGTCGTGTCCTGCGGGCAGGGCGGCGGCCGAGGCGTTCATTTCGTTGATCGCCAGCTCTTCCACCAGATTGACGCAGAACACCCCGGTCTGTTCGATATTGCCCAGCGTATCCTTGCCGCGCAGCCGGTCGGGCTTGTCGCTGGTGGTGGCAAACATCACTTGCGGCGGCTCATAGGCGACGCCGTTGATGAAGCTGTAGGGGGCGAGGTTGTCTTGCCCATCGGTGCTGCGGGTCGAGATCCAGCCGATCGGGCGCGGCGCGATGATCGCATTGAACGGGTTATGCGGCAGGTTGTGGCCGTCTGCGGGGCGATAGAACATGGTTGGTCCTTTGTGGTTCACCCGGGGAATAAGTGAGTTTAGCGCAAACAGGAAGGGGCAGCGAGGGAGGTGACGCGGCTGTGATGGGCGGTTTGGCCGGAGGGTTTGGCGAGGTCGCGCGGGGGGCCGGCACGCCCATTTCAACGACCAGTAGAAAAACCCCGTCCAGCATGCTAGGCCGTGGCGGCGACAAGCGGCGAAGGGCGGGCAGGTGTTTACGCTTTCAGAGGAAAAATCCGAGGACTGGTGGGAGGTCGAAGGGCTTTACGACCTCTGTTTTGCCCCGGGGCGCGAGGCGCTTTCGTCCTACCGGCTGCGCGATGGGATCGACCCGGTGGGGCCTCTCTGCCTTGTTGCGCGCGATGCCGATGGCACGATTGGTGGCGCGATCCGCTATTGGCCGGTGAATGTCGGCGCGGCGCCTGCCTTGCTGCTGGGGCCGGTGGCGGTGCACCCGACCCATCAGGGCGAAGGGCTGGGCGGGCTGTTGATCCGCGAGAGCCTCGCCAAGGCGCAGGCGCTGGGCTGGCAGCGGGTGATGCTGGTGGGCGACGCGCCCTATTACAGCCGCTTCGGCTTTTCGCTGCTGTCTGGCGTGATCATGCCGCCGCCGACCAACCCGGCGCGGGTTCTGGGCTATGATCTGGCAGAGGGGGCCTGGGCGGGCGTTACGGGCGAGGTGCAGCGCTGGACCGCCGAGGCCTGATCGCCGGTTGGGCGCGGGGCGATGTCGGGCCGGTTCGTCCGCGTTTCGCATGAGGCGTTGCGTCAGCGCATAGGCTCAGTCGAACAGCGATTTCCCTCCCAGCCGGGTATCGGTTGAACAATCGGACCTGTGGTCGAACCAGCGCGGGCGGTGCAGCAGCATGACGACGGCGGTGATCAGCATCGCAAGCCCGCCAAAGGCACAATAGGCGAGCACGGCCCAGATCCAGAGAAACCCGGCCGCAACAGCAATATATGCGGCAATCGCGCCGGCAACGAAGCCGACAAAGACAAGCAACAACACCATAGCATTCCCCCCGGCACCCATGCCCGCCATCACAGAACGGTCAAGAGTGCGCTCCAAGCCTAGCCCCCGTCTTTGTGGCTAAGCAAGTGATCATACGGGGGTATTTCCGTGAAATCGGGGGAAGATCGGCCTTTTGTGCAAAGATATGACCCCTATGGGTGCAGAATTGGTCGAATGCACCGAATGCCAAGGGCCGGAAGCGGCGGCAAAGAGGGGGATTTCGGCCTATCGTGTCTTCGCAGCCACCCGGACCCGGGCAAGGTGCCGCTGGGCAACGCCGCCCAGCCTTACGCTCGCCTCTGCAACGATCGTCAGGCCGATGGTGAGACCGGCAATATTGGCAAGAACCATGCCATGACCGGTCAGGGCCAGAACCGCCGCAAGGCCGCCGAGCAGAAAGCCGGTGAAGATCGAAACGAGAATCATGTTGCCCCTCCAAGGTTCTCCTCAGAGTGCTGGGTGGGCGGTTAATTCCGGTTTAATCGGCCGTGGTTTTGCGGGCGAAAAGATACTCGACCACCGCCGGGCGCACCGATTGCGCGCCAGAGGCACGGGCATCGTCGATGATCCGGCGCAGCTCGCCCAGATCGATCCGGCGCAGGAGGTGCTTGACCGGCCCGATCGAGGCCGGACGCATCGACAAAGCGCGCATCCCGAGCGCGGCAAAGACCACCGCTTCGATGGGACGCCCGGCATCTTCGCCGCAGAAGCTGAGCGGGGTTCCCGCTTCGTTGCAGCGGCGCACGACCATCTCGATGATGTTCAGGAACGAGACGTTCAGCGTGTCATAGCGCCGCCGGACCCGTTCGTTTTCGCGGTCGGCGGCGAAAAAGAACTGTTTCAGATCGTTGCCGCCGATCGAGATGAAATCTGCCTCGTCGAAAAACTGCGAGGGCGCGAAGGCCAGCGACGGGGTTTCGAGCATCGCGCCGACCTTGATCTCGGTGGGCAGCACATGACCCATCCGCCGTTCGCGGTCGAGTTCGTGAAAAAACAGCGCGCGGGCTTCGCGGAATTCCTGAAGTTGCGCGATGAAGGGGAACATGACGCTGAGTTTGCGCCCCGCCGCCGCCCGGATCAGCGCCTGCACCTGCATCCGCATCACCCCGGGCTTGTCGAGCCCCACGCGGATCGCTCGCCAGCCAAGCGCCGGGTTGGGCTCGTCCTGCGGCTTCATATAGGGCAGCACCTTGTCGGAGCCGATATCGAGGGTGCGGAAGATCACGTCTTTCTCGCAGGCCCGGTCGAGCACGCTGGAATAGACCCGCGCCAGCTCGCCGCGCCGGGGCATTTTCGACTGGATCAGGAATTGCAGCTCGGTGCGGAACAGCCCGACCCCTTCGGCGCCCGAGCTTTCCAGGCTGGGCAGGTCGGCCATCAGACCGGCATTCATGGTCAGCCGGACCCGCACCCCATCGAGGGTTTCGGCGGGCTTGTCGCGCAGGTCGACATAGCGTTCCTGCTGCGCCGCCTCCATCGCGATCTTGTCGCGGAAGGCTTCGATCACAGAATCTTCGGGGCGCAGATGCACCACGCCATGTTCGCCATCCACCAGCACCACGTCGCCATTCAGCGCCTCGGTGGTGATCGGCCCGGCATGGACAATCAGCGGAATGGCCCAGGCGCGCGCGACGATGGCGGCGTGCGAGGCCACCGAGCCTTCGCCCAACACGATGGCCTTGAGCTTGTGGCGGCCGTATTCGAGCAGCTCGCCCGGGCCGATATTATTGGCCACAAGGATCGGGTCGCTGGGCATTTCGGCGCCGGTCTCAGAGCCTTGGCCGGTGAGGATGCGCAACAGCCGGTTGGACAGGTCGTCGAGATCGTGCAGGCGTTCGCGCAGATAGGCGTCGGGCACTTCGGCCATCCGGGCGCGGGTGGCCGATTGTTCTTTCTCGACCGCTGCCGCCGCCGAGAGGCCGCGCGCGATGTCTTCTTCCATCCGCCGCCGCCAGCCGCGCGAATTGGCGAACATCCGATAGGTTTCGAGCACCTGCATCTGCTCTTTGTCCACCCCATCGGCGGTGGCGAGCAATTCGTCTACGGCGGTGCGCAGGGTTTCGACGGCATCGTCGAGACGGCGCATCTCTTCGACAGGATCGTCGGCAATCGGGTTGGACACCACCACGCGCGGTTCATGCAGCCAGACATGGCCCATGGCGCTGCCTTCCTGACCGATCCCGCCGCGAAACAGCGCCGCGCGCCGGTGCAGCGGGGCGAGGGCCGCGCCTTCGCCAACAAAGGCGCCCAGCTCGGTCATCTCGGCGATGACCATGGCCACGACTTCGAGGCCATAGACCTCGTCGCCCGAGAAGGCGCGCGCGGTTTTGGATTGCACAACCAGCACGCCCAGCACATCGCCCAGTCGCTGGATCGGTACGCCGAGGAAGGACGAATAGACCTCTTCCCCGGTCTCCGGCATGTAGCGGAAGCCCTTTTCGGCGGGGGCATCGGCGGTGTTGACCGGTTGCTTGGTGCGGGCGATGCGGCCCACAAGCCCCTCGCCAACCCGCATCCGGGTCTTGTGCACAGCCTCGTGTTTCAGGCCCTCGGTGGCGCAGAGTTCCAAAGTGTCGGCATCGCGGAACAGATAGATCGAGCAAACCTCGACCCCCATCGATTCGGCGATGATGCTGGTCACCCGGTCCAGCCGTTCCTGACCAGCGGAATCCTCTGCCAGCGCCTCTTTCAGGCGGCCCAGCAGCTTGCGGCTGTTACTCTCTCCCGGATGGTCCACGTTTGTCCCTATCGTTCTCGCTTGGGTAGAGTATTGGCCCAGACCCGTCTTGCCAACAGAAGCTTTTGTCTCAGGGGGGGATAACGTCAGGTATTGACGGCTAACTGCATACAAAAACGCCCCACCCAATAGGGCGGGGCGCGATTTGCGAGCGGTCATGGAAAGGCTTAGTGGGCCTTTTCCAGTTCGAAGGCATCGTGCAGTGCCTGCACGGCCAGTTCCATGTATTTGCGGTCGATCAGCACCGAGATCTTGATCTCGGAGGTGGTGATGACCTTGATGTTGATGCCTTCCTTGGCGAGCACCTCGAACATCTTCGCCGCGATGCCGGCCTGGCTGCGCATCCCGATCCCGACGATCGACACTTTGGCCACATCGGTATCGGCAACCAGATCGTGATAGTTGAACTCGCCACGGTCGCGGGCTTCGGTCAGGGCTTTCTCGGCGCGCGCAACCTGATTGGTCGGGCAGGAGAAGGTCATGTCGGTGCGGCCATCTTCCGAGATGTTCTGCACGATCATGTCGACATTCACGCCCGCTTCGGCCAGCGGCGAGAAGATCGCCGAGGCGATCCCGGGGCGGTCGGCCACCGAGATCAGGGTCATCTTCGCTTCATCACGGCTGGGGGCCACACCGGCGACAGCATTCTGTTCCACGATTTCCTCCTCGTCGCAGACAAGCGTGCCTGCATTCGGGTCATATTCCTCAAAGCTCGACAGCACGCGCAGCTTCACCTTATAGCGCATTGCCAGTTCAACCGAGCGGGTTTGCAGAACCTTGGCGCCAAGGCTGGCGAGTTCCAGCATCTCTTCAAAGCTGATCTTGTCGAGCTTGCGCGCCTTGTCTTCGATGCGCGGGTCGGTGGTGTAGACCCCATCCACATCGGTATAGATGTCGCAACGCTCGGCATCGAAGGCGGCGGCAAAGGCCACGGCGGTGGTATCGGAGCCGCCCCGGCCCAGCGTGGTAACCCGGCCTTCCGGGCTCACACCCTGAAAGCCCGCAACCACGGCCACTTTCATGCCTTCAGCGAATTTCGCCATGATGTTTTCGGAGGGGATTTCCACGATCCGCGCCGACGAATGCGCCGAAGTGGTTTTCACCGGCACCTGCCAGCCCTGCCAGGAGCGGGCGGGAATATCCATTTCCTGAAGGCGCAGCGCCATCAGGCCTGCGGTTACCAGTTCGCCCGAGCTGACCACCGCGTCATATTCGCGGGCATCGAACAGCGGCGAGGTTTCTTCAACCCAGCCCACCAGCTCGTTGGTCTTGCCCGACATGGCAGACACGATGACGATCACGTCATAGCCATTGGCCACCTCGCGCGCGACCCGTTTCGAGGCCCGCGCGATGCGATCAAGCGTAGCGACGGACGTACCGCCGAATTTCATCACCAGAATAGGCATCTGCCTCCGTCTCCGCGTCTGGTTCGATCCCGCGCCTTCTAGGCATAGTGCAGGAAAAGGGCAAGAGGGCGCGCAGCCTCACGGCCCGGTGGGGAGGCAGAGATTTGCATCGCGGATCGTCGGGGACGGGGCGCGGCACTCAGTTGGTTTTGCGGCTGGGGATAAAGGGCAGGGGTGCCACCGGCACACCGTCTTCGATCAGGGCAATCGCTTCGTCGGCTCTTGCCTCGCCATAGATGGGGCGTTCGGGGGCCACGCCATCGTGAATCGCCCGCGCTTCCTTGGCAAAACTGTCGCCGACATAATCGCTTTCGCTTTCGATCCGGCGTTTCAGCTCGGCAATCGCCTGTTCCACCTCGGGGCTGGGGGTGGCGCTGGGGGCAGCAGGTGCCGGCTCGCTGTCCGGTTCCGCAACTGCCGGAACATCGGCCTTGCGGGCCGAAAGCACATCGGGGGCCATCAGGGTTTTTTCCACCCGCGCGATGCCGCATTCCGGGCAGGTCACCAACCCGCTCGCCAACAGCCCGTCAAAGGCCGTGGCGTTCTGGAACCAGCTCTCGAACCGGTGCCCATCGGAACATTTCAATGCGTAGCGGATCATTAGCCTTTCCGTTCAATCCGTTGCCAATTCAGATCTGCGCGACCATGCGCCGGAACATACCCACGAGAGGCTAGGCTATCAGTTTCTGCGCGGGTCGAATAGCCGGATCATCCGGGCCAGTTCGGGTTCGCGCACAAGTCTGGCAGCCTTTTTCCGGCTCATCCATTGGCGCGTGCGTTCCTGACTTTCGGGCCAGGATTGGCACATCTTCTTCACCCTGAGCGGAAACACCGTGACCATGATCGGCAGATCGTGCCCGTTCTTGGCCAGACGCTTCCTGTAGCCATAAAACCCGAAAACACTTTGCGAAAGCTTACCTTCGATCCCGGCTTCTTCAAAAGCCTCGGTCGCGGCGGCCTCCGCCGGGGTCTGACCATCCATCGGCCAGCCCTTCGGGATAATCCAGCGCCCGCTGCCACGCGAGGTGATCAGCAGGATCTCGACCTTGCCATCGGCAATGCGCCAGGGCAGGGCGCCGAACTGTGTGCGCAGCTCATATTTTCCAGCACCTGCCAGCCGAACCGGCTTCTGTTTGAAGTCCAAATTCATCCGTTTCTCCTGCCCGGCACCTGTCTGGAAGCGCCGTTACAGGACGCAAGCGCAGGTTCTGCTCGCACGAATTATAGCGCGATCCGGTGAACCTGAAAAGCGCGACGCACCATTTGGGATGCGCCGCGCTGAATTTGAATGCCTGTGGCTATGCCCGGATCAGTCGCGCGTTCCTGAGAATTTCGCCGCCCAACCTTCGCGCTCTTCGTCGCTGATCTTGGCGAAAAGGTTCTCGGGCACGCTGAAGGCGTGGCCCGCCGGGAGCGTGTTGAAGGCGGTCGCGACATCTTCCGGCCAGTCCAGAGAGCTGCCCATCGCCTCGGCCATTTTTGCAGCGGCATCGGGAATGAACGGGGCCGAAAGCGCGGCGTAGATCGGGATGAGGTTGAGCGCAAATCGCACAATCGCGGCGGCCTGATCGGGATCGGTCTTGAATGCCGACCACGGCGCTGCGGCTTGCAGGTATTCGTTACCTGCGGCCCAGATCGCGCGCAGGGCGGCGGCGGATTTGCGCACCTCCATCGCGTCCATCAGTTTGCCATACTCGGCGGTCTTCGCGGTGAGATCGGCGATCAGCGCCTGTTCGGCCTCGCCAAAGGCGCCACCGGCGGGGATTTCGTCGCCGAATTTCGAATGGCAGAATTTGGTCACGCGCGACACGAAGTTGCCCAGCACATCGGCCAGATCCTTGTTCACGCTGGCCTGGAAGTTTTCCCAGGTGAATTCGCTGTCGGAGTTTTCCGGAGCATGGCTCAGGAGCCACCAGCGCCAGTAATCGGCGGGCAGGATTTCCAGCGCCTGATCCATGAACACGCCGCGGCCCTGCGAGGTCGAGAACTGGCCGCCATCATAGTTGAGGTAGTTGAACGACTTGATGTAGTCGACCAGCTTCCACGGCTCGCCCGATCCCATCAGCGTGGCGGGGAAGCTGAGGGTGTGGAAGGGCACGTTGTCCTTGCCCATGAATTCCACATATCGAACATCTTCGGCGCCTTTATCGGTGCGCCACCAGCGTTCCCATGCAGAATCCGAACTTCCGTTGGCTTCGGCCCATTCGGCGGTGGCGGCGATGTATTCGATTGGCGCGTCGAACCAGACATAGAAGACCTTGCCTTCCATCCCGGGCCAGGGCGCGTCGCCCTTCTGCACCGCGATGCCCCAATCAAGGTCGCGGGTGATGCCGCGATCCTGCAGCCCGTCGCCATCGTCGAGCCATTTCTTGGCAATCGAGGTGGTCAGCACGGGCCAATCGGTTTTCGCGTCGATCCAGTCATGCAGTTTGCCGCGCATGGCGGATTGCTTCAGGAACAGATGCTTGGTCTCGCGCACTTCCAGATCGGTCGAGCCGGAAATGGCCGAGCGCGGATTGATAAGGTCGGTCGGGTCAAGCTGCTTGGTGCATTCCTCGCACTGGTCGCCGCGCGCACGCTCATAGCCGCAATTCGGGCAGGTGCCCTCGATATAGCGGTCGGGCAGGAAGCGGCCATCGGCGTTGGAGTAAACCTGCTTCTCGCTGACTTCCTCGATCAGCCCGGCCTCGGCCAGCTTACCCGCAAGGTGCTGGGTCAGCCGGTGGTTCTGCTTCGACGAGGAGCGACCGAAATAGTCAAAGCTCAGCCGGAAGCCGGCAGCCAGCTCGGCCTGCACGTCATGCATCCGGGCACAGTATTCAGCCACCGGCTCGCCGGTTTTGGCCGCCGCCAGCTCGGCCGGGGTGCCGTGCTCGTCGGTGGCGCAGATGAACATCACTTCATGGCCCCGGGCGCGGTTGTAGCGGGCATAGAGGTCGGCGGGCAGCTGCGAGCCCACGAGATTGCCCAGATGCTTGATCCCGTTGATATAGGGAAGCGCGGAGGTGATGAGGATACGTGCCATGTTACGTCCTTTAGCGGTTCGCCCCGCCTTTACCTCATGGCGACGGGCAAGGCCAGATGGCAGTGGGGATTGTGTGCGCAGGGGCTATCCATCAAGGGCTGCGACTGGACTGCGGGGTGGGCGAGTAGCGCCCGCCCCGTGGGGGCGGTTCGGGCGCTGCCCGGCGGTTCCCACCGGGCGAAGGTGGTGGGCTATTCTCCAATCGGTTCGCGGCGAAACCGCCTTGCACCTACCTGCCGGATCGGAAATCTTGCGCGCAGCATAGGAGAGACGCGCATGAAAATGAACAAACTTGCCGGGGGTACGCTTGAGGTGAGCGAGCTGTGCCTGGGCACGATGACTTGGGGCAGCCAGAACACCGAGGCCGAGGGCCATGCCCAGATCGACATGGCGCTGGATCACGGGATCAACTTCATCGACACCGCCGAGATGTATCCGGTGAACCCGGTGCGGGCGGAAACCGTTGGGCGCACGGAAGAGATCGTGGGGAGCTGGAACGAAAAGACCGGGCGGCGGGGCGATTATGTACTGGCCACCAAGGTTTCGGGCGACAGCGGCGCGATCCGGGGCGGCGAGGGCTATTCGGGGGCGAATATTGCCAGCACTGTCGAGGCCTCGCTGAAGCGGCTGAAAACCGATGTGATCGACATTTATCAGCTGCATTGGCCGATGCGCGGCTCGTATCATTTCCGCCAAAGCTGGCGCTATGATCCGTCGCGTCAGAACCGCGAAGAGACGCTGGATCACATGCGCGGCGTGCTGGAGGCGATGAAAGAGGTCGTGGCCACGGGCAAGGTGTGCCATTTTGGCCTGTCGAACGAAACCGCCTGGGGCACGGCGATGTGGCTGAAATTGGCGCGCGAGATGGGTGCGCCGGAAGTGGTGACGATTCAGAACGAATATTCGCTGCTCTGCCGCTTATACGATACCGATCTGGCGGAGCTTTCGGCGAATGAAGACGTGAAGCTCTTGGCCTATTCGCCGCTCGCCACCGGGGTTCTGACCGGCAAATATCACGGCGGCACGGTGGTGCCGGAAGGCTCGCGCCTGTCGATCAATGGCGATCTGGGCGGGCGGGTCACGCCGCGGATCTGGCCCGCCGCCGAGGCTTATCTGGAGATTGCCGCGCGCTACGGGATTGATCCGGTGCATATGGCGCTGCGCTGGGCGGCCGATCGGCCCTTCATGGGCTCGGTGATTTTCGGCGCGACCTCGGTTGAGCATCTGGCCCGCAGCCTTGGCACAGCGGATGTGACGCTGCCCGACGAGGTGGTGGCCGAGATCAACGCGGCCCATAAGGCGCATCCGCTGCCTTATTAACCATAATCAAGGGGGCCGGGTTGAACCGGCCCCGCCGCTGCCCATATCGGCCTGAGGGGCGATATGGAGGTTTACGATGTCTTTTGTAACGCGGTTCGTGATCCCGCTGACGGCGCTGTTTTCCGGCTTTGCCGCGCCGGCCCGTGCCGAAGGGTTCCGCGATCAGAGCGTGCCCATCGCCTCTGTCGCCGAGCTCGACACCCAGCGCTATCTCGGCCTCTGGTACGAAATCGCCCGCTTTCCCAATTGGTTCGAGCGTGATTGCCAAGGCGTGACGGCAGAATATGCGCTGCGTGACGATGGCAAGATTTCGGTGCGCAACAGCTGCTACAAAGGTGCCCCCGATGGTCCGCTGAAAGTGGCCAATGGGCTAGCCTGGATCGCGGCGCCCGGCCAACTCAAGGTGACCTTCACCCCGTTCCTGCCCTTCATCAACGGCGATTACTGGGTGCTTTATGTCGATCCCGGCTATCAGCTCGCGGTGGTTGGCAATCCGGACGGCAAAACCGGCTGGATTTTGGCCCGCAGCGCTGAAATTGCCCCGGCCCAGTACGACAAGGCTGTTTCGGTACTGGAGGGGATGGGCTATGATTCCTCGCAACTGGAACGTGTGGCACAGAAAACGGAATGACCAGATGAGGCGTCTCGCGGGTGGTGTGGCTTTGCTTTTGCTGGCGGGCTGTCTGAATGAAACGCCCGATCCGAGTGATCCGCAGGGACGTGCGCCCGGGCAGCTCGGCGATCAGCGCGCAACTTGCGAAGCGGCGGGCGGGCAGTTCGTCGAGGCCGGGCTGGCGGGGCTGACCTGCGTGAAGCCCACCCTTGATGCCGGGCAGGCCTGCATGCGCGACAGCGATTGCGAAGACCTTTGCCTTGCCGATTCCCCCTCAGATGCGGGCCCCGCCGATGCGACGGGTTTGCTGGAGCAGCTTGCCCCGGTCAGTCAAGCGCCCCGCACCGGCACTTGCGCGCCGCAATCCCCCACCTTTGGCTGCCATTCGATCTTCCGGGATGATGGCGAGATTGTTGAAATATGTATAGATTAGTCATGGTCTTGGGGTTGGTTCTGAATGTGGATGGCTGCCATTTCAAGGATGCGCCCAGCCCGGCGCCAGTGCCCCCTCCGATGAGCACGACAAACATCGCCCCCGACACCGAAGCCTCCTGCCTTGCTGCCGGGGGGCATTGGGCCTTTGGTGGCCTGTCGCGGCAGCAGCTGTGCTTCCTGCCCAATGCGGATGCGGGCAAGAGCTGCAAGCGGGCGAGCGATTGCGACGGGGTCTGCCTGTCTGAAACCCACGCTTGCGCGCCGGAACGCCCGTTGTTTGGTTGTTATGGCTATCTGGACGAGGCCGGACGCGAGCGGATGATCTGTCGCGATTAGGCGATCCTGAGAAACCCCCGGTCGCCCTTGGCATTGCGAAAGAACGGCACAGAGTCGGGCGCGGTGAGCGCGGGCAGACGGGCGGCGGTTTCGGCCAGCACGATCTGGGTGATGAAGGGCAGATCGTAATCGCGCAGGCCCCTGAGCGGCACCCATTGCAGATGCGATAGCTCATCGCAGGCGCCCGAGAAATCGTCGGGATCGGTGGTCAGCCGCGCGGCATCGGCCAGAAAGAACCGGGCATCGAAGCGGCGCGCGCGACCCGGCGGGGTGATGGCGCGAAAGATGAACGAAACCCCCTCGGCGCTGGGCAAATGGCCGGTTTCGGCAAAGCCCGCCCAGGGGCCGGGCGCAGGCGCAGGCCAAGTGCCGGGCTGGCCCAGAACCTGTCCGGTTTCCTCCCAGAGCTCGCGGATCGCAGCGGCCAGAAGGCGCGGGCCAATCCCTGCGGGGGCGTCCTCAGCCAGACGTGCGGCATCGGGGGCGGCATCGGCCCCGATCACCGGGATATCGGCGTCGGCCTCGTCTAATGCGCCGCCGGGAAAGACGAACTTGTTCGGCATGAAGGCGGCGGTGGCGCCGCGCTGACCCATCAGCACGCGGGGGTCCGGCCCGGTAGGATCGCGCAGCAGCACCAGCGTTGCCGCGTCGCGCACTTGGACCTCTGCGTCACTCGCCGTCACGTGGTCAGAACCCGCTATCGGACTGGTCCTCGTCCTTGCGGGCGAAACCGTGCATCCGCTTGGCCCACTGGAAGCCGACCATCATCCCTTTCAGCCGGGGCAGCAGCCAGAGCGAGGCTGCGACCACACCAACGGTAAAGACCGTGGCCAGAACCATCGGATCGGGCCGGAACGCAATCCAGGCGGCACCCAGAAGCGGCGCCATCACATGGCCGACGATCAGGATCGTCAGATAGGCCGGGCCGTCATCGGCGCGGTGATGGTGCAGTTCTTCGCCGCAGACCGTGCAGGTATCGCGCACCGACAGATACCCTTTCATGATCGGGCCGGTGCCACAGGACGGGCAGCGCCGCCGCCAGCCACGCCACATTGCTTCGCGCACGTCGCGGTCGGGCAGTTCGTAATCGGGCGGAGCCATCAGCTGTCCCTGGTCTTCCATAGGCGCAAGTGTTGCGTCCATCGCGTTTCGGCCTCTCTAATGATCTGTTCGCGTCACACAGATAACATAGGTGCGGACGGCTCATCAGCCGTTGCGGCCCAGTGTCGCAAGTTTTTTGCGATCTGTGCGACGGAACCTCCTCCTGTTCGCGTTCTAGGAATACGACACGGGCGGTGCCCGGTCAAATGAATGGCGATTTTCGCGGCGAATGAGTCGCAGAAGAGGAGTGACCGGGAATGAAACGCGCGATGAAAACGATCGGATTCAGCGGGATAACGGGCGCTGTTCTGGTATTGGCGGCGCTGCCCGCGCTGGCACAGGGCAGTGGCATGGCCACGGTGGGCGGCTTTTCGGCGGGCACGCCGGGCGGGCTGTTTGCCCAGAATTTTGCGGCCCTTGATGCCGATGGCAACGGGCGGATCACCGAAGATGATCTGACCGGGCAGGCGCAGGCCAAGCTCGTCGAGGCCGATAGCGATGGCAGCGGCACGCTGAGCATGGACGAACTTGCGGCCCAGATGGTGGCACGGGTGACCCTGCGGCAAGAGGCGCGGGCGCAAAGCCGCACCGGGGCGCAGCGGCAGGCCCAACCCCTTGATGCGAGCGCGATTGCGACGCAGGCCGCCGAGCGGATGCTGGCCGCGCGCGATGCCAACGGCGACGGCGTGCTGTCACTGGCCGAGCTTGGTCCGCAAGCGGGCTTTGGGCGGGTGATCGACCGCTACGATACCGACGATGACAATGCGCTCAGTCAGGCGGAATATGACGCCGCCAGAGCGGAGTTGAACAGCAGAATGGCCGCGCGCGATACCAGCGACGGCGGCCGGAGTGGAGCGCATGGAAACCGGGGCGGTCGGACAAACAGGTAAGCGCGGCGCGCGTGTAAGCCGGGCCTTCGGACAAAAAACGCCCGAAGCCCCCCGTGAAGCGCCCCGTAGAGATTGCGGTGTTGGCAGGCAAAGGCTACCTCAGAGACACGATGGATATGGCATTCGATGCGCAGCAACAGGTCTCGGACGAGGCGCTTCTGGTGGCTTTCGGCAATGGCGACCGGGAGGCGGCTTCGCTGTTGACGGCGCGGCTTGCGCCAGCGGTGCTGGGCCTTGCTGCCCGGATGCTCTCGGGCGACCGGGCAGAGGCCGAGGATGTGGTGCAGGAAGCGATGCTGCGCCTGTGGAAGATCGCGCCGGATTGGCGGCAGGGCGAGGCCAAGGTGTCAACCTGGCTCTATCGGGTGACCCAGAACCTCTGCACCGACCGGCTGCGCAAACGGCGCAGCGTCGATATCGACGCGATCCCGGAACCGGCGGACGATGCGCCGGGGGTGGCCGAAGTGATGCTGGAAACAGCCCGCGCCGAGGCTTTGCAGGGGGCGTTGAATGCGTTGCCCGAGCGGCAACGGGTAGCGGTGATCCTGCGGCATCTCGAAGGGCGGACGAACCCGGAGATCGCCGAGGTTTTGGAGATCAGCGTCGAGGCGGTCGAAAGTCTGACCGCCCGGGGCAAAAGAGCGTTGTCGGTTGCTTTGGCGGCGCGGCGTGAGGAGTTGGGATATGTCGAAGGCTGACAATGACATGCTGAGCGATGCGATGCTGGACGATCTGTTCCGCGCGGCCCGGGCCGAAGCGCCGGCGCCGTCGGCGGATCTGCTCGCCCGGATCATGGGGGATGCCGATGCCGAACTGGCTGCCCGTCCGACGGTGCTGCCGGTGCGCGCGGCGCCGGGGCTGAAAACCCGGCTGCGGTCCTTCCTCGACGGGTTGGGCGGCTGGCCGGCTGTGGCCGGGATGGTCACGGCAACGGTGGTTGGCGTGTCGATGGGCTTTGTCTCGCCCGATCAGGTGAACACGCTGTCGGGTGGGCTTTTGCTGCAAAGCGATACGAGCTCAACCAGCAGCTATGATTTGGAAGATATTCTGCCGGGCTATAGCGCGCTCAGCACGATTGGGGCGGAGGGATAATATGACCGACGACAAACCGGCACAGCCTGCGGGCGCGGCCACATCTGCAGCCAAACCCAAGCGCTGGCCCAAAGTGCTGCTGGCCGGGTCGCTGACGCTGAACCTGCTGGTTCTGGGCATGGTGGCCGGGGCGCAGTTTCGCGATGGGCGCGATCAACGGCTGGCGCCGCCGCCGAACCGCACCGCCTTGCATGACAGCGGGCTGGCGCCGTTCTTCGACGCGATGCCGCGCGAGGCGCGGGGGCGGCTGTCGCAGGCGATCCGGGGACGGGGGCAACCGCTGGGCCCCAATCGCGCCACGCTGGCGCAGGAATTGCGCGAGATGATCGCCGTGCTGAAGGCCCAGCCATATGATGCCCAGGCGATGGCAGCGCTGATGACAGCCCAGCAGCAACGAGCCGCTGAACGGGCAGCGACCGGGCGCGATATTCTACTCGAACAGATCGGCGCGATGAGTGCGCAGGAGCGCGCCACCTTTGCCGATGAGCTGGAGCATCGCTTCAATCGCGCGCTGTCGATGCAGCCGCCGCCACCGCCGCCCGCTAACTGATTTCAAGCTGTTTCAGGTTCTTAGTGAGTGTTGCACGCCGCCCCGCGCGGCGTGCGCTTTTATTGAGGGGGCAGGGTCAGGCGGCCTGACCATGGGCGAAGGTCACCAGATTGCGCCCTTCGGACTTCGAGGCGTAAAGCGCCGCGTCGGCCTCATCCATCAGCGCGCGCATCCGCGGCATTTGCTGGCCGCGCCCGTCGAAGATGCAAACCCCGATCGAGATGGTCACCGCAACGTCGATGCCCCGGTTGGCCGCATGGATCGGAGCTTCCCCGATCACCCGGCGCAACCGTTCCGCCATGCGCGAGGCCCCGGCAAAATCGGTCTCCGGCAGGGCAATCACGAATTCTTCGCCGCCATAGCGTGCCAGCAGGTCCATCTCGCGCATATTGGCGCGCAGCCTCCGGGCGGTTTCGATCAGCACCTCGTCGCCGACGCTGTGACCGAAGCGATCGTTCACGTCTTTGAAGTGGTCGAGATCGAGCAACATCAGTGCAAAGGGCTGGCCGCTATGCATGGTTTCATCGGCCAGACGGCGCAGATAGGTTTCGGCGTAGCGGCGGTTGTAAAGCCCGGTCAGCGGGTCTTGCAGGGCGAGGCTGAGGCGTTTGTCAAAGCTCGCGCGCAGTACATCGGTTTCCAGCTTGCGGGCCAGCAGCATGTCGAGCCGCGCGGCGATTTCCTGCGGGTCGAATTTGCCGGTCACCACCGCATTGGCGCCGATATCGAGCGCCATCGATACGGTCGCGGCGGTGCTGGTTTCGTCGAGTACCAGGATCACCGCATTGTGCGATTCGCTGCGCGAGCGCAGTTCGCTGACAAGGCGCAGCCCGTCGCCGCGCCGCGCGAGATCGGCGGCGATGACATAGGCATCGGGCGCTTCGCTTTGCCCTGCGCCGTCAAGCGCATCGGCTTGCGACAGGGCCACGATCTGCGCGGGCAGGGCAAGGCCCAGCATCCGCCGCCAGACCACCGAACTATCGGCGGCTGGGGCAATCACCGCCACGCGGGATTTGCGGATGAAACCGCGCGCCGCCTCGGCAAAGCCCAGATCTTCCGCCGTTTCCTGCCGCCGCGACAGCTCGTCAAAGCTGGCGCGGGTGCGCAGCAGGCGGCGCACGAGGGCCAGAAGGGCGGCCTCGTCGAGCGGGCGGGCCATGTAATCGTCAGCCCCGGCGCGCAGGGCGGCCAGCCGCGCCTCGCGGGTGCTGACCCCGTCGATCACGATGATCGGAATCGCTCTTGTGCGCGGATCGGCGCGCAGAGCGGCACAAACGGCAGCGGCCCCGCCATCGGGCAGATGCGCGTCGAGCAGCACCAGATCGGGGCGTTCGGCAAGGGCAAGGTTTACGGCGTCAGGGCCGGTGGCGGCTTGCAGCACCTGATAGCGAGCACCCGCCAGCGTCACCTTGAGGACGATGCGGTTGGTCACCGTGTTATCTGCGATCAGGAGCTTGCCTGTCATTTTCCCCATCCGAAACGTGTCGAATTGTGTTCTGTTTGGTAAGACTTGCCAAAGAAACGTTAATAAAGCGTTTCCGGGAACAACTATTGAGGCTGAAATGTGGCAGGAATCCGCTGAAACCATCGCGCTGAAAGCCCTGGTGTGGCTCTTGGCGAATGACGAACTTCTTCCAATATTCCAAGGCAGTAGCGGTGTGAGCGAGGGCGATATCCGGGCCGGAGCGGGCGATCCGGCCTTTCTGGGGGCGGTGCTCGACTTCCTTAACATGGACGACCGTTGGATTATCGCTTTCTGCGATAGCGAAGGCCTGCCATATGAGGCCCCGATGGCGGCGCGTCAGGCACTGCCGGGTGGCGAACAGACACATTGGACCTGATATGCGCGCAGATGGCATTCTCTTCGACAAAGACGGAACCCTGTTTGATTTCAACGCCACCTGGGTGGTGTTCACCGAGCGTTTGATCGCGGATTTGGCGGGCGGCGACGGCGCTTTGCAGGCGGATCTGGCGGGGGCCCTCGGCTTCGATCAGGCCACGCGGGCCTTTCGTACTGATTCTATCGTGATTGCGGGCACACCCGACGATGTGGCCGGGGCGCTTGCTCCGGTGCTGGACGTTGCGGGGCCTTCGCTGGTGGATGAGCTCAATGCCATCGCCGCCAGAGCCCCGCAGGCCGAGGCGGTGCCGCTGGTGCCGCTGCTCAGCGGGTTTCGCCAGCAGGGGCTGCGGCTCGGGGTGGCGACCAATGACGCGGAAATGCCCGCGCTGGCCCATCTGGCGGCGGCCGGGGTGAAAGAGCTGTTCGATTTCATCGTGGGCTGTGACAGCGGCCATGGCGGCAAACCTGCCCCCGGCATGTGCCTGGCTTTTGCGGCTGCGCAGGGGCTCGATCCTGCCCGGGTGGTAATGGTGGGCGACAGCACCCACGATCTGATCGCGGGGCGCGCGGCGGGGATGCAGGTGGTGGGGGTGCTCACGGGGCTCGCCAGCGCCGAAACCCTTGCGCCGCTGGCCGATGCGGTGCTGCCCGATATAGGCCATCTGCCCGACTGGCTGGCGTCCTGATCGGCAATATCCTGATCCGCCGCCCGGCGGGTTTTCCTCTTCGTTAAGACCTTTCGCCTAAGCTCCCTCTGATGGGATTGGGAATTTTGGTATGAATGGTCTGATATATCGATCGTTTGAGAATTTTCTGCGCGACACCTACGGTGCCGAGCTCTGGTTGCATGTGGTCGAAGACCTGGACGTGGGCGTCGAAACCTTCGAGGCCATGTTTCAGTACGATTCCCAGCTGATTCAACGCATTATCTCTATCGCCGGTCGGCGGCTTGACAAGCCGCGCGAGGTGCTTCTTGAGGATTTTGGCACCTATCTTGTGGCCCATCCCGCGTCGGAACGGGTGCGGCGACTGCTGCGCTTTGGTGGCGTGGATTATGAGGATTTTCTAGCCTCTCTCGAAGACCTGCGCGGCCGTGCCCATCTGGCCGTTCCCGACCTCGATTTGCCGGAAATTCAGCTGGAAGAACTCGGAAAGGGCGAATTCGAACTGCATTGTCAGGGTGCCTATGACGGCGCTGGTCACGTTTATGTGGGGCTGCTTCGCGCCCTTGCTGACGATTATGGAGCATTGGTTTTGATTGATTTTGAAGGGCGTCACTCCGGCGTCGATTATGTATCTATCCGGCTGCTGGAAAGCGATTTCTCAGAGGGTCGTGGCTTTGCCCTGACCCAACAGGCGAGCTGAAAGGGGCTGTCGGGATGACGATGCTCCAACCGATCTCGATGGCGCCAGCGGCGCTGGACGTGATCATGCCGATGCATGTGGTCGTGGATAGTTCCGACCGCATTCTTCATGTCGGGCCCACGGTCGCCAAGATCCATCCGGGTCAACAACTCGAAGGTCAGCTCTTCTTTGACATTTTCGAACTGCGCCGCCCCCGCAAGGTTGATGGCCTTGCCGCGCTTTGCGCCAAGGCCGGGGCCAAGTTCTATCTGCGCCTGCGCGATCCGGACAGCACGCCAGTGATTGCCAGCGCCACCGGGCTCGAGGCCGAGCAGGGGGTTCTGGTGAATCTGAGCTTCGGCATTGCAGTGGTCGATGCGGTGGCGCGGTTCAATCTGGCCGGGTCGGATTTCGCGGCCACGGATCTGACGTTGGAAATGCTCTATCTGGTCGAGGCGAAATCGGCGGCGATGGCGGAATCGCGCAAGCTGAATGAACGGCTGCACGGCGCCAAGGCGCAGGCCGAGCTTCAGGCGATGTCCGACACGCTGACGGGGCTGGCCAATCGCCGGGCACTGGATCAGATGCTTTCCCGAGTGATCGGGCGCGGCGTGCCCTTCACCCTGATGCATCTCGATCTCGACTATTTCAAACAGGTCAACGATACGCTGGGCCATGCGGCGGGGGATGCGGTACTGAAGGAAGTGGCGCGTATCCTCTTGGATGTTACCCGCGGCGATGACGTGGTTGCCCGCGTCGGGGGCGATGAATTTGTCATTCTGATCAAAGAGCTGACAGATCGTACCCGGCTGGAAGCGATCGCGACCCGTCTTATCGAACGGCTGGAAGTTCCGATTGCCATCGGCCTGAACGAGGCGCAGATTTCCGCTTCGATCGGCATGGTCACATCGCGCCACTACACCAAGCCGGATGCCAAGCAGATGATGAACGACGCCGATATCGCGCTCTATACCTCGAAAGATCACGGTCGGGCCTGTGCCACCATGTACAGCACCGATCTGGATGCGCGTCTGGCCGAGGGACGGGACGACGACCCGGATTAATTGCCGTCAGAGTTGCAGCCCGTGACCGCTTTCATTGCCTGCGAGCTGCCCAGCAGCGGCAGGCGGTAAAGCGCGTCGCCGCTGCCTTCAGAGAGCCGCGCCTCCAGAAACATCCCGCGAGACACGGCGCGCGCCGCGTCGCCGACCTGACCAAGTGAAATATCCCAACCATCGCCGGTCCAGTCGGCCTGACCGGAGCTGATCACGGTGCCATCCACGGCGATGCCGGGATAAAGCGCATCCCCTCCCGGCAGCTCTGCCGCCGGTTTTACCGACAAGATCAACGTGCCACCGGTGCCCGGATGGAAGCGGAAGCTGGCGGTGCTGAGCGGCGCGGTGGCCTGACAGGTTTCGCTGTCGATCTGCCAAAGCGGTGCTGCGATGCGGCTGAGCTGCCCCAGGGTGTGGCATTGGCGCATTTCCGTTCCCGGGTTCGTCCCAAGGCGCATGTCGAGGCGGGGCGCTTGCTGCCGGGGCGGCAGGCCGGTGAGTTCCAGCGCCGGTGCGCTCCGCCCATTGGCGGCTGCGCAGTTATAGAGCGCCGCGAAGCTGTCGCCGCTGGCCTCTTCCTGATCCAGCAGGCATTCGGTGCCGCTTTTGTCGAACAGGCTGAGATTCTGGCTGGTGATCAGAACCAGCGCCTGTTCGGGGGGCTCTGCATCCGGCATGGGCAGCGTCTGGTCCAGCGTGGTCGCCTGATCGAGCCCGCGCATATAGCCGAGGCAATCGGCCAGCGAATGGCCCCAGACGCCGCACTGATCGGAGGGGATGCGCCCCACTGCCGAGGCTGCCGGGGCCGGGTAGGGCGGGCGTGTGGTCAGCGCTGTTACCGGCGCGGCGGCAGGTTTTGGGGGGGGAGCGGTGGTAGCCATAGGCGATAGATCGGGCGTCTGGTCTGCGAGGGTCAGATCGGGGGGCGTCGTTTCAGCGGGGGCTTCCGGCGCTGTTTCGGCCACAACCGGCGCGGGGGCGGGCGCAAGAGGCGCTGGGTTGTCGGCGGTGTCTGGGGCCGCTTCGGGCGCCGCTAGAGCAGGCACCTGTACCAGAGCCGGAGCGTCAAGCGCTTCGGGGGCGGTGGGCGTAGCCACCTCCACTGGGGCGGCGGGGGGCACAGGTGTGGGCTGGTTCGGGTTGTCCTGCATTTTGGCCTGGTCCGCCGACGCGACGAAAGCAGAAAGCCAGGCATTCACGGTTTCGACCGGCATCTGTGTGCCGTTCAGCACCAAGCTGGGCCAGATCGTGTAGATATCGGCCCCTTGGCCCAGATAGGTGTCCTGCGCCCGGTTCCATTCTGCGAGATAGCGCAGCGCGTGCCCTCGGTCGAAGGCGCAGTAATCCACCAGCCCGGCCTCCAGCCCGGCGCTGTCATAGGCCGCGCCGATCAACGCGCGTAGCGGGGCCTGATCGCCAGTGTCGTCAATCGTACTCAGCGCCGCCTTGCCCGCGTCGCCCAGCAGCGCAGCACGGGTGGCAGGATAGGCTTTCGCCCCACCGCAGATCAGCGCCAGATTGGCCCAGATCGAGCTGTCTTTGCCGGTGAAGGTGAAGAGGTTCACCACCCGAAGCTGGCCCGCACCGATCGCTTCGTCCAACTGCTCTTGGTTCAGCTTGTTGAAATCCTGCCCGAGATCGCTGCCGGCATGAACGAAGATTAGCGTATTGGGCGCGTCCGCCGCACCCTGAGGCACGGCAAAAGCATCGTCCATCAGAGAGTCTGCCTGCACCGCCGTGGTTTGAGCGGTGACCTGAGCTGTGCCGGAAAGCCAAAAGGCGCTGACAAGGGCGACGAAGAAGCGTTGTGGAATATGCATCGTCATACTCGTAGCTGCCGTTTCTTGTTCAGTGTGGGGCTGGTGGCGGCTATTGTCGAGTTCGGTCGGCAGGCCAGGCGCAGGATCGCCGCCGATCCTGTGCCGTATTTGTTCGGGATATTGGCCGTGCATAACCCCGCAGCTCTCGGAAGGAGCGAGGGGCGGTAGAGGGCAGCTCGTTGGCTAGTGCCGCGGTGGAAGCTGCCCTTCTAGGTGTATTGCTGCGTCGTCTCGAGGATCAAAGCGAGTTGACCCTTCGCTATTCCGCGGCCTCGTCGCTACGGGCATAGATGTCTTCGTAGCGGACGATATCGTCTTCGCCGACATAAGCGCCGGTCTGCACTTCGATCAGCACCATCGGCACTTTGCCGGGGTTTTCCATCCGGTGGGTGGCGCCGAGCGGGATGTAGACCGACTGGTTTTCCGTCACCAGCCGCACCTCGTCATCCACCGTAACACGCGCTGTGCCTTCGACCACGATCCAGTGCTCGGAGCGGTGGAAATGGCTTTGCAGGCTCAGGCTCGCACCGGGATGCACGACGATGCGCTTGACCTGGAACCGCGAGCCCACCACCAGGCTTTCAAACCAACCCCAGGGCCGGTGGTCTTTCGGGAAAGCATTGGCCTGCACCGCGCCCTGATCTTTCAGCGCGGCCACGGCCAGTTTCACATCCTGCGCGCGGCTCATATCGGCCACCAGCACCGCGTCGCCCATGGCGATGGCCATGATGTTTTCCAAGCCCAGCCCGACGAGGGCCTGACCTTCGCTTTCGGCCCGGAGCAGGGTGTTATGGCAGTCGAGCGCGGTCGCCGCACCCGAGGTCGCCACGCCGTCCGCGTCCGGCACCATCTCGCGCCAGACCGCATCCCAGCCGCCCAGATCGGACCAGCCGCCATCGAAAGGCACAACCGAGAGGTTTTCGGCCTTTTCCATCACCGCATAGTCGATCGAGATCTCTTCGGCCCGCGCCCAGGGGGCGGGGGCGAGGCGCAGAAAGCCCAGATCGGCTTTCGCCTCGCTCAGCGCGGCGCGCACCGGCACCACCAGCCCCGGCGCATGGGTCTCGAAGGCGGCGATCATGTCGCGGGCGCGGAACAGAAAGATCCCGGCATTCCACAGGAAACTACCCGCTTCGAGCATCTCGGCGGCACGAGCCTCGTCGGGTTTTTCAACAAAGCGGCTGAGCGCCACCGGCTGGCCGGAACCATCGGGCTGGGTTGCCAGTTCCAGATAGCCATAGGCGGTTTCTGGATGGGTGGGCGTGATCCCGAAGGTCACCAGCCGTCCGGCCTCCACCGCCGTCAGCCCCTGCGCAATGGCGCGGTGAAAGGCTTCGACATCCTCGACCACATGGTCCGACGGCGCCACCAGCAGCACGCCATCGGGATCGCTCTCGGCCACATGCAGGGCGGCGGCCAGCACCGCAGGCGCAGTGTTGCGTCCCTCGGGCTCCAGCAGGATCGCGCCCGGATCAATGCCGATGGCGGCAAGCTGTTCGGCCACGATGAAACGGAAATCGGAATTGGTCAGCACCAGAGGGGCGGCAAAATCGAGCCCCGCCGCAGCCCCGCCCGCCAGCCGCCTGGCCGAGCGTTGAAACAGCGTCTGATCCCCGATCAGCGGCGAGAATTGCTTCGGATAAGACTTCCGCGACAGGGGCCAAAGCCGCGTCCCAGACCCGCCAGACAGAATTACCGGATAAATCATATTACCTCCAAAATTCAATGGCAGGGCCATAAACGATCATGGTCACAGGTTCAACAGCGGCAATGGTTGGTCGGCGATCCGCTGGAATGGACCTGCACAGATTATTGGCGCTGCACATCTGCTTCGCGTAGGAATGTAACACCTATTCGGCCTGTTGATCCACGGGATAGAGGGTCAATTTGTTGCGTCGATTTGCGTTGCGACTTCGGCCATCGCCCGGGTCAGCAGATCGCGGGCGGCCTCGGGCGTTTCGGCTTCGACATAGACGCGAAATTCCGGAGCGTTGCCAGAGGGGCGCAGGTGGATCACCCGGTCGCCTTCCAGCATCATCCGAAGCCCGTCGGTGCGGTCGACCGCCGTCTCGGTTCCCAGCGGGGCAAGGAAGGCGGCGCGCGCCTCCGCGTCGCCATCGAGCCGGGCGAGGAAGGCCCCGGCCTTGGCGCGATCAATCTCCTGCAACCGGTCGGCGGCGGTAAAGCGCGGCGGCAGGGCAGCGACCAGCGCGGCCAGATCCTGACCGGCGCGCCGGGCTGCCGCCAACGGGGCGAGGATCGGCAACAGGCTGTCGCGGGTGTCGAGCGCGGCCAGCGGGCCTGCCGGGCCTTCGGCGGAAAAGCCCAGAAGAAAGCCGCCATTGGCCTCGAACCCGACCACTTTCGTGTTCGGATCACTGGCTCGGGCGGCCTCCATCCCGGCGATCACATAGGGCGAACCGATCCGGGTGAGCGTGGCATCCGGGAACAGCGCGGTGACCATCGAGTTTGACGAGATCGGCGTGACCACCTGTTCGGCCCCAAGGCTCTGGGCGGTGATGACCCCCAGCACATCGCCCGGGATCACCTGACCCGCTGCATCGGTCAGCATCGGGCGGTCGCCATCGCCATCGGTCGAGACCAGCGCATCGAGCTGGTGCTCGGCGCACCAGCCTGCCAGCATCTCGCGGGTGTTGGCATCCACTGCCTCGGTATCCACCGGGATGAAGACCTCCGAGCGGGCCAGCGGCACCGGGGTTGCCCCGAGCCCGGCCAGCACCTCGACCAGCAGATCGCGGGCGACCGAGCTGTGTTGATAGACCCCCACGCGCAGCCCGCTCAGCGCGTCCGCGCCGAAACCCGTGACATAGCGCGCGGCATAATCGGCCAGCGCGTTGAGGCTTTGGCGCGTTCCGGAGGTCGTGGCCGGGGCAGGGGCGGTGCCCGCCGCATGGGCCGCCGAGATTGCGCGCTCTTCGTCTTTGTTGATCTCACCCGCAGGCACATAGAATTTCAGCCCGTTGCGGTCGGCGGGAATATGGCTTCCCGTGACCATCACCGCCGCCTGCCCGGTGGCGGCCAGCGCCAGCGCCGGGGTGGGCAGCACGCCGCAATCCACGGTCGCAACCCCGGCAGCTTCTGCCGTGGTCAGCACGGTTTCGGCAATACGCGGCGAGGAGGGGCGCAGATCGCGCCCGACAAAAAGCGGCCCGGCGGGCGGGCAGGCGGCCAAAAACGCCCGCGTCCAGTCCGCCACCGCTGCATCATCAAGCTCGGTCACCAGCCCCCGAAGGCCGCTCGTTCCAAATGCCAGTGTCATCCGCTGCTCCGCTCGTTGTGACCTGATCCAAATATCAAAATCAGAGGCGACAAACAGGTCTCTCTATTCTGTTATCGGATCCGTCAGGCCGTTTCTTCCAAACTTCTGACTTGTCTCAACCACTGCCGATCCAACAATTCAATCGGAAATTGGTCCTCGGGTTCAGGTGTTGGACCGCTGTCGGATCAGGCGAGGTCCGAAATTTCCGTGAGCGCCATGGGGCATGATTCGGTTGGATTTCGCGCCGGAAACCTTGGGCACGCTCGCATCGAGTTGCTTCCCGTCGCTTCATTGTGCGGTACCACTTGGTACAACCACAAGCTGTAGACGAATTGGGCAAATTCTAGGCAAAATTGTGGCAATTTGTTGTCAGATCACATCGATTTTGTTATGGGATAGTTACAAAATCGTGACTTTGCGATGAGTTGAGAGTCCCTTTTCATCCAGGCGGGTGAAACGATGTACGGGTATGTTGGTCCTTTCGCGGACAGAGCTGTTCTGTCTAGTGCCGATGACATTTCCTTCGGGCAGACAGCGGGAATTTATGCACGCGTCGGCAAGCGCCTCTTTGACGTTGCATTTGCGCTGGTCTCCGGAGCCTTCGTAGCCCCTCTGGTTCTGGCCCTTGCGGCCTTCGTCAAGCTTGACGGGGGGCCCGCGTTTTTTGGGCACGAGCGCGTCGGGCGCGATGGCAGGATTTTCAAGTGCTACAAGATCAGAACCATGGTCCCCGATGCGCAGGCGCAGCTTGAAACCTACCTCGCCAAGGACGTTGCGGCCCGCGCCATTTGGGAAAGCGTGTTCAAGCTGCCGAACGATCCGCGTGTCACCAAATTCGGCACCTTTCTTCGCAAGACGAGCCTTGATGAGCTGCCGCAGTTTCTGAACGTTTTTCTGGGCGATATGTCGGTGGTCGGGCCACGCCCGGTGACCCTCAAGGAAGTCGAAATGTACGGCCCCAAAGCGGCTTTGGTGCAATCGGTTCGGCCGGGTGTGACGGGGCTGTGGCAGGTCTCGGGGCGCAACGATGTCAGCTATGAGGAGCGGGTCAAGCTGGACGAAACCTATGTGAACCAGCTCAGCCTGAGCGTGGATGTTGCCATCATCTGGCAGACAATCTTTGCCGTTCTTCGGCGCACAGGCGTTTAGCAAAATGGAAAGTCAGGACAAAAACTAGCCAAGGGAAGGATGGAAGGGGCGAGATTGTAGGGCGGTTTTGCTGGGGTTGAAGGCGGATCCTCTTCTGGTTTGGGGGCAGATCCCGATGACGTTCGCGCTCTTCAGATCCTCCTCTATCTAATTGGATTTGTGTGAAAAACATGAGTGGTGTGCGCCGAGTTTGGAAATCTGTCGTAACCTTCGATACGCAGGGGCTGGGCGCCGCCATGACCGCGCTTTGGGGCGGTGTTGTCGAGGCGCGCGGCAAGCCTGATGTGATCGTTGGCATCGCAACCGGTGGCGTGATCTGTGCCGAAACGCTTCGTGACGTGGCCGGAGTTCCGATCTTGTCTTGCGCCATGAGACGACCCGGCACCGAGATGAAGTCGCGCGGCCTTGTGCCCGGCCTACTTCCGCGCCTGCCATATGTCGTCACCAACAGCTTGCGCCGGGTCGAGGATCTTTTGCTGGAATGGCGACAGGGGGCTGTCCGGGAGGCCAAAATCCCCGCAGCAAGCGCGCAACTGATTTCTGACATTGAAGCGGTGGCGCGCGAGGTTGAAGCCAAACGGCTGAGCCATGTTCTGGTGGTCGATGATGCCGTTGACAGCGGCACGACGCTGGCCTGCGTGATTGCCGCGTTGAAAGCGGCTCTGCCCGGAGCGCCCCGGATCACCTCGGCGGTGGTGACACAGACGCGGCCAACCGCCGCCCTTGTGCCCGATGTCACGCTTTATACCGAAACGCTGTGCCGGTTTCCCTGGTCATTCGATTTTCACGGGCGTCGGTATGGAGATTGAACGGGCTGAGGTATTTGTACGACCGGAGGGGAGGGCTGTTGCGCCCGCCGTGGTGTTTTGCGACCTCGATGGTACTTTGGTGCTTGATAACTCCTTTCACGTCTTCATCGCCTCGGCCTATTCGGCTGGCGGGTTTGCGCAACGCATGAGCCTTGCCCTTCGCCTTGCCCCGCGTGTGTTTGGGCGGTCCTCCGGGGGGCATGTCGGGATGAAGCGCCGCGTGCTTCGGTGGTTCAATGCCCAGACCGATGCGTGGCAGGACAGGGTGGTTGAACTGACCGTTGCGCGGCTGATGAAAACCATATCGGAGCCGATGTCCCGCGTGCTTCAGGCCCATGCCGCGCAAGGGGCTCGCGTGGTACTGGCGACGGCGGCTCCGGCGGTTTACGCCACGCGGATCGCGCGTGCGATGAAGGCGGATGCTTGCCTTGCCACCGAATTTCCGGCCGATCCGGCATGGCGGGAGCTGTTGGCCGACGAAAAAGCCCGAGCTTGCGCCGATTGGCTCGACGCTCAGGGGCTTGCGCGCGGGGGCGATGCCGATGCGCCGCGCGTTGTTGTTCTGACCGATCACGGCGATGACTTGCCATTGCTCCGACTTGCCGATGAAGCCGTCATTCAGGCATCGCCCCGGCGCTTTGCCAAGATGTCCGCCGCGCTGGCCTCCGAGGCACAGCCGCCGCGCCTCACCCATATCGACCCGCTGACATTCCAAGAGGGGGGGGGGATGTGGCTGTGGATCAACGACTCCCCCTGGGGACCCTATGACCGGTGGGAGCTGCGCACCGTGCTCAGCAAGCACCGCCATGCGCTGCTCTATTGCGGTGCGGGGCTTTGGCAACCCATCCGCCCGGGGCAGTCACTCGGCAATGCTGCCTTGCGACGCGATTGCCCCAGCCCGCCGGGGTCGCGCCAGCGTCTGTCCACATATTTGCGTAGACGCTTGGTGCGCGACTGGCTGGGCGTGTTTCACTAAGGGAGTCAGGATGTCCGAACGCGTTACCGTTGTTGCGGAATACCAAAAGGCCCCGGTCGAAGGGATCAATGTCGTCTCCAAGACATTGATCGACGATTTGCGCGCGGGCGGGATTGGCGTGCGTGTTGCCTCGCCCTGGAAAATCATGCGGGCCTTGCCGCGGCTGGTGCTCGACCGGTCCGCCGTAACCGTGTTCACCCATGGTCCGGGGCCGCGCGGGGTGCTGGCAAGCTGGCTGCTCCGGCGGTTGACGCGCACACATGTGATCTGGATCGCAACCCGCCCCGACCTTGGCCGCCTTCCGGGCTGGCTGAAGGGGCGCCCGACCGCGCATACCGTGATTTGCAACCGTCCGCGCCCGGATCTCGCCAGCGCTGCCCCCGATGCCCGGATGATCGAGCAACCCATCGGCATCGCCCCCGAACGCCTGAACGGAACCGTATCAAGGCTGTGGCCGGACTTGGCGGAACGGGGCGTACCCGTGGCTGTTCATGTTGGGCATTTACGGCACAATCGCGGGCTGGATCGGCTGATCGACACCAAGGCCCGTTTGCGAGACAGGATCGAAATCGTGGTTGTGGCCAGCCCCTATTTCGCCCCCGATCCCGGCATCGCCGAGGCGCTGGAGGCGGCGGGCATCCGGGTGGAACGCGGGTTTGTGCCCTCTATTTCCGATGTGTATCGCTCTGCCGATCTCTATCTGTTTCCCGCCCCGCCCGAGGCGCAAGGCGCCACCGAATTGCCGCTCAGCGTGCTGGAGGCGATGGCGTGCGGGCTGCCGATTGTCTCAACCCTCTTTGGCGCTTTGCCGTGCGCATTGGACGGGGTTGAGAGCGTGCAGTTTGCAGATGGACCGGATTTCGCTGCTGCGGTTGAAGACGCGCTCGCTGCGCTGGATAGGCCGCGCTTTGCAGGGCTGCCGCCTCATCTTGATGCGCACCGGCTGGCCGAGCATGTGCGCAGAGTTTTGGTGCCGCAATGACCCAGCATCTGGTTTGCATCATCGGCACGGATGGCAGCGGAAAGACCACGCTCGCCGAGGCTGTTGTCGAAGGACTGGGCGCACAGGGGCGGTCGGCCCGGCGGGTCTGGCTCGGGGCTGAAAGCTATCTGATGAGGCCCCTGCGCGCTGTTCTGAAGCTTGTCTGGGGCAGGCGGCACGGGGCAGGCGCGTTGGCGTCCCCGAGGCCGGGAAGCGGATCTCAACGCACCGATTATGCTGCCGAAATTGCCCGTAAGAACGCTCTGGCCCAAAAATACCGCTGGGCGGTGAAACTATATCTTGCGCTGGTCTGGGCCGATTATCGGCTGCAACTTGCCCTGAAGCGATGGCGCAACCGCGATGTCGAAACCATCGTGGCCGACCGGTATCTGTTCGATGTCGCCGTCAATATCGGGCTGGCGCTGGGCTGGAGCCCCGAGGATGTGGTGCGCTTCACGCGCAGCAAGCTCGGCACATTGGCGCTTCCCGAAACGCGGGTGTTTCTGCGCGTTGCGCCCGAGGTCTCTCTGGCGCGTAAAGACGACATTTTCGACATCGACTATCTGCATCTCAGGTTCAGCTATTATGCGGCCATTGCGCAGGCCTTCGGCTTCACCCTGCGCGACGGGACCCTGCCCATCGCGGAAAATCGCGATTGGCTGTTGGGCGAACTCGCGGCAGAGTCTGCACGGCCCTCTGTGCTCTATGTGCATTCCAACAATGTCGACATCGGCGGGGCAGATAAGGTTCTTCTGAGCATGGCACAGCACATGCGCGATCTCGGGCGGCCCGAGCGCGGTTACCGTGTGGCCGTGGTGCTCAGATTGCAGACCGCGATTGTCGATCAATATGCCCGGGCCGGGGTGCCGGTGATCCATCACCCCTTCGTGCGTCCTCAGCTTAGCAAGGGAATACCGGGTTTGATCACGCTTGTGGCCCGGGCGCCCGGAACCCTTTGGTTTTTCTGGCGGCTCATCGGACGCGAGCGGCCCGACATCGTGCATGTCAATGATCTTTATGATTTTCTTCCCGCGATGGCTGCCCGTCTGCGCGGCGTTCCGGTGGTCTGGCATATGCGCATGATTGTGATCCGTCTCCGCCTGCGCCGGGCCTTCGCATGGCTGGTGGCCGGGCTTGCGCCGGTTTCGGTTTCGGTCTCGCGTGCGGTGCGCGACCACTACTTCCCGGCCCCCGTTGCAGGCCATGAGGCGCTGGTGGTCCACGACCTCGGGAATGCCGATCTGATCGCCGATAATCGCGATCCTTCTATGCCTGCGCCACGCCCCGCCGATCTGCCCAGTGGCGGGCGTCTGGTGGTCATGGTCGGACGGATCGAACCCTGGAAGGGGCAGGACATCTTCATCCGCGCCGTGCAACAGCTTTCGCAAGCGCTGCGCGCGGCCAACCAGTTCGTGCTGGTTGGTGGCGGCGTGGAGGCGAAGGAAGACTATCTTGCCGAAGTCACAGGCGCGGCAAAGGCGGCTGGTCTTCTTCAGCTCGGCAATCGGGACGACGTGGCTGATCTGCTGCGCGCAGCCGATATCTCGGTGCATGCCTCGGTGTTGCCCGATCCGTTTCCCGGCGTGGTGATCGAAAGCCTGCTGGCCGGAGCGGCTGCGATTGCGGCGCGTGCAGGCGGGGCGGTCGAGATGATCGACGATGGCATTCATGGCCGTCTGGTCACGCCGGGCGATGCCGAGGCGCTTTCGGCAGTTCTTGCGGATCTTCTGACCTCTCCCGAACCGCCCCGGGCGCGGTTCGGAGCCCGGGCGCGCGCGCATGCGCTCACGCTGGTCGATGCGCAAATCGTCGATGCGGAAATCGAGAAAATCTACAGCACCCTCACCGGGAGCGTATCCAGGGATCGCGGGTGGGGCGACAAGGCCAAAGGAAGGGCTCATGACCACCAAGGCACAGAAATCCAAACTGATTTTTCAAACCATCGGCTGGCCCATCGGAACCGGGGCGGTTACCCCCAAGCCTGATGAGCTTGAAGAGATTACCGGATTTGCCTTTAAAAGCCGCGTCGGGCTGCTGTTTCTCGATGAATGCGTGAAGCGGGGCGTGGCGCTGGGCCCCAAGGCGCTGGAACTGCACGCCTCGCTGATGACGCGCCGTCGCGAAACCGATCGGGTTGTGGCCAAACTTGCCCGCCGTCTTGATGAGGTGGCCAAGGGCGAATGGGCGCTGTTCAAATCGATCAAACCCTTCGCCTCGACCCCGAACGATACCGACTGGTTTCCCTTCGATGCGGGGCGGCACAAGGCTTTGGTCGACCATCTTTGTGCCCCCGGCGGCGGTTTCAAATGGATGGAAACCGCGCCGCGCCAGACCACGCTGATCGAGGAAGGAGGCACGGGGCTGACCGATACCACCAAGAAAGGCGGGATCTATTACATCGACTGCTATGTCGCGCCCTCTACCGACTATTTCATCTATCTCGATCCGCGCCGGATGCGCGGCTATACCGAGATTTTCGAGGTCGCGGGCTATCCGGTGCCGATCCTGCAACCTCATGCCGAGCTGACCTCGATCCTGTTTCACAATGTCTTTCCCGAAAAAAGCTTCACCATCGAGAGCTATTATCTCGTCAAGCGCTACCTAGATCTGATGGAGGAGCGCGGCACTATGGAGGCCTTTGTCGAGCTCTGCCGCGCGCAGAAGGTGGACTATGCTTCTGCGGTTAATCTGGCGCTGACCCGCGATATCGACGCGGCACAGTTCGGGATCACCGACCCGAGGATTCAGCGCATTCTCGACGGGCTCGGCTTTGGCAATCTGACGATCAAGGGTTTCGATCCTGCCGGGGCCTTCCCTTACGAATTCCCGGCTTCGGTGTTCTGGCGGGCCTTTGCCTCGAAACAGCGCGACCGGACCTCGTTCCTGTCGACGCTCAACCAGTTCGTGCACATGCTCAACCCGGTGTTTTTTGCTGATGTGGTCAGGATCGTGTGGCGGCGCACTGTGAAGGGGGGCGTCTATGAGCAGAACTGACGTCACCCGGAGATGAGCGCGCCGCGCCCCCATGTGACCGTGGTGCTGCCTGTCTATAATGGCGCGGCATATCTTGAGGCGCAGATCGACAGCATCCTGGCGCAGGACGGGGTGACGCTGCGCCTCATCGCGGTGGATGATGGCTCGCAAGACGGATCGGCGGCGCTGTTGCGCCGGTTGTCGCAACAGCATCCGGCACTGGAGGTGATCGCCAACGAAACCAATTTCGGATTGATGCGCACCCTTGCGCGGCTTTTGGCGATGGTTGAGCCCTCTGACGGCTATATTGCGCTGGCCGATCAAGATGATGTCTGGGATCGGGACAAGCTCTCTGCCTCGGTTGCCGCTCTGGAAGAACGAGGCGCGGCTTTGGTTTATTCCGACGTTCGGGTCATTGATGCCGGGGGGGCGGAGATTGCGCCTGCCTACCTTGCTCCCCATGCGATCCGCCCGGTCGAGGGGCGGGATCCGCTGCCCTTCGTGTTTCGCAACCCCGCGATTGGGCACACGATTGTCACCCGGGCGGCTCTGGCGCCGGATATGGCAAAGCTGCCCAGCACGATGACATTTCACGAAGCATGGTTGGTGGGCGTAGCCTGCCGGACGGGTCCGGTCGTCTATCTCGACCGCAGGCTCGGAGGGTATCGGCAGCACGGATCCAACGTGATCGGGGCCAAGGCCGGTGCTGGCACCCGGCTGGCCCGCCTGTTCGGGCGCACCGGCACGATCTATCGTCGTCAGCAGGCCCGGGCCGCAGCGCTGGCCGCGCTGGCACCTCTCCACCCGCGGCTTGCCCCTCTGGCCGCGCTCACCGCCCGTCATGGCCTGGCCCGCATCGCTGCCTGGCCAGGGTTTGCAGCGTGGCAGATACAGCTGGCATCGAGCATCGGTCTCGGAGCCGCGCTGACCGAAATCGCCCTGTTTCCCTTTGGCGCGCCACCGCGGGCGGATGCGTCATGAAGCGGGTCGCCACAACCGCGATTATCCGCGTCGGTGGAGCCGCGCTGCAATTTGCCTTTGCCCTCGCGATTTCACGGGTGCTTGGCGCGAATGCGGCGGGGGTTTTCTTTTTCGGCTATTCGATTGTTCTGATCCTCGCGGTTCTCTCCCGGTTGGGGACCGAGCTGTCGGGGATGCGGGTGATTGCGGCTGCGCGGGAGCGCAGATCGCGCACAGAGCTGCGTGCCGCGTTTGAAACGCGTCTGCGCCTGACGGTGCTAATGTCGGTTCTGTTCGGCGTTTTACTGTGCGCCGCTGCCATTCCCCTAACAGCTGCCAGGGCTGCCGACCCCGATGCGCGCCTTGTTCTGCTCGTGTTGGCGGCCGGATTGCCGGCGATGGCGCTGAGCGGGCTGCTGGCCGAGGCGCTCAAAGCGGTCGAGCGTTCGAACTGGGGCGTCATGGTGCAAAACGTGATGGTTCCCGGTGGCGCTACGCTGATCCTGATACTGGCGTTTGCGCTGGGGCAGGGCGTGGGGCCGGTCTTTGTGGCTGTGAGCGTGACCATGGTCGCCTGGGCGAGCCTCGGTATCGCCTTCGCCGTCTGGCGGGGTTGGATAATGCACTGGGAAGCGCGCATCGCCACCGATCCGCCCCCTGTGCATGAAGCGGCTATGCCCTTCGGAGGCATCGGGCCGCTGCTGCGCGAGGCGCCGGTGCTGTTGGTGGTGTCGACCACCTCGATCGCCATGCAGTGGATGGGCTCGGTTATTCTCGGCCTTACCTCAAACCCCGAGACGGTGGCGGGCTATTCCGTGTCGATCCGGCTGGCGATTGTGGTCAGTACCATCAACTCTGCGGTTGCCAGTGTGATGGCGCCCCGCATGGCCAGCGCCCATGCGCGGGGCGACCGGGACCAGTTGCAGAGGCACGCGCAGCAGATGTCGGCGCTTGTGACCGCGGCCACGTTTCCGATCCTTGCCGTCTTGTTCGTCTTCTCTGGGGGCTGGCTCTCGGTCTTCGGGCAGGACTATGCCGCCTATGCGTCGGCGCTGCAGATCCTGATCACCGGTCAGGTGGTCGCAGCCCTGATCGGGCATTCCGGCATCGTGCTAGTGATGGCGGGGGAATATCGCCGGGCGCGGATGACATCGGTCATCGCGCTGGCGGTGCTGCTGGTGGCGATGCCGTCATTCGCCCTGCTCTATGGGGTAAACGGCGCCGCTGCTGCGATGTCTCTGGCCGTCGCTGCGGGGCATGTCGCCGGGATGTGGCTGGTTCGCCGTCATCTTGGCTTCTGGACGCTGCCCCTGAGCCGCGCCGACCTGCGCGGGTTTGCCGCTCTGCGACGCTCGTGATGATCGAGGACATGAGACGATGGCAAATCCTCCCCCAGATCCAATCGAGCGGCGCTGTGATGTAAGCTGGTTCGTCTGGGTCGTGGTCGGGGGAACCCTGATTTCATGGATTCTCGATGTCACAATCGGGCGGGACCTTCCGATTCAGCCCCTCGCACGCCTTCTTCTGATGCTGCAGATTGTGGTCATTCTGGCTATCGGTCGCCACGGTCGGCCGCTGCGGCACCTGCCATTTCTGACGAGCGTTGCGTTGACTGCTTTCTTCGTCGGGATTGTGATCCCCCTTGAGATCGCCATGATGTCGGGCACGAAGGACGCCCTGCGTGCCTTTGTCTTCATGCATTCGGTCAGCCTGTTTCTGGTTTTCTTCGCCTTCGTGCCGCTGCACATGACACCCGGCCCTGTGTTCAAATCTGTCTTGATCTTCGCCCTTGGCTTTGGGGCGATACAGGTGCTCGTACAGGATCTGCTGTTTTCGGATCACTTCCGCACCGAGCTGGGGGTGCTGTTTGACACTTTCGTCAACGGGCGGGTGCGGGCGACCGGGCTTTTCGCGTCCAAGGCCCGGTTTGGCGAAGCCGTAACCTTAGCGCTCGCCGTGGTGGGCTGGCGGCTGCTGCGTGGCGAGAAAATCAGTCTTCAGATTGTTCTGGGGCTGGTGCTGCTCTGGATGCTCTACAACAGCTATTCACGCGCGGGCTATTTCCTTGCGGGGGTGACACTGCTTTTGCTTGTCCTGTCGGCATGGAAACGGCGGCGGAATCGGAATGAAGAACTGCGACTGTTGTTCATGTCGATTATCGTGATCACAGCGGTGACGCTGATCGGCGTGTTTCTTTCGTTTCAACAGGAAAACCAGATCGACATCTTCGATGCGCAATCGCTGATCGCGCGGCTCACCCATTGGGAAAGCCTCGGCCTTCAGAATGTTTCCTATGGCTTTGTGCAGCAGCTTTTCGGAACCGGGCAAGCGGCGATGTTTTCGCGCTCTGAAGCCAATTACTACGTGATCGATAACCTGTTTCTGGCGGTCTATGTCTACGGGGGAACATACGGGCTCATGACATTTCTGCTGGCCTCCTTCGCGGTCCTGCGCACGGCCAGGGTATGGGATCACGAGGGCAGGCTTGAACCGCTGCGTGCGTTCACGCTGGCGCTGTTTGCCGAAGGGCTCTTTCTCGACAATCACAACACGCTGTTTCTCGCACTGTTTGCTGTCTTGGCCATGATCGGACCCCAACGTTTTCAGATGGGGCCAGAGACTGGCAAAATGGGGCGGCAGGGGCGGCAAGACCGGATCTCACCGCCCCGGAAATGAGCCGGATTGCGCGTTTGAGGGTTCAGATCGGGTTGAGCCGGATGGTTTTCACATGGGTTTGCGTGATTGCTGGCCAGTACCCCGGCGCGAGGGTTTGGTTGACGAACCCCTCGCTCGTATCGTCGCCATAGGTGACGGATACATCGAATTGTCCCGTCCAGGCTTGCAGCACTGGCAGATCGCTCGCGCGGCTAACGGCGGTGCCCGCCGTGAAGATGAACGAGCTCAGGGGCAGGGGTTCGATCTGAGCGCCGAGGACGAGGATGCTCTCACTTGCCGTTGCTGTGTCCGGACCAATCCCGAGTTGCAGGCCACCGGTGATGACCGGGGTGAAGACAAAGCACAGCCGCCATGTTTGCCCGTCTGCAAGCTGCAGAGCTTCAAGACTGTCAAACACACCGGCTTCGGTCGCCTCGACGGTGAACCCGCTGCCAGTGGGGGCGTAGATCCTGCTTTCTTCGCCCGAGAGCGCGCGCAGGACCAGCCGCACACGACCAGAACTGCCGGGCCGGTAGAACATCGTTACCCCCTGCGGTATTGCCGCGGTGAGCGCCACCGAGCCGGAATGTACCAACCGCGCCCAGCGTTGCCCGAGCGTTGCGACGGAAACGCCGGAAAATTGCGCCAGAGCGTTGAGGGCGAGATTTGTCGAGCTGGTCCCGGCCTCGTTCCAGCCGGTGCCGATTGCCGCGTTGGATCGCGCCAGAAGGTTTGTCGACGCAGCTTCCACCACCAGCCCCAGCGGCGCGCCATTGACCGGGTGGTGGTCAAACCGCGGCTGATCAATGGCGGCTGTCACGAGGGTTCCGGTATTGGAAAAGTAGCTCGCCTGAGAGGCGCGTGAAAAGCTTATCCCGGCGGGCAATAGGCCTGTCGTGAAGTCGAGTAGGGCCGATTGCGCGCCGTCTTGAGGCCCGGTGTGGGCCCCGGTGGCGAGGGTTGTGAGGGAAAGACCGATGCCAAACATCAGGAATTGGCCAATGCATGGATGCCGCCCGCCGTGGTGCCGGTTGCCATGACCTGGGCTACCCCTACGGGAAGGATCGCGTTGTCGGATACGTTGACGGTGCGGGTTGCGCCGGAGACGGTCACAATCACCAAGCTGCCGCCAGTTTCCACGTAGAGCGCCTGCGCGATCGACACGAGCGGGATCGTGTCACTTGGGGTGACGGGAATGATGTCGCGGGTGGGATCAGACAATCCAGGCGCGCGGTTCTTGAACGGGTTGGTCATCACCTTTTTTCTTCCTTTTCAGCATGCTGTTGCTCAAGCTCAGGGGATCGCCGAACCCTGCAAGACGCGCGTTGATAATCCGAAAACCGGCCGCACGGTCCGTGCAACGCTGCGCCGCGATCTCGCGCCGCAACGAACAGAATCATGGTCCGTGCCTTGGTGCGCGGATCTTGGCCTCATCATCGTCACGGATTTGCGCCCCAGGCACGGCAGGGCGCCAAGGCGGATACAGATGGTTCGAGGCAGGCGCTTTGTTTCCGGAGGGCGATGTATCGCGCTGACAACATGCCGATGATTAGTACAACAAAAATTCGTGCGTTCCTGCGGCTCTTTCCTTTACATCCCTTGCATGCGACAGATGGCGCCGCTTTCGAACCGACAAGGGATTATCATAATGGGCATTGTTGAGAGCACTCCGTTAAGCGGTGTGAGCCTTATCACCCCGCTGCGCCATGGCGATGAGCGGGGGTTTTTCTCGGAAAGCTGGAACCGGCGAACGCTGGAAGCTGCCGGGTTGGTTTTGCCCGACTTCGTACAGGACAATCATTCACTGTCGCGCGAAACGGGCACGGTGCGGGGTCTGCATTTTCAATCGCCCCCCCACGCTCAGGGCAAACTGGTGCGCTGCGGGCGCGGGCGGCTGTTCGATGTGGCGGTTGATATTCGCAAAGGCAGCCCGAGCTATGGCCAATGGGTGGGCGAAGAGCTGAGCTTTGAAAACGGTCGCCAACTCTGGATTCCGGCAGGTTTTTTGCACGGCTTCGTAACCCTCGAACCCGACACCGAGATCATCTACAAATGCACTGACCACTACGCGCCTGACTGCGATAGTGCGGTGCGCTGGGATAGCTGCGGGATCGATTGGCCGCTTGCCGGCAGATCGCCGCTGCTTTCGGAAAAAGATGCGGCCGCGCAGGATTTTGCCGCGTTCGATACGCCGTTTCAGTTCGGAGAATACTGATGAAACTACTGATCACCGGAGGCGCGGGATTTATCGGATCGGCCGTGGTGCGGCTGGCGGTGGCCCGTGGGCATCACGTGGTGAATGTCGATGCGCTGACCTATGCCGCCTGTCTGGACAATGTGGCCCCCGTTGCCGACAGCCCGCTTTATGTCTTTGAACGGGCCGATATCCGCGACCGCGCGGCGCTTGATCGGGTTTTTGCGGCGCATCAGCCCGACGCGGTGATGCATCTGGCCGCTGAGAGCCATGTGGACCGCTCCATCGACGGGCCGGGTGATTTCATCGAGACCAATATCACCGGCACCTTCAACATGCTGGAAGCCGCGCGCAAATATTGGGTCGAAGCGGGCAAACCGTCCGGCTTCCGCTTTCATCATATCTCGACCGATGAAGTGTTCGGCTCGCTGGGTGCCGAGGGGCAATTTACCGAAGACACCCCCTATGATCCGCGCTCGCCCTATTCGGCCTCGAAGGCCAGCTCCGACCATCTGGTGCGCGCCTGGCACGAGACCTATGGCCTGCCGGTGCTGCTGACCAATTGCTCGAACAATTACGGGCCCTATCATTTCCCGGAAAAACTCATTCCGGTGATCATCCTCAATGCGCTGGCGGGCAAGGCGCTGCCGATCTATGGCGACGGCTCGAATATCCGCGACTGGCTCTATGTCGAAGATCATGCCGACGCGCTGCTTCTGGTGGTGGAAAAGGGTGCGGTGGGCCGCAGCTACAATATCGGCGGCGAGAATGAGCGGAGCAATCTGGAGCTGGTGAAAACCCTCTGCGCTATTCTCGACGAGAAACGGCCCAAGAATGCTGGCTCCTATGCCGATCAGATTACCTTTGTGACCGACCGGCCGGGTCATGATGCGCGCTATGCCATCGACCCCACCCGCATCCGCACCGAGCTGGGCTGGCGGCCCTCGGTGACGGTCGAAGAAGGTCTGGCGCGCACGGTACAGTGGTATCTCGACAATGCCGACTGGTGGCAGGCGCTGCAAAACCGCCACGGCGTCGGCGAACGGCTTGGGGTGAAGGCATGATCCTGGTCTTCGGCAAGAGCGGGCAAGTGGCGACCGAGCTGCAAGCCCTGCTGCCTGATGCAGTGTTTCTGGGCCGCGATGCGGCCGATCTGGCTGATCCCGATACCTGCGCGGCGGCCATTGCGGCCCATCGGCCCGAGGCGGTGATCAATGCTGCGGCCTATACCGCCGTGGACAAGGCCGAAGAGGCAGAACCTCTGGCGACCCGCGTGAATGGCGATGCCCCGGGCGCAATGGCGCGGGCCTGTGCCGCGCAGGGTATTCCCTTCGTGCAGATTTCAACCGATTACGTGTTCGACGGTGCCGGCGAGGCACCCTTTGCCCCCGATCACCCCACCGACCCGCTTGGCGCCTATGGGCGTTCGAAGCTTGCCGGGGAAGAGTCCGTGAAGGCGGCGGGTGGGGCCTATGCGATCCTGCGCACGTCATGGGTGTTTTCGGCCCATGGCGCGAATTTTGTGAAGACTATGCTGCGCCTCAGCGAAAGCCGCGACGCGCTGAACGTGGTGGCCGATCAGATCGGCGGCCCGACGCCCGCCCGCGCGATCGCCAGAGCCTGTGTGGCCATTGCCAATCAGCTTGCCGCCGACCCCGGCAAGAGCGGCATCTACCACTTCTCCGGCGCCCCCGATGTGAGCTGGGCCGATTTCGCCCGCGAGATTTTCGCCCGGGCCGGACGCAAGGTTGTCGTAACCGACATTCCCGCGAGCGATTACCCGACCCCGGCCAAACGGCCCGCCAACAGCCGGATGGATTGCCGCACCACCGAAGCCACTTTCGGGATTGCCCGGCCGGATTGGAAAGCCGGGCTTGCAGATGTATTGAAAGATTTGGAGGTCATCCGATGAGCGCACGTAAAGGCATTATTCTGGCAGGCGGGTCGGGCACGCGGCTTTATCCGCTGACCCTTGCCGTGTCGAAACAGCTGATGCCGATCTACGACAAGCCGATGATCTATTATCCGCTGTCGGTGCTGATGCTGGCCGGGATCCGCGAGATTGCGGTAATCACCACCCCCGAGGATCAGGCCCAGTTCAAACGCCTGCTTGGCGATGGCAGCCAATGGGGGCTGGAGCTGAGCTATATTGAGCAACCTTCGCCCGACGGGCTCGCACAGGCCTATATTCTGGCTGAGGATTTTCTGGATGGTGCGCCTTCAGCGATGGTGCTGGGCGACAACATCTTTTTCGGCCATGGTCTGCCCGAAATGCTGGACGCGGCCAATGCGAAAACCTCCGGCGGCACGGTGTTCGGCTATCACGTGGCCGATCCTGAGCGCTACGGCGTGGTGAAATTCGATGCTGATGGTACGGTGGAAGAGATCATCGAAAAACCCGATGTGCCGCCGTCGAACTATGCGGTGACCGGGCTTTATTTCCTCGATGGCGAGGCCCCGGCCCGGGCACGCGCGGTAAAGCCTTCGCCGCGGGGCGAGCTTGAAATCGTGACGCTGCTGGAAACCTATCTCGCCGATGGCACGCTGTCGGTCGAGCGCATGGGGCGCGGCTATGCCTGGCTTGATACCGGCACCCACGGCTCGCTGCTCGACGCGGGCAACTTCGTGCGCACGCTCTCGATGCGGCAGGGAATGCAATCGGGCTGCCCCGAAGAAATCGCCTATCAGGCGGGCTGGATCGACGACGCGCAAATGCGCCAGCACGCTGAGACCTATAAGAAAACCGATTATGGGCGGTATCTCAGCAGTCTTCTGCACTAACGAGGCGCGGCTAGAAGAGCAAAATTGGAACCAGTCGGCCGGTCCCATCAGTCTTGTCTGACGTTGATGAACAAGCCGCGTGTGGAAGCTGCGGCTGACCAGTCTTTCACAATCCAAAGCAAGGCTCAGGCAGAGAAAGGCTGCTGAAATTCTATCAGCAATAACAAAAACTTATGGGAAAACGTGGCAGCCCGTAGGGGAGTCGAACCCCTCTTTCCAGGTTGAAAACCTGGCGTCCTAACCGATAGACGAACGGGCCACGCTTGGCGTGAGGCGGTGTTTAGGAAAACGGCGCGGGGAGGGCAAGAGGATTTTTCGTCTTTCTCCAAAAAACTTTCTGCCGCCACATCCGGAGGCTGAAATGGCGTGAGAAATCAGGCGCGCGCGGCGTCTTCAAGGCGCAGCTGCGGGGTCACGCGGCCGTTCCAGTGATTGAGCTCCAGCCGTCCGACGAAATGGAACCGCGCGCCGCCATGATTCATCAGAGCAGGCCCCAGCGCGGTATCAAAGGCGCCGAAGGCAATCGCCTCCAGTCGCGCGCCCAGACCATCGCCAAAACCGATTTTCAGATGGGTCTGGCCCACGGGTTTGACGAATTCGACGCGCTGGTCGGGAAAGGCAAAGCGCGGGCCGGGGGCGCCGGCGCCAAAGGGGCCAGCGGCCTCGATCTGTTCGATCAGTTCGGGGCTGGCCGCGCCGGGCATCAACAGCGCGTCGATCTGCATTTCGCGCGGCCCCAGTGCTGCGGCGCCCTGACGGGCCAGCAGCTCTGACAGGCGCGCCATGGCGGGCTCAAGCTGGGCGCGGCTGAGGCTCAGCCCCGCCGCCATCTTGTGGCCGCCACCGCGCTGGATCAGCCCTTCAGCGGCCAGCCGCTGGATCGCGGCGCCAAGGTCGATGCCCGAGACCGAGCGGCCCGAGCCCTTGCCCTCGTCGCCATCAAAGCCGATCACCACGGCGGGGCGGTGGGCGGCCTCTTTCAGGCGCGAGGCGACGATGCCGACCACGCCGGGATGCCAGCCATCGGCGGCGGCCCAGACCAGCGGCGCGTCAAAGCCGCGCTCCTCGGCCTGCGCCATCGCACCGGCCAGCACATCCGCTTCGATCTCGCGCCGCTCGGTGTTCAGCTCGTCGAGCTTCAGCGCCAGCGCGGCGGCCTCATGCGGGTCGGTGGTCGAGAGCAGCTGCGCGCCCAGATCGGCGGCGCCGATGCGGCCCCCGGCATTGACCCGTGGCCCGAGCAGGAAACCCAGATGATAGGGGGTGGGGGCGGTGTTCATCCGCGCCACGTCAGACAGCGCCACAAGGCCGGGGCGGGCACGGCGGGCCATCACCTTCAGCCCCTGCACCACCAAAGCGCGGTTGGCTTCGATCAGCGGGGCGACGTCGGCGACGGTGGCCAGCGCCACCAGATCGAGCAGCGCCATCAGGTCGGGCCCCTTGCGCCCGGCTTCGCGCAGCTGCCGCCCGGCCTCGACCAGCATCAGAAACACCACGCCCGCCGCACAGAGATAGCCCGGGGCGTCGAGCTCGTCCTGCCGGTTGGGGTTCACCACTGCCAGCGCCGGGGGCAGGGTCTCGCCGCCGAGGTGGTGATCGAGCACCAGCACGTCGGCGCCCTTGGCCACGGCGGCGGCGATGGGCTCGTGACTGAGCGTGCCGCAATCGACGCAGATGATCAGGGGATGATCGGCCGCCAGCATCTCCATCGCGGGCACGTTGGGGCCGTAGCCCTCTTCGATGCGGTCGGGGATGTAGAGCGTGGGGCGGCGGTTGAAGCTGCGCATCCAGTCGATGAGGAGCGCCGCCGAGCTGCCGCCATCGACATCGTAATCGGCAAAGATCGCCACCTTCTCGGAGGCGTCGAGGGCCTTGAGCACGCGGGCGGCGGCGGCTTCCATATCTTTCAGCCCGCGCGGATCGGGCAGGGTGTCGCGTAAGGTCGGGGTGAGGAAGGCTTCGGCCTCGTCCGGGGCCACGCCGCGCCGGGCCAGAATCGCGGCCACGGCGCCGGGCAGGCCGGTGGCCTGTTCCAGCGCTTCGGTGGCCCGCGCCAGCTCGATATCCGGGCCCAGCCAGCGCCGCCCGGTCAGGCTTTCTTCGACATCCAGAAAGGCGTTCATGGGCTCGGTTTAGGCGGGCAGGACGGCGAGGTCCAGCGGGTTCGGCGGGGAGGCGCGAAGGTGTCCGAACTCGAACAGGGGGGTAAGTCTTTGGCGGCAAATATGTTACCGCTAACTGTTCGAGATTTTGGAGAGGGGCGTTTGAGGGGTGTTTTTAGGGGGGCGCCGCTGCAAGAAACGGGCGAGGCTCGACCCTGGGTGGGCGTTGTGCTGGGGGTGGTCGGGGCACTGTGATCAAAAGCATCCCCGTTCCATCAGCGATATTCCGTCGTCGCCAAACGCCCTCCCGGGGGGAGGGTCGGGCGTCGCCCGTCGTGCCGACGGGCGGAGTGGTTGGGCTGGGCTCTCTGAGCTATTCCGACCTACCGGGGGGATAGGAGGACGGGCCGTCGTGCCTCGTGCGCGGCGGGGAGGTTGGCTTGGCTCTGAGAGGAGCGCACAGGCGGTGCGCCTAAAGGCGCAGCCTGCCGGACGTCTCGCCGCCTTATCCTTCGATCACATCATCCACCGACAGCACTTCGGCGAATTCACCGTGCAGGTGGTCGAGCGCGGCTTGGTGGATGAATTTCGCATCGCTCTTGCCGCCATCGCGCCAGCTGGTATCTGCATTCACGGCCACAGCGGCGCAGGCGTCATGGGCGAGCTCGACGGAAAAGCCCAGATTGGCGGCCATGCGGGTGGTGGTGGAGACGCAATGCGGGGTGGTGAGGCCGCAGATCACCAGCGCGGTGATGCCTGCCTCGCGCAGCTGCGCCTCAAGATCGGTGCCGATGAAGGCGGAATTGACCTGCTTTTCCAGCACCGGCTCGCCGGGGAGCGGCGCGACCTCGGGTTTGAACTCTGCCTGACCATTGGCCGGGTTGAGCGGGCTGTCGGGCTCGGTCGAGAGGTGGCGGACGTGAAAGATCGGCCAGCCGTTTTCGCGCCAATGGGCGAGCAGGCGGGCGGCATTGGCTTCGGCCCCGGGGTTGTTGCGGCCACCCCAACGCGGGCTGTCAAAGCCGATCTGGAAATCAATGAGGATCAGAGCGCGGGGAGACTGGGCCATGAGAACACCTATGCAAGCGCCCGGGGATCGGGGCCTTTGCGCCGAGCTATAGGCGCGCGGGGCGGGATGGACAACAGGGGCGTGGCTGACGCGGAAGGGGCGGGGCGAGAGCAGGGCGCGCGCCTGCCCGTGGGGTGGCGCCCCTCAACTGTTGAGCGACGCCATTTATTCCGGCCACATACTGCCTAGATGCGAGCGTGTCGCTGCAGGCCCATAGCGCCAGCCCGCAGCGACGGGCAGGCGCTCGCCCTGCGCCTGCGGCGCGTACCGGGCGGTATCGTATCCAGCCCCTGATTGAGGGGTACAGGATCGAGGCTTACAGCCCGACGCGGCTGGTGGGGTTGCGGTAGGTGATCCGCCGCACCGAGCCGGATTTCGAGCGCATCAGCAGGGTTTCGGTTTCCAGCCAGCCCGGCTCGTGTTTCAGCCCGGCGAGGATATTGCCGTCGGTCACGCCGGTGGCGGCGAAGATCACATCGGCGGTGACCATATCGTCGCGGGTATAGATCCGGTCGAAATCGGTGATCCCGGCCTTGCGGGCGCGGCCACGCTCATCGTCGTTGCGGAACACCAGACGGCCCCACATCTGCCCGCCCATGCATTTCAGCGCCGAGGCGGCCAGCACCCCTTCGGGCGCGCCGCCCTGACCCATATACATGTCGATGCCGGTGAGGTGGCTTTCGGCGGTGTGGATGATCCCCGCCACATCGCCATCGGTGATCAGCCGGATCGCGGCCCCGGTGGAGCGCAGCTCGGCGATCATCTCTTCATGGCGGGGGCGGTCGAGCACGCAGACTGTGATGTCCTCGTCATTGCAGCCCTTGGCCTTGGCCAGCGCGCGCACCCGCTCGGCCGGGCTCATCGCCATATTCACCACGTCTTTCGGAAAGCCCGGCCCGATGGCGAGCTTGTCCATATAGACGTCGGGCGCGTGCAGCAGGGTGCCGCGCGGGGCCATGGCGATGACGGTGAGGGCGTTGGGCATGTCTTTCGCGGTGAGGGTGGTGCCCTCCAGCGGATCGAGGGCGATATCGACCTCGGGGCCATTGCCGCTGCCGACTTCCTCGCCGATGAACAGCATCGGCGCTTCGTCGCGCTCGCCTTCGCCGATCACCACGACACCCTTGATGTCGAGCAGATTGAGCTGGTCGCGCATGGCGTTGACGGCGGCCTGATCGGCGGCTTTTTCGTCGCCACGCCCGATCAGTTTGGCCGAGGCCATGGCGGCGGCTTCAGAGACGCGGGCGAGGCCCAGCGACAGCATACGGTCGGCAAATACGACGGGCGAGGCGGTCATAAAACAATCCTTGGTTGGGCACATTTCCTGCTCCTTAGCAGGGGAAATCCGGGCGGGGAACGTGTTTGCGCTACCAAGGCCGAAGAAAGAAAAAATGCGATTTTCTTCATGTTTCGAATTAATTACTGGCCCGGATTTTGCGCGGATTGAGCCCGGAACGAGCAAGAATCGCGCCGTTGCAAAACGGGGGCTGGGAGGCGAGAGGGGCTGACCCGTCATCCCGGAGGAATGCGATGCATGGGGGCGAGAGGGCCAGCCCTCTCGCGCTCTCCCGAGGTATTTGTCGACCAAAGATGCGGGGTCAGGCGGCGTTGTCGCGCGCGTCGCTCATCACCCGGATCATCAGCTGCAAGAGCGCTGCGATCATCGCGCCATTCATCAGGTGCCAGATGAAATGGGTGCCCAGCGGCAGCGCGGTGCAGATGTCGCGGTCGAGCGTGCGGAAGGTGAGCGAGATCAGAAAGGCCAGCGTCGCCCCCCAGACCCAGCGCCGATAGGGATGGCGGCGGATCGCGGTGAGGCCCGAGAAGAAGGCCAGCGCGGCGACGGCGGGCAGGTATTGCAGCGAGCCGTTGAACGGATCGGGCGAGGTGGGTGCGGCGGCGGCTTCGGGCGCGCCGCCTTCGCCGATGGCAGTGACAGCGACAATCACGCCGATCACCACCAGGGCGACGATGGCGATGCGGCCCGGCTTCATCCCGCCCAGCCAGCGCATTGCGGCGAGCACATAGATGGCGACGAAGGTCCAGATCGGCATTGTGTCGGCCAGCTCTGACCAGTGATTGGCGAAGGTGTGAAAGAGGAAGGAGCCGATCCCGATCACCGCGCCGAGGGCGATGAGCAGCCAGAGCGTGGGTTCGGTGAGGGCGCGGCGGCGGGCTTCAATCGCGCCCCAGAGCGCGGCGGCGAGGAACGAGAGATTGGAGAGCGCATTCACCGGCTCGGCCCAGAAGGCCGCAGACGTCCGCTCGCAATAGATATCAACCGCCTGAAACCAATCCATGATTACCTCTTACGTTTGGCTAAGGTGTAGCGATGAGAGGGGCGCGGGGGAAGGGGCGGGCGGTCCGGGGGGAGGCCCCGGACCTGACGTTTGGCAGATGATCCGATTGCGCCGCGCGCGTCAACTGCGGGGCGGAGGGACAGGGTGGAGGGACGAGGGCCCTCAGACCGCTTCGATGCGGATTGCCACGGCGTCGCCGACCACGACATTGGTGGCGGACAGACCGTCCAGCGCCTCGTCGATCTGGCTGCGGCTGCATTTATGGGTGACGAAGATCACCGGGGCCGTTGGGGCCTGATGGCCGTGCTGGCGCATCCGGTCGATGGAAATGCCGCTTTCGCCCAAAATCGTCGCCACCTTGGCGAGCGCGCCGGGTTTGTCCTGCAATTCCATGCGGATGTAATAGGGGGCGGGCACGGCGGCCTGCGCCGCACGGGCGGGTTTCAGGGTGCTGGCGGGCTGGCCGAAGGTCGAGATGGTGAGGCCGCGCGCGATGTCGATCACGTCGCCCATCACCGCGCTGGCGGTGGGGCCTTCGCCCGCACCCGGGCCACGCATCACGATCTGGCCGATGCTGTCGCCCTCGACCACCACCATATTGGTGCCGCCCTCAAGCTGGCCCAGCGGGCTCGCCATCGGCACAAGGCAGGGGGTCATGCGCTGTTCCAGCCCGCGCCCGGTCATCTGGGCCACACCCAGAAGCTTGATCCGGTAGCCCATTTCGGCGGCTTCTTCGATGTCTTGCAGCATGATCTGCTCGATGCCTTCCAGCGTGACGGCGTCGAAGTTCACTTGCGTGCCGAAAGCGATGGAGGAGAGCAGCGAAAGCTTGTGTCCGGCGTCGATGCCGCCCACGTCAAGCTGCGGATCGGCTTCGAGATAGCCGAGCTTGTGGGCCTCGTCGAAGAGGGCGTTATAGCCCTGATGAGTGGCTTCCATCCGGGTGAGGATATAGTTGCAGGTGCCGTTCATCACCCCCATGACGCGGGTGATCTCGTTGCCTGCCAGCCCTTCGGTGAGGGCCTTGATGATCGGGATGCCACCGGCAACGGCGGCCTCGAAGCGCAGCACCACACCGGCCTTTTCGGCCGCAAGCGCCAGCGCCTGCCCGTGATGGGCCAGAAGCGCCTTGTTGGCGGTGACCACATGTTTGCCTGCCGCGATGGCCGCTTCGACCGCCGCCTTGGCGGGGCCATCGGAGCCGCCCATCAGCTCGACGAACACGTCGATATCCTTGCTGCGGGCCATGGCGACGGGATCGTCTTCCCAGCCATAGCCGGAAATGTCGACGCCGCGATCCTTGTCGCGCGAGCGGGCCGAGACGGCGGCGATTTCAAGCGGGCGACCGCCGCGCAGGGCCAGAAGCTCGGCATGCTGGCGGATGATTTTCACCACGCCCACGCCGACAGTCCCGAGGCCCGCGATCCCAAGGCGAAGGGGTTTCATCTGCGTCATGGCGGCCTCCGTGGCTGAAATTACCCGCCTCTGTTAGCGAAAGCGCGGCGCGCGTGCAATGTGGGCTGTGCGGCGAATGCGATGGGGCGTGCCTCTGGTCGCCCCGTTATGGCAACGGTGCCATATGGACAGCGCGCCCCCTGCATCTCATATAGAAGGGATGAGCCTCCCGCCCGGATTCCTTGATGAGCTACGCACCCGCACCTCGCTCGCGCAGGTGGTCGGGCGTAAAGTCACGTGGGACACGCGCAAATCCAATCAGGGCAAGGGCGATCTCTGGGCGCCGTGTCCGTTCCATCAGGAAAAATCCGCCTCGTTCCATGTCGACGACCGGAAGGGCTATTACTACTGCTTCGGCTGCCACGCGAAGGGCGACGCGATCAGCTTTGTGCGCGAGACCGAGAATCTCGATTTCATGGAGGCGATTGCGCTTTTGGCGCGCGAGGCCGGGATGCCGATGCCCGCGCGCGATCCGCAGGCCCAGCAGAAATCCGACCGGCGCGGCCAGCTGATCGAGGTGATGGAGCAGGCGGTGCAGCATTTCCGGCTGCAGTTAAAAACCGCCCAAGGCAGTGCGGCGCGCGATTATCTGGCCCGGCGTGGCCTCAGTGAAGCGGCGCAGGCGCGTTGGGACATCGGTTTTGCCCCCGATACCCGCAATGGGCTGATCGGGCATTTCCGCGACAAGGGCGTGGACGAGGCGCTGGTGGTGGCCGCCGGTCTGGCGATCAAGCCTGACGATGGCGGCACGGCCTATGACCGCTTCCGTGGCCGGATCATTTTCCCGATCCGCGACGGGCGGGGACGGGTGATCAGCCTTGGCGGGCGGGCGCTCGACCCGAATGCGCGGGCGAAATACCTCAACGGGCCGGAAACCGAGCTGTTCGACAAGGGGCGCAACCTCTTCAACCTGCAACAGGCGCGCGAGGCGGCGGGGAAGGGCCAGCCACTGATCGTGGCCGAAGGCTATATGGACGTGATCGCGCTGTCGGAGGCGGGGTTTACCGGTGCGGTGGCGCCTTTGGGCACGGCGATTACCGAAGATCAGCTGCGGCTGCTCTGGCGGGTGGCGCCGGAACCGATCATTGCGCTCGACGGCGATACGGCGGGGCTGCGCGCGGCGATGCGGGTGATTGATCTGGCGCTGCCGCTTCTGGAGGCCGGGCAGAGCGTGCGCTTTGCGCTGCTGCCCGAGGGGCTGGACCCCGACGATCTGATCAAGGCCGAAGGGCCGGGCGGGATGCAGAAGGTGCTGGATGCGGCGATGCCGATGGTGCGGCTGCTGTGGCGGCGCGAGACTGAGGGCAAGGTGTTCGACAGCCCCGAGCGCAAGGCGGCGCTGGACCGGGATCTGCGCGCGGTGATCAAGCGGATCGCCGACCCGTCGATTCGCGGCCATTACGGCGAAGAGATCAAAGAGCTGCGCCGCGAGCTGTTTGCCCCGCGCCGCGACCGCAACCAGAGCAGTGGCGGGCGCGGGCAGGGCTGGCAGGCGGGCAGCGGCGGGCGCGGCAATTGGCGCAGCAAGGCACCGGCCCCGGCAATGTCGCAAACCAAGACCTCGCTGCTGGCCGTGGCTTCGGGCGAGGTGGAAGAGGTGCTGCGCGAGGCGGTGATCCTGGCCACGCTGATCACCCATCCGGGGCTGATCGAGCGGTTCGAAGCGGCGTTTGAGCGGGTGGAGATGGCCACCGAAGACCACCGCGAGCTGCAACGGCTGCTCTTGGCCCATGCCCATGACGCCAGCACCGATCTGCGCGCGGTGATCGAGGCAGAAACCGGCCCGCAGCTTATTGAAAAGCTGTTCGCGCTCAACCATGTAAAGATCGCGCCCGCTCTGCGTCGCGCGGACGATGGGGCTTTGGCTGCGATGTGCCTTGCCGAAGAACTGGCCAAGCTGGATGCGGCGCGGGGGGCGCGGCGCGAGGTGGCCGAGGCCGTGGAGGAGATCGATGCCCTTGCCGATGAAGGGCTGACATGGCGGCTGAACGAGGCTGCAAAAGCCAGAGACGCAGCCACACGCGGGCAGGGCGAAGACAACAAACTCTTCGACCGGGCCGATAACGGAGTGTTGATCGCGCGGGAGGAAAAGGAAGCGCTGGAGGCTCTGCTTCAGGAAATCAATTACGCAAAGGGCGGGGACAAGCGCCACTAGTCTCGCCTTTTTGACCGGAACCGCATAGGAAATTGGGAATCACGGGTTGGCGAATCACTGATTCGCGGAAAAGATGACCGAATCGACCCGGAGCCCAACGAGCAAGGGATAGCCGCATGGCCGTCAAAGAAAGCGACGAGAGCAAAGACACCGATCAGGACGACGAACCCGTCTCTTCTGATATGGATCAGGCCGCGATCAAAAAAATGATCGCCGAAGCCCGCGAGCGGGGCTACATCACCTACGATCAGCTCAATCACGTTTTGCCGCCCGATCAGGTGTCGTCGGAACAGATTGAAGACGTGATGTCGATGCTCTCGGAAATGGGCATCAACATCATCGAGGATGACGAGGCCGACGACTCGGACGACGAGACCAGAGGCTCGACCGAGCTGGTCACCGCGCAAAGCTCGCGCGAAGTGACGCTGGCCAATTCCGAGACCGAAAAACTCGACCGCACCGATGACCCGGTGCGCATGTATCTGCGCGAGATGGGCTCGGTTGAGCTTCTGTCGCGCGAAGGCGAGATCGCCATCGCCAAGCGGATCGAGGCCGGACGCAACACCATGATTGCGGGCCTGTGCGAAAGCCCGCTGACCTTCCAGGCGATCACCATCTGGCGCGACGAACTTCTGAACGAAGACATTCTGCTGCGTGATGTGATCGACCTCGACGCCACCTTCGGCCGGACCCTCGGGGAAGAGGGCGAAGACGAGGGTGTGGCGGTGGTTGCAGGCGTCGATGCTGCCGGGGGCGAGGCCGCCGGTGGGGACAAACGCAGCGCCGAGCCCGAGCTTGACGCCGACGGCAACCCGATTGCCAGCGACGATGACGACGAAGACGACGAACAGGCCAACATGTCGCTGGCCGCGATGGAAGCCGCGCTGAAACCGCGTGTGCTGGAAATCCTCGACATGATTGCGCGGGACTACACCACGCTGTCGGATATCCAGGACCAGCGGATGAGCGCCACGCTCAACGAAGATGACAGCTTTTCCGACAATGACGAAGGCGTGTATCAGAAACTGCGCTCGGAAGTCGTTGAACTGGTGAACGAGCTGCATCTGCACAACAACCGGATCGAAGCGCTGGTCGACCAGCTTTACGGCATCAACCGCCGGATCATGGCGATTGACAGCGCGATGGTGAAGCTGGCGGATCAGGCGCGGATCAACCGGCACGAATTCGTCGAAGCCTATCGTGGCTACGAGCTGGATCCGACCTGGCTGGAACGGATGGGTGAAAAGCCCGGCCGGGGCTGGCAGGCGCTGATCGAACGCTCGTCGGACAAGATCAGTGATCTGCGGATCGAGATGGCGCAGGTCGGGCAATATGTCGGCGTCGACATCCCCGAATTCCGCCGCATCGTGCAACAGGTGCAGAAGGGCGAGAAAGAAGCCCGTCAGGCCAAGAAGGAAATGGTCGAGGCCAACCTGCGTCTGGTGATCTCGATTGCCAAGAAATACACCAACCGCGGGCTGCAATTCCTCGACCTCATTCAGGAAGGCAATATCGGCCTGATGAAGGCAGTGGATAAGTTCGAATATCGCCGCGGCTATAAGTTTTCGACCTACGCCACCTGGTGGATCCGTCAGGCGATCACCCGCTCGATCGCCGATCAGGCCCGCACCATCCGTATTCCGGTGCATATGATCGAGACGATCAACAAGCTGGTGCGCACCGGGCGGCAGATGCTGCACGAGATCGGCCGCGAGCCGACCCCGGAAGAGCTGGCCGAAAAGCTGCAAATGCCGCTGGAAAAGGTCCGCAAGGTGATGAAGATCGCCAAGGAGCCGATTTCGCTGGAAACGCCGATTGGCGACGAGGAAGACAGCCAGCTTGGCGATTTCATCGAAGACAAGAACGCAGTGCTGCCGCTGGATTCGGCCATTCAGGAAAACCTGAAAGAGACCACCACCCGGGTGTTGGCGAGCCTCACCCCGCGCGAGGAACGGGTTCTTCGGATGCGCTTTGGCATCGGCATGAACACCGACCACACGCTGGAAGAGGTCGGCCAACAGTTCTCGGTGACCCGCGAACGGATCCGCCAGATCGAGGCCAAGGCGCTGAGGAAACTCAAGCACCCGAGCCGGAGCCGGAAGCTACGGAGTTTCCTGGATCAATAAAGAAGGGCGCCCCACGGGGCGCCTTTTTTCGTTTGGGGGGGCGTCTGACCAAGCAGGGCGTGCGCCTGCCCGGGGGATGGCGCCCTTGGCTTGCGGGCAACGCCATTTATGCCCGCCACCCACTGCCTGCCTCTCCGCGTGTTGCGGCGCCCCGAAGCGCCAGCCCGCCCACACGGGCAGGCGCTCGCCCTGCGCCTTCGGCGCGCATCGGGCGAATTATCGGGGGCGTAGGCCGGGCTTCAGCCCGGATTCTGTTTGATCTGCCCATCATATGAACGTGCGAGCTGATAGTGTTTGTCCATCGAACACGGCTGGCAGGCACCAGTAATCGATATCGGTTTGCCGACAAGTGTCGTGTAAGCGCATCTTGAATTTCTCATTTCTGAGACCATCTCAAACATATCCTCTACAAGATATGGTGTGCCGACATGGAATATTATGCAAATATGGGTGGGCGTTCCGGGGTTGCCGCCTATGAAATCGAGCCGGGCAAGATCACTGTTCAGTTCAGAGATGGTGCGATTTATGAATATACCTCGCTGTCAGCCGGGGCTCAGAATATCGAACAAATGACTATCCTTGCTCAGCGAGGTGAAGGCCTCAACTCGTTCATCAATACTACTGTGCGAAAACGTTATTCGCGGAAAATTCGATAGCTCATCTGCGCCCGGAGCGCGCCGCAAGGCGCAGGGCGCGCGCCTGCCCGGTCCGGGCGGGCTGGCGCTTTTACTGGCTTCGCAATCCGCTCAGGTGCAGGCAGTACATTGCAGGCATAAATGGCGCAGCTCGCAGGCAGGGGAGCGCCATCCCCCGGGCAGGCGCGCGCCCTGCTTAGGTGAGGGAAGCGTTCTTCGGGGCAATTTGAGCGCTTTGGCCGAGATTTCACCTATCCGCGTGTTGCAGCACCTCAATCGTGCGTAGGCCGGGCTTCAGCCCGGCGGGAGAGGCGGTTTTGGCGGAGTGGCAGTTTTGGCGGGTTGAAAACCCGCCCTACGAGGCCGCTATGGATGAATCCCCCGCGTCTCTGGGTCACGATTGCCTTTGCCGTTGAATGGCGCGAGAACGGATGCATGATTGGTGGGCTTCTTCTCATTCTTCTGGCCGTTCTGGGCTATATGGGCATGTCGGGCATCGTGGTGGTGCCCTTTGTGCTGCTGGGGGCGGCGGCGTGGCAGTTTCGGCCGCAGCGGGGGCAGGAGAGTTTGCCGGGCTGGTCGTGGCGCGCTTTTGCCCGTGGCCTGCCCATCGTCACGCTGATCTGCGCCGGGGCCTATGGGCTCGGCTGGGCGCTGCTGGCGCTGGGCTGAGGGCGCGGGCTTGCCCCCGGGCGCCGGAGCGGTCACAATCCCCCCAAGCAACTGGGGACAAAAATGGCACTCTTTTCCAAACTGTTCGGCGGGCGCGGCGCGGCCCCCGAGGCGCAGCCGGAGATTTATGAAGGGTTTCGGATCTATCCCGAGCCGGTCAAGGAAACGGGCGGGTTTCGCATTGGCGCCCGGATCGAAAAAGAGGTGGGTGGCGAGCTGAAAACCCACAAGATGATCCGCGCCGACACCACCCAATCGGCAGACGAGGCGCGCGAGATCAGTCTGCGCAAGGCCAAGACCTTTATCGACCAGATGGGCGAGAAGATTTTCCGCTAAGGCAGAGGGGCAGGGCGGCGAACCGCCCCGCCTGAGATTTCAGTCAGCTTATTCAGCCGCCGGGGTCCACATCGGGTTGCCGCTGGCGGTTTCGGCGACGTCTTCCTGCAGCACGTCCCAATGCTCGACGATTTTGCCATCCTCGACGCGGAACATATCGAAGCCCACCATCGGTTTCGGGCCGAAGCCTTCAACGCGAAAATGCACAGCCACCATCTGCGTGTCTTCATCCGCAACCACATTGCCGATCTGGTATTTCACGCCACCGGCGGGGGCGGCGGCAAAACCCTTCAGCGTGTCATTGCCATTGGGAAACATCGGGTTGTGCTGGATGTAGTCGGTGGCGAAATAGGTGTCGATCGCGTCCGGGTTGGGGTGAATGAACACCGCGTCCAGCCCGGCCAGAACGATCTCGCGCGCCGATTGGGCCATGCCCAGAGCCGGCACCAGCGAGGCGGCCAGCGCCAGCGCGGCAATATTGCGTTTCATCATGAGGTTTGCTCCGGGGGTCAGGCGAGGGCGCTCAGCGCGGCTTTCACGCTATCGGCAATCGGGGTGGTCGGGCGGCCGATCAGGGTGGACAGGTCGCGGCTCGCGGAATAGAGCGCGCCGGTCGCGGCCTGCGCGTCGCTGTCGGCCAGAACGGCGGCAAAGCCTTCGGGCAGGCCCGCGCCGACCAGAGCCCCGGTATAGGCATCCTGCGGCATGTCGACATAGGCCACCGGTTTGCCCGAGGCGTCGGCGATGGTCGCGGCAAGCTCGGCCATGGTGAAGGCGGTGTCGCCCGCAAGCTCATAGGCTTTGCCCGCATGATCGCCGCCCGCCAGCACCACGGCAGCGGCTTCGGCGAAATCCTGACGGGTGGCGGTGGAGAATTTGCCTTCGCCCGCCGCGCCGAAATGCTGACCCATGGCCAGATCGCCGCCGATGCCGCCCAGCAGGTTTTCGCTGTACCAGCCGTTGCGCAGCAGGGCGTGGGGGATACCGGAGGCGGCCAGCATGGCTTCGGTGGCCTGATGCTCGCCCGCAAGGATCATCTTCGAGCTGGCGGCGTTCAGGATCGAGGTATAGGCGACAAAGCCCACACCGGCAGCCTTGGCGGCGTCGACCACATTCTGATGCTGCGCCACGCGCTCGCCCACGGCGGAGGACGAGATCAGAAGTAGCCGGTCGATGCCCTGAAAGGCGGCGTCGAGGCTGGCGCGGTCGGTGTAATCGCCCTTGCGGGTTTCGATCCCATCGGCGGCATAGCGGGCGGCGGCCTCGTCCGAGCGGACCAGCGCGACGATGCTGCTCGAGGGCACGAGGGTTTTCAGATGCGCGATCACCATCGAGCCGAGTTGACCGCTTGCACCGGCTACCAGAAGTTTCGTTGTCATATTATTTTCCTTTGGTCTGGAATCGTGTATAGGTCTCATCTAGAGACCTTTGATCCGGCGCGAAAGGAGGCACTTTTTCGTGCCAAGGTTACCTGGAGGGAACCTATGAATGCGATAACGAAGCCGCTGATGATGGAACGGACCGGCGACCTGTCGGCCTGCCCGGTGCGCAATGTGCTCGATCATATCGCGGCGAAATGGACGACGCTGATCCTGATCGAGCTGATCGAGGGGCCGCGCCGCTTCAACGCCATCTCGCGGGCGCTGCCGGATATTTCCAAGCGGATGCTGACCCAATCCCTGCGTGATCTGGAGCGCGACGGGCTGGTGCGGCGCGAAGTGTTCAACACCAAGCCGCCGAGCGTGGAATACAGCCTGACCGCGATTGGCCAAAGCTTCATCCCGCCGCTTCTGGAGCTGGTGGGCTGGGCCGAGGCGCAGATGCCCGCGATTGCCGAGGCGCGCGCCGCCTTCGATGCCGCCTGAGGGGGCTGTGGCGGTATGGTACTCCCACTTGCCGATGCCTATGAGACGGCGGGCTATTGCTGGAATTTCGACACGCAGAGCTGGGACAGGGGCTGCAAATGAGCCATCGGCTGTTCAGGGTCACCACCACCGGGCCGGGGCTTTATGAATTCACCCGCGAGGTGGCGGGCTGGGTGGCGCGCGAGGCGCCGGACGAGGCGGCGCTGACGCTGTTCATCCGCCACACCTCAGCCTCGCTGGTGATTCAGGAAAATGCCGACCCGGAAGTGCAGACCGATCTGGCGGCGTTCTTCCAGCGGCTGGTGCCGCCCGCGAGCGATCCGTCGATGCAGTATCTGCGCCATACCTATGAAGGCCCCGACGATATGCCGGCCCATATCAAATCGGCGCTTCTGCCGGTTTCTATCACTATTCCGATAATTGGCGGCAGAATTATGCTGGGAACGTGGCAAGGAATTTACATTTTCGAACATCGCGCCGGATCGCATCAACGCGAGGTGGTGGCACTCCTGCGCTGAGATCCGGCGCAGGCGGCGTGGGGGACGGTAGCGTTGGGGCGGCCTGTGCCGCCTAAACTCCGTTGGCTCTGCCTATACCTGCGTTCCCGGCAACGCGGCGGCAAATGCGGCAAAATCAGCATCTGGTAGGGCATATTTGGTACTACCCAAGACCAGCCCATCCCCCTATAGTGCCTGTGGATAAGTGGGCAAAGACCCACTATCAAGAGGTGCAGATAAGAGGTGGTAGAAAAGGGGACCGGGATGCGCTGCCCGTTTTGCGGAAATATTGATACCCAGGTGAAGGATTCACGCCCGGCGGAAGACCATGTGGCGATCCGGCGGCGGCGCTTTTGCCCGGCTTGCGGGGGGCGGTTCACCACCTATGAGCGCGTGCAACTGCGCGATCTTGTGGTGATCAAATCGAGCGGACGGCGCGAAGATTTCGACCGCGACAAGCTGGAACGCTCGATCCGGATCTCGATGCAGAAACGCCCGGTGGAACCGGAGCGGATTGATCAGATGATCTCGGGCATCGTGCGGCGGCTGGAAAGCATGGGCGAAACCGATATTCCCTCGACCACGATCGGCGAGATCGTGATGGAAAGCCTGGCCCGGATCGACACCGTGGCCTATGTGCGTTTTGCCAGCGTTTACAAGAACTTCCAGGCGGCGGACGATTTCGACAAATTCGTCAGCGAGCTGCGGCCCGACTCGATTACCGGCGAAGAGTGAGCGACCGGCGCTATATGGCGCTGGCCCTTTCGCTCGGGCGGCGGGGCCACGGCACTACATGGCCGAACCCGGCCGTGGGCTGCGTGATTGTGAAAGACGGCCGGATTGTCGGGCGGGGCTGGACCCAGCCCGGCGGGCGGCCTCATGCCGAGGTTGTGGCGCTGGCGCAGGCTGGCGCGGCGGCGCGCGGGGCCACGGCTTACGTTACCCTCGAACCCTGTTCCCATCACGGCAAAACCCCGCCCTGCGCCGATGCGCTGGTATCGGCGGGGTTGGCGCGGGTGGTGGTGGCGCTGACCGACCCCGATGCACGGGTGAACGGGCAGGGGCTGGCACGGCTGCGCGAAGCGGGCATCGAGGTGACAACCGGGGTGCTGGAAGACGAAGCGCGGCGCGATCAGGCAGGGTTCCTGTCGAAGGTCACGCGCGAACGGCCGATGCTGACGCTGAAACTCGCCACCTCGCTGGATGGGCGGATTGCCACCGCTTCGGGCGAAAGCCAGTGGATCACCGGGCCGGAGGCGCGCCGCGAGGTGCATGCGCTTCGGATGCGCCACGATGCGGTGATGGTGGGGGCGGGCACGGCGCGGGCCGATGACCCGAGCCTGACCGTGCGCGGCATGGGGGCGGTGCAACAGCCGGTGCGGGTGGTGCTGGCGCGCCATTTGGACCTGCCGGAAGATAGCAATCTGTTTCGCACTGCACAGGACCTGCCGGTCTGGCTGCTGCATGGCGACCGGGCCGAGGCGGGGCGACGGGCGCACTGGAGTGAGGCCGGGGCGCGGCTGATCGAAGTGCCGGTGCGCGAGGGGCAGCTCGACACACGCGCGGCGCTGGAGGCTTTGGGCGCGGCTGGCCTGACCCGGGTGTTTTGCGAAGGCGGCGGCGGGTTGGCGGCGTCGCTGTTGATGGAAGATCTGGTGGACGATCTCATCGTGTTTTCCGCCGGGATCGCGCTGGGGGCCGAGGGCTGGCCAGCGCTGGCGGCGTTGGGGATCAGCCACCTGGCCGAGGCCCCGCGCTTTGAGCTGGTCGAGGCGCGCGCGGTGGGCGGCGACGTGATGCAGCATTGGTGGCGGGCGGAATAGTTCGTAATATCAATAGGATAGATATATAACTGACCAAATTCAGATATTTTAAATTATCAGACTTTGGTCAGATTAATCCCGCTTCTGCCATCAGCCGGTCGGCTTCGGCAGCCAGCAGGGCTTCCGCCCCGGCGCCTTCGACCGGCACCTTGCCGACTTCCAGAAACAGCGGGGCCGCGAAAGGCGTGACGCGGTCGGTGATCACATGATCCACCTGCGCATGAGTGCGCGCCAGCAGCTCTTCGATCCGGCCAAAGCCGATCAGCCCCTGCATGGCCTCTTCGCGGGTTACGTCCAGAAGCAGGTGGTCGGGGTCGTATTTGCGCAAGGTGTCATAGAGAATATCGGTTGAAAACGTCGCCTGCCGCCCGGAGCTGCGCTTGCCGGGGAAGTTGCGCGGGGTCAGTCCGGCGATGGTGGCGACGGATTTGAAACTGCGCTTCATCAGGGCGTTTTCGGCGAGCCAGCCGTCCAGCCCCTCGCGCAGCCCTTCGGGGGCGAGCAGGGCGGCGGGATCATCCATCGGCTCCAGCGCCCAGATCAGCGTGGCGTAATCGGTGGCGACAAAGCCCAGCGGGCCCAGCCCGGCCTCTTCCATCCGGCGGGTGAGCAGAAGCCCTAGCGTTTGCTGCGCGCCCCGGCCCGCGAAACCGTAGACGCAGCTATGGGCGCGGCCCTCATATGGGAAGCTTTCGACCAGCACCCGGCCCGCGCGCGGCAGCTGCGATTGCTCGGCCTGCAGGCGGATCCAGTCGCGCGTATGCCCGGGCAGGGCGCTGAGATCGCCCCGGCGGAGCAGGGTGAGGATGCGGGCCGAAAGCTGGGTAGAGGTGGAAAACTTGGTGCCCATGAACACCGCCACTTTCGGCTTGCGGCCCCGGTCGCGGCTGACCTCGACATGCATTTCCTTCAGGCTTTCAAAGCGTACGATCTGCCCGCCCATCAGGAAGGTGTCGCCGGGTGTGAGCGAAGCGGCAAAGCCTTCTTCCACCTCGCCCAAGGGTGTGCGGTTGCCGCGCATGCGCACTTTCAGCGTGTCGGTATCTTGGATGGTGCCAAGGTTCATGCGGATGAGCTGGGTGGCGCGCGGATCGCGCAGGCGCCAGAGCCCATCACGCAACATCAGCCGCTGCCAGCGGTCATAGGCGCGCAGGGCATAGCCGCCGGTGGCCACAAAATCGAGGCAGGCGTCGAAATCGGCGCGGCTGAGCGCGGTGTAGGGACCGGCGCGGGTGACTTCGCGATAGAGCGCCTCGGCGTCGAACGGGGCGGAGCAGGCGCAGATCAGGATATGCTGGCAGAGCACATCACGCGGGCCGGGGCCGCGCGGTTCGCCATCAAGATCATGAGCATGCACCGCCTCGATGGCGGCCTGACATTCGATCACTTCCCAGCGGTTCGCGGGCAGGAGGAGAGCCTTGGAAGGCGCGTTGTAGCGGTGATTGGCGCGGCCGATGCGCTGGACAAGGCGCTTCACATTCTTCGGTGCGCCGACCTGAATGACCAGATCGACATCGCCCCAGTCGAGGCCGAGATCGAGCGTGCCGGTGCAAACGATGGCCTTGAGGCTGCCTGTGAGCATCGCCGCCTCGACCTTTTCACGCGCCTCGCGGGCCAGCGAGCCGTGATGGATGCCGATGGGTAGAGTGTCTTCATTGGCGAGCCAGAGATGGTGAAAGAAAATCTCGGCCTGCGCGCGGGTGTTGTGGAAAATCAGCGTGGTCTTGTGGCGCTTGACCTCGTCCAGCACCTCGGGGATCGCGTAGCGCCCACCGCCGCCGGACCATGGCGGCGGGGCCTCGGTGGTGAGCATCTGGATATCGGGCTCGGGGCCGGGATCGGCGCTGAGCACATCGCAGGTATCGGGGTGGAAATAGCGGGCGAGAGCGGGCGGGTCTTCCACCGTGGCCGATAGCCCGACCCGGCGCAGACCGGGGGCGAGGGCTTCCAGCCGGGTCAGCAAAAGCATGAGCTGATCGCCGCGTTTGCTTTCGGCGAGGGCATGAAGCTCGTCGACCACCACGCGCTGTAACCCAGAAAACATCCGCGGCGCGTCTTCGTAGGAGAGCAATAGCGCGAGGCTTTCGGGCGTGGTCAGAAGAATATGCGGCGGATCGGCGCGTTGCGCCTTCTTGCGGGTTTGCGAGGTGTCGCCAGAGCGGTCGTCGACCCGGATGCCCAGCCCGATCTCGGCAATCGGGCCGGTCAGGTTGCGGCGCATATCGGCGGCCAGCGCTTTCAGCGGAGAAATGTAGAGCGTGTGCAAGCCGGGGCGGGGATCCATGGCCAGCTCGGTGAGGGTGGGCAGGAACCCGGCAAGGGTTTTGCCGCCACCGGTGGGGGCGATCAGCAGGGTCGCAGGCTCTGCCGCCCGCGCCAGCATGTCGAGCTGGTGCGGATGGGGTTGCCATCCCTTTTGGGCGAACCAGTCGGCAATGCTGTCGGGCAAAGTGGTCATGCCGAAACCTATGCGCTTTCCGGGGGAAGAGAAAAGACATTCGCGGCGGCAAAAAAAAATCGCCGGAGGAGCGACGGAATGCGCGGGGCCAGCCGTATCAGACAGGTTTGAACCAGACTTTGGAGAGATCCGTGATGAAATCACTGCGCCCTTGGGTGACCCCGCTGACTGTGGCAACCGGACTGATCACGATCGTGTCAGGCGTCTTGCTGTTTTTCCACCTGTCGCCGGGGCTGACGCGCAGCGCGCATGAGATGATCGGCATGGCGATGGTTGTCGCGGTGGGGCTGCATCTGGCGCTGAATTACCGCGCCTTTCTGATCTATTTCCGCAAACCCATCGGGCTTGGCGTCATGGTACTGGGGGCGGTGGCGACGGTGGCGAGTTTCGCCATTCCGACCAGTTCCACGCGCAGTGGCCCGGAAGGGATGCGCGCGGTGTTCATGTCGCTGAATGGCGCGCGGATCGAAACGCTGGCCGATCTGGCCGGGAAAGATACCGAGGCGGTTCTGGCGCGGCTGGGGGCGGCCGGGATCGAGGCGACGGGCAGCCAGACGCTGGCCGCGCTCAGCAATGGTGACCGTGCCAAACAGGACAAGATTATCGGTCTGGTCTTTGCCGACTGATCCTGTGCGTCTCCCTTCCGGTACACATGGCCCCATGTGACCCGGAACTGCGCCGCAAGGTGCGCGCCCGGTCCCTCATGTCCCAGATTTGGCCGGGTGGGGAGACAAGAGCGCCGGGCCGGAAATTCAGGCCGGTCCGGCGCTCATTATTTCAGAAAGGCATTTAGTGTTCGATATGCTCTTCGCGCACGAACATGTTGGCCCAAGCGCGGTCGATCAGCCGGGGGGTCATCTGATAGGGGATACCTTCGAAATCACAGATCGCCATCATCTGCTCGATCAGGAAGATCGGCTGATAGTTGGCGTAGATGTTGTCGATGGTCGGGTATTTCGTCTTCAGCAGATGCACCAGCGAGGCTTCATCCAGCGGCATGTTCTTCTTGCGCGCGACCATGGCGAAGATCTTGAGGAAGTCTTCCTGGTTCGGACCGTCGATCTTGATCTTGAAGAAGATCCGGCGCAGGGCGGCCTTATCGAAAATCTCGTTCGGGTGGAAGTTGGTCGAGAAGATCACCAGCGTGTCAAACGGCACTTCGAACTTTTCGCCTGATTGCAGCGCGAGGATATCCTTGCTTTCCTCCAGCGGCACGATCCAGCGGTTGATCAGGGCCTGCGGCGGTTCGGCCTGACGGCCAAGGTCGTCGACGATGAACACGCCGCCGGCCGATTTGAACTGCAGCGGAGCGGTATAGGTGCGCGCGGTCGGGTTGTATTTCAGATCGAGCATGTCGAGCGTCAGCTCGCCGCCGGTGATCACCGTGGGCCGGTCGCAGATCACATAGCGCCGGTCAAAGCTGTTCGAGGTGCGGCGCAGCGAATTCGGATCATCTTCCACCGCTGTCACGGCGGAGTGCACGATCGGGTCATAGACCGTGATCACCTGCCCGGAATATTCCACCGCGCGCGGCACATAGATCTTTTCGCCAATCGCATCGCGGATGCCGTTGGAGATCGAGGATTTCCCGTTGCCCGGCGGGCCATACATCAGGATCGAGCGCCCGGAGCCCACTGCCGGCCCGAGATGGTCGAGCAGCTCGTTGGGCAGGATCAGATGGCCCATCGCCCCGGTGAGCTGGGCGCGGCTGATTTTGACGTTGCGGATCGACTGGCGCTTCACCTGCACGGCGTATTTATCCATCGGCACCGGCATTGCGCCGAAATATTCCGATTGCGACAGCGCATCGAGCGCGCGGGCCTTGCCACTATCCGACAGGCGGTAGCCCATTTCGTTGCCCGCCCCGGCGTGAAGCGTGCCAAGCGCCTCGACCAGCCCCTGCGAGCGCGCCAGGTCGATCAGATCCTGCACCACCCGGGAGGGCACGCAGAGCACCGCTTCAAGCGCCGTCACCGTTTCGATATTGGTGCGGAACATGGTCTTGAGAAGGATTTCGCGCATCATCACCGGGGAAAGCCCGGTATCTTCCATCACCTTGCAGGGTGGCGGGGCCTGCACACTCGAGGTGGGCTGCATGTTCATATCTGCTCGCTTTGCTCTGTTCGATGCATCTGTTTTCCGCAATTGTACCTGCGGCCTTGGCAAGCGACAACAAAAACCCTTAGGGATTGCTTGGGCAGCCAGCGCTGTGCATGTTGAAAATAATTAAGATTTAAAATGAGGGCGGGATGAGCAGACCGAACAAGCCCCTACTGGCCGGATTTCTGCTGGCACTTCTGGTGCTGTTGGCGGGGGTGAGCCTTGCCAAGGGCGGGCTCTATGTGGGCTTTCATGAAGGCGATCTGCTGCATCTGGCCCAGATCGTGTTGCGCGAGGCGCGCGGGCAGGTTCCGCATCTGGATTTCCAGACCCCGATCGGGGTGCTGGCCACGGCGCCAATCGCCCTGTTCGTCTGGCTTGGCGCCGAATTGGGCCATGCGATCCTCTATGCGCAGGTGCTGGTGGCACTGGTGCTGTCGCCCGCGATCTGGTGGGTCGCCGTAAGCCGGTTCCGCGGCAGTTTGGCCTACCTCTATGGCGGCTTCGTTCTGATCCTGGTTCTGGCCCTGGTGCCGGACGGTGCGCATGACTCGGTGTCGATCTCGATGCATTACAATCGCTGGGCCTGGGCTTTGGCCTATCTGGCGGTGGCGCTGGTTGTTCTGCCGGGCGAGAAAACCCGGCTGGCCGCAACGGTCGACGGGCTGGTGATCGGGCTGGCTCTGGCGGCGATGGCACTGATCAAGGTGACCTATTTTGCCGGCTTCATCCTGCCCATCGCGGTGGCGCTGATTGGCTGGCGGCAATGGCGCAGCATGGTGACGGCGCTTGTTGCCGGGCTGGCGGTCGCGCTGCTGGTGACGCTCTGGGCCGGGACGCCGCTGTTCTGGCTGGCCTATCTGCGCGACCTCGCGGTGGTGTCGGGCTCTGAAGTGCGCCCGCAGCCGGGGCTGCCATTTTTCGAAACCGTTGCGTCGTCGACCTATCTTGGCGGCAGTCTGGCCCTGCTGATGGGCGTGATCTTTCTGCGTCAGGCCGGGCGGCAACATGAAGGGCTGGTTCTGCTCCTGCTCGCGCCCGGGTTCTTTTTCGTGACCTATCAGAATTTCGGCAATGACCCGCAATGGCTGGGCCTGTTTGCCCTGTTGATGATCTACCTGCGTCCCGACACCGAGACGCGCAACGGCTTCGGATGGGATCTGCGGCAGGGGATGGGGGGGCTCGCAGTGATCGGCTTCGCTTTCGCGCTGCCATCCGCACTGACCCTTACCTTCAGCCCGTTTCGCCACCTCGCGGCAAAATCCGAAAAATACGTACAGCTCGTTCCCGGCGTTGACGTGGCCGCCGATCTGATGGCGGACAAGGAGCGCATGAGCCGGGTCGATGGAACGGTGGCCTTGGACGGTCCGGGTCAGGCCTTCGCGGCCTATGCCGATCCGGAACTGCGCGAGGACGTTACCACGGTCTGGCACGGCGAAACCTGGCCCGAATGTGAGGCGAATAACGGCATGGCGGTGCGGTACCGGGTGACGGCCGACGATTTGAAGGCGTCCGGCCTGACCGAGGGCAAGCGGGTATTCACCGCAGATCTTCTTTCAACCAGCTGGCTATACGGGGCGAGTGAGCTTCTGCCGCATGGGGCGCCGTGGTATTATGCCGGGCTGCCGGGCTTCGAGAGTGCCGATTTCCTTCTGGTGCCACTCTGCCCGCTATCGCTCAAGGTGCGCAAGCTGGTGCTGGAGGCGGTCGAGGAAACCGGGGTGGCGCTGACCGAAGTGCGGCGCAACGAGATCTACGTGCTCTACGCGAAATAGGATCGGGGCCTCATCCTGCCGAGGCGTCCTGGCGGGATCAGATGCCCCAGATCGCGCCGATGATCAGATAGAAGATGAGCGCCGCGCCAAGGCAGAGCCCCATCGGGAAATCCTTGTCGCGCGTCCAGCTTTCCCAATCCGGGGTGCGGGCACGGATCGCCGGAACGCGTCGGGCCAGCCGGTGGGTGACGAAGCCTGCAAACAGCACGGCGGCGAAGAGCACGAAAAAGCTGCCCAGATCCTCGCGCAGGATGAAGGGGGCCATGGCGGCGGCGAATTTGGCATCGCCCGCCCCGACAAGCCCGATTGCGCTGGCGCCAAAACCGATCAGTAGGATCAGCAGCAGATGGGTCCAGCGCCAGGCATAGTCCTCCAGCGGCAGGGCGATCAGCCCGATCAGGGCAAAGACCACCACCAGCGCCATCACCGCGCGATTGGGGATTTTCATCCGGGCCATATCGTTCCACGCCACCCAGATCGCAATCGGGGTGGCGAAGGGCAGAAACCACAGGGCGGAAGACGCCGTCTGGTGCGTCAGCATGAGTTAGCCGTGCGTGACGTTGGCATCGAGGGCTTTCAGCGCCCGCGCGGCCTCGTCGAAATATTGCGGATGGGTCTGCACCGCTTCTTCAAGCAGGGTCCGGCCCATGGTCAGATCGCCTTGTTTCACGGCCGTCAGCCCCAGCGTGTAGAGCAGTTGAGCGCGCTCGGTCTGGCTCATGGTCAGCACCGGCATATCGTATTTGCGCTGGGCGCCCCGGGCCAGGACCAGGTTGTTTTTGGCGGTGAACATGGTGCTGTCGTAGGCGAGGGCCTCGGCAAACAGCTTTTCGGCGCCTTTGTAATCGCCCCGTGTGAGCTTGGAATAGCCCCAGTTGTTCAGCGTATGCGCCGGCTGTGTGGTCAGACCCACGGCGGTTTCATAGAAGCTGTCGGCACGCTTCCAGTCTTTTTTGCTATCGGCCACCATCGCTTCGAGCCGGTAGCGATCGAAGCTTTCAACGGTGGGGGGGATCTGGTTCAGCTGCTCGCCCGCCCTGGCCCAGTCGCCTGCACGGATCAGGGCATCCGCCAGCGCCAGCTTGTCGTCATTGCTGGCGTCGGGGCGTTGTGCGATTTCGCCCCAGACCCGCGCTGCCTGATCGGCTTTACCCGCCCGCACCAGCGATTTTGCCAGGCCGCGTTGCAGATCCACCCGGTCGGGTTCAATCGACAGAGCGTGCTGGAAATAGCCGACCGCTTCGTCCGGGTCGCCGACCGTCAGCATCACATCGTTGAGGTTCGTTTCGTCGATCACATTAACGCCGGAAACGGCGCGTTCCACCGCGGCCTGATCGGTCGGCTTGTCACAAGCCGACAGCCCAACAGCGCTGCCAAGGCAGAGGGAAAGAATGAATATATGGCGCATATGCCTGCGTCCTCTTACTGCTCGTCATGCGTTCCGCATTCTATTGATGCGCCAAGAGCAGGTAGTCCCCCTGACCGCGCCGCATCAGTGCGAATTCCGCATTGTCCGGGCCATCATACGAAATGTTTTCGATTTTTGCGAGCGCCAAGATCAGGTTTTGCCGAATGGAGTCTGTTTTGCCACTGTCGAGGCTGTAGGCATTGCGGAACACGCGCGCGGCTTCGCCATAAGCGCCTGTATTCATGAGCAGAACCCCGAGATTGTTCCAGGCGGGCACAAAGGTCGGGTCGTTTTTCACCGCCTGGCGCAACAGCTTTTCGGCTTGGCCGAGGCGTCCCAGTTTCAGGTCGGCCGAGCCAATGGCCGACAGCACATCGACGGTCATGCCCTGTTCGGCGGCGGCGCGGGTATAGGCCCGCAACGCCAGTTCGTATTCCCCGGCATCCATCAGCCGGTGGCCAACGAGAAGACCGTCAACGCTTTGCGCGCCTGCGGGCAGGGCGTCGGGCGCGTAGCCATCACCGCCCCGGTTGCCAAGCCCCGTGCTGTTGTCACATGCCGAAAGCGCCAGCATTGCTGCCAGCGCCATGGCTGTGGCTGTGCCCCTCTGAACGATAACCGCCTCCTAGAAGCTGATGTTGTTCAGAGTCTTATAAACTGCATAGACCGAGGGGCCAATCAGGATAATGAGCAGCGGCGGAACCGTGAGCATCATGGTCGCCAGCGTCATCTTGGTGGGGAGTTTGTTGGCCTTTTCTTCGGCCCGCATCACCCGCTTGTCGCGCATTTCACCGGCATAGACCCGGAGCGCTTCGGCGATGGATGTGCCGAAGCTGGACGACTGGATCAGCACCGTCACGAAACTTGCCACATCGGGCACCCCGGCGCGTTCGGACATGTCGCGCAGCACCTGAATGCGGTCCTTGCCCGCTTTCAGCTCGTGGCTGACAATCTCGAATTCCTCGGCCAGAGCCGGGAAGCCGGCACGGATTTCACGGGCGACGCGAATGATCGACTGATCGAGCGATTGCCCGGCTTCGACGCAAACCAGCATCATGTCGAGCGCGTCGGGAAAGCCGTTGATGATTTCTTCCTTGCGGGTCTCAACCCGGCGGGTCACCCAGTATTTCGGGGCCATATATCCGACAGCGCCCGGGATCAGGATCGACAGGATCGTGGCCTGGGTCGACGGGGTGCCGGTGGCCGAGTTCATCATCGCGTAGAGCAGGCCCGCAGCCAGCAGGCCAAGACCAAGGGCAAACTGCGCGAAGTGATAGGTGCGCACCGCGTTTTTGCCGGGATAGCCCGCCTGCAACAATTTCAACTGGATCGCGGAATATTCTGCCTTATCCTGCGGTTCGAGGAAGGTGGCAAAGCGTTCGAGCTTGTTTGACCCGCTGGAAGCGGTCCGTAGCGATTGCTTTACGTTCCCCGCTTCGTACTCTTTGTTGGCTTTCTTCAGCTTGTCGATCGGGTCTTCGCGATTGGCGAGCAGCATCGGCAGGGCCGCGCCGACAATCAGCAAGAGGCCCAGCCCCCCGATCGCAATGACCGGGCCGAGCGGGCCAAGCATGTCGGTCAGCATTGTGGTTATGGCGTCCATCCTGCGGCCCTCAGACTTTGATGTTCGTGAGCCCGCGCATCACGAAAACATTGGTGATCAGGAAGGCCGCCGCCACCAGCGCAGCTGGAACAAAGGCGGCAGTGTCTTTGACTTCATCATAGTAATGCGGCTCGATGACGTTGATCATCACCAGCGCCAGAAGCGGGAAGCCAGACAGGAAGGTACCAGACCATTTTGCCTCGGCGGTGATGGCGCGCACCCGGCGGAACAGCCGGAAACGGGCGCGGATCACCTTGGCGAGCCCTTCGAGGATCTCGGCAAGGTTGCCGCCCGATTGCTGCTGGATCGACACCGCAACGGCGAGGAAGCGCAAATCCTGCATATCCATCCGTTCGGCAAGATGTTTGAGGCTTTCGCCTACATCGCGCCCATAGGCGCTTTCATCTGCAATCACGCCCATTTCCGAGCCGAGCGGATCGGGCACTTCTTTCGCCACGATCTGGATCGCCGAGGAAAACGGGTGGCCAACGCGCAGACTGCGGACCATCAGCTCGACCGCCTCGGGAAGCTGTTCTTCGATCATGCTCAGGCGTTTCTTGGCCTTGTTCGAGATCCAGACATAGACCCCGCCCACGCCCATCACCACGGAAATGCCCGCGCGCACCGGCAAGCTGGCCGATGTGCCAATGGCGAGCCCGATGAACGCGACCAGCGTGACACCGGCCATCAGCAACAGGATTTGCGACGGGGTGAAGGCGATATTGGCCTTCTGCGCCTTTTCGGCCAGCAGGGAATAGAGCGGGATGCCCCGCGCATTCATATGCTGGTGCATTTCCTTGCGGAGTTGCTCCAGCACCTGCTCGCGGCCGACACCTTTTTCGAGCATCTCAAGGCGACGGTTCACCCGGCTGTTCAGCGAAATGGATTTGCCAAAGACGGTCAGATAGACCCCTTCGACAAGCACCAGAACGGCGATGAAGATCAGCCCGTAGATGAGTGGTTCGGCACTGATGACCATGGAATTACTCCGCGACGAAGGGTTCGAAAATGGCGGCGGGCAGATCGTAGCCCCACTGCTTGAAGCGCTCGGAATAGTGTGAACGCACACCCGAAGCGGTGAAGTGACCAAGAATTTTGCCGTCGGGGTTCAGCCCGACGCGCTGGAAGCGGAAGACCTCCTGCATCGACAGCACATCGCCTTCCATCCCGGTGATTTCGGTGATCGAGACCATGCGGCGCGAGCCATCCTGCAGACGGCTGGCCTGCACGATCAGGTTCACAGCTGACGCGATCTGGGCGCGCATGGCCTTCAGTGGCATTTCGATCCCAGCCATGGAGACCATGTTTTCAAGACGGCTGACCGCGTCGCGCGCGTTGTTGGCGTGGATCGTGGTCATCGAGCCGTCGTGGCCGGTGTTCATGGCCTGCAGCATGTCGATCACTTCTTCGCCACGCGTTTCCCCGACGATGATCCGGTCAGGACGCATCCGCAGGGCGTTGCGCAGACAATCGCGCTGACTGACCGCCCCCTTGCCCTCGACGTTGGCTGGGCGGCTTTCCATCCGGCCCACATGGGTTTGTTGCAGCTGAAGTTCGGCGGTGTCTTCGATGGTGAGGATCCGCTCGGAGTTGTCGATGAATCCCGACAGGGCGTTGAGCGTGGTGGTCTTACCAGAACCCGTCCCGCCGGAGACGATGACGTTCAGACGGCAGGCCACTGCGGCCTGCAGATAGGCCGCCATCTCTTCGGAAAAGGCGCCGAAACTGACCAGATCGTCGATCCCGAGCTTGTCTTTTTTGAATTTCCGGATCGAAACCAGAGAGCCATCCACGGCAATCGGCGGCACCATCGCGTTGAAACGTGACCCGTCCGCCAGACGGGCGTCGACATAGGGGTTCGATTCATCGACCCGCCGGCCAACCGCCGACACGATCTTGTCGATGATCCGAAGCAGGTGACGTTCGTCCTTGAACTGCACATCGGTCAGCGACAGCTTGCCGGCGCGTTCGACAAAGACCTGATGCGGCCCGTTGACCAGAATATCGTTGACGGTGTCGTCTTTCAGCAAAGGCTCAAGCGGACCGAGCCCCATCACCTCATCGAACAGATCCTGGTTGAGAACCAGCCGTTCTTCGCGGTTCAGGACCACGTTCATATCGGTCAGCGCTTCGGCGGCAATCGCATTGATCTCGGCGCGCAGATCCTTTTCCGAGGCGGTTTCGAGCGCGGCGAGGTTCAGGTTGTCGAGCAGCTGCTTGTGCAGTTCGACCTTGATTTCACTCAGCCGCTCCTTGCGCTTGCGCTCGCGGTCCACCGGCACGGGCTGCGCCTTCGGCTGGTCGTCCCGACGCTGCATAAGGGATTTCGGCGCTGCCGCTTTCGCCTCGGGTTGTTTTGCTGAAGCGGCTGGAGCCGGTGCGGGTTTGCCACCGTCGACCGCGTGCAAATTCGGGGCCGCAGATTGCGACTTGGCTCCACCGGGTTTCTTGTAGCGCGAGAACACGACTATGACTCCTGTTACGCTGTAGCTTCAGCGCTCTGATTGATTTCCTGCAGCGATTGAGCGAGCTTCTGGATTTCCTTGCGCAGCGGGTTCTTTGCTGCGGTTTCGGCCAGCGGCAGCCCGTGATCGCAGGCCTGGACAACTTGTTTGCCGCCGTCCTGCAATTGCAGGTCGAGCGAGATATCGAGACTTTCCGCCAGACGCTTCACGCGGCTTTTGCCCGACAGATCGGTGAATTTCGGGGCCCGGTTCAGGGTGAAGCGCAGCTTGTTCACCGGCAGCTCTTCGGCCTTCAGGGCCCGGATCAGGCGCAGCGTGTTCTGCGCCGAGCGCATATCCATGTCGATCGGCGTGAAGTAGACATGCGCGGCTGTCAGCACGGTTTCGGTCCAGCTGACCAGGGTGGTCGGCATGTCGATGATCACGTAGTCAAACTGGCTGCGCGCCATGCTGATGATCCGGCCGATATCTTCGTTGCTCACGAGATCAAGCGGCAGAATGTCTGCCGGGGCCGTCAGCACATGCAGCTTGTCGTTGAAGGTCAGCAGCGCCGCCATGAAACTGTCGACATCCATCGCTTCCGTATCCGACAGAAGCTCGTAGACGGCGTCGCGGCGGGGCAGGTCAAGATAGGTTGAAACCGATCCGAATTGCAGATCGAAGTCGAGGATGCAGACATCCGGCGACTTCTTCTTGTCGATATTGGCCAGCTCCCATCCGAGATTGACGGCCAGGGTGGTTGCGCCCACACCCCCGGCCAGCCCGTGCACACCGATCACCACGCCATCATGCGACCCACCGGTCTTCTTCGCCGTGGCAGTAGGTTCGGGAGGCGCCGGTTCGGGTTCAGGGGTTCTGATCCGCTCGATCGCGTCATGCAGCGCACCTTCCGGAAGCGGGTAGGGGACGAATTCATCAGCGCCCATCTTCAACAGCTGATGCAATGCAATCGGACTGACTTCCTCGGCGATGACGATGGCTTTGATCCCACGTCCGGCCGCAGTACGGATGACTTCGGCAATCCGGGCGAGATCGGACTCGTCTTCTTCATCCATTGCCACGGCAATGAATTCCAGACTGTCAGCATCGGGTTGGCCGAGAAAGGCAATAGCGTCTTCGATCGTCAGATCGCCCCAGCTCTCGCCTAGTTCGGCTTCCATATCCTCGATGAGCAGATCAAAATCCTGCACATCCCGCGAGATCGTACATGCCACAATCGGAGACAGGTCATGCTGGAGTGCCACATTACCACTCATTTTTTATTCCTTGCCATACATGGGCTCGCGAAACGCATCTTTTCAAAATACTCGCTGACCCCCCCCGCGCGACTCGCACTCGGGGCTGCTCGTCTAACGAATTTCGCAAGCAAGTTCGGCGTAAATGGGGCCAAAACCGCGAAATTATGCGGTCAATTGAGACTATATTGAAAAAAGTGATTGGCTGTTTCCGCCCGGCCAACACGTAAACCAAGAATAGAAAAAAACCGGCCAACGAATTGGCCGGTCTTCATAGGTCGAAGCTGAGGGTCAGTTGCCGCCGCCGCCGCCGTCACCACCGCCAGATGAATCACCGGATTGGGCCGATGGGGGCTTCTCGGTGGCTGAGGCCACATATTCGCGCCAGACCACCTCAGCATATTTGCCGTTCAGAATGAGCGGTGCATCCTCGACGAAGCCCGAAACCTCGGTCACCGTGCGCCGATTGCGCCGTTCGCGGTTCTGCGTGTCGACGACCGGGTGCGTTTCCCCGTAAGACACCATCGCTTCAAGTCGCGACCGGCTGATGCCTTTGGTGGCAAAATAGGCCACCACCGCTTGAGCGCGGCGCAGACCGAGGCGTTTGTTATAGGCCGCCGAGCCGACAAGATCGGTATGGCCAAAGACGCGGAAGCGGACTTCCGGGAATTGCCGGATGAAATTTGCCTGCTGGTCGAGAATGGCGCGGGCGTCTGCATCGAGCACGGCTGAGTTGAACTCGAAAGTGATCGTGTCGGTCACTTCGGAGTTGAACCGTTCGGCAAGGCTATGTGCCCAGCTGATCTGGCCCGAGTGGATACCAAGATTGTTGGCCGTGGAATCGCCAAAGTGATCTTGTGCCGGGACGCGACCGGCCTCACCGTAGGGCGCCAGAACTTCCTGGAACCCGGCACAGCCCGAGAGCAGGGCAAGGATGGAGGTGGCCGCGAGAAGCGAGTAGGTACGGGACATGGCCATGATCAGTTCTCCATCATGTAGCCGTAGGAGCCGCCGAAATCCTGCTGGGCAACTTCGCCTGCGGCGCCGGTGGTCGGGGTGTTCGGGGCGGCGGTGATACCATTCAGGAACAGATCAACCTCGGAGGGCGGTTTGATCCGATCGGTGGGCACCATCAGCGCTTCGCTACGCGTGGGCGAAACCAGATGGGCAGTGACGATGATCACCAACTCGGATTGTGAGCGCTTGTATTCAGCCGAGCGGAACAGTGTGCCCAAGATCGGAATATCGCCGAGCCACGGAACCTGACCGTTGAGGTCGCGGAAATCGTCCTGCAGCAGACCGGCAATGGCAAAGCTCTGGCCATCGCGCAGTTCGACAGTGGTGCTGGCTTGGCGCTTTTTGAACGCATTCACCGATAGGCCGCCCGACGTATAGCTCTGGGTCGTGTCGATTGACGAGACCGAGGCATCGAGCTGCAGGTTGATCACGTCGCCCGCCACAACGCGCGGGGTGAATTGAAGCTGCACACCAAAGGGTCTGTAGGTGATCGAGACACCGCCCAATGAATCCGTCATTGGAATAGGATATTCGCCGCCGGCCAGGAACGAGGCTTGTTGACCCGAGAGGGAGGTCAGGTTCGGTTCGGCCAGGGTGCGAACCATGCCCTTGCTTTCAAGGGCTTCGAGCATCACGTTGAATTGCAGCGCGCCAACGCCGACGCCGAAACTCATCACCCCGTTGGCGCTGCTGGACCTTTGTATGGGGTTGCCTTCAAGAAGGTTGGTAATATTACTGCCTTCGGTGAAGGTTCCAGTGCCGCCAGCGGCGCCGACGGTGCCGCCAAGATTGCCGCCCACGCCCAGTGACGACGAGAGGCTTTTCGTCACGGACCGTTGCATCTCGGCAAAGCGGACTTTCAGCATCACCTGCTGGGTGCCGCCGACGCTCATCAGGTTCGATACGCGGTCGGGGGCATAGCGCGAGGCCAGATCCAGCGCCGCGTCGATCGACGCGGCAGAGCTGACCGTGCCCGAGAGCACGATCCCGTCATTGGCGGTGCGCACTTCAACAGGTTCGTTGGGCAGGATCTGACGCAGACGTTCCTTGAATTCGGCAATGTCCGGGGTGACCTGCACCTCGACATTGGTGATCAGCTTGCCATCGGCGCCCAGAAGCACCAGCGTGGTGCGCCCCGGGGTTTTGCCGAGCACGTAAATCGTGCGATCGGAAAGCGTGGAAATGTCAGCGATGCCGGGGTTGGCGATAGAGAGCTCCGCAAAGGGCTCATCGCTTTCCACCACAACTGCGCGGTTCATCGGGACGTTCAGCGCGCCACTGGTTGTGCCCGTCATGACCTTGAGCGTCTCTGCCGATATGCTCGTAGCCGAAGCTGCCAGCACCGTCAGGCCCAGAAACGTAGCTCTGAGAAAGTGTTCGAATTTCATTGTGACCCTGCCTCTCTGATCACGTCTGCTTTGAGGTCAAGCCCTTGCCGGGGCTGCGACCATTCTGCTCGTTGTTTCGGCCCTTGTTGGGAGTGGTGACCGAATTTCATTTCGGCCTTTCCCTGTTGGGCACATCTGATTTTGCCTGTCATCCATGCCCGTTTGAAACGGGTCTTTTGTCGGAATTCTGAACAACAATGCGATAGAAATTGCTTTTTTGCAACAATCAAGCACTTAACTTGCGAAGTTCATGAGTCTTGCGGGCAACACAACGCGGTGTGCCGGGCATATTTAGGGGGCGCCACGGTGGGCGCCCCTTCATGCTGTGGTTCGTTTGGCTGTCTGCCAGGTGATCAGTTGGTCGGGCAGGGGATCGGCGTTTCGACGATTTCTGCCCCTTTGCGCGTGCGCACGGTGCAGACTTCGGGAGCAGCGGCTTCCACAGCCGGTGCTGCCTGGGTGATGCCCAGAAGTTTGTTCTGGTCGATTTCAACACTGCCGACGGTCGATGTATCGCCATAGCCCACAAGCGACAGGGACATCCGTCCGGTTGCCTGGGCCTGGGCCAGAGCCGCCACTTGTTCGGGCGATACTTCAACGGTAACCGTGCGTGCCACGGTGGGCGAGGTGCGATCGAGATCAGCGGTTTGGTCGATGGCGATGATCTGGACGTTCTGCTGAATAAGCTTGGTCACGTCCTGTGAGCTTCCATTCGCGCCAGAGGCCGCGCGCCCCGACCAGTAGACATCGACATGATCGCCCGGGGCGATGAAGCCGGACACGCCAGAGTTTACATCCACGCTGATCGTGAAAGCGCGCTTCCCAGCGGCCAAGCGCGAGGCAACGCCCGCATCGGCGCCCGGTTCGGTGACTTTCACCTCCAGCACGGCCTCGTCTTTTTCCATCGTGCGCAGCACGGTGCGAACGGCCGGGCCGGTCGGGGGAAACAGTGTATCCAGCGACATGAACGTCCCTTCCGGGATCGCGTCATCGGGCCATTGGACCGCCCGAACATTGTCTTTGGTGATTTGCTGCCCGTAGCGCAGCTGCTCGGTTGTTACGAAAACCTCTGTGGTCGGTACATTCACCACCCGAGCGGCACGTTCCGCAGCCAAGGCATCCTGATAATTCGCGATGTAACCTTTGGCCATATAGACGGCGAAGCCCGCGAGGGCGACCCCGAGAACGAGCACCAGAGAGAATACTGCGCGCATGTTCTTTCCTTTCGTCACGCGGCCTTCTGGCCGGTTCCAGATTATTCGATAGCCTTATGGATAATTACGGCAAAATTCTGGACAGAACGTGAATTTGAAATGGTCCAGTTCGCAAATGGCAACAAATCTCTGTGCCAGCGAAACCCCATACCCTGAATGCGGAAAGGGCCGCACAAGATGTGCGGCCCGAAATTCAGCTGTAACCCAAACTTATTTGGGTTCCATCGACGCGATGCTGGCGGAGATTTTGTTGGCCAGGCCGGTGGTCGCGCCACGAACCGAAGCCAGAACGGCAACGCCGAGGCCCACGATGGCGGCGGTCAGCACGACCCAGTCAACGGTCACGGCGCCGGATTCGTCATTGCGGAAGTTGTTCAGCATGTTGATCAGTTTCATCTCTTTGTCCCTTCGAAATGGAAGAATGTTAGGTTTCCGTCTCACCTTGCAAAGCCATCGAACCGCTGTGACCCGATCCGCTCTCCTGCTCGGCATGCTGCGAATACACCCTCGGATTGGGGCAAGAGTTGGACCAGTTTCGTACAATTTTGGGAGCTACCCAAAAGTCTGGGGAGGTGGTAGCTTAAAGTGTTGAAAATTAACAGTAAAACGCTTAACAATTTCTTAATGCCGGTGGCGTCTCGGCGCGCGACTCCTGAGAATCGGGGGGCAATCAGGCGATGCTGTGCAGGAAAAACTGGCTCATTGCGCGTTTTTTTGCGAAGCTTGGCCAAATAATAAAACGCAGGCAGAGCAGATCCCATGCGGGGAATCGTCATTTTACTCGTCTGCGCGGTCTCCGCGCTTGCCGCGCCTGCCCGGGCGGAGGACGATACGCCGCGCCCAGATTTTTCCTTTCACCGGGTCGCCGCTCCGCCCAAGGGCACCGCGCCGAAGATCGCCGTGCAGATCGATCCGGAGGCGCAGGCGGCCTGGATTGCCTCGGCAAAGCCCGCGACCCCGGTGGTGACGACGCCTGCCACCGATCCGGCCGCACCAGCGGCGCCGGGCGCATGGGATTGGTTCTGGGCTGGCGTTTCTGACCGAGTGGCGGATGCTGGCCCGTCGAATATCGCCCGGGCGCTGGCGGTGCTGCAACGGGCCGAGGATGCGCCCACGCCGCCGCTCCAGGCCTTGCAGGATCTCGCCCGGAGCTATGGCAGCGACATTCTGGGCGCGACGGTGGGGACGAATGTCTCGCCAGCCCTGGTTCTGGCGCTGATCTGGGTCGAATCCTCGGGGCGGGTGACGGCCGAAAGCTCGGCAGGGGCGCAGGGGCTCATGCAGCTTATCCCGGCAACAGCAACCCGCTTCGGGGTCACCGATACCAGTGACCCGGTGCAGAATATCAAGGGCGGCGTGGCTTATCTGGATTGGCTGCTGAAGCATTTTGACAACGATCCAATTCTTGCGCTCGCAGGCTATAATGCGGGTGAAAACGCGGTGACAGAGAATGGCGGTGTGCCGCCCTTTGCCGAAACCCGGGCCTATGTGCCGAAAGTTTTGAACGCCTGGCGGACGGCCAAGGGTCTGTGCCTGACCCCGCCCGAATTGATCACCGATGGCTGTGTTTTTGCAGGTTTGGGGTAGGAATGACGAATAAACCACTGGTGCTGGATGTCGATGGCACCTTGCTGCGTACCGATATGCTGCTCGAATGCTTCTGGGCGGGGCTCGGAAAAGACCCTGCCCAGACGCTGAAAACCAGCCTGCGCAACCTTGGCAACCGCGCCCGGCTGAAGGCCGAACTGGCCCGGATTGCACAGCTGCGTACCGATCTCTTGCCGGTGAATGATCACGTTGCCAAAGTCGCTGAGGTGGCCAAGGCCAAGGGCCGCGAAGTGGTGCTGGCCTCGGCTTCGGACAAAAGCCTGGTGATGCCGCTGGCGGCGCATCACGGCTATTCCGACCGGGTGTTCGCCTCTCATAACGGCACCAATCTCAAGGGGGCTGAAAAGGCCGCCGCGCTCGTTGCGGCCTTTGGCGAGAACGGCTTTGACTATGCGGGTAACGAAACCGCGGACCGCACGATCTGGGCCCATGCGGCCCATGCCTATGTGGTGGGCGATCCGGCCTCGGCCCGGGTATTGGAGGCGCAGGGCCATGAGGTGGTGCGCCTGCCGGGGGGCTGGAGCCTGAAGGGTGTGATGAAAGCCTTCCGCCCGCATCAATGGGTGAAAAACGTGCTGCTCTTCGTCCCGCTCCTGGCCGGGCATGTCTTTGCGCCGGGGCCGTGGCTGTTGACCCTGCTGGCGATGGTGGCGTTTTCGCTCGCCGCGAGCTCGATCTATGTGGTCAACGATCTGCTCGACCTCGAAGCCGACCGGCTGCATGTGAAAAAGCGCTTTCGTCCCTTTGCCTCGGGCGAGGTGCCGCTGATGGTTGGGATGGCGGCCGGGGGGCTGGCTGCGCTTGTGGCACTGCTGATCGCCGGGTGGATCGCGCCGGGCTTTCTGGGCATCGTCGCGCTTTATATGATGCTGTCGCTGGCCTATTCGCTGCGGCTGAAACGGATGCGCTGGATCGACATCGCGACGCTCGCCTCGCTTTATACTTTGCGCGTGGCGGCGGGGGCGCTGGCCTCGGGCGAGCTGATTTCGGGCTATCTTCTGGTGTTCATCTTCCCGGTCTTCATTGCGCTGGGCGCGGTGAAGCGGCTGACGGAGCTGACCCTGGCCACCTCGGATGAGCGCCTGCCGGGGCGGGGCTATGGCAAGCCCGACCGGGGCGACCTTCTGAATATCGCTGTGCTCGGCATGGTTGGGGCACTGCTGGCGTTTTTCGGCTATTCCTTCAGCGAACAGGCCACCCGGCTTTACCCGACCCGCTGGTTTCTCTGGATCACGATGGTGCCGATCGGGCTCTGGCTGTTCCGGATGATCAATCTGGGCTGGCACGGCAAGCAGGATTACGACCCGATCGTTTTCGCCATGCGCGACAAACGCGGGATCGGGCTCTTGCTGATCGCCCTGACACTGATGTTTCAGGCCGCCGGGCTGTGGCAACACTGGGCGCGGCTCTGGGGCGGCTGAGGCGGCAGGCGAGGGGCGCTGCCCCTCGCACTCCCCGAGGTATTTACCGACCAAAGAGGGGCCGGGTGCTGTCAGATTGACAGTTTCTTGAAGATCCGCTCGGGCACCAGTTTGATGATCGTCATGATCAGCCACCAGAAACCGGGCGTGTAGATCACGTTTTTCTTCTTCTCGACCGCTTTCAGGATGTCGCCAGCCACCTTGTCGGGCGAGGCGACCAGAAACATGCCCTTGATGCCCCAGGTCATCGAGGTGTCGGTAAAACCGGGCTTCACCGTCACCACATGGCCGCCGGCGCGGGTCAGGCGGTTGCGCAGCCCAGCCAGATAAGTGCTGAAGCCTGCCTTGGACGAGCCGTAAACGTAATTGCCAATGCGCCCGCGATCACCCGCGACCGAGCTGACGCCCACAATGGTGCCCCCGGCGCGCGCTTCCAGAAGCGGGGTGATTTCGGTCAGAAGCCGGGCCGGACCGACATAATTGGCCAGTGCAATCTTTTCGATCAGCGCGGGGTCTGCATCGACCTCGGATTGATCGGGCATATAGCCGACGAAGACCGCGACATTCAGTTCGCCCGGTTCCAGCTCGGCCTTTTTCAGGAGCGGCGCAAAGCTCGCGGTATCGGTCGCGTCAAACTTCACCGCCTCTGCGGCTTCAGCCCCGCGCGCCACCAGATCGGTGGCCAGCGCTTTCAAATCGTCCATGTCGCGGCCTGCCACGATCACGCGGTTGCCCTTTTCGGCCAGCTGACGGGCCAATGCGCGCGCCATCGAGGAGGTCGCGCCGAGAATGATCCAGCTCGCCATTAGTTTGCCCCCCGGAGTTGAAGTCTGCGCACCATATCCGTGATCAGCACGCCATCAGGGTCGGCCTTGGCCGCCTCTGCCGCCCAGGCCTCCCATTCCGGATACATCGCCTTGATCTGATCGCCGGTGGCCAGCGCATCCTTGCCCAGATAGAGCCGCCCCTGGGCTTCGACCGTCATCGCTTCCAGATCGGCAATCAACCGTTCGGCCTTGTCGCGGGCGGGGAAATCAATGGCGAGCGTATAGCCCTCCATCGGGAAAGACAGCATCCCGGCGCGGCCCGGGCCCATGCGTTTCAACACTGCGAGCGGCGAGCAGAGGCCGGAATTGGCAATCCGCGCCACCATGTCTTTCAGCGCAGCAGCTTCACTGACCGGCACCACGCATTGAAACTGGTGAAAGCCGCGTTTGCCGTAGAGCCGGTTCCATTCATAAAGCTTGTCCAGCGGGAAGACATGCGCGGGGATCGGCATGGTGCTGACCTTGCCGCCCATCGGGGTTTTGCGAAAATAGGCGGCGTTGAACAGTTTCACCACCGGCGGCGATAGCGCAAAGCTTGGCGCGTTCATCGGCACGGTGATGCCCGAACGGGGCTTGCGCTCGGGTGCGTCGACCAAAGTGGCCTCTTCCAAGATGCCACGACCAAGGGCGCTGCCCTTCGCGGTGCCGTCGATCCAGCCCACGGTGTAGTGGGCGCGAGAATCGTCCAAAAGCCCAAGGAAGTGCCCGAAATTCTCAGCGCGGGTTTCCTTTACCTCCATCGAGGTGCCGGGGGTGGGGATCATTTGCAGCTTGGCCGAGATGATCACCCCGGTCTGGCCGATCCCGCCGATGGTGGCACGAAACAGGGTCTTGTTGCGGCTCGGGCTGGCCGTGACCTTGGTGCCGCCGGGCTGCAGAAGGGTGATCGACAGCACATGCTGGCCGAAAGAGCCAATGAGCTGGTGGTTTTTGCCGTGAATATCGTGGGCAATGCAGCCGCCAACGGTGGGAAAGCCGGTGCCGGGCACCACGGCGGGGATCCAGCCACGCGGGGCGAAAATCCGCAGGAGGTCACCGATCTTGAGGCCCGCTTCCACTTCGACCACGCCGGTTTCGGCGTCGAAAGACAGGATCTTGTCCATCCGGCTCATATCAATGGCACGGCCGCCGTCATTCAGCGGGCTATCATTATAGCTGCGGCGCATCCCGAAAGCGGGGGCCGGGCTTTGTTCGACAAGCCGGAGCAGATCGGCGCTGCGCTCGGGGCGCGCGACCTCGCCATGGGCCTTATGCACCCGGCCCCAGCCGGTATAATCAAGTTCATTCCATAACATTTTGGTGCCTCAGTGAGTATTTTTCGGCGAGCGGGAAGACAAATAAGCCAATCCCGATTGCAAACCAGAGGGTGGTGACCCGGATGATCGCGGTGGCGGGGATCGAGGCTTCCAGCCCGACCCCTTCCAGCGAGAGCAGCGCCACCATCGCGGCTTCGGCTCCGCCCACGCCGCCCGGCGCGCCAGTAAGCCCGCCCGCGATGCCGGAAAAAACGAAAATCGCTACCGCCTTGGCCAGGCTGACATCGGCGCCCATCCAGGCAAGAAGCAGATGGAAGGCAAAACCTTCGGCAAACCAGCCGACAAGGCCAAGGATCAGCGCCGAGCCCATCAGGGCAGGCGAAGAAAAGCTGGCGAGCGTGCCTGAGGCGCGGCGCAGTTTGGCAAACAGCCGCTTGCCGCGCCCGCTGATGCTGTAGCCCCACTCGGCCAGCGCGGCCAAGAGCTTGGGACGGGTGGCGACAAAGGCGGCGACCAGCGCCAGCAGCGTGACCGGCAGGCCAAAGCTGATCCCGGTGCTGGACAGGCCCAGCGTGACGCCCAAGAGCACCCCAAGCGCGGCCAGATCGGTGGCGCGGTCGATCAGCATCAGGGGGGCGGTGCGTTCAAACCGGGCGCCGGTTTCGCGACCGATCCAGCGCATCCGCACCAGTTCGCCCACCCGACCGGGGGTGACGCTCATGGCAAACCCGCCCAGAAAGTGGCGCAGATTGGCGAGAAGCGTCAGATCGAGCCCCAGACGCCGGGCAAAGAGGTGCCAACGCAACCCGCGCAGCAGGTAATTGACCAGCGAAAGCCCCAGAAGCACCGCCAGTTGCCACAGATGCAGCCGGGTGATCTGGTCCATGGTTTCCTGCCAGCCGGTGGCGGCCGCGAGCGCGGCAAGACCGGTCAGAACCAGCGCAAACAGCCCTGCAAGAACCAGCGTATCCCGCAGGCGGGTTTTGGGCGCAATGTGGTTGCGCGGAAGGGGATGTGTGCTCGACATAGCCATCAGCCGCCCATCTAGTGAGACAATAGGGCGGAAATAAGAAATTGTCCCGCAGATGCGAACAGTTTTACTAAAATTGAGGCGGTTTTTTCGCCCGACGATTCAGCTGGAAATCCAGCTACAGATCCAGCGCCGCGTGACGGTTCATATCCTTGTAGAGCAGATAGCGGAACGGGCCGGGGCCGCCTGCGTAACAGGCTTGCGGGCAGAAGGCGCGCAGCCACATGTAATCGCCCGCCTCGACCTCGACCCAATCGCTGTTGAGCCGATATGCGCCTTTACCTTCAAGCACATAGAGCCCGTGCTCCATCACATGGGTTTCCAGAAACGGGATCACCGCGCCGGGTTGCAGGGTGACGATGGTGACATGCATGTCATGGGCGGTGTCGGTCGGATCGACAAAGCGGGTGGTGGCCCAGCGGCCCTCGGTGCCCGGCATCGGGATCGGATCGTGTTCGGTATCGCTGGTGACAAAGGCTTCGGGGGCGGGAATGCCCGCCACAGCGATGTAGCGTTTGCGGATCCAGTGAAAATGCGCCGGGCTCTTGCCGCTATTGTCGAGCTGCCAGCTGCAGCCCGCCGGCAGGTAGACATAGGCGCCGGGGGCGAGGGCGTGACCCACACCTTCGATGGTGATCTCAAGCGTGCCTTCGGTGACGAACAGCACCGCCTCGGCGGCGGCGTTGGGCTCGGGCTGATCCGAGCCGCCACCGGGGGCCAGCTCGACGAGGTAATGCGAAAAGGTTTCGGCAAAGCCGGTCATCGGCCGGGCGATGACCCAGACCTTGGCGCCGCGCCAGAACGGCAGGGCCAGCGTGGTGATGTCGCGCATCGTGCCGCCGGGAATGACCGCATAGGCGTTGGTGAACACCGCGCGCCCGGTCAAGAGATCGGTTTGCGGCGGCAGGCCTCCGGGAGGGGTGGCATAGGGGCGCTGGCTCATCATGTCCTCGCTGATTTTCGCTTTTATCCTAGGCCGCTATGCGAGCTCCGCCAAGGGGCGGCGCACCGTATAGGGCGTATCGAACCAATGTTCTTCCAGGTTGTTGCCGCTGCCGATCCGGTCGACCACGGCGAAAAGGCCGGGCGCTTCCAGTGGGGTCAGCACCCCGTGCCAGGTGCCGCGATGAAAGCTGATCGCTTGCCCCGGTTGGCTGAGAAAGGCACGAGGGGTGCCGGGCCTGCCGCCCTTGTCGGGGGCGGTGATCACCAGAAAGCTGGTCAGGCTCATCGGAATGAAGCTCTGGCTGCCGAGCGGGTGGCGTTCGACCAAATCGAGCGTATAGGGCAGGGCGCGCGGCTCGGCTTTGAACAGGCTCAGCCCGGCGCGGCCCTCGCCGAAATCGAGCTGGGCAAGATCATGATACCGCCCGCATTTGCCCTGATTGATGATCATGTCGGGCGCGCCGGTCGCTTCCAGCACATCGCCAAACGGGGCGAAGGCTTCGGCGGTCAGCGGCTCGGTGATGATCTCGCGGCTCATGGCAGGATCTCTTGCAGACGCAGCAGCGCGATGCGTTCAACCTGTGCGCAGGCTTCGGCAAATTCGCTATCGCTGTCATTCTCCAGTCGCCGCTCGAAGGCTGCCAGAATGCCCGCCTTGTTATGGTCGCGCACCGCGATGATGAAGGGGAAGCCGTGCTTTTCGCTATAGGCCGCGTTGAGGCGGGTGAAGGTGTCGCGCTCGGCATCGGTCAGGGCATCGAGCCCGGCGCTGGCCTGCTCGGATGTGCTGTCGGCGGTCAGCCGTTTTGCCGCGGCAAGCTTGCCCGCGAGGTCGGGATGGGCGCGCAGAACCTCCAGACGTTTGTCTTTCGGAGCAGAGCGGAACACCCGGCAAAGCGCGTTATGCATCCCGATGGCCGAGCTGTGCGCCGGGCCGAGTTCCAGATCGAAGGCCCCTTCGGCAATCCAGGGAGAATGTTCGAAAATAGCACCAAATACCGCCAGAAACTTGCCTTTTGTCAGGGAGAAAGGTTCGATTTGTGCAACTGGCGCGTGATGGGTTTTCCAGTGTTCGGCGATCTCGATGCGGCGCGGGAACCACACGCCTTCGTGGCTGGCGGCGTAGGCCATGAAGCGGCGCAGCCCCATGATCCGCCCCGGGCGCCCGATCAGCCGGTTGTGCAAACCGATCGACATCATCTTCGGCGCGCCCGCCAAGCCCTCGGCATAAAGCGCATCGAAACTGTCTTTCAGATAGGTGAAAAAGTGATCGCCGGTGTTGAAGCCCTGCGGGGTGGCAAAGCGCATATCGTTGGCGTCGAGCGTATAGGGGATGATCAGCTGATCGCGGTCGTCCAGCCGGATCCAATAGGGCAGGTCGTCGTCATAGGTGTCGGAGATGTAATCCATCTGCCCGGTTTCAGCGGCCAGCCGCACGGTGTTGTCCGAACAGCGCCCGGTATACCAGCCGCGCGGGGGCTCGCCGGTGACTTCGGTATGGAGCCGGATCGCTTCGGCAATCGCCGCGCGCTCTTCGTCTTCGGGCATGTCCTTGTGCTCGACCCATTTAAGGCCGTGCGACGCGATCTCCCATCCCGCCTCTATCATCGCCGCCACCTGATCGGGCGAGCGGGCGAGCGCGGTGGCGACGCCATAGACCGTGGGCTTGATGCTCATTTCTTCAAACAGCCGGAACACCCGCCAGAACCCGGCGCGCGCGCCGTATTCGTAAATTGATTCCATGTTCCAGTGGCGCTGGCCCGGCCATTGCGCCGCGCCGACGATCTCCGACAGGAAGGCTTCCGAGGCCGCATCGCCATGCAACACGCAATTTTCGCCGCCTTCTTCGTAATTTACCACGAATTGCACCGCGATCCGCGCCCCGCCCGGCCATTTCGGATCGGGGGTTTCGCGCCCGTAGCCGCGCATGTTGCGAGGATATCTTGTCATTTTTGCTCTCCGCTGCCCGAAATTTGACCATTGGTACAGGAAACTGGATAGGGGCTTGTGAAGCGGTTGGAAACCGTTTTCACTTCGGCACTGGCGTGGCGCAGAATTTGACGCGGGCGCAGGCGCAATTCGGCAAAGGGGCGGAAATCATGGGCGGATATCTGACGACGCATGTGCTCGATACGGCACGGGGGCGTCCGGCGGCGGGGATGAAGATTGATCTTTACCGGTTCGACGAGGGCCATCGCCGCCATCTGCACACGATGCAAACCAATGATGACGGGCGCACCGACGGGCCGATCCTGCCGGAAACGGATTTTGCGCCGGGCAGCTATGAGCTGGTGTTTCACGTTGGCGCCTGGCTCGATGCCAGCGGCGCCCCCGGCGAAGCGCCGCGCTTTCTGGACGAGGTGCCGATCCGCTTCGGCATGGCCGAGCCCGCGCATTACCATGTGCCCTTGCTGCTCTCGCCCTATGGCTATTCGACCTATCGCGGCAGCTGAACCAATAAGTATAAGAAAAGACAGGGAAACCCTATGATTGATGTAACGATCATCACCGAGTGGCTGCAATTTGCGGTGCGCTGGACGCATGTGATCACCGCGATTGCCTGGATCGGCTCGTCCTTCTATTTCATCGCGCTGGATCTGGGGCTGCGCGCCTCGCCCGATGCCGGCAAGGGCGTGGGCGGCGAGGCCTGGCAGGTGCATGGCGGCGGCTTTTATTTCGTGCAGAAATACATGGTCGCGCCGGCGCATATGCCGAAAGAGCTGACCTGGTTCAAATGGGAAAGCTATGCCACCTGGCTATCAGGCGCGGCGCTCATGATGCTGGTCTATTGGCATGGGGCAGAGCTGTTTCTGATCGACCCGGCCAAGGCAGATCTGGCGGTCTGGCAGGCGGTGCTGATTTCGGGCGCGTCGCTGACCATTGGCTGGCTTGTCTATGATTTTCTGTGCAAATCCGGGCTGGCGGAGCGGCCGACGCTCTTGATGCTCCTGCTGTTTGTGCTGCTGATGGCGATGGGCTGGGGCTATAACCAGATCTTTTCGGGCCGGGCGGTGCTGCTGCATCTGGGCGCGTTCACCGCCACGATCATGACCGCGAATGTGTTCTTCATCATCATTCCCAATCAGAAAATCGTGGTGGCCGATCTGATCGCGGGCCGCGTGCCGGATGCGAAATACGGCAAGATCGCCAAGCTCAGATCGCTGCATAACAACTACCTGACCCTGCCGGTCATCTTTCTGATGCTGTCGAACCATTACCCGCTGGCTTTCGCGAGCCCCTATAACTGGGTGATCGCCGGACTGATCTTTCTGATGGGCGTGTCGATCCGGCATTTCTTCAATACGCATCACGCCCATAAGGGCAGCCCGTGGTGGACATGGGGCGTGACGGCGCTGCTGTTTATTGCCGCGATCTGGCTGTCGACCCTCGGGCAAGCCTATGAAAGCTATGAGGAAAGCGAGGCGCGGGCCTTTACGCCCTACGAGCAGCGCTTTGCCTCGGCGGAAGGGTTTGAAGACGTGGCTGACATCGTCGCCGGGCGCTGTTCGATGTGCCATGCGCGTGAGCCGGGCTACCCCGGCATCGGCACCGCGCCGCGCGGGGTGCTGTTGGAAACGCCCGCCGATATTGCCGCCCATGCCGAGCGGATTTTGGTGCAGTCCGGGCTGACCAATGCCATGCCGCCCGCCAATGTGTCTTACATGGAGCCGGGCGAGCGGGCGAAGATCGTGGCTTGGGTGAAAGCGGCGCGCGGGTAGGGCCGCGACGCGGATTGGTCTTTGAAAAGCTGAGGGCAGCGACCGGACCGCGGGGAGGGCGAGAAGCGCCCGCCCCGTGGGGGCGGTTCGGGCGCTGCCCGGTGGTGCCCACCGGGCGAGGGGGTGACCCCGGTTCGGCGTTGCCCCCCCGCAATTGCCGCCTTTTCACAACGCCCCGCGCCGCCTATAACCCGGGCGAACCATCTGGAAGGGCAGGATATGCGCAAGGCCAGCATCAGCCGCAAAACCGCGGAAACCGAGATTTCTGTCGAGATCAATCTCGACGGCACCGGGGCATATGACAACGCGACGGGCATTGGGTTTTTCGACCACATGCTCGACCAGCTCGCGCGGCATTCGCTGATTGATATGACCATCCGCGCCAAGGGCGATCTGCATATCGATGATCACCACACGGTGGAGGATACCGGCATTGCGCTGGGGCAGGCGTTGAAGGCGGCGCTGGGCGACAAGCGCGGCATCCGGCGCTATGGCGAATGCCACCTGCCGATGGATGAAGCACAGGTGCGCGCCGCGCTCGATCTGTCGGGGCGGTCGTTTCTGGTCTGGAATGTCGAGCTGCCGACGCAGAAGATCGGCACCTTCGACACCGAGCTGGTGCGCGAGTTTTTCACCGCTTTCGCGGGCAATGGCGGCATTACGCTGCATGTCGACAAGCTGCACGGCTTCAATTCGCACCACATCGCGGAAGCCGCGTTCAAGGCCGTGGCGCGCGCTCTGCGCGACGCGGTCGAAGCTGACCCGCGCAAGGGCGATGCGATCCCCTCGACCAAAGGCGCGCTCTAGGCCCGTGCATTGCCGCTAGGTGATGCGCGCCGCGCCTGTTAGGCTGCTGGGCAAGGGCACCAGCGGAGGGCGCGACCATGTCATCACATCAAGGCGGCTGCCTGTGCGGCGCGTTGCGCTACGAGGTCAGCACCGATCCGCTCTGGGTCACGGCCTGCTTTTGCACCTTTTGCCAACGGGCGACCGGTGCGCAGGGCATGGTCGAGCCGATCTTTGACACCACCGCGTTTCGCATGACCCAGGGCGCGCCGCGCATCTATGTCCATATCTCGACCGGCAGCGGGCGCGAGGTCTATGTGCATTTCTGCCCGGAATGCGGCACCAAGACCCATCTGACCTTTGCGCGCTGGCCTGATCGGCTGGGCGTCTATGCCGGGACCTTCGACGATCCGGGTTGGTTCGAATTCAGCCCTGAAAACAGCAAATACATCTTCACCGGCGAGGCCGCGCGCGGCACGCTGATTCCGGCCGGGTTCAAGACATTCTCGGCTCATGCCGCCACCCTGTCGGGCGAAGCGCTTGCACCTGAGGTTATGGACGAGGTGCTGCATATCCGCTGACCAGCGCTGACCGGGCCGTCGCGCTTGGCACGCCCGGGTGAATGCGCTAGTCAGCGACCAGCCCATTCTTACGCTCCGGAGCGCCCCATGATCACCGCCCTCATCGACTATGAAAGCGGCAACCTGCATTCCGCCGCCAAAGCCTTTCAGCGCATGGCGGGCGAGACCGGGGCAGGCGAGGTGGTCGTCACCTCCGATCCCGAGGTGGTGGCCAAGGCCGACCGCATCGTGCTGCCCGGCGATGGCGCCTTTCCGGCCTGCCGCAAACAGCTTTTCGATCATCGCGGCATCTTTGAAGCGATGGACGAGGCGGTGAACCGCCGCGGCGTGCCCTTTTTCGGCATTTGCATCGGTATGCAGATGCTCGCTGATCTGGGCCGCGAATATGAAGATACGCCGGGCTTTGGATGGATCGGCGGCGAGGTGGTGGCGATTGCCCCCTCGGACCCCACGCTGAAAGTGCCGCATATGGGCTGGAACGATCTGGTGATCGACCATGCCCATCCGGTGCTGGCGGGGATCGAAACCGGCGAACATGCCTATTTCGTCCATTCCTACCATTTCAAGGTGGCTGACCCGGCGCACCGCATCGCGCATTGCGATTATGCGGGCGATATCACCGCCATCGTCGGGCGCGACAATATCTTCGGCACCCAGTTCCACCCGGAGAAAAGCCAGGCGGCGGGGCTGAGGATCATCGGCAATTTCCTCAGCTGGCAGCCGTAGCGGCCAAGGGCTTCGGGGCCGGGCGGCGGGCGAACATCACCAGATTGCCCGCCAGTGCAAAGCCAAGGCCCAACACGCCGGTCCAGTGCCAGTGATAGCCCTCGAAAGCGGTGGAAATCGCCAGCGCTACGATCGGATAAAGCACGGTGGTATAGGCGGCTTTGGCCGAGCCGATGCGGGCAACCAGCGTGAGATAGGCGGTAAAGCCGAGGATCGAGCCGACCACGGCGAGATAGAGCGCGGCGGCGGTATAGGTGGCGCTGGGAGGGGCAACCACGGGCGTGCCGGTGACAGCGATGAGGCCCAGCAGATAGAGCGCGCCATAGCCCATGCCCCAGGCATTGGCGGTGACGGGGCTGATCCCAGCCGCCGAATTGCGGCGTGAGATCATGTTGCCAAGGCTGAAGAGGTAGGTGCCGAGCATGGCCAGCCCCGCGCCTTGCAACATCCCGGCACCTTCAGCCCCGAAAATATCGCGCCCGAACAGCAGCGCGAGGGCGGCAATGCCAAGCCCGGCGGCAATCAACACCCGTGCCGTGATCCGCTCGCTAAAGAACAGCCGCGCATTGAGGGCGTTGAAGATCGTGGCGAGCGAGAAGATCACCGAAACCAGCCCCGAGGGCACGCTGGCCTCGGCGGTGTAGAAACAGAGGAAATTGAGCGAGAATAGGCTGAGCGCCTGCAGCGCGATCCATTTTTGCTGGGCAAAGGGCGGCAGTTTCAGCTTGCCGGTGAGCGCGAGCAGAGCAAGGAAGATCAGCCCCGCCGCCGCGAAACGGTAGAATACCGAGACCAGCACCGGCACCGGGCCGACCTGTAGCGCGATGGCATACCATGTGGTGCCCCAGATCAGCGTGGCGGCGGCGAAGAGAAAGGCGTTCATATCGGGCTCCTATGTGCCGCGTGGTGATAGCGCGGCGGCGGTTCCCGCTCTTGCACAATCTTGCTGAAATGCGCGGGTGGCGTGGCGGCGGCCATTCCCTTCACGCGGGTACGCGCCTAGATTGGCAGCAGGATCAAGGAGCCACATCTGCCATGACGACCCATGCCCAATCAGCTTCCGGCTATCTGGCCGGATCGCCCTACGCACGGGTGCTGGGCGCGGTGGATCTGGGCTTTGGCCGTTCCGCCAAGATCTGGCGCAACCGCGATGACCGGATGCGCTATGACGATCTGAACGGGCACACGCTCAGCTTCTACACCCGCGGCGGCAATGGCACGCGGCGGGTGGATGGGCGCCATAGCCATGGCTGGGCCGGGGCGCTGTGCATCATGCCGCACGGGGCCAGCTCCTCCTGGGAGATCACCGAGGAATTCGAGTTTCTGCATCTCTACCTGCCGGATGATGAGATGCGCCGCGCCTATGGCGAAGCTTTCGATGCCGATGCGCGGCTGATGGATCTGGCCGATGTGACCTATGAGGAAGCGCCGGAACTGGCCCGGCCCTTTGGCGCGCTCTTCGCCGCGACCCGCGCGGGCGAGGGGATGCAGGCGGAAGAGGCGATGAGCGAGCTGGTGGCGGGGCTGTTTGCCTCGGGCCGCTTTGCCGCGCGGCGCAGGCTGGCGCTGGCAGGCGGGCTGGCCCCCGCACATCGCCGCCGGGTGATGGGCTATATCGAGAACCATCTCGACCAGATGATCCGGCTGGCCGATCTGGCCGGGCTGCTGGATCTCAGCGAATTTCACTTCCAGCGGGCGTTTCGCGCCTCGGTCGGAGTCACCCCGCATGGCTGGATCGCCCATCGTCGGGCCGAGCGGGCGAAAGCCCTGATCCGGGCGGGCGAGCCCTTGGCGCAGGTGGCGAATGCTTGCGGCTATTCCAGCCAGAGCCATTTCACCCGCGCGTTCAAAGCCGCCACCGGGGCGACGCCTGCACTCTGGCGGGCCGGGATATAAAAATGCCAGAGGCATTGCGGCCTCTGGCGTGGTTTTGTCTGATCGGATGCTTTACTTGATGCGGGTCCAGGTCTGGCTGGAGCAGAACAGACCGCCCAGCACACAGCCCGCCAGATCGATCGTATCGCCGTTCAGGGTCATTTTGCCGATATAGGTCTTGTCGTTCGACGGGCGCCAGACGCTGCCCTTGTAGCTGTTATCGCCCTGATTCTGCATGTCGATCACCAGCACCTTGCCGATATTCTCGGACTGGTATTCGCCGCTGTCGTTGAAGGTGCGGCGGATCCAGCCGCAGGTATGGCCGCCATTGCAGCCTGACAGTTCGACAAAGGCATAGGCGCCATCGTCGGGCTGGGTCTTCCACATCCCCCAGGCCGCATCAGCGGCAAAGGCGGGCAGAGCCGGGGCGAACGCGACAAGCGCCGCGAGCAGTGTTTTTTTCATGGTATCCTCCCTGTTTTGCGCCATCCTGCCGGGCGTCGGGGCATCAGGCAAGCGAGACGTTAAGGCAAGCGCTTGCCCGGCGGGCAGGCCCGTGCGAAAAGCCGCCGAACAAATTGGGAGCCCGCCATGATCCTTTACCCCGCAATCGACCTGAAAGACGGCCAATGCGTCCGCCTGCTGCGCGGCGAAATGGAAGCCGCGACGGTGTTCAACGACAATCCGGCGGCGCAGGCGAAAGCCTTTGAAGAGGCGGGTTGCGAGTGGATCCATCTGGTCGATCTCAACGGCGCCTTTGCGGGCGAGCCGGTGAATGCGGTGGCGGTTGAGGCGATTCTGGCGACGATCAGCGTGCCCGCACAGCTGGGCGGCGGCATCCGCGATATGGCCACGATCGAGGCTTGGCTGTCCAAAGGCCTTGCCCGGGTGATCCTTGGCACCGTGGCGGTGGAAAACCCCGATCTGGTGCGCGAAGCGGCGAAAGCCTTCCCCGGCCAAGTGGCGGTGGGGATCGACGCGCGCGGCGGCAAGGTGGCCACCAAGGGCTGGGCCGAGGAAACCGATGTCGAGGTCACGGATCTGGCGAAATCGTTCGAAGATGCTGGCGTGGCCGCGATCATCTACACAGACATCATGCGCGATGGCGCGATGCAGGGGCCGAATGTCGAGGCCACGGCTGCGCTGGCCCGCGCGGTGTCGATTCCGGTGATCGCCTCGGGCGGGGTCTCGTCCATCGCCGATCTGGAAGCGCTGAAAGCCTGTGGCGCGGCGCTCAATGGCGCGATCTCGGGCCGGGCGCTCTATGATGGCGCGATTGACCTCAAGGAAGCGCTGAAGGTGTTGAAGGGCTAAGGCCGCCGGGATGCGGCTTGCGCCGCGCCCCGCCTGCGCTAATCTCGCGCCATGAGCCTGATCGGTTATCTTCTGTCTTTCAGCCCGCTGGTGCTGTTCGTTGTCAGCTTTCTGCTGCGCTCGACCACCGCGCGCAAATTGGCGCGCTGGGTGGCGCTGCCGTGGATTATTGCCCTGATGCCCGCGATCTGGATGGCGCAGGATTGCAGCGGTGCGGAGCTGGGTTATTACAGCTGCGCGCTGACGCCCGAGGCGCTGGCGGGGCCGCTCAGCACGATCTCGCTGTTTGCCGCGATTGCCTGGATCCTTGTCGCCCCGGTTCTGCTGATCACCATCGCGGTGATCGAATGGCGCGACCGACGCTGAGCTTGCACCAGAGGGCGGGCTGGCCTACATCCCTGCCAAGAGGTGCCCCATGCTGAAAACCCGGATCATTCCCTGTCTCGACGTTGCCGATGGCCGCGTGGTGAAGGGCGTCAATTTCGTCGACCTCGTGGATGCGGGCGACCCTGTCGAAGCCGCCAAGGCCTATGATGCGGCGGGGGCGGACGAGCTCTGCTTTCTCGACATTCACGCCACCCACGAAAACCGGGGCACGATGTTCGATCTGGTCAGCCGCACCGCCGAGCAATGCTTCATGCCCCTGACCGTGGGCGGCGGGGTGCGCAGCCATGAAGATGTGCGTAAGCTGTTGCTGGCGGGGGCTGACAAGGTCAGCTTCAACTCTGCCGCCGTCGCCGACCCCAATGTGGTGGCCGAAGCGGCGGACCGCTTTGGCAGCCAGTGCATCGTGGTGGCGATTGACGCGAAAACCGTCGAACCGGGGCGCTGGGAGATTTTCACCCATGGCGGACGCCGCCCGACCGGGATTGATGCGGTGGAATTTGCGCTGACCGTGGCGGCTAAGGGGGCAGGGGAAATTCTGCTGACCTCGATGGACCGCGACGGCACCCGCGCCGGCTTTAACCTGCCGCTGACCCGCGCCATTGCCGATGCGGTGGAGATTCCGGTGATTGCGTCTGGCGGGGTCGGCACGCTCGATCACCTGGTCGAAGGGGTCACGCAAGGCCACGCTTCGGCAGTGCTGGCCGCCTCGATCTTCCATTTTGGCGAATTCACCATCCGCGAGGCCAAAGAGCATATGGCCGCTGCGGGCATTCCGATGAGGTTGGCATGAGCGCGCTGGAAAGACTGGCCGAAACCATTGCTGCCCGCCGGGGCGCCGAGCCGGGCGAAAGCTGGACGGCCACCCTGCTGGCGAAGGGCCCTGAGAAATGCGCCGAGAAATTCGGCGAAGAGGCCGTAGAAGCGATCATCGAGGCGGTGAAGGGTGACCGGGACAAGCTGATCGGCGAGGCTGCCGATGTGCTTTATCACCTGCTGGTGATGCTCGCCGCCCGCGATGTGGCGCTGGCGGATGTGTTGGCAGAGCTGGAACGGCGCGAAGGCACCTCCGGCATCGCCGAGAAAGCCGCGCGCGGATAACCCGCTCAGAACACGAACATATCTGCCGTCAGATCGGCCAATGCCGTGTTCAGGATGGTCATCGTATCGCCTGCATCGTTGCTGATGATCAGATCCGCACCGCTGGTCTGGATGTGATGCGCCATCAGATCGTTGAAATCGCTGATTGAGGGCGCGCCGGTCAGTCTGATCTGGTCGCCTTCACCCGGGGTGAAATCGACGATCCGGTCATGCCCGGTGCCGTCGATGAACAGGAAGGTATCCGCGCCTGCGCCACCTTCCAGCCGGTCATTGCCATGGCCGCCATTCAGCACGTCATCCCCCGCGCCACCATAGAGCTTGTCCTTCCCCGGACCGCCACGCAGCAGGTCGTCACCATCGCCGCCGGTCAGAACATCGCGCCCGCCGCCGCCGCGCAACAGGTCACCGCCCGCACCGCCGAACAGCGCGTCGCCCCGGGCTTGCCCGAACAGGGTATCGTCGCCGGCGCCCCCGGCCAGAACGTCATGGCCGGTATCGCCGGTCAGCACATCGTTCACGCCGTCGCTGCCGAACAGATCCTGCCCCGGTTTGGCATAGATATTGCGCAGCTGGGTGCTGATCTGGCCGGACAGGCTGTCCATGGCATTTGCAATCTCGGCCAAAACGTTTTCGCCGGTGTCGAAATTCATCTGATAGCCCGAGAACGTGCCAATATATTCCGAGATCGAGGTGCCATAGGCATCGCTTAGGTCCAGCGTGCCGTTCGATTCCAGCCAATCTGCCACTTTGCCGGCCCCCAGCAGATGCGCCCCGGCAATCAGGCCGCTTGCCGTGATGTGGATGCCTGCAATGTTTTGCCCCAGCGAGAGATCGGCATCGACATTGGTCAGATAGCGCCAGAGCAGCGGAAACCAGGAATCGGCGGCACTGTCCTGTGCCGTGGGCGTGGCCAGAAACTTGCTACGGCTGTCGATCCCGTCCATCGCCGTCCAGCCGCCGGAGAAATCGTTGTTCCACCAGGCGCCGTCATTATTGACATAGCCAAGGTCGATCAGCGCGCCTTCTCCGAACTGATAGGCGCCCAGAAAGCCATAAGAGTTGACCAGCGTGTAATTTCCGGAGCTTTCCCGCAGGCGCAAAGCGCTCAGGAAGTCCTGATAGCCAAATGCCATTTACCCACTCCACGATCCGGCCCACAGGCCGTTCCGACCCGCAGGTCGTTTACCACCGCTTATAGTATTCACCTGAGAGATGAACGAAAGGTTAAGATGGCCGGGCCGAATAGGCCGCATTCGAGGCAAGGCTGAACGGCCCGGGCCATGGCTCAGCCCATCAGCCGTTCATGCTCCATCTTCGGGCAGATATTCTGAATGTGATCAATGCCCTGCGCCTCGGCCAGGTCGCGGGCTTCGTCGCTTTCCACGCCAATCTGCAGCCAGACGGTTTTCAGCGTCGGAAACTGCGCCAGCGCGGCCTCGACGATGGGGGGCACCTGATCGGAGCGGCGGAACACGTCGACCATATCCACCCCGGCGTCGGTCGGGATCTCGGCCAGATCACTCACGATCGGTTCGCCCATGAAATCCTGCCCGGCAAGGCCCGGATTGACCGGAATCACCCGGTAGCCGTGATTGGCCAGATAGGTGGCAACCTTGAAGCTCGGGCGCTCGGGTTTGTTGGAAAAGCCCACCAAGGCGATCACGCGAGTACGTTCAAGGATGGTGCGAAGATGGTCGTCGGAATAGTTTGTCATGGGTCTGCCAATTCTGTGAAGTTTGACCAGAGATAGGCGTGCGCACCCCGGCTGGGAAGCGCGACCTTTTGGCAGGCCCGGCGGCGCTATTTCAATAGGAAGTTGTTTTGCGGGGTTGCGGGCTGGAATTTGACCACGGACCGGCTGCGATAGGCCCCGCAAGCGGCAAAGGGATCGGTCGCGGCCAGCATTTCGGCCTCTTGCTGCGAGGGGCAACGCAGAAGAATGAGGGCCGTGTCGTCGTCGCAGGAGCCGCAGAGCACCAGTTTGCCGGAATCAGACAGCTGATGCAGCCAGCCCACATGCGCCACGACCATGTCCGGCGTCATCCGGTGGCCGTCAGGGTTCGCCAGACGAACCAGAAAGGTATCGCTCGCCATTGCTTCCCTCTCCTTCGTTTTAACCCGCCTCTGCCGCGAGTCTGAATGGTTTTGCCCCACCCGGCAAGGTCACCTATATGGGATGCAGCGTTTCTTGCCCCGACCAAAAAAATGCGCCCGGGGGAACCGGGCGCAGTCGTGTGGAACGAGGGACAGTGAAGAGAGGGAACGGACGTTCCACGGTCCGCTCTCAGTATCTTAGATATGCCGCAACTTGCCTAATTAAAGAGGTAATAACCAAAGCGTGAAGATTTGGTGAAGACCGGGCGGAAATTCGCCTGAGACGGATTGCTCAAGGCAGTGCCGTCACGACGCGCTGCGCTGGCTGGCTGCGTAGAGCGAAATCGCGGCGGCGTTCGAGACGTTGAGCGAACCGAAATCGCGGGCGAAGGGGATTTTCACCAGCGCATCGCAGGTGGCGCGGGTCTTGTCGCGCAGCCCAGGCCCTTCGGCCCCCAGAACCAGCGCAATCGGGGCGCCGGGATGGGCGGCCAGAACCGGGGCCAGCTCGGCCTCGGCCTCGCCCGCAAGGCCCAGGAGCACATAACCCATCGCCTGCAACCGCTCCATCGCATCCGACAGGTTGGTCACCCGCAGATAGGGCTGGCGTTCCAGCGCGCCCGAGGCGGTTTTGGCCAGTGCCCCGGTTTCGGGCGCCGTATGGCGTTTGGGGGCAATCACCGCCAGCGCGCCGAAGACCTCGGCCGAGCGCAGAATCGCCCCGACATTGTGCGGATCGGTCACCCGGTCGAGCAGCACCACGCAGGGCGCACTGCCCGGCGCGGCGTAGCACAGATCTTCCAGACGGCCCCAGTCGAGCGGTTTGACCTCAAGTGCGGCCCCCTGATGCACCGAACCGGGATCGAGCGGGGCGGAAAATTTCCGCGCATCGACGAGTTCCGGCTCGATTCCACCGGCGTCAATCGCATCGCCCAGCCGGTCGGCGGCGTTTTTCGTCACGATCAGCCGCAATTTTTCGCGGGCCGGATTCATCAGTGCATCGCGCACCGCGTGCAGGCCGAAAAGCCACACGGTTTCAGCCGCAGCCGCCCGGCGCGATTGTTCTTTTGCTACGACCCATTTCGGTTTTTTTGTCACGGTGCTGCCTCGCTCTGATCGCGCGCGACAATGCGGGCAGGGGCGCCGGGGTGCAAGGGATTTTCGGCTTGACGGGGGCAGGGGGCGCTTGTATTCCCCCCCTCGATCCGGTGCTGATGCGCCGGTTCGGGCGACGGGCTGCAAGGTGCGGCAGCGGACTGTAACTCCGCCGGGGAGACCCACGCCTGGTTCGATTCCAGGGTCGCCCACCATTCCCCCCTTTCAGACATGGTGTGTGGCCAAACGGCATTCGGCTGTGGTTGGTGTTTTCCAATCCTGCGCCTGCCTTTATGGCGCGCCCCGGCGCTGGGCCTAGGCGGCGATCCTGCGCGGATAGTCTGCCCGTTCGGATTAGGCTCCTGACCCAATCCCTTGGGATCAAATGCAAACCGCCCCCGATGGGGGCGGCGCAATGTAGTTTTCTGGTTCGCCGGTACTGGCAGGTCAGGCGCTCCAGCGGTCTGCCTCGTCCCAGCCGTCTTCATCCGAAGCGCTTGCCCCGTCAAAGCTGAACTGGCTGGTACTGGTCGAGAGCGCGCGCGCCTCGCGTTCCAGCGCTTGAGTCGCGGCGGTGGTTTCTTCGAACATCGCGGCGTTCTGCTGGGTGGCCTGATCGAGCTGGTTCATCGCGGTGTTGATTTCGTCCAGCCCGGTGGCCTGCTCCTGCGCCGAGAGGGCAAGGTTGCCGACCTGTTCGCGAATGCCATCGACGAATTTGGCGATTTTGCTGAGCGCACTGCCGGATTCGTCGACCAGCTTCACCCCGGTTTCCACCTGGTTGGTGGTGGTGTGGATCAGATCGGCGATTTCGCGGGCCGCATCGGACGAGCGCTGGGCCAGGGCCCGCACTTCCGAAGCCACAACCGCAAAGCCGCGCCCGCTTTCGCCCGCCCGCGCCGCTTCGACGCCGGCGTTCAGGGCCAGAAGGTTGGTCTGGAAGGCAATATCGTCAATCACAGAGGTGATTTTCGAGACTTCTTCCGAGCTGGAGGCGATTTTGCCCATGGCTTCAATCGCCTGACGTACGGTTTCGCGCCCGCTTTCTGTGCTTTCCTTGGCCGAATCCGATTGCTTGGCGGCCTGATCGGCACCATCGGCAGCGCTTTTCACCGAAGCCGTCATCTGATCGAGTGCCGTCGCGGTTTCTTCCAGAGCGGCGGCCTGTTTTTCGGTCCGCTGGCTCAGATCGTTGGCGGCGCTGGCAATCTGAGTCACTTCCGACAGGATCGTGCCGGATTTTTCCGAGATCCCGGCGATGACCATCGAAAGGGCGTCGAGAGATTCGTTGAACTCGTGTTTCAGCCGTTCGAATTCCGGCGGTACGTCGATGTCGATCCGCGCGCCAAGTTCGTTATTGGCCAGCCGCGACATGGCCGACTGGAATTCCAGCACCGCGCGTTTCGAAGCGGTGATATCGGTGGCGAATTTCACCACCTTGTAGACCTTGCCATCAATATCCTTGATCGGGTTGTAGCTGGCCTGAATCCAGACCTCTCTGCCACCCTTGCCGATGCGCAGATATTCGGCTTGCTGGAATTCGCCGTGCCGCAGCGCTTCCCAGAACGCCTGATAGGCGGGCGTATCGACTTCATCAGCAGACACGAACATCCGGTGATGTTTGCCGCGGATTTCGTCGAAGGTGTAGCCCAGCACATTCAGGAAATTGTCGTTTGCGCCGCGCACGGTGCCATCGACATTGAACGAGATCACCGCTTGCGAGCGGTCGAGCGCGGCGAGCTGGCCTTCATAGTCCAGCATGCGGTTCTTTTGATCGGTGATGTCAAAAGCGAACTTGATCACTTTCACCGGTGCGCCATCGGGGCCCAGGATCGGGGTGTAGGTGGCCTGCAGCCAAACCTCTTTCCCGCCCTTGCCAAAACGGCGGAATTCACCGGCTTGCGGCTTGCCTTTGGCCAGATCCGGCCAGAACTGCGCGTATTGCGTGGAGGTCCGATAGGCCTCGTCGAGGAAGATCGAGTGATGCTTGCCACGTACTTCGTCGATCGTGTAGCCCACCGCATCGAGGAAGTTCTGGTTGGCGTCGAGGATCGTGCCGGTGAGGTCGAATTCAATCGTCGCCTGCGATTGGTCGATCGCGGACAGACGGCTTTTTTCTTCGTTGAAACTGCCGTTGCCAGATGCGTTTTCAGAACGCTCGAATGCGATTTCGACAATCTTTTCAACAGAGTTGTTTTCGTCGCGTACCGGCACATAAGAGGCTTCGATCCAGACGGTACGTCCATCCTTGGTGACGCGCGGGACGTCCTGCGCCACCGGCTGGCCCTGTTTCAGGCGTGCCCAGAATGCCTTGTAGTCGTCGCTTGCGGCGCGCTCCGGCTCCACGAACATGGTGTGGGACTTGCCGGCGATTTCATCGGCGCCATAGCCCATCAGGTCGCAGAACGCTTTGTTCGCGCTCAGAATTTCACCTTCCGGGGTGAGCCAGGTTACGGCCATTGAGGCATCAATGGCGAGGGCCATCTGATGTTCTTGCCGGGATTGGGCGAGGCCGGCTTTGTTGAAGAGAGAAAACACCACCTTGGTCTCCAGACTTTGAGCTTTGTACGCGCTGATCCTAAGGGATAGGTGAGTCGCGTTAAATTTCTCCGAAAATGGGCGGGGATATTCGCTTCGGTAACAAAATTTCTCAGTGTGAGCTGGGGATCACATATCCTGTCGCACCCGATCCGGGCAGGGCCAAATTGGCCCGAGAAACTGACAAAAGCTTGTTCCAGATCATAGTCGGGTGGGGGGGTGAACCCCAACAATCCGAGCTGCACCAACCCCGCTCGCTCCTGCCCGGGGTGGGAGAGAAAGCCGAGAGATACACCATGATCGAGTATAGAATCCACGGACGAGGCGGTCAGGGCAGCGTTGCTGCTGCCTATCTTCTGGCCGCCGCGGCCTTTGAGGCAGGGTTTACCTGCCAGGCCTTTCCGGCCTTTGGCGCCGAACGGCGCGGCGCGCCGGTAACGGCCTTTGTCCGCGTTGACGCCAAGCCCATCACCCTGCGCAGTCAGGTGCAGAGCCCCGATTATCTGATCGTGCAGGATGAAACCCTGCTGCTTGACCCGAATCTGACCGCCGGGCTGAAACCGGGCGGTGCGATGCTGGTCAATTCGCGCAATCCCGCCGACGAGATTGCCAAGCGGTTCAACACCCGCGTGGTCAGCATCGACGCGACCGCCATGGCGATGAAGGAGATCGGCAAGCCGATCCCCAACACCGCGCTCTTGGCGGCGTTTCTGGCCCTGACCGACCAGATGCCGCAATCGGCGTTGGTCGCCGCGCTGAAGGGGCGGTTCCGTGGCGCCCTGCTTGAAAAGAACCTCGCGCTGATCGCCGATGCCGCCAGTGCCGTCGAAGCCGGAGCCTGGAAGGAGAAAGCCGATGCGTGAAGCAATTGAAGGCTCGATGGCGATTGCGCGTGCCGTCGCGCTGACCAAACCCGAAGTGGTGGCGGCCTATCCGATCACCCCGCAGACCCATATCGTGGAAAACCTGTCGAAGCTGGTGGCCGAGGGCGACCTCAACACCGAATTCGTGAGCGTGGAAAGCGAGTTTTCTGCAGCCTCCGTGGTGCTGGGGGCGGCGGCGGCCGGGGCGCGGGCCTACACCGCGTCGGCCTCACAGGGCATCCTCTTGATGAGCGAGGTGATGTTCAACATCGCCGGGCTGCGTGTGCCGCTGGTGATGACCATCGCCAACCGGGCCGTGGGTGCGCCTCTCAATATCTGGAATGACCAGTCCGACAGTATGGCCGTGCGCGACAGCGGCTGGATTCAGATCCATTGCGCCTCGAACCAGGAAGCGGTGGACACCACCATCCAAGCCTTCCGCATCGCGCAGGAAACCGAGCTTCCGGTGGCGGTCTGCATGGACGGCTTCGTGCTGACCCATACGATGGAAGTGATCGACATGCCGACCCAGGAAGAGGTCGACAAATTCCTGCCGCCCTTCGAATTCGCCTCGGCCCTCGATCCGACCCGGCCGCGCTCGATGGGCACGCTGATTGATCCGAACTACTTCCCGGAAGTGCGTCACAGCCATCATGCGGCGATGCACAAATCGCTGGCCAAGATCGAAGAGATCGACAAGGCCTATGCCAAGACCTTTGGCCGCGCTTCGGGCGGGCTTCTGACCGTCGAAGGCGACAAGAAAGCCAAGGTGGGCATCATCAGCATGGGCTCGGTGATCGGCACGATGCAATCCGGGCTGGAGCGCTACGGCGCCGAGGTCGGCACCGCGCGGATCATCAAGCTGCGCAGCTACCGGCCGTTCCCGGCCAAGGCTTTGCGCGAAGCGGTGAAGGGGCTCGACAAGCTGATCGTCATCGACCGGGCGATTTCGCCGGGTCTGGGCGGGGTGCTGGGCACCGAAGTCTCGGCGGTGCTCTCGACCCTCGATGGCGCGCCGAAAGTCTACAACTATGCGCTTGGCCTTGGCGGGCGCGACATCCCCGAGAGCATGTATCGGGATCTTCTGAAAACCATCGAGAAAAAATCGGCGCCGCGCTTTGCGATCCTGGATGCCGATCTCGACAAACTTCCGCCGGAGGACAGGTAATGGCGCCCCGTTCTGAAACGTCCAAGCGCCTGAGTGAGCTCAGGCAAAAACACGGCCGCCCGCCCGCATCGCCGAGCGAGCCGCAGGCCGAGAAATCCACCACCCTGCGCGAGCAGCAACCGCGCTTTCGCGGGCTGGAAAGCGGTCACCGCGCCTGTCAGGGCTGCGGCGAGGCGATGGCGGCCCGTCTGGTGATGGAAAGCGCCGGCCCCGATGTGATGGTGGCCAATGCCACCGGTTGCCTTGAAGTGTTCACCACGCCCTGGCCGCAATCGGCCTGGCGGGTGCCGTGGATCCATTCGCTGTTCGAAAACGCCTCGGCTGTGGCCTCGGGCATGGAAGCGGCGATGAAGGCCAAGGGCAAGCACACCAAGGTGCTGGCTTTCGGCGGCGATGGCGCAACCTACGATATCGGCTTCCAGACCCTGTCGGGGATGCTCGAACGCCATCACAACGTGCTTTACGTCACCTATGACAACGAAGCCTATATGAACACCGGCATCCAGCGCTCGTCCTCGACCCCGCACGCGGCCTCGACCACGACCAGCCCGGCCGGGTCGGAACGGATGGGCAAGCGGCATCTGAAAAAGGATCTGCTCAGCATCGTTGCCGCCCACCATATCCCCTATGCCGCTTCGGCCTCGGTGGCCTATCCGGCGGATCTGCAACGCAAGGTGCGCTATGCGATGGGGGTGGAAGGGCCGACCTTCCTGGTGATCCACAGCCCATGCCCGCTGGGCTGGAAGTTCGACAGCAAGATGACGATCGAGATCGCGCGTCGGGCGGTCGAATGCGGGCTGTTCCCGCTGGTGGAACTGGAACGCGGCGCGCTGACCAACATCATGCCGATCCGCAATCCGCGCCCGGTGGCCGATTACCTCGAAATGCAGGGGCGCTTTGCGCATCTGTTCAAGAAGGGCGATTTCCGCGCCACCGAAGAGCTTGATCACCTGCAGGCTCTGGCGGACCACAATATGGAAACCTACGGGCTCAGGGGTGAGGGGCTCGACCCGGTCGATACGGTCGGGATGTCGCATGTGAAACGCGGCGGCCCGCTGGCGGGGAGATAAGACGATGGTTGAAGTGACACGCGGCCAATGGGCCGAAGCGGGAAGCTCGCTTGCATTCAAAACCGGCAACTGGCGCTCGACCCAGCGCCCGGTGCATATCCACGCCAAGGCGCCTTGCCACGCGGCCTGTCCGGCGGGCGAAGACCAGCAAGCCTGGTTTGCGCAGATGCAGGAAGGCTATGTGGAAGAAGCCTGGAAGGCGCTGGTGGGCGCGAACCCGATGCCCGGCGTCACCGGGCGGGTCTGCCCGCATCCCTGCGAAACCGCCTGTAACCGCACCGGCATCGACGGCGCGCTGGCGATCCACAATGTCGAACGCTGGCTCGGCGACGAGGCGGTGCGGCTGGGCTGGGCCTATCCGGTGGCCGAACCCGCCGCCGATGCGCCGGTTGTGGCGGTGGTCGGGGCTGGCCCCGGCGGGATTTCGGCGGCCTATCACTGCCTGAGGCAGGGCTTGCGGGTGGAGATCTTTGAAGCTCTGTCCGAGCCCGGCGGGCTGCTGCGTTCTGCGATCCCGCCCACGCGCCTGCCGCGTGCGGCACTGGATGCGGAACTGGCGCGCATTCTCGATCTGCCGGGGATCACGCTCAACCTGCGGCAACGGCTCGGGCGCGACATCACCATCGACGGGCTGAAACAGAAATTCGCCGCCGTGCTGCTCTCGCCCGGTTGCGAATTGCCCAAACCCTGGAGCGTGAAGGGGGCTGTGCCCGCCGATCTGCATGAAGGTCTGGCGCTGCTGCGCGACTTCATGGATCACGGCGCGCTGCCGGACGCGGCCAAGGGCGATGTGATCGTGCATGGCGGCGGCAACACCGCGATGGACATCTGCCGGATCATGAAACGTGCAGGCGCGAAATCGGTGACGCTGATCACCGCCTCGGGTCTGCCGGGGCCGGATACGCCGCCGGACGACCTGATCAACGTGGTTCCGCGCGAGCTGGAAGAGGCGCTGGAAGAAGGCATCGAAGTGATCGACCACGCCACCGTCAGCCGGTTGATCATGAAAGGCTCGAAGGTGACGGGCGTCGAAATCGTCAGCCTGAAAAAGGTGCCGGGGGCCAATGGGCGCAAGCGCCGGGTCGAGTTTGAAGGCACCGAACGGGTGGTGTCGGTCGATATGCTGGTGCCCTGCGTGGGTGAACAGGTCGAACCGGAAGCTTTCGAGGGCTATCTCGATGGCGCCTATTTCTGGCCCGACAACCCCTATGGCCGGATTGCCGAGCGGGTCTATGCCATCGGCGATGCACGCGGCAACCGGGGCACGGTGGCGGCGGCCATCGGCGACGGGCGCGTGGCGGCTCAGGCGGTTGCGGCCGAGCTTGCTGGCAAGCAGGACCCGGTGGCGGATGACCGCGAGGAAATGCCGCTGACCGGCCTCAACACCGCCTATTATCCGGGCTCGCGCCGGGTGCTGGTGGGCAAACTGCCGGTGCCGGAACGCACGTTTGAAGCCGAGATTGAAGGCGGGATCAGCCGTCCGGAAGCCTTGGCCGAGGCGCAGCGCTGCCTGTCTTGCGGCAACTGTCTGGCCTGCGACAATTGCTGGACGATGTGCCCGGACAATGCGGTGATCAAAACCGTCGAACGCGCCAGCGATGGCTCGCATTACGTGTTCGACTACGATTATTGCAAGGGCTGCGGTCTCTGCGCTCAGGAATGCCCGACGGGCTATATCCAGAACGTGCCGGAAAACCCCTGAGACCGGCGATCATGAATGGCAAAGGGCGGGAGCAATCCCGCCCTTTGTGTTTTCGGGGCTGCGCCATCTGTGCGGCGATCAGCCCCGCTAAAGCTGTGGCTACTTCAAGACACGATGTTCTTGCCGCAGGCCTTTCAGGATCGCCCAACACATCGTCAGAAGGATGACCGTGAAGGGCAGGCCGGTCGAGATGACCATGGCCTGCAAGGCGCCAAGTCCGCCGCCGACCAGAAGGGTGATGGCCACGATCCCTTCAAAGGTGCACCAGAACACCCGCTGCGGCACCGGCGCATCGACCTTGCCACCGGCGGTGATCGTATCAATCACCAGCGACCCGGAATCCGACGAGGTGACGAAGAACACGATCACCAGAATGATCCCGATGGTCGAGGTGATCGAGGCCAGCGGCAGGGATTCGAGCATCGCGAACAGCGAAAGCGGTGGGTTGTAGCTGTCGATCACCTGAGCTTTCACGGCGCTGATCTCGGGATTGGTCAGCACATCATTGATCGCAGCGCCACCAAAGACAGCCATCCACAGCAAACACACGAGCGACGGAATGATCAGCACGCTGATCAGGAATTCGCGCACGGTCCGCCCACGGCTGACCCGGGCGATGAACATCCCGACAAACGGCGACCAGCTCACCCACCAGGCCCAGTAGAAGGCCGTCCAGCCATCCATATAGCCCAGATCGGTGCGTCCGAACGGGTTGGAAAGCGGCACCACTTGTTTGGCATATTCCACCAGACCCGCTCCGAAGTCCGACAGGATCGTGCTCGCCCCGGCGGCAAAGAGCACGAAGAGCAGAAGCACGGCGGCGATGGCCATGTTGATTTCCGACAGCATCTTTACGCCGCTTTCCAGCCCGCGCAGCACCGAGAATAGTGCGATCGCGGTGATGCCGACGATCAGGAACACCTGAACCGTGATGCTGTTGGGGATGCCATAGATATGATGCAGCCCGGCATTGGCCTGCTGCGCCCCGAAGCCCAGCGAGGTTGCCAGACCAAAGAGCGTTGCGAACACCGCCAGAATATCCACGATATGGCCCGTCCAGCCCCAGACCCGTTCGCCGAAGATCGGGTAGAAGGCCGAGCGGATCGTCAGAGGCAGACCCTTGTTGTAGGAAAACAGCGCCAGCGCCAGAGCCACCACGGCATAGATCGCCCAGGGGTGCAGCGCCCAGTGATAGGAGGTTGCGGCAAGCCCCATGCGTTTGGCCGCCTCAACATTCTCCGGGATGATGCTGCCATCTGCGGCAAACGGACTGGGCACGCCCAGAGGCTCGGAAATCGCCATGTGGTAGACAGGCTCCAGCACCCCGAAGAACATCAGCCCGATGCCCATACCGGCGGCGAACAGCATCGAGAACCAGCCGATATAGGTGTAATCCGGCACCGCTTCAGAGCCGCCCAGCCGAACCTTGCCCCAGGGGCTGACGATCAGGGCCAGACAGAAGATCACGAAGATATTGGCCGCCGACAGGAAGAACCAGTCAAAGGTCGAGGTCAGGGCGGGCCGCAGCCAGCCAAAGAACTCTGCCGCCTGACCCGGCAGGATCAGCGCGTAGAGCACGAAAAGAACGACAGAGACCCCGGAGATCAGAAAGACCGGGTTGTGAATATCAAAGCCGAACGGCCCGATCTGGGATTCGATATTGTCCTGACCGAGCTCATACTCGGTATCAATGATGTGGGCCGCGCCTTCGGGCGACGGTATTCCCTGATCGGCGGTTTCGTCGGTCATTTTTGACCTCCCATGTCCTGTTTGTTTGTTGTTTCAATGCGCCCTCAGGGGCGCACCACCATGACCGAGCAGGCTGCATGCTCTGCCAGTTTTCCGCCGTTGGACGGCCAGATATAGTCGATCGCATCCGGCACATGGCTGGCCATGACGACAAGATCCGCGTCTACATCGGTGACCGCCCGCAGCAGCGCATCGTCCACCTCAACAACCGGATCGAGCGCAATGGCCATATGGGCGGTCGCCTCGATCCCATGCTTGTCGATCTCGCCTTGTACGAAGGCCTGCAGCTTGGTGCGGAACTCTTCGGGATTATGGGCGAGCGTGGTGGGGGCGGTGGAGGTTATGCCGACATAGGTGATGGGCACATTGTAGTGCTTTGCAAGATCGGCGGCGCAGGTGAGCGCGCGGCCCAGTCTTTTCATATGCGCCAGATCGACAGGTACCATGATCCGTTGAAACACGTCTTCTCTCCCTCTCGCGCGCAGGTCGTTTTTGCCCCCCAAATACGGCAATATGCCCGCGCCTTTTGCGTGGACGGGCGCGTGTATTCACGCCCCGTCCTGCAAGCGTAACGAGATCATTCAATGATGCAAACCATTTAGCCCCTCTGGGGCCGTGAGGGAGCGGCAGGATTTTCCCGATATGAGGGCGGTGGGCAGGGTGTTTTCGACCGACAAAGATGACCGGGAATGGATCCCGGGGCGGTCTGCACATGTCCCGGGTGCCCTTTATAGAAAGGGGTTAATGGCGTGGCATGTCCGTGCAGAGAAACCATGTGCAGTTGCCCCGGTCATGGTCGTGTCGCTGCTGGGATATGCTGTCGATTTTTGACCGCGAAATAGTCGATTTTCGACGCCGCTATTCGGGTGGAACGGCCTGCATCAGGTCAATTTCACGCGAATCTGGATGTCGCATTTGGACGCCAGCGGTATTTTCAGCGGCCCAGCCATCGTCGCATGGCTGGGCGGGATGGGCTGAAACGGCCGTTCAGAGCTTCAAGAGCCGCTTGGCATTTTCCTTCAAGATCAGCGGGCGCACCTCGTCCTTGAAGGGCGCGGCTTCGAAATCCTTCAGCCAGCGGTCCGGCGTGATCGCGGGCCAGTCGGAGCCGAACAGCATCTTCTTTTTCAGAAGGGTATTGGCGTAGTGAATGAAGGTTTGCGGGAAGTATTTCGGGCTCCAGCCGGACATGTCGATATAGACATTGGGCTTGTGGGTGGCGACCGAAAGCCCTTCCTCGGTCCACGGGAACGAGGGATGCGCCATGACGATGGGCATATCGGGGAAATCCACCGCCACATCGTCGAGATGCATCGGGTTGGAATATTTTAGCCGCATCCCCATGCCGCCGCGCATGCCCGAGCCAACGCCGGTTTGCCCGGTATGGAACAGCGCAATCGCGCCTTCTTCGGCAATCGCTTCGTAAAGCGTGTAGGCCATCCGGTCGTTCGGGAAAAAGCCCTGCATGGTCGGGTGGAACTTGAAGCCCTTCACCCCGAACTCGCGCACCAGACGCCGTGCCTCGCGCGCGCCCATCTTGCCCTTGGCCGGATCGATCGAGGCGAAGGGGATCAGGATATCGCTGTTCTCCGCCGCATGGCGGGCGATCTCTTCGTTCGAATGACGATAGAACCCGGTTTCGCGCTCGGCATCGACGCCAAAGATCACTGCAGCGATCTTGCGCTCGCGGTAATAGGCGGCGGTTTCCGGCACAGTGGGCAACATCCCATCGGCCCCGGCGGGATTGCGGAAATACTTCGCCATCCCGGCCTGAAACTCGTTGTAGCCGTCATCGCGGTGGCAGTTGCACGGCTCTTCGGCATGGGTGTGAAAGTCGATGGCGACCAGATCGTCGATGTTCATGCTCATATGTTCTTCTCCTCCAGCCCGACAAGGCGGCGCAGCAGGGCGACGAGCTGATCGGCCTCGGCGGGCGACAGTCTGGCCCGCTCGACGCCGTGCAGGCTCAGAAAGGCCCCACGGTTTTTCTCTACAAAGTCATGCCCCGCCGCTGTCAGCTCCAGCCGGACCGAGCGGCGGTCATTTTCCGGGATCTTGCGCAATACATAGCCTGCATCGACCATGCGTTGCACAAGTTTGGTCATATGGGCGGGCTTGATCGACAGGGTGCGCGCGATGCTGCCCTGACGCAGGCCGGGATTGAGCCCGATCACCCAGAGCGCGGTATATTCGCCGGGCTTCAGCCCGTCGACGGCAAGGGTGGTGAAAAAGGCATCAAAAGCCTGAAGCTGGGCGACGCGCAGAAGAAAGCCGAGCGACGAGGTGATCTCGCCCAGCTCAACCCGTTCTTCTTCCAGCACGTCTGCCAGCGTTCTGGTCATTCAGACTGCTCCGGACGCGCGACCTTGCCCACTTTCTTTTGCAAAAACGCGTTCAGACGCTCTTCAGCTTCCGGGCTGGTGGCGGTGAAAGAGGCAATGAAGCTTTCCACGAACAGCCCGTCATCCGAAGCCATATCCTGAATGCGGGGCAGGGCGTTGATGATCGCGTAGTTGGAAATCGGGGCATTGGTGGCGGCCTGTTCGGCCAGTGCGATGGCGCGCTCCAGCGCGGTGCCTTCCTCGACCACATATTGCACGAGGTTCCAGCTCTCGGCTTTGTTCACATCCACTGAGCGACCGGTGAGCATCATGTCGGTCATCCGGGCCAGCCCCATGAGGCGCGCCGAACGCACCGAGGCACCGCCGCCGACGAAAATGCCGCGCTGGCCTTCGGGCAGGGCGAAAAACGCGGTGGAATCGGCCACCCGCACGTGAACCGAGCTCGCCAGTTCCAGCCCGCCGCCGACCACGGCGCCATGCAGGGCGGCAAACCACGGCAGTTTGCCCTTCTGGATCCAGCCGAAGACCTCATGCCAGCGGCGCGAACCATGCACGCCCTCGAACGGGGTTTTCTTCACATGCTCGGCCAGATCGAGACCGGCGCAGAAATGCGGGCCGTTGCCAAAGATCACCGCCGCCTTGGCTTCGTCTTCGGCGCGGCGCACCAGCGTGGCCAGCTCTTCGACGAAAGCATCAGAGATCGCGTTGCGCTTTTCCGGGCGGTTCAGCCCCAACAGCGCCACATCCCCGCGGAGTTCGTAAGTCATGTATTTCATCGGTTCGGCCGTTCTTTCTGTGCATTGGGTCGGTGGGCCGGGATTCGTCCGGCTGCCCGTGTCAGAAACTACTATCCTAAGAAATAGTTTCCATGTAAACTATTTTCGAGAAAAGAGTCGGAAGGCGCGCGAAATCCAGCCCGATTGCCATCGGGCCTGCCGCGCCGTTGGACCTATGGGAGGAAAAATGTCGAATTCTCAAATGCGTGCGGTGGAATTGTGGGATGGCGAAGTAGAATGGGAGACCCGCGCAGACGGGTCTGTTCTGGTGCGCCAGACTGGCGAGTTGCCGGCCTATCCTGACCGTCTGTCGGACCGAATCGAGCATTGGGCCCGCGAGACCCCCGATCAGGTCTGGATGGCCGAGCGCGCGCCGGGCGGTGGCGACTGGATCAAGGTCACCTATGGCGAGATGCGCGAGAAGATCCGCGCCATCGGGCAGGAGCTGCTCAATCTTGGCCTGTCCACCGACAAGCCGCTGTTGATCCTCTCGGGCAACTCGATTGCCCACGCGCTGATGGCGCTGGGCGCGCAATATGTCGGCGTGCCTTCGGCGGCGCTGGCCCCGGCCTATTCGCTGATGTCGGAAGATTTCGAAAAGCTGCGCGCGATCAAGGCGCAGATCACCCCGGGCGCGGTGTTTGCCGAGAACCTCGACCAGTTTGCGGGCGCGATGGGCGCGGTGTTTTCCGAGCTGCCGCATATCGGCGTGACCGGCCATGGCGCCGAGGAAAGCTGGGAAGAGCTGCTGGCGACTGTGCCCACCGAGGCCGTCGACAAGGCCAATGCCGCCATTGGACCCGATACCGTGGCAAAATTCATGTTCACCTCCGGCACCACCGGCAACCCGAAAGCCGTGGTGCAAACCCAGCGGATGCTCTGCTCCAACATGGCGATGGTGCGCGATTGCTACCGCTTCTTTGCCGAAGAGCCGCCGGTGCTGCTTGACTGGGCGCCGTGGAACCACGTCGCTTCCGGCAACAAGGTGTTCAACATGGCCATCTATAATGGTGGCACCTTCTATATCGACGGCGGCAAGCCCAGCCCGCGCGACATGCCGGTGACCATCCGCAACCTGAAAGAGGTTTCGCCGACCTGGTATTTCAACGTGCCCTCGGGCTACGAAATGCTGATTGAGGCGATGGAAGAAGATCCCGAGCTGGCCAAGAGCTTTTTCAGCAAGGTGAAGCTCCTGATGTATGCGGGCGCGGCGATGGCCAAGCATACCTGGGAAGATCTGGAACGCTATGCGGTTGCGACCACCGGCGAATATATCTTCCTGTCCACCGGGCTTGGCGCTACCGAAACCACGCCCTTTGCGCTGTTCAATACGCGGGTCAGCGATCAGCCCGGCAATATCGGCATTCCGGCCAAGGGGATGACCCTGAAACTGGTGCCGAATGACGGCAAATGGGAAGCCCGGGTGAAAGGGCCGAACGTGACGCCCGGCTATTGGCGCGATGAGAAGCTGACCAAGGAAGCCTTTGACGAAGAAGGCTTCTATTGCCTCGGCGACGCGCTGCGCTTTGCCGATCAGGAAGACCCCGCCAAAGGCTTCTTCTTCGATGGCCGCGTGGCCGAGAACTTCAAGATGTCCACCGGCACCTGGGTTTCGGTCGGGGCGCTGCGGGCCAAGCTCACCGATGCGCTGGGCGGTCTGGCCCGTGACGCGGTGATCGTGGGCGAGGGGCGTGAACAGCTTGGCGCCCTCCTGGTGCCGTTCCGCCCGGCCGCCGAAAAGATGGTGCTGGGCTCCGGCGGTATGAACGACGAAGGGCTGTTTGGTCATCCCACCATCCGGGCCGAGATTGCCCGGCGTCTGGCGGCCTATAATGCCCATGCCACCGGCTCGTCGCTCAGGGTGCCGCGGGTGCTGGTGCTGGATGAACCGCTGAGCATGGATCGCGGCGAGGTCACCGATAAGGGCTCGGTCAACCAGCGCGCGGTGCGCAGCCACCGCGCCGATCTGGTCGAACTGCTCTACAGCGACGACGATGCGGTGATCCATTCCGGCGAACAGCGCTGAGCGCCAGAACATACCAAGACGACGCCGGGCCCAGTGCCCGGCGTTTTCGTTTGGGCCGGGGCAGGTGGGGTGTCGGGCGGCGCGGTCATGTGGAATGAAATCAAGGTCCTGAAACGACAAAGACCGGCACGAAGCCGGTCTTTTATCTGCCTCTTCAAGAGAGGACCCATTGGAGCGGGCGATGAGATTCGAACTCACGACCCTAACCTTGGCAAGGTTATGCTCTACCCCTGAGCTACGCCCGCGTCCTTGGGTGAGGCAGCTTTTAGGCAATCCGACGATGGGCTGCAAGCGGAAAATTGGGGGGCATTTGCATGGTGGGGAAGAGGGGGCGGAAGTCCAATAAAATCAACGCCCTGAAACGAAAAAGACCGGCACGAAGCCGGTCTTTCATCGTCCTCTCCGAAAGGAGGGAAATTGGAGCGGGCGATGAGATTCGAACTCACGACCCTAACCTTGGCAAGGTTATGCTCTACCCCTGAGCTACGCCCGCATCCTTGGGTGAGGCAGGATGTATGAAATCCGGCGGGGGGGCCGCAAGAGGAAAATGCGCGTTAAGCAGAAAAAATTTCCCACGCGCTGATCGGCCTTAGAAGAAAGACTTTGCCAGCAGATAGGCACCGCCAAGGGCGATCATCGCATAGGTGGTCAGCATGCCCGCCTGACGGGCCTTGAGCACCATCGGGGTGCGGCCATAGCCATAGATATAAAGCCCCCGGCCGATCAGCAGCATCAGGCCCAGCCCATGCACCACCCAGGCGGGGCTATGGGTCAGCTCGGCCAGCGCCACCAGAATCAACCCGATCGGCAGGTATTCCGCTGCGTTGCCCTGCAGCCGGATCGCCTTGCCGAGCTGTTTGTCATGCCCGTCGCCATAGCTCACGCGGAGGCGAAAGCGCAAAACGCTGACGCGGAACGAGAGGACCGCAAACAAAATCGCGGCGAGGCCCGCATAGATCGGGGTGATGGTCAGCATGGTCAGTCCTGTTCGTTGGCAAAGGGAAGGTCGGGAAGGATGGCGCGATAAAGCGCTTCGGCGCTGGCTTCGTCGTAGAAGTCGGCCTTGTGATTCACCATGAGCGAGGCAAAGCCGTGGGCCAGTGACCAGATCAGCATTTCGGTGCCAGTCGGCCCTGCCGGACCATGGGCCACCGGGGCGCAAACGCGGGCGAGCACGCCGTAAGACTGCGCCCCCGCCGCCAGAAAGTCGGGATCGGTCTGGTTAAGCTCCATCCCGCCGAACATGATGTGAAACAAGCCGGGATGGGCGCGGGCAAAGCGCAGATAGCCAAGGCCGATGGCCACCAGCGCCTCTTTCGGCCCGTCAGGGGCCTCGGCGAGGGCGGCCTCCATGGTGGCGGCGAAGATCCCATGCCCTTCTGTGGCAATGGCGGTGCGCAGCGCCGTGAGGTTGGGGAAGTGATGCGCAGGGGCGGCATGGCTGACCCCGGCACGCGCCGCCACTTTACGAATCGACAGCGCCTCCGGCCCGCCTTCCTCGATCAGCTCGATCCCCGCTTTGATCAGCGCGGCGCGAAGATTTCCGTGATGGTGGGGGCGGTTGCTCTCGGTCATGACGGAAAAATAGCCGTCAGCTTGACAGTGTCAAGGAATCCGATAACTTGACACTGTCTAGTTGTCCGGAGCCCGATATGACCCGCCCAATCTCCCTGTTCCTCTCCGCATTCGTGAGCCTTGCCATCGCGCTCATGTCCTATCGCTTTCTGGCGCTGGGGCTGCACCCGGCCTTTCCGGAGATGGTGGGCCATATCGACGGGGCACGGCTGGCCTTTCTGGCGCATATCTCGGCCGCGCCGGTGGCGCTGGCGATTGCGACCTTCCAGCTCATGCCGCGGCTCAGAGCACGCCGTCCGGGCCTGCATCGCTGGATGGGGCGGGCCTATGCGCTGGCGATCCTGATTGGCGGGCTGGGGGCGCTGGGGATGCTGCCCACCGCCAATGGTGGCCCCGCCGCGCAGGTTGGCTTCGGGCTGCTGGCGCTGGGTTGGCTGGGCACCACCGCCATTGCCGTGTTCCATGCCCGCGCCCGCCGCTTTGACCTGCACCGGCGCTGGATGATCCGCTCTTTCGCGCTCACCTTCGCCGCCGTCACCCTACGGCTGGAAATGCCGGTGCTGATGGCAGGCTTCGGCCTCGACTACCCCACCGCCATCGTCATTCTCGGCTGGCTCTGCTGGCTGCCCAATCTGGCACTGGCCGAGCTTGTCCTCACCCGAAACACCGGCTGGAAAACCCCGCTGCTCTGGCTCGTGCTGGCGGCGATGCTGGCCATCTATCTGGTGATGCTGCTCTGGTCGCTGCCGCATCTCGCAGCGCTGGCGGGCGGGGCGGCGATGTTCGACCTGCGCCCGACCGGCTACGATCTCGCCTCCGCCACGGCGCTGATTGCGGCGTTGGGGGCCGAGGGGCAGGGTTTCTACCTTACAGTGCAGCAGGGGCTCGATACCGCCTTTCCGATGCTGAAAGCGGTGGTGCTGATCCTCGCCTTCTTCCGGCTCTATCCCGCACGCCTTGCCGCCCCGCTCGGGCTGATCGCGCTGGTGGTGTCGCTTTGCGACGAGCTGGAAAACGCCGCCATCGCGGCGATGCTGCGCGCCGGGGCCGAGGGGCTGACCGACGAGATGGTCGCCACTGCCAGCCACTGGACGCAGCTGAAAAGCGCGGGCGACACCCTGTTGATGGTTCTGCTGCTGATCGGCCTTGCATGGGGCCTGTGGCGGCGCTGGCGGGACCGCGCCTAACGCCTAACGCCTAACGCCTAACGCCTAGCGCCATGAGGCGGGGACGGGATCGTCGGACAGAAGCGCGCGCACCTTCTCGGCCTCGTCTTCCGGCAGGCCGCCGATCAACAGCCGCGTGGTGAAATGGCCAAAAAGCCGGGCATCGGTCGAGACGATGCCCCAATCGGCAATCATGTCTTCGCTGAACGACACCACATCCCCCGCATTGAGCTCGGGCACATAAGCGGGCTGGTTTTGCAGGCTACCCTGAAACCCGTCGGAGGTCCGCTTGATCTCGCCCACCCAGATCACCTCTGTATCGGCCTTATCCGTCGCCACCGGAAACGCTACTTTCAACGACAGCGCCGGGTGGCCGGTCCCGTCGGGGCCGATGGCGATGGCAAAGACATTCGGCAACCAGCTTTTGGCCTCGGCGATGGCGGCGCTCATCGCGGCATCGCTGGTATCGACCTGGACGACCTGATCAGATGGCGCCTCGGCAGCCTGATCCTGCGCCAGCCCGGGCAGGGCAAAGGCCAGGCTGGCAGCCAGCGTGAGGGCGATACGGCGGACCGGGCGCGGGATCATGGCTCTCTCCTCTGCTCTGGGGCCAGATTGCCGGGACGGCCTCAACGGGTCAACCTGTCGCCTTGCAATTTCGCCACGCATGCTTAAATCGGCCCCAACGCAACATATTCAGACACAGGAATGCGTCTGCAACAGGAATGACCCGATGACCCATATCATGATCCTCGGCAGCGGTTTTGGTGCCCTCACCGCCGTGCGCGAGATCCGCAAATCGCGCGTGGACGCGCAAATCACCGTGGTTTCGCCGAATGACCACCTGACCTATCTGCCCAGCCTGATCTGGATGCCCTCGGGCATCCGCGACGCTGCCGATATCGACGTGAATCTGGAGAAATTCTTCGCCCGCGAAAGCGTGGTCTGGCATCAGGGAAGGGTGGCCAATCTGCTGGAGAACGGCCGCAAGGTGGTGCTGGAAAGCGGCGAAGAGATGGTGAACGATTACCTGATCATCGCCACCGGCGGGCGCTATATCAAAAAGCTCCCCGGTCTGGCCGAAAACGCCATCATCCCCTGCGAAGGCCCGGCGATGGGGCAGCTCATCCATGACCGGCTGAACGAGATGGAAGGCGGCACCATCGCGGTGGGCTTCGGCACCAACGAGAAAGAGCCGAAAGCGGTGCGCGGCGGGCCGATGTTCGAGTTCCTCTTTGGCATCGACGCGCTTTTGCGCAAGCAGGGGCGGCGCGACAAGTTCAACCTCGTCTTCTTCAACGGCGCCGCGCGCCCCGGCAACCGTCTGGGCGAAAGCGCGGTGGACGGGCTGCTGGCGCAGATGAAAAAGCGCAACATCGCCATCCATATCGGCGCCAAGCCGAAAAAGATCGAAGCCGATAAGGTGATCACCGAGCGCGAGGAAATCGCCACCGACCTCACCCTGTTCATGCCGGGCCTCACCGGGCCGCTCTGGCTCGACAATACCGAACTGCCGCGCTCGGAAGGCGGCTTTATCCAGTCCAATGCGAAATGTCAGGTCGATGGTTGGAAGGGCAGCTATGTGGTTGGCGATACCGGCTCTTATCCCGGCCCCGACTGGCTGGCGAAACAGGCGCATCAGGCCGATTTGCAGGCCGTGGCGGCGGTGAAGAACATCCTCGACGAAATCGCGGGCCGCGCCCCGAGCCACGATTTCAAATCCGAACTGGTCTGCATCATCGACACGATCGAGAAGGGCATTCTGGTGTTCCGCAACACCCGCTTCACGATCTTCCTGCCGGAGATGAAGCTGATGCACTGGGCCAAACGCCTGTTCGAACGCCATTACCTGCGCGCCTATCGGAAGTGATGGGTACGGATCGGCGGGGCGAGAGGGCCAGCCCTCTCGCGCTCTCCCGAGGTATTTGCAGACCAAAGACGCAAGAGTTTGTTAACCACGATGTGCTAAGTGTTGTGAGCGGTACAGGCTGAGGAGCCGATGACCGTGACCGAAGACGCCCCCCGTACCCTCGTGCGGGGGGTGCTTTTGTCTTTGGTCCCGAAATACCTTCGGGGGTGAGCCCAAAGGGCGAGGGGGCAGACAGCCCCCTTTGGGAAGCTGCCACGGGGCAAGCTGCCCCGCGATATGCTGTAACCCTTTGGGTTAACGAATTTTTTGCAAATTATTTCGGCGGATCTGGCGGAACCACCTGCCCGCGACAACGCTATTTTAACGACGATCTGAAACTCTGGCCCCGTTCAAAATAGGAGCCAGAATGGAACCGCAAAACATCGTAGGGGTCGCCCAATTGGCGAGCCTGGCAATGCAGGGCGTGGATCTACACCCGCTGCGATCTTACCTCATGCAAAACTGTATCGAAGGCGAGCAGCGCGCCGGTGCGCTCATGGACCTCGCGATCATCGACCAGCTTTATGGCGACCGCGAACAGGGCTTGGTCTGGCAGGCGAAGGCGTTTGAAACCTGCACCCTGTTCCGCACCGATCGCGGCAAGAAGGGCAAGAAAACGCTTCTGGTCTTTGCCCTGCCCACCGATATTGGCGGCAATACCCCGATTGAATTTCTCCTCCGGAGCGATGAGTTCGAGATCATGACCCTCTATCTGCGCCCCGGTGCCTCGGCGCAGGGGGCGATTGAGCTGCCCGAGCATGATGTGGCCTTCTGTGCCGCCCCCGCCGATGCGGCCGAGGCTGAGGCGTTTCATGCGCTGGTGCAGGATCTGACCCGGCGCACGGGCAAGACGGTGTTCAACGCCCATGGCGCCCCGACCAAGCTCGGGCGGGTGGCGCTGAAGCCCAGTCTGCCAAAGATGGACGGGCTGCGACTGGCCGAAACCACCGAGCTGGACCGCGCCGCACTGGTGCAGGCGTTGACCTGCGGCGCGGCTGAGCCGCTTTTTGCGGGCTGCGAGACTTTCCCGTGTGTGATCCGCCCGGTTGGCTCGCATGCGGGGCATGGGCTGGAAAAGCTCAGCTCGGCCAGCGATCTGGCCTCTTATCTGCGCCGCCACGATAACCCGGCCTTCTATCTCAGCGAATATATCGACTATGCGTCGGAGCATGACGGGCGGTTTCGCAAATACCGGATCATGTTCATCGACGGCAAAGCCTATCCCTGCCACCTCGCCATCGCCGAGCAGTGGGACGTCTGGTACATGAACGCCAATATGCAGCTGTCAGAGGCCAAATGCCATGAAGAGGCGGCCTTTCTGGAAGGGTTCGAGATGGGCTTCGGCAAACGCCACGAGGGCGCCTTCAATGCGCTGATCGAGAACTTCGGTCTCGACTATTTCGGCATCGATTGCTCGGAAGACAAAGACGGGCGGCTGGTGGTGTTCGAAGCGGACAATTCGCTGATCGTGCACGACATGGATAGCGACCCGAGCCTTCGCTACAAGGCCAAGCACACAAGCCAGATCTTCTCGGCCTTCGAAGAGATGCTGAGCCGGGCTTGCGCGGCGAGTTAAGCGGCAAACTGTTCAACTGAAACGCAAAACGCGCCCCGTGGGGCGCGTTTTCTTTTCCGCCTTTTAGGCCGTTTACTCGAACTCGATCAGCAGATCCTTGGCGTCGATCTGGCTGCCCGGGGTCACGTGCAGGGCTTTTACCACCGCGTCGCGCTCGGCGTGGATGCCGGTTTCCATCTTCATCGCTTCGATGGTCAAGAGGAGGTCGCCCTTATGCACCTTCTGGCCTGCCTGCACCCCGATGGTCGAGACCACGCCGGGCATCGGTGCGCCCAGATGGTTGGGGTTGGCGATGTCGGCCTTGGGATGCGCCGCCTTGGTCGCGGCCACCTTGCGGTTGGGGATGCGCACGGTGCGGGGCTGACCATTGAGTTCGAAGAACACCTTGGCCTCGCCTTCCTCGTTGGTCTCGCCCAGAGCCACGCAGCGGATTTCCAGCGTTTTGCCCGGGCCGATCTCGGCGGTGATCTCGTCGCCCGGCTGCATCCCGTAGAAGAAGGCCAGAGTGGGCAGGGTGCGCACCGGGCCGTAGAGCTTGTGCCGCTCGGTGTAGTCCGAGAACACTTTGGGATACATCAGGTAGCCGTTGAGATCCTCGTCATCGAGGGCCACGCCGAGCTTTTCGCTGGCTTCAGCGCGGACCGCTTCATGATCGACCGGGGCCAGATGCGCGCCGGGGCGCGAGGTGTCGGGCTTTTCGCCCTTCAGCACCTTCGCCACGATCCCTTCCGGGAAGCCGTTCGGCGGCTGGCCCAGATTGCCGCGCAGCATGTCGACGACGGAATCGGGGAAGCTGACTTCGGTGTTCGGGTCTTCCACCTCGGCGCGGGTCAGGTGCTGGCTGACCATCATCAGCGCCATATCGCCCACCACTTTGGACGACGGCGTCACCTTCACGATGTCGCCGAACATCTGGTTCACATCGGCATAGGCCTGCGCCACTTCATGCCAGCGTTCCTCCAGCCCCAGCGAGCGCGCCTGCGCCTTGAGGTTGGTGAATTGCCCGCCGGGCATTTCGTGCAGGTAGACTTCCGAAGCGGGTGCTTCCAGCCCGGCTTCGAAGGCCGCATATTGGCCGCGCACCGCTTCCCAGTAGTTGGAGATTTCGCGGATCGCGCCCATGTCGAGGCCCGGATCGCGCTCGGTATGGGCCAGCGCCGAGACAATCGAGCCAAGGCAGGGCTGCGAGGTCGAGCCCGAGAAGGCATCCATCGCCGCATCCACCGCATCGACCCCGGCATCGACCGCGGCCAGAACGCTGGCGGCGGAAATGCCCGATGTGTCATGGGTGTGGAAGTGGATCGGAATGTCGATCTCTTCTTTCAGCGCGGTGAACAGCGCTTTGGCGGCGGCGGGTTTCAGAAGCCCCGCCATGTCTTTCACGCCAAGCACATGGGCGCCTGCCGCTTCCAGCTCTTTCGCCATGCCGACATAGTATTTCAGGTCGTATTTGGCACGGTCGGGGTCGAGGATGTCGCCGGTATAGCAGATCGCGGCTTCGCAGACCTTGCCCGCGTCGATCACCGCATCCATCGCCACGCGCATGTTCTCGACCCAGTTCAGGCTGTCGAATACGCGGAACACGTCCATCCCGCTTTCGGCGGCCTGCTTCACAAAGCCCTGCACCACGTTATCGGGATAGTTGGTGTAGCCGACGCCGTTGGAGGCACGCAGCAGCATCTGCGTCATCACGTTGGGCAGCTTTTCGCGGATGTCGCGCAGGCGCTGCCAGGGGCATTCCTGCAAGAACCGGTAAGCCACGTCGAAGGTCGCGCCGCCCCACATCTCCATCGAGAAAAGCTGGGGCAGGTTGGCGGCATAGGCGGGCGCAATGCGGATCATGTCGATCGAGCGCATCCGCGTTGCCAGAAGCGACTGGTGGGCGTCGCGCATCGTGGTGTCGGTGATCAACACCTGCTTTTGCGCTTTCATCCAGTCGGCAACGGCTTTCGGCCCTTCGGCATCGAGCAATTGCTTGGTACCCGGCTGCGGCGTGTCGGTTTTCACACCGGGGCAACGCGGCGGCTTCAGATCGCTTTGCGGCAGCGGACGGCCAGCGGTTTCCGGATGCCCGTTCACGGTGATGTCGGCGATATAGGTCAGAAGCCGCGTGGCGCGGTCGCGCCGCTTTTCAAAGGTGAAAAGCTCGGGCGTTTCGTCGATGAACCGGGTCGTGTAGCTGTAATCGAGGAAGGTCGGGTGCCTCAGCAGGTTCTCGACAAAGGCGATGTTGGTCGAGACGCCGCGAATACGGAATTCGCGCAGCGCCCGGTCCATCCGCGCAATCGCTTGTTCCGGGGTCTGGCCATGGGCCGTGACCTTGACCAGCAGGCTGTCGTAGAACCGCGTCACAACCGAGCCCGCATAGGCGGTGCCGCCATCGAGGCGAATGCCCATGCCGGTGGCGGTGCGATAGGCGGTGATCCGGCCGTAATCGGGGATGAAGTTGTTCTGCGGGTCTTCGGTGGTGATCCGGCATTGCAGCGCATGGCCGTTCAGCTGCACCTCGGCCTGACTGACCGCCCCGGTGGCCTCGGCAAGGCTCTTGCCCTCGGCGATCAGGATCTGGGCGCGCACGATGTCGATGCCGGTGACCTGTTCGGTCACGGTATGCTCAACCTGCACCCGCGGGTTCACTTCGATGAAGTAGAACTTCTCGGTTTCCATATCCATCAGGAATTCGACGGTGCCCGCGCAGGTATAGCCGACATGGGCGCAGATCTTGCGGCCCAGCTCGCAGATCTCGGCGCGCTGTTCGTCGCTCAGATAGGGGGCAGGGGCGCGTTCGACGACCTTCTGGTTGCGCCGCTGCACCGAGCAATCGCGTTCCCAGAGGTGATAGATCTGGCCCTGCGTGTCGCCGAGGATCTGCACCTCGACATGACGCGCACGGGTGATCATCTTTTCCAGATAGCCTTCGCCATTGCCAAAGGCAGCTTCGGCTTCGCGGCGGCCTTCCTTGACCTTGTCCGACAGCTCGTCGGGGCCATAGATCGGGCGCATCCCGCGCCCGCCGCCGCCCCAGCTGGCTTTCAGCATCAAGGGATAGCCGACTTCGGCGGCTTCCTTGGCGATCAGCGCCATGTCATCGCCCAGCACCTCGGTGGCGGGGATGACCGGCACACCGGCCTCGATGGCCACCTGCCGGGCGCTGGCCTTGTCGCCAAGCGCGCGCATGGTTTCGGCTTTCGGGCCGATGAAGGTGATCCCGGCAGCATCGCAGGCATCGACAAAATCGGGGTTTTCCGACAGCAGACCATAGCCCGGATGGATCGCATCCGCGCCGCTTTCCTTGGCCACCCGGATGATCTCGGGGATCGACAGATAGGCGGCGACCGGCCCCAGACCTTCACCGATCTTGTAGGCTTCATCAGCCTTGAAGCGGTGCAGGCCGAGCTTGTCTTCCTCGGCATAAATGGCGACGGTCTTTTTCCCCAGCTCGTTCGCAGCCCGCATGATACGGATGGCGATCTCGCCGCGGTTGGCTATCAGGATTTTTTTAAATTCCGGCATGGTCATCTCCCCGGCCTGTCGGATGCAGTGGTCGGGACGCACGCCGCAGTTGCCCTGATGATGCCTATGGCATTGGGGCGCCGGGTGGACCCTGACGAGTGTGTCCTAGGCTATGCCGCGTCGCAGCGCAAGCAGGTGTGTAATACGACGGGTTGCGGCAGGGGGCGACGAATGGTTCCAAGTATTTGGACCAAGATGAAAAGGGCAGGCCATCTCGGCCTGCCCTGATCGGATTTGCAGAGGTGAGCGGGGTATTCGCCCCGATTATTCGCCCCGACTATTCACCCTGCGGCACCATGCGGTTTTTCAGTACGATTTCTTCCAGAAAGAAGGCAAAGAGCAAGCCGACCCCCGCCAGAATGGCGGCGATGATGAAGATCGGGTGGATCGCATTCACCACCGCATCGGCGATCTGGGTGCGCATCTCGGCGGGCATCGAGGCCAGCGTCTGCGGGCTGATCGCCATGCCGCCACCTTCACCGCCCCCGCCAACGGCTCCGGTCGGGCTGGCCATACCGGCGGCCATGCGCGTGGCAAAGAGCGCGCCAAAGGCCGCAACCCCGAGCGAGCCGCCGATCTGCCGGAACATCAGCCCCGAGGCGGTGGCGGTGCCCAGCAATTCGCGCGGGACGGCGTTTTGCACCGCCGTGGTGACCACCGGGAAGATGAAGCCCATGCCAAAGCCCACAGTGCCGAGAAACAGCGAGAACAGCGCGGTATGGGTGTCGGCCTGAATGGTCGAGAGCGTCAGCATCCCGACCATCAGCGAGAACATCCCGATGATCGGCAGCACCCGGTATTTGCCGGTGCGCCCCATATAGCGGCCCGCGCCAATCGAAGTGCTCATGATCCCCGCCGTCATCGGCAGAAGCATGAAGCCCGAGATGGTCGGCGTCGCACCCTTGGCGATCTGCAGATAGACCGGCAGGAAAGTGACCGCGCCGAACATCGCCGCCCCGGCGATGAAGCCGATGGCCGAGGTCACCCAGAACACGTTCAGCTTGAACAGGCCCAAGGGCAGGATCGGCTCGTTCGCGCGCTGTTCAAACCAGATGAACATGGCGGTTGAGGCCAGTGTCAGCGCCCCAAGCCCGAGGATTTCCGGCGAGGTCCAGGCAAAGCTGCGCCCGCCAAGGCTTGTGGCCAGCGTCAGCGCCGCCAGCGCCAGCGACAGGGTAATGGCCCCGCCCCAGTCGATCTTGTGGTTCACCCGGCGTCCGGTGGGTTTGAACGCGGCACCAAAGCCGATCAGCGCCAGAATCCCGATCGGCAGGTTGATGTAGAAGATCCAGTGCCAGCTGGCCGCTTCGACAAACCAGCCGCCCAGCATCGGCCCAATCACCGAGGCGACCGAGAAGACGGCGCCGAAAATGCCTTGGGTCTTGCCGCGTTCCTTCGGCGGGATCACATCGCCGATCACCGACAGCGCCAGTACGAACAGCCCGCCGCCGCCAAGGCCCTGAATGGCACGGCTGACGATGAGCCAGGTCATCGACATGGCCGCCCCGGCCAGCGCCGAGCCGATCAGGAACAGCCCGACCGAGATGAACACCATATTGCGGCGGCCATAGAGGTCGCCCAGCTTGCCATAAAGCGGGGCCGAGACGGTGGAGGCGAGAATATAGGCGGTGACCACCCAGGACAGGTGATCCAGCCCGCCCAGATCCGACACGATGGTGGGTAGGGCGGTGGACACGATGGTCTGGTCGAGGGCGGCGAGCATCAAGAGCGCCCCGATGGAGAAAATGATCGTCCGGATCGAGCCGTTATGCGCCTGGTGCGCGTGCGGGTCGTCCGGTGTGGCGCTCTCGGCTTGGGAGGCGGGTGTATTGGTCATGAAATCCTCAGGGAGTATGAGCCTGGGCGCAGCGCGACGAGTCGCGGCGGGCGCGTTTCTTTTGGGGGTAAATACGGGGGGCAATTATATGTGTCAATAGCACATAAATGTTATGCGCATGTAATTGACAATAGCACATAAGTCATGCGACGGGACGCTATGAGCAACGCTGAAGATCCATCCTGTAAAACCCGTAACATCCATCGCGGCATCCCGGAACTCCTTGAAAGTGAAGGGTTTTCCGAATTGTCTGTGGATGCGCTTTTGCGATTCGACCTGAGCGCCTTCAAATGGCGGCGGATGGCCGAGAAGGGCGAATTCAAGGGCAAGGTGCTGGAGAACCTGTCGGAAACTCTGGAGCCTGCGCTGTTGCAGGGGCTGATTTCGGTGGCGCAGATTGCCGGTGGCGTCGATGGCAGCGCGCCGATGCCGCCCACCATCGGGCTGGTGGCAGACCGGATGTCGGTGGACCCGTCGCGCGCCTCGCGCATTGTCGCGGAACTGGTTGCGCGCGGCTATGTCGAACGGCAGGCGGCGCAGGATGATGCGCGCAAATCCGTGCTGGTCATGACCCCGAAAGCCTATGGGTTTCTGCAAGAGTTTTCCGCCGCGAAATGGCGCATTCTGGCGCGGGTGTTCGAAGGCTGGGAGAGCAGCGAGATTGATGCTTTTGCCACGCTGTTCCATCGCTATGTGGATGGGATCGAGCAGGAGCTGCGCGGCGGCAGCTGAAGCCTCAACCTCAGAGATCGCGATCACCGAGAAATTCAGATCACAGACCGGGCCATGCGTCCGGTCTTTTGCTGTGCGTTTGAAGCCCCCCAGAAACAGAAAACGGCGATGCCCGGGAGGAGGTGGGCATCGCCGTTCTGCAAGCACCCGGCCTCAGGGAGGAGGAAGAAGCCGGTTACCTAGGTCGGAGCCGAGGCTCCTATGGTGAACCCGTCCGGCCAGGGAGGAGGAGAGGCCTTTCGGGTTATGAGCGCCCCGGGAGGAGGTGGAGCGCGCAATCTTGGTTCCCTTGACCCCGCGCGGCGGCTCCCAGGGAGGAGGAGAGGGAGCCGCCGGCAGGTCACGGACACCTCAGGGAGGAGGAAGAAGCGTCCGAAGGGGTGACCATCCACAAAGCCAGGGAGGAGGAGAGGCTTTGTCTCAGGTCTCGGGCATCCCAGGGAGGAGGAGAGGAATGCCCAGTTCTATTATTTGGCGCCGTAAGCGGCTTCGCGGGCGATGAACGGGATCTCAGCGGAGGAGATGCCCAGGTCGCAGAGTTCGCGGTAGCTCAGCGAGTTCAGTTCGTTCAGGGTCGTGTTGTAAACCTTGCGCTGGGCGCGGGCCTCGGCGATGGCTTTCATCACGTTGTTGATGCGGACAACCAGGCCGTTCTGCACGTTGCGGATATCAGAAGCGTAGGCCATGAGTTTCTCTCTTTCTGTTCACTTGCGCCAATGCCGGGCGCCGGGTTTCAACTTGTTTCGCGCTGTTTCTGTCGCGCTGTGTTCGTCTTGTTGAGCCTAAGATGCGCCCTTTGCTGCGAATGCACAACGCACGGTTCGGTATTGCCGCTATGCAGAAAATGCATACGTAAACCTGACCTATTCCACATTTGGCCTGCGCTCTGTGCATGGCTCTGAAATTGTGCCCGTTTCTGCGGCAGATTGTGTCTGGCCCTTGCGAAGCGGCGCGGAGCGGCCAATTAAGGACGGACCGAATATGAGGAAGGAACCGGCCATGGCGGTGAATCGCGACGAGATTCAGCAGGTACTTGCGAAAATTAAGGCGCCGGGCGGTGGCGACCTTGTTTCGCGCGATATGATTCGCGGGTTGATGGTGAATGACGCGGGCAAGGTGAGCTTCCTTATAGAAGCGCCCAGCCCCGATCTTGCGGGCCAGCTTGAGGCCCAGCGTGCCGAGGCCGAGGCCGCCGTGGCGGCGCTGCCGGGGGTGAAAGCTGTCACTGTTATACTGACCGCGCATAACGCCATGCCGAAACCGGCGGCCAAAGAGCCGCCGCAACTGTCGATCGGCCAGCACCCGCAGCCGCAGGCCGGGCCTTTGGCCATCAAGGGCGTGAAGCATGTAATCGCCATTGCTTCGGGCAAGGGCGGGGTGGGCAAATCCACCGTCAGCTCCAACCTCGCTGTGGCGCTGGCCGCGCAGGGGCGCAAGGTCGGTCTGCTTGATGCCGATGTGCTGGGCCCGTCGCAGCAAATGATGATGGGCACCAATGCCAAGCCCACCAGTGAAGACGGCAAGATCATGGAGCCGGTTCTGGCCCACGGGGTGAAGCTGGTTTCTATCGGGTTGTTCATGGATCCCGATCAGGCGGTGGTCTGGCGCGGGCCGCTGGTCACCGGCACGATCCAGCAATTCCTGTTCTCGGTGAACTGGGGCGATCTGGATGTGCTGGTCATCGACCTGCCGCCGGGCACCGGCGATGTGCAGCTGACGCTGGCGCAAAAGGTGAAGATGACCGGCGCGCTGGTGGTCTCGACCCCGCAGGACGTGGCGCTGATCGACGCGCATAAAGCCATCGACATGTTTAATAAGGTCCATGTCCCGGTTCTGGGGCTGATCGAGAACATGTCGATCTATGTCTGCCCGAATTGCGGCCATGAAGAGCATATCTTCGGCGAGGGTGGCGTGCGGGCCGAGGCGGCGCGGATGCAGATCCCCTTCCTGGGTGAAATCCCGCTGGCCCGCGAAGTGCGCACCGCTGGCGATGCCGGGGTTCCGGTGGCGCTGGGCGAGGGGCCGGTGGCCGAGGCCTACCGGGTTCTCGCGCGCGGTCTGATCGAGGGCGGCATCGCCTGAGCCCACGGGCTTGATTGAATAGGAGCCTCCGCGTAGCCTTTTCTGAGCGCGCGGAGGATCTCATGAATAATATACGTACCTGCCTTTGGTTCGATGACACTGCCGAAGAGGCGGCGGAGCTCTACACCTCTCTTATTCCCGGATCGGCCATCGAGGCCCGGATTGGCGGCACACCGGGCGGCAAGCCGTTCATGGTGCTCTTTCACCTCGCGGGCGTGCCCTATCAGGCGATGAATGGCGGGCCATATCATCAGCTTTCCCCCGCCGTTTCGATCAGCATCAGCGCTGAAGATCAGGCCGAGACCGATGCGCTCTGGGCGGCGCTGATTGCCGATGGTGGGGCCGAAGGCCGTTGCGGCTGGTGCACCGACCGCTTTGGCCTGTCGTGGCAGGTGATCCCGCGCGCCTTGCCCGCCACGGTGGGTGGGCCCGATCCCGAAGGCGCCCGCCGCGCCACCGCCGCAATGATGGAGATGACCCGGATCGACATCGCAGCCCTTGAAGCGGCCTATCGGGGCTGAGGGCAGGACCGGGGCGGCACCGGGAAATCGGGACACTGGGAAATCATGGCACTGGGAATTCATGGGACGCGCCGCGGGCGGGGCCATGGGAATTCATGGGCAAAACGCCTCTCAATCTCGAATCAAAAGTTTAATCCGCCCGGTTTCGCGGTGAAGACCTGCGCCGGATCTGCGGTTTTTCCGGAGAGGTGAAATTTTCTCGGGAATTCGCGGGAAAAATTGAGACCGAAATTCCACCCCCTATATCTAGTGGCTGCCCCCACTACTCACACAATCACCTGATATTTGTTCTCATTTCACCCCCATTCAGGTTGGGCTGGATTCCTGTTTTTGCGGGCGTTCCGGCGGGGGTGTCCCGAAAAAAGGTGTTGATTACCATGAATTCCCATGGCATCCCTAACACATCGAAGGAACGGGACAGTAAAGGGCATTAAGACCCTGAAACATCTCCCAAGTCAGGTTTCATACAGGCACCCCGCTTCTTCGGAAAAGAGAGATCCGATGCACTCGCGAGCAGACATCCCCCCAGGTGGCGACTGCGATCGGACGAACCCAGTGATGGGATGAGGGCGGCGGATTGGGCAGTGGCAGCTAGCTCGATCCGCCGTTTCCGTTCCGGAGACTGGTCAACGAGGGACACGAAGGAGCCGCGTAAGTGGCACGGGTATTCAGAGGCGAAGGCCACCACAAGGTGGACACGAAGGGCAGGGTCTCGATCCCGGCCCTGTTTCGCCGTGTGCTCGAAGCCGGCGACCCGGACTGGACTGAAGGTCTCAGCCCCAATCTCGTGATCGTCTACGGCGACCATCGCCGCCAATACCTTGAATGCTACACGATGGAGGCGATTGCTGAAGTCGATGCTCAGATCGCCAAGATGCAGCGTGGCTCGGTCGAGCGGCGGATGCTGGAACGGCTGTTCAACGGCCAGTCTTTCCCCACCTCGGTCGACGAAACCGGCCGTCTGGTGCTGCCCGCCAAGCTGCGTCAGAAGATCGGCCTTGAAGCCGAAGCCTATTTCATCGCCACCGGCGATACGTTCCAGATCTGGAACCCCGGCACCTACGAGGACATTGAACAGAAGCGCACGGAAGATTGGCTGGAAGATATGCCAGACGATTTCGACCCGCTGACGCTTCTGCCCGGACATGATGGAGACGCGTGATGGCGGCGACCACACGCGCAGATAAGCCCGAGAAAGCCCCCCACATCCCCGTTTTGCTGCGCCCGCTTCTGGCGGCAGTGGCCCCGGTTTCCGGCGTCTGGGTTGATGGCACCTTCGGGGCAGGGGGTTACACCCGTGGCCTGCTTGAGGCGGGCGCCGACAAGGTGATCGCCATCGACCGCGATCCCAGCGTGTTTGAAATGGCCGCGCCCTGGGCTGAAGCCTATGGCGACCGGCTGGAACTGGTTGAAGGCACCTTTTCCGAGCTTGATACCCATGCCGGTGCGCCGGTGGATGGGGTCGTGCTCGATCTTGGTGTCTCGTCGATGCAGCTCGATCAGGCCGAACGTGGCTTTTCCTTCATGCGCGAGGGGCCGCTTGATATGCGGATGAGCCGGTCCGGCCCCACGGCCGCCGATCTGGTGAACACCGCCAGCGAAGAAGATCTGGCCGACATCCTTTATTATTACGGCGAAGAACGTGCGGCGCGGCGGATTGCCAAGGCGCTGGTGCGGCTGCGCGCCGAGACCCCGTTTGAAACCACCCTGCAACTGGCCGAAGCCGTGGCAAAGCAATTGCCGCGTCCGAAGCCCGGGCAGAGCAATCCAGCCACCCGCAGTTTTCAGGCCATCCGCATCGCGGTGAATGATGAATTCGGCCAGCTCGCATCCGGGCTTGAGGCTGCCGAACGGGCGCTGAAGCCGGGCGGGAAACTCGCCGTGGTCACCTTCCATTCGCTCGAAGACCGGGTGGTGAAGCGCTATCTGCAACTGGCCTCGTCCGAGGGAGGCGGCGGTTCGCGTTATGCTCCCGAACGCGAGGTCGAAGAGCCGCGGTTCAAGCTGACCCCGAAAAAGGCCATCGCGCCCGACGAAGACGAGCTTGAGATCAACCCGCGCGCGCGCTCGTCGCGGCTGCGCGTCGCCACCCGCACCACCGCCCCAGCGCAACCTGCCGATCGGGTGAAGCTTGGCCTTCCCGTTCCCATTTTTAGAGGTGATTCAGCATGATGCGCACCTTTCTCTATGTGATCTCGACGCTCGCGGTGATCGGGCTGGGCTATTGGGCCTATCGTGAGAATTACGAAACCCAGGCCGCGCTGAACCATGTGAAACAGCTGCGGCGCGACATCGGCGATAAGCGCGAAGAGCTGGCAGTGCTGCGGGCCGAATGGGCCTATCTCAACCGCCCCGACCGGCTGCGCGATCTGGCCGAGATGAATTACGACCGTCTGGGCCTTGTGCCGCTGGCCCCCGAACAGTTCGGGCGGGTCGATCAGATTGCCTATCCCACCACCGACTCGGCCTATGGGATCGACGGCGCGATTGATGTGGCCGGGGAGATCCGCCCATGACGCGTGTGCCGCTGCGCCCCCTGGCGCGCATCCTTGAAGCCCGCGCCAAAGGCGAAAACCCCGACCTGATCGAGCGCGAAAACCTGCATCAACGTCACGAGGAAATGCGCGACAAGGCTCGTCAGCGCGCCGAAGGGCGTCTGTTGGTCATGGCGGCGCTGTTCTTCTGCGCATTTGTCACCGTCGGGCTGCGGATGGGCACGATTGCCGCCTCCGAGCCGACCGAACCCAGCACCGCCTATACCGGGGCAGAGATCGCCGCCAGCCGCGCCGACATTGTTGATCGGCAGGGGCGCATTCTGGCCACCAATCTGGTGACCCACGCGCTTTATGCCCAGCCGCCGCTGATGGTCGACCCGCAACATGCCGCGCATGAGCTGGCCCGGATCTTCCCCGATCTGGACGAGGCGCGTCTGCTGTCGTGGTTCACCGGCGAGCGCAAGTTCCTGTGGTTGAAGAAGAAAATCAGCCCCGAGCAGGAACAGGCAGTGTTCGACATTGGCGAGCCGGGGCTGCTGTTCGGCCCGCGTGAAATGCGGCTTTACCCCAATGGCGCGATTGCCGCGCATATTCTGGGCGGGGCGAGCTTTGGTCGCGAAGGCGTGAACGCCGCCGAGGTGATCGGCGTGGCCGGGGTGGAAAAAGCCTTTGACGAGCGCCTGCGCGATCCCGGGCAAAGCGATCAGCCCCTGCAACTGACCATCGACCTGACCGTACAGGCGGCGGTCGAGCGGGTGCTGGCTGGCGGGATGCAGATGATGAACGCCAAGGGCGCGACGGCGGTGCTGATGGATGCCCGCAATGGCGAGATCATCGCCATGGCCAGCCTGCCGGATTTCGACCCCAACGACCGCCCGCGTCCGCTGGTTGCGGGCGATGCTTCTGACAGCCCGCTGTTCAACCGTGCGGTGCAGGGGCTTTACGAGCTGGGCTCGACCTTCAAGGTCTTCGCGGTGTCGCAAGCGCTGGAGCTTGGTCTGATCAATCCCGAAACCATGATTCCCACCAAAGGCCCGCTGGTCTGGGGCAAGTTCCGGATCAACGACTTCCACAATTACGGTAACACGCTCTCGGTCACCGATGTGATCGTGGAAAGCTCGAATATCGGGGCTGCAAATATTGCCAAGGACATCGGCGCCGAGCGCCAACAGGCCTATCTGGCCAGCCTTGGCCTGATGTCGCCCTCGCCGGTGGAACTGGTCGAGGCCGCCGGGGCCAAGCCGCTGGTGCCGCCGCATTGGTCGGAACTCTCGACCATGACGATTTCCTATGGTCACGGCCTCTCGACCTCGCCGCTCAACCTCGCTACCGCTTACGCCTCGGTGCTGAATGGCGGCATCCGGGTGGTGCCGACGCTGGTGCATCGCGATGGGCCGATTGAAACCGGGCCGCGCATCGTTTCGGCCACCACTTCGGCTCAAACCCGCGCCATGCTGCGCGCGGTGGTCACACGCGGCACGGCAAGCTTTGGTGAAGTGCCGGGCTATCAGGTGGCGGGCAAAACCGGCACCGCCGACAAGCCCGATCCGCATGGCGGCTATTACGATGACAAGGTGATCGCCACCTTCGCCAGCGTCTTCCCGGCCAATGATCCGCGCTATGTTCTGGTGGTCACGCTGGATGAACCCGAAGAAACCTCCGGTTCCGAACCGCGCCGCACCGCAGGCTGGACCGCCGTTCCGGTCGCCGCCGAGGTGATCCGTCGCGTCGGGCCGCTCTTGGGCCTCAAGCCCGAGATTGAACCTCTCACCCCGACGGGTGTATCACTCACCACGAACTAATCGGGGTGAGTATAATGGAACCGGAACCTGCAACCACGCTGTCGGCCCTTGGCCTCACGCCGAGAAGCGGGGGAGATGTCCGGATCACCGGCCTGTCGGTCGATAGCCGCAAAACCCGCGAAGGCCACCTGTTTGCCGCCCTGCCGGGCAGCCGGGTGCATGGCGGTGAATTCATCCAGTTTGCCCTGCGCATGGGCGCGGCGGCGGTGCTGACCGATGCCGAAGGCGCGCGGATTGCGGAAGACGTTCTGGCCGAGCATCCCGATGTGCGGCTGGTCGTGGCCGAAGATCCGCGCCTGACGCTGGCCTATACGGCGTCGCTGTTCTATCGCCATCAGCCCGAAGTCATGGTGGCGGTGACCGGCACCAATGGCAAAACCTCGGTGGCGACCTTCACCCGCCAGATCTGGGCGCTGCTGGGTTATGAGGCGGTCAATATCGGCACAACCGGGGTAGAGGGCGCCTTTGCCGCCCCCTCGTCGCATACCACGCCCGAGCCGATCACCCTGCATGCGCTGCTGGCCGAGATGGCCGAACATGGCGTCACCCATGCGGCGATGGAGGCCAGCTCGCACGGGCTGGCGCAGCACCGGCTCGACGGGGTCAACCTCTCGGCCGCTGCTTTCACCAATTTCACCCAGGACCATCTCGATTATCACGAGACCTTCGAGGAATATTTCGCCGCCAAGGAGCGGTTGTTTTCCGAGGTGCTGCCCGAAGAGGGCGTGGCGGTGATCAATACCGACGATCCGCGCGGCTGGGTTCTGGCCGAAGTGGCCGAGGGCCATGGGCAGAAGGTGATCACCGTGGGGCAGGACGATGCCTGCACGATCTGCCTTGATAGCCACCGTTACACCGCCACCGGGCAGGAGTTGCGCTTTCGCTGGCATGGCAAGCCGTTTCAGGTGCAGCTCGATCTGATCGGCGGCTTTCAATCCAGCAATGTGATGATGGCGACGGGTCTGGCGATTGCCACCGGCAGCGAGCCGTCGGCGGTGTTTTCGGCCCTGCCGCGCCTGACCACGGTGCGCGGGCGGATGCAGCTTGCCGCCACACGGCAGAACGGCGCGGCGGTCTTTGTCGATTATGCCCATACGCCCGATGCCATCGCCACCGCGCTGCAAGCGCTGCGTCCGCATGTGATGGGCCGGATCATGGTGGTGTTCGGCGCCGGCGGCGACCGCGACACATCCAAACGCCCGCTGATGGGCGAAGCGGCGGCGAAACATGCCGATGTGGTGATCGTGACCGACGATAACCCCCGTTCCGAAGACCCGGCCACGATCCGCGCCATGGTTCTGGCGGGTTGTCCTGACGCCTATGAGGTGGGCGACCGCGCCGAGGCGATCCTGCGCGGGGTCGATATGCTGGAACCGGGCGACGCCTTGCTGATCGCGGGCAAGGGCCATGAAACCGGCCAGACGGTGGGCGACGATGTGCTGCCCTTCGACGATGCAGAACAGGCAAGCGTGGCCGTGGCCGCTCTGGAAGGCAGGTTGGCATGAGTCTCTGGACATCCGCCGAAGCCGCCGCCGCCACCGGGGGCAAGCTGCAGGGCGATTGGGCCGTCAACGGCGTGTCGATTGACACGCGCACGCTTCAGCCGGGCGATCTGTTCGTGGCTTTGAAAGACATGCGCGACGGGCATGATTTCGTCGCACAGGCGCTGGCCGCCGGGGCTGGTGCGGCGCTGGTTAGCCGCATTCCCGACGGGGTGAGCGCCGAAGCGCCGCTGCTGATCGTGCCCGATGTGCTGGCCGCACTGGAACAGCTCGGCGCAGCCGGGCGGGCGCGCAGCCGGGCGCGGGTGGTGGCGGTGACCGGTTCGGTCGGCAAGACCTCGACCAAGGAAATGCTGCGCACCATGCTCGAAGGGCAGGGCAAGACCCATGCCGCAGAGGCGAGCTACAACAACCATTGGGGCGTGCCGCTGACGCTGGCGCGGCTGCCCGAAGATGCCGATTATGCGGTGATCGAGATCGGGATGAACCATCCCGGCGAGATCGCGCCGCTTGCCCGCCTTGCCCGCCCGCATGTGGCGCTGATCACCACCATCGCCGCCGCCCATCTGGCCGCCTTCACCGATACCGCCGCGATTGCGCGCGAAAAAGCCGCGATTTTCGAAGGGCTTGAGCCGGGCGGTGTGGCGGTGGTGAACCACGACATCGACACCGCGCCGATCCTCGAACAGGCCGCTCTGGCCGCCGGGGCGGTGCTGGTGACCTTTGGCTCCGCGCCGGATGCGATGGCCCGGGCAGACGAGGTCAGCCTGACCGGCAGTGCCACCGTGGTGCGCGGGCAGGTCGAGGGCGCGCCGGTTCTGTTCAAACTCGCAGTGCCGGGGCGGCATTTTGCCCTCAATGGGCTGGCCGCGCTGGTGGCCTCTGCACGGCTGGGTGCCGATCTTGACGTGGCCGCCTGCGATATCGGCCTTTGGCAGCCCCCCGCCGGGCGCGGCACCAACGAGACCATCACGCTCGATCCGGTCGAGGATCTGTCTTTCGCGCTGATCGACGATGCCTTCAACGCCAACCCCACTTCGATGGTGGCGGCGCTGGAAGTGCTGGCCGCCTGCCAGCCTGCCGATGGGGTCGGGCGGATCGAGAAGGGCCGCCGGATCGCTGTGCTGGGCGACATGCTGGAACTGGGCGACGATGAGCGCGCGATGCATGCTGCGCTGGCCGATCGGCCCGAACTGGCCAAGATCGACATGATCCACTGCGTCGGCCCGCTGATGCGCGAGCTGTGGGAGCGTTTGCCGGTCGAGAAACAGGGCTGTTTCGCCGAGACCGCGCCGGATATGGCGGCACGCATTCATCATCTGGTGGATGCGGGCGACGTGCTGCTGGTGAAGGGCTCGAAGGGCTCTTACGTCAGCCTTGTGGTTGACGCGGTGCGAAAACTGAGCCATCCGCTGGACGGCTGAAACGAAAGGCGCGCGATGCTCTACTGGCTTTCCCAATTCTCCGATGGCGGCGATATTTTCAACCTGTTCCGCTACATCACCTTCCGGGCAGGGGCGGCGTTTTTCACCGCGCTGATTTTCGGCTTCATCTTCGGTAAGCCATTGATAAACCTTCTGAAAAGCCGCCAGAGCAAGGGTCAGCCCATTCGCGCAGACGGGCCTCAGGGGCATCTGGAAACCAAGGCGGGCACGCCCACGATGGGCGGCGCGCTGATCCTTGGCGCGGTCACCACCGCCACGCTGCTCTGCGCCCGGCTTGATAATCCGTTCGTCTGGATCGTGCTCGGGGTGACGCTCTCCTATGGGCTCATCGGCTTTGCCGACGACTACCGCAAGGTCAGCTCCAACGATGCCTATTCCGGCCTGTCGGGGCGCACGCGGCTGCTCTTGGAGGGGCTTGTTGCCCTCGGGGCGGTCTGGCTCGCCTCGAGCTTTCACCCCGATGATCTGGCCTTCCGGCTGGCCTTCCCGGTGTTCAAGAACATGCTGGTCAATATGGGCTGGTTCTTCCTGCCTTTCGCGATGATCGTGATCGTCGGGGCCGCCAATGCGGTGAACCTGACCGATGGGCTCGACGGGCTGGCGATCATGCCCGCGATGATCGCGGCCGGGGCGCTGGGTATCATCGCCTATGCGGTGGGCCGGGTCGACTATGCCGAATATCTCGATGTGCACTACGTGCCGGGCACCGGCGAACTGCTGATTTTTGCCGCCGGTCTGATCGGTGGCGGGCTTGGCTTTCTGTGGTACAACGCCCCGCCCGCTGCGGTGTTCATGGGCGATACCGGCTCGCTGGCCCTTGGCGGCGCGCTCGGCTCGATCGCGGTGATGATCAAGCACGAGATCGTGCTGGCGATCATTGGCGGCCTCTTTGTGGTCGAGGCGCTCTCGGTGATCATTCAGGTGCTCTATTTCAAGCGCACCGGCAAACGGGTGTTCCTGATGGCCCCGATCCATCACCATTTCGAAAAGCGCGGCTGGGCCGAACCGCAGATCGTGATCCGCTTCTGGATCATCTCGCTGGTCCTCGCCCTGATCGGCATGGCGACGCTGAAACTGCGCTAAGAGAAACGAGCAACGCCCGACCCTGGGTGGGCGTTGTGCTGCGGTTGGTCGGGGCGCTGTGGCTCAGATCTCCCGCCTGATTGGCTTATTGCTGCGTCACAATACGCCCTCCCGGGGGGAGGATGGGGCGTCGCCCGTCGTTCCGCCGGGCGGGGCGTTCCTACCCCTGCGGCGTCATCGCCTTGCGGGCCTTACTGCGCTCCAGCCCCAGCTTGCTCTCGCGCCAGATGATCAGGATGCCCGCCAGCACGATCAGCGACGCCCCCCCGATCGTGACCAGCGTCGGCACTTCGTCAAAGATGAAAAAGCCGATGCCGATGGCCAGCAGCATCGAGCTGTATTCGAACGGCGCGATCACCGAGGCATCGGCAAAGCGGTAGGCCGAGGTCACAAAAGCCTGCCCAAACCCGCCAAACAGCCCCGCCAGCATCAACAGGCTCGCATCATGCAGCGAGGGCAGGGTGGCCGCGAAAGGCAGCGTCAGCAGGCTCAGGATGAGCGAGGTGAGGGTGAAGTAAAGCGCGATGGTGGCCGTGCGTTCGGTGGCGACCATCTTGCGCACCAGGATCTGCGCCAGCGCTGCCGTGATGGCCGCGATCAGCATCAACAGCGCCCCCAGCGCCTTGGTCGCCCCGAGCGGATCGCCCGAAATCGACGAAAGCTGCGGCGCCAGCACGATCACCACCCCGGCCATGCCAAGGGCCACTGTGGTCAGCCGGAAGGCGCGCACCTCTTCGCCCAGAAACAGCGCGGCAAAGATCACCACCAGCAGCGGCGTGGCATAGCCGATGGCGGTGATTTCCGGCAGCGGCAGCAATTGCAACGCGGCAAAGCCAATGCCCATCGAGGCGGTGCCGATAAAGCCGCGCCAGAAATGGCTCATCGGTTGGGTGGTGCGAAACCCCACCGCCAGCTCGCGCCGCAGCGCCAGCCAGCCCAGAATGACCGGCAGCGCGAAAAGCGAGCGAAAAAACATCACCTCGCCGGTCGGCACCCGGCCTTCGGTGGCTTTGATCAAGGCACTCATCACCATGAAGCTGGTGACCGAGATGAGTTTCAGAAGGATGCCGCGCAGAGGTGTCATGGCTCTGACAGATCACGGGCCGAGAGCACGGGCAAGCGCGATCACACGCGCCTCACGCAAATTCAGGCGCGGTGCCGAAACGGCCACATCGGGGGTATAATGCCGGGGCCTAAATCAACGCTATAAACCCGGCGCGGCCATTGGAGAGCCACGCCAGACAAATGGGCGAACCGGGCAGATGAACCGGGCCTCTGGCCTCAGCTCTCCTTCACCACCACCGGGCGCTGGACGCGCATCACCAGATATTTCAGCTCCGGCCCTTCGAATTTCTCGGCAAAACTGATCCAGAGATCGGTTTTCAGCAGTTCCTGCAGCACCGCACGCAACAGAACCGGGCTGTCGTCCATGAACCGCTTGCGCAGTTTCGCGCGCTGGACGCTGTCGAGCCGGGCGCCATTGGCGGCGTTGAAATTCTCGGCGCTCGACCAGGCGCTGAGCGCACCGTGATGAAAATGCTCGCCAATATCGCTTTCAATCAGCCAGTTGAACACCGACAGCGGCACTTTCCACACTTCCACCGGGTCTTCAGTGCCCGGCAGCTCGCGGCTGAGCACCGCGCCGATTCGTTCCAGCTGTTCGCTGACCGTCACCGCCACCTTGTCGGGGTCGGTTTCGTACCATTCCGGATATTCTTTCATCCGCCGTTTGATCTTTTCGATCATCATCTGCGCGGGGGTCTTGCCAGCATCGGGGTTCACATAGCGGCCCCCGTTTTCAAAGCTCTTCGAGGTTTCGACAATCGGCGGGATCGACGAAATCTTGTCGCTCCACTTGTTCCATGCCGTTTGCGCGGCTTCATGAACCTCAGCGGGAATATCGTGATTTTTGTGCACCATCTGCGTTCTCTTCTGTCCTCTGGCTGGCAACCATGTGATGAAGAGCAGCATCCTCGAAAGTCCTGATCCGTCGCGCAAAATACCGGACGTCAGAGGGTGGTCTGCATTTCGTCTATGGTGATACTCCTACCAAACTCGTAAGTCGAGGCGCATATCCGCACGATATACGCCGCCTCGGGAGACACGCTAAGCGTGCAACACTTAACATCGGATTTATGCCGGAAATCTGGCAGGACTTCCCCGCTTCGCACCGGCGGCGGGGGGCGGCCGGGTATGGAGCTGCGCGAGAGGGAGCGGGCAGAGAATAGTTAAAATGCGCAGGTGGTTTAACGGAATATCCATCGGTGACTGCAACGGTGTGCTGGGATTTTTTATCAGGAGTGCATCATGCTCAAGAACCTCGTTACTATTCTCTCGCTGACCCTTGCCTCGGTCTTTGGGACTGCGGCGCTGGCCGCCGATAACGGCACGGCTGATGAAGCCAAAGCCATGGTCGATGCCGCCGTTGCCTATTATCAGGAAAACGGGCTCGATGCGCTGACCGCCGCCGCTCAAGACCCCGAAAACACCATGTTCCATGATCGCGATCTCTATGTCTTCGCCTACACGATGGAAGGGGTCAACACGATCCATGGCGTGAAGCCGCAGCTGAATGGCAAAGACCTGAGCGGCATGAAAGACCAGAACGGTGTCGAGATCATCAAGGGGATGATCCAGGTGGTGCAGACCGACGGCAGCGGCTGGTTCGATTACCAGTGGCCGAACCCGACCACCAACACCGTGCAGGCGAAATCGTCTTATGTGACCAAGCTTGACGACGATCACTTTGTCGGCGTCGGCATCTACGTCCAGTAATCCGAAATTTACCCGGCCCGGAGTTTTCGGGCCGGGGTGTGACGTTTCAGCCGGAGTAGCGATATGCTAGAAAAACTTCGCAACCGGAGCTTGCAGTTCAAAGGTAATCTGCTGGTCGCAATCGCCGTGATCGCGATGCTGGCGATGGCGGGCCTTGCAACCTTCTCTCTGCGCCAGACTGCAGCGGATCTGGCTCAGGTGACTGAGCAAACGATCCCCGAGCTTGATCTGCTCAACCGGACCGAGGCGGTGTTGACCGACACCCATATGCAGCTGTTCCGCACGATCAGCTGGTCGTTTGCCGGGATCGGCGGCGACGCGCTGACGCAGCAGTTTGACAAGACCAAGGCGGGGGCCGCCGCAGTGCGTCAGATGATCGACGAGAACGAAGCGGGGATCGTCAATCCGGTGGTCGCGGCGAATCTCGATACGTTCAAAGCCTATGAACAGGCGGTTCTGGATGCGCTCGAGATGGTGTCGATTGACCCGACTCTGGCGTCGGTTTTGCTCAATTCCGCCAATGAAAACTACAGCACGCTGATTGCCAGTGCGAAAGATGCGCTGGAGGCGAGCCGAACCGCAGCCCAGACCAATTCCGATATCGCTCTGGCGCGGGTGCGCACGGCGCAACGGCTCTTTGCCGTCGTCGCCGGTGTATCGATCCTGTTCACGCTCATTGCCACCAGCTTTGTTTTCCGCTCGGTCACCACGCCGATCCGGGCGATGACCAATGCGATGCTGCGCCTGTCTGAAGACGATCTGGAAACCGAGATTCCGGGCGCCAATGCCGGGGCCGAAATCGGCTCGATGGCCGAGGCGATGACGGTGTTCCGCACCAATGCGATCGAGCGGCGGGCCCTGCGGGCGCAGGACGAAGCTGCCCGCGAAGCCCGCGAAAAGGCCGAGCGCGAGGCGATTGAAGAACGCTCGCGCAATGCGCGCGAACAGGCCGAACGCGACCGTGCCGAGCGCGAAAAAGCCGAGGCCCATGCCCGCGAATTCAACCGCCTGCAGAGCTCGCTGACCGAAGTGATCGGGGCTGCGAAGGCTGGCGATTTCGATCAGCGGATGCAGGTGGCCTATGATGAGCCGGATCTGGTCGAGGTGGCAATCTCGGTCAACAGTCTGGTCGAAACCATGGGCGAAAGCCTGTCGCACACGATTGAGTTCCTCGGGGCGCTGGCGCAGGGCGATCTGACCCAGCGCATCGACGGGGCTTTTGAAGGCGCGTTTGAACGGCTGAAAGACGATGCCAACACCGCCGCCGGGCAGCTGTGCTCTGCGATCCAGGGCATTCTGACCAGCGCGGTGGATGTAAACAACGATTCCAGCGCCATCACCCAATCGTCGAACGATCTGGCCATTCGCACCGAGCGCGCGGCCAATACCCTGGCCGAAACCGCCTCGGCGCTGGAACAGATCACCGGTTCGGTGCAGGCCGCCGCTGCGGCGGCTGCCGCCGCGAAAGGGCTGGTGGACGGGGCCCATGACAAGGCGGAAAGCAGCAATCAGGTGGTGCAGGATGCGATCCGCGCGATGGGCGAGATCGAAAAGGTTTCGTCCGAAATCACCAAAACTGTCAGCATCATCAACGATATCGCCTTCCAGACCAACCTTCTGGCCCTGAACGCGGGGGTTGAAGCCGCGCGGGCAGGCGAGGCGGGCCGGGGCTTTGCCGTGGTCGCCTCGGAAGTGCGGGCGCTGGCGCAGCGCGCCTCGGAAGCGGCGGGCGAAATCGGCTCGATGATTTCACGCAGCGAAGCGCAGGTGAAACGGGGTGTCGATCTGGTAGGCAAGACCGGCGAGGCGCTCACCGAGATGGCCAGTTCGATCAGCGAAATCTCGCGCCATGTGGTCGATATTGCCTCTTCGGCCACCGAGCAATCCACCGGGATCAGCGAGATCAACAATGCCGTCAGCGCCCTCGATCAGACCCAGCAGCAAAACGCCGCGATGTTCGAAGAGACCAACGCCGCCAGCCACGGCCTGACCTCAGCGGCACAACGCATGGTCGATACGGTCTCGCATTTCCGCGTGACCGAAGACGAAGACGGGGCGAGCAGCCGACAATACGCCGCCGAATAACCGGCACAGCCGAACCCAAACCACATCAACGGGGCCTTCGGGCCCCGTTTGGCGTTCAGAATTGGCCCAAGGCTATGCGCGCGCCGATCGGCTCAGAGCAGCGCCCGCACCAGACGGGTGAAATCATCGCCGCGGGCTTCGAAATCGGGATATTGGTCAAAGCTCGCCGCCGCCGGGGCCAGAAGCACCACATCGCCCGGTTCCGCTTCTTCCGCTGCCCGCGCCACGGCGCGTTCCATGGTTTCGCACAGCTCATGCGGGGTGTCGCCAATCTGCAGGGCAAAGTCGCGCGCCGAATGACCGATCAGATAGGCCTTGGCGACATGGCCCAGATGCGGCGCCAGCGCGCCGATCCCGCCTTCCTTGCCCAAGCCCCCGGCGATCCAGCGGATGCGCCCGAAGGCCTGCAGGGCGGCGGCGGCGCTATCGACATTGGTGGCTTTTGAATCGTTCACGAAGGTGACGCCCTCCTTCTCACCCACCAGCTGCGAGCGGTGCGGCAGTCCTTCGAAACTGGCCAGCGCGGTTTCGATCTGGCGCGGGTTGAGGCCAAGCGCCCGGCAGGCAGCGAAGGCCGCGCAGGCATTCTGATGGTTGTGACTGCCGGGCAGCCCCTTCATCGGGCGCAGATCAATCGAGGCGACCTGCCGCCCCTTGCGGTATTCGGACAAAAACCCTTTGCGGGCAAAGACCTGCCAGCCCGACCCGGTCAGCTTTTGCGTCACCGAAATGCGGATCACCCGGTCGTCGCCCGGCCCCTCGGCCATCTGCCCGGCCAGAAACACGCCTTCCTTTTCATCCACCCCAATCACCGCGCGGTCGGGTCCGCCCTCAGCAAACAGCCTGCGTTTGGCGGCGAAATAGCCACCCATGCCGCCATGCCGGTCGAGATGATCGGGCGAGAGATTGGTGAACACCGCCACGTCGGGGGTCAGGGCGCGGGCCAGATCGGTTTGGTAGGAACTCAGCTCCAACACCACCACTTCGCCATCGCGGGCGGGGGCAAGATCAAGCACCCCCCGGCCGATATTCCCGGCCAACTGAGTGGGCCGCCCGGCCTCGCTCAGCAGATGATGGATCAGGGCCGAGGTGGTGGATTTGCCATTCGAGCCGGTCACCGCAATCACCTTGGGCGTGGTGTCGAACCCGTCCCAGTCTTCGGTGGCGAAAGAGCGAAAGAACAGCCCGATATCGTTGTCGACCGGCACGCCCCCGGCATAGGCGCGGGCCAGATGCGGGTTGGGCGTGGGGTAAAGGTGCGGGATCCCCGGCGAGGTGATCAGCGCGGCCAGCGTATCAAACGCATCGTGCCGGGTCAGATCGTGCAGGATCAACCCTTCGCCCTCGGCCCGCGCGCGCGCTTCCGGGCTGTCATCCCAGCACAGGGCGCGCGCCCCCCCGGCCTCCAGCGCTTTGGCCGTCGCCAGGCCCGACCGGCCAAGGCCGAGCACGGCCACATCTTTGCCTTCATAACCGCGAACAGGGATCATTCTGGGGCTCCTTCTGCTAGGGGATTGGTAGCCGAGCTATGGCCCGACTTCCAGAGGCGGCGCGCGCATCTTGCCCACGCACAGCCAATGCGCGGTAATCCCCGGACCGGGCAACAAAATCTGGCGCCGCCTGCCGCGATCCGCTAGACTGATCCCAGATCCGGGGCGAACCCGGACGGGCAGAGGCAATTATCGGGCGGCAGATATGACCGAAATGGTGTACGGGGCCACGCCGCGGCAGGACGGAGATCCGATCCTGCCCCGTTGGTGGCGCACGATCGACAAATGGTCGGTTTCTTCGATCCTTCTTCTGTTCGCGGTCGGCATCCTGCTGGGCCTCGCGGCCTCGCCGCCGCTGGCCGAGCGCAACGGGCTTGATCCGTTCTACTATGTCGAACGCCAGCTCGTGTTTGGCACGCTGAGCTTTTTCGTTCTGTTTCTCACTACGATGATGTCGCCGCAGCTGGTGCGTCGCCTTGGCGTGGTCGGGTTTTTCATCGCTTTTGGGGCGCTGGTCACCTTGCCGGTTCTGGGTACCGATTTCGGCAAGGGCGCGGTGCGTTGGTATTCGCTGGGCTTTGCCTCGGTGCAGCCGTCGGAATTTCTCAAACCCGTCTTCGTGATCACCTCGGCCTGGCTGATGGCCGCGAGCCAGCAGATCGGCGGCCCGCCGGGCAAGGCGATGTCGCTGTTTCTGATGGTGGTGATCGTCGGTTTTCTGGCGATGCAGCCGGATTTCGGTCAGGCGGCGCTGATCCTCTCGGCTTGGGCGGTGATGTATTTCGTCGCAGGCGCGCCCTATGTGCTGATCATCGGCATTGCCGGGCTGACGGTTCTGGGCGGCACCTTTGCCTATGACCATTCCGAGCACTTCGCGCGCCGTATTGATGGCTTTCTGTCGGCGGATGTCGATCCGCGCACCCAGATCGGCTATGCCACCAACGCCATTCAGGAAGGCGGATTTTTCGGGGTTGGCGTGGGCGAGGGGCAGGTGAAATGGTCGCTGCCCGATGCCCATACCGATTTCATCATCGCCGTCGCGGCCGAGGAATACGGGCTTGTTTTGGTGATGCTGATCATCAGCCTCTATGCCATCGTCGTGGTGCGCTCGTTCCTGCGGCTGATGAAGGAACGCGATCCCTTCATCCGGCTGGCGGGCACCGGGCTGGCCACGGTGCTGGCGGTGCAGGCGCTGATCAATATGGGCGTTGCGGTGCGGTTGCTCCCGGCCAAGGGGATGACCCTGCCTTTCGTCAGCTATGGCGGCTCGTCGCTGATTGCCACTGGCCTTACCGCCGGGATGCTTCTGGCCTTCACCCGCTCGCGCCCGCAGGGCAAAATGCGTGACATCCTTATCCATCGCAGAAGGTGACCGCCATGCGCGCCCCGCTTCTTGTCATCGCAGCCGGCGGCACCGGCGGACATATGTTTCCGGCGCAGGCTCTGGCCGAGGTGATGCTGCGGCGTGGCTGGCGGGTGAAGCTTTCAACCGATGCACGCGGCGCGCGTTATACCGGCGGCTTTCCCCATACTGTCGAGATTGAACAGGTCAGTTCGGCCACCTTCGCGCGCGGCGGGGTGCTGGCCAAGGCTCTGGTGCCGTTCCGCATCGTCGGCGGCATTCTGAGCGCGGTCATCGGCATGTGGCGCGACCGGCCCGCCGTCGTGGTGGGCTTTGGCGGTTATCCCTCGATCCCGGCACTATCGGCGGCGTGGCTGCTACGTTTGCCCCGGATGATTCACGAACAGAACGGGGTGCTGGGCCGGGTGAACCAGGTGTTTGCCCGCCGGGTGAACCGGATCGCCTGCGGCACTTGGCCCACCACGCTGCCCGAAGGGGTTGAGGCAAGCTATACCGGCAATCCGGTGCGCGGCGCGGTGCTGGATCGGGCGGGCGCGCCCTATATCGCCCCCGGCGATTATCCGATGTCGATCCTGATGATGGGTGGCAGTCAGGGCGCGCGCATCCTCTCGGAGGTGGTGCCCGAAGCACTGGCCGCGCTGCCGGAAGAGATCGTCCGTCATATCAGCATTAGCCATCAGGCCCGCCCGGAAAACCTTGAACGGGTTGCGAATTTTTACAATCACCACGGCATCCGCGCCGATGTGCAGCCGTTTTTCAACGACGTGCCGAAGCGGATGAGCGAGGCGCAGCTGGTGATTTCCCGCGCCGGGGCCTCGTCGGTGGCCGATATTTCGGTGATCGGCCGCCCGTCGATCCTGGTGCCCCTTGCCGCTGCCATCCGCGACGAGCAAACCGCCAATGCCCGCGGGCTGGTCGAGGCGGGGGCGGCGATCCTGATCCCGGAATCCCGGCTTGACGTTGCCACGCTTTCGGGCGAGATCGCCCGGGTTCTCGGTACCCCGCAAGGGGCCGCGATGATGGCCGCCGCCGCGCTCACCTGCGGCAAGCCCGACGCCACCGACGCATTGGTGGAACTGGTCGAGGCGTTGGCGGCGGGTGATGGGAAAGGCTGAAAGATGAACGCAACCGCGACGAAACTGCCCACCGAAATGGGACCGATCCATTTCGTGGGGATCGGTGGCATTGGCATGTCCGGGATCGCCGAGGTGCTGCTCAACTTCGGCTACAAGGTGCAGGGCTCTGATCTGAAGCTCAGCCCGATCACCGTGCGGCTCGCCTCGCTGGGGGCGGAGATCTTCGTTGGCCAGAAGGCCGAGAACCTTGAGAACGCCGAGGTGATCGTGATTTCCTCCGCGATCAAGCCCGGCAACCCCGAGCTCGATGCCGCCCGCGCGCGTGGCCTGCCGGTGGTGCGCCGCGCCGAGATGCTGGCCGAGCTGATGCGGCTGAAATCCAACATCGCCGTCGCCGGCACCCATGGCAAAACCACCACCACCACGCTGATCGCCGAGCTTCTGGTCAAGGGCGGGATCGACCCGACCGTGGTGAATGGCGGCATCATCCATGCTTATGGCTCCAACGCCAGGATGGGGCAGGGCGAATGGATGGTGGTCGAGGCCGATGAAAGCGATGGCACCTTCAACCGGCTGCCCGCCACCATCGCCGTGGTCACCAATATCGACCCCGAGCATATGGACCACTGGGGCACGATCGAAAATCTGCGCCAGGGCTTTTACGATTTCGTCTCGGGCATTCCGTTTTACGGCCTTGCCGTGTGCTGCACCGATCATCCCGAAGTGCAGGCGCTGGTGGGCCGGATCACTGATCGGCGCGTGGTGACCTTTGGCTTCAACGCCCAGGCCGATGTGCGCGCGGTCAACCTCACCTACAAGGCGGGCGTCGCGCAGTTCGACATCGAGCTGAACAGTGAAGGCACCCGGATCGAGGGCTGCACCCTGCCGATGCCGGGCGATCACAATGTTTCCAATGCCTTGGCCGCCGTGGCCGTGGCCCGCCATCTGGGCATGAAGCGCAGCGAGATCCGCGCCGCGCTAGCCAGTTTCGGCGGGGTCAATCGCCGCTTCACCAAGGTGGGCGAGTGGAACGGCGTGCCGATCATCGACGATTACGGCCACCACCCGGTGGAAATCGCCGCCGTGCTGAAAGCGGCGCGGCAGGCCAGCGAGGGCCGGGTGATCGCGGTGCATCAGCCGCACCGCTACACCCGCCTGCACACGCTGTTCGAGGATTTCTGCACCTGCTTCAACGAGGCCGATGTGGTGGGCATTGCCGATATTTTCTCGGCGGGGGAAGAGCCGATTGAGGGCGCGAGCCGTGACGATCTGGTCGCGGGCCTCACCGCCCATGGCCACCGCTATGCGCTGGCGATCCCCTCGCAAGACCATCTGGTGGCGCTGGTCCGCGCCGAAGCCAAGCCCGGCGACATCGTCGTCTGCCTCGGTGCTGGCACCATCTCCGGCTGGGCCCGCGAGCTGGAAGCCAAGCTGAAAGGCGAGGCGGGGGCGGAAGCGTAAGGCGATCTGTTGGCTTCGTAGGGCGGGTTTCATCCCGCCAATCGCGATGCCCCAAGCAGCGATGCACCGCGTTCGTACCCGCTAAATCCTGATCGACCACCCGGCCCGGTGGGCACCGCCGGGCCACGCCCCTCGGGCCATCAACCTTCTGCCCGAAGTATTTCTCTGAACCGTTCCAACTCTCGCCCGGTGGCACCACCGGGCAGCGCCCGACCGCCCCGTCGTGCCGGAGGCACGCTTACTGGGTCACCGCGAGCGTTTCGCATCCGTCTGCGCCAAGTCCCGGCCAAATACCCGGCCCGGTGGAAACCGCCGGGCCACGCCTATCGCGCTATCGACCTTCCACCTGTTTTTTTCTCCGAACCGTTCAAACTCTCGCCCGGTGGGAACCACCGGGCAGCGCCCGTACCGCCCCGTCGTGCCGGAGGCACGCTTTCAGCGTGACGGGCGGGCGCTACTCGCCCACCCCGCGGTCCGGTCGCCGCCCTTGGCGAACAACACAACCTCAGAAACCCCTATCCCTTTTCCCACTGGACGGATAACGCGCAGCACCTAAAGTGGCCGCATGGCAAGAGCGGAAGATATTCGGGATAAAGAGAGCCTTGAGGCGTGGTTGAAAGATCAGCCGCGCGAAGTATCTTTGGCAATTGCCAGCCGCGCCGCGCTGCGGGTAATGCCGATCTGGGCTGCGTTTTGCTTGACTGAGGCAGCACACAACGATGAATCACCTGCCCTGCTCGTTCTGCGGCTGAATTTGATCTCATTGGTTGCCGCGAGTTCACCAACCGAAGAAATTCGGTCCGCCACCTTCGCCGCCGCCTTCGCCGCCGCCACCACCAACGCTGCCACCGCCGTCACCAACGCTGCCACCAACGCCGCCTTCGTCGCCACCTCCGATACCGCCGCCGAAACTGCCGCCGCTGCTGCTGCCGCCGCTGCCGCCGCTGCCGCCGATGCCATCACCAACGCCTTAAAAGCCGCAGCTGCTATTTGGGCCAGCATCCACGATGACGCGCTGAAGGTGGAACAGGGCTGGGATTGCCTTTCACTGCCGCTCTGGCAAGGTGAAAACCCGCTTATGAAGGTCTGGCAAAAAGTCCGCACTGATTGGTCCCAACCCTACTCCTCTTACGCCTATTGGCTGCGCTGGTATGAAAACCTTCTTATCGGCGGTCCGACGAACACCGATTTGCTCTACCGGATCGCCCTGATCCCCGATGAAATTTGGAAGCAAGGTGCCGAAACCGTTGCCGAGGAAATCGAACGGATCGAGGCAGCACTTTATTTCGGTGGGGACGACGAGAGGTCTTCACAGAGGACGATGAACGGGGCGATTGAGTATCAAGAGCGACTTTTGCGTGACCTTCAGTCGCAACTTCAGCTGGAAAAGTCGCGCGCCAAGTCACTGGAAGGAGATGCTGAACGGCAATCGAACCTTGTTCGCGACTTGTCACAGCAAGTCGGGTCGCTGCAAAGCACGCTGAAAGCGGTTGAAGGTGAAGCGAAAGACCAGCTTGCCCGGCTGAAGGAGGACTATAAGCGAGATTTCGAGGCAGCGATTGAGGCCTTTAAACAGGAACAGATCACCAAAGCGCCTGTTGAATTGTGGCAGGACAAACAGAAGGAGCATGAAACTGCGGCGACGAATGCCTTTTGGTCGTTTGTTGTTGGTTTGGCTGTGATCATCCTGACAGCAGGCGGTGCCGTTTATGCTATCTTCAAATGGCACGACGCTATTTCAGCTTCATTTCTTCCTTCGGCCTGCAATCCGATGACCAATCCATCTGCCTGCACAGGCACCGGAATTTTGGGCTTCATCGCCGCTGGCGCGGTTTTAACGATCCTCTCGGTATTGTTGTGGTTCACTCGCCTTCGAATGAAAATCTTTCTGGCAGAGCGCCACTTGATGTTGGATGCGCGTGAGCGCCGGGCTTTCGTTCAGACCTATCTCGGATTGTTGCAGGAAGGCGATACGTCGACCGAAGCTCGGGAAGCCCGGGGGATTGTCTATCATGCGCTCTATCGCCCAACTAGCGATGGAACGGTGAAAGACGATGGCGGGCTTGACGTGTCAATTGGCGCGGCTGTCTCGAAAATCCTTTCCAAATAGTCGCCTTTCCACAGTGCTCCCCAATTGTCCCCTGAGGGCATCGCCTGACCTCGGGTGGAAGCGGTAGCGCCCGCCCATGGGGGCGGTCGGGCGCTGCCCGGTGGTTCCCACCGGGCGAAGGCTTCCTGCGTCACGCCCCTCCACCTCTCGCGCTACCCCGGCTTTTCCGCTCGCCTTCCCGCCGTTGCCTCTCCTCCCCTCAAATGCGCCGCGGGTAAATCTCGAACAGTTAGCGGTAACACTATAAAAAACAAACACCTGACCCCCTGTTCGAGTTCGGGACACCCCTCGATCATCGGCTCAAATCACGCCCATTCTCCCCTCCGGCCCCGAAAAAACCGGCGCGGCGTGTCCCGGGCCTTGCCACACCTGCCAAGCCCCGCCATCCTGCCACTATGTGAGGCAGAGATGGCAGATCAGCTGAAAAAGAAACTCGGGGTTCCCCTGCTCACCGCCTATGGCGTCGGCATCATGGTGGGGGCGGGGATCTATGTTCTGGTCGGCTATGCGGCCGGGCAGGCGGGGATCTGGGCGCCGCTCTCGTTTCTCATCGCCGGACTTGTCGCCATCCCCTCGGCGCTGTCCTTTTCCGAGCTCTCCGCCCGTATCCCCGAAGCGGCGGGCGACAGCGCCTATATCGAAAAGGGGCTGGGCCAGCACTGGCTCGCCAATCTGGTCGGCTTCATCAACATCGCCTCGGGCGTGGTTGGCGGGGCGGCGGTGCTGAAAGGCGGGGTGGGCTACCTCAGCCTAATCCTGCCGCTGCCGGAAGAGGCGGCGATTGTCGGGCTGGGCCTTATGCTCACCCTGATTGCCATTCTCGGCGTGGCCGAAAGCCTGAGCTTTGCTGCCGTGTTGACCCTGATCGAAGTGGGCGGGTTGGTGCTGGTGATCGGTGCCGGGTTCTGGGCCGCGCCGGTGGCCGAATGGTCGGCCCCGCCCGCCCCGCATTTCCCCGGTATTTTCGGCGCCACGATCTTTGCCTTCTTCGCCTTTCTGGGCTTTGACGATCTGGTGAACATGGCCGAAGAGGCGCGCGATCCGGCCCGCGCCATGCCGCGCGCCATCCTCTATGCGCTCGCCATCACCTCGGTGCTCTATGCCCTCGTCGCCTTCGCCGCCGTGCGCGCGGTGCCGGTCGAGGTTCTGGCCCAGTCCGAACGTCCGCTGGCGCTGGTCTGGGAGGCGGGCACCGGCATGGGCGCGGGCTTTCTGGCCGCCATCGCCGTCGCCGCCGCGCTAAATGGGGTGCTGGCGCAGATCGTCATGGCCGCCCGCGTGCTGTTCGGTCTGGGCCGCCGCGCGCCCACACTCGGGCTGTTCCACCACGCCCATGCCCGCTTTGGTACCCCGGTGCTGGCCACCGGCCTGGCGGGCGCGGTCACCATTGCGGCGGCGCTCGCGCTGCCGGTCGCCACGCTGGCCGAATATACCACGCTGGCGCTGCTGGTGGTCTTCACCATCGTCAACGCGGCGCTGATCGGGCTGCGCCGCAGCCCCGCGCCGTCGCCCTTCCGCACCCCGATCATCATGCCTTGGCTTGGCATTCTCGGTTGCCTTATGCTGCTCGCAGCCAATTGGTTCGGAGCCCCTGCATGACCTATTCTTTTATCGCCGCCTGTGTCTGGGTGATCGTGGGCGCCATCACCGCCTCTCTGCCGATGCGCTATCAGATGGTGCCGGGCGGGTTGCTGCTGCTCACGGCCATTCCGATGGTCATCTGGGTCGGGATGGAAAACGGCTGGCTCTGGACCGCGATTGCGCTTTTTGCCTTCCTGTCGATGTTCCGTCGCCCGCTGTTTTATCTCATCGCCAAGGCGCGCGGGCAGAACCCGGAACGCCCCGACAGGATGGCGGAATGAGCCCGGCATTGATCGCGGCCCTGATCTGGCTGATCGCGGGGAATCTGATCGCGATGTTTCCGTCAAGGAGTGGGCACTGGCCTGCCGCCTATGGGCTCATCGCCATCGGGCTGCCGCTCATCGCCTGGGTCTTCTGGCAAGACGGGCTGTTGATCGGAGCGGTGATCCTGATCGCCGGAGCCTCGGTGCTGCGCTGGCCGCTGCGCTATCTCTGGCGCTGGGTGAAGGGCCTCAAGTCTCAGAGCTGACCCGCCTCTTGCACCGGTCCTGTCCAAAGGTTAGCAGCAGCTTATGACCATTACGCTTCCCTCCGTGCGCGGCACGTTGACTGAAAACCGGCCCTTGGCTGATCTCACCTGGATGCGGGTGGGCGGTCCGGCGGATGTGCTGTTTCTGCCCGAAGATGCCGAGGATCTTGCCGTTTTTCTGAAGGCGCTGGACCCGTCCGTGCCGGTATTCCCGATGGGGGTTGGCTCCAATCTGATCGTGCGCGATGGCGGCATTCGCGGAGTGGTGATCCGGCTGGGGCGGGGCTTCAACACCATCGCCATCGACGGCAATCGCGTTACGGCGGGCACGGCGGCGCTTGATGCCCATGTGGCGCGGCGGGCAGCCGAGGCGGGGCTCGACCTGACCTTCCTGCGCACCATTCCCGGCTCGATCGGCGGGGCGGTTCGGATGAATGCGGGCTGCTACGGCTCCTATGTGGCGGATGTGCTTGTCGCGGCCAAAGCGGTGACGCGGGCGGGCGAGATCGTGACGCTGACGCCTCAGGATCTGCGCTTTGCCTATCGCCAGTCACATCTGCCTGAGGGCTGGGTGCTGATCGAAGCCACCTTCGAAGCCCCGGCAGGGGATCCCACGGCCTTGGCCGAACGGATGGCGGCGCAGATTGCCAAGCGCGACGAAAGCCAACCGACCAAGGATCGCACGGCGGGCTCGACCTTCCGCAATCCGGCGGGGTTTTCCTCGACCGGGCAGGCTGATGATGTGCACGATTTGAAGGCCTGGAAGCTGATCGACGATGCTGGTTTGCGTGGGGCGATGCACGGGGCGGCGCAGATGAACCCGAAACATGCCAACTTCCTGACCAATACTGGCGGCGCTACGGCAAGCGACCTCGAATTGCTGGGCGAAGAAGTGCGAAAAACGGTTTACGAAACAACCGGCATCACGCTAGAATGGGAAATCATGCGGGTCGGAGAACCTGCAGCAGAATAACAAGAATTCAAAGCGGCCAAACAAGGCCGATAAGTGAGGCGGACCGTGGGCATGTCGAGCAGGCAAGCCCTCAAAGTCGCAGTATTGATGGGTGGCCCTTCCGCTGAGCGGGAGGTGTCGCTGGTATCCGGGCGGGAATGTGCCGCCGCGCTGCGCGATGAGGGATTCAATGTGGTTGAGGTCGATGCTGGCCCCGACCTTTACGCACGCTTGCAAGAAATCAAACCCGATGTCGCCTTCAACGCGCTGCATGGCCGTTGGGGTGAGGATGGCTGCGTGCAGGGCATCCTAGAATGGCTGCGCATTCCCTATACCCATTCCGGTGTGCTGGCTTCGGCTCTGGCGATGGACAAGGAACGCGCCAAGCAGGTCTATCGCGGCGAGGGGCTGCCGGTGGCCGCGTCGGGGCTTTGGGCTTCGCGTGAGATTGCCCGTCGTCATGTGATGGAGCCGCCCTATGTGGTGAAGCCCTATAACGAGGGCTCGTCGGTCGGGATCTATATCGTCAATGAAGGCGCCAACACGCCGCCGACGCTCAGTGAAGATGTGCCCGAAGTGATGATGGTCGAGGCCTATGTGCCGGGCCGCGAGCTGACGGTGTCGGTGATGGATGGCCGCGCCCTTGGGGTGACCGAGATCATCGCCGAAGGTTGGTACGACTATCACGCCAAATATACTGTGGGCGGCTCGCGCCATGTCTGCCCGGCGGAACTGCCCGCCGAGATCGAACTCTATTGCCTCGATTACGCGCTGCGCGCGCATGAGGCACTGGGCTGCCGGGGCGTGTCGCGCACCGATTTTCGCTGGGATGACAGCCGCGGCCTTGAGGGGCTGTTTGTGCTGGAAACCAACACCCAGCCCGGGATGACGCCCACCTCGCTGGTGCCCGAACAGGCCGCCGCGCAGGGGATGACATTTGGCCAGCTCTGCGCCTGGATGGTGGAGGATGCCTCATGCAACCGCTGAGAGCTGTTGGTCCGCATCCGAGCGCACAACGGGCCCCGCGCCGTGATCCCGCGCCCTCGCGCTGGGCCTACCGTTTTCACCGGCTCTGGCTGACCCCGCTTTATCGCGGGCTGATGCGGATCGGGATCCCGACCTTTCTGGTGATCACCGGGGTGGGCTGGTATTTCACCGACCCGGTGCATCGCGAGGCGATTGCGTCTCAGGTGGCCGATCTGCGCCATTCGGTTGAAACCCGGCCGGAATTCATGGTGAAGCTGATGTCGATCAAGGGTACCGGCCCGGTGGTGGCCGATGCGATCCGCAAGATGGTGGCGGTCGAGTTTCCGGTGTCATCGTTTGAAATTGATCTGGACGCCCTGCAGGCCCAGATTGCCGCGCTCGACGTGGTGAAATCGGTGGATATTCACATTCGCTCGGGTGGGGTGATGGAAGTGGCGGTGACCGAACGGGTGCCGGCGCTGGTCTGGCGTGCCCCCGGAGCCATCGAGATGCTGGATGAAACCGGCCACCGCGTGGCGGGGCTGACCACCCGCGCGGCCCGGCCCGACCTGCCGCTGATCGCCGGGCTTGATGCTGACAAAGCCGTGCCCGAAGCGCTGGCGCTGATCCGCGCCGCTGCCCCAGTGGCGGACGAGCTGCGCGGATTGGTGCGGGTGGGCGAACGGCGCTGGAACGTGGTTCTGTCCGGCGACCGCACGATCATGCTGCCTGAAATCGATCCCGTGGTGGCGCTGGAGCAGGTGCTCGCGCTCAACCAAGCGCAGGATCTGCTGGCCCGAGACCTGACTTTCATCGACATGCGCAACCCTCAGCGCCCGACCCTGCGCCTTGCCGATCCGGCGGTGGCAGAGTTCCGGCGCATTCAGAGCCTTGCACTGGAGACCTCTCAATGACCGATCTTTATCAACAGCAACGTGCCATGCGGGCGATGCGGAGTGCCGCGATGCAGCGGGGCGTGATTGCGGTCCTGGACATCGGCAGTTCGAAAATCGCCTGCCTGGTGCTGCGGTTCGATGGGCCGGAAAGCTTTCGCGAAGCCGATGGGATCGGCTCGCTGGCCGGGCAATCGGCCTTTCGGGTGATCGGCGCGGCCACAACGCGCTCGCGCGGGGTGCGCTTTGGCGAGATCGACGCGATGGGCGAAACCGAACGCGCCATCCGCACGGCGGTGCAGGGCGCGCAGAAAATGGCGAATATGCGTGTTGATCATGTGATCGCCACCTTCTCGGGCGCCAATCCGCGCAGCTACGGCGTGGCCGGAGCGGTGGATATTGGCGGCGGCGTGGTAGGTGAAGACGAGATTGCCCGTGTGCTGGCGGGATGTGATGTGCCGCCGGTGGGCGAGGGGCGGGAAGTGCTGCATGCCCAGCCGGTGAACTTTGCCCTCGATCACCGCTCGGGCATGGCCGATCCGCGCGGCCAGATCGGCAATAAGCTCTCGGTCGATATGCATCTGCTCTCGGTCGATACCAATGTGGTGGCGAATGTCATCCATTGCATCCAGCGCTGCGATCTGGAATTGGCGGGCATTGCCTCTTCGGCCTATGCCTCGGGCATTTCCTCGCTGGTGGAAGACGAGCAGGAGCTGGGCGCGGCCTGTATCGACATGGGCGGCGGCTCGACCGGCATGTCGATCTTCATCAAGAAACACATGATCTATGCCGACTCTGTGCGTCTGGGCGGCGATCACGTGACCTCGGACATTTCCAAAGGGCTGCAAGTGCCGTGGGCCACGGCGGAGCGGATCAAGACCTTCTATGGTGGCGTCTATGCCACCGGGATGGACGACCGCGAACAGATCGAAATCGGCGGCGATAGCGGCGACTGGGAACGCGACCGGCGCACCGTCAGCCGGTCGGAGCTGATCGGCATCATGCGCCCGCGGGTGGAAGAGATTCTGGAAGATGTGCGTTCGCGGCTGGATGCGGCCGGGTTCGACCATCTGCCCAGCCAGCAGATCGTGCTGACCGGCGGCGCAAGCCAGATTCCCGGTCTCGACGGGCTGGCGCCGAAGATTCTCGGCCAGCAGGTGCGGATCGGCCGTCCGATGCGGGTGCGCGGCCTGCCGCAGGCGGCAACCGGGGCAGCCTTTGCCTCGGCGGTGGGGCTCTGCCTCTTTGCCGCCCATCCGCAGGACGAATGGTGGGATTTCGAGATTCCCGCCGAAAGCTATTCCGGGCGCTCGCTGCGCTGGGCGGTGAAGTGGTTCAAGGATAACTGGTAGGGCGTTTCGGCGCCTTTTCCGGCCTCCAGGGCTCCCTGGAGGCGAGCGGTTTGGCGCTTTTGCGGTTCCGGCACCGCGATGGCGCTTTTCTCTCAGCGACTCATATGTTTAACTAAGGGTAAGCCGGGCGATTCAACGCCCGCGGGAATGGCGCGAGCAGTGCCCCCTCTGATTGTGTAGTGATATTCCGTCCCGGGACGGGTGGTCCTTTCCGGCTGACTTGGTGCCAACGCTGCGCGTTCCGCCATATATGGTGGGTTCTGCGACATAGCGTTTGCAGATAAGCGGAAACCCCCACATTTTGGGGCAAATATTCGTTTTTTCCGTGACGACGCTGTGAAATGCGGCTAAATTCCCCCTAATGGGCCAACCGTCCGATAGCGGCGGAGTTGCCTTGGCGAACCCGGGTGTGCCCCGGACGTGGGACAGACATAGGACAGGCGGACAGACCATGACATTGAACCTCACCATGCCCGGACAGCAAGGCCACGCAGATTTGCGGCCCCGGATTACCGTGTTTGGCGTCGGCGGGGCCGGTGGCAATGCCGTGAACAATATGATCGAAAAGGCCCTCGATGGGGTCGATTTCGTGGTGGCCAACACCGACGCGCAAGCGCTGGCCCAGTCGATGGCCGTGAACAAGATCCAGATGGGGGTGAAAGTCACCGAAGGTCTGGGCGCTGGCGCACGGGCTTCGGTCGGGGCTGCCGCCGCGGAAGAATCGATTGAAGAGATCGTCGACCAGCTGGCTGGCGCGCATATGTGCTTCATCACCGCCGGTATGGGCGGCGGCACCGGCACCGGCGCTGCCCCGATCATCGCGCAGGCCGCGCGTGAGCTGGGCGTGCTGACCGTTGGCGTGGTGACCAAGCCGTTCCAGTTTGAGGGCGGCAAGCGGATGCGTCAGGCGGAAGAGGGCGTGGAGGCCCTGCAAAAGATGGTCGACACGCTGATCATCATTCCGAACCAGAACCTGTTCCGCCTCGCCAACGAAAAAACCACCTTCACCGAAGCCTTCTCGATGGCCGATGACGTGCTCTATCAGGGCGTGAAGGGTGTGACCGATCTGATGGTGCGTCCGGGCCTGATCAACCTCGATTTCGCCGACGTGCGCGCGGTGATGGACGAGATGGGCAAGGCGATGATGGGCACCGGCGAAGCTGAGGGCGAAGATCGCGCCGTTCAGGCTGCCGAAAAGGCCATTGCCAACCCGCTCTTGGACGAAATCAGCCTGAAAGGCGCGCGCGGCGTGCTGATCAACATCACCGGCGGCCACGATCTGACCCTGTTCGAACTGGACGAAGCCGCGAACCGCATCCGCGAAGAAGTGGACCCGGACGCGAATATCATCGTCGGCTCGACGCTGGATACCGGCATGGAAGGCATGATGCGGGTGTCCGTGGTTGCCACCGGCATCGACGTGTCGGAAGCTGCGCACGATGTCCCGGCGCCGCGTCGCCGTATGGCCGAGGTCATGGCCGCGCCGCTGGAAGTGGAAACCGCTTATGAGGTGGAAGAAGAGATCGAAGAGCGTGCTATGCCGCAACGCTCTTTCTTTGACACCGAGATCGATGCCACCGCTGCCGCTGCTGAAGAGCAAGTAGAAGACATTTTCGCGGATGACGATCTTCCGGCACCGGCCTATCAGCGCCAACCGGCGGCCTATGAGCCTGCCCAATATGCTGAAGACAACTCGGTAGCTCAATTTGTCGCCCCGAAAGCGCCGGCACCGGGGGCGCCGAGCCCGGAAGCCATGGCGCGCCTGCAAGCTGCGGTCAGCCGGGCCCCGGCCCAGACGCGCATGGCCAGCGGTGGTGGTGTGCAACAAGAGCCGCAGGAAGCCCGCCCGCGCTTTGGCATCAATTCGCTGATCAACCGGATGACCGGCCATGGCGAAGACGACTCCAACCGTCATGATCCGCGGATGCAACCGCCGATGCATGCGCAGCGCTACAGCGATGTGGCCGCCGATCCGGAACAGGACCGGGTGGAAATTCCCGCCTTCCTGCGTCGTCAAGCCAACTAAGCGCACAAGATTCTTTGACAAAAGGCCGGGCTCTGCCCGGTCTTTTCGTTTTGTCTCAAGGGGATGGGGGAGGCGTGCGCCGGGTGCCGGAGTTTTTCGCTTTCCCGGGGCTGCGGCTTATTTTCCCGTCCGAATCCATTTTGCCCCCCGGTTTTATGTGCTAGGGATATGGAAAGTTAACGCCTGGGACACCAGATCCGGGTGAAGCATCTGATATGGGGTTGGCGCGGATCATGCAGGGCCTGCAGCGCGACGGGGGATTTCGCATAGTCTTGAAACGGAGTGCCGGAGCCGTGTCCATGCTTGCGCTGGCCACGATGCTCTCGGGCTGTTCGACCGGCGATGGCGGCGGCGGCTGGTTCTCGAATCTGTTTTCGTTCGACCAGGTCGAGCAGAAACCGATCGAAGAGTTCACCGCTGAAGAAATCTTCAAACGCGGCGAATACGAGCTGGATCAGGAAAGCTACTCCAATGCGCTGCATTGGTTCAGCGAGGTGGAGCGGCTCTATCCCTATTCCGACTGGGGCAAGCGTGCGGTGATCATGCAGGCCTTTGTCAGCCATAAGAGCAAGAAATTCGACGATGCCCGCGCCGCGGCGCAGCGCTATCTCGACTTCTATGCGGGCGGCGAAGATGCGGCCTATGCGCAATACCTTCTGGCGCTGAGCTATTACGATCAGATCGACGATATTGGCCGCGATCAGGGCCAGACCTTCCAGGCGCTTCAGGCGCTGCGCGACGTGATCGAGTTGTACCCCGATACCGAATATGCCCGCTCGGCGGTGCTGAAATTCGACCTGGCCTACGATCACCTCGCGGGCAAGGAAATGGAAGTGGGGCGTTACTACCTCAAGCGCAAGCATTACACGGCGGCGATCAATCGTTTCCGCGTGGTGGTTGAGCAATACCAGACCACCTCGCACACGCCGGAAGCACTGCATCGGCTGATCGAAGCCTATCTGTCGCTGGGGCTGACCGACGAAGCCCAGACCGCAGGGGCGATCCTGGGGCACAACTTCCAATCGACCCAGTGGTATGAAGACAGCTACAAACTGCTGACCGAACAGGGGCTGGAACCCAAGGCCTCGGGTGATAACTGGCTTTCTGCGCTCTATCGCCAGCTCATCAAGGGCGAGTGGCTCTAGGCGCTGGTCATGCTGCGCAGTCTGAGCATCCACGACATGCTGATCATTGACCGGCTGGAGCTAGAGTTCCAGCCGGGCCTGAATGTGCTGACCGGCGAAACTGGCGCGGGCAAGTCGATCCTGCTCGACAGCCTTGGCTTTGTGCTGGGCTGGCGGGGCCGGGCCGATCTGGTGCGAACTGGCGCCGAAGAGGGCGAAGTGGTTGCGGTGTTTGAGCTGGAGCCGGGCCACGCTGCCCATGCGGTGCTGGAAGAGGCCGGGTTGCCTGCGGGCGACGAGCTGATCCTGCGCCGGGTGAACCGGGGCGACGGGCGCAAGACCGCCTGGGTCAATGACCGGCGTGCCTCGGGCGAGGTGCTGCGGGCGCTCTCCGATACGCTGGTGGAATTGCATGGCCAGCAGGATGACCGGGGGCTGCTCAATCCGCGCGTTCATCGCGATCTGCTCGACACGTTCGGAGGGCTTGGGGCTGAGCTTGAGGCGGTGCGCTCCGCCTGGGCCGGGCTGCGGGCGGCGGATAAGGCGCTCGCGGCGGCTGAGGCGCGGCTGGAAGCAGCGCGTGCCGAAGAGGATTTTCTGCGGCATGCCGGGGCTGAGCTCGACAAGTTGGCGCCTGAACCGGGCGAGGATGCCGAGCTCGACGCCAAACGGCGGCTGATGCAGGCCGGGCAGCGGATCGGTGAAGATGTGGCCAAGGCCGCGCAGATGCTGGGGCCGGGCGAGGGCGCCGAGGGCCGGATGGGCGACGCGCTGCGTTGGCTGGAAGGCGCTGCCGACAAGGCGGGCGAGGCGCTGGACGCGCCAATCGAAGCGCTTGGCCGGGCGCTGGTTGAATTGGGCGAGGCGGTGCAGGGTGTCGAGATCGCGCTGGATAGCTTGAGCTTTGACCCGATGGAGCTGGAACGGGTTGAAGAACGGCTGTTCGCGATCCGCGCGCTGGCGCGCAAACACGGGGTGGCGCCCGACGATCTGGGCGCTTTTGCCGAAGAGATTGTGGCCAAACTGGCAGCGCTCGATCAGGGAGCCGCTGACATTTCCACGCTTGCTGCGGCCCGCAATGCCGCGCAGAAAAGCTATGACGAGGCCACCGAAGCGCTGAGCCTGGCGCGGGCGAAAGCCGCGGAAGCGCTGGACCTTGCGATGGGCGACGAGCTGGCGCCGTTAAAGATGGAACGCGCGGTGTTTTCGACCGAGATCACCGAAGCCGCCCCCGGCCCCGAGGGGCGCGACGCGGTGACCTTCACCGTCGCCACCAATCCCGGGGCGCCGTCCGGGCCTTTGAACAAGATCGCCTCGGGCGGCGAACTCAGCCGCTTTCTGCTGGCGCTGAAAGTCTGCCTGACCAAAGACGCCACCGGCCTGACGATGATCTTTGACGAGATCGATCGCGGTGTCGGCGGGGCTACGGCCGATGCGGTGGGGCGGCGGCTGAAGACCCTCGCCGATGAGGGCGGGCAGGTGCTGGTGGTGACCCACAGCCCGCAAGTGGCCGCCCTTGGCGCGCATCACTGGCAGGTGGCGAAGTCGGTGACGGACGGCGCAACCCTCACCCGTGTAACCCCGCTCGGGGAAGGCGCGCGGGTCGACGAGGTGGCGCGAATGCTGGCAGGCGACCGGATCACTGACGAAGCCCGCGCCGCTGCCCGGTCCTTGCTCGGCGGTTGAGCCCGCACACATCCCCATAGCTTTGGTTTTTTCTAATCCGGCGAGATTGTCGGAAAAAGACATGAAACCTTATGTTTGGTCGACCTTCTGAACCTAAAAATGTTCGAAAAGTGAAAGTATCGCGTGGGTACGGTTCCAGTGGCCGTTGGGCGCGACACGAGGTGCGGTGGTTGGATCAGCCCGGCGCTGAGCGGCAGCAGTCGGATCAGCTGGGCGAGAGAGCGCGGCGGCTGTTGGTTCGACGGGAGACAAAATGTGGCGGCTGTTGGATGAGTGGGCATTCAAGTGCGGCGGAGGAAGAAACAGGGCGCGCGGGGGGATGCCGCTGCGCACCGGGTCTTTTCATCGCTCAACCCTAGCCGGAACGGATCGTGACCCTACGGGCGAAGGAGCTACGAAACCGGGGAATGAAAGGGCAGCCTGCATGACAGACCGCTTTAATTCCCTGGCACAACCTTGCCTGGGTTCAGGATGTTTTTCGGATCGAGCGCCTTTTTGATCGTGCCCATCACCTGCCAACCGGCGCCGTGTTCGGCCTCCATATAGCCCAGCTTGCCCATGCCGATCCCGTGTTCGCCGGTGATCGTGCCGCCCAGCCGGACGGCGCGTTCGGCCATGCGGGCGGCAAGGCGCTTGGCCTCGGCCAATTCGGCCTCGTTGCCCGGTTCGATCAGCAGGGCGGAATGGAAGTTGCCATCGCCAACATGGCCCAGGATTGGGCCGGGGATGAACGAGGCGTCGATATCGGCGCGGGTTTCTTCCACCGCTTGCGCGAGGTTGGAGATTGGCACGCAGACATCGGTGACAACCGCCTGCGCCCCGGGGCGCAGCGCCAGACAGGCCCAATAGGCATGGTGGCGGGCGGTCCAGAGCGCGTTGCGCTCTTCGGTTTTCGTGGCGGTCTGAATGCCAGAGGCGCCGAACTCTTCCATCACCTCGCCAAAGCGCGCGGCATCGTCGGCCGCCGACACTTCGGAGCCATGAAACTCGACGAAGAGATGCGGGGTCTCTTGCAGATCGGTCTTGGAATAGGCGTTCACCGCGCGCACCGCGTCGCTATCGAGAAACTCGATCCGCGCCACCGGGATGCCCATCTGGATTACCGCGACCACCGCCTCGACCGCCTGATCCAGCGTGTCGAAGGCACAGATCGCCGCCGACATCGCCTCGGGTTGACCTTGCAGTTTCACCGTCAGCTCGGTGATCAGGCCCAGCGTGCCCTCAGAGCCGAGCAGCAGCGCCGTCAGGTCATAACCCGACGAGGATTTGCGCGCGCCGCTGCCGGTGCGGATCACGGTGCCATCGGCCATCACCGCCTCCAGCGCCAGAACGTTGTCGCGCATGGTGCCATAGCGCACCGCCGTGGTGCCCGAGGCGCGGGTGGCGGCCATGCCGCCCAGCGTGGCATTGGCGCCGGGATCAACCGAGAAGAACAGCCCCGTGGTGCGCAGCTCGCGGTTCAGATCCTCGCGGGTCAGCCCGGGCTGGATCACCGCCATCATATCTCCGGGATGGACCTCGATGATCTTGTTCATCTGGGTGAAATCGAGGCAGAGTCCGCCCCTGATGGCGCTGGTATGACCCTCAAGCGAGGTGCCAGCGCCATAGGCGACGATTGGGAAATCATGCGCGGCGCAGAGCGCCACAATGCGCGAGACCTCTTCGGTGCTCTGCGGATAGGCAACGGCATCGGGCGGGGTTAGGGCAAAATGGCTCTCGCTGCCGCCATGGGCCTCGCGATCGGCCTGAGATCGGTTCAGCCGGTCGCCCAGCAAGCCTTCCAGTGCATTGAGAACCGTCTCGTTGCTCATCTTATCCTCCACAGAAATAAGCATAGACCGTGTCGATCCGCCCGGGCGGAACAAATTCGAGGTGATCGACCTGCGCCCCGAAGCTAACCGGGGAAATGGCAAATTCCGCCCCGGTGGGCGTATGCACGATCACTTTTCCGTCATTCACCCGGTAGGTGACGCGCATCGTGGTGGCGCCGGGTTCGACCATCAGGATGATCCCGTAATCGAAGGTGATCTGATTGGAGCACTGATCGGGATAGCTGCCCGTCGTCAGCCGCATCGGAGCTTCACGCATGGTCCAGCGCCCGGTGAGGAATTCCGGCGTGCGCGAGGTCGGGTCTTCGAATTTGTTGATCACCGCATATTCGGGCAAAAACGCCTTGAACCCATGCAGATCGCGCAATTGTTCAAGATAGAGCTCGGGGTTCGATGTGCGGGTGTCCCGGAAATAAGTCTCGGCGCGATTGTCGAGTATTTTCAGGGCGATGAAATAACACAGGATCAAGCCCCCGACGACAGAGGCGGAAATCCATTCCTTCCGGCTGAGCGGTCTGATCCGGGGCATAGTCAATCGAGCCATCGTTCATCCTTTCACGCGAGCCGCTTTCCTTCCCCTAGGGGAGGATCGAATTTGCATCCGGGCTGCGAGTGTCGTAGCAGGTTTCCGGTGAGTCAGCTGTTCTCACAGGTTAGGGTGACTCATACAAGCCGCGCAAAACGACGACAACCAATTCAGGGATGCATGATGCAATCTGTTCATCACGATCAGCTCCTCCCCGACGATCCCGACCAGCGTTTTGTCGGTATCGTCCCGCTTTCGATCCTGTCGGTCGTGATCGGGGTAGTCACCGGACTGGGGGCCATCGCCCTGCGCTACCTGATTTCGGTCATTCACAACTTTTTCTTCCTCGGGACCTTCTCGACAGAGTTCGACGCGAACATTCCCACGCCGCCGGCGCCCTTCGGCCCGCTGGTGATCTTCGCGCCGGTCGTGGGCGGGCTGATCGTGCTCTGGCTGGTGCGCAGCTTCGCCCCTGAAGCCAAAGGGCACGGCGTTCCCGAGGTGATGGATGCGATCTACTACAATCGCGGCAAGATCCGCCCGCGCGTGGTGCTGATCAAATCGCTCGCCTCGGCGCTGTCGATCGGCTCGGGCGCTTCCGTCGGGCGCGAAGGGCCGATCATCCAGATCGGTTCGGGCATCGGGTCGGTGCTGGGGATTTTCTTCCGCCTGCGCACCTGGCAGATCATCACCATGGTTGCCGCCGGTGCCGGTGCCGGAATCGCGGCCACCTTCAACACGCCGCTGGGGGCGGTGCTGTTTGCGGTTGAGCTGATGTTGCCGGAGTTTTCGGCCCGCACGCTGATCCCGGTGGTGCTGGCCACGGGGGCCGCCACCTATGTGGGCCGTCTGGCCTTTGGTATGGCGCCCGCCTTTCTGGTGGCGACCCATTCGCGGCCCGAGCTGTTCGTGCCGCTCTCGGTGGATATGCTGCCGCTCTATGTGATCTTCGGGGTCGTGGTTGGGGTGGCGGCGACGGTGTTCGTGCGCGGGCTCTACAAGATCGAAGACCTGTTCGCGGAATGGGATCTGAACCCCTATCTGAAAAACATCGCGGGGATGCTGTCGCTCGGTATCCTGATGTATGTGTTGATGCTGACCACCGGCATGTATCACACCGCCGGGGTGGGCTATGCGACCATCGAGGCGATCCTGACCGGCCAGCTCACCGCGCCACTGCTGCTTTTGGCGCTGTTCGTGCTGAAAATGCTGGCGACCTCGGTCAGCCTTGGGGCGGGCGCTTCGGGTGGGATCTTCTCGCCCTCGCTGTTCCTGGGGGCGGCTCTGGGCGGTGCCTTTGGCGGGCTGCTGGAACTGGCGTTCCCGCATCTGGGCTTTCACGCGGTTACCTTCGCGCTCATCGGTATGGCTGGGATTGTCGGGGCCTCGACCGGGGGCGCGCTGACCTCGATCATGATGTTGTTCGAGATGACCGGCGATTACACCATCACCGTGGCCGCGATTGTGGCGGTGGTTGTGGCGATGGCGGTGCGGCAACGGCTGAGCGCTGATGACATCTACACCCTGAAGCTCACCCGGCGCGGCCACCGTATTCCGCGCGGGTCGCGGTCGCATATGTTCGGGATCCGGCATGTCGAAGAGACCATGCTGCCGGTGACGGCGGTGATCGAGAAGGAAGCGCTGGGGCGTCAGGGCGTGGTGGATACCGAGCTTGGGGAACAGCGTGTCTATGCCGTGGTCAGTGATGGCCGCGGGGCGGAGGGGATTTGCCGGGTGAACCCGGAAGATCCGACCACGCGTCACGGCCCGATCATCGCCCCGGTGGGCTATGTGCGCGGGTCGAGTTTCCTTCAGGACGCGATGAGCAAGATGGCCGATCGCGGGCTGTCGGCGCTGCTGGTGCTGCCGGATGGCGCGCGGCCGAAGCCTGAAAACGTTGTGGGCGTATTGACCCGCGATGCGGTGGCGGCGGTGATCCTGCGCGATTATCGCAACTGACCCAAAGGGCAGGGCTGAGACAGAAAGAGCGCCGGATGACCGGCGCTCTTTTCATTTGGGTCTGGTGTGCAGGTCAGAGCTGCTCGACCGTCACCTTGTTGGGGTAGAAGGCAATATAGCCTGCAATTTCCGCCACTTCGGGGTGCGGCGTTTCATAGCTCCAGCCTGCATCCTCGATCACGCTCGATTTGGTGTGGATCGAGTAATAGCTCGCCTCGCCCTTGTAGGGGCAACTGCTGTGCGTGGAGGTGCGTTCCAGCATCGGCATGGTCAGGTCGGCGCGCGGAAAGTACAGAACCGGAGGCAGGCCGGTTTCATCAAGCTCCAGCACGGCTTCGGTTTCGCCCAGAACGGCGCCGCCAGCGCGCACCACCCATTTTCCGGATTTCTTGCGAATACGGATCGTCTTGCCCATCTTTTCCTCCTGTGAACCGGGAGACTGTATCAGGCTTTCTATGTCAGGCCCATGTCACTTCGGCTCACATCGGGGCGCAAGCCGCTTCAAGCCACCAGCGCGCCGAGGCAGACAGGCGCGGCGAGAGCTTTTCGACGATGGTTGCATGATAGCTGTCGATCCAGGTGCGTTCTTCACGGCTGAGCATTTCGGTCAGGATCAGCTTGCGTTCCAGCGGGACGAAGGTGAGCGTTTCGAATTGCAGCATCTCGCGCTCGGCATCGCCGCCCGGCGGGCAGGGGGCCTTTTCCACCACGATCAGGTTTTCGATGCGGATGCCAAAGGCGCCGTCACGATAGTAGCCCGGCTCGTTCGACAGGATCATCCCCGGTTCAAACGGCACATCGGAGGTGCGTGAGAGTCTCTGCGGCCCTTCATGGACGCTGAGATAGGCGCCGACGCCATGGCCGGTGCCGTGGTTGAAATCCATATGCGCCAGCCAAAGCGGGTAGCGCGCCAGCGCGTCCAGCTCGTGCCCGGTGGTGCCTTTCGGAAAGCGCGCCCGCGAAATCGCGATCATGCCTTTCAGCACGCGGGTATAGGCGGTTTTTTCCTCGATCCCGGCCTTGCCCACCAGCAGGGTGCGGGTGATATCGGTGGTGCCATCGGAATATTGGCCGCCAGAATCGAGCACCACCAGATCGCCGGGGGCCAGGGTGCGGTTGCTCTCATGCGTCACCCGGTAATGCATGATCGCGCCATTCGGCCCGGTGCCCGCGATGGTTTCAAAGCTGATATCTTTCAGCGTGTTGGTGGCGCGGCGCTGGGATTCCAGCTCGACCACAAGGTCGATCTCGGTCAGCGGGGTGCTGGAAATGGTGGCATCGAACCAGGTCAGAAACTCGATCAGCGCCTGGGCGTCGCGCAGATGGGCGGCCCGCGCCCCGGCAATCTCGGCCTCGTTCTTGCGGGCTTTTGGCAAAACACAGGGATCATCGCCCCAAGCCACGGCAATCCCAGCCTCTTCGAGGATCTGCGACACCGCTTTTGGCGCACTTTTGGGGTCGACCCGCGCCGGACCCGAGAGCTTGGCCAGTGCTGCGCTGAAAGCGTCATCCGGCAGAAGCTGCACATCGGGGCCAAGGTGATCGGCAATCCCCATCGGGCGCTCGGGATGGGTGAAGAAATCGACCTTGCCGCTGTCATGCAGAATGGCGAAGCCCTGCACGATCGGGATATGCGGAATGTCGTCGCCGCGGATGTTGAGAAGCCAGGCGATGGAATCCGAGAGCGTCAGCACAGCGGCTTTCTGCCCGGCTTTGCGCAGGGTTTCGGCCAGCTCTTCGCGCTTTTCGGAATGGGATTTGCCCGCATATTCAATCGGCTGCGGCCAGACGCGGCCATGCGGGGGCTGCGGGCGATCGTCCCAGAGCGGGTCGATCAGATTGGCATGCGCCACCAGGGTAATGCCACTGCCTGCCAGAGCCTCTTCGATTTTGGTGATCTCGTCGGCGGTGTGCAGCCAGGGATCAAAGCCGATTGTGCCACCCTCGGGCAGCTGCTCTTTCAGCCAGTCGGCGGGTTTCACATCGGGCCAGGGCACCGGGGTGAAATGGTCCAGATCGACCTGCCCCTTCACCTGATTGCGATAGCGCCCGTCGACAAACACGCCCGCGACATGGGTCAGCGCCAGACAGAAGCCCGCCGAGCCGGTGAAGCCGGTCAGCCAGGCCAGCCTTGCATCGCAATCGGCCACGTATTCGCCCTGATGGGCATCGGCGCGGGGCACGAAAAAGCCGCTGAGCCCGTCGCGGGCCAAGGCCTCGCGCAGCGCAGCCAGACGGGCCGGACCCTGGCTCGGGTCGGCGGTGGTATCGAAATGCTGGAACATCAGAGCCTCACTCTCGGGTTTGGTTCACAGAACCCCGAAGGCGCGGCAGGTGCAAGGGGGAAGCGGCGGCGCCCGGTGGGTCCGGACGCCATGCCCTTACCCGGCGCGTTTCATCCCCATGACCCGGGCGCGGGCGCGCGGATCGGGGTCGAACATCGCGGCAAGCCGTTCGGTGATTGCCCCGGCCAGCTGTTCGGCATCGGTGATGGTGACGGCGTTCTGATAATAGCGCGTCACGTCATGGCCGATACCGATGGCCAGCAATTCGACCTGCCTGCGCTTTTCGACCAGAGCGATCACGTCGCGCAGGTGTTTCTCAAGGAAATTCGCCGGGTTGACGCTGAGGGTGCTGTCATCCACCGGCGCCCCGTCCGAGATTACCAGAAGGATCTTGCGCGCTTCGGGACGGCCCACCAGCCGCCGATGCGCCCATTCCAGCGCCTCGCCGTCGATGTTTTCCTTCAAGAGCCCCTCTTTCATCATCAGGCCCAGATTGGCGCGGGTCCGCCGCATCGGGGCGTCGGCGGATTTGTAGATGATGTGGCGCAGGTCGTTGAGCCGCCCCGGGGTTTGCGGGCGCCCTTCGGCCAGCCATTTCTCGCGGGCCTGACCGCCTTTCCAGGCGCGGGTGGTAAAGCCCAGAACCTCGACCTTCACATCCACCCGTTCCAGCGTGCGCGCCAGAACGTCGGCGGTGATGGCCGCGATGGAAATCGGGCGGCCCCGCATCGAGCCGGAATTGTCGATGAGCAGCGTCACCACGGTGTCGCGGAACTCGGTATCTTTTTCGCGCTTGAAGCTCAGGGGCGTGGTCGGGTTCGCCACGACGCGGGCTAACCGCCCGGCATCAAGCGTGCCCTCTTCCAGATCGAACTCCCAGCTGCGGTTCTGCTGCGCCTGAAGGCGGCGTTGTAGCTTGTTGGCCAGCCGCGACACGGCGCCTTTCAGGGGTTCGAGCTGTTGGTCGAGATAGGCGCGCAGCCGTTCCAGCTCGGCGGGTTCCGCCAGCTCTTCGGCCTTGATCTCTTCGTCATGGGCGGTGTCGAAGATGGTGTAATTCGGATCAGCCTCAGAGGCGGGCGGGGGCGCGGGCGGCTCTGGCGGGGCGTCGGCCTCGGGCATTTCTGCCTCTTCGCCGCTTTCCATATCGGCCATCTCGTCCATCGAGACCTGAGCTTCGCTTTCGTCCTGCTGCTGCTCGTCCTGCGAGCGCTCGCTCTCGGCCTCTTCGCTGGTATCGGGCGCGTTGTCCGGCTGCTCGTCCTGATCCTGTTCGTCTTCTTCGGTCTCGGCCTGTTCTTCCTGATCCTGATCATTCGCATCGGGATCGTCGCCAAGCTGATCGCCATAGCCCAGATCGTCGATCACCTGCCGGGTGAGACGGGCAAAGGCCTGCTGGTCCGACAGCGCCTCGTCGAGCGTGTCGAAGCTGTCGCCCGCTTCGGCTTCGATGAAATTCCGCCACAGATTGAGCACGTTATCCGCGCCTTTCGGTAGGTCGCGGCCGGTGGCCATCTGGCGGACGAAATAACCTGCCGCCTCGGCCAGCGGGGCTTCGTCGGTCGAGGTCATGTTGTGATAGCCGCGCCGCGCCGCGTCATCGGCGAGCTTATGGTCGATATTCGATGCGGTGCCGGGCATCATCCGCGCGCCCATCGCCTCGCAGCGGGCGACTTCCATCGATTCATAGATCGCCCGCGCCATGTCGCCCGGAGGCGCATAGCGGGCATGGGTGGCGGCGTCGTGAAACTTGTGCCGCAGCGCCAAAGCGTCGGCCACACCGCGCGCCAGCAGAACCTCGTCGCGCGCCATCCGCCGCGTGACCTGCGGCAGACGCACGTTCTCGCCGGAAATCCCCGAAGGGTCGACGGTGAAGGTCACCGACAGATCCGGATCATCGGCCATCACCTTGGTGGCCTCGGCCAGAGCCTTCTTGAACGGATCGGCGGGGTTATCGTTGGGTTTGGTCATCTCGACCTCTTTTGCACGGCCAAATGCCGGGACAGGCCCGACCTTCCCCCCGGTCGGGCGCAGGACTGCGCCGCAACTGGCACCGGAAGGCTCGTTACGTCAAAGCATGGCAGAGCCCCGACGGGCTGGAGTGCCACCCGCAAGGCGCGGGAAACCTCCTTGGCCCATAGGGCTATGCCACGCGCAATCCTCACCCCAGCGCCGCGCTCGCAGCACTTTCCGGCAGCTCTTCGTCAAAGCAACGCTGGTAAAACTCGGCCACGGTCTGGCGCTCCAGCTCGTCGCATTTGTTCAGGAAGGTCAGCCGGAAGGCATAGCCGACATTGCGGAAGATCTCGGCGTTCCAGGCCCAGTTGATCACCGTGCGCGGGCTCATCACCGTCGACAGATCGCCATTCATGAAGGCGGTTCGGGTAAGGTCGGCCACGGTCACCATCTGGCTGACCTGCTTGCGGCCCAGATCGGTGTTGAAATGCGGTGCTTTGCCCAGAACGATATTGGTTTCGGCGTCGTGGCTGAGATAGTTCAGCGTGGCGACAAGGCTCCAGCGGTCCATCTGCGCCTGGTTGATCTGCTGCACCCCGTGATAGAGCCCGGTGGTGTCGCCCAGACCCACGGTGTTGGCCGTGGCGAAGAGGCGGAAATATTTGTGCGGGGTGATGATCTCGTTCTGGTCAAGCAGGGTGAGCTTGCCGTCATGCTCCAGCACCCGCTGGATCACGAACATCACATCGGCGCGGCCGGCATCGTATTCGTCGAAGACGATGGCCACGGGATTGCGCAGCGCCCAGGGCAGGATGCCTTCGTGGAACTCGGTCACCTGCTTGCCGTCGCGCAGTTTGATCGCGTCTTTGCCGATGAGGTCGATCCGGCTGATATGGCTGTCGAGGTTGACCCGCACGGTCGGCCAGTTCAGCCGCGCCGCGACCTGTTCGATATGGGTCGACTTGCCGGTGCCGTGATAGCCCTGGATCATCACCCGGCGGTTATGGGAAAAACCGGCAAGGATGGCGAGGGTGGTTTCGGGGTCGAATTTATAGGTCGGATCGAGCTCGGGCACGCGGTCGGTCCCGGCCTCAAACCCTTTCACGATCATATCCGTATCAATTCCGAAAACTTCCCGAACCGAGATGTCTTCGGTCGGTTTCGCGCTCATTTCCATCGTGCCGTCCATTGCTTGCGTTCCTCGGGGGATCCTTTGGGCATACTGGTGCCCGATATTGCCGAAGGGTGCAAGAGAGGCGGGCGCGTAGCACTGGCCTTTCGCGGGCCAATCTGCTCATATCAGAACAAAAGGGCAGGAGAAGAATGCTGAACAAGATCCGCGATCTTTATGAGGGCGACAGCCTGCGCGCGCAGCGTTTTCGCTATGCGTTGCTGATCTTCGATCTCAGCACCATTGGCTTTGTCATCGTCACCTCGTTCTTTCCGCGCGGCGCGACGGTCGAGGTGATTGATGCCATCTTCGGCGTTCTGATCCTTGCGGATTTTCTCATCCGCTTCGCACTGGAAAGCCAGAAGCGGGCGTTTTTCCTGCATCTGGCCTCCTGGGCCGATATTGTTGCGGTGCTGTCGTTTCTGGCGCCACTGACCGGCGAAGGCTTCGGCTTTCTCAGGGTGCTGCGCACCTTGCGGCTGCTGCACACCTATCAGCTCACCTCGCGGCTCCGGCAGGATTTTGTTTATTTCCGCCGCCACGAAGACGTGGTTCTCGCCTCGGTCAATCTCGGGGTGTTTCTGTTCGTGATGACCGGGCTGATCTATGCCACGCAAGAAAGCCACAACCCCGACATCGCCAATTATGCCGACGCGCTCTATTTCACCGTCACCACGCTGACCACCACCGGCTTTGGCGATATCACCCTTACGGGCACGTCGGGGCGGTTGCTGGCGGTTGTGGTGATGATCGTCGGCATCACGCTGTTTTTGCGTCTCGCCACGGCCCTGTTTCGCCCCAGCAAGGTGCGGGTGCCCTGCGAGCGCTGTGGCCTGTTGCTGCATGATCCCGACGCCATCCACTGCAAGCATTGCGGCGCGGTGGTGAAGATCGAGACCGAGGGCGCGTTGTGAGGTGGGTTCTGCCGCTGCTGCTTGCCGCCGGCCCGGTATTGGCACAGGAGGCGCGCGATCCGGGATCGGTGCCGCTGCCAGCTTCTGTGGAAGCTCAGCTGAAACTTGGCGCTCAGGCGCCTTATGAGCGCTTTGGGGCCGCCTTTGACCGGCTCGCCCCCGATGGCGCTTTGCCGGTGATCGGGGCAGGGGCCACGCTGCAAATCCGCGCCGCCGCCGACCGCGCAAGGGTGTTTCTGGCCTATAGCCAATACGATCTGGATGGCGATGGCGTGGTCAGCCGCCGCGAATACGATGCCCATGCGGCGATCAGTTGGGGCGATACGCTGGGCGAGCGTGAATTTGCCATTCTCGACGCGGAATGGGCGCGGGCGGATCAGGATGGCAACGGGCAGATCACGCTCACCGAAGTGCTCGCGCTGGCCCTTGCCATGCACCCGGTGCCGGACGCCGCCCCGCTGGGGGAAGAGGGCGAAGCCATGCTCGCCATGGACCTCGATAATGACGGTTTCGTGCTCTGGGACGAGGTCGAGGCGGTGTTGAAAAGCCGGGGGCGGTGAGGCCAGCAACACGGTCCACCTGTGAAAAGGGGCGCCGAAGCGCCCCGTTCTATTTGAAGCTGCGGCTGTCTTTCAGCTGATCCCAGGCCCAGACCACCTGTTGCAGCTGGTCTTCCTGACTGCGGTCACCGCCATTCATATCCGGGTGCAGCACTTTGATCAGCGCCTTGTAGGCCTTGCGCAATTCCGCCTTGGTGCTGTCGTCGCGGGCTTCGAGGATTTCCAGCGCGCGCCGCTCGGTGGGTGGCAGCTTGCGCGACCCGCTGACCGCACGGCCCGGATTGCGGGTGGCGTTTTCGCCCAGCACCTGATGCGGGTCATCGACGCCAAGACGGCTCCAGGCGCGCTCTTCAGCGCTTTTCTTGAAGCTCTTGGTTTCGCGTTCCCAGACCCGATCTTTTTCTTCCTGCGCGTTGATTTCTTCTTCGGTGGCACCGTTGAAGAAGTTCCACTTCAGGTTGTATTCGCGCACGTGGTCTTTGCAGAACCACAGGTATTCATCGAGCTCATCGGGGCTCCGGGGTGCACGATACTGCCCGGATTCCTCACAACCCGGATGCTCGCATTTTCGCTGCGAGGTTTCGAATGCTCCCGACATGCCTCTTTTGCCCCGCGTTTTTTTCTTTTTCGCGGAGGAAACTGACATATCGAAGCCAAAAGGATCGAACTTATCCATGTATCCACTCAATTCGACTCGGACCCGAGAGTTTAACCAGTTTGGCGGGGGGGTGAAGGGGCGATTGGAAAAAATAATCGCGATGGGGCAGATCTGGCGACGATTGTGACGCCTCAGGCGGTTGCGCTCGCGCTGGTTGTGGGGCCAGAATGGGTTTGCAGGAAGAGCGAGAGCCCCCATGAGCAAGGAAGACGATATTCGAGCCGCGCTTGAGGCGGCCTTCGCGCCGGTCAGGCTCGAGGTGATCAACGAAAGTGCCCATCATGCCAGCCATGCCGGGGCGGATGCCTCGGGCGAGAGCCATTACCGGGTGAAGATCGCGGCCCCGGCGCTGGACGGGATGAGCCGCATTGCCCGCCACCGCGCGGTGCACGCGGCGCTGGGCAAAGAGCTGATCGCGAGCATTCACGCGCTGGCACTGGAGATCGGCGAAGCCGGATAGGCTGCTGACGGCCGGTCGCAGCCAAGGGCCGGACTTGCGGAACTCACGCGCAATGCCGGGGGCGGGGGGGAGGCCTTGCACCGGCCTAATCCGCCACCTCTTCATCGCGCTCAGTGGCGAACAGGATGCGCGGCTCACTTTCCGGCAGGGTTTGGGCCACATCGGCCGAGGGCAGTTTCGGCGCATGGCCTTCGGTATCGGAGGCCTCAAGGGTGGCCTTGGCTTTGGGTGCATCCTTTGCCGCATCGTCTTCGATTTTGCGGCGGAAAATCAGCAGGTTATGATCAACCCGGCTGCGCCCGGTCAGGCCGGAACGCTCTTCGCTGGGCAGGGTCTCAGCGCGTTGATATTCCCAGCCTTCAGCGGCCAGCTCGTTCATCACCTCTGACAGCGCAAGGGCAAACCGATCGGCGGGCGTCTTCAGCCCTCTCGCCTTTTTGCCTCGGGTCGGAGCGGGCACCACCTTGTATTCGAATTGCATCTGCTCAAGCCTCTTTTGTCCTGCGCGCGCAGCCTATCCGATTGGACCGGGCGGCGAAAGCCATAGCTGCGGGTTCTGGCGGGTTGTGGCCGAAAACCCGGATCAGCGACGGGGAATGCCGATGGCGCGCCCGGCGCCTTCGGGCATATCGGGGCGACCATGCAGGCGAGCGAAGGTTTCGAACTTTTCGATAACGTCTTCGGGCATCGGGGCCACGCGGGGACCGGACATATCAATATGCAAGGTCAGCGCCTCGCCGGAGGCGGCGCACCAGCCGTCTTCGTGCCAGATCTCCTGCCACGAATGAAAGCGCTTGGCATCGTGGTCGAGCAGCCAGGAATGCACCCGCACTTTGTGGCCCAGATGCAGCTCGCGCAGATAGCGGATGTGAAATTCGGCGGCATAGGTGGTGAAGCCCCGGCTCTTGGCATAGTCCGGCCCGAGCCCCAGCAGATTGTAAAACTCATCTGCGGCGCGATCGAACAGCATCGCGTAATAGGCCATGTTCATATGGCCATTATAGTCGATCCAAGCGGGTTCAACCTCCATCACGGAAGAGATATGCGGCGTGCTCATCGGCGGAAACTCCTGTTTCGCAGACCCTAGGCGAGCCTGTCGGTAAGGACAACCAACCGCAAGGCGTTCCTCAGAGCTTGCCGAATGCCACGCCCTTCCAGCTCCAGCCTTTCGCGGTCACCGCCTCCTGCAAGGGCTTCTTCATTTCGCCGGTGACGAAGTGGTAATTGTAGATCTGGCCGGGCCGGACCTCTTCGGTGAAGCCATAGGCGGTGCCGAAGGAGATTTCCTTTTTCTGGCCGCGAAAGCCCGAGACGGCGAGCGAGAGCGTCGGGACACCGGCGCGCCATTCGACCATGTATTCCTCGTCGACCGCCCGGACCTCATGGGTGTTGGGATCGAATTTCATCCGGATGCGAAACACGCGCTCCAGCCCTGCCTTGGCGAAAATCTCGTACCATGTCGCGTCGACGATCTTCCATTCGGCCAGGAGGTCGCCCTTGCCGCTGTCGTCGCGCAGGACGCGAAACGGGGCGCTGTCGCGGTTCACTGCCAGAAGGGCGGCTTCCACCTCGGCCACCGGCGCGGCGGTGACACCGGAGGGCGGGCGCTTGGTGCCGGTCAGAAAATCAAACAATCCCATCGTTACTATCCTTTACCTTGAGCCTCCGCATCACAGTCCCGGTTCTTGCGGGATGGGATATGGGGGCATTGATCCTTTGAACCCTGTTGCGCGCCTGCCCAACCGTCAAGACGGCGCAGCGTCACAAGAGCAGACAAGCAAAAAGCCGGGGAATGCCCCCGGCTTTGCCATTCGTTTGGTTCTGTGGTTGGGCGAGAAGCCTCAGAGCCCCAGCTTGGCGGTTACCAGATCGCTGACCGCTTGCGGGTTGGCCTTGCCGCCGGTGGCTTTCATCACCTGACCGACGAACCAGCCCGCGAGTTTCGGGTTGGCTTTGGCTTTTTCCACCTGCGCCGGGTTTTCGGCGATTACCGCGTCAACTGCGGCTTCGATGGCGCCGGTATCGGTGACCTGCTTCATCCCGCGGGCTTCGACGATCTCGGCCGGGTCGCCACCTTCGGTATAGACGATCTCGAACAGATCCTTGGCGATCTTGCCGGAAATGTCGCCCTTCTGGATCAGCGCGACGATGCCGCCGAGTTGCTCGGGGCTGACCGGGCTTTCGGTGATTTCATGGCCTTCCTTTTTCAGGCGGCCGAAGAGCTCGTTGATCACCCAGTTGGCGGCGAGCTTGCCATCGCGGCCTTCGGCGGCCTTTTCAAAGAAATGCGCGGAGTCCACATCGGCGGTCAGCACGCTGGCGTCGTATTCGCTGAGGCCGAAATCCTTCACGAAACGGGCTTTCTTCTCGTCCGGCAGTTCCGGCAGGCCTTTGGCGATGTCATCGACCCAGTCCTGTTCGATCTCCAGCGGCAACAGGTCGGGGCAGGGGAAGTAGCGGTAATCATGCGCCTCTTCCTTCGACCGCATGCTGCGGGTCTCGTTCTTGTCGGGATCGTAAAGCCGGGTTTCCTGATCGACCTTGCCACCGTCTTCCAGAATGGCGATCTGGCGGCGGGCCTCGTAATCAATCGCGGCCTGGATGAAGCGCATCGAGTTCATGTTCTTGATCTCGCAGCGGGTGCCGAGATGCGCAAAATCCTGGGTTTCCTGATAGCGCTCGTAATCGCCCGGACGGCAGACCGAGACGTTCACATCGGCGCGCAGGTTGCCGTTTTGCATATTGCCGTCGCAGGTGCCGAGATAGCGCAGGATCTGGCGCAGCTTCACCACATAGGCGGCGGCTTCTTCCGGGCCACGGATATCGGGGCGGCTGACAATTTCCATCAGCGCCACGCCGGTGCGGTTGAGATCGACGAAAGACATGTTCGGGTCCATATCGTGGATCGACTTGCCCGCATCCTGCTCAAGGTGAATGCGTTCGATCCGCACCCGACGCGCGACGCCCGGGCCCATATCCACGATCACTTCGCCTTCGCCCACGATCGGGTGATAGAGCTGCGAAATCTGATAGCCCTGCGGCAGGTCGGGGTAGAAATAGTTTTTCCGGTCGAAGGCAGAGAACAAGTTGATCTCGGCTTTCAGGCCCAGCCCGGTGCGTACCGCTTGTTCGATGCAGTACTCGTTGATCACCGGCAGCATCCCCGGCATCGCGGCATCAACGAAGGCGACATTCGCATTCGGTTCGGCGCCGAATTTGGTCGAGGCACCCGAGAACAGCTTGGCGTTCGAGGCGACCTGAGCGTGCACCTCCATCCCGATCACGAGTTCCCAATCCTCTTTCGCCCCGGCAATGCGGGTGGGTTTCGGGGTTTCAAAAGCGAGATGGTCGAGCATGTTCGTCCCTTCCGATAGGTCTTTCGGCGTTCTAGGGCAGGGCGCGCAAGGGAGCAAGAGGGGGCGGCGGGTCGAAGCGCAGAAGGATGCCCCGCTTTGGCTTTTGTTAATCGGCTTGCTTTAGCCGACAGGGGCCAGAAGTCGGCGGATCCCCGCCAGTTTCTGAGAAAAAGACCCATAAACGTTGCCCAAAGGCCCGGTTTGATGTCTGGGGGCGCGTCCGAATGAGCGAAGGTAAGACATGATGAAGATCAGAGCTGGACTGTTTGCGGTGCTTGCCGTGACGATTTCCGGCTGTGCCGACGGCGAAAATGGACTGCCGATGTTCCACTTTTCGTCAAAGAGCTATGCCCCGGAAAATCTGAGCCTGCGTTGGGATGACCAGCCCGGCGCCGAACACTGGACAGCGGCAACGCTGGCCGCGCTGGATGAATATGGCACCGACCTGACCGCCACCATGCCCGCCGATATCGAGACCTGGTGCCCGGCCTACAAGGAAGAAGGCCTTGATGGCCGCAAGGCGTTCTGGGCGGGGCTTCTGTCGACGCTTGCCAAGCATGAAAGCACCTGGAACCCGCGTGCAGTGGGCGGCGGTGGGGCGTGGTTTGGCCTTGTCCAGATCGCCCCCAGCACCGCTCGCGCCTATGGCTGCTCGGCCCATAATGGCGAGGCGCTGAAAAACGGCGAAGCGAACCTGTCTTGTGCCGTTCGGATCATGAATGTGACGGTGCCGCGCGATAACGTGGTGAGCCAAGGCATGCGCGGCGTGGCCGCCGACTGGGGCCCGTTCCATGAAAGCTTCAAGCGCAACGACATGATCAACTGGATGCGCGAACAGCCCTATTGCGCAGGGTGATGATAAGACATTGGGCCGGGCTGGGCCGACGCGGGCGCGTGCCCGTACAACGCCGAACCCGGCCTCAACGTTGTGGGTCGTCCCATCGCGCGATCAACCTGCGGAACGGCGCCTCGTTCTTGCGGAGGAACCTCACGAGGGCGGCGCGGCGTGGGTAATCGCGTTTCGGCACTCGGCTGATCCAGATCTGGTTCTTCAACGACATTCCGTAATGAGCGGCCAGGGCCTCGGCGTTGGGCAGGACCCTGTTTCCCATCACGCGGACGAACTCGTCGATCTCGGCACCGGAGGTGAACCGGTAGAGGTCGGCCGTGTCGGTGACTTCCAGCACTGCGTATCCGTTGCCGCCGACTGGCCCCGGTCGGGGCGGGACGAAACGCAATGCCCTCTGCCAGGTCCGGGCACCGGGCGCAGTGCCCTCGGGCCAGGCCACAGGGCGATGCACGCACCATGTCAGCGCCGTGCCCGCCGGGCGGACCTGTTCGAAGACGATCCGGGCGTCGAGCGTCACGGGGGTCAGTCCCCCAAAATACGCGCGACCATTTCGCTGTTGTCGGGGCTGAGGCCCTTGGTGGCTTTGATCCGCACCAGCTCAGCCCGCATCATCGCCTGCCGATCGGCGTCATAGCGCTGCCAGGTCTCGAAGGCCGATGACATCCGCGCGGCGATTTGCGGGTTCAGCGGGTCGAGCTTGATGATCCAGTCGGCCATCAGCCGGTAGCCCGCCCCCGAAGCATGATGGAAACCCGCCGGGTTCATCGCCAGCGCGCCAAAGACGGCGCGGAAGCGGTTGGGGTTCTTCATGTTGAAGTCGGGATGCGCGGTCAAGGTTTCGACCACTTCCGTCACCTTTTCAGGCGCGGCATGGGCCACCTGCATCATGAACCACTTATCCATCACCAGCGCGTCGTCTTTCCAGCGGGTATAGAAGCGCGCCAGTGCGGCTTCGCCCGCGTCGGCTTCCAGCAGGCAGCCAAGCGCGCCAAGGCTCAGCGTCATGTTATCGGCACTGTCAAAACTCGCGGCGGCGGCCTTGCCGCCATCAAGCCGCGTGGTGAGGTAAAGCAGCGCCAGCGACAGGGCCCGTTTGCCGGATTGCTCGGCATCCGGGGCGAAGGGGGCATCGACCTGCATTTCGGCCGAAAGCCGCGGCAGCAGATCCTGCAGATGTTCGGCGATTTCCTGACGCAGGGTTTCGCGGGCATCGTGGATCTTGTCGGGGTCGGGGGTGATGCCGCTGTCAAACAACGTCTGGGCCAGATCGTCTTCGCCGGGCAGGCCAAGGGCGAGGGCGCGGAAGGCCGGATCGAGGCTGTCGTCGCGCAGCATCGTGGCCAGCGCGGCAAGATAGGCATCCAGCGGCGGCTCGGATCCGGTGATCATCGCAACTAGCACGTCTTTGGCGAGGGTGCGCCCGGCCTCCCATTTGTTGAACGGGTCGGTGTCGTGGGCGAGGAGGAAGGCGCGCTCTTCCGGCGAGCTGTCGCGCTTCAACACCACCGGCGCCGAGAAGCCGCGCAGGATCGAGGGCACGGGTTTCGCCGCCAGCCCTTCAAAGCTGAAGCTTTGTTCGGCTTCGGTGACTTCCAGCACCTGCGTTTCCAGCACTTCATCGCCATTCGGATTGAGCAGCCCAACCGCCACCGGGATCACCATCGGCGCTTTATCGGTATGGTTGGGGCTGGGCAGAAGCTCTTGGCGGAAGGTCAGCGTATAGGTGCCGTCTTCCCAATGCTCCGACACGTTCAGGCGCGGGGTGCCGGGCTGTTTGTACCAGAGCCGGAACTGGCTCAGATCGCGCCCGGTTGAATCCTCGAAGACCTTCAGCCAATCGTCGATGGTGCAGGCCTGCCCGTCATGGCGCATGAAATAGAGATCGAGCGCCTTGCGATATTCCACCGGCCCCACCAACGTGTGCAGCATCCGGATGACCTCGGCGCCCTTTTCGTAAATGGTCGCGGTGTAGAAGTTGTTGATTTCAACAAAATCGTCGGGCTGCACCTGATGGGCGAGCGGGCCGTTATCCTCGCGGAACTGGCGGCCGCGCAGCGCCATCACATCTTCGATCCGCTGCACTGCATGGCTGCGCATATCGCCCGAGAAGCACTGATCGCGGAACACTGTCAGCCCTTCCTTGAGGCTGAGCTGGAACCAGTCGCGGCAGGTGATGCGGTTGCCGGTCCAGTTGTGGAAGTATTCATGTGCAACGATGCCCTCGATCCGGGCGAAATTGGCGTCGGTCGAGGTTTCGGGCGAGGCGAGTACGGCGGAGGTGTTGAAGATATTCAGCCCCTTGTTCTCCATCGCGCCCATGTTGAAATCGCTGACCGCAACGATCTGGAAGAGGTCGAGGTCGTATTCACGCCCGTAAGCCTCTTCATCCCATTTCATCGACTTTTTCAGCGCTTCCATCGCCCAAGCGGTTTTGCCCTCGTCGCCCGGACGCACCCAGAGTTTCAGGTCGACCTTGCGGCCCGACAGGGTGGTGAAGCTGTCTTCGCGCGCAACCAGCTCGCCGGCGACCAGCGCAAACAGATAGGCGGGTTTGGGCCAGGGGTCTTGCCATTCGGCCCAGCCACCGCCCGAAGCGGTCGGGTTGCCGTTCGAGAGCAGCACCGGCTCGGCGCCTTCGATGCGCACGGTGAAGGGCGCCATCACATCGGGGCGGTCGGGGTAATAGGTGATGCGGCGAAAGCCCTGCGCCTCGCATTGGGTGCAATACATGCCGTTCGACATGTAAAGCCCTTCCAGCGCGGTGTTGTCTTCCGGCGCAATCTCGACCTCGCATTCCCAGGTAAAGGGCGCGTCGGGCACGGTGAGCGTCAGCCCGTCTTCGGTGATGTCGGGCGTAACCTCAGTGCCGTCAATGCGGGCGCTGATGAAGTTAAGATGTTCGCCATGCAGGAAAAAGTCGCGCGAGCTGGTCGCCGGATTGGGTGCAAACCGGATGCGCGAGATCACTCGCGTGGCCTTCGGGGCGAGCTTGAAGGTCAGATGCACATCCTCGACCAGAAAACTCGGCGGGGTGTAATCGGCAAGGTAGATCTTTTGCGGGGCTGCATCTTTCATCGCACGTCCTTTCGGCTCTGTTCGCGCCAACCCTATCCTTGGGGCAGAGGGGCCGCAATGGGCGCGCGCGGTGACGTGGCGCCTGCCGGAATTGCCCTTGTTGCTCCGGGCGTTCTCTGCTCCTATCGGGCGAAACGCGAATTGATCCCGGGGGAAACATGGCCGAGCGCATCGAAAAATCAGGGTTGCAGGTGGCGCCCGAGCTGGTGGAATTTGTCACGGCGGCGCTGCCGGGCACCGGGATTGACGAAGCGGCGTTTTGGGCGGGCTTCGCCGCGATCATTGCCGATCTGACCCCGAAAAACCGCGCCCTGCTGGCGACGCGCGACGCGATGCAGCAAAAGATCGATGCTTGGCACCTTGCCCGCAAGGGCCAGCCGCATAACGCAGATGCCTATCGCGCCTTTCTGGAAGAGATCGGCTATCTGCTGCCCGAGGGGCCGGATTTCGGCATCGAAACCGAAAACACCGACCCGGAGATCGCACAGATCGCCGGGCCGCAGCTGGTGGTGCCGATCACCAATGCGCGCTATGCGCTCAACGCCGCCAATGCCCGCTGGGGCAGCCTTTACGATGCGCTCTATGGCACCGATGCGCTGGGCAGCCTGCCGGTGGGCGGGGGCTATGACCCGAAACGTGGCGCCGAGGTGATCGCCTGGGGCCGGCGTTTTCTTGACGACGCCGTGCCGCTGGCCGGGGGCAGCCATATGGATGTCGCCGCCTACCGGATCGAGGGCGGCGCGCTGGTGCCGGAACTGGCCGATCCTGCTCAGCTTGTCGGCTGGCGCGGCACCGAGGATGCGCCCGAAGCGGTGCTTTTGAAAAACAACGGGTTGCACATCGTCATCGAGGTCGATGCCTCTACACCGGTGGGGCAGGACGACAAGGCGGGCGTATCGGATATCGTGCTGGAAAGCGCGATTTCCGCGATCATGGATTGCGAGGATTCCGTGGCCTGTGTCGATGCCCAAGACAAGGTGCTGGCCTATGGCAACTGGCTGGGGCTGAACACCGGCAGCCTGACCGAAGTGGTGGCGAAGGGCGGCAAGAGTTTCACCCGCGCGCTGGCGGACGACAAGCTGTTCACCACCCCGGGCGAGGGGCAGATCACCCTCAAGGGCCGGGCGTTGATGCTGGTGCGCAATGTCGGCCATCTGATGACCACGCCTGCGATCCTTGATGCCGACGGTGCCGAGATTTTCGAAGGCATGATGGACGCGATGATGACGGCGCTTGCCGCGATGCACGACAAAGGCACGAACTCGACCAAGGGTAGCATCTATGTGGTGAAGCCCAAGATGCACGGGCCGGAAGAGGTGGCCTTTGCCGACGAGCTGTTTAGCCGGGTTGAGGCGGTGCTGGGGCTTGACCAATACACCGTGAAGCTGGGCATCATGGATGAGGAGCGGCGCACCTCGGTGAACCTCAAGGCCTGCATCCGTGCCGCCAAGCACCGGGTGGCCTTCATCAATACCGGCTTCCTCGACCGGACCGGCGATGAGATCCACACTTCGATGGAAGCTGGGCCGATGATCCGCAAGGGCGAGATGAAGAATTCCGCCTGGATCAAATCCTATGAAGACCGCAACGTCGATATCGGTCTGGCCTGCGGGCTGCGCGGGAAAGCGCAGATCGGCAAGGGCATGTGGGCCGCGCCCGACAAGATGCATGACATGCTGCGCGACAAGATCGGCCATCCGATGGCCGGGGCGAATTGTGCCTGGGTGCCGAGCCCGACGGCGGCAACGCTGCACGCCACCCATTATCACAAGGTCGATGTGGCGGCGCGTCAGGCCGAGATTGCCGCAGGCGGGGCGCGCGGTACGCTGGCGGATCTGCTAACCATCCCGTTGGCCGAAGGGCAGAACTGGTCGCCCGACGAGATCCGCGACGAGATCGAGAACAACGCGCAGGGCATTCTGGGCTATGTGGTGCGCTGGATCGATCAGGGCGTCGGCTGCTCGAAAGTGCCCGATATTCACGATGTCGGCCTGATGGAAGACCGCGCCACCTGCCGGATTTCCAGTCAGGCGCTGGCGAACTGGCTGCATCACGATGTGGTCAGCGAGGCAGAGGTGATGGCGGCGCTGCGCAAGATGGCGGCGGTGGTCGACCGGCAGAACGAAGGTGATCCATTCTATCAGCCGATGGCGCCGGATTTCACCAGCATTGCCTTTCAGGCCGCCTGCGATCTGGTGTTCAAGGGCCGGGTGCAGCCCTCGGGCTATACCGAGCCGGTGCTGCATGCGCGCCGTCAGGAACGCAAAGCGGCGTGGTAGGGCGTTCGTAAGACGGGAAATGCCAAATGTATCAGGCGTTTCTGACGATCCTACGCACCCCAGCGCTGAGGATTGCCACGCTGACGATGTTTGCCGCGGGCTTTGGCTCCGCGGCAACTTTCCCCTATCTGTCGCTGGTGGCGCTGGATCAACTGGGGCTGAGCGAGCAGCAATTCGGGTTGATCCTGCTGACAGCCGCAGTGCTTGCCACCCTTAACGCGGTGATCATTTCGCATTTCTCGGATCAGGCGCGGGATCGCAAAGGCGCGGTGCTGCGGGTGCTGGCGCTGGGGGCGCTGGGCTATACGCTGTTTGCGCTTTGGCCTTCGGTGCCGACCTTTCTTGCCTTGCTACTGTTTTTCGGCCCGATTGTGCAGACCATCATGCCTCAGCTTTTTGCACTGATCCGGGCCCATACGGCCGAGATGAGTTCGCAAGAAGCGGCCTCGATCAACGCGATGGTGCGCACGACCTATTCCGGGAGCTGGATCATAACTCCCGGCCTTGTTGGGCTCTATATCGCTTGGACCGGGCGGGCATCTGACGCGTTTGGCGTGGCGGCAGTGGCACTGGCGCTGTGTTTCACACTTTATCTGACCCTCGGTGCCAGGGGCGGGCGGGCAGAGTCGCCCGAGCAAAGCGCGATTGCCGGGCTGATCGAGGCCTTTCGGCTGGTGCTGTCACGCCGGATTATCGGGCGGGTCGGGGCGCTGGCGATGATCGGGATCGCCCAATCGGTGAATGGGTCGCTTCTGCCGATCCTCATCACTACCGAGGCGGGCGGGACAACGGGCGATGTCGGAGTGATCGCGGGGCTGACGGCGGCGCTGGAGATTCCCTTGATGCTGGCGGCAGGCTGGGTGGTGCTGCGCTGGTCGGTGATGCGGCTGATTGCCAGCGGTGGCATGCTCTTCGCGGTCTATATGTTTGCCCTGTCGGGGGCGGCGGCGATGCCGGTGATCTATGGGCTGACGGTTGTGCTTGCGGCCGGGCAGGCGGTGATGTTCAGCCAGCATCTGAGTTTTTTGCAGGATCTGATGCCAGAGCGGCCCGGGCTTGGCACCTCGCTTCTGTCGATCGAAATGCTGATGGTGCGGGGGCTTGGCGCGGCGGTGGTGGCCGGGCTCGGGCTTGTCTATGGGCTGTCGGGGGCGTTTATCGTGACGGCGCTGGTTGGAACGGCGGGGGTTGTGACCCTGCTGGTGATCGGGCGCCGAGCGTATTAAAGCCGGGAAGTTGACGGGGCGCCCATTGGACGCCCCGCAATTGTATCAGTGGCTGTGTGCGGCCGCCGGATTGGGGCGCACGAGCGTGGCGGCCTGATAGACGGCGCAGATGCCGACCACCACATAGACCAGCCGCGAAAGAGCGGAGCCTTCGCCGAAGATCGTGGCGACGAGGTCGAAGTTGAACAGGCCGACAAGGCCCCAGTTCAGCCCGCCCACGGCGAGCAGGGCGAGGGTGATGATATGAAGAGCTTTCATCTTTTACATCCTTTCTAGGATCAGTTGGTTTCGGGGATCAGCACCGCGTCGATCACATGGATGACGCCGTTTGAGGCAGCGATGTCGGCGCTGGTCACATGGGCATCGCCGATTGAGACCCCGCTATCGCCGAGCGACAGGGACAGCTTGGCGCCATTCACGGTGTCGACCATCGCGCCATCAGTGATGTCGGCAGCCATCACCGCCCCCGGCACCACGTGATAGGTGAGGATCGCCGTCAGCTGATCGCGGTTTTCCGGCTTCAGCAGCGTTTCAACCGTGCCTTCGGGCAGGGCCGCAAAGGCCGCATCGGTGGGGGCGAAAACGGTGAACGGCCCGTCGCCCTTCAGCACATCGACCAGGCCTGCGGCTTCGACAGCGGCCACGAGGGTGGTGAAGCTGCCCGCCGACACAGCGGTGTCGACGATATCGGCAGGATTGGCGAGGGCAGCAGCCGGAGCGGCGGCGATGCCAAGGGCGAGGGTGACGTCTTTCAGGGTGGGAATTTTGAAGTCCATGTCAGGTCCTTTCGGTTGCGTTGCAGCGCCGGGAGCGACGCTCTGTCTTCTTGCATTTAGTGAAAAATAGTTTCATGCAATGCAAAATGGTGAAATGGAACGCCGATTGTAACGGGATGAAAATGAGGCCGGGCAGGTTTTCGTGAGAGGAAAGCGCGCCAGGTGGAAAGAGAGGTTGGATGCTGTCGGAAACGCTGACCGAAGGGCTGGAAGCCTATCGAATCGGCCCGAAGATTCGGGCATTGCGCAGTGAAAAGGGGCTGGGGCTGGCCGAGCTCGGGGCGCATTCGGGCCTGTCGTCGGGGATGCTGTCGAAGATCGAGCGCGGGCAGATTTTTCCCACCCTGCCGACGCTTTTGCGCATCGCGCTGGTTTTTGGCGTCGGGCTTGATCATTTCTTCGGTCCCGGCGAGAGCAAGCCGATGCTGGAAATCACCCGCGCAGGCCGGCGGGTGCGCCTGCCGAATACGCCCGAGGGGGCGATCTCTTATCTGTTCGAAAGCCTCGACTACGCCGCCGACCGGCGGGCGTTTGACGGCTTCATCGCCGAGTTCTCGGCCAGCGGTCCGATCTCGCCGCCGCATTCGCATCCCGGCAGCGAGCTGTTCGTGGTGCAGGATGGGGCGGTGGAGCTGCATATTCACAACAAGGTGCATCGGCTGGAGAAGGGCGACGCGGTGCATTTCGATTCCGGCTATCAGCACGCCTATAAAGTCACCGGACAGCACCCTGCACGAGCAATTGTGATTACCACACGCGGCGCCCTGCCGGGGGTTTGACGAATAGCGGTTTTACACCTGCGGAAGGATGACTATCCTGTGACGATAGTTCGAAGCAGTAAGTGAGACGGATATGCGCCCGGTAATCGGAATTATTGGCAATTCGGCCCTGATCGGGGGCGATTACCCTGCCCATGCCGGGGGCACGATGAATTCGGCCGCCGTGGCTGAGGTGGCCGGGGCGATGCCGCTGCTTATTCCCGCCGATCCGCATTATGTTAGCGTCGACGAGCTGCTGGAGGTCTGCGACGGCTTTCTGCTCACCGGCGGGCGGCCCAATGTACATCCGGAAGAATATGGCGAGACCCCGACCGAGGCGCATGGCGCGTTTGACCGTTGCCGCGACGCGATAACCCTGCCGCTGGTGCGCGCCTGTGTCGAGCGTGGTCAGCCGTTTTTCGGCATTTGCCGCGGCTTTCAGGAGGTGAACGTGGCGATGGGCGGCACGCTTTACCCCGAAATCCGCGAGCTGCCGGGGCGGATGAACCACCGGATGCCCACCGAGGGCACGATTGACGATAAATTCGCTGTTCGCCACACCGTGCATCTGACCGAGGGCGGGCTGTATCACCAGCTGCTGGGGGCGAAAGACGTGATGACCAACACCCTGCACGGGCAGGGGATCAAGGATCCCGGCAAGCGCGTGGTGATCGATGGGATGGCCGACGATGGCACGCCGGAAGCGCTGTACGTGAAAGACGCACCGGGTTTTGCCTTGGCGGTGCAGTGGCACCCTGAATTCCGCGCCTCAAGCGATCCGGTGTCGCGCCCGCTGTTTGAGGCATTTGGCGCCGCCGCGCGGGCCTGGGCTGAAAGCAAACGCCCGGTTTCAGCACTTCAACCCGCCTGACCCCGCGCCATTCTGGCACCTTGACCCGCCGGGACTGAGGCCCAACATCCCTACCCATGGAGGCAGCGATGCGGGCAGTGGCACAGGCGGTTTTGGTTTTGGGTTTCCTCGCGCTGGGCGCGGGGGGCGCTCCTGCCGGGGAGGCGATCCCGGATCAGCCCGAAATGATCGAGGTAACGATCCCGACGCTGGAAGGGATGGCCGAGGAAGGGCAGCTGGCCTTTGTCGAGGTCTGCGCGCGCTGCCATGGTCGCACAGGCGGCGGGCTTGAGGGCTACGGCCCGCCCCTGATCAGCGATTTTTACGGCCCGTCGGAGCGCAGCGATATGCAGATCATCCTGGCGATCCAGCTTGGCCATGTCGAAGACAACTGGACCTATGGCCCGATGCCGCCCGCCGAAGGGCTGAGCTTTTCCGATCAGGGCCTTGTGGTGGAATTCCTCCGTCAGGTGCAAATTGCCAATGGGGTGGAGTAGGGGGTTTACAAAAGCACACGCAATCCTGCGCCCGAATAGCGCCGGGCGAGCGCCGGTCCGGCCCCGATATTAGCCATCTCAGCTCACAAAACTGAAGGTCTTGCTCAACGGCAGTTCGCGGGCGCGTTTGCCGGTGAGGTCGAAGAGCGCATTGGCCAGCGCCGGGGCGGCGGGGGGCACGCCCGGCTCGCCGATCCCGGTGGGGCGGTCGCCGCTTTGCAAAAGCGCCACCTCAAAGCGTGGGGCGGTGTTCATGCGCAGAAGCTCGTAATCGGGGAAGTTCGCTTCATAGACCATGCCGTCGTCGATGGTGATCTCGCCCCAGAGCGCGGCGGAGAGGCCGAAGATCGCGCCGCCGGTCAGCTGGGCCTCGACATTGACTGGGTCGAGCGCAAGGCCGGGATCGGCGGCGATCCAGACGCGGGAGATGCGGATATCGCCGTCTTCTTCCACCACTTCTACCACTTCGGCGACCGGGGTGCCAAAGGAATGGGTGAAGGCCACGCCTCGGCCTGTGCCCGCCGGGCTTTTGCCACCCCAGCCAGACAGTTCCGCCACCTTTTCAAGCACATCTGCCGAGGGGGCGTGCGCCGGGCGGATATGGGCCAGGCGGAAGGTCAGCGGATCGGCCCCGGCCTCATGCGCCAATTCGTCGATGAAGCTTTCCCAGAAAAACGCGTTTTGGCTGCTACCGACCGAGCGCCAGGAGCCCACCGGCAGGGCCAGATCGGCAGCAAAGCCGCGCACCCGGATATTGCCGATCTCATAGGGCTGGTTGCCTGCGCCTTCGATCAGGATCCGGTCGCCCGGCGGGGTGACATCGAGCCCGGTCATATCCTTCAGCATTGCGCGCATCACCGAGGGCGAGGCCAGATCGGCGCTGAGCGCGGCAATCCGCCCGCCTTCGATGCGCCCGGAAAACCGCGCAAGGGCGCCGGGGCGATATTGATCGTGGCTCATATCCTCTTCGCGGCTCCAGGTGAGCTTGACCGGCACGCCCGGCAGGGCTTTCGCCACCTTCGCGGCCTGCACCGCGTAATCGGGGGTGAGACGACGCCCAAACCCGCCGCCCATGAACGGGGTATGCACCACCACCTGTTCGGGCTTCAGCCCCACCGCCTTGGCGCATTGTGCCTGCAGCATCAGCGGCACCTGATTGCCCGCCCAAACCTCCAGCGCATCGCCGGAATAGAGCGCGGTGGCATTCATTGGCTCCATCGTCGCATGGGCCAGAAAAGGCGCGCGGTAATCGGCGCTGACGGGCATCTCTCCCGACAGATCGCCCGCGTCGCGCGGGGTGATATTGGCTTTGCCGTCAAAGGCTTCGGCGATGCGGGCGAAAACGCCATCGGTCGTATCGGGATAGGGGGCCGCGCCCCAAGTCACCTCGACCGCCTCCGCCGCCTGAAAGGCCAGCCAGGTGTTGCTGGCCACAACCGCAAAGCCGGTGCCGAGATCGACGATCTTTTCGACCCCCGGCATTTTCTCAGCCGCACTGGCGTCAAAGCTTTGCATCCCGCCGCCAAGACGGGGCGACATTTTCACCGTGGCAAAGCGCATCTTGTCCAGCCGTGTGTCGATGCCGAACATCGCGGTGCCGGTGGCCTTGGCCGGTTGGTCGCGCCGGGGCTGGCTTTTGCCCAGAAGGCGCCAGTCTTTCGGGTTTTTTAGCGCCGGGGCGTCGGGGGCCTTGAGGGTGGCCGCCATCTCGGCCAGCTGGGGATAGGCCACCCAGCGGCCATCGGCGGCAACGATCCGTCCCGCCTCGGCATGGAGTTGGTCGATGCCGATATCCAGCCGGTCGCTCGCGGCCAACAGCAGCACTTCGCGCGCCGCCGCCCCGGCATGGCGCATCCGGTCGAAGGCGTCGATGGTCGAGGAGGAGCCGCCGGTGATTTGCAGCCCGAGAACTTTCGGCAAAGCGCGCATCACCGCGCCGCCAACTCCGGAAGGCGCTGCAACGCCATAACTGCGATCAAAAAGCAGGGCCTCATTGGCGTAGGCTTCGGCGGGGGGGCCGTGTTCGATGCGCAGATCTTCCAGCGGCACCTCCAGCTCTTCCGCCGCCAGCGCGGCCAGCGTGGTCTGCACGCCTTGCCCCATCTCGGCACGCGGCACGATCACCGTGACCCCGCGCGCATCGATGATCAGCCAGGGGTTCAGCGCCACGCCCTGTTCCGGGGCAAGCGGGTTGGGGGATTTGCGCACCACTTCATAGGTACCGAACATCACGCCCCCGGCGACGGCGACCGATCCGACCAGAAAGGCGCGACGGCTGAAGGTTTTGACCCGGCTCATGCTCAACCCTCCTGCAGGGTTTTGGCGGCGCTGTGAATGGCGGCGCGGATACGCGGATAGGTGCCGCAGCGGCAGAGATTGCCCGCCATCGCCTCGTCAATCTCGGCATCGGTGGGGGCGGGGTTGGTTTCCAGCAGTGCAGCGGCCTGCATGATCTGGCCCGACTGGCAGTAGCCGCATTGGGCCACGTCATGCGCCACCCAGGCGGCTTGCAGCGCGTGCAGGGCATCCGGCGTGCCCAGACCTTCGATTGTGGTCACCTCGGCATCGACATCTTCCAGCGCCACTTGGCACGAGCGCATCGCTTCGCCGCCGATCTGCACGGTACAGGCGCCGCAGGCGGCCACGCCGCAGCCGAATTTCGTGCCGGTCAGCCCGATCTCGTCGCGCAGCACCCAGAGAAGCGGCATCTCGCCGGGCAGATCGACATCATGCACAGTTCCGTTGACGGTAATTCGGTAGCTCATCGGCGCCTCCATTTGTGCTGACATTAGGGGCGAACGAGTGCTGATGCAATAAATGACTTACGGTCAGTTAAATTGCATCACACCTATGTGACCGCCGCGCGGGCCTTGTAGGCGGAGTCGTCCCACAGCCGGTTGCGCATTACCTCGGACAGTACCGCAACGGCGCGGTCGATGTCGTCCTCGTCGATGTAAAGTGGGGTGATGCCGAAGCGCAGAATGTCGGGCGCGCGGAAATCGCCGATGACCCCGCGCGCGATCAGCGCCTGCATCACCGCATAGCCCTCGGCGAAGCGGAACGAGACCTGACTACCGCGTTTCGTGCCGTCGCGGGGCGAGGCGAGGGTGAGCATCGGGCAGGTGGCTGCGACCCCGGAGATGAACCGCTCTGACAATTCCAGCGAACGGGCGCGCAGGGCATCCATATCCACGCGCTCCCAGATTTCCAGCGCCGCCTCCAGCGCGGCCATCTGGAGGATTGGCGGCGTGCCCACCCGCATCCGGGCAATGCCGGGGGCGGGGCGATAGGAGGGCTCGAAGGCGAAGGGGGCGTCATGTCCGAGCCAGCCGGACAGCGCCGGGCGCAGATGCGCGGCATGGCGCGGGGCGACATAGATGAAGGCGGGCGCACCGGGGCCGCCATTGAGGTATTTGTAGCTGCAGCCTGCGGCGAAATCGGCCCCGACCCCGGCCAGATCCACCGGCAGCGCGCCAGCCGAATGCGCCAGATCCCAGATCACCAATGCTCCGGCGGCATGAGCCGCACCGGTGAGCGCTGCCATGTCATGCCGCCGCCCAGTGCGGTAATCGACCTCGGTCAGCATCAAAACGGCGGTGTCGCTATCGATGTGATCCACCACATCTTCAGGGGCAACGGTGACCAGTTCGTGATCGCGCCCAAGGCTCTCGATTAGCCCCTCGGCCATATAAAGGTCGGTGGGGAAGTTGCCGGTATCGCTGAGGATTTTTCGTCGGTCGGGGCGCAGTTCCAGCGCGGCGGCCAGTGCCTGATAGATCTTGATCGACAGCGTATCGCCCAGCACCACGCTGCCGGGTTCCACTCCGATCAGCTGCCCGATTGCATCGCCCAGCCGGGCGGGCTGATCCATCCAGCCCGCCTTGTTCCAGGCGGTGATCAGCATCTCGCCCCATTCGGTGGTGATCGTCTCCGCCACCCGCCTGGCGGCGGCGCGCGGCAGCGGCCCGAGCGAATTGCCGTCAAGATAGGTCACGCCCTCGGGCAGGGCGAACAGGCGTTTGGTGGCGGCAAAATCCATGAGGCAGCTCCGCTGGGATTGATCTTTCGAGAGGTAGCGGCGGCGGGCCGGTCCGTCCAGCCATGGCCTGACATTTCGCCTGCGCCACCGCGTGAGATGGCCGCGCGGGGTCAAAGGCATTGCCATGGAAAGTTTCGCCGCGCTATGCCTTGGCTTCTGCCATGGCTGGGTGAAGGGTTTCGACGTGTTGAAGTGGATTGATATTCCGCCGGTCTGGCTTGTCGGCGCGCTCGCCCTCGCGCGCGCTTCGGCTGAGGTGCTGCCCGCGCAGGATCTTGGCTGGGGTCGCTGGCTGGGGGCCGGGCTGGTGGCTCTGGGCCTTGCCGCGATGCTGGCGGGGCTGGTCGAGCTTTTCCGCCGCCGCACCACTTTTGTGCCCCGACAGGTGCCCACCGGCTTTGCCAAAGGTGGCATCTACCGGCTCACCCGCAACCCGATCTATCTGGGCGATGCGCTGGTTCTGGCCGGAGGGGCGCTCTGGTGGAACACGCTTCCGGCGCTGCTTCTGGTGCCGATCTTCATGATATTCGTGACCCAACGTTATATTCGCGGCGAGGAGGAGGCGCTGCGTAGGGTCTTCGGAGCGGAAGCTGAAATCTGGTTTGGCCAGGTGCGGCGCTGGCTTTGAGGGCGCACCGAAACGCTTGCAGCATCTTGAATAGAAAAAAGGTCGCAAGCTGCCGGTTTCGGTCGAAATCAAACTGCGTGTCGCTTATAGGGAATAATGTGCCGCGTAGGATGTACCTGCGTGTAAGGAGAGGAAGGAAGACATCGTGAAAATCGGGGTTCCTAAAGAATCTATCGGCGGTGAAAACCGGGTAGCCATGACGCCCGAAAGTGCCGGGTATTTGCAGAAACTGGGCTATGACTGCCTGATCGAGTCGAAAGCGGGCGCGGCTGCGGGCTTTGCCGATGCCGATTACGAGGCGGCCGGGGTGACGGTGATCAAGACCGCCGCCAGCCTGTGGAAAGAGGCCGACATCATCGCCAAGGTGCGTCAGCCCTCTGAGGCTGAGCTGAAGCGGCTCACCAAAGGCAAGACGCTGATTTCCTTCTTCAATCCGGGCGGCAACGAAGCGGGTCTGGAACAGGCCAAGGCGCAGGGCGCCAATGTCATCGCCATGGAAATGGTGCCGCGTATCTCGCGCGCGCAAAAGATGGATGCGCTGAGCTCGATGGCCAATATCGCGGGCTACCGTGCGGTGATTGAGGCGGGCAATAATTTTGGCCGGTTCTTCACCGGGCAGGTGACGGCTGCGGGCAAAGTGCCGCCGGCGAAAGTTCTGGTGGTGGGTGCTGGCGTGGCCGGGCTGGCCGCGATTGGCACCTCGGTGGCGCTGGGGGCGATCACCTACGCCTTCGACGTGCGCCCGGAAGTGGCCGAGCAAGTGGAATCGATGGGCGCCGAATTCGTCTATCTCGATTTCGCCGAAGACCAGCAGGATGGTTCTGCCACCGGCGGTTATGCTTCGGTGTCGAGCCCTGAATTCCACGCCGCTCAGCTGGCGAAATTCCGCGAGATTGCGCCGGAGATCGACATCGTCATCACCACCGCGCTGATCCCCAACCGCGAAGCCCCCGAGCTTTGGACCGAAGACATGGTTGCGGCGATGAAGCCGGGTTCGGTGATCGTCGACCTCGCAGCGGAAAAGGGCGGCAACTGCAAGCTGACCAAGGCGGATGAAAAGATCGTGACCGCGAATGGCGTCACCATCATCGGCTATACCGATTTCCCCAGCCGCATGGCCGCGCAGGCCTCTACGCTTTACGGCAACAACATCCGCCATATGATGACCGATCTGACGCCGAACAAAGACGGCCAGATCAATCACGATATGGAAGATGACGTGATCCGCGGCTCGACCGTGACCTTTGATGGCGAGATCACCTTCCCGCCACCACCGCCGAAAATCAAGGCGATTGCGGCCAAGCCGAAGCCGACCGTGGTCGAGAAAACCCCGGAAGAAAAGAAAGCCGAAGAAGCGGCTGCCCTGCGCAAATCGGGCCAGCAGCAGATCGCGCTTCTGGTGGTCGGCGCGGTGCTGATGGGCCTCATTGGCCTTTACGCCCCCGCTGCCTTCATGGGCCATTTCATCGTGTTCGTGCTGGCGGTCTTCGTTGGCTTCCAGGTGATCTGGGGCGTCAGCCACGCGTTGCACACGCCGCTGATGGCGGTGACCAACGCGATCTCGGGGATCATCATCATCGGGGCACTTCTTCAGGTCGGGATCGAGCTGCCGGTGGTGAAAATCCTCGCGGCCATTTCCATTGGTATCGCCACGATCAACATCGTGGGTGGCTTCATGGTCACGCGGCGCATGCTGCAGATGTTCCAGAAATCCTGATAGGCGGAGGGAATTCACATGTCCTACGGACTTCAAACCGCCGCCTATATTGCGGCAACCGTTCTGTTCATCCTCGCCCTTGGCGGGCTGAAAAACCAGGAAAGCGCCAAGCGCGCTGTCTGGTATGGCATCGTCGGCATGGCCATCGCGGTGCTGGCCACCTTGTTTGACAAGGCCGTTCCGATTGACGCAATCCTGATGATCACCCTCGCCGTTGGTGCGGTGATCGGCGCCATCGTTGCGATGCGGGTCGAGATGACGGGGATGCCCCAGCTGGTGGCGGCCCTGCATAGCTTTGTCGGCCTTGCAGCGGTGTTCATCGGCCTCAACTCCGATCTGACCGTGCATGAATTTGCCACCCATGCGGAACAGGTGATCCACGAGGTCGAGATCTTCCTTGGCGTGTTCATCGGGGCGGTGACATTCACCGGCTCGATCATCGCTTTCGGCAAGCTTAGCGGCAAGCTCGACGGCAAGGCGCTGATCCTGCCGGGCCGGCATGTCTGGAATATCGCCATTGTCGTCGCCTCGCTGGTGCTGATGGTGCTCTACATGCAAGGCGCGGGCAGCTGGACGCTCTACCTGATGACCGCGCTGGCCGGTGTGCTGGGCGTGCATCTGGTCATGGCCATTGGGGGCGCCGATATGCCGGTGGTGGTGTCGATGCTGAACAGCTACTCGGGCTGGGCGGCGGCGGCGACCGGTTTCCTGCTTGGCAACGACCTCTTGATCGTGACCGGCGCTCTGGTTGGTTCTTCGGGTGCGATCCTGAGCTACATCATGTGTGTGGCGATGAACCGGAAATTCCTCGCGGTGATCCTCGGCGGCTTCGGCGCGCCGAAAGGTCCGGCGATGGAGATCGAAGGCGAAATGATCGCGATCGACAGCGATGGCGTGGCCTCTACGCTGAACGAAGCGCATGAAGTGATTATCGTGCCGGGCTACGGCATGGCGGTGGCGCAGGCGCAGCAATCGGTGGCCGAGCTGACCCGCAAGCTGCGGGCCAAGGGCAAGGTGGTGCGCTTCGGCATTCACCCGGTGGCGGGCCGTCTGCCCGGGCACATGAACGTGCTTCTGGCCGAAGCCAAAGTGCCCTATGACATCGTGCTGGAAATGGACGAGATCAACGACGATTTCCCCAAAACCGACGTGGTGATCGTGATCGGGTCCAACGACATCGTGAACCCGGCGGCGCAGGAGGATCCGAACTCGCCCATCGCCGGGATGCCGGTGCTGGAAGTCTGGAAAGCCAAGCAGGTCTTCGTGATGAAGCGCGGCCAGGGCACCGGCTATTCGGGCATCGAAAACCCGCTGTTCTTCAAGGAAAACACGCGGATGTATTACGGCGACGCGAAAGCCTCGATGGACGCGCTGATCCCGCTGATCGACTGATCGCCTGTAACTGACCTTCTCAAGGCCCCGCTTATCGGCGGGGCCTTTTGGTTTCAGGACGGCACGCCCGGCCCATGCCCGGTTGACTCCGCCCCCCTGCCTGCCGCATTCACCAAGCCCTGATGACCTCTGGTCAAACCGCAGAGCCGTGTGACGGGGAGAGTGCATGTCTGTGAACGATATTTCGGTGCCGCTCACCGCCGGGGTGGGGGCGGAGCCTGTGGTCAGCGATGTGGTGCTGACCTATCCGGCCGGGCATTGGTTTGCGGTCTGGGGGCTCGATCCGCTGGTCTGGGGCTTCACCGGGTTTTTCCTCTGGCTGTTCTGGCAAGGCCGCGCCGTGCGGGCGGCCCAAGGCGCGCCGATCTATCCCTGGCACAGCGCTCTGTTCATTGCCGGTGTACTGGCGATCTGGGCGGCGCTAGTGTCGCCGATGGCCTATCTGGCCGGGCATCTGTTCTGGGTGCGTCAGCTCCAGCAGATGCTTCTGCATCTGGCCGGACCCTTCCTGATTTTCACCGCCCGTCCGCAAGCGGTGCTGTTTGCCGGAATGCCCCGGCGCCTGCGCCACCGGCTGCTCGCCCCGCTTCTGCGCCTCAAAGCCCTGCGCCTGTTGGGCCGGATCGCGACCCAGCCCTTTGTGGTGTCTGTGCTCTTCATCGGCACCATTGCACTCTGGCTGATCCCGGCTATGCAGAATGCCGCGCTGATGCAGTCGGTGCTGGGCTATCTGATGCAGGCCGATATGCTGGCCACCGGCCTTCTGTTCTTCTGGGTGCTCTTCGATCCGCGCGATCCGCCTGAGGGGCTGGGCCATGGGGTGCGCATGGTCATGCTGACCGCCGCCGGTTTCGCCGCCATCGCCATGAGCTCGGTGCTGCTGCTGAAGACCGAAACCTTCTACACCGCCTACGATCTGGCCGGTCGGTTCTTCGGCATTGCTCCGCTGGACGACGAAACCACTGGCGGTTTCATCATCTGGCTGCCCAGCGTGTCGATGCTGCTGGTGGCCCTGATGACGGTGCTGCATGACTGGAACAGCAGCGAAGAGCGGCGCTGGGCCAATCGCAACCGCTGGACCGGCTCCAATTCGCAAGCGCTGATGATGCCGGAAACCGCCGAAGAGCTGTGGATGATTGCGGCTCCGAAAAACCGCCGGGTCGGGATCGGGCTGGGGATCGCGGTGATCTCGATGTTCTTTCTGGTGATCGGCATGGCGACCTCGGTGCATCTGGCGCATTAGGCCAAAGCCCCGCCCGGTCTTCTGCGTTGACAGTGGCGGCGCCGGGCCAATATGGATTGCCAAAACAGGGAGAAAGTGCGCTGTGCAGCAAGCAGGCCTGAGCGAACCCGCCGCATTTGACGGGGCCGACTGGCGGGCAGGGGCCTATTATGCCGGCCTGGCTGGGGCGGCCCTGCTGCTGGGCTGGGCCAGCGCCACCTATCCGACCAAGATGCCGGTCTGGGGGCCTTGGGAGTTTTCGGCGCCGATCTTCATCGCCATTGGCCTTGTGCTGTTCTGGTTCCTGCGCGGTGATGGGCGAATGGCGCCTGCCGAGCGGCTGCCGCTCTGGCGGCGCATTGCCTTTTTCGCCGGGCTTGCGCTGCTCTATCTCGCCCTGCAGACCCGGTTTGAATACTGGTCGCAGCACATGTTTTTCATCAACCGCATCCAGCATGTGATCATGCACCATATCGGCCCGGTGTTGATCGCGCTGGGCTTCAGTGGCGCGACGCTGGCGCGGGGCGTGCCGGATCTGCTACGCCGGATCGCCGCCGCCCGCCCGGTGGCGCTGATCCTGAACATTCTGCAACAGCCGGTGGTAGCGGTGGCACTGTTCGAGGGGCTTTTTGCCTTCTGGCTGCTGCCCAATGTGCATTTCCGCGCGATGATCGACCCGCGCCTCTACGCGTTGATGAATTGGTCGATGGTGCTCGACGGCATCCTGTTCTGGTCGCTGGTGCTCGATCCGCGCCCGGCGCCGAAAGCGCGCGCCTCTTACGGGCTGCGGGCGGCGCTGGCCATCGGGGTGATGTTTCCGCAGATCGTACTGGGCGCGCTGATCACCTTCGCGGGGTTTGACCTTTATCCCTATTACGCGCTTTGCGGGCGGCTGTTCCCGTCGATGAGCGCGCTGGCCGATCAGGAGGTGGGCGGCATCGTGATCTGGATCCCCCCGGCGATGATGAGCGTGCTGGGGATGATTTTGGTGCTGAATGCCTATCGGGTGAACGAACGCACGAAGGAAGCCCGCCATGCACGGTAACCTCACCGGGATGCCCCGCCACCTGCTGCTGGCTGCGCTCACGGCCCTTGCGCCGCTGATGGCTCATGCGGGCGAGGCGGTGGTGGTCAGCGATGCCTGGTTTCGCATGTTGCTGCCCCAACGCCCGGCGGCGGGCTATTTCGAGCTGGTCAATGAGGGCGATCAGCCGGTGGATCTGGTTGGGGTGCGCACCTATGCCTGCGGCCTGGCGATGCTGCACAAGACCATGAGCCAGAACGGTCAGGACAGCATGGAGATGGTCAGCAAGCTGACGGTCGAGCCGCAAAGCACGCTGAGCTTTGCTCCCGGCGGCTATCACATCATGTGCATAATGCCGCAATCGCGGATGGTCGTGGGCGCAACAGTGCCGGTGGAACTGATCTTTGCCGATGGCAGCAGCGTGACGGTGGAGTTCGAGGTGCGCGGGCCGAGTGGCAACTAGGCCTTGGCTGCGCTGTGGCGGATCAGCTGGCGCAGATCCTCGGCGGTGCCGGGAATGTCGGCCGCCGCGCCTGAGAGCGACGAATAGAGCACCCGCGCCGCACCCGTCGCGTCAAACGCATAGACGGCGGCGCTGTGGCTGACTTCATAATCGGTATCTTCCGGGGCAGGGCGCACTGAATAGACCACCCGGTAGCGGCGGGCCAGCGCCGCGATCTCGTCATCCGTACCGCGCAGCCCGTCGATCTGCGGCGCGAACAGGCCCGCATATTGCCCCATCAGATCCAGCGTGTCGCGGCCGGGATCGACGGTGACGAACAGCACCCGCACCTTGTCGGCATCCTCCCCCAGCGCGCGCAGCACGTCGGCAAGATTGGCCAGCGTCAGCGGGCAGACATCGGGGCAGAAGGTGTAGCCGAAATAGAGCAGGGTGACCTTGCCGAGATAATCCGCCTCGGTCACCACGCGATTGTCGCCTGCGCGGGTCGAGCGGAATTTCAGCGCGGGCGAGGCGCCGGTGACATCGGCGCCGTCATGCCACGGATTGGGCTTGCACCCCGCCAGCACCCCGCCTGCAAGGCCAAGGCCCGCAAGGGTCAGAACCCGGCGACGGGTGAGATCAGGACGGCGTGATGGCATGGACATTGTTGACCAGATAGGCGACGCCAAGCGCCCCGGCAAACATCAGCAGCACGATCAGGCCAAGGCTGAGCAGAAGGGCACGATTGCTGCCGCGCACGCTTTCGCGCAGCCCTTCGGCATCGACCGGACCTTCGATGATCTCGTCGTCAAGGCCGGTTTCGTCGTCCGGGCTGGCTGCGGTCAGGTTTTCCGTCATCTGGTCGGCCCTTCATTGCCGCGCGCCATGAGCGCGCGCGATGGTTCTACGGGATCGTAGCCCCGGGGCGCAAGGCGGAACCGGCAACGGCCCTAGGCGTCGCGCCACGTGCCGGGGGCGAGGCCGTCAAGGCTCCACTCGCCGATCCGCCAGCGCACCAGCCGGAGCGTGGGAAAGCCCGCCGCCGCCGTCATCCGCCGCACCTGCCGGTTACGGCCCTCGCTGATGGTCAGTTCCAGCCAAGCATCCGGCACCGATTTGCGAAAGCGCACCGGCGGATTGCGCTCCCACAGCGCAGGCGGATCAATCAGCCGGGCCTTGGCGGGCTTGGTCATTCCGTCCTTCAGCATCACGCCTTTGCGCAGAGGTTCTAGATCGGCCTCGCTCGGCGCGCCTTCCACCTGCACCAGATAGGTTTTCTCCATCTTGTGCTTGGGATTGCTGATGCGCGCCTGCAGGCGTCCGTCATCGGTAAGCAGCAGCAGGCCTTCGCTGTCGCGGTCCAGCCGACCTGCCGGATAAACCCCGGGAATATCTATGTATTCTGAAAGGGTTGCGCGCGGTGACGGGCTTTTCGCATCGGTGAATTGCGACAAAACGTCATAGGGTTTGTTGAATAGGATCAGTCGGGTCATACCCCCCAATAGGCGGGGGCGAAAAAAATATCATCTCAATTCGCAAAAAGTCTTGCGTGAATCATTCATCGGCCTCATATGCGCGAAAACAGACGCCAACGCACGCGCCTCTGGCCACGCCCGGGCATACCAAATACGGGTACGCGTTTATGCAGCGACGGTAACGTCTTCATTGGAACCTTGGGGCATTGCGCCCCTGTCTTGTGGAGATCGCATGACCTACGTTGTACAGGGCGCCTTTGCGCCCCTTTCCCGCCTTGACGCCTTCGCTGCCACCGCAGACGTTGACCGTCCGACCCTTGTGCTCGATATCGAGCGTGTGGCCGAGCAATATCACGCGCTGAAAGTGGGTCTGGGCTTTGCCCATATCCACTATGCCGTGAAGGCCAACCCGACCCGTGAGATCATCGAACGCCTCGTGGCGCTCGGCTCGCATTTCGATGCGGCCTCGCGCGGCGAGATCGAGCTGTGCCTGAGCCAGGGCGCGGCGCCCGAGACGATTTCCTTCGGCAACACGATCAAGAAGCCCTCCGACATCGCCTTTGCCTATAACGCCGGGGTCCGGCTGTTTGCCGCCGATGCCGAGGCAGAGCTGGAAAAGATCGCCGAACATGCGCCGGGGGCCGAGGTCTATATCCGCGTGATCGTGGAAAATTCCCAAGCCGATTGGCCGCTGAGCCGTAAATTCGGTTGCCGCGAAAGCATGGTGCCCGCGCTGTTTGAGCGCGCCGTGGCGCTGGGCCTCGCGCCGGTGGGCCTCTCCTTCCATGTCGGCAGCCAGACCCGCCGCGCCGATATGTGGATCGGGGTGCTCGACCATGTGGCGGAGATCTGGGACGATCTGAAAGCCCGTGGCTATGCGCTGACCGTGCTCAATATCGGCGGCGGCTTCCCGGCCTTCTACGGCGAGCCGATCGACACCCCCACGGCCTATGCCGCCAAGGTGATGGATCTGGTTACTGCCCGTTTCGGCGCGGTGCCCTATATCATGGCCGAACCGGGCCGCGGCATGGTGGCCGAGGCCGGGGTGATCCTTGCCGAGGTGGTTCTGGTGTCGAAAAAGTCGGAAGATGATACCCATCGATGGGTCTATCTCGATATCGGGCGCTTCTCGGGGCTGGCCGAAACCGAAGGCGAGGCGATCCGCTATCAGATCTCCACCCCGCATGATCACGAGGCCTTTGGCCCCTGCATTCTGGCAGGTCCGTCCTGCGACAGCGCCGATGTGCTTTATGAAAAGCGCCCGGTGATGCTGCCGCTGGGCCTCAGGTCTGGCGACAAGGTGGTGATCCGCAATGCCGGCGCCTATACCTCGTCCTATTCCTCGGTCGGGTTCAACGGTTTCCCGCCGCTTGACGTCGTGGTGCTCTAGCACGCCGGTTTCAACGGTTGGCGGCTCGCCGGAATATGCCTATCCTCGTGGAAAATCAGTCGGCGAGGAGGGGCCTATGGCACCGATTGAAGATCATGCGCAGCGCTACGCTCTGGCCAACGAGCTGCATGCACGGCCATTTCCGGCCCTGACAGCCCCCTGTCAGGCGGCGGTTCTGGCGGTGAAGCAGCCCAGCGAGGCGGCGGCGCGGGATCGCGCTCTGGATCGCGCCCATCTTATTGCGCTGCTGGATCGCCATGGCGCCCAGCACCCGCCGGAGGGCGCGAACCACTATTTCGGCGAGATCGGGCGACATCTGCTGAAATGGGAAAACCACAACGAATTCGTGACCTACACGATCTATGCCGAAGGTCCGATGGGGGCGAGCTTCGATCCGGCGCTGTTCGATGTCTTCCCCGCCGACTGGCTGGAGCAGGCTCCGGGGCAACGGATTACCTCGGCCCTGATCCGGGTGGAGCCGATGCCCGAGGTCGCCGATATGCAGGCGAAGATTCGCGACTGGTTCGTGGCCGAAAGCGTGGCCGCCACCGAAGTGCTGGATGGGGCTGCGGTGCTGGCCGGGGATTTCCGCATCGATGAAAACGGTCATGTGCGCTTTGCGGTGTTCACCGAACCCGGCATTGGCGCGCGCAGAATCGGCCGGATCGTCACCCGGCTGGCCGAGATCGAGACCTACAAAACCATGTCGATGCTGGGTTACAGCCGGGCGCAGGCGGTGCGCGGGCAGTTGGGCAAGCTGGCCGACGATCTGTCGGCGCTGGTTGGGGGCTTGGGCCATGCGGGCAATTCGCATGAGGCCGAGCTGAAAGAGCTTCTGGAAATCTCGGCCAAGCTTGAAAACCTGCAAGCCAAAACCTCGTTTCGTTTTGGCGCGACAGGGGCCTATGAGGCGATTGTGATCGACCGCATCCGGGTTCTGCGCGAGGCACGTTGGCAAGGGCGTCAGACGCTTGATGAATTCATGATGCGTCGCTTCGACCCCGCCATGCGCACGGTGAAGGCCACCCAGCGGCAGATGGATGATCTGGCGACGCGGGCGATCCGGGCGGGCGATCTCTTGCGCACGCGAGTGGATGTGGAACGCTCGGCGCAGAACCAGATGCTGTTGGAAAGCATGGACCGGCGCGCCGATTTGCAACTGCGCTTGCAGGAAACGGTCGAGGGGCTGTCGGTGGTGGCGATCAGCTATTACGCGGTCAGCCTGCTGGCCTATCTGGCCGAACCGATTGCCTATCACTTCCATCTCGACAAGGTGCTGACCAAGGCCGCGCTGGTGGTGCCGGTGTTTCTGGTGGTCTGGCTGATGGGCCGGGCGGTGCGCAAGAAGCTCATTCACAAATAGGGGGGTAAGCAGGGCGGGTGCCTGCCCGGGGATGGCGCTCGTAACCTGAGAGTGACGCCATTTATGCCTGCCATAAACTGCCTACCGTTCCGCGTAGTGCCTACGCTGCAATAGCGCCAGCCCGCCCACACGGGCAGGCGCTCGCCCTGCGCCTTCGGCGCGCATCGGGCGGAAGGATAAGTCTTGAACCGTGGGGCCCGAGCTTTTCCCTCAGCGCCCCCGGATGCGTGGGTCGAGCGCGTCGCGCAGCCCGTCGCCGATATAGTTCACCGCCAGCACGGTCAGCGAAATCGCCAACCCCGGAAAGATCACCCGTTCCGGGAATTGCGCCATCCGGTCGACGCTGTCGAACAGGAGCTTGCCCCAGGTCGGGAAGTCGGACGGAAAGCCGAGGCCAAGGAACGAGAGCGCGCTTTCGGTGATGATCGCATTGGCAAGCCCCAGCGTGGCCGAGACCATGATCGGCGACAGCACATTGGGCAGGATATGGCGCGGGATCAGGCGGTGGCTGGGGGTGCCGATTGAGCGCGCGGCAAGGATGAATTCGCGTTCTTTCAGCGACAACACATCGCCGCGCACGATCCGGGCGGTGTGCATCCACGAGGTGATGCCGATCACCACCACGATCAGGATGAAAATCCCGCTTTCCGGCCCGAAGGCCATGCGCAGCGGATCGCGGAACAAGAGCATCATCACCAGAAGCAGCGGCAAGAGCGGCAGCGACAGAACCAGATCGGTGAAGCGCATCAGCAGCCCGTCGAGCCGTTTGAAATAGCCCGCCAGAACCCCGATTGCGGTGCCCAGAACCAGGCTCAGCAGCATCGCGATCCAGCCCACGGCAAGGCTCACCTGACCGCCATGGATCAGCTTGGCCAGCGTGTCGCGGCCCAGATTGTCGCTGCCCAGCGGCTTGGCCCAGCTGACCTTGGCGCCCTGATCCCAGATCGCCGTGTAGATCGGGCGCAGATCCTTGTGGCGGATGTCGAGCTTCTGGGCGTCGGCCTGCCAGATATAGGGGCCGATCAGCACGAAGAGGGTGATGAAGATCAGAAAGCTCAGCCCCCACATCGCACCGCGATGCGCGCGAAACTGCGCCCAGACATCGGCCCATTGGTTGCGGTGTTTGGTCGGAGCGGCGGAGGTTGTGTCAGTCATAACGGATTCTCGGATCGAGCACGCCGTAGAGCACATCGGCGACCAGGTTGAAGAGCACGATGAGCACGGCAAAGATGAAGGTGAGCGTCATCACCATCGGAATGTCATTGGCATTGATCGCGATGATCAGAAGCTGACCGATCCCGTTCACCTTGAACACCTGTTCGGTGATGATCGCGCCGCCAAAGATTGCAGGGATCCCCAGCGCGATCACGGTGACCACCGGGATCATCGAATTGCGCAGCACATGCAGAAGGATCACGGCACGCTCCGGCAGGCCTTTGGCACGGGCGGTGCGCACGTAATCCTGACGCAGATTGTCGAGCATCGAGGCGCGCATATAGCGGCTGATCTGCGCGGTGGTTTGCAGCGCGAGCACCATCACCGGCATGATCATTTGTTTGAACTGCACCACGAAAGAGGGCCAGTCATTGACCACATGGGTGGTGTCATAGATCGAAGGCAGCCAGCCGAGCTGGACCGAGAAGATCACGATCACCAGCACGCCGGAAAAGAACGGGGGCACCGAAAAGCCGATCATGGCGACAAAGGTGCCAGCCTGATCGAACCAGGAATATTGCTTATAGGCCGAATAGATCCCGATCGGGATCGAGATGATGATGCCGACCACATAGGACATCCCCACCACCCAGAGCGTTTGCGGAACCCGTTGGGCGATGATGTCGAACACCGGCGAGCGCGACTGGAACGAGATGATCCGCTGCGCCCCATGGGCAAAATCGGTGCCAAAAATCGCGTCGATCCCGTATTGCGGTTCGACGACGAAGAATTGATAGAGCCAGAGATAGAAGCGCGTATACCACGGCTGCCCCAGCCCCAGCGCCTCGCGCATCCGCTGCTTCACCTCATCGGGGATGGTCAGCGGCATCTGCGACATCGGATCACCCGGCGCCAGTTCAAGCAGCAGGAAGATCACCAGTGCGATGAACAGCAGCGTCGGGATCGCCAGCAACAGGCGTCGGATCGTGTAGGTCAGCATCGGCGGCTCGTGGCTGGTGTGGGAGGAGGGGCAAGGCGGGAGCCGCCTTGCCCGGTGTCAGTTGGTCAGATCACTTGACGCGGTACCAGTCGGCCACGTTCCACAGCTCGCTGTCCCAGACGTTCATGACCACGCCGCCCAGCGAATTGGACTTGGCCGAAAGGCGGCCACGCTGCACCAGCGGGATCATCGCGCCATCGGCGACAACCATGTCGTTGAGCTGTTTCACGATCACCGCCCGCGCCTCGATATCCGAGGTGGTGGCGAGCTGGGCATAGAGCGCGTCATAGGCTTCCGAGCAGTAGCGCGCGATGTTTTCGCCCTGCCACTGGGTGTCGGGCGCGGGGGCGTTTTTGCACAGCGCGTTGCCCAGATAGGCCTGCGGATCGGTGCCGTTGAAGGTGTTGGCGTACATTTCCACATCGGCATAGAATTTCTGGAAGGTGTCCGGGCTGCCCGGATCGCCACCAAAGAAGACCGACGAGTCGATGTTGCGCAGTTCAACGCCGATGCCGATTTCCTGCCACCACTCCTTGATCAGCGCCTGGAAGTCCTGACGGACGGCGTTGGTAGAGGTCTGATAGAGCATGTTTAGCGGCACGCCGTCTTTTTCGCGGATGCCGTCGCCATCGGTATCGACGATACCGGCGTCATCAAGCAGCTTTTTCGCGCCGTCGATATCCTGCACGCCGCAGGTGTCGTCGAAGGTGTGCGATACGTTGATCGCGGGCGCCGGGATCCAGTTGCAGGTCACGTTGCCCGCGGCACCGTAGCCAACTTCCACCAGAAGCGGACGGTCGATGGCCATCGACAGGGCTTTGTAGACCGCCGGGTCCGACAGGTAGGGATGCGGGCGCACGACCGAACGCTCATCCGGGCCAAGCGCCGGGTCGGGGTTGGTCTGGTTGATCATGATGCGCTCAAGCAGCGGACCGAAGCCGACGATCGGCTCGCCTTTGCCGCCCTTCTGCATCTCGGCGATCACATCGGGGGCAAGCTGAAGGTTCCAGCCGTAATCGAATTCGCCGGTTTCCATCACCGCACGGCCCGCCGCCGTGGCATCGCCGCCGCCCTTGAAGGTGACCTTGGCAAAGGCCGGTTTGGCCGGGTCGCGGTAGTTCGGGTTGGCCGACATGATGATCACGTCGTTCGGACGGAAATCGTCCACCACGAAGGGGCCGGTGCCGATCGGATGGAAGTTGGCATCGGTGCATTCCGGGGCTTTGGCGCCGGTGCAGTTTTCAAACTGCGCCTTTTGCAGGATCGGGCTCTCGCCACCGACAAAGGCGGTGTAGGGGTAGGGGGTCGGTGCGTTGAAATGCACGACCACGGTCAGCGGATCGGGGGTTTCGACCGAGGCGACCGGCTCGAATTTGGTGACCTGAGCGCAGCCCATTTCCTCGTTGGTGCAATATTCATAGGTGAATTTCACGTCTTCCGAGGTGAAATCGCTGCCGTCGGACCATTTCAGGCCGGGGGTGATGTGCCAGGTGATCGTGGTGAGGTCTTCGCTGACGCCGCCATTGGCAACGGTCGGGATCTCGGTCACCAGCCACGGCACCAGATCGCCGTTTTCGTCGAAGCGGGCCAGCGGTTCCACCACGAGGCTTGCGCTTTCCACATCCTTGGTGCCGCCCGACAGGAACGGGTTCAGGATCGACGGCGCTTGCCAATAGAGGATTTTCACCTCGCCATCGCTGCCGCGTTCGGCCATGGCCGCCAGCGGTGCCAGCGCCACAATCGAGGCGGCGGCGCCCATCAGGGCTGTCTTGAGTTTCATTCTGTCTCTCCTTGTTGGTCGCTCTCTTGCCTCTGCTGCTGCCGTTCTCCGGCAGTCGTGTCGGCTTCTTCAATTTCAATCAGATGACAGGCGGCGAAATGGCCGGGGGCCACTTCGCGGAAATCCGGGTCGATCTCGTGGCATTTCGCCACCGCGACCGGGCAACGGGTGCAGAAATTGCAGCCCTCAGGCGGGTTCGAGGGCGAGGGCACATCGCCGGTCAGAACCGTGCGCGCGGCGCGGGCGATCTCGGGGTCGGGATCGGGCACCGCCGAGAGCAGCGCTTTGGTATAGGGGTGCAGTGGGGTGGCGTAGAGCGCATCGCGCGAGGCGAGCTCGACCACCTTGCCCAGATACATCACAGCCACCCGATCCGCGATATGGCGCACCATCGACAGGTCGTGGCTGATGAACAGATAGGTCAGGCCAAATTCTTCCTGCAGATCTTCGAGCAGGTTCACCACCTGCGCCTGGATCGACACGTCGAGCGCCGCAATCGGTTCGTCGCAGACGATGAATTTCGGGTTGAGCGCCAGGGCGCGGGCGATGCCGATCCGCTGGCGCTGGCCGCCGGAAAACTCATGCGGATAACGGTTGGCGAAATCCCGGTTAAGCCCGACCGCATCCATCAGCTCGCCCACCCGTGCGCGCTTTTCGGCGCGGGTCAGGTCGGTGTGCTCGTCCAGCGGTTCGGAAATGATCCGTTCGACCGACATGCGCGGATTGAGGCAGGCCTGCGGATCCTGAAACACCATCTGCATCGCGGGGCGCATATGGCGCAGCTTTGCTTGCGGGGTGGTGCCGATCTCGTTGCCCGCGATCTTCACCGAGCCTTCGGTGATGTCGTAAAGCCGCAGGATCGCCCGTCCACAGGTGGATTTTCCGCAGCCGGATTCGCCGACCAGCCCAAGGGTTTCCCCCTCGAACACGTCAAAGCTCACCCCGTCGACGGCCTTCACCGCGCCAACTTGACGGCGCACCAACCCAGCATGGATCGGGAAATGCATCTTCAGCCCGCGCACTTCGACAAGGGGTTTCATCGGGCTTCCGTCAGCCATTGCGCGCCTCGCCTTTGTCGATGTCCCAGAAACAGGCCACGTCATGGCCGGGGGAGATGTCGCGCCGGGCCGGGTTCTCGCGCTCGCAGCGGTCGAACCGATAGGCGCAGCGGGCGCGGAACGGGCAGGCGGTGGGGGTGGCCCCCAGCATTGGCGGCTGGCCTTCGATCACCTTCAGCCGCTCGGCGCGCTCGCCGGTCACAGAAGGCACGGTTTCCAAAAGCGCCTTGGTATAGGGGTGCTGCGGGTGCTTGAACACTTCGCGCACCGGCGCCTGTTCCACCACTTGCCCGCCATACATCACGATCACCCGGTCGGCGATCCCGGCGATCACGCCCAGATCATGGGTGATCCAGATGATCGCCATGCCCAGCTTTTCGCGCAGGTCTTTCACCAGTTCGAGGATCTGCGCCTGAATGGTCACATCGAGCGCGGTGGTCGGTTCGTCGGCGATCAGCACATCGGGATCGCAGGCCAGCGCGATGGCGATCATCACCCGCTGCCGCATGCCGCCGGAAAACTGGTGCGGATAGTCCTTCAGCCGACGCATCGCATCGGGAATGCCGACCAGCTCGAGCAGCTCCACCGCCCGCTTCTGCGCGGCTTTCTTGTTCATGCCCATATGGCGGCGTAGCGGCTCCATGATCTGATAGCCGACAGTGAAGACCGGGTTGAGCGAGGTCATCGGGTCTTGAAACACAAAGCCGATCCGGCTGCCGCGCATCCGGCGCAGCTCGTCGGGGCTGATCTGCAACAGATCGCGCCCCTCAAACAGCACTTTTCCCGCGCGCACTTCGGCGGGCGGCGAGGGCAGAAGACCAATGAGCGACATCATCGTCACCGATTTGCCCGAGCCGCTTTCGCCCACCACGCCCAGCAGCTCGCCCTTTTTCAGGTTGAAGCTGACGTGATTGACCGCATGTACCTCACCGGTTCGCGTTCGGAACACGGTATTGAGGTCTCGTACATCGAGCACATGGCTCGCCCCGTCGGCCATATAAGCCCCCCGCGAATGCCTATTTTTGTAACTCTGCCCTTTCAACGAGCAGTTGAGCCGAGTGTTATCGAGAAAAGGCACTCCGGCAAGTGCTTCTTGACTAATCGGTCGAATTCCCTCGCGGTACGGGGGTTGACCCTTGGCTCAAGACAGGTTCAGGCTCAGTTGCGCAGCAGGGAGAAAAGAATGGCCCAAAATCTGAGCGCCCGTGAAATTCTGGAAAAACTCGTGTCTTTCCAAACGGTTTCGCGTGAGTCGAATTTGGAATTGATCGCCTGGGTCGAGGATTATCTGGCCTCGCATGGGGTAGAGTCGCAGCGCGTCTACAACGAGACGGGCAATAAAGCGGCGCTCTTTGCCAATGTCGGCCCGGCGGTCGAGGGCGGGGTCATTCTGTCGGGGCACACCGATGTGGTGCCGGTCGACGGGCAGGATTGGGACACCGATCCTTTCACCGTGGTCGAAAAGAACGGCCGGCTCTATGGGCGTGGCACCTGCGACATGAAGGGGTTTGACGCCATCGCGCTGGCAGCGGTGCCGAAGGCGCTGGCGGCGGGGGTGAAGCGGCCCTTGCAGATTGCGCTGTCCTATGATGAAGAGGTCGGCTGTCTGGGCGCGCCCCGGCTGATTGCGGCCATGGCCGAGCATTTGCCGCGCGCGGCGGCGGCGATCATTGGCGAACCGACCGAGATGCAGGTGGTGACCGGCAACAAGGGCGGGATCGGCGTTGAAACCATCGTGCATGGCTTTGAGGTGCATTCTTCGCTCATGCATACCGGGGTGAATGCGGTGATGGTGGCGGCGAAGCTGATCGACTGGGCCAATGAACAGAATGCCGCCTCAATGCGCGCCACCCACAGCGCCGTGGCGGCCCTGTTTGAGCCGCCCTGGACCACCGCCCATGTGGGCACGATCATGGGCGGCACCGCCGAAAACATCACCGCGCGCCATTGCCGCTTTGTGATGGCCTTCCGCCCGGTGCCCGACGAGAAGCGCGAGATGTGGCGCGACCGCTATCTGGCAAAGGTGCGCGAGGTCGAGGCCGAGATTGCCGCGATCCGCCCCGAAGCCTGGATCGAGACCAATGTCTATTTCGAGGTGCCGGGCCTTACCCCCGAGCGCGACGGCGCGGCGGAAGAACTGGTGCGCCGGGTCAGTGGCGACAATGCCACCCATGCGGTGAGCTACGCCACCGAAGCCGGGCAGTTTCAGGAAGCGGGCTATTCGGCGGTGATCTGCGGCCCCGGTAATATCGAACAGGCGCATCAGCCGAATGAATGGCTGAGCCTTGCGGAATTTGACAAGGGCATCGCCTTTGTCGACGGGATTATCGAAAGCCTGACCCGATGATGCCCTTCCCGATCTCGCTCGCCCAGCCCTCCAGCCATAACGACGCTCTGCCGTCCGAGGCGGATTGTGTGGTGATCGGCGGCGGGGTGATCGGGGTATCGGCGGCGCTGTTTCTGGCCCGCGCCGGTCAGCGCGTGGTGCTGATCGAAAAGGGCCGGATCGCGGGCGAGCAAAGTTCGCGCAACTGGGGCTGGATCCGGGTGCAGGGCCGCGACCCGGCCGAGATCCCGATTGCGCTGGAGGCACAACGCCATTGGCAGGCGCTGGCCCCCGAGCTGGATACCGATATTGGCCTTGTGCAGGGCGGGGTGGCCTATCTGGCCGATCAGCCCACCGACATGGCCCGGTTTGAAAACTGGCTGCCCTTTGCCAAAGAGCATGGGCTGAGCACCGCGCTCGTGGATAAGGCGGGGCTGGCCCGGCTGTTGCCGCAGGCAAAGTCCGGCCATTGGCAGGGGGCGCTTTATACCCCCACCGACATGCGTGCCGAACCGTTTTTGGCGGTGCCCGCGCTGGCCCGGCTGGCGGCAAGCGCCGGGGCCACGATCCGCGAGAACTGCGCCGTGCGGCTGCTGGATATCGAGGCGGGCCGGGTGGCCGGGGTGATCACCGAGGCGGGGCGCATCCGCACCTCGTCGGTACTTCTGGCCGGGGGCGCGTGGTCGTCGCTGTTTCTGCGCCGCTATGGGATCACGATCCCGCAGCTTTCGGTCCGCGCCACCGTGTTGCGCACCGCGCCCTTGCCCGCGATGGGGTTCGAGGGCGGCGGGGTCGATAGCCGCTTTGCCTTCCGCCGCCGCGCCGATGGCGGCTACACGCTGGCGCCGGAATTCTATCACGAGCTTTATGTCGGCCCCGATGCCTTCCGGGCGTTCCGTTCGTTCCTGCCGCAGCTCAAGCGCGATCCTTTCGGCACCCGTCTGCGCCCGATGGCGCCGCGCGGCTACCCGGATGCCTGGGGCACCAGCCGACGCTGGGCGGGCGACGAGACCTCGCCGTTTGAACGGCAGCGGGTGCTAAACCCGCGCGCCCATGTGGGCAAGGCCGATGAAACCGCGCGCGCCTTCGGCGCAGCTTTCCCGGAGCTTGGCGAGGTGAAGATCGCCGCGCGTTGGGGCGGGATGATCGACACCATGCCCGACACCGTGCCGGTGGTCGATCACGCCGCCACATTGCCGGGGCTGACCATCGCCACCGGGATGAGCGGCCATGGCTTTGGCATCGGCCCGGCTTTCGGGCGCATCGCTGCCGACCTTATGCAAGGCCATGATCCGGGTCACGATCTGAGCCGCTTCCGTCTTTCGCGGTTTTCCGACGGCTCGCCCATCGACCTCGGCCCAAGCATGTAACACATTAGAAACGCAACAGGATTCAGGAGACACCCATGCCGATCAAGAACCGTCTCGGCGAACTGCACGCCGAAATCACCGAATGGCGACGCGACATTCACGCCAACCCGGAAATTCTGTTCGAAACCCACCGCACCGCTGCGCTGGTGGCCGCAAAGCTGAACGAATTCGGCTGTGACGAGATCGTCACCGGCATTGGCCGCACCGGGGTCGTGGGCGTGATCAAGGGCAAGACCGACACCAAAGGCATGGTGATCGGGCTGCGCGCCGATATGGATGCGCTGCCGATCTACGAGGCGACGGGCGTCGACTATGCCTCGAAAACCCCGGGCGCGATGCATGCTTGTGGGCACGATGGGCACACCGCCATGCTGCTGGGTGCGGCGAAATACATGGCCGAAACCCGCAATTTCGACGGCACCGTGGTGCTGATCTTCCAACCCGCCGAAGAAGGCGGCGGCGGCGGCAAGGAAATGGTCGATGACGGAATGCTCGACCGCTGGAATGTTCAGGAAGTCTACGGGATGCACAACATGCCGGGCATTCCGGTGGGCACGATTGCGGTGCGTCACGGTGCGGCCTTTGCGGCGGCGGACCAGTTCGAGATCCATGTCGAAGGCAAGGGCGGCCATGCCGCGATGCCGCATAAAACCATTGATACCACGCTGGTGGCCGCGCAGATCGTGGTGGCGCTGCAAAGCATCGTCAGCCGCAATGTCGATCCGATCGAACAGGCGGTGGTCTCAACCTGCACCTTCCGCACTGAAAGCGAGGCGCATAACGTGATCCCGCAGCATGTGCTGCTGAAGGGCACGGTGCGCACGCTGAAGGCCGAGATCCGCGATCTGGTCGAGGCGAACCTGATCCGCGTTGCCACCGCCACTGCCGAAGCCTATGGCGCCAAGGCGACAGTGAATTATCATCGCGGCTACCCGATCTTGATCAACCACGACGAGCCCACCGATTTTGCCGCCGAGATTGCCCAGAAGGTCACCGGCAAACCGGCGATCCATGTGCCGCCGACCATGGGCGGCGAGGATTTTGCCTATATGCTGGAAGAGCGGCCGGGATCGTACATTCTGCTCGGCAATGGCGATACGCCGATGGTGCATCACCCCGAATACAATTTCGATGACGAGGCGATCCCCTACGGCAGCTCGTGGTTTGCCGAGCTGGTCGAAACCCGGATGCCGTCGGCCTGAGATATCTGAAAGAAGCCCCGCCGCACTCTGAGTGCTGGCGGGGCGTCAAATCGTCGCGCTCAGGCTTTTGCGGCCTTAGCGGCGGGTTTTTTCGCGGCAGGTTTCTTGGCCGCCGGCTTTTTCGCCGGGGCCTTGGCGGGAGCTTTGGCCGCAGCGGCTTTCGGGGCGGCAGCTTTTTTCGCCGGCGCTTTGCGGGCCGGTTTGGCCGGGGTCAGGGCTTCGGCTGCGCGGTGCCAATGCTCTTCATCCTTGCCATGCGGCTCGCCTTCCTGCTTCCACATAAGGTAGGCGGCTTCGCGGATTTGGTCTTCGGATACGGCAGAAACAGCTTTTGACATTGATACTAACCTCCAGTCTCTGGATCGCCCTTCGATAATGTTTCGTGGGCACGGTATTCGCAATGCGTGTACGGTTTATGAACGGGCGCTGTTGCGTATTCGCACGGCTTTTGTGCGCTTATCCGCCAGTATGCGACATATGTCGGCTCATCTGACCATCGGGACGCTGACGCGAATAGTCGAAGTCGTGGCCTTTGGGCTTGCGGGTGATCGCGTCGCGGATGGTGTCGATCAGCGGCGCGTCGTCATTTGGATGGGCCCGCAGGGGCGCGCGCAGGTCGGCATTGTCTTCCTGACCGAGGCACATGAACAGCTCGCCGGTGCAGCTGAGGCGCACGCGGTTGCAGCTTTCGCAGAAATTATGGGTAAGCGGGGTGATGAAGCCGATCTTTTGCCCGGTCTCTTCCAGCCGCACATAGCGCGCCGGGCCGCCGGTGCGTTCGGTCAGCGGGGTCAGGGTATAGCGCTCTGCCAGCCGCTCCCGCAGCTCGGTCAGGGGCAGATACTGGTCCAGCCGGTTTTCGGTGCCCATATCGCCCATCGGCATGACCTCGATCCAGGTCAGGTCCATATCGCGCGCGGCCACCCATTCGGTCAGCCGGAAAATCTCGTCTTCGTTGAAATGCTTCAGCGCCACGGCGTTGATCTTCACCCGCAGCCCGGCCTTTTGCGCCGCATCGATTCCCGCCAGAACCTTTGACAGGCTGCCGCGCCGGGTGATCTGGCGGAACTTTTCCTCATCCAGCGTATCGAGCGAGACGTTGATCCGCTTCACCCCGGCGCTGGCCAGATCGTCTGCAAATCTGTGCAACTGGGAGCCATTGGTGGTCAGGGTCAGCTCGTCCAGCGCGCCGCTGTCCAGATGGCGCGACATCGAGCGGAAAAAGGTCATGATATCCTTGCGCACCAACGGCTCGCCGCCGGTTACCCGCAATTTCTTCACCCCAAGCCCGATAAAGCCGGAACACACGCGATCAAGCTCTTCCAGCGTCAGCAGATCCTTCTTCGGCAGAAAGGTCATCTCTTCCGCCATGCAATAGGAACAGCGAAAATCGCACCGGTCGGTCACCGAAATCCGCAGATAGGTGATCGGGCGCTGAAACGGGTCGATAAGCGGCTGTGTGTTCATCAAGGAAACCTAATCCTGCCGGGGCGTCGAGGCAAGCACGCGCCGTGTTGTTCACCGGATTGTTTATGCCTAAGCTCGGCGCATGAAACGCTTTGTACTCCCGCTTTTGCCCCTGCTTCTGTCCGCCTGCGCCACCTTGTGGCCAGAGCCCGACCTGACCCCGCCTGAAGGGATGCTGCATCCAAAGCCGCGGGCCGAGGCTGGTTTGGTGGCGCCGTCTGAGACGGCCACGACGGCTGAGGCTTTCGATACCAGCAGCGCCGAACAGCGTGCAGCGGCGCTTGCCGCAGCCCCGGCAGCGGAGCAAAGCCTTGGGCACAGCGTGGCGACGCTGGGCAATCCCGCCAATCCCGGCTTCTGGCTGGAAACGCCGCTGGTGCAGGTGGCCACACCGGGTCGCGTGGTGTCGGCGGAAAACGGCAAGAGCGTGGCGCTGGAGCTGCGCCCGCTGGATGGCGCCGCTGGCAGCGGCAGCCTGATCTCGCTGGCGGCGTTGCGGCTTCTGGAGGTCGGGCTGACCGGCTTGCATGAGCTTGAGGTGTTTGCCGGGCAGGGCGGGTAGGGCACGGCCTCGGCCTACCGATTAAGCGGCGCTTTCCCCGCTTTGGCGCAACCGGCCCGAAGGCTCAGGCCAGATATTTCTCGGCTTCCTTACGCGCAAAGGCCTTCATCCGCGCTCCATAGGTGTCGAGAAAGGCGCGCACACGGTCGGGGTCGTGTTTCGACAGATCGCGCAGCCACCAGCCCACGGCCTTCTGGATGAACCACTCCTTGTCATCGACATAGCCCGCCGCCCAATCCAGAATGCGGTCGCGTGCGGCCAGCTCTTCGGGCTTGGGGTGGTTCTGCTTGGTCCATGGCAGGGTGATCACCAGCGCCGCACGGCGGGTCCACATATGCTCGGATGTGGTCCAGCCCTCGACCTCGTCGAGCCGTGACGGATCGGCCATCACCCGCTTCTGCCCGGCCATGCAGGCATGATCGGCAATCGCCCAACTGTCAAAATCCGGCACCCAGCTGGTGATGAGGCGCCAGACCGCCTCGTCGCCCTTGATCCGCGCTTGCGTGAGCAGCTTGGCCGCCGCCACCCGGGCTTCGAAAATATTGGTCTGCCACAGCGCATCGGCCAGGGCCACGCGCTCATCCAGCGTCAGCTCACGCCGCCACGCGGTGGTGAGATCGTTGATCGCGGGCAGCGGCGTGCCGAGATATTCGCGCTCGACCTTCATATAGGCCGCGACCTGCTCGGCCTTGCCGGGCTCCGCTTCCGCCCGGATCGCCGCTAGGGCTTCGTCGGGGGTCATTCCACCGTCACCGATTTCGCCAGATTGCGCGGCTGGTCGACATCGGTGCCTTTGGCAACGGCGGTGTGATAGGCCAGAAGCTGCGCCGGGATCGCATAGAGCATCGGTTGCAGGAATTCCGGCGCGTCGGGCATGGTGATCGCGCGCCAGACGGCGGGGCCTGCCTGCGTCACGGCACGCGCATCTGAGATCAGCAGAACCCTGCCACCGCGCGCCATCACTTCCTGCATGTTCGACACGGTCTTTTCAAACAGCCCGTCATGCGGGGCGAGTACCACGGTGGGCGTGGCTTTATCGACCAGCGCAATAGGGCCATGCTTCAGTTCGCCTGATGGATAGCCTTCGGCGTGCAAATAGCTGATTTCCTTCAGCTTCAACGCGCCTTCAAGGGCCAGTGGGAACATCTGCCCCCGTCCCAGGAACAGCACGTCGCGAGCTTCGGCGACCTTTTCGGCGGCCTTCTCGATCAGCGCGTCCGACGACAGCGCCTGGCTCATCAGCCCCGGCAGCTTGTGCAGGGCGCCGAGCAGATCGGCCACGCCCGCCGCATCCAGCGTGCCGCGCTCTGCTGATGCTTTCACCACCATCACCGCGAAGGTGGCGAGCATGCAGGAAAAAGCCTTGGTCGAGGCCACGGCGATTTCCGGCCCGGCATAGATCGGCACGGCCACATCGACTTCGCGCGCGATCGAGCTTTCAGGCACATTGACCAGTGCCAGCGTCTTCTCGGCCTTGCCCTGAGAAAAGCGCAGCGCCGCCAGCGTATCGGCGGTTTCGCCGGACTGGCTCACGAACACCGATAGCGTGCCGGGGGCGAAGGGCGGTTCGCGATAGCGAAACTCGCTCGCCACGTCGATATCGACCGGCAGGCGGGCATAGTGTTCAAACCAGTATTTCGCCACCAGACCGGCATAATAGGCGGTGCCGCAGGCCACGATGGACAGCCGCGAGATGGCGCTGAAATCGATCCCCGGCAGATCCATCGTCACCGCATCGCCTGCGGGCGACAGATAGGCTTTCAGCACATCAGAGACCACGGTCGGCTGTTCCGCGATTTCCTTCATCATGTAGTGCTTGTAGCCACCCTTCTCGATCCGGGCGGCATCAAGGCGGATCTTGCGGATTTCGCGATTGGCCAGATTGCCAGCCGCATCGTAAATCGTGGCCCCGGCGCGGGTGATCACCGCCCAATCGCCCTCTTCCAGATAGGTGATCCGGTCGGTCAGCGGCGCGAGCGCGATGGCATCGGAACCCACGAACATTTCGCCATCGCCATGGCCGATGGCCAGCGGGCTGCCCTTGCGGGCGGCGATCATCAGGTTTTTCTCGCCCGCAAACAGGAACAGAAGCGCATAGGCACCCTCGATCCGGCCCAGCACCGCGCGCACCGCCTCAACCGGGTCTTTGCCTTCGTCCATATAAGCGTGGGCCAGCATCGCGACGGTCTCGGTATCGGTCTCGGTTTCGTGCGGGATGCCCTTGGCGCTCAGCTCTTCCCGCAACGCGTGGAAGTTCTCGATAATGCCGTTATGCACCACCACCACATTGCCGGAGCGGTGCGGGTGGGCATTGGGTTCGGTCGGGGCGCCATGGGTTGCCCAGCGGGTGTGGCCAATCCCAGCCCGGCCCGACAGCGGATGATGCACCAGATGGTCGGACAGGTTCACCAGCTTGCCCACGGCGCGGCGACGGTCCAGCACGCCGTCTTCATCCACCGTGGCGATCCCGGCGCTGTCATAGCCCCGGTATTCGAGCCGCTTCAGCCCGTCGACGATCAGCGGCGCGGCTTCGTGATTTCCCAGAACACCAACAATCCCACACATGGGCGGTACCTCTCTCTGCTCAAATCAGCGGGCGCTTCCCGCCTAGGCTTGTTCTTTTGCTTTTGCGGCTTTCAGCTTGGCATACATGCGCTGCCAAAAGCCCTCTTTAATTTCCATTTTGACCCGGCCAATGCCCATGGCGCCAGCTGGAATGTCTTTCGTCACCACCGTGCCGGTGGCGGTCATTGCGCCATCGCCCACCGAGACCGGGGCCACCAGCATGGTGTTCGACCCGATAAAGCTATGAGCGCCGATATGGGTGTGGTGCTTGAACACGCCGTCATAATTGCAGGTGATCGTGCCCGCGCCCACATTCGTGGCCTCTCCGACAAAGGCATCGCCGATATATGTCAGGTGATTGACCTTCGCCCCCGCCGCGATCTCGGCATTCTTGATCTCGACGAAATTGCCGATATGCACGCCCTCTGCCAGCTCGGCGCCGGGGCGCAGGCGGGCATAGGGGCCGACAATCGCTTCGCGGCTGACATGGCAGCCCTCAAGATGCGAAAAGGCCCGGATGCGCGCGCCGGTTTCCACCGTCACGCCGGGGCCGAACACCACATTGGGTTCGATCACCGCGTCGCGGCCAATATAGGTATCCTGCGAAAAATGCACGGTTTCGGGGGCTAGCATGGTCACGCCGTTTTCCATCGCCTCGGCGCGTTTCATCGCCTGAAACTGGGCTTCGGCAGCGGCGAGTTCGGCGCGGGTGTTGATCCCCAGCGTTTCGGCCTCATCGCAGGAGACCGCCACGCTTTTCAGCCCGCGCTCACGCGCGATCCCGACGATATCCGTGAGGTAGTATTCGCCCGACGCATTATCGTTGCCAACGCCCTCGATCAGCTCGAACAGCAGCCCGGCATCGGCCATCACCACGCCGGAATTGCAAAGCGTGATCAGCCGCTCGGCGGCGGTGGCATCCTTGAATTCCACGATCCGCGTGAGCGCGCCCTGCTCGACCACCAGTCGCCCATAACGCCCCGGATCGGCGGCTTCGAAGCCCAGCACCACCACATCGGCACCCTCGGCCCTTGCGGCCTGCATCGCCTCCAGCGTTTCACCCGAGATAAAGGGGGTATCGCCGTAAAGCACCACCGCATCGCCCGTAAAGCCTTCCAGCGCCGCGCGGGCCTGCGCCACGGCATGGGCGGTGCCCAGCTGTTCGTCTTGCGTGACCACGTCGATTTCGGGATCATGTTTCAGCGCAGCGGCCCGCACCGCCTCGCCGCCATGGCCCACCACCAGCACCGCGCGCTCGGGTTCCAGTGCCTGCCCTGCGGCCAGCGCATGAACGAAAAGCGGCACGCCACCCAGCTCATGAAGCACTTTGGGCAGGTCGGATTGCATCCGGGTGCCTTGCCCGGCGGCAAGAATAATCAGGGCTGTGGGCATGGTCCGCTCTTTCCAATGTCTTTTCCTCGTTTTACCTGTGTCCGTGCAGGCTGCAAGGGAAATGCCGGACAGGTTCGGCGATAGGCGGAGAGTAACATGCGCACGGTGATTTTCGATCTCGACGGCACACTGATCGACACATCCGTCGATCTGATCAACGCCGCCAATGCCTGCTTTCAGGGGCTGGGCCATGATGATGTGCTGGATGCGGTCGCCGATGCCTCCACCGCCTTTCGCGGCGGGCGGGCGATGCTGCGTCTGGGGTTCGAGCGGCTGGGCACGGGTGGCGAAGCCGAGATAGATCAGCAATATCCGCTATTTCTGGACTATTACCGCGACGGGATCGACACCCATTCGCGCCCCTATCCGGCGATGGTCGAGGCGGTGGAAGGGCTGCGCGGGGCGGGTTATGCCGTGGGCATCTGCACCAACAAACCCGAAGCGTTGGCCGAAATTCTGATGGTCCGGCTTGGGCTGCGCGATCTTTTCGCTTCGCTCATCGGCGCCGACACGCTGCCCACCCGCAAACCCGATCCGGCGCCCTATCTGGCAGCGGTGGAGCGTGCCGGCGGGCAGGTTGGCACTTCGCTTCTGGTTGGCGATACCGTCACTGACCGCGCCACCGCCCGCGCCGCCGGGGTGCCTTGCGTGCTGGTCACGTTCGGCCCCGATGGGCGCGGGGTCGAGGCGCTGGAGCCTGAGGCGCTGCTTGATCATTATGACGATCTGGCCGGGGTGGTGGCGCGTCTGATCGGTTGACCTTGCCCGCTCGGCGCAGCAGGCTCAACCCATGGGACAAGACGTGTTCACCGGTAATTTCACCCAGCAGGCGCCGCTGCCCGAGGCGGCGCTGGAAGCTGCAATGCGGGTGATGAGCTCGGGGCGTCTGCACCGCTACAACACCGCCCCCGGTGAGATGTCGGAAGCAGCGCTGCTGGAACAGGAATTTGCCGCCTATACCGGCGCGCGTTATGCGCTGGCGGTGGCCTCGGGCGGCTATGCGCTGGCCACGGCGCTACGTGCGCTTGGGGTCGGCCCGGGCGACAAGGTGCTGACCAATGCCTTCACCCTCGCCCCGGTGCCGGGCGCGATTGCCAGTGTCGGGGCGCAGCCGGTCTTTGTCGGCGTGACCGAGGATCTGGTGATCGACCTTGACGATCTGGCGGCGAAGGCGGGCGCGGCAACGGTGCTGATGCTCAGCCATATGCGCGGCCATATCGTGGATATGGAGGCGCTGATGGGGCTCTGCGAGGCGCGGGGCATCACAGTAATCGAGGATTGCGCCCATACGATGGGGGCGAAATGGAACGGGGTGATGTCAGGCCGTCACGGGCTGATCGGCGCCTATTCCACCCAAACCTACAAGCATATGAATTCTGGTGAAGGCGGGCTCCTGATCACCGACAACGCCGATCTGGCGGCGAAAATAACCCTGCTCTCAGGCAGTTACATGCACTATGACCGCCACCTTGCGGCACCGGATGCAGAAGTGTTCGAGGCGGTGAAATATGACATGCCCAATATGTCGGGGCGGATGGACAATCTGCGCGCCGCCCTGCTCCGGCCCCAGCTTGCAGCGCTGAACGAGAATTGCGCGGCCTGGAATGCGCGCTACCACGCGGTTGAGTCGGGGCTGGCGAACACGCCGGGCCTCAGCCTGATCACACGCCCCGCAGCGGAAGACTACGTGATGTCGTCGTTTCAGTTCCTGCTGCTCGATTGGGCGGCAGAGGCGATGGAGGAGGTCGTCGCGCGCTGTACCGCACGCGGAGTTGCGCTGAAATGGTTCGGCGCGGCTGAGCCCGCAGGCTTCACCTCGCGCTATGACAGCTGGCGTTACTCCCCCTCAGCACCGATGCCGCGCAGCGATCGGGTGCTGGCGGGGCTCCTCGATCTGCGCCTGCCGCTGACCTTCAGCCTTGAGGATTGCGCGCAAATCGCCCGGATCATCCGCGAAGAGGTCGGCGCGGTCTATGAGGCCGGGTAGAGCGCGCGTACTCTCTGCTGTCACCCGGCCATTGGCCGGGCGACAGTTTTTTGGATGGGCGGGGCAGGGCCGCGGGGGATGCCGCTAGCCTTTCGCCTTTTCCGCCTCGGCGACGTTTTCCTTCACCGCGATGAAGCTGTCGGGGGTTACCGAGATCGTGTCGATCCCGGCCTCGACCAGGAAGCGGGCAAAGACCGGGTTGTTTGAGGGCGCCTGACCGCAGAGCCCGACATGGCTGCCGACCCCGTGCGCCTTTTCGATCACCGTCGAAATCATCCATTTCACCGCCGGGTTCGATTCATCGAACAGAGCCGACAATGTGCCGGAATCCCGGTCGACCCCGAGCGTCAGCTGGGTGAGGTCGTTCGAGCCGATCGAGAACCCGTCGAACCGTTTGGCAAAATCCTCGGCCAGGATCACATTGGCCGGGATTTCGCACATCACGTAGATCTCCAGCCCGTTTTCGCCGCGCTTCAGCCCGTAGCGTTCGGCCACTTCCAGCACCTTGTCGGCCTCTTCCAGCGACCGGCAGAACGGGATCATGATGGTGACATTGTCGAACCCCATCTCTTCGCGTAGCTTCTTGATTGCCTTGCATTCCAGCGCAAAGCCCGGCTCGTAGCTTTCCGAATAGTAGCGCGAGGCGCCCCGGAAGCCGATCATCGGGTTTTCTTCCTTCGGCTCGAACTGCTTGCCGCCCACAAGCTCGGCATATTCGTTGGTCTTGAAGTCCGACATGCGCACGATGACCTTGTTCGGATAGGCCAAAGCGGCGATCCGGCTGAGGCCGCGCGCCAGCGTGTCGACGAAGAATTGCGTCTTGTCGGCATAGCCCTTGGTCAGCTCTTCGATGAAGTCGCGGTCTTTCTGCTTTTTCACCTGATCGAAGTGGATCAGCGCCAGCGGGTGGGCGATGACCGCGTTGTTGATCACAAACTCCATCCGTGCCAGCCCGACGCCATCAATCGGCAACCGCCACCAGCGCGCCGCCGTGGTCGGGTTGGCAAGGTTCAGCATGATCTTGGTGCGGGTTTCGGGGATGTGCGAGAGGTCGAGCTCTTCGACCTCGTATTCGGCAAATCCCTCATAGACATAGCCGTCATCGCCGCGCGAGCAATCCACCGTGACATCCTGCATGTCATGCAGCACATGGGTGGCGTTGCCGCAGCCGACGATGGCTGGAACCCCCAGCTCGCGGCTAACAATTGCCGCGTGCGAGGTGCGCCCGCCCGCATCGGTCACGATGGCTTTCGCCCGTTTCATGATCGGCACCCAATCCGGGTCGGTCTGGGTGGTGACGAGGATCGAGCCATCGACGAATTTGTCGATATCCTTCACGTCTTCGATCAGGCAGATCGAACCCGTCGCCACCGCGGCCCCCACCGAAATACCCTGCATCACCACCGGCCCGTGCGATTTCACCGCAAAGCGTTTCATCGCTCCGGCCTGAACCCGGCTTTGCACCGTTTCGGGCCGCGCCTGCACGATGAAAAGGCCGCCGTCGAGTCCATCGCGGGCCCATTCCATATCCATCGGCTGGCCGTAATGGTCTTCGATGATCTTGGCATAGCGTGCCAGTTCGATGATCTCGGCATCGGAGAGCACAAAGCTCTCCTTTTCCGCCCGCGAGGTCGGGACGTTCTTGATGTCGCCGCCCTTGTGATGGGCATAGATCATCTTTTTCTCTTTCGCGCCCAGCCGTTTTTCGATGATCGGGCTGAGCTTGGGATTGTCGAGGAAAGGCTTGAAAACCTGATATTCGTCCGGCGTCACCGCGCCTTGCACGACGTTTTCGCCAAGGCCCCAGGCGGCGTTGATCAGCACGGCACGCGGGAAGCCGGTTTCGGTGTCGATCGAGAACATTACCCCCGATCCGCCCTTGTCGGACCGCACCATATGCTGCACGCCAATCGACAGCGCCACGTCGAGATGGTTGAAGCCCTGCACATTGCGATAGCTGATTGCCCGGTCGGTATAGAGCGAGGCAAAGCACAGCCGGCAGGTGCGCAACAGTGCCTCTTCACCGACCACGTTCAGATAGGTTTCCTGCTGACCGGCGAACGAGGCATCAGGAAGGTCTTCCGCCGTGGCCGAGGAGCGCACGGCAACCGAGGGGTTCTCGACGCCCAGTCGTGTGCCCAGCTCGTGATAGGCGGCGATGATGGCGTCGCGGGTATCGTCGGGAAATTCGCCATGAATGAAGGCCGCGCGCACCAAACTGCCAGCCTCGGCCAGCTTGATCTTGCCCGCATCGAGCCGGGCCATCGCGTCTTTGATCACATTGGCCAGATCGTTATGGGTGATGAAGGCGCGAAAGGCGTCGGATGTGGTGGCATAGCCGGGGGGAACCTTGATCCCGAGGGCGGCCAGTTGCGAGACCATTTCGCCCAGCGAAGAGTTCTTGCCTCCGACCAGCGCCACATCCTCCCGGCGCAGGTTTTCGAACCAAATCAATTGACGGTAAGTTTGCGTATCCATGCTCATCGTTAAACCTCCCGAAGGAAAATTCCCCCGATTTTGCATAGCACAAAACGGCAAAACGCACCTTGACCGGCATCAAGGCCAAGGCAGATCGGGCAGGGCGGGGAAATGCGGGGTCAGGTCTGGTCGGGGCTGGCCGCGCGGGCATAGGCGTAAAGATGGGCGGCATCCTGAGGCGAGATTACCCGCGCGGGCGGGGCCAGCATCAGGCGGCCAAACAGCGCGCGGTTGGGTTCGTCCTGCATCAGCGCGACAAACCGCGCCTTGCGCCAGAGGGCGGCCTCGTCATGCAGCCGGGCCAGTGTGGGATCGGTTTTCAGCCGCGCCAGCTCGGCATCGCGCAGAGGGTCGCTGGCGCGGATCGAGCTGTCTTCGACATCGCACCAGTTGCGCTCGGTCCAGTAATCCAGCCCCAGCAGGTGATCGCGATGGGTGGGCTGGCCCCGGTCGCGCTTGACGATGAAGCTTTCCATTGCGCCAAGGGCATAATGGTTGAGCTGGACCAATGCGTAATTGGGCCGTGTGTAGTTTGAGAAGATCTTCTGGCGGCGATAGTCCGGTTCCAGCGCCCGGCCTGCGCCATCGTACCAGTGGGCATTGTCGGCGGCCTCGGACGGGCTGCGCGGACGGTGCACCCCAAGTTTTTTATAGGCACCGGAATTGCGGTAGAGCGTTTTGAACATGAAGGCCCGCCACGGCCAGGGCAGGGTTTCGGGTGCTGCGCGGGTGAATTGCTCGGTCACCGGCGCATCGGTAAAATCGCGGATCCCGCAATTGCCGAACATCCGCCATGTCAGGGTGATCGCATCGGCCTCGGGCAGGGCGGCAAACAGCGCCCCCAGCGTGTGATCGCCGACATGAATGTTGATGAACTCGTCCAGATCGAGGGTGATCAGCCAATCGGCGCCGGTCACCAGCGGGTGCTTGTCGGCCTGTTTGAAGGCGGTGAATTGCACCCCGCCCTCATGCGGGCCCGGATTGCGGATATGGGTGATCTCGCCAAGAGCGTCCAACCGGTCGAGCATCGCTTCGGTGCCATCGTCGCAATCATTGGAAAAGATCAGGAAATCGGTGATGCCCACGCCCTTGTGATGGGCTAGCCATTCGAGCAGAAAGGCGCCTTCGTTCTTAACGCAAGTGACAGCGGTTATGCGCATTCTTGCCCTGCCGCTGTGGTTGCTCTGCCCGCCATGATGCCCGTGCCTTATCCTGCCTGCCCCATTCTGCGCCGGATTGGCAGCAAAAACAATCGGCTGCGATGGGGGAAGCCTCTGGGCTATTTCGCCCTCACAGAAGCTGGGGTATTGCTTTCGCGGGCCGCTCTGGCACCATTGCGGAACGGGAGGCCCCAATGCGCGACAGATTTGATAATGTGCCCGAAACCGCCCTGGCCTGGCATCGTGCGGGCAAAGGCGTGGCGCTGGCCACTGTGGTGCAGACCTGGGGCTCGGCCCCGCGCCCGGTGGGCAGTCAGTTGGCGATTTCGGCAGAGGCCGAGATCGAAGGCTCAGTTTCCGGCGGCTGTGTCGAGGGCGCGGTGGTGGCCGAGGCGCAGGAGGCGCTGGCCGATGGCAAGCCGCGTTTGCTCACCTATGGGGTTTCCGATGACAGCGCCTTTGCGGTGGGGCTGGCCTGTGGTGGCACGATCCGGGTGCTGGTCGAGCCGGTGGGCGCGGCCATGCCGGTGGACTTGTTGGAACAGCTGGTTGCCAAACGCGAGGCGCGTGAGCCTGTCGCCTATGTGGTGAATACCGAAAGCTGGGATCGGCATCTGGCCCATGCCGAAGCCTTTGCCGCGCGGCTGCGGGCGGATCGGTCGGGCTTTGAGGAAGACGAGGTGACCTTCGTTGGGCTGCACAACCCGCCGCTGCGCATGGTCGTGGTGGGCGCGGTTCATATCGCGCAGGCGCTGGTGCCGATGGCGCGGCTGGCGGGCTATGACCCCACGATCATCGACCCGCGCGGCGCCTTTGCGGCCGAACACCGTTTCCCCGGCGAAGACATCCGCGAGGATTTCCCCGACGAGGTGCTGCCGGAGCTCGGGCTGGATCGGCGCACCGCCGTGGTGACGCTGAGCCATGATCCAAAAATCGACGATCCGGCCATCGAGGCGGCGCTGCGCTCGGATGTGTTCTATCTCGGCTGCCTCGGCTCGACCCGGACGCATGCCAAACGGGTGGAGCGTCTGGAAAGCAAGGGATTCACTGCGGCCGAGATTACCCGTATCCACGCCCCGGTTGGGCTGGATATCGGGGCGAAATCGCCTGCCGAAATTGCCATTTCAGTGATGGCCGAGATCACCCAGCGGCTGAGGCAGGGCTGATGAGCTTCGGCCCGGTCGCGGTGGATCAGGCCCTGGGCGCCGTACTGGCGCATTCGGTGGCGCTGCCCGGCGGGCGGTTGCGCAAGGGCCGGGTGCTGGAAGCGGGCGATGTGGCGGCGCTGGCGGCGGCGGGCATTTCCCGCGTGGCGGTGGCCCGCTTCGGCCCCGATGACATCGACGAAAACGCAGCGGCGCTGCTGATTGCCCGCGCATTGGTGCCTGATCCCGAGGCCGCCGGGCTGCGCCTAGGCGTGCCGAGCACCGGGCGGGTGAACATTCACGCCGCCCATATCGGTTTGGCCCGGCTCAACGTCGACAGGCTTCACGCGGTGAATCTGAGCTGCGATCTGGTCTCGCTCGCCACCGTGGCGCCCTGGCAGCGCATGGATGCAGGCGGGCTGGTGGCCACGGTGAAGGTGATTCCCTTTGGCATGGCTCGCAGCGTGGCCGAGGCGGCGGCACTGGCTGGCACCGGGGCACTGGCGCTGGCCCCGATCACGATTGCCGAAGCCGAGCTGATCATCACCTGCCACGATGCCGGGTCGTCCGAGGAAAAGGGCAAGGGGCATGCGGCCATCGAGGGACGGCTGACCGCGATGGGCGTGACCCTGAGCCGGGTCACCGAAGTGGCGCATGATCTGGAGGCCCTGACAGACGCCATTGCCCATAGCATCGCGCCTATGGTGCTGCTGCTCACCGCTTCAGCCACCTCCGACCCGCAGGATGTCGGCCCGGAAGCGCTGCGCCGTGCGGGCGGGCAGGTGGCGCGGGTGGGAATGCCCGCCGATCCGGGCAATCTGCTGTTCTACGGCGAAACCAAAGATCACCGCCCGCTGATCGGTCTGCCCGGCTGCGCCCGCTCGCCTGCGCTCAACGGCGCCGATTGGGTGCTGGAGCGGCTGGCCGCCGGTCTGCCGCTCGCCCCGGAAGAGGTGGCGCGGATGGGCGTGGGCGGGCTGTTGAAGGAAAGCCCCGGACGGCGCCAACCCCGCGAGGCCTGAGCCTTTTGCCCGCTTTCGGGGTGTGGCCCACAATAATCTGTGCAAAAACATGGTTCTCAAAGCCCCGATCCGGTGTTTAACTTCCGTCAGACATGACGTGGAGAGGATCGAGCGGTGCCCACATCCATCAGGAGCATGGCAAAACCGTTGCGGGCTTGGCCCGGTTCTGCGCCTGCCGGTCTGGCCGTTCGTGTCTCGTCATCTATCAGTGAATTTTCAAAGGAGGGTCTCGTATGAAACGCATCGCCACTTTCGCGCTGGTTCTGAGCGCCATGGCGATTCCGGCTATGGCCGAGGGCTGGTCAATCACCAAGCTCGAAACCATGACATCGGATACGGACTGCATGAACAAGGCCCGCGCCGTGATCAACCGCTATATCTTCGATTATGATGCGGGCGATACCGGGGCCGATAGCTGGTCGGTCTATGGCTACGATCTCGAGCCCGGCCAACAGGATGTGGCAATCATCTGCCCATTGGGTGGAGGCGAGTTTGTGAATGCGATGCTGGTGATCCAGAGCGAGTCTGAAAGCGAACCGCGCAATCAGGTGGCCAAGACGCTGGTCGCCTATTGGGACGAGGGGAAGTAAATTTTCTCTCGCTTCGGGCCGCGCGGGTAGCCGTTTTGCTTGCCCCGTCCGGAGCGGCGATACATTCCGGTTTTTGCATCCCATAGAAGACCGCCCTGCCGGAACGTGGCGGGGCGTAAGCTGCGGAATTCCCTAATTTTTCATTCAGGTTTTTCCCCGCGTTGCCAAATGGTCGCTTAGGGAAATTGTCGCGGTTCTGGTGCTTGACGCTGCCCGCCCCAAGACGCAGTGTGCGCTCGACTCCTTTCCCCTCCAGGAGGCGCATATTATGCCACACCTTCCACATCTCTCAGACATAGCTATCACGATGATTGCCCTTGCGATCGCGGGTACGCTCGGACTTCTGTTCGGCAAGCTCAAGATCAAAGGGGTCGGTCTCGGGATCGGCGGGGTTCTGTTCTCCGGCATTGCCGTTGGGCATTTCTCGTCGAAACTCGGAATCGAATTCGATGGCGGAATGATGCATTTCGTCCGCGAATTCGGTCTGATCCTTTTCGTTTACACCATCGGTATTCAGGTCGGTCCAAGCTTTTTCCAAAGCTTCAAGTCCGATGGGCTGAAACTGAACCTTGCCGCGCTGGCGATCGTTTCGCTGGGCGTCGGGGTGACGGTGTTCATCTTCTTCGCCTTCGGGCTGGACGTGCCCGCGCTGGTTGGCGTGATGTCGGGCTCGGTGACCAACACACCGGGGCTTGGCGCCGCAACGCAGGTGCTGAACGAGCTCGGCTTCACCGACGAAACTCTGGCGATGACCGGCCTTGGCTACGCCGTGGCCTATCCGTTCGGGATCGTCGGTATCCTTCTGACCATGCTGGGCGTGCGCTATGTGCTCGGGGTCGACCTTGATAAGGAAGGCGAAGAGTACCGGCGCGAGATGAAGTCCGGCGAGGTTTCGCTGCCGACCATCGACATCGAGATCACCAACCCCAATCTTGATGGGCTGAAGCTGGGCGATGTTCCGGACCTCTATGATGGCGATGTGGTTGCGAGCCGGATGCGCAAATCCGGCGAGCTGATCGTGCCCGCGCGCGATACCGTGGTCAATCTGGGCGACTCGCTGCACATCGTCGGCCCGGCGAAAGCCCTGCAGGCGATGAAGATCATTCTTGGCCGCGAAACCCAGGAACCGCTGACCACCAAAGGCACCCGCCTGACCTGGGCGCGCCTTGTGGTAACATCGAAAAGGGCCGTGGGCGCCAAGCTGCGCGATCTGGCTCTGGTCGAAGGCCACGACGTGACGGTGAGCCGGATCAACCGTGCCGGTGTCGAACTGCCGCCGCGCGCCGATTCCCATCTGGCCTTTGGCGACATCATCACCATCGTCGGCCTGCCGGCGAATATCGAAGCGGTGAAAATGCAGATCGGCGATGAGCGTTCGCGCCTCGACGAGGTGCAGTTTGAAGCGCTGTTCGTTGGCATCGCGCTGGGCGTGCTGCTCGGCTCGATCCCGTTGGCCATTCCCGGCCTGTCGGCGCCGATGAGCCTTGGTCTGGCCGGTGGTCCGCTGGTGGCTGCGATCCTGCTAGGCCGTCTCGGCAGCTGGGGCCCCTTCGTGTGGTTCATGCCGCCGGTGGCCAACCATGCCTTGCGTGAAATCGGCATCGTGCTGTTTCTCGCCGTGGTCGGTATCACCTCGGGCGGTCGCTTCCTTGAAACCCTGATCCACGGCCCGGGCCTGACCTGGATGGGCTATGGCGTGATGATCACGCTGATCCCGTTGATGACCGTGGGCTTCGTGGCGCGGATTGTCTTTAAGTTCAACTATCTCAGCCTTGCCGGGGTGCTGGCGGGCTCGATGACCGACCCACCCGCGCTGGCCTTCGCCGTGTCGATGAGCCCCACTGCGGCGGCGTCCGTGGCCTATGTCTCGGTCTACCCGCTGGTGATGTTCCTGCGTATCCTCGCCCCGCAACTGATTGTGCTTCTGCTGATCGGCTTTGGTGGCGGCGCGATGCCCGTGCCGGTCGAGGCGCTGCCTCTACCCTAAGGCAGATCGGATGAAACAAGCGGCCCGGCAGAAATGCTGGGCCGCTTCCTTTTGGCCCTGCGGCATTCGCCGCTAGCGCTGCCCGGTGCGCGCCCGATCTATCCCGTCCACAGGCGAGGGGCGCACAGCAAAAAGCCCCCGCCAAAGGGCGAGGGCTTTCCTCCTGTCGGACTGGCCGTTTTATTTTGCGAGAGGACCAATCATCATGATCATCTGGCGGCCTTCCATCTTCGGCATATTTTCGACTTTGCCGATTTCTGTCACATCTTCGGCGACCCGTTCCAGCAGCTCGCGACCAAGGTTCTGGTGCGCCATTTCGCGGCCACGGAAGCGCAGGGTGACTTTCACCTTGTCGCCGTTGGTAAGGAATTTCACCACACTCCGCATCTTGACTTCATAGTCATGCGTGTCGGTGTTCGGACGGAACTTGACCTCTTTGATCTCGATGATCTTCTGCTTTTTCCGTGCCTCGGCCTCGCGCTTCTGCGTCTCGTACTTGAATTTGCCAAAATCCATGATTTTGCAAACCGGCGGGGCGGCGTTGGGCGAAATCTCAACGAGATCGAGACCCGCTTCTTCAGCCAGCTTCATTGCTTGTGCCGGCGAGACAACTCCGAGGTTTTCGCCCTCGGCACCGATCAGCCGGACTTCGGGCGACCGAATTCGGTCATTTACCCGGGGGCCGGTATCTCGTTGCGGCGGGGCGTTGTGGGGTCTACGGGCTATGGTCGCGTTCCTTCTGTCGTTGCGAATAGATTGTGGCGGAAGGTAAAGCGGCCCCCTCGCGCTTTCAAGCCGGATTCTGCCGGGAATCACACCTGTTGCATCTGGGTCTTGCATTTTCCCCCCGTGGCGAGGGATATGGCGCAATTGCGTCGGGTAAAATGCCCGAATTACGTGGGAAAAAGACAATGACCAAGATTTGGATTATCGTTCTGGCTGCTGTTCTGGCGGGCGGTGGTGGCTATTACTACTACACCGTCGATCAGGCGCAGAAAGCCGAAGCCGCCGCTGCCGCCGAAAATGCTGCCGCGCAGAAAGCGGCGGAAGAAGCTGCTGCGCAGCAGGCTGCCGATGAAGCTGCGGCGAAACAGGCCGCCGAAGCCGCTGCCGCCGCTGCTGCGGAAGCTGCCGCTCAGGCGCAGGCTGCCGCGCAGGCGGCTGCTGACGCCGCGGCTCAGCAAGCGCAGGATGCGGCCGCTGCTGCCGCTCAACAGGCCCAAGACGCCGCCGCTGCCGCCGCTCAGACGCTGGGCGATGCCGCCAATGCCGCTGCCGATGCGGTGAACAACGCGCTGGGCACCAATGCGACCGATGGTGCTGCCACCACCGGCAACTGAGCCGAACCCGCCAAATGAAACGCCCCGGCAGATTGCTCTGCCGGGGCGTTTTTGTTTCTGATGAGCTGCCTCAGTCGAGGAAGGCTTTTTCCACCACATATTGCTGTGGATCGGAATTGGCGCCCTCTTTCAACCCGGCTTCTTCGAACAGCTCTTTCAGTTCGAGGTTGAACGCCAGGTTGCCGCAGATCATCGCCCGGTCATGTTCCGGGTTCAGCGGCTCGATGCCGAGATCGTCAAACAGCTCACCTGAGCGGATCAGATCGGTGATCCGGCCCATTTTCGGGCTCTCTTCGCGGGTCGTGGTCGGGTAGTAGCGCAGCTTCTTGATGTTGTCCTCGCCCAGAAGCTCGGCCAGCATCTCGTCATTGCGGATGCTCTCGATCAGCTCGGCGCCGTATTTCAGCTCGCCCACTTCCCGGCAGGTATGGGTGATGATCACCTCGTCGTAATCCTCATAAGTCTGCGGATCGCGCAGGAGGCTGGCGAAGGGGGCAAAGCCGGTGCCGGTGGCGAAAAACCAGATCCGCTTGCCGGGCAGAAGCGCGTCATGCACCAGCGTGCCCACGGGTTTCGGCCGCAGGATCACCTCGTCGCCCACTTTGATATGCTGCAGTTTCGAGGTCAGCGGACCATCCTGCACCTTGATCGAGTAAAACTCCAGCTCTTCATCCCAGCTTGGAGACGCGATGGAATAGGCGCGCAGCAGCGGCTTTTGCTTGCCGGTCGTCGGGTCGGGATCGCCCATCAGGCCGATCATCACGAATTCGCCGGACCGAAAGCGCAAGGAGGCCGGGCGGGTTACGCGGAAGCGAAACAGCCGGTCGGTATAGTGTTCGACTTCAGTGACCGTTTGCGCGTCGGGCAGGGTCGGAACGGGTTTAATTTTTGTTTCGGTCACAGCTACGGTCTCGTGTTTCATCTCATCCAAATGCCGGGCGGAGCCCGAAAGCTCCGCCCTTTGAGGCATTCCTATATATGCAATGTGGGATTGGGGTCTAGCCGCGCAACCGCGACTGATGGTCATAGGCCTGCCAGTCGGCCCGGAACAGCCATTGACCTTCCGGCTGACGGGTGGCGAGGGCTTCGGTGATCTCGACCTCGTCAAAGCCCGCACGGCGCGCCATGGCGTATTGATCGGCAATCAGGCCGGGGCCAGCGCGCAGGGTTCCGGTATAGCCCATGAGCCGCAGGGCGCGGGCCACGGTGAAGCCGCGCCCATCGGCAAAGCTCGGGAAGGCGATGCGGATCATCGGCGCGGCCAGAAGCGTGGCGCGATGGGCGGTCAGATCATCCTCTGCCGTCACGTCGAGCCCGTTTTCCGCCGTGCCCGCGCCAGCCGCCGCGCCCTCAAGGCTGACAAAGCCCTGATCCCAGCTCTCGGGCGCAAAGCCCGTATCGGTAACGATCATGCTCATGCGCGTACTGCCTTTCCGCCGATGAAGTGAATGCCGCATTCGTTCTTGTCGCTGCCCCGCCAGCGCCCGGCGCGCGGGTCTTCCCCGGCTTTCACCCGGCTGGTGCAGGGGGCGCAGCCCACTGAGCTGAAGCCCTTTGCCGAGAGCGGGTGACGCGGCAGGTTGTGCTCGTCCATATAGGCGCGGATATCCTCTGCCGACCAATGCGCCAGCGGGTTGAATTTCAGATGCGTGCCATCGGCCTCGGCCAGTTCCAGCGTCACGCGCTGGCCGCCATGCACCCGTTTGCGCCCGGTGATCCAGCCATCGAAGGGGGCAAGTGCCCGCTCCAGCGGTTCGACCTTGCGCAGATCGCAGCAGGCATCGTGATCGGCCTGATGCAACAGCCCGTCGGTGTCGCGCAGCAAAAGCTGGGCGGGGTTCGGGCGGATCACCTGCACATTCGTGAGGCCCAGCTTGTCGGCCAGCTCTTGCTGGTAGGCGAGGGTTTCGACAAACAGCATCCCGGTTTCGAGAAACAGCACCGGCGCGGCTTTGTCGACATTGGCGACCATATGCAGCAGCACCACCGATTCCGTCCCGAAAGACGATACCAGCGCGATATTGCCGCGTGTGGACAGGGCGTGCCCGACCACCCCGATGGCGTCTTTCGCCGGGAAACGGGTGTTGATTTCATTGGCCGCGATATAGGGCGCGGCTTCGGCCGAGGCTTCAAACGGCATTGGCTTTCTCCTCGTATAGCGCGGCGATGAAGGGGGCAGAGCCGGTGCGCGCGATGGTGTCGGCAAAGCTTTCATCGCCTTCGCGCAGGTCCAGATAGGCGCGGACGGCGCGCTCAATCGCGTCGGTGATTTCGTGATAGGCAAAGCCGGGGCCTGCGCGCTCACCGATTGCCATATCGGTGCCGGGGCGACCGCCCAGCGTGACCTGATAGCTTTCGATCCCGGATTTCTCGAGGCCGAGAATGCCGATATCGCCCAGATGATGGTGCCCGCAGGCATTGATGCAGCCCGAGATGCGGATTTTCAGATCGCCCACTTCGGCTTCGATAGCTTCCAGCCGCTCCGCCACTTCCTGCGCGATCGGAATCGAGCGGGCGGTGGCCAGAGCGCAGTAATCCATGCCCGGGCAGGCGATGATATCGGTCGCGAGCCCGGCATTGGCCGTGGCCAGCCTCGCCAGTTTCAGCTCGGCATGAAGTGCGGGCAGATCGGCGCGATGCACATGCGGCAGAACGAGGTTCTGATCCAGCCCGATGCGGATATCGCTATAGCCAAAGCGCTCGGCCAGATCGGCCACCAGACGCATCTGATCGGCGCTGGCATCGCCCGGCACACCGCCGACGGGTTTCAGCGAAATGATCGTCACCGCGTGCTGAGCGTCCAGATGGTCACGCAGGTTCACATCGGCCCAGGCGCGGAACACCGGATCGGCAGCGCGGGCGGCCTCATAAGGGGCAAGATCGCGGCTGGCGAGATCCGGCGCGGCAAAGCGCTGTTTCAGCTCGGCCAGCACCGCCTGGTCGGCGCCTTTGAATTCGCTGCGCAGAACCGCGAACCGCTTTTCAACCTCGGCGCGGAAGGGTTCCACCCCGCCTTCTTTTAGGGTGATCTTGATCCGCGCCTTGTATTTGTTGTCGCGACGACCCGCGAGGTTATAGGCGCCCAGCACCGCTTCCAGATAGGGTAACAGGTCGGCTTCCGGCAGGAAGTCACGCAGCACCACGCCCACAACCGGGGTGCGGCCCAAGCCGCCACCGGCCAGAACCTGATAGCCGATCTCGCCATCACGCTCGACGATGCGGATGCCCACATCATTGGCGGCGGTGATCGCGCGATCTGTGGCATTGCCGGTGACGGCGATCTTGAACTTGCGCGGCAGGAACTGGAATTCCGGGTGGTCGGTCGACCAGATGCGGATCAGCTCGGCTACTGGGCGCGGATCGGCCACTTCACCGGCACCAGCCCCCGCAAACGGGTCGGCGGTGACGTTGCGGATGGTGTTGCCTGAGGTCTGGATCGCATGCACGCCCACTTCGGCCAGCCGTTCCAGCATATCCGGAATATCGACCAGTTTCGGCCAGTTATACTGGATGTTCTGGCGGGTGGTGAAATGGCCATAGCCTTTGTCCCAGCGCTCGGCCAGTTCGGCGAGGGTCTCCATCTGCACCGGGGTGACGGTGCCATAGGGCAGGGCGACCCGCAGCATATAGGCGTGCAGCTGCAGATAGACGCCGTTCATCAGGCGCAGGGAACGAAATTCCTCTTCGGTCAGGCTGCCGTCGATGCGACGGGCGACCTGGGCGCGGAATTCCTCGACCCGACGGGAAAGATAGGTGGTGTTGCTCGCATCAAGCATTTTTACGCCCCCAGCTGACGCGCGCGGCGGCCGAAGGGCCGGTGGCGCGGAAGGTTTCACGAAAATGCGCCGGACGCGGCCCGGCTTCGCCCGCTTCGGCGGGGGCCAGATAGGGGCCGACCGCGATGCTGGGTTCAGCATTTGCCGCCGCCAGACGCGCTTCGGCGATGGCGGGATCGGTGATCAGCTCGCCTTCTTCCGGGCTGAGCGCCCAGTTGCCCTCGGCGGTGCGGTAGATCACCGCGCCGGTGCACAGATCGTTGGCGCTGATAAGTCCGGGCTGAAACGGCTTGGCCATCCCACATCTCCAATTCGCGTTGTCGCTTGTGTTGCTCTATAAAATAGAACATTGTCCCGAAAATGCGCTAGTAGGCCGGATGAATAAGAACGAATGTCCCGGTTGCGGCGTGGCGTGGAACCTAGGCCCATGGATCGGGAGAAAACAGGAATGTCTTTGCGTCTGGACGGGATCGACCGGAAAATCCTCTCAGAGCTTCAGGAGGATGCAAGCCAGTCGCTTGATGCGATTGCCGCCAAAGTGGGCTCGTCGAAGACCCCGGTCTGGAACCGGATTCGCAAGATGCGCGAGACCGGGGTGATCGGGCCGCAAACCGTGGTGGTGGATGCCGAAAAGCTGGGCTTTGAAGCCTGCTTCTTCGTGCTGGTGCGGACCTCGGAACATGAGGCGGAATGGCAGGACAAATTCCTGAAAGTGCTGCGCGAACGGCCTGAGGTGATGGAAGCGCACCGGCTGGCGGGCGAGATTGATTACATCCTGAAAGTGCGGGTGAAAAACGCCCGCGCCTATGATGAATTCTATCAGGCGCTGATTTCTGAGGTGAAGATCTTCAACGTCACAGCTCTTCTGTCGATGGAAGAGATCAAGTTCACCACATCGCTGCCCCTCTAGACCAGCGTTCCACATGGGGCAGGGCCCGCCCGGTTGGGGGCGGGCTATTGGCTGACCTTTTCCGGCAGTTTGGCGCTGGCGACCAGCAAGGTGCCACCGGCGATCGGCAAGAGATATTCGTGGGTGTCGAAGGCCAGACGGAACAGCCGCACCGGCCGCGCCCCCGAAAGCCGCGCCATATAGGCGCCATCGACCAGCTTCGACGCGGGCACCAGCGCCTGCGCCTTGCCGAACATCGCCTTGGCCCGCCAGTCGCGAACCAGCAGTCGCTGATGAGCGGCAATCTCGATATCGCGCGCGGCGACTTCGGGGGTCAGAAAGCCCGGACTGACCCGCACCACATCCCGCGCCGCAACCTCGCGCGCTTCGATTTTTTCCAGCCGTACCAGCCCTTTATCGTAGGTCACGATGCGATCTCCGGGGAGCAGGAACTCCACCGGCATCTCGCCATCGGCGGTCATCAGCGTGGTGCCAAGGCCGAGGCCCGACAGACTCATAGGCTGGCCCGCACGGTTGGCCCGCGCGCGCCCTGTTTCCAACTGGGACATGATACCTGCTCGATCTGCTTTTTGTTTTGTCCACAGCCTAGCCAATGCCGGGCGCGAGGGCGAGAAATTTTTCACCTTTTTCGCAGATCGGCGCATCTTCCCCCTCGCAAGCGCCGCGCACGGATGCTAAATCGGCCCGCAATGCGGGTGTGGCGGAATTGGTAGACGCACCAGATTTAGGTTCTGGCGCCTTTGGCGTGGGGGTTCGAGTCCCTTCACCCGCACCATCTTAAATGGCCTACCGCCTTCGGCGACGCGGGGCCGGTTCGGGTCGAGGTTTCTCCCCGCACCATCCTTTCGGTTCATTGATGCACTGCAGAACCCCGGCTAGGCTCTCGCCAGTTGGGAAGGGATGCGTATGGGCAAGCTGATTGATCCGGATAAGCCAGCGTATGAGCTGGTGGAGGTGCGTGAAGACGGCTCTGCCCTGCGCAATGATGGGGTGGAGCTGAAAGCGGCGAACAACAATCCGTGGTATCGGTTGGCGACGGTACATGGCGAGCAGACGGGCATTTTGACCGACTGGCTCTTGCACATGAAGAACCGGCGGATCTGGAATGGTTGGGCTTGCTCAAGAATGGGTTCCGTCGCGCGCGCGGCATTGGCCGATAGTCTGGGGCTTCCGGCGGACGAGCTAGCCCCGCTGAACGAAGTAGAGCTGGCGTTGGCGCGCGCGCGGCTCGAAGGGCTTGACGCGGAGGTGTTTGGCGAGTCCGGTCCAAGATCGGACGGATTGCCAATACCGGGTAATTTTGCGCAGTTTGAAGAAACGTATTTCTCCATAACGCTTGTAATGGAGAAGTTCGTTTTCAGCGGCTGGGCCAGTTTTGGGTCCGCGACGTTCGGCGGTAGGGCTCTTTTCGGGGCTGTGGCATTCAGAGATATAGCCGATTTCGGGTTCGCGAAATTCAGCGACGAGGCCAATTTCCGGTCCGCGACATTCAGGGTTGGGGCCTCTTTCAAGTCAGCAACGTTCAGCGGCAAGGCCAATTTCGTGTCTGCGGCGTTCAGCGGTAGGGCCATTTTTGAGTCAGCGACGTTCGGCGACGAGGCCGATTTTTCCGATGGATCGTTTGGCGCGCGCACGGTGTTTAAGGTGACGAAGTTCAAGGCCCTAGTGCCCAAATTCTACCAGCGTGAGATGCATCAGGACACGATGTTTACAACACGGGCTGAAAACTGGCCTGAAGTAACCGCAGAGAATGCCGAAGAGAGCAAACAGGCCTATACCCGGTTGCGTCAGATCATGTTGCAGCTGGAAAAGCCGGATGACGCGCAATTCTTTGCGCGGCAAGAGATGCGCTGCAAAGCCAAACTGGAAACCGGGCTTGCGCGCTTGGCTAATCTTGGGTTCGGGGCGATCTCAGACTACGGCTATTCGCTGTCCACTCCGGTCAAGTGGTTGGTCGGTATCTGGTTCCTGTCTGCTCTGGGTTACAGCTGGGGCTACTATCAGGCCTGTCATGCCGGTACGAAACTTTGCACGTCATGGTTCATGCCATATGGGCTTTCCTTCTCCAGCCTGTTCAGTTTCTTCGGCTTCAATAAGGTGTTCTTTGGCGATGTGTTGAAGCATCTGCCCGGCTGGCTGCAACTCCTATCCGGCCTGCAAACCGTCTTCGGTTTCGTCCTCCTCTTCTTCCTCGGCCTTGGGTTGCGCAATCACTTCCGGCTGAAATAGCAATCCCCCTTGCACCGCGCGCCGCGCCCTCATAGAAGGGCGAGAAATTTTCCGTGCGTCCTTCCGGGCGCAACCGACCTATGAAGGACGAAAGCATGTCTGTCACCGAGACCCTGAACGAAGGCCTGAAGCGCGCCTATCAGCTGATCATTACGGCTGAAGAGCTTGATGCGAAAGTGAACGAAAAGCTGGTCGAGGCGCAGCCCGAGATCGAGCTGAAGGGCTTCCGCAAGGGCAAGGTGCCGATGGCGCTGCTGAAAAAGCAATATGGCGATCGTCTGATGGGCGAAGCCATGCAGGAAAGCATCGACGGCGCCATGGGCAGCCATTTCGACGCTTCCGGCGACCGTCCGGCCGCTCAGCCCGAGGTCAAAATGACCAATGAAGACTGGAAACCGGGCGACGACGTGCATGTCGAGATCGCCTATGAAAAACTGCCGGAAATCCCGGAAGTTGATTTCTCGGCCATCGCGCTTGAGAAACTGGTGGTGAAAGCCGGCGACGCCGAAGTCGACGACGCGCTGAAATCGCTGGCCGATGGCGTGAAAGCGTTCGAAGACCGCAAAGCCGGTTCGAAAGCCAAAGACGGCGATCAGGTTGTGATCGATTTCGTTGGCCGGATTGACGGCGAAGCCTTCGATGGCGGCGCAGGCGACGATTTCCCGCTGGTGCTGGGCTCCGGCCAGTTCATCCCGGGCTTCGAAGAGCAGCTCGTGGGCACCAAAGCCGATGAAGAAAAAGACGTGACCGTCTCGTTCCCCGTCGATTACGGCGCGGCCGATCTGGCGGGCAAGGAAGCCGTGTTCAGCTGCACCGTGAAAGCGGTGAAAGCGCCGAAAGCGGCCGAGATCGACGACGAGCTGGCCAAGCGCTACGGCGCCGAGGATCTGGCCCAGTTCAAATCGCAGGTGGTTGAGCGTCTGGAAGCCGAATATGCCGGTGCCGCGCGCGCGGTGATGAAGCGGGCGCTGCTCGACACGCTCGACGGGCTGGTCAGCTTCGAGCTGCCGGAGTCGTTGGTCGATGCCGAAGCCAATCAGATCGCCCATCAGCTCTATCATGAAGAGCACCCGGAAGATCACGGCCACGCCCATGGCGAGATCGAAACCACCGACGAGCACAAGAAACTGGCCGAGCGCCGGGTGCGCCTCGGGCTGCTGCTGGCCGAGATCGGCAGCAAAGCCGAAGTGAAGGTGAGCGATGCCGAGCTGACTCAGGCGGTGATGAACCAGGCCCGTCAGTATCCGGGTCAGGAACGCGCCTTCTTCGACTTCGTGCAGCAGAACGAGCAGATGCGTCAGCAGCTGCAAGCGCCGATCTTCGAAGACAAGGTGATCGACCACATCGTGGCGGGCGCCAAAGTGACCGAGAAAGAGGTCTCGAAGGAAGAGCTCGAAAAAGCCGTTGAGGCCCTCGAAGAAGAATAAGATCGGGGGCAAGCGCAAGCTGCACGCCCTGACCTGTACAAGAAGGCCGCCCCGGAGGGCGGCCTTTTCGTTGCGCGGGCTTAGTGTGCGTCCTTCATCGTCAGGATGCTGACGGGCTTGCCGAGATCGTCAAAGGTGGCGTTGGCGACATCGGAGAAGGTGAGCGACATCTCTTCGCGCCGGTCGAGTGTGCGGGTTTCAGGCCCGATCACCGGGGCGTCATCGACGAAGACCGAGCCGATGGTGATCTCGGCTGCCGCCGCACTATCGTTCACCACCCGCGCCGTCAGATGGGTGTCGGGATCGTAGCTGGTCGAGCTGGTCAGATCTTCGGGCAGCGCGTCCCAGATCGCCTTGGAGGCTTCACCGTTGGACAGGTAATAGGCGGCGATCCCGTCGGCGCTACGGCTGACGCCGATGGCAATGGCCTGATCGGGCAGGGGCGGCGTATCGGTGAAGGCCAGCATCGGGGTCTGGACGTTGAGCACCATCATATTGTCGCTATCCTCATCGCTGCATTCGACGAACTCCGCGCCGAGGAAATGGGTCTGATAAACGGTCAGAACGGCATCGGCCTGCTCGGTGCAGGTGTCGGACGAGGGCATTTCAAGCTTCAGGGTCAGCTGCGTGGTCGCAGGCGTGCCATTGTCGAGCACCGTAGGCAGATCGCTGAGATAGATATCGCCACCAACCACGGTTTTGCATCCGGCCAGCAGCACCGCGCTGAGGATCAGGGGAAAAGGCTTCATGGGATTTATCCTTTGTACTGGTAATGGAACGAGGCTAGCGACTGCGCAGGGCTGGGGGAAGGGGCTTCGGGCGCGCCCATTTGCCCCTATCATAGCCAGATTGCCCCGGATTTCGTGCCGGGGCGGGCGAATTTGATCATCTTCGCGGTTGAGCCTTGGCCCGCGCCTGCTAAAACCTCCGCAACTGCGAGGGAGGAAGATATGACGAAACCGCGTGTATTGATCGCCGGTGGCGGGATTGGTGGGCTGTCGGCCGCGCTGACGCTGAACCAGATCGGTGTGGACTGTGTGGTGTTCGAAAGCGTGCGCGAGCTGAAGCCGCTGGGGGTGGGGATCAACATCCAGCCCAATGCGGTGCGCGAGCTTTACGATATGGGCATCACCGAAGCCGAGATGAACGCGGTGGGCGTTCCGGCGCTGGAATGGGCGCTGGTGGGGCTGAACGGCAACGACATCTATGCCGAGCCGCGCGGGCTGGAGGCGGGCTATCACTGGCCGCAATACGCCGTGCATCGCGGGCTGTTCCACATGCTGCTGCATGACAAATTCGTCGAACGCGCGGGCAAGGATGCGGTGCGGCTGGGGGCGAAGGTCACCGGCTACGAGAATAACGCCGATGGCAGCGTGACAGCGCTGATCGAGCACGCCGATGGCACCACCTCGCGCGAGACTGGTAGCCTGCTGATTGCGGCCGATGGCATCCATTCGGCGCTGCGTGCGCAGATGCATCCCGAACAGCCGCCGATCCATTGGGGCGGGGCAATCATGTGGCGCGGCACCACCCGGGCCAAACCGATCCGCACCGGGTCCTCTTTCATCGGGCTTGGCACGCATCAGCACCGGATGGTGATCTACCCGATCTCGGCCCCCGATGCAGATGGGCTGGCGACGATCAACTGGATCGCCGAGATGACGCTGGATGCCTCTGACGGCTGGCAGAGCACCGGCTGGTTCCGCCCGGTCGAGATCGAAGAATTTGCCGAGAATTTCGAAGCGTTCAAATACGATTGGCTCGATGTGCCCGAGATGCTGCGCAACGCCGATGTCTCTTATGAGAACCCGATGATCGACCGCGAACCGGTGGAGACTTGGGTGGATGGCGGCGTGGCGCTGATGGGCGACGCGGCCCATGCGATGTATCCGACCGGCTCGAATGGTGCGAGCCAGGCGATCATCGACGCGCGCACGCTGGGTGTGGCGATGCTGGAGCATGGCGTCACGCGGGCAGCGCTTGCCGCCTATGACGACACGCTGTGCGGACCGGTCTCGAAGCTGATCCTGCGCAATCGGGGGGCGGGGCCCTTCGGGCTGCTCAACCTCGTCGACGAGCGCTGCGGCGGCGAGTTCGAGAATATCGACGATGTGATCCCGGCCGAGGAACGCGATGCCTTCATGGCGGCCTACAAGGCGGCGGCGGGCTTTGCCATCGACGCGCTGAACGCCGCCCCGCGCACCATCGCCGAAGGCGCCTCGGTGGCGCTGGTCGAACCGGCTGAATAAGACGGGCCGCGTAATACGGACTAAAAAGCGGCGCTTCGGCGCCGCTTTTCATTTTCCCCGCTGCGCGGCGCTCGACCCTAGGTGGGCGTTGTGCCGAGGCTGGTCGGCGGGCCGCTAGAACGGCACGTCGTCTGATCCGGTGTCCGATCCGGCGCGGGCGGCGGCGGTGACGAATTTCGCCACCACTTTCTTCGACCCGGCGTGTTCGAACTCGATGTCGAGCTTGTCGCCCTCGATCCCCATCACATAGCCGTAGCCGAATTTCTGGTGAAACACCCGGTCGCCCTTGGTGAAAGAGGACACAGCCGTGGAATCGATCACCAGATTGCGCGCCTCGCTGGGGCTGTGCATCGGGCGGGCGCTGGATTGGGTCTGCATCCGCTTCCAACCCGGCGAATTATAGGCATCGGCCCGGCTCGCGCGCTCGTCCAGCCGCGACGACATGCCCCCGGCAGCGCCAAAGCCCCCACCATACAGCCCCGGCGGGGTCAGCACTTCAACATGCTCTTCCGGCAACTCGTCGATGAACCGGCTCGGAAGCTGGCTTTGCCATTGCCCGTAGACCCGGCGGTTGGCGGCAAAGGAAATGGTGCACAGCTCTTCGGCGCGGGTGATGCCCACATAGGCCAGCCGCCGCTCTTCTTCGAGGCCCTTCAGCCCGCTTTCATCCATCGAGCGCTGCGAGGGGAAAAGACCCTCTTCCCAGCCCGGCAGAAACACGGCGGGGAATTCCAGCCCCTTGGCGCCGTGCAGTGTCATGATCGTCACCTTCGGCTCGTCAGCGTCGCTTTCATTATCCATGATCAGGCTGACATGTTCGAGGAACCCCTGAAGGTTTTCAAACTCTTCCAGCGCTTTCACCAGTTCCTTGAGGTTTTCCAGCCGCCCCGGCGCTTCCGGGGTTTTGTCGGCCTGCCACATCGCGGTGTAGCCAGACTCCTCAAGGATCATCTCGGCCAGTTCGATATGCGAGAGCGCGCCGTGGCGGCCCTGCGGCAGGCTGTCGGAGATCACCAGCGCATCGTCATCGGCGGTGGTGGCGGGGGCTTGTATGATCTCGTGCCAGCGGTCGATCGAGCGCACCAGATGGTCGAGCTGACCCTTGCCCTTGCCCTTGATCTCGTCTTGCGCCACGCAAAGCCGCGCGCCTTCCACAAGGCTCAGCCCATGATCGCGCGCCACACGCTGGATCGTCTGGATCGCCTTGTCGCCCAAGCCCCGGCGCGGGGTGTTGACGATACGCTCAAAGGCCAGATCGTCTTCGGGGCTGACCGCGAGGCGGAAATAGGCCATGGCATCGCGGATTTCCATGCGCTCGTAAAAGCGCGGGCCGCCGATGACGCGGTAGGGCAGGCCGATGGTCAGAAAGCGGTCTTCAAAGGCGCGCATCTGATGGCTGGCGCGCACTAATATGGCCATGTCGTCAAGGCTGAGCGGGCGCAGCCCCCGGCTGCCATGCTGCATCGCCTCGATTTCCTCGCCGATCCAGCGGGCCTCTTCCTCGCCGTCCCAATGACCGATCAGGCGCACCTTTTCGCCCTCTTCCGCTTCGGTCCACAGCTCCTTGCCCAGCCGCCCCTCATTGCCCCGGATCACGCCCGAGGCGGCGGCGAGGATATGCGGGGTCGAGCGGTAATTCTGCTCCAGCCGGATCACCTTGGCGCCGGGAAAATCCTTTTCAAACCGCAGGATGTTGCCCACTTCTGCCCCGCGCCAGCCGTAGATCGACTGATCGTCGTCGCCGACGCAGCAGATATTCTTGTGGGTTTGGGCCAGTAGCCGCAGCCATAGATATTGGGCGACGTTGGTATCCTGATACTCGTCGACAAGGATGTATTTGAACCAGCGCTGATATTGCGCCAGCACATCCTCGTGTTCCTGAAAGATCCGCACCACATGCAGCAGAAGGTCGCCAAAATCCGCCGCGTTGAGCGCGCGCAGCCGGGCCTGATAGGCGGCGTATAGCTCGCCGCCGCGATGGTTGAAGGCGGCATGTTCGGCGGCCGGCAGTTTTTCCGGCGTCAGCGCGCGGTTTTTCCAGCCGTCGATGATCCCGGCAAGCTGGCGGGCGGGCCAGCGTTTTTCGTCGATATTCTCGGCGATGATCAGCTGTTTCATTAGCCGGATCTGGTCGTCGGTGTCGAGGATGGTGAAATTGGATTTTAACCCCACTAGCTCGGCATGGCGGCGCAGGAGCTTCACGCAGATCGCGTGGAAGGTGCCCAGCCACGGCATCCCTTCAACCGGCTGGCCCAGCAGGGCGGCCACCCGCTGTTTCATCTCGCGCGCGGCCTTGTTGGTGAAGGTGACGGCGAGAATCTCGTTGGTGCGGGCTGAGCCGGTATTGAGCAAATGCGCGATGCGGGCGGTCAGCGCCTTGGTTTTGCCGGTGCCAGCGCCTGCCAGCATCAACACCGGGCCATCCAGCGCCTCAACCGCCGCGCGCTGCGCCGGGTTCAGACCATCCAGATAGGGCATCGGTCGCGCCGCCATCGCCAATTGGCTAAGGCGGGGGCGCGGGGCGTCCAGGTTTTCGGCGGCGTCATCGTGATATCTGCTCATGGATGCAGATTATCGTTTCCGTGGGCCAAGGAAAAGCGTGTTCGACAAATGTTCACGTCAATTCCCTCACCCGCTGTCAGGGTCGGGCTGGCCCTAGCGCAAGCCGGTTTCTTCCAGAAGCCCCAGACGTTTGGCCTCGTAATAATAGCCGCGCGCATACCATTTCATCGCCTCGTCTTCGTTGCCATGGGCGACGAGATAGGCGCCGCGCAGATATTTCACCGCGTATTTCAGGTTGGTGTCGGCGTCGAGCAGGGCAGAATCAGGGCCGGAAAAGCCCATGGTGCGGGCGGTCTGCGGCAGGATCTGCATCAGCCCGTAATAGGGGCCATTGCGCGCCTCGGGCCGGTGGGCGCTTTCGCGGATCACCTGCCGGTGCACAAGGCTGCGCGGCACCTGATAATAGTCGGCCCATTTGTTGATCAGCCGGCGTAGTGCGGGCGTCTCGTTGGGATAAAGCGGTGGGTTTTGATCACCTTTTGGAGTGGCCTGGCCGCAGGAGGTCAGCGCAAGGGCGCTGGCGGCCCCGGCCATCAGGGTGCGGCGGGATAACAGGATCATGAGAACTCCTTCACCATTTCCCATATCCTGCGCATTCGGATGGGGCAGCGGAAGGGGAAATATCCCGTCGGCGAAGCCCCGCCATATCAGGGCATGAAAAAACCGCGCGAAGAGGCTCCGCGCGGTTTCAATCAGAATGGCGAGAGGATTACTCCTCGTCGTCAGCCTCAGCGGCCACCGGGCCTTCGTCGTCATCGGCGGCAGCGCCGCCGATATCGTCGAACAGCTCGGAGATTTCGAAGTCAGCCGCAGCTTCTTCTTCGGCGGCCAGTTCCTGGATCGACTTGCCCGAGGCTTGCAGTTCGGCTTCTTCCACCGAGCGGGCCACGTTCAGAACGATCTCGACTTCGACTTCCGGGTGCAGACGCACTTCGACAGCGTGAAGGCCAAGATCCTTGATCGGGCCTTTCAGCACGATCTGTTTCTTGTCGACCGAGAAGCCTTCGGCGGTCGCGGCTTCGGCGGCATCGCGCGGGGTCACCGACCCGTAGAGCGAGCCGGAATCGGAGGCCGACCGAATCACGATGAACTGCTGGCCGTCGAGTTTGGCGGCCAGAGCATCGGCTTCTTTTTTGGTTTCCAGGTTGCGGGCTTCAAGCTGAGCTTTCTGCACCTCGAACTGGGCGATATTCGCCTGGCTCGCGGTCAGGGCTTTGCCCTGCGGCAGCAGAAAGTTACGGGCGTAGCCGGGTTTGACGTCGACGACTTCACCCATCTGACCAAGCTTGGCCACACGTTCGAGCAGGATGACTTGCATGGGTCTCTCCTTACTTCACGGCGTAGGGCAGAAGGGCGAGGAAACGCGCGCGTTTGATGGCACGGGCGAGTTCACGCTGCTTCTTGGCCGACACGGCGGTGATCCGGCTGGGAACGATTTTGCCACGCTCAGAGATGTAGCGCTGCAGCAGCCGGGTGTCTTTGTAATCGATTTTGGGTGCATTGTCGCCAGAGAACGGGCAGACCTTGCGACGGCGGAAAAACGGTTTCGCGGCCATGGTTTACGTTCCTTCTCTTAGCGATCGCGGCGCTCACGGCGCTCGCCGCGATCGTCACGTTTTTGCATTTGAACCGAGGGGCCTTCCTCGTGGGCGTTCACCTTGATGGTGAGCACGCGCATCACGTCATCATGCAGACGCATGAGGCGTTCCATCTCCTGAACGGCCTCGGCGGGCGCGTCAGATTTGATGAAGGCGTAATGGCCCTTGCGGTTTTTGTTGATCTTGTAGGCCATCGTTTTGACGCCCCAATACTCGCTTTCAACGACTTTCCCGCCATTGTCCGCCAGCACGGTACCAAAATGTTCGATGAGGCCTTCAGCTTGCGCGTTGGAAAGATCCTGGCGCGCAATCATCACATGCTCATAAAGCGGCATGTCTTCTCCATTTCTGTTCAGGCGCGCTTCAAAGGACGGGCTTCCCTCCGCTCCCGTCCACGAGAGGCCACGCGGTTCAAGTCGCGCGGAAGGACGGGGCCTTATACACCTTCACTGGCTTGATGCAAGGCGAGAAGCGGCGTTGCGCGGGCGTCGGCCGGGCATGGATCAACCCTCCTGAAGCCCGCGACATAGTTAACACGATCTTAACTTTAATTGGTCGAAGAGGTGCCCAAATCGCGCCACTCTTATCCTTAGAACAGGGCGAGGACGAGTGACGAGGGGACTTGCATGAGCATGATCATGATGGAGGGGCCGTTGCAGCCCCGATCAGGCGGGGGCGCCGAAACCAAACGCACACCGCTGCTGACCGACACGATCTGGGGCTATACCATCTCGCAGCCGACGGCCACCAAGACCACCTGCCTGCTGGCCACCTTGGCCGGGCGAATTGGTGGTGTGCTGCTCTTGGCGGCGGCGGCCGGGCTCTGGGTGGCGCCGGATTCGATGGTGGGCGCCGATGTTCTGGGGATGAAGCTGGCTGCAACGCTGATGTTCACGATCTTTGGCGGTTATATGGTCTGGGTGGCGCGGGCCGGGCTGCAACCGGAAGTGCAGATCGACGTCATCCGTCGCGAAGTTCGGCGCGGTCATCGCAATCTGCGCGGGGAGTTTGTCGAGGCGACCCGGCTGGGATTTCACGAAATCGGCTCGGTCTATCTGCTGCGCTCGCATGAGGCGGGACGGATGTCGCGCCTGCTGCTGCGGCTCGGCAATAGCAATGACGCATTGGAGATTGCGCGTGGGGCGCTGCTGCCGCTGGAGCATCTACGCGATCGGCTGGCACATGAGCTGACCCCGGCCCGGATCAGCGAGCATAAAGCCCTCTATAAACTGCCGCCCTTCGGGCAACATTTCGCGGCCTGACGCGAGCTGTCGCCCAGTCTGCCTGCCGCATTCCTGCGCCGCTCCTTCGGGCGGTGCTTTTCTTTTCATCCGCCCCGCGCTATCCCCTGTGAAGCATTAAGGGCAAGGGAGCGGCCATGACACGCGCATTCGTATTTCCGGGGCAGGGGGCACAAACCATCGGTATGGGTAAGGCGCTGGCCGAAGCCTATCCGGCCGCCCGCGCGGTGTTTGACGAGGTTGACGAAGCGCTTGGCGAAAAGCTGAGCACGCTGATCTGGGAGGGCGAGCAGGACGCGCTGACCCTGACCGAGAACGCGCAACCGGCGCTGATGGCCACCTCACTTGCCGCGATGCGGGCGCTGGAGGCTGAAGGGGTTGGCATCGACGCTGCCGCCTATGTGGCCGGGCACAGCCTTGGCGAATACTCTGCGCTGGCCGCTGCCGGGGCGCTGACCATCACCGATACGGCGCGGCTCTTGCGCACCCGTGGTCTGGCGATGCAGGCGGCGGTGCCGGTGGGCGAGGGCGCCATGGCAGCGCTGCTGGGGCTCGATTTCGACACCGCAACCGAGGTGGCTGAAGAGGCCGCTCAGGGCGCCGTCTGTCAGGCCGCCAATGACAACGATCCGAGCCAGGTGGTGATTTCCGGCCATAAGGCAGCGGTGGAACGCGCGGTCGAGATCGCCAAGGCCAAGGGTGCCAAACGCGCCGTGCTGCTGCCGGTCTCTGCCCCCTTCCATTGCGCGCTGATGGAACCCGCCGCGCAGGCGATGGCCGAGGCGCTGAGCCATGTGAATATCGAACGCCCCACCGTGCCGCTGGTGGCCAATGTGCGCGCTGCCGAAATCTCGGACCCGACCACGATCCGCGCGCTGCTGGTCGAACAGGTGACGGGCTCGGTGCGCTGGCGTGAAAGCGTGCTGTGGATGGGCAACAATGGCGTGACCGAGATCTGGGAAATCGGCGCAGGCAAGGCGCTGTCTGGGATGATCCGCCGGATCAACAAAGAGATCGCCACCCGCAGCATCGGCACGCCCGACGAGGTGAAAGCGGCGGTGGAAAGCCTGAACGGCTAAGCGGGGCTTCCGCACAGGAAAGGAAAAGACATGTTTGATCTGACAGGGAAAAACGCGCTGATCACCGGGGCTTCCGGGGGGATTGGCGGCGAGATTGCCAAGGCACTGCATGGAGCCGGGGCTACTGTGGCGCTTTCGGGCACCCGGGTGGAGCCGCTGGAGGCGCTGGCTGCCGAGCTCGGCGAGCGCGCCCATGTGCTGCCCTGCAACCTGTCCGACCCCGAAGCCGTGGACGCGCTGCCGAAACAGGCAGCCGAGGCGATGGGCGGGGTGGATATTCTGGTCAACAATGCCGGGATCACCCGCGATCAGGTGTTCATGCGGATGTCGGATGACGATTGGCAGAGCGTGCTCGATGTGAACCTCACCGCCACCATGCGCCTGTGCCGTGGGGCGATCCGCGGCATGATGAAGGCGCGCTGGGGCCGGATCATCAATATTTCCTCGATTGTCGGTGCCACCGGCAATCCGGGACAGGCCAACTATGCCGCCTCCAAGGCTGGGATGGTGGGGATGACTAAGAGCATCGCTTACGAGGTTGCCTCGCGTGGGATCACCGCCAACTGCGTTGCCCCCGGCTTTATCGCCACGGCGATGACCGACAAGCTCAATGACGAGCAGAAAGCCAAGATCAATGCGCAGATCCCGGCGGCTCGGATGGGCTTGCCTGAAGAAATCGCCGCTGCGGTGCTTTATCTGGCGTCGAACGAAGCTGCTTACATGACCGGCACAACGCTGCATGTGAACGGCGGCATGGCGATGCTCTGAGCCATGCGCCGGCCGGGTCTCATTCGCGCCATCGCGGCACTGGACGTACTTGCCCTGACTCTGCTGCTCTCGGGCCTTGGCTTCGGAGCGGCATGGGGTGAGGCGGCGCTTGGCTATCCCGGACATCTCTACCTCGTCGCAGCCTTTCTGAAAGGGCTTGAGGGGCTGGTGAACCCCAACAGCCTCCTGGCCATGCCGATGTCGGCGGCCAGTGTCGTTGGGTTGCCGGTGATGCTGGTTGGGGCGGTCTTTTGGCCTCTTGCTGGTTTTGGCCTATGGCGCTGGCTGCGCCGGGGCGCATGGTGGGGGCTTGGTCTCTATGCCGGTCTCTTCGTGCTTGCTGGCTGGCGCTGGCTCTATTATTGCGAAGGGATGATGGGGATCTGAGGCGGCGCGGGGTGCTATCCTGACGCATCCGGTCTTCGGTCTGGACAAAGCATTTGCCCCCGGGGCACTTTATGCTAAAGGGTGCGCAGATTTCACCCGCTCGTGATGAGCGGCCCGGGGCCTCCCCGGGGATACGGAGAGGCTCCTTTGGGGCTGAAAAACCGGGCTAAGTGCCCGAATAACTGTGAGGAAGAAACATGAGCGACGTCGCAGATCGCGTGAAGAAAATCGTTGTCGAGCACCTCGGCGTGGAAGAAGACAAGGTCACGGAATCGGCCTCGTTCATCGACGACCTCGGCGCTGACAGCCTCGACACCGTCGAGCTGGTCATGGCCTTCGAAGAAGAATTCGGCATCGAGATCCCGGATGACGCTGCTGAAGGCATCCAGACCTTTGGCGACGCGGTGAAATTCATCTCCGAAGCCTCCTAAGATATACCAGTCTGACAGGACTGTGGAACGGCGTCCCATTGGGACGCCGTTTCTTTTTGGGATTTGCGTGATTCTGTCCGTATTGCCTGCCTGACCAGAACGATGTTCCGATTCCGCGCATGGCGCTGGTCTTACATTGTGAGGGCTGAATGTCTTTCAGGCGGACATTTCGCCGTGGCGTGAGCTATCAGCAGATAGCTTTTGAAGGAGTGCCCCATGCCCAAGGATATCGTTGCCGATCCGGTTGCCGTAACGCCTCAGGCTATTTCCGATTGGCTCGACGCGGGCGAGATCGTTCTGGTCGATGTGCGCGAGACCAAGGAATATGACCGCGAGCATATCGCCGGGGCGCTGCTTCTGCCGCTGTCCGAGCTGGATGCCGATGTGTTCCCGGTGCTGACCGACAAGCCTCTGGTGCTGCATTGCGCCATTGGCAAACGTTCGGAAGCGGCGGCGCGGATGCTGTTGAAAGCGGGCTATGGCAAGGTTTTGCACATGGAAGGCGGGCTGACCGCGTGGAAAGAGGCCGGGCTGCCCATCGAGGAAGCCATTGTCGCACACGCGCCCGCGCCACAGGCCAAGGCCGAGCCGGTGTTTCTGTGCCCGACCCCGGGCGCGGTGCTGGCCGAAGAATTTCTTGAGCCTTCCGGGCTGAGCCCGGCGGAGCTGGCGGGCAAGGTCGGCGTGGCCGTGGGCACGATCGAGCGGCTGTTGAATGGCGAACGCGTGGTGGATGCCGAGCTGTCGCTGCGGCTGGCGCGCTATTTCTCGACCGCTAAGGATTTCTGGCTTCTGCTTCAGGTTGACTACGATATCGAGCGTACCCGCGCAGCGCTGGGCGAGGACATTCGTACCTCGATCCGCCCGCGCGCCGTCTGAAAACCGGAAAACGCCCGGAAAACAACGTCCTGATGTTGCGGGTGCAGCATCGGGCGAGCGGCGGTTTATCGCCCGTTTTGCGAGTGTAATTCGCGCAGATGGCGAAGCTAGGGCGGTTTCGGCCTTGCCCCCTATGCTTGCGCCGGGCTATCAAACGCTGGATGAAAAACGCCTTGATTAGAGGGGGGCAGTTCATGATGCGTCGTGTGGTTGTTACAGGTCTTGGTATGGTTTCGCCGCTGGCATGCGGGGTTGAAGAGACCTGGAAACGTCTGCTGGCCGGGGAATCCGGGGCCGGCACGATTACCCGCTTCGACGCCTCGCGCGTTACCACCACCTATGCCTGCGAAGTGCCGCGTGGCGATGGGGCGGACGGCACCTTCAATCCCGATGATTGGATGGAGCCAAAAGAACAACGCAAGGTGGACGATTTCATCCTCTATGGCATGGCGGCTGCGGTGCAGGCTGTGGAAGATTCGGGCTGGAAGCCGGAAGATGATGAAAGCCGCGAACGCACCGGTGTGCTGATCGGGTCGGGCATCGGCGGGCTGAATTCCATCGCCGAAACCGCTGTGCTGATCCATGAGCGCGGTCCGCGCCGGGTGTCGCCCTTCTTTATCACCGGCTCGCTGATCAACCTGATCTCGGGTCAGGTCTCGATCCGCTATGGCTTCAAAGGCCCGAACCACGCGGTTGTCACCGCCTGCTCGACCGGCGCCCATGCGATTGGCGACGCCTCGCGTCTGATCGCCTTTGGCGATGCCGATGTGATGGTGGCCGGTGGTGCCGAAGCCGCGATTTCGGAAATCGGCATTGCCGGGTTCAATGCCTGTAAGGCGCTGTCGACCAAACGCGGCAATTCTCCCGAAACCGCCTCGCGCCCCTATGACGCAGACCGCGACGGCTTCGTGATGGGCGAGGGCGCTGGCGTGGTGGTGCTGGAAGAATACGAGCACGCCAAGGCGCGCGGCGCCAAGATCTATGCCGAGGTGATCGGCTATGGCCTGTCGGGCGATGCCCACCACATCACCGCCCCGTCGGAAGATGGCGAAGGCGGCGAGCGGGCGATGCGCGCGGCGCTGAAACGGGCGGGTCTTGAGCCGAAAGACATCGACTACATCAACGCGCATGGCACCTCGACCATGGCCGACACCATCGAGCTGGCGGCGGTTGAGCGGATGCTGGGCGATCACGCGGCGAACGTCACCATGTCGTCGACGAAATCCTCTATCGGCCACCTCTTGGGTGCTGCCGGGGCGGTTGAAGCGATCTTCTGCGTGCTGGCGATCCGCGATCAGGTCGCGCCGCCGACGATCAACCTCGACAATCCGGCGGTGACGCCGAAGCTGTCGCTGGCGGCCAACAAGGCGGAACCGCGCAAGATTGACGTGGTGCTCTCGAACTCCTTCGGCTTTGGCGGCACCAACGCTTCGCTGATCATGAGGAAGGTCACAGACTGATGTGGCGGAACATCGCCTCAACGGCGCTGTCGTTCTTTGTGGTGGCGCTGATTGCTCTGGGCGGTCTGATCGCCTGGGGGCAGCGCCAATACAGTGATCCGGGCCCGCTTGAGGCGGCGATCTGCGTGAAGGTGCCGGGCGGGGCGAGCTTTCGCACCGTGTCGCAGAACCTGGCCGAACAGGGTGCGGTGAGTTCCGCCGCGATCCTGCGCATTGGCGCGTCTTACACCGGCAAATCCTCGGCGCTGAAGGCGGGTAGCTTTCTGGTGCCCGAGGGCGCTTCGATGGCCGACATTGTCGAGCTGGTCACGCGCGGCGGGGCCTCGACCTGTGGCTCCGAAATCGTCTACCGGATCGGAATTCTGGATGCCGAACTGCGGGTGCGCGAGCTCGACCCGTCCACCCAACGCTTTGTGATCAAAGCCGAATTTGCACCGGATGCGGCGCAGATCCCGGCGGATTATCTGAAGCTGCGCAACGAGGCCGATACCCGTTATCGCATTGCCGTGGCCGAAGGGGCAACGGTCTGGCAGGTGGCGGATGCGCTGTCGAAAGCCGAATTCCTCGATGGGGATACCGGCGAACTGCCGTCCGAAGGGATGCTGGCGCCTGACAGCTACGAGGTGCGCCCCGGCGACAATCGTGCCGAGGTGATCGCCCGAATGGTGGCCGAGCAGCAAACCCGTCTGGCCGATGCCTGGGCGAACCGCGCCAGCGATCTGCCCTATGACACGCCGGAAAAGGCGCTGGTCATGGCCTCGATCGTGGAAAAGGAAACCGGGCTGTCAAGCGAACGGCCGCAGGTGGCCAGCGTGTTCGTGAACCGTCTGCGCCGGGGGATGCGGCTGCAAACCGACCCCTCGGTGATCTACGGCATCACCCATGGGCAGGGCGCGCTCGGGCGTGGTCTGCGCCAAAGCGAGCTGCGCGGCGATACGCCTTACAACACCTATGTGAACGAGGGCCTGCCGCCCACGCCGATTGCCAATCCGGGGCTCGCCTCGATTGAGGCGGCGATGAACCCGGCGGCGACCGATTATCTGTTCTTCGTGGCAAAGACCCTTGATCCGGCCGATGGCCATGCCTTTGCCGCGACGCTGGCAGAGCATAATCGCAACGTCGCCAATCTGCGCGCATTGGAAGCGGGGCAATAGCCCCGCGTCCTATACCAGACGGCCCGCGCGCTTCTGTCTGGCATTGGCCACAACCATCAACTCGCCGATATTCTCGCGGTTCACATAGCCGATCATCCGCCCGTCAGGGGCGTTGACGGCAACGGCTTCCGCGCCCGCCTCCATCAGGGAAAGCACCCGGGCAAGTCCGGTGGTCAGCGTCACGCTGGGCACCTCGCGCTGCATGATGTCCGCAACGCGGGCCGGACGGGGGTCTTGCTCCAGCGCGTGATAGAGCGCGGTGCGGGTCAGCAACCCGACAAGCATCCCGGTTTCCGGGGCGAGCACCGGAAATTCGTGCTGAGTGGTGCGGATAAGGGTGGCGGCGGCCAGATCAATCCCGTCATCCGGCGTCAGGGTTTCAAACTCGGTGATCATCGCATCGCGCGCCATCAATCCGCGCACGAGCTGTTGCATCGCCACACCGCTGCTTTCGGCCCCTGCCGACATGAAGATGAAAAGGGCGATGAACAGCAGGATCGGATTGCCGACGACCAGCCCGTAAAGCCCCATGGCAAAGGCCAGCCCCTGACCGGCGGTGGCGGCCACCCGGGTGGCGGCGACGCGGTCCATCACCATCGACAGCCCGGCGCGCAGCACCCGGCCGCCATCCATCGGAAAGGCGGGGATCAGGTTGAAGACCGCAAGGATCAGGTTCAGCACCGCGATCTGGGCGGGCAGGTTGGCGAGCGTCAGCGGATCTTGCACCGCCTGCCCAATCGCGCCGGGGCCGAGCAGGGCGAGCAGGACCAGAAAGATCACCACATTCACCGCAGGGCCCGCCAGCGCCACCAGCACTTCCTGCCCCGGTTTCTCCGGCATCCGCTCCAGCCGGGCCAGCCCGCCAATCGGCAGAAGGGTCACGTCGGGGGTGTGGATGCCAAAGCGGCGCGCGGTCAGGGCATGGCCAAACTCATGGGCGATGACGCAGGCAAAAAGGATGAGCACATAAAGCAGGCTGACCGCCGCGCCGGAAGCGCCGCCATCCATCCAGCCCGCCACGCCGATCCAGGCGAGCAGCAGGAAAAACGTGGCATGAACCCGCAGTTCACTGCCGAACAAATGGCCGATTGGAAAAGACCAAGGCATGACGCCTCCAACATTTACAAAATGCGCAATGGCATACTGGTAAGATGTGGCGGATACCCTGTCGGCACAAGCCTATATGGCGCAAGGATTACTTGCCACTGCCGAAAGGCGTGCCCTGCTTTTCCCAGGCAATGGCTTCCCCGTCTGCCAGAACAAAGGCGACGCGCCAGTCGTCCTTGACGAAACGCAGGGTGTAATACTGGGTCCAGCCGACTATCGGCATGCCATCTGCGTCAATGGCTTCGAAATGGGCGGAGCAATAGACGCAGTCGGGAAGGGGCGTAGAGATTTCGCCCAGCACCGCGCGCATATAGGCGACGCCGCGCCGATCGTAGAAAGCCGCAAGCGCATCTGCTGTCGCGTAAAGACTGTCGAGAGTGGGGTAAACCAGATTGACCCCGCGCACCGACATGACACCGGGCACCAGCCAGAACTCACACATCCCTCTTGTGTCGCGCGAGCCGAGGGCCGTGGCATAGCGTTTCAGACTGCTTTCAACCTGCTTGCGAAGCATGCGGCGTTTTCCCCTCACAGAAGAAACAAAGCCCTCCATGGCTATGGAGGGCTTTATAACGAGCGCGTCTTAAAAGGTGATTTCCCTAGAACGGGATTTCGTCGTCGAAGCCGCCACCGCCGCCCGAAGACGGACCCTGATCGCCGCCACCATAGCCGCCGCCGTAATCGCCGCCGCCATAGCTGCCACCACCGGCCTGACCGCCGCCATAGCCGCCGCCCTGATTGCCACCACCGCCGCCACCGCCTTCGCCGCGACCGTCAAGCATGGTCAGCTCGCTGCGGAAGGGGCGCAGGGAGATTTCGGTGGTAAAGCGGTCCTGGCCGGACTGGTCCTGCCATTTGCGGGTTTCAAGCTGGCCCTCGATATAGACCTTGGAGCCTTTGCGCAGATATTGCTCGGCCACCCGTACCAGCGGCTCGGAATAGATCGCTACCCGGTGCCATTCGGTGCGTTCGCGCCGTTCGCCGGTATTGCGGTCTTTCCAGGTTTCCGAGGTGGCGATGCGCAGGTTGGCCACCTTGCCCCCCGACGGGAAGTTACGCACTTCCGGGTCGGCGCCGAGATTGCCGATAAGAATGACCTTGTTCACTGACCCTGCCATGGGTGCCTCCCGAATCTTGAAATCTGATCCCATGCTTACAACATTCAGGCCGCATGAAGGAAAGGGCTTTATCGGCGTGAGGGCGGCTGTGACGGCAGAGACACTGGAACGGCCGCGCATTCTGCCCTATGTTACGCGTCGTGATGCAAGGGGACAGGAATGAGAGGCTTGGACATCAGTGCGGCTGTCGGGGCGACGCTTGTCGCCATGGCTTTCGCCAGTGTCCCGGCTTTTGGCGATACGCTCTATTCCTCATCCTCGGGCCGTTCGGCCTTTGAAAACGCCGTGAAAGTGCTCGATGGCCGGGCTGCGCAGCAATATTCCTATTCGGTGCGGCTCACCCCGCATTATCAGGCCGACGACACGGCGATCCCGCATTACTCCGGCAACTACCGGGGTGAGTATCTGGAGGCCGCACGGGCGGCGGCGCGCAAATACGATGTGCCGGAAGATCTGTTTTTGCGTCTGGTGCAGCAAGAAAGCGGCTGGAACCCGCAGGCGGTGAGCGAGAAGGGCGCGCTGGGTCTGGCGCAGCTCATGCCCGACACCGCTGCAAAGCTTGGCGCCGATGCCACTGATCCGATGGAAAACCTCGATGCCGGGGCGCGCTATCTGCGCCAGCAATATGACCGCTTCCAGTCCTGGCGGCTGGCGGTGGCGGCCTATAATGCCGGGCCCGAGGCCGTGGTGAAATATGACGGCATCCCGCCTTATGCGGAAACCGAGCACTATGTGAAAGCCATTCTGGGAGGCTGAGCGTGGCTCAGTCCGCCTCGTCCGGCGACGCGATATAGTCCGGTTTTGTCATCTCGTGCATCGTTTGCACCAACCCGACGCGCATGACCCGGCGATCAAAGACGGTGAAGCGGTCGCTCTGCCCGAATTCTTCCTTCATCCGGTTGAACACGGACTCTTCCCATTCGTCAAAAGCGATCCGGCTGGCCCAATAGGTGACCATGATGCCAAAACCAGAAGCCTCGCGCGCCGCTTCGGCCCCCAGAAAGCCGGGATGCAGGGCGGCCAGTCGCAGCACCTCGTTGGAGGCACGCTGCAGGGTGGCAGGATCGCCGGAAAACCTGCTTGTCATAACCGCCATGTAGTAGGGCGGTGCGGTCACCGGGGCAAATCTGTCTGGCATCAGTTATGCGTATGCTGTTGATCTGACCGAAGAACGTGGTCGGTTACGGGATAAGTTCACGAAAACCGAAAGCGCTGCGCCGCGTTGGGGAGGCGCAGAACCAAACTCAGAACGGGGATCAGGCGCCGCGGCGGAAGGCTGAAGGCGTGTGTCCGGTATGATGCGCAAAGGCCCGGGTGAAATAGGCGGGCGAGGCAAAGCCAAGCGCCTGCGCAATGTCTTTCACCGGCATATGGGTTTCGGTCAGCAGACGGCGCGCCTCGTAATGCACCCGGTCGGCGAGGATGGCCGAGGCCGGACGTCCGCAAGCCTTGTTGCAGACCCGGGTGAGGTGTGTGGGGGTAACGCCAAGCTGACGGGCGTAGTCGCGCACGGTCTTGTCCGAGTGGAATTCACGCTCGACCAGCGCGGTGAAGGCGGCGGCAAGACGATTGGTCGCATTCTCACGACGCACGGCTTCTTCTTCGCGCGCAATTTGCCGCTCGATCCAGACCGACAGCAGCCCGGCATGGGACAAAAGCGCCCGATCCGAGGCGACAGCGCCGTTTTCGAGCTCGGTTTGCAGCGCATCAATGAGTCGGTTCAATTCGCTGTGCCGGTCGGCATCCGAAAGGCGCAGATGCAGCGGTTCTTCGGGCAATTCCAACAGATCTTCGATGCCCGCCGGAAACACCACAATCATCCCGGCCACGTTGCTGTTCATCTCGAAGCCATGCATCGTTCCCGAGGGAATGAAGACAGCATTGTGTGATGTGTAACCCGAGGTGACCCCATTGATAGTGATGCGACCCTGCCCACGGGTGAACCACAACAGCACCGGCGCCCCGTAGCTTCGCATCGCTTCAGTGCGCCATCGGCCCCCTTTTGACAGGCGGGCAAGGGGAAGAACGCGGAACGGTGACTTAAGTTTTTCTAACCGGGTCATCTTCTGTCCAATTTTATTTTTTTTGGCTCGGATCAGGACCATATACCGGATTTCTCATCATATGTCGCCCCTAGTTATCCACAGGCCCCTGCGTTTTTTGTGGATAACGAATCATTTCGGCATCACTTGCTTTAGCCGGTCAGGCGAAGCTGTCAGGCGGCAACGCGCGCCAGGCCTGCATACGGGCGCGGAACCAGGTACGCTGACGTTTGGCATATTGCTGGCTGGCGACGATGGCGCGGCTACGGGCCTCGTCGAGGCTCAGCCGGCCTTCGATATGGGCAATCAGCTCGCGCGCGCCGATGGCCTTGGCCGAAGGCAGGCTGTCGGACCAGCCGGGCAGGTTGGCGCGGGCTTCTTCCAGGGCACCGCCTGCCAGCATCGCATCAAACCGCCGCTCGATCCGCTCGCGCAGCCAGTCGCGCGGGGCGTCGATCATCAGCGCCGTGACCTCGCCAAGCGGCAGAAGCGGCGGCGGGGTGTCGTCCTGCCAGCTGGCCAGCCCTCTGCCGGTGGTGGCGAGCACTTCCCAGGCGCGCTGCACCCGGGCCGGGTTCAGATGGTCGATCCGGGCAAGGGTGGCGGCGTCGAGCTCGGCCAGCAGCGCCTCCGGGCCTTCCTCAGCCATGCGAGCATCGGCTTTGGCACGGATCTCGGGCGGGGTCAGGGGAATATCGGCCAGCCCTTCGGTGAGGGCGGTGAAATAGAGCCCGGTGCCCCCGACGATGATCGGGCGCAGCCCCGCCGTCAGGATCGGGGCAAGATCGCGCAGCCACTGGCCGACGGAATAGTCCTGATCGCCCGGCACATGGCCATAGAGCGCGTGCGGGGCAATCTCTTCTTCCAGCTCCGAGGGCCTTGCGGTGAGCACCCGCCAATTGGCGAAGACCTGCAGCGCGTCGGCATTCACCACCACGCCGCCTTGAGCGCGCGCAATTGCCAGCGCCAGCGCCGATTTGCCCGAAGCGGTTGGCCCGGCAATCAGCACCGGGGGGGAGGGAGAGATGTCGTCGATCAGATCGGGCACCGGGCAGCCTTTTGTGAAATTTGCAAATCAGCGGGTTTCCGCGTTGAACCTCGGGGGGTTTTCCGACATTTTGGCGCGAGCTTCCAGTGACCCGCAAGACATGGCAGAAAAATGACCGATTCATCCCTGAAATCCGAGATCGCAAAAACCAAATACAGCCGCGTCATGCTGAAAATTTCCGGCGAGGCGCTGATGGGAGATCAGGGCTTCGGTCTGCATCCGCCCACCGTGCAACGCATCGCCAATGAGGTGAAGCGCGTCCACGATCTGGGGGTGGAAATCTGCATGGTGATCGGCGGCGGCAACATCTTCCGGGGCTTGCAAGGCTCGGCGCAGGGGATGGAACGCACCACCGCCGATTACATGGGCATGCTGGCCACGGTGATGAACGCGCTGGCCATGCAATCGGCGCTGGAGGGCTTGGGCGTGTTTACCCGGGTAATCTCGGCCATTCCGATGGATCAGGTCTGCGAGCCCTATATCCGCCGCCGCGCCGTGCGCCACCTTGAGAAAAAACGCGTGGTGATCTTTGCGGCCGGCACCGGCAACCCCTATTTCACCACCGACACCGCCGCCACCCTGCGCGCCAGTGAAATGGCCTGCGAGGCGATCTTCAAGGGAACCAAGGTCGATGGCGTCTATGACAAGGACCCGGTGAAATACCCGGATGCCAAGCGCTACGACAAGGTGACCTATGACGAGGCGCTGGCGAAACGGCTCGGGGTGATGGATGCTTCGGCAATCGCTCTGGCGCGCGACAACCACATGCCGATCATCGTCTTCAGCCTCGACGAGCCGGGCGGGTTCCGCACCATTCTGGCGGGCGAGGGCACCTATACCACCGTCGTCGGCTAGGCCGCTCGGGCGCCGATCCGCCTGATCCAAGTTTTGATGCCCGGTTCCGCATGCAGCGGGCCGGGCATTTTCCATTCCCGGCGCTCGGGTTTTGCAAAGCCGATTGCAGCGAATCCTTCGCCCTGCTACCTCCTTCCTCGGAGATAGTTATGGGAGATAACAAATGCAGATTTCCGCGAACACGCCGCTGGTGGTGACCGGGGGTGCTTCCGGCCTGGGCGAAGCGGTGGCACGAGCCTTTGCGGCAGCGGGCGCGCCGGTGGCGCTTTTCGATCTGAACGAAGAGCGCGGCGAAGCGGTGGCGGCCGAGCTGGGCGGGGTGTTTGCACGCGTCGATGTGTCTGACCCGGAAAGCGTGCGCGCGGGCTTTGCCAAGGTGCGGGCGGTACAGGGCCAGGAGCGGGTGCTGATGAACTGCGCGGGCATCGGCCCGGCAGCCAAGATCGTGTCGCGCGGCGTGGCCCATGATCCGGCGCTGTTCATGAAGGCGATCACCATCAATCTGGGCGGCAGCTTCAACTGCGCGAGCCAAGCCGCTGAAGGCATGGTGGCCGCCGATGCGCTGAACGAGGATGGCGAGCGCGGGGTGATCATCAACACCGCCTCTGTCGCGGCCTTTGACGGGCAGATGGGGCAGGTGGCCTATGCCGCCTCGAAAGGTGGCGTGGTCGGGATGACCCTGCCGATGGCGCGCGATCTGGCGCATGACGGGGTGCGGGTGAACACCATCGCCCCCGGCATCTTTCTGACCCCGCTGCTGCATCAATTGCCGCAAGAGGTGCAGGACAGCCTTGGCGCGCAGGTGCCGTTCCCATCGCGGCTTGGTAAGCCTGAGGAATTTGCCGCCCTCGCGGTGCATATCGCCTCGAATTCGATGCTGAACGCCGAAGTGATCCGGCTGGATGGCGGCATCCGTATGGCGTCGCGCTAAGCCGGTCGCGCGGTATAAAGACCTGCCCGGCGGTGCCGCCGGGCAATCCCTTTCTGTGCCTTGGCAACGTAATTGGTGCGCATGAATGCGCACCCTACGGTGCGCTGGTCGCAGCTCGCGGGGTCAGCTCTGCCGTGCCGCTTCCAGAGCGCGGGCGAGGGCGCAGAAATGCTCGACATCGATCTCTTCAGCGCGCGAGGTCGGCTTGATCCCCACCCCGGTCAGAATGTCTTCGATCTCGGGATGCAGCCCCCGCAGCGAGGCGCGCAGCATTTTGCGGCGCTGCTGAAAAGCGGTGGCGGTGAGGTGCTGCAACACCGCCGGATCGGCCGGAAAGCGCGGCTCGGGCAGGGCGGTCAGATGCACCACGGCCGAATGGATTTTCGGCGGCGGGGTAAAGGCTTCGGGCGGCAGCTCCATCACGATCTTGGCGTCGGTGCGCCACTGGGCGAGGATGGCCAGACGGCCATAGGCTTTCGATCCCGGTGCCGCCACGATCCGCTGCGCCACTTCCTTCTGGAACATCAGCGTCAGGCTCTGCCAATAGGGCGGCCAACTCGCAGGCGTGAGCCAGCGCACCAGCAATTCGGTGCCGACATTATAGGGCAGGTTCGAAACGATGCGGATCGGCGGGGTCAGATGCGCGCGCGGATCAATCTCCAGCGCATCGGCATTGATCACTTCGAGCTGCCCGGGATAATGCGCCGCGATCTCGGCAAGTGGCCCCATGGCGCGGCTGTCTTTCTCGACGGCCAGCACATGCCGGGCACCTTCGGCCAGTAGCCCTCGGGTTAGCCCGCCGGGGCCGGGGCCGACCTCCAGCACATCGCACTGGGTCAGATCCCCGGCCTTGCGGGCGATCTTGGCGGTGAGGTTGAGATCGAGCAGAAAGTTCTGCCCGAGCGATTTTTTCGCCACCAGACCATGGCTGGTGATCACCTCGCGCAGGGGAGGCAGCCCGTCAATTTTGGTCATTTACCGGTCTCCCGAGGGCTCATGTCGCGCGCCATGCGCAGGGCGGCGATCAGCGAGGCCGGATCGGCGCGCCCGGTGCCCGCGATGTCAAAGGCGGTGCCGTGATCGGGCGAGGTGCGGGTGAAGCCAAGGCCAAGGGTCACGTTCACCCCGCCTGAGAAATCCAGCGTCTTGATCGGGATCAGCGCCTGATCGTGATACATGCAGATCGCCACATCGTAGCGGGCGCGGGCGGCGGGGTGGAACATCGTGTCGGCGGGCAGTGGCCCGGCAATATCGAGCCCCTCGGCGCGCATCTGATCCAGCAGTGGCGCGATCATCTCGATCTCTTCGCGGCCCATATGCCCGCCTTCGCCCGCATGGGGGTTCAGCCCGGCCACGGCCAGGCGCGGGGCTTCGATGCCCTGCTGCGACAGCGCCCGGTGGGTGATGCGCAGGGTCGAAGCCAGCAGATCGGGCGTCAGCGCGCCGGGCACCTCGGCCAGCGGGATGTGGATGGTCACCGGCACCACGCGCAGCGCCTCGCAGGCCAGCATCATCACCACATGATCGACGCCCGCCAGATGGGCGAGATATTCGGTATGGCCGGGAAAGGCGAAGCCCGCCCCCTCTTTCAGCGCCTGTTTGTGGATCGGGTTGGTGGTCAGTGCCGCCGCGCGGCCCTGCATGACGAAATGCACGCCATCCCGGATCGCTTTGATCACATGCGGCGCATGGGTCGGGTCGGCTGTGCCGGGGGTGACGGGGGCGCCGAAATCGCGCGCCAGAACCGGCAGGCCATGGGCCATCGCGCCGGGCGCTTCGGCCGGGTCGGTGATCTCGACAATCGGGGTGCCGCCGGGCAGGTGGCCGGGATCGCCGATCAGGAAAAAGCTCAGCTCATCCTTCACCGCGCCCCAGGCCTTGGCGGCTATTTCGGGACCAATCCCCGCCGGCTCGCCCGAGCTCAGCGCTATGGGCAGGGCCGACATCAGTTCAGATATTCGACGCGGGCGTTGGCGCGTTGCTTCTCAAGGAAGGCCTGCGCCATCGTACCAACCCGGCTGGCACGGATATTGTTGCCAATCATCGTTTCAGTGACCGAACGCGGCAATTCATTGCCCCTTGCGCAGACCATCAGCACCGCCATCGCGCCGCCCGAGGTGGTCACGTTCCACGACATCTCGCCGGGATCGAGCTGCGCTAGTTCAGCGGCATAGGCGGCGGGAAGCTGGCTTTCGGGCAGCTCTTCGCGCACAAGTTGCTCGGGCTTCAGGCCGCGGGCGATCGGGTAGAGGTCATCACATTGCAGCGCCCGTTTGCGGATGGATTGCGCCTGGGCAATGTTGCCGCTGCTTTGTCCACCGGGCAGCAGAATTGCGGCATATTCCACCATCTTGCGCGGGGTCGCGCCCGACACCTGTTCGCTGTCGCGCATGAAATAGATGCGAATATCGCTGTCGCCCGTGATCACCCGGCTGGTCTGGCCCGGTTTCAACCCGCGCACGGCGGCGGCCACGTTGGGGGGCAGGGCTGCGACATCGGTCCAGTCCATCGTGCCGCCCATATTGCGGCTGCTTGCGGTCGAAAATCGCGATGCGGCATCGGTAAAGCCTGCCTCGTCGAGCCCCTTCAGCCGTTCGGCCCGCGCCATCGAGGCTTTGCGGCTGGCGGCATCGCCCGCAGGCAGCACAATCTCGCTCAGCAAAACCCGCAGCCCTTTCGGGGTGACCGATTCCGCCATCGCCTGCTGCACTTCGCTGCGGCCGACCGTTACCTGCGGCAGGAAGGTTTTACGCACATAGTCGCGCCAGGTGATCCCGGCGGTGACGAAGTCGCGGAAAGTCTCGGCGGCGACGCCCTTCTGTTGGATATATTGCAAAAACTGATCGGTGCTGAGGTTCCCGCGTGCAGCAAATTCCGTCATCGCAGTTTCGACCGCATCAGCATCAACAGTAACGTCGGCCTTCTTGGCCTCGCGCATCTGGATCACTTCGGCGATCAGCTGTTCTTCCGCCAGCGCGCGCACATCGCCGGGCGCGCCGAGGGCGGAAAGAAAGGCTATCCGCTGGCTCAGCTCGTATTGGGTGATCACTGCGCCATCGACGCGGATCGCGGGGCTGTACTGGCTCTGGGCATGTGCCATGCTCGCGGTCAGGGCGAAGCCCGCGCAGAGGGTTAGGGCGAGGTGCCGCCGAACGGCCTCCCCCGCGCCGATGAAACCGCGGATCAACGCTGCCGTTTTGCTCATCATCATTCCCAGCTCTTTAGTTCAATCGCATCACAGATGCCGGGTTCCCCCCCCGGTTCGGGGCTACATTAGTCGAGGATCGGACAGGGCGCGAGGGGGAATTGCGCCAAGGCGTGTGCGAGAGACAATTCGCCCGCGCGGGGCAACGTCGCGACAAGCGTTTTCACAGGCGATCCGGGGGCTGGTCTTCGCCCGGGGGCAGGGCTAGGGTCGGGCAAATTGCCGGGCGGCCAGATGGCCCCGGCTCAGCCAACATACGTCCAGGAGTTCTTCATGACCGACATTCTCGCCCCTTCCTTTATTGCGCTCGACATCGAAACGCTGGCCGGGGCCGAGGGCCGGGTGGTGGTGCTGGCCGAAAGCGCCGAGCAGCTCGACAAGGGCGCGCGGCGGATCAACCGGCTGACCCGGGGCGCGCTGGTGCGTCTCTTGGAAAGCAAGGCCTTCGCCAAGGCCAAGATCGGCGATGCGGTCGAGCTGGCCTGGCCGGTGGGCATGGCCGCCGAAGCGGTGCAGGTGGCGAAGATCGACCGCAAGATGACAGCCGATGACGCCCGCAAAGTGGGCGGCACGATCGGTGCCGCCGGGCATGACAAGCCGGTTCTGGTGCTGGCCGGGGCGCATCGCCATGTGGCCGAGATCGCACTGGGGGCGATGCTGCGCGCCTATGACTTCAGCGACCACAAGACCGCCGATGAGGATGACAGCGGCACAGGTAGCCTGACCTTGGCAGTGTCGAAGCCCGATGTGCTGAACGCCGAGGCCAATGATCTGGTGGCGGTGGCTGAGGGCGTGTTTTTCACCCGCGATCTGGTGAACGAACCCGCCAACGTGCTGACCACCACCGAATTTGCCACCCGCGTTGAAGGGCTGCGCGCGCTGGGTGTCACCGTTGAGGTACTTGAAGAAGACCAGCTGGAAGCGCTTGGGATGCGTGCGCTGCTCGGAGTCGGGCAGGGCTCGGCCAGCCCCTCGAAAGTGGTGGTGATGGAATGGAAGGGCGGCAAAGAGGGCGACGCACCGCTGGCGCTGATCGGCAAGGGCGTGGTGTTCGACACTGGCGGGATCAGCCTGAAACCGGCGGCGGGCATGGAAGACATGACCATGGATATGGGCGGGGCGGGCACCGTGGCCGGGGTGATGAAAACCCTCGCCCTACGCAAGGCGCCCGCCAATGTGGTCGGTCTGATCGGTCTGGTCGAAAACATGCCCGGCAGCAACGCGCAGCGCCCCGGCGACGTGGTGCGCTCGATGAAGGGCGATACGATCGAGGTGATCAACACCGATGCCGAAGGCCGCCTCGTGCTTTGCGACGTGATGTGGTACGCGCAGGAACGCTTCAGCCCGGTGGGCATGATCGACCTCGCCACCCTGACCGGGGCGATCATCATCGGGCTCGGGCATGAAAATGCCGGGGTATTCTCGAACAATGACGATTTTGCCCGCAACTTCCTCAAGGCGGCCGAGCAGGAGGGCGAAGGCTTCTGGCGGATGCCGCTGGGCGCGGGCTACGACAAGCAGCTGAAATCGCGGGTCGCCGATATGAAAAACGTCGGCGGACGCCCGGCGGGTTCGATCACCGCCGCGCAGTTTCTCAAACGCTTCGTGAAAGACGAAACCCCGTGGATCCATCTCGACATCGCCGGGGTGGCCTCGATTGCCGAAAACACCCCGCTGGCCCCGAAAGGTGCCACTGGCTGGGGCGTGCGCAGCCTCGACCGGCTGGTGCGCTCGGCCTATGAGGGCTGATGGTCCGAACCATGGGTGAGGCGTTCTTCTACCACATGACGATGACGCCGCTTGAGGCGACCCTGCCCGTGCTTCTGGGCAGGTCGCTGGAGGCGGGCTGGCGCGTGGCTGTGCGCGGGGTGGACGAAGCGCGGCTTGACTGGCTCGATCAAAAGCTCTGGCTGGGGAGCGATGATAGCTTTCTGCCCCATGGCCGCGCGGGCGGACCGCATGATGCCGATCAGCCGGTGCTGCTGACCCTTGGCCCGGCAGGGAACGGGGCGAATTGCCTTGTCTCCTTCGACGGGGCCGAGGTGACGCCCGACGAGGTGAACGCGATGGAGCGGGTGATGATCCTGTTCGATGGCAACGACCCCTCTGCGGTGGACAGCGCGCGCGGCCAGTGGCGCCAACTCACCGGTGCAGGCTGCAAGGCGAAATACTGGAGCCAGGAAAGTGGCCGCTGGCAGATGAAGGCTGAAAGCTAGGGCGCTGATTATAAAGTGGAAACGGGCGGCGCCCGACCCTGGGTGGGCGCTTAGCCGTGTTTGAGCGATCAGCAGCGCTCAAAAGCTTTCTCGCCTGATATGCTGTTTGCCGAGTTTCCACGCGCCCTCCCGGGGGGAGGGTCGGGCGCCGCCCGTTTCTTTGGGGCAACGCCCTCTACCGCGTCAGAACCAGCCGGTCATTGGCGATCTCGATCTTCGAAAACTGCCTGAGATAGGACATGCCGAGCAGGGATTCGTCCATCTCGCCGCCATTCACGTAAACCGGCACGTTGCGGTCGGTGATCGGGCCGAGGCGCAGCGTATCCACCCGCGCGGGCGCGGTGCGCACCATGCCGTTGGCGGTCGAGGCGCTGCCGGTAAAGGTCAGCCCGGCGGGATCAATTCCCACCCGTTTGGCATCGGCAAGGGTCAGCACCACATCGCTGGCCCCGGTATCGACGACGAAATGCACGGCCTTCCCGTTGAGATCGGCGGTCAGGTAGAAATGCCCGTCGAACTGGCGCGGCACTTCGATCTGCCCGCCTTCCAGCACCGCCTGACGCGGCGCCACGCTGCGCTGGATATCCGACCACAGCCCGTATCCGGCAATTACGCCGACAAAGATCAGCCCCCAGACGGCGGCCTGCTGGGCGAGCTTGTTCCAGTTGCCCCGGTTCTGCGCGAGGAAATAGCCCAGCACCGCAGCGCCGAGGATCACGAGATAGGAAAGCCTGCCGATATCATAGCTGTTCATGTGACAGATATAGTCAGCCCCGCCGGGCGGGCAAAGGTGACAATCAGCCGATCAGGCCAAAATCTGCCAGACCGTCGAGCACGAACTGCACAGCGAGGGCTGCCAGCAGCATCCCGAGCAGCCGGGTCAGCACGTTGATCCCGGTTTCGCGCAGGATCCGCTCCAGCAATCCGGCCGAGAGGAAAAAGGTCAGAACCACCATAAGCACGGCCAGCATCACCAGATGGACCGCCAGAAGCTCCATCCAGTTGTGAGTCTGTCCGGCCAGCAGGATCATCGTGGCCATGGCGCCGGGCCCGGCCAGAAGCGGCGTGGCCAGCGGAAAGACCGAAGGATCATCCGCCGCGGCGATCCCGGTTTCCGACTGGTCCTTACGGCGCTGGCTACGGCGCTCGAACAGCATGTCGAGCGCGGTGAGAAACAGCAAGATCCCGCCCGCGATGCGGAAGGCCGGCATCGAAATGCCAAGAAAATCCAGTACCTTTTCGCCAAACAGCCCGAACAGGGTCAGCAGAAAGGCCGCGACCATTGCCGCCCGAAACCCGATCGCGCGCCGCGCCGAAGCGCTCGCACCCTTGGTGAGCGCCATGAAAATCGGCGTCAGGCCAATCGGGTCGATCACCACGAAGAGGGTGACAAAGGTCGGGATGAGAAGGTCGGCATTCATGGCTTCGCCCTATCCGAGCAGCGCAAAAGTGGCAATGGGGCGCGAGCGCGGGGCAGGCGAGCCTTACCCCACCGCCACGTCGAGTTTTTCCTGGGCGGCCACCCACATGGCTTCGGCGCGGTCGAGTCCTTCCATCACTTCGGCATATTTCTTTTGCCAGACTTCCATCTCGCCCAGCCGTTCGCCTTCGTAGAGCGACGGGTCGGCGAGCTTGGTGGCGAGCTTTTCGCGCATCTCTTCGAGCTTGCCCACCCGGGCCTCGCATTTGCGCACTTCACTGCGCAGGGCCAGGATCTCGTCGCGGCTGGCCTTTTTCGGCGCGGGTTTCGCCTTTTCGGCCTTGGCGGGGGTATCCGACGACAGCAGCAATTTGCGGTAAGCCTGGAGGTCGTCTTCAAACGGCGCGACGCGGCCACCTTTCACCAGCCACAGCCGGTCGGCCACCATCGACAGCAGGTGCATGTCGTGGCTGACCAGAACCACGGCCCCGGAATAGGCGGTGAGCGCCTCAACCAGTGCTTCGCGGCTTTCGATATCAAGGTGGTTGGTCGGTTCGTCGAGGATGAGCAGATGCGGCGCGTCGAGCGTGGCCAGCAGCAGCGTCAGCCGCGCCTTCTGACCGCCCGACAGGCGGCTGACCAGCGTCTCGGCCTGTTCGGCCATCAGGCCAAAGCCCGAAAGCCGGGCGCGCCATCTTGCGGGGCCCTCGCTGTTGCGCAGCCTGCGCAAATGGTCGAGCGGGGTTTCGTCCGGGCGCAGCACATCCATCTGATGTTGGGCGAAATAGCCGATGCGCAGCTTGGTCGAGCGGGTGATGCGGCCCGAAAGCGCCTCAAGATCGCCCACCAGCAGCTTCGCCAGCGTCGATTTCCCTTCGCCGTTCTTGCCCAGCAGCGCGATCCGGTCGTCCTGATCGATGCGCAGGTTCAACTGCGTCAGAACCGGCTTGCCGTCATAGCCGACGCTTGCGCCTTCAAGGTTGATGATCGGCGGCGACAGCTCTTCGGGCTCGGGGAACGAGAATTTGCGCAGCGCTGCTTCCTGCGGGGTCGAGGTGAGCGTCAGCTTCTCGATCATCTTCAGCCGCGATTGCGCCTGCTTGGCCTTCGAGGCCTTGGCGCGGAAGCGGTCGACGAAGCTTTGCAGATGCTCTTTGCGGGCTTCGGTCTTGCGGTTTTCGGATTCCGCCGCTGCAATCCGCGCCGCACGGGTTGCGGCAAAGGTATCGTAGGGGCCGGAATAATAGGTCAGCTTTTTGTCTTCGAGATGCAGGATCCCGGTGACCGAGCGGTTCAACAGCTCGCGGTCGTGGCTGACGATGATCACCGTATGCGGATAGCGGATCAGGTAGTTTTCCAGCCAGAGCGCGCCTTCGAGGTCGAGATAGTTGGTCGGTTCGTCGAGCAGCAGAAAGTCCGGTTGGGAAAACAGCACAGCCGCCAGCGCCACGCGCATCCGCCAGCCGCCGGAGAAATCCGAACAGGGCCGGGCCTGATCGACATCGTCAAAACCAAGCCCTTTCAGGATCGAGGCAGCGCGCGCCGGGGCGGACCAGGCATCGATATCAGTCAGTCGCGTCTGAATTTCGGCAATCCGGTGCGCGTCGTGGGCATGTTCGGCTTCGGCCAGCAGGGCCGCGCGTTCGGTATCGGCGGCCAGAACCGTATCGGCCAGCGAAACATCCGAGGCCGGGGCCTCTTGCGCCACGCCCCCGATCCTTGCGCCTTTCGGCACCGAGATCGAGCCGGTTTCCAGAACAATCTCGCCCCGGATCAGGCGAAACAGCGTGGTTTTGCCCGTGCCGTTGCGCCCGACAAGGCCCACCTTGTGGCCATCGGGGATTACCGCGGATGCGTGTTCGATCAGCGGGCGGCCCTCGATCGAATAGGAGATATCGTCAATGCGTAACATGTGCGCGGAGTGCCAGAGGGGCCGGGGCGTGTCAATCGACCCTGATAGAGTTGCGCAACTTGTGTCGGGGCAGGGCGATTTGCCCCGGCTTGCGCGGACCGACCCCCTTTCCATCGCCGCGATCCCATGCTAGCAGGCCCGCGAGATTTCACCGGGCTTTGCCCGACAGTACATGAGGACCGACATGGCCATTCAACGCACCTTCTCCATCATCAAACCCGATGCCACCAAACGCAACCTGACCGGCGCCATCAACGCCAAGATCGAAGCCGCTGGCCTGCGCATCGTCGCGCAAAAGCGTATCCAGATGACCCAAGCGCAAGCCGAGACCTTCTACGGCGTGCACAAAGAGCGCCCCTTCTTCGGTGAGCTGGTCGAATTCATGATCTCCGAGCCGGTGGTCGTGCAGGTTCTGGAAGGCGAAAACGCCATTGCCGCCTACCGCGAAGTGATGGGCGCCACCAACCCGGCCGACGCCGCCGAAGGCACCATCCGCAAAGACTTCGCTCTGTCGGTTGGAGAAAACTCGGTGCACGGTTCCGACGCAGCGGAAACCGCCGCTGTCGAGATCGCCTATTTCTTCTCGGGCCTCGAGCTGGTCGGCTAAGCCACCCGCAAGACAATTCAAAGGCCGCACGGGCAACCGTGCGGCCTTTTCTTTTGGGCGTTGCGCCTCGTTGCTCTTAACGGAAGCGGGAGAAGAAGCTGAAAGCGGCGGCGGCGCCGTCAATCTCCTGTGTGGCCGGACCGAGGAACATGCCAATTGGGTTGTACGGGGCATCGCCAGGCCAGCGATGTCCGCCGCCATGGATGCGGTAGGAGTCGACCGCGCCTGAGCGGCATCCCAGCCAGAGCTTACGCTCGACGCTGGTGCCGTCTTCACGGCTGTCATAGGTCCATTCACGGCTCGGCGCGCCGCAGCCCTTATGTGCGACAAGATAGGCAAGGGTCTTGTCAAAGCTCAGGATCGTCATCTCCGAAAATGGGCCGGCGGGGATATTACCTCCGAGAAACGGCACGATCGGATCGGCGGTGCCATGGGCGATGAACACCCCTGCGGGCAGCGCCGTCGCACAGTCGCCGATCAACTGCTCCGGCAGTTCCATCCCGATCACGCCAATGGCGCGCAGCAGGCCCGGCCGTTTGCAGCCCAGTTCAAAGCTCATCAGCCCGCCTTGGGAAAAGCCGACCGCGAAAATGCGGCGGGGGTCAATCTCGGCGCGGACTTTCGCCTCGCTGATCACCTTTTCCAGATAGCTCAGATCATCGCGCTCAGGCCAGATCTGCGACTCACCCAGGCCTTGGCCGACATCCCAGACCATCTGATAGGCCCAGGGATAGGCAATGACATAGCCGTACCTGTCGGCCAGTGTTTCCAAACGCTTCTGGCTGACCCGGCGCATGCCGTGGCCGGTTTCAAAAACCCCATGCAGGGCAAGGATCAGCGGTGCGGGGCCCGTCAGCCCCTCCGGCACATAGAAACTGGCCTGACGGGTGAGACCATCGAATTTGAAGGTCAGATCGCTCCCCCCGGCGCGGGCTGGCGCCGCGGCAAAGGCAAGAAGAAGCAACAGGGGCAGAAGGCGACGAAGCATTGGGGAAATACCGTAAATCTGAGGAGGGGCGACGCTACGAGGGCTGCGTTGGGGTGTCAATCTTGGGTTGTGTGCATCGGCATGCGAATGCCGATCTCATCAAGGATCCGTTCGATCCCCGGAATGGTCTTGGGCTGGCTTGCCGCGACAATTGCATCGAACCTTTCGCGCAGAGCCGCCTTTTCGGCGCCCTTGCAATCGTTCCACGGCCGCCCCATCAGCCCCATCACCATGGCGTAATAGCCGATGAAATGCGGTTTACTGCCCGCCGCCAGCAGCTTGGCATAGGCGGCATCCGGGCCAAGGGCGCGCAGGGTTTCGGCGGACTCGATACCCGCCCGCGCGAAAGAGGCGTCGGAGGCGGGGCCGAGATTGCGGATCGAGGAAACGGGCGCGTTCATGCCCCGATCATATCCCGGGCCGAACGGCAGCGAAAGCCCTGCCTAGAACATCGCCCAGTCTTTGAATACCGGCTTTGCCTCCGGCTTCGGGCTGGGCGGCTTTGGAGCTTTGGCTTTGACTTCTGTGGGTTTTTGCGGCGGGGCCTTCGCCGGTTCGGCGGGCTTTTTCGGGGCGGAATAAGTCGGCATTGCCAGCTCCTTCGATACGCCCGGGCCTGCCGCCCGGACTTGCGGTTGAACTGCCCTCTGCCTCCTCTTGCCGGGAGGACGTTCGTGCCAGCATTCGCGAGAAATATGAATGAACCCCGACTGAACGGTGACAATAGCGGGGCAATTTTAGCTAGCGTGGTTAAAACCCGTTTAGACAAACGTTGCAAATGAAACGAAACGATTGACGAGGTCGCCTTCGCCCTTATGATGCGCGGCGGATCGTGATCGGGAGGAGAGCGCGTTTTGAACGATATCGTCTGGCAGCCGGTGGAAGAGCTCGCGGCAAGCTCTGCAATGGCGCAGTTTGCGCGCGAGGTGGGGATTGACCCCGCCGATTATGATCATCTGCATCGCTGGTCGATTTCGGATCTCGAAGGTTTCTGGTCAAAGCTCTGGGATCTCGCCGGGATCATCGGCGAAAAGGGCGGGGTGGCCTTCCGCGCCGATCCGGCCGACTGGATGATGGGCGCCGCCTTCTTTCCCGACGCCCAGCTGAACCTGGCCGAGAACCTGCTGCGCCGCACAGGCGATCAGGTGGTGCTGGTGGCGCGCGACGAGGTGGGCGGGCGCGAAGAGCGCAGCGCCGATGCCCTGCGCGCCGAAGTGGCGCGGGTGGCCGATGGGCTGCGCGCCGTGGGTGTGGGCAAGGGCGATCGCGTGGGCGTGGTGCTGCCCAACCGGATCGAAAGCATGGTCACGCTTCTGGCCACGGCGGCGCTGGGCGCGGTCTGGACCTCGTGCTCGCCGGATTTCGGCAAGGCTGCGATTGTCGACCGGATCGGGCAGGTGCGTCCGAAAGTGCTGATTGCCCAGCCGCGCTATCGCTACGCGGGCAAGGTCCACGACATTTCCGAGCGGATCGGCGAGATCGCGGGCGAAATCCCGGGGCTGGAGCATTTGGTTCTGGTGGGCGAGGGCGATGTGACCAGCGCTGTGGCCAGCACGAATTATGCCGCCTTCGGCGATGCCGCCGCGCCGCTGGCCTTCACCCGCGTCGGCTTTTCCGATCCCGTCTATGTGCTCTACACTTCCGGCACCACCGGCGCCCCGAAAGCCATCGTGCACCGCACCGGCGGGGTGCTGCTGAACCAGCTGAAAGAGCATATCCTGCACAATGACGTGCGCCCCGGCGACCGCTTCATGTGGTACTCCAACAATGCCTGGATGATGTATCACTGGTCGGCTGCCGTGCTGGCGACCGAGGCGCAGCTGGTGATTTTCGACGGCGCGCCGATGCTGAAAGGCACCGATGGGCTCGATGGATCTTTGCTCTGGAAGGTGATCGAGGAAGAGGGGCTCACCCATATGGGCGTCTCGCCCAAATACCTCGCCACCCTCACCGATATCGGCTATCGCCCCGCCGCCAGCCACGATCTGAGCAGCCTGCGCTGGCTGATGTCGTCGGGCAGTCCGATGGCGCCCTGGCAGTTCGACTGGGTGCGCGACGAGGTGCGCCCGCTGGCCGGGCATGTGTCGCTGTCGGGCGGCACCGATCTGATGGGCTGTTTCCTCACCGGCGCGCCGACGCGCCCAATCCGGCGCGGGGCGATGTCGGTGAAAACGCTGGGCATGGCGACCAATGTGCTCGACGAGCGCGGTGCGCCGGTGGTGGGGCGTCCGGGCGAGCTGGTCTGCACCGAACCCTTCCCCTCGATGCCCGCGACCTTCTGGGGCGAAAATGGCGATGCGCGTTATCGCGACGCCTATTTTGCCTCGCGTCCGGGGATCTGGACCCATGGCGACCATGCCGAGATCAACGCCGATGGCTCGGCGGTGATCCATGGCCGCTCGGATTTCACCCTGAACCCGCAGGGGGTGCGGATCGGCACCGCCGATATCTACAATATCTGCGATACCTTCCCGGAAATCGCTGATGCGGTGGTGTTTGGCCGCCCGATCCCCGGCGATGAAGAAATCGTGCTCTGCCTCGTGCCCGCCGAGGGGCAGGCGCTCACCGCCGACCTGGCCAAACGCCTGCGGGTGAAGCTGCGCGACGAATGCTCGCCCCGCCACGTGCCCGCCGCGATCTATCAGGTCGCGGAAGTGCCCTATACGATCAACTCGAAACGGGTCGAGGGGGCTGCCAAAGCGATGGCAACGGGGGGCGAGGTGAAGAACAAGGCTTCGCTGGCCAATCCGGACTGCCTTGAGCAATTTGCCCGGCTTGAAGGGGCGTTTTAGGGGCTGGAAGAAACGGGCAACGCCCGACCCTGGGTGGGCGTTGTGCTGTGGCAGTTCTGGGCGTGGCGATCAAAAGCATCCCGTCCGGGCCGCGCGTTCCCGCGTTTCCAATACGCCCTCCCGGGGGGAGGGTCGGGCGTTGCCCGTCGTGCCGACGGGCATAAGTTCGGGCGGCCCTATTTCCCCGGCTTGATCCCGAGTTTTGCCAGCCGGTAATCCAGCTTGGCGCGGGTCAGGCCGAGGGCGCGGGCGGCGGCGGAGACATTGCCACCGGCTTCGTCCATCGCGCGCTGGATGGCTTCCGTTTCGATGTCCTGCAGCGTCAGCCCGGCGGCTTGCCCGTCTTGCGATGACCGGCGCACGATCTTGCCCGTCGCATGCAGCCCTTCGACAAAAGCGGGCATTTCCTCGATGCCGGTGAACAGGTGCGAAATGTCCACATCGCCCCCCGGTTCGGCATAGATCACCCCGCGTTCGATCATGTTCGACAGCTCGCGCACATTGCCGGGGTAGTCGTAGCGCAGGAGCATATCCATGGCCGCCCCGCTCAGCCGTCGGATCGGCTTGCCATGACGGCGGGCATGGAGGCGGCGGAAATGGTCGATAAGCTGGGGCAGGTCGTCGCGCCGGTCGCGCAGGGGCGGCAGGGCGATGGGCAGCAGCGATAGCCGGTAGAAGAGATCGGCGCGCAGCCTGCCTGCATCAAGCGCGGCGCGCGGGTCGTCGCCGGTGGCCGAGATCAGCCGGAAACCCGGCTTTTGCTCGCCCCGTGCATCAAGCAGCGTCACCAGCCGCCCCTGAAGCGGGATCGGCAGGGCCAGAATATCGTTCAGAAACAGCGTGCCGCCTGCCGCGCGCTCGATGGCGCCGCCGGGGGAAAACAGATCTTCCTCGGGGTGGCCGGTATCGAAGATGCCGCAATTCACCACCACGAAAGGCCCATTGGCCGCCCGCCCGATCTTGTGCAACCGGCGGGCAAACAGCTCTTTGCCAGTGCCGGGATCGCCCAGCAGCATCACCGGCTCGTCATAACCCGCCACCCGTTCAAGCAGCCGCCGCGCCCGTTCGATGGCGGCGGATTTGCCGAGGATCGCATCCGGATCGGGGGCCTCTTCCTGTACTTCTGGCAGGGCCACCGGTGGGGTCCAGGGCTTGGAGCGGGTCTTGGCACGGGCCAGGCCAAACTCTTCCAGCTCCGGCACATCGTCGCCCCAGGCGGCGGCGTTGCGCCCGATCACCACGCAGCGCTCAGCCCCCTGCGCCATGCATTCGACCTCGCGGAAAATCACCGGCTGGCCGAGCAGGGTCGAGGTATAGCCCGAGGGCACCCCGAGCTGAAACCAGCAGGCCGGTGTGTCGGACAGGCCGAAATGGCGGATATGCTCGGCGGCTTCGGTGCTGTCATGCCAGTGAAACTCGCCGTGATAATGCCCGCGCGCCACGTCAAACTCGAAGCGCTTGGTGGTGACCTTCACATAGCCTTCCATCGTGTGCAGGCGCGGCCCGGCGGCGAGCGCATTGGTCAGGTCTTCCTGATGAAAGCGCTTGGTGACCAGTTCGGCCAGCTCGACCCCCTGCTGCCAGCCGGTCTTGCGAAACAGGCTGGCGGCGGAATCAAGCCCCAGCGCCTCGATCATCGCCCGACGCAGATCGCCCAGAACCGAGGTCTGCAGCAGCACCATGCGTTCGTCATTGAGCCAGATGCGGCCGTCACCCAGAGCGAATTGCAAGGCGCCTGCCAGATCGTTGAGGGTCGGCGGTGCACCCTCTTCGAGCAGGGCACTGTCACCCCGCGCCAGCATCCGCGGCGCGCTTTTCGAGGCTTCCTTGAGAGAGATGCGTTTGGTCATTTTCAGATTTTCATGAATTCGGAATTTGAGTTTCACAAATACATGAAATCGCTGCGCGTGCAAAATTTTTTAGAAAACCTCTAAAAAACAGAGGCTTTTCGGTAAAATTGTCGCAGCGTCACTTTTCCCTTGATTTGGCTCGGCGCAAATCGACTCATCAGGTTCGTCATTTGGGAGGGTGGCGTCGGTCTCACCGAAAACCACGAGAATAACGGACAAACTCGCGTTTGTCCGAACCGTGAGGTGATGCCGCGAAGACCCTCAGTCTTTGGGAGGAAAACATGGACGGATCGGCACATAACTTTCTTGATACGGCCAGCTGGAGCGGCATGATCTATTCCGGCGGTTGGGCTGCGGCCAGCGGTGGGGCAACGGATATTCTCGCCCCGGCTGATGGCAGCGTGATCGAGCGTATCGGCAAACCCACCCCGGCGGATGTGTTTAAGGCGTCGGCAGCGGCAGCCGCCGCGCAACCGGCCTGGGAAGCAACCCCGCCGCATCAGCGCGCGGCGATCCTGAACAAGGCCGCCGATATTCTTGAGGTGAATGGCGGCGAGCTGATGCCCTGGATCATCCGCGAAAGCGGCTCGATCCCGCCGAAAGCCGGGATCGAGATTGAACACAGCGCCGGTTTCTTGCGCGCGGCGGCTGTCGCGGCGGTGGAACCCGCTGGCCGGATCATCCCCTCGCTTGATGGCCGTCACGAAGAGCTACTGCGCGTAGCCCATGGCGTGGTGGGGGTGATCTCGCCCTTCAACTTCCCGCTGATCCTGTCGATCCGCGCGATTGCGGCGGCACTGGCCACCGGCAATGCCGTGGTGCACAAGCCCGATCCGCGCACGCCGATCACCGGCGGCGTGATCATTGCGCGTATCTTTGAAGAAGCGGGCCTGCCCGAGAACCTTCTGCACATCATCCCCGGCGGTGGCGATGTGGGGGCTGCGATGTGCGAAGATCCGAATATCGCCATGGTGTCGTTCACCGGTAGCCCGGAAGCGGGCTCGAAAGTGGGCGAGGCCTGCGGGCGCAACCTCAAGAAGGTTCAGCTGGAACTCGGCGGCAAGAACGCCCTGATCGTGATGGACGATGCCGATTTCGATGCGGCCGCGTCGAACGCCGCCTGGGGTGCCTGGCTGCATCAGGGCCAGATCTGCATGGCCACCGGCCTGATCCTCGCCCCCTCGGCGATGGCCGACAAGCTGGCGGAAGCCCTGACCGTGAAGGCCAGCCACCTGCCGGTGGGCGACCCGACCAACGAACAGGTCGCGCTCGGGCCGCTGATCTCGGGGCAGGAAGCCAGCCGGATCGAAGGCATCGTGAACGAAGCCGTCGCCAAGGGCGCGACGCTTCATATCGGCGGCAAGGCCGAGGGCACGATGTTCCCGGCGACGGTGCTGTCGGGGGTGAAACCCGGGATGCGCGCCTTTGAAGAGGAAATCTTTGGCCCGGTCGCCGTGGTCGTGGGCTACGACAATGACGATCACGCGGTCGAGCTGGCGAATATGTCCGATTTCGGCCTCGCCGCCGGGATCATCGCCAAGGATACCGGCCGTGCCCGCGCGCTTGGCAACAAGCTGAAGGTCGGCCACCTGCACATCAACGATCAGACCGTGGCCGCAAGCCCCTATGCCCCCTTCGGTGGCCGTGGCCGCTCGGGCAATGGCACCCGCATCTCTGGCCCCGCGATCTGGGAAGAATTCACCCAGTGGGTCTGGGTCACCACCCGCGCCGATGCCGTGGTCTACCCGTTCTAAGACGCTTCGAGACAAGGAAAAAACATGAAAATCAAAGCAGCAGTTGCCCGCGCGGCGGGCAGCGATCTCAGCATCGAAGAGCTTGATCTGGAAGATCCGCGCGATGACGAGATTCTCGTCAAAGTGGTGGCAACCGGGGTTTGTCATACCGACCTCGTGGTGATGGCAGGCCATCTGCCCACCCCGATGCCCGCCGTGCTCGGCCATGAAGGCGCGGGCATTGTCGAAAAGGTCGGCAGTGCGGTGACCAAGGTGAAGCCGGGTGATCACGTGGTGATGACCTTCAACTCCTGCGGCGGCTGCCCCTCGTGCCACGAGCACGAACCGGCCTATTGCTATGAGTTCTTCCCGCGCAACTTCTTCGCCACCCGGCCCGATGGCACCGTGGCGATTTCGAAGGAAGGCGAAAGCATCCATTCGAACTTCTTCGGGCAGTCCTCCTTTGCCACCTATGCGCTGTGCCACAGCGTGAACGTGGTGAAGGTGCCGGAAAGCGCGCAGCTCGATCTGCTGGGGCCGCTGGCCTGTGGCATCCAAACCGGCGCGGGCGCGGTAATGAACGCGCTGAAGGTGAAGGAAGGTAAGAGCTTCGTGGTCTTCGGCGCGGGCTCGGTGGGGCTGTCGGCGGTGATGGCGGCCAAAGCGAGTGGTGCCAGCACCATCGTGGCGGTTGATCTGAATGACTGCCGTCTGGAAAAGGCCAAGGAGCTGGGCGCAACCCATGTGGTGAATGCCAGCAGCGAAGGCGTGGTCGAGCAACTGCGCGACATCGGTGGCTTCGGCATTGATTATGCGCTCGACACCACCGGCCTGCCGCCGGTGATCCGTCAGGCGGTCGATGCACTGGCGCCGCGCGGCACCTGCGCCATTCTCGGCGCGCCGATGCCGGAAAGCCAGATCTCGGTCGATAACACCGACTTCATGTCGTTCGGCAAAAAGCTGATCGGGGTGGTCGAGGGCGCGTCGCAGCCTGATACCTTCATCCCCGAGCTGATCGCGCTTTGGCAGGCGGGGAACTTCCCCTTCGACAAGCTCGTCACCTTCTACGATTTCGACGACATCAATCAGGCGGTCCATGACAGCCATGCCGGCACCGCGATCAAGCCGATCGTGAAGATGGGATAAGCATTGCTGCGAGGGGCGGGGCAATCCGCCCCTCGCAGGCTTCAGGAAACACCTGAGCGAGACACGCTGGCTGCCGGGGGAGGCGTCCGCGTGGCGACAACCAGCGAACAGGGAGGATGACCATGTCGGTCGAACAGCTTTACCAGATACTCGAAATGGGTGCGCAGAACCCGCCGCCGGAAAATGGCAGCCCGCAGGATATGCGCGACTGGTTTGAGGCGATGATGGAGCCCACGCCGGTGGCTGAAGACGTGCAGGTCGAGCCGGTGGAAGTGAACGGTCAGGCTTGCGAATACCTGCGCCCGGAAGGGGCCGCCGAGGGCAAGCTGATCCTCTATATTCATGGCGGCGGCTGGCTGTTCGGTTCGCCCCGCTCGCATCGGGTGATCGCGTCCAACCTGGCCCGCGCGGCCGGGGTGACGGTGCTGTCGGTGCAATACCGGATGGCGCCGGAATTCCCGGCCCCCGCAGGCCATGATGATGCCTTCGCCGCCTATGAATGGGCGCTGGCGCAGGGCTATGGCGCGGAAAACGTGGCCATATGCGGCGATTCCGCCGGTGGCAATATGGCGCTGTCGGTGGCGGTTCGGGCGCGCGATAGCGGCATTGGAGCGCCCGCCGCGCTGATGCTGATGTCGCCAGCGCTGGATCTGGCGGGCGAGGGGGCCTCGCATCGCGAACACCCCGATGCGCCGCTGGTCGATGCCAATCTGATGGGCGTGTTCAACATGCTGCTCTTGGGCGAGCGCGACCGCAAATCGCCCGAAGCCACGCCGTTTTACGCCGATATGTCCGGCCTGCCGCCCACGCTGATCCATGTCGGCACTTGGGAAATTCTGCGTTCCGACAGCGAAACCATCGCCGCCCGGATGCAGGAGGCGGGCGTGTCGGCTGATCTGAAAATCTGGGAGGGCATGTGCCACAATCACCAGCTTTTCGCGCCGTTCCTTGAGGAGGGGATGGCGTCGCTTGAGGAAGCTGGCGCGTTTCTGCGCAGCCGCCTCGGCTAATCAGTGACGGTGCGGGAAGAGGAGCCCGCACCGCATATAAATCAGGGAGGAGAACAATATGAATAACGAATCCAACAAGGGTGGCATCTCACGCCGCTCATTCAACCGTCTGCTGGGGGTTGCTGCGGCAACGGCCAGCGTGCCGGCCTTTGCCGTACGTGCCTTTGCCTCGGGAGACGACACGATCAAGATCGGCTGGGTTGGCCCGCGTTCTGGCCCGCTGGGCATTTTCGGCGAGGCCGATGCCTGGCTGACCGACCGCTTCAAGGAAGTGAATGCCGGGGGCGTCGAGATTGGCGGCAAAAGCTACGGGTTTGAAGTGATCCTGGCCGATACCCAGTCGGACCCGGTGCGCGCCAGTCAGGTGACGAAAGACCTGATCAACGCCCATAACCCCGATATTGTCATCGCCAGCTCGACCCCGGAAACCACCAACCCGGTGGCCGATGCCTGTGAGGCGGCGGGCGTGCCCTGCGTTACCACCGTGGCCCCGTGGGAAAGCTTCTTCTTTGGCCGCGGCGGCGTGCCGGGCCAGAAGACCTTCAAATGGACCTTCCATTTCAGCTTTGGCGCGGGCGACTTCCTGACCGTCTATCAAGACCAGTGGGGCAAGATCGAGACCAACAAGAAGGTCGGGATGCTGATGCCGAACGATGCCGATGGCAACGCGGTGCGCGCCAACCTGATGCCCGCGCTGCAGGCCGCCGGGTTTGAATGCTTCGATCCCGGCCCCTATGAAAACGGCTCGTCGGATTTCTCGAACCAGATCAACTTCTTCAAGAAGAACGGTGTCGAGATCATCAACACCTTCCCGTTCCCGCCCGATTTCCCGGTGTTCTGGCGTCAGGCGGCGCAGTTCGGCCTCGCCCAGCAACTCAAGGTCATTCAGGTCGCCAAGGCCGGTCTGTTCGCGGCCGAGATGGAAGGGCTGGGCCAGCTTGGCTACGGGGTGGCCACTGGTGCCTATTGGCACAAGGACTTCCCGACCAGCTCGCCCGCGCTCAACCTCTCCAGCGCCGATCTGGCCTCGGGCTTCGAAGCGGCGGTTGGCAAGCAATGGACCCAGCAACCGGGGGCCAATGCCGCGCTGTTTGACGTGGTGATGGCGGCGTTTGCGGCGTCAGGCGATCCGAAGAACAAGGAAGCCGTGGCGGGCGTGATGCCGACACTGGTGGCCGATACCGCCGTGGGCAAGGTCGATTTCGCCAATGGTCCGATGCCCGGCATTGCGGTGACCCCGATTGTGGGTTGCCAGTGGGTGAAGGCCAGCGAGGGCCCCTATGAGTTCGCGCTGAACGTCACTGGTAATGCGATGGCCCCCGATGTGCCGATCACCGCGCCGCTGACCCCCTACAAGATCGGCGGCTAAGGCCAGTCGGGCGGCTCACGGGGGAAACCTGCGGGCAGATCACGTATCGGGAGGCGCGCCACGGTGCGGCGCCCCCGATCAGCGGCAGAAGGGCACGCAGATGCCCCTGCCGCCCTTCATATTGGGAGGCTGAGGAATGGCTCCTCTGGATACAGCGCCTTTGCTTGCGGGCAGGGGCATTCACAAATCATTCGGCGGTCTGAAAGCACTCGATAACGTCGATTTCCACGTCTATCCGGGCGAGGCGGTGGGCATTGTCGGGCCGAACGGCGCGGGCAAGACCACCCTGTTTGGCGCGCTGGCAGGCACGATCCCGGCCACGTCGGGGCATATCCATCTCGACGGGCATGACGTGACCGGTTTTGGCGCAGAAAGCCGCTGCAAGATGGGCATCGCCCGCACCTATCAGGTGCCGCGCCCGTTTCTGGGGATGACGGTGTTTGAAAACGTGCTGGTCGCGGCGCGCGCTGGCGGCGGGCAGGGCAAATCGGAGGCGGTGGATGCCGCTGCCGCCCTGCTGGAACGGACTGGGCTGAAGGCGCTGGCCAACCAACCCGCCGGGGCGCTGGGCCTCCTGGATCGCAAGCGGCTGGAAGTGGCGCGCGCGCTGGCGACGAAACCCCGTGTGGTGCTGCTGGATGAAATCGGCGGCGGGCTGACCGAGGCAGAGCTGGAACAACTCATCGAGCTGATCCGGGCCCTGCGCGACGAGGGGCTGACGGTGGTTTGGATCGAACACATCCTGCACGCGCTTTTGAAAGTAATCGACCGGCTGGTCTGCATGGCCGAGGGCCGGGTGCTGGCCGAGGGCGATCCGAAAGAGGTGATGGACGATCCTGAGGTGCGCAGCGCTTATCTGGGGAGCGATCCGGAATGAAACGGCTGACACTGGAAAATATCACCGCGCGCCACGGGTTGATGACCGCCGTGCGCGATCTGAGCTTTGATGTGCCCGAGGGCGAAGTGCTCTGCATCGTCGGGGCCAATGGCGCGGGCAAAACCACGCTCATGCGCACCATCGCGGGCGCGCATGTGGCGGCAGAAGGCCGGGTGCTGGTTGGCGGCGAAGACGTCACCGGGCTTTCCGCTTTTGCCCGGGTGCGGGCCGGGATTGCGATGTCGCCGGAAGGGCGGCGGCTCTTTGCCGACATGACCGTGCGCGAGAACCTGATGATCGCGGGCGAGAACGGGCGGAAAGGCGATTGGGCACTCGATAGCGTCGTCGCGGCCTTCCCGCAGATCGAACCCTTTCTGAACGCACTCGCCGGGGGCCTCTCTGGCGGGCAACGGCAGGCGGTGGCGATTGGCCGCGCGCTTATGGCCAATCCCGATGTGCTGCTGCTTGATGAGGTTTCGCTGGGCCTGTCGCCGGCTGCGGTGGGCGGGGTCTATGACAGCCTCGGCAAGCTGAAGGCGGCGCGCAAGATGACCATGGTGATCGTCGAGCAGGATCTCTCGCGCGCCATGAGCTTTGCCGATCACATCATCTGCATGGCCGAAGGGGTGAAAGAGCTCGACGGGAAACCCGGCGCGCTCAGCAAAGAGGCCATCACTCAGGCCTATTTCGGCATTCACGAAGGGGAGGCGGCACATGTTTGACGGGATCTTGCAGGCCATTGTGCAGGGCATCCTGCTCGGCGGCTATTATGCCATCGTCGCGGCAGGGTTATCGCTCCTGTTCGGCGTGGTGCGGTTTATCAACCTGGCCCATGGCGATCTGACCGTGCTGGGCGCGATGTTGGTGCTGTTCATGGTCGAGCGGCTGGGCATTCCGACGCTTCCGGCGATCATCATCATGCTGCCGATCATGGCGGCGCTGGGCTGGGCGATGCAGCAATTGCTGTTTGAACGCGCGCTGAAGGGCGGCTTCCTCCTGCCGATCCTCACCACCATCGGTCTGGGGGCGGCGCTGCAAAACGGTATGTTCGGGCTGTTCGGCTCCAACACCCGCTCTCTGGGCGCCCATATCGGCGATCTCTCTTGGTCGAGCTGGTTCCTGCCCGGCGGGATCATTCTGGGCAAACTGCCGGTGATCATCTTTGTCACCGCCGTGGTGGTGCTGGGCGTGCTGCATCTGATGCTGACGCGCACAAGGCTGGGCCGGGCGATCCGCGCCACGGCTTCAGACCCGGAAGCGGCCGAGCTGTGCGGCGTCGATGCGCGCTCGGTGCACCGGGCGGCGGCGGCAATTGCCGTGGCTCTGGCCGCCCTTGGCGGGGTGTTTCTGGCGATGCGCGCGCAGGTCACGCCCTATTCCGGCCCGGCGCAGCTGATCTTTGCCTTTGAAGCTGTGGTGATCGGCGGCATCGGCTCGCTTTGGGGCACGCTAATCGGCGGCATCATTCTGGGCCTTTCTCAGGCGCTGGGCGGGCTTCTCTCGGCGCAGTTCTCGATCCTCGCGGGCCATGTGGTGTTCCTCGGCATCCTGATCTGGCGGATGTCGTCAGAAGGCGCGCGCAATCATGGCGGCTGGAAGGCCGGGTTTCAGGCGCTTCTGGGCGTTTCGGCCAAACGCGAGGCCAAGGGGCTGCAAGCGTTCAAGGAAAGGACATCGTCATGAGCGAGCATCTGCAACCGATTGCGCAACGCGACAAACGGCTGATCCTTGGCGGGGCCGGGCTGATCGCATTGCTGGCGCTGTTCCCGCTCTTCACCTCGGCACTGGTGGTCGACAAGATGACGCTTCTCTTCATCTACATCTTGCTCGCGGTGATGTGGAACCTGCTGGCGGGCTATGCCGGGCTGGTCTCGGTCGGGCAGCAGGCCTTCGTTGGGCTTGGTGGCTACGCGATGGTGCGGCTGGTCGATGCGGGGCTGCCGCCCTTCGTGGCGATCTTCGTCGCGGCGGCTTTCGTGATCTCCGCGGCCTGGCCGCTCTCATGGTTCGTGCTGCGGATGAAGCCCGGAGAATTTGCCATCGCCACATGGGTTCTGGCCGAAGCGATCCGCTCGGTGGTCACGCTCGACCCGCTGGTGCAGGGCGAAACCGGGCGCTCGCTGGTGGCGCTCAATGCCTATGATCCTGATCTTCGGCGCAACGTGATCTATCTCGCCGCTTTGGCAGTGGTCGGGGTGATGCTGGCGCTGAGCTATCTGCTGCTGCATGGACGGCTGGGCGGTGAAAGCCAAGCGATCCGCGACGATGACGAGGCGGCGGGCTCGGTCGGCATCTCGACCTTCCGGGTGAAGCAGATCGTGTTCATCGCCACGGCCTTTGGCTGCGCGCTGGCGGGCACGCTCTGGCTGTCGAGCGCCATCACCTTCCAGCCGCGCACCGCCTTTGGCATCCAGTGGTCGGTCTTCATGCTGTTCATGGTGCTGGTCGGGGGCTTGGGCAGCTTTCTGGGCCCGATCCTTGGCGCGGTGCTGTTCATGGCGCTGCAGGAGCTGTTTGGCGGGTTCGGGGCCTGGTATCTCGCGGGGCTTGGCATCGTCGCCATCCTCTTCGCGCTCTACCTGCCGCGCGGGATCGTCGGCTTCGTCACCGACAGGCTGGGCTATGAGCCCTTGTCGATGCGCAAACTGCTGAAAATCTGAAATCACTGGGGGCGCCGCTGAGGCGCCCCCTTTTTCTAGCCGCCCTTCACGCGCTGCATCAGATAGACTTCCGCACCCTCCGGCACCGCGATATTGCGGCCATTCACGATCTCACCATCCACCGCGACGGATATGCCCGCCTCGAAGATCGGCCCGAGCCCGGGATAGGTGGCGGCCAGCCCGTCAAGGATCTGGCCCACCGTGCCGGGGGCAACCTCTATCTGCAGCGCGCCATCGGTAAAGCGGCGCAGCCCCGACCAGAGATTGACCTCGACCATCTCCCTAGGCCTGATCCGCCCGCGCCTTCATGGCGGCGAGCAGGCGTGGCGGGTTGATCGGCAGATGCCGCACCCGCGCGCCTGATGCTGCCGCAATGGCATTAGCCACGGCGGGCAGGGGCGGGGCGATGCCGGTTTCGCCAACCCCGCGCACCCCGAAAGGATGGCCCGGATTGGGCACTTCAACGATCACCGTGTCGATCATCGGCAGGTCCGAGGCAACGGGGATGCGGTAATCGAGGAAGATCGGGTTTTGCAGCCGACCGTCTTCTCCATACACATATTCCTCGTTCAGCGCCCAGCCGATGCCCTGCACCGCGCCGCCCTGATACTGGCCTTCGACATAGGCCGGATGGATCGCGCGGCCCGCATCCTGCACCACCAGATAGCGCAGCACCTTGGTGTGGCCGGTTTCGGGATCGACCTCGACATCCACCACATGGGTGCCGAAGCTCGGGCCAACCCCGCCGGGGACGCCCTGCCAGTGGCCCGCAATCGGCCCGCCGGTGGAACTCATCTTGCCGGCAATCTCGGCCAAGCGCATCGGCGGGAATTTCCCGGCATTGGGGCCAGCGGGCTGAGCGGCCCCATCGACCCATTCCACCGCGTCGGGATCAATATCCCATTCCACCGCCGCACGACGGCAGAGCTCACGGATCGCCTCCTGAGTGGCCAGAACCGCAGCCTTGCCGCTGGCGAAGGTGGCGCGCGAGCCATGGGTCGGCTCGTTGATGCCAAGCGCACCGGTCTCGACCACGTTCACCCGCACCTGGTCATAGGGAATGCCCAGCGTTTCGGCCACCATCAGGCCAATCGAGGCCCGGCTGCCGCCGATATCAGGCGTGCCCACCGCAACCTGCGCCGATCCGTTCTCGGCAATCGCCATCGAAACCGAGGTATCGCCATTGTGGTTGAACCAGAAACCGGTGGCGACGCCACGCCCCTGATTGGGGCCGAGCGGCGCGGCGAGGTTGGGATGGGCTTTCGCCGCTTCCAGCACCTCGACCAGACCGATGGATTTGAATTTCGGCCCATAGCTTGCCCGGTCGCCTTCGCGCACCGCGTTTTTCAGCCGCACCTCGATGGGATCGAGCCCCAGCTCGCGGCACATTTCGTCAATCAGGCTTTCCACCGCGAAGGCGGCCATCGGCGCGCCGGGGGCACGGTAGGCAGCAGCTTTCGGGCGGTTGGCCAGCACATCATAGCCGATATGCTGCAGGGCTGGCAGATTGTAGGGGGCAAAGGCGCAGTTCAGCGCCATATCCACCGGCGAGCCGGGGAAGGCGCCGCCCTGCATCCGGAACTCAGCCCGCGCCGCCGTCAGCGTGCCATCGGCCTTCATCCCGATTTTCACATCCATCGAGGCCGAGGCGGTGGGGCCGGTGGCGCGCAGCACGTCCGAGCGGGTCATCACCAGCTTCACCGGCTTGCCGCCCGCCTTTTTCGACAGGGCCAGCGCCAGCGGCTCCATGAACACCGTGGTTTTGCCGCCAAAGCCGCCGCCGATTTCCGAGGGCGTCACCCGCAGCTGCGCGGTTTCGATGCCCAGCACCGCGGCGCACATCCAGCGCACATACCAATGGCCTTGTGTGGTCACCCACATCTCGCCCTTGTTATCGGCGCCAAGCTGGCCGACGCAGGCCTGCGGTTCGATATAGCCCTGATGGGTGGCTTCGGTGCGGTAGGTCTGTTCGCGCACCAGATCAGCTTCGGCAAAGCCCGCCTCCAGATCGCCGCGCCCGAACTCCATGTAGCGCACCACATTGGGCGGCATCCCTTCGGGCACGGTCGCATCGGCTGCCCCCGGACGGATCGCCGGGGCGTCGGGCTTCATCGCCTCATCCACATCGGTGACATGGGGCAGGATCTCGTACTCGACCTCGATCAGCTTCGCCGCTTCCTGCGCCAACAGCGCCGAGGTTGCGGCCACGGCGGCCACCGCATGGCCATCGTAAAGCGCCACATCGCCTGCCATGGAGTTTTCCTGCAGGTTCCAGTCTTCGCCGCTCAGCCCCTCAGGGAAATCGGCGCGGGTCACCACCGCCTTCACCCCATCCAGCGCCAGCGCTTTCGAGGCGTCGATGGACTTGATCCGCGCATGGGCATGGGGCGAGCGCACCACTGCGCCCCAAAGCATCCCCGGCAGCGCAAAATCGGCGCCGTAACGGGCGCGGCCGGTGACCTTGTCCAGCCCGTCCGGGCGCAACACCCGCGTGCCAACCTGTTTGAATTCGGGTTTCACGTCATCTTTTGCCATCAGGCCGCCCCCCGCATTTCCGCCGCCGCATCGAGCACCGCGCGGATGATCTTGTCATAGCCCGTGCAACGGCACAGATTGCCTGCGAGCCAGAACCGCACCTCTTCCTCGGTCGGGTCGGGGTTCTGGGCCAGAAGTGCCTTCGAGGCGACCAGAATGCCCGGGGTGCAGAAGCCGCATTGCAGCGCCGCATGTTCGATGAATTTGCGCTGCAGCGGATGCAGGGTGCCATCGGGCTCAGCCATGCCTTCGATCGTGTCGATCCGCTTGCCCGCGACCTCGACCCCAAGCACGAGGCAGGACGAGACCAGCCGCCCGTCGAGCAGCACCGAACAGGCGCCGCAATCCCCGGTGCCGCAACCTTCTTTCGAGCCGGTCAGGCCAAGATGGTCGCGCAGGCAATCCAGCAGCGTTTCGCGCGGATCGGCCAGAAACTCGACCGGATCGCCGTTCACGATGGTGGAGATATGGATCTTGGTCATTTCGCGTCTCCTTTGGCGCGTCCGTAGGCGATCTGGGCCACCCGGCGGGCCAGAACCCCGGCAATCTCGATGCGGAACTCTGCCGTGCCGCGTTTGTCGCTGATCGGGCGGGCGGCGGCGCGGGCCGCTGCGGCCATCGCTTCAAGGGCCTCTGCATCACAGGTGGTGCCGATCAGCGCCTTTGCGGCTTCGGGCACCACGATCACCGTGGGCGCGACCGCCCCAAGCGCCACGCGGGCCTCGGTGATTGTCTCGCCATCGAGGCGCAGGCTGACCGCGCAGCCGACCACGGCAATGTCCATTTCGCTGCGCGGGATGAAGCGCTGATAGGCGTCGCCGCCCTGTTCGCCGCGCGCGGGCAGCAGGATGGCCGAGATCACCTCGCCGGGTTTCAGCGCGGTCTTGCCCGGTCCGGTGGGCACCTCTTCGGCGGTCAGAATGCGGGTGCCGGTGGGGCCGGTCACTTCAACCGTCGCCCCGGCAGCCACCAGCGCGGGCACGCTGTCGGCGGCGGGCGAGGCATTGCACAGATTGCCGGTCAGGGTGGCGCGGCCCTGCACCTGAGTGGATCCAACCAGCTCCATCGCTTCGACCACGCCCGGCCAGTCGCGGCTCAGGGTTTCGTGTTCGCCGAGCTCGGCGCCGCTCACCGCCACGCCGATCCGCCAGCCGCCATTATCGTTGCGGCGGATATCTTTCACACCGGGGATGTGTTTCAGGTCGATCAGGTCGTCCGGCGTGACCAGCCCGGCGCGCATCTGCACCAGCACATCGGTTCCGCCTGCCAGAAATCGTGTCATCCCCGACGCGGAGGCGGCGATTTTGGCGGCCTCTTCGAATGTTGTCGGGCTGTGATAGCGCATCATGCAAACCTCTCGCTGTCTGAACCGGACCAGACTACTCACAATAGCGCGGCTGTCGATGGGAGAATTGGGAAGAAAGGCAGATCAGCGCCGCTCAGCGCAGGCAAAGCGGGGAGGTGATACTGGAAAGGTCGCTGGTAAGTATCAGAAAAAGATATGATTTATGAGATTTGCCCCGCTTTGGGCTATCCCGCACCGGGCCAATCAGGGGCAAACGAGCTTGCGCACCGCCTCATTCACCGGATTGGCGGCAATCTCGGCCGGGGTGCCAGCTTGTGCCACGCGACCGTCGGCCAGAACCACCAGTTGATCGGCCAGATCGAAGGCCTCCTCGCGGTCATGGGTGACGAAGATAATCGTCATCCCGGCGCGGTCATGCAGGGCACGCAGATCGCGCCTGAGGTCGATCCGCACCTCATGATCGAGCGCGCCAAAGGGTTCGTCGCAAAACAGAAGGTCCGGCTCCACCGCCAGCGCCCGCGCCAGCGCCACCCGCTGCCGCATCCCGCCCGACAGCTGCCGGGGCAGCTTCTCGTGATGCTCTGGGGCCAGCCCAACGGCGTTGAGCTGGGCACGGGCGCGGGCCAGCCGCTCGGGCCGGGGCAGGTCTTGGCCGGAGAGGCCAAAGGCGACATTGTCCAGCGCGCTGCGCCAAGGCAGCAGGGCAGGGTCCTGAAAGACCACGGCCAGCGCCTGCACGCGGCGGTCGATCTGGCCGGAGGTCGGGGTCAGCAACCCCGCAGCCAGCGCCACCAGCGTGCTCTTGCCACAGCCCGAGGCGCCCATGATCACGGTGATCTTGCCCGCCGGAATGCTCAGATCGAGGCCCGACAGCACTTCCGGCCCGCCATAGCTGAAGCGCAGATCGTGCAGGCTGAGCGGGCTTGTGGTCTCGGTCATCGCCGCGCCTCCGGCAGGTCGCGCCAGCGCCAGAGGTGACGGCCCAGCGGGTTGAGCAGGCCCCGGTCGATGATGATCAGCACCGCCACCAGCACCAGCACCCAAGCCATGGTGGCGGCGGTATCGACCTGCACCCGGGCCTTGGCCAGCCCGTCGCCGATCCCGCCAGCACCCGCCAGAAGTTCGGCCATCACCGCGACTTTCCACGCCATGGCAAGGGTGGAGGACAGCACCGGGAAAAGCTGCGAAAGCATATGTGGCCCGTAAAGGTGGCGCAGCCGTGCGGCTCGGGGCACCCGGAAGGCCCGCGCCATGCGCAAAAGCGCGGGGTCAAGGCTGTGCACGCCTTCCACGGCAGAAGCAAAGGCAAGGGGGGCGCTGGCCACCGCCACGGTGAACACCACCGCAAGGCTGCCCCCGAACCACAGGAGCGCCATCACCACCCAGGCGATGGCCGGAACGCCGAGGAGCAGCACCGCCACCGGCTGCAGCGTGGCCCGCACCGCCTCGCGCGCGCCTGCCAGCGTGCCCGCGATCACGCCAATGCCCGCTCCCAGTGCCCAGCCTGCCAGAGCATGGCCTGCGGTGGCGGCCAGCGCCGGGGCGACCAGCCCGCTTGCGGTCATCTGCCAGAGCGTGGCGGCGGTTTCGTCGATCCCGGGCAGGATCAGCGCGCCATAGCGCGCATGGCCAAGCTGCCAGAGCCCGGCCAGAAGGCCGAGCCCCACAAGGCCCCAGGGCCAGGTTTTTCCGCGCTTGGCCAAGTCGGTGTCAGCCCCAATAGAACCCGTCATCCGGCAGTTTACCGCCAATGATGCCGGGGTCCATCTCTGCCAGATTGGTGAAGTAAAGCTCGATATCGGCTTTCGCTTCGGCGGCAGAGGCGACTTCGAGATGGGTATAGGGCAGCGATTTCGCGATGATCGGCGCGGGCAGACCCAGCACCGGCGCGGTTTCGGCCCCGGCCTCGTCGGGATGGGCGCTGACCCATGCCCCGGCCTCGACACAGGCGGCATGGGCGGCGGCGACCACGTCGGGCGCGCTATCCAGAAACGCTTCGCTGACCGCAAGACCCACCTGCGGAATGCGCGCACCGCGCCCGGTATGCTGGCCATAGACCTCGGTGATGTCGAGCGCGCGCACCAGAGGCACGCCCGCTTGACCAGCCTTGATCAGCGCGGCGGTGGCGGCAGGTTCGTGCATCACCGCCACATCGGCCCGGCCTGAGAGGAACAGCGGCACGGTTTCGGCGGGCGAACCGACATAATCGAGGGTGACATCGCGGTCGGGATCAAGCCCGGCCCACCGCAGCACCATGCGAAACAGCAGATCGGGTGCCTCGTTCTTGTTCGACAAGAGCACATGCTTGCCCGCGAGATCTTCGATCTTCGTCACGCTGTCATCGCGCGCCATCAGATAGAGCACGCCCCAGGTGATCACATTGACCATCCGCGTGCCCGCGCCGCGATTGTAGAAGGTCGAGGCGGCATAGGTGGACGAGGCGAAAAGCTCGAACGCGCCCGAGGCGATGCCCGCCCGCAGCTGGTCGGTGCTTTTCCACACGTCGAACTTCGCGCCGGGGGCGGCAGCCTGCAGCCCGGGCAGGGTGACGGCATGGGCGAAGATCGCCGAGGGCGAGGCGGGAATGCCCCAGAGGGTAAGCGGCTCGGCAGCAAAGGCCGGTTTGGCAAGACCGGGCAGCAGCGCGCCGGTGGCAAGCCCGGCAAGTCCGCGCAGTACGTCTCGCCGCTGAAGCGCGGGGGTTTGAATCGGTAACATTGTATGTCCTTTTACCTGGCTGAGGGGCGGAGGAGGGTGGTCAATAGACCACCGACCCCATGGTGATCGCGTCCCAGATTTCCTTCACGGTATGGTTCATCTCGCGTCGCCGGTTTTCGTACTGCGTGTGCAGCAGCTCGTGGGCGAGGTGCGAGTTTGGCGAGTCGAGATAGTCGCGATACAGCGCCTGAACCTGCGGGTTGTTGTGCGACTGGCGCACCTTGGCCTTGCTGTCGATGCTGTAGATCGTTTCGCGGCGTTTCTGCGCCAGCGGCAGATAGGATTTCTTCGAGCGTAGCGAGCCGCCGCCATCGACACAGCCGCCGGGGCAGGCCATGACCTCGATGAAGTCGTAATCGGCCTCGCCTGCGAGCACCTTTTCGACCAGCGCGCGGGTGTCGCCGAGCCCGTGGACCATCGCCACCTTCACTTCGCCGATTGGCCCGCCCAGATCGACCGTGGCCTCGCGCACGCCTTCAAAGCCGCGCAGCTGGGTCATCTCGATGTTTTCCAGCTCATGGCCGTTCACCACCGCGTAGATGGTGCGAAGCGCCGCTTCCATCACCCCGCCAGTGGTGCCGAAAATTGCCGCCGCCCCGGAATAGGCGCTCATGAACGGGTTGTCGAAGCTGGAAGGCTCCAGCGCCCCCAGATCAATCCCCTCGCGGCGCAGCAGCCGGGCAAATTCGCGGGTGGTCAGCACCACATCGGTGTCTGGCCGTCCGTCTTCGCTCAGCTGCGGGCGCACCGCTTCGTCTTTCTTGGCGACGCAGGGCATGACCGAGATCACCCGGACCTTGTCGGGGCTCACGCCCATCTTTTCAGGCAGATAGGTCTTGGCGATTTTCGACAGCACCTGCTGCGGCGACCGGGTGGAGGACAGCAGCGGCAGCACTTCGGGATAATGCACCTCGGCGAAGTTGATCCAGGCCGGGCAGCACGAGGTGAAGGTGGGCTTGCGGCCTTCCTTCAGCCGACCCAGAAGCTCGGTGCCTTCTTCCATGATCACCACATCGGCGGCGAAGTTGGTGTCGAGCACCACATCCACGCCGATCTTGCGGCAGGCGGCGATGATCTGCCCTTCGACATTGGTGCCCGCCGGCATGCCGAATTCTTCGCCAAAGGCCACCCGCACGGCGGGGGCAAACTGCACCACCGTGGTGATCTCTGGATCGCAGATGAAATCCAGCGCCTTGTCGGTTTCGTCGCGCTCGCCCAGGGCCCCGGTCGGGCAGACCAGCACGCATTGTCCGCAAGACACACAGGTGGACTCGTCATAGCTCTCGGCATTGCGAAGGGCGACCATGCGGTCGATCCCGGTGCCTTCCATCACCAGCGCATCCACGCCCTGGAAGTTGCGGCAGATCGCGACGCAGCGTTGGCAGCGCACGCAGCGGGTCATGTCGCGGACCATGGCGGGCGACGACAGATCGACCGGGCGGCATTCGGTGCGGGCGCGGTCGAAAAAGCGGTTTTCCTTCAGGCCGACATATTGGGCAAGGTCCTGCAGCTCGCAATTGCCGTGGCGGATGCAGGTGGCGCAATCCTGCAAATGGTCGGCCATCAGCAGTTCGACCTGCAGGCGCTGCATTTCGCGGGCCCGGTTCGAGCGGGTCTGCACATCCATCCCCTCGCGCACCGGAGTGTTGCACGAGGTCACGATCTGCGGCTTGTCGCGCCCCTCTTGCAGGATCTCGACCACGCAGACGCGGCAGGTGCCGGGGGTGTGGTCGATGTCTTCCAGCTCGCACAGCGTCGGCACATAGATGTCGTGCCGCCGGGCACAGGCCAGGATGGTTTCGTTGGGAAAGGCGCGGCAGGTCTGGCCATTGATGGTCAGCGACAGGGTGGCCTCGTCTGCCGGGCGCGTTTCAACAGTGTCAGGGCTGCACATATCAGGCGGCTCCTTCCGGGATCGGATGTTGGGTGACGACGGAGTAGATGCGGTAGCAACGCAGGCAACGCTGCGCCTCGGCATAGGCTTCTCCGGGGCTGATATTCTGTTCCACCTCTTCAAACATGTGCTTGCGCAGATCCGGGTCGAGCTCGGGATTGTGCACCCGGTAGGCGTTGCGCACCGGGGTTTCCGACACGTCGCTGGCCAGGAACTTGTTCGCGGCAATCAGCTGGCGCATCCGGGAGCGTTTGAAGAACCGCACCGAGCCCCGCTGGACCCAGTCTTCGATGTTGCGCGCGGCCTTCAGCCCGGCGGCCATGGCGTAGATCAGCGTCGAGGGGCCGGTCACGCAGTCGCCACCGGCAAACACGCCGGGGCGCGAAGTGGCCAGCTTGTCGTCGGCCTCGACATAGCGCCAGCGGTTGAGCGCGACGCCATCGGTCTCGATCCGGTCGCCGTCTTCCACCTGCTGACCAATCGCGGCGATCATCACATCGGCGGGCAGGATGATCTCGCTGCCCGCAATCGCGCTGACCTTGCGCCGACCGCTTTCATCCGGCTCGGATTGTTCCATCTTCGCCACTTCGATGCCGGTGATTCTGCCGTTTTCGGTGATCACCCGGGTCGGGTTGGTCAGCGTGTGGAACTCGACGCCCTCTTCCTTGGCCGCCTTGATCTCGTCGGGGTCGGCGGGCATGTCGTCAAGGGTGCGGCGATAGATGACATGCACCTTCTTGGCGCCGAGCCGGATCGCCGACCGCACGCAGTCCATCGCCACGTTGCCGCCGCCCACCACATAGACCTCGCCGTCCAGATCGAGCGTTTGCGTGCCTTCGACATGGTCATGGACGCGCAGCAAAAAGTCGATGCCGCTGAAATAGCCGTCGCGGGCCACGTCTTCGCCCTCAGTGCCAAGCTTCGAGCCTTCCTGACAGCCAAGACCAAGGAACACCGCCTTGTAGCCCTGCGCGAACAGGTCATCGGTGCTGAAATCGCGCCCGAGCTGCTGGCCGAACAGGAAGCGCCCGCCAAGGCTGACGATGATATCGGTTTCCAGCGCCAGCGTGTCTTTTGGCAGCCGGTAGCTGGGAATCCCGATCTGCGCCATACCCCCGGCCTGGTTCGATTTCTCGAACACGTCCACATGGTAGCCACGCAAGAGCAGGTGATAGGCGCAGGAAATCCCCGCCGGGCCCGCCCCGATAACCGCGACGCGCATATTGGCATCGAGCGGCTGGCGGATCATGTCGCGGGTGAATTTCAGCGCATTCGGGCCGCTTTGCTGGTCGGCCACGTAGCGTTTGAGGGTCTTGATCCCCACCGCGTCATCGACGAACTGGCGACGGCAGGCCTGTTCGCAATAGCGCACGCAGACCCGGCCGCAGGTCGAGGCCATCGGGTATTTCTGCAAGAGCACGCCCAGCGAGCTTTCGGGTTTGCCGTCGCGGATATAGTCGATGTAGCGCGGCACGTTCACCTTCGACGGGCAGGCCTCGATGCAGGGGGCGGTGACATAGGTCATGCCGTGCTGAGCCGGAATCGGCCGGTGCGACTCGATCTCGCTTTCCAGCCGGTCGCGGAAATGCTCCAGCGCGCCCAGAAGCCCGATCGCACAGGTCTGGCCGAGCCCGCAAAGCGAGGTTTCCTTCATCTGCTCGCCGAGCATCTTGATCTCGTCGAAATCGAGCGATTGTTCCAGCCCGCGCCGCATCTTGTCGAGCGCATCGCGCACCAGAACCGTGCCCATCCGGCAGGGCGTGCAGGCGCCGCAAGATTGCTCGGCGGCCTTCGCCATATAGTGATAAAGCGCATCGACCAGGCTGGTGCTCTCGTCGAACATGAAAAACCCGCGATCGCCGATAAAGGCCCGGATTGGGTTGCCGTCGTCGAAGATGTCGAAATTCTTCAGGGCGACTTCCGTGGTGTCGCCGCTGGATGGCTCGTTTTCCTTACCGTAGGCAACGCCATCCCAGACCCCGAACTTAACTTGCGTCATTCTGGTCAATGTCCTTCCAAAGGGTGTCCCCCGTAGCCGCTCGTGCAGCCACGGTCGCCAGCGCTGCCGCTTTGAATGCAGCACTCCTCCCTTGGCGCCGCCGCCGGTCTCGCACAGGAAACAGGCATCGGCATTGATCTATCGCAATTTGCACCTCGGCTTTGGGGGAGGCGGAGGGTATTGGTCAAATCACGCCGGGGCTATGCGCTCTGCGTGGTCGCGGAAGTCTGCCCGACGAGAGCCGAGTTGAATTTGCTTTGCGGGCGGCCTATAAGCCGGGAAACTGGAAATCTCCCCTAAAAACCATGACACCCAAGCCGATCCAAAGGACTTCTGGCGACCGCGCAGCGCCGTTTCTGCCGATGAGCCGTGCCGAGATGTCGGCGCTGGGCTGGGAAGCGTGCGACATCGTGCTTGTCACCGGCGATGCCTATGTGGATCACCCGAGCTTTGGCATGGCGATCATCGGGCGGTTGCTCGAATCCCAGGGCTTCCGGGTTGGCATCATCTCGCAGCCCGACTGGCAATCGGCAGAGCCCTTCCGGGCGCTGGGAAAGCCCCGGCTGTTCTTCGGTGTCACCGGCGGCAATATGGATTCGATGGTCAACCGCTATACCTCGGACCGTAAACTGCGCCACGACGACGCCTATACGGCGGGTGGCGAGGGCGGCAAGCGGCCGGACCGCTCGACCATCGTCTATGCGCAGCGTTGCCGTGAAGCCTATAAGGACGTGCCGGTGGTGCTGGGGGGCATCGAAGCCTCGCTGCGTCGCATTGCCCATTACGATTACTGGTCTGACAAGGTGCGCAGGTCGATTCTGGCCGATGCCAAGGCCGATCTGCTGCTCTACGGCAATGCCGAGCGCGCCGTGATCGAGGTGGCAAACCGGCTCGCCGCGGGCGATGCGCCGCGCAATCTGGCTGATATCCGGGGTGTTGCGCTGTTCCGCCCGGTGCCCGAACAGGTCACCGAGCTGCCTGCCGACGATCTGAACTCCGCCGACGAGGGCGCAAGCCGCAAACCCGGCGATACCGTGATCCGGCTGCCCTCTTTCGAGGAGGTAGAGCAGGATCGGGAAGCCTATGCGCGCGCGTCGCGGGTGCTGCACCGTGAGGCCAATCCCGGCAATGCCCGCCCGCTCGTGCAGCGCCACGGCGACCGCGACCTCTGGATCAGTGCGCCGCCGATTCCGCTGACATCCGAAGAAATGGATGCGGTCTACGATCTGCCCTATACGCGCGCGCCGCATCCCTCCTATGGCGATGCGAAAATCCCAGCCTGGGACATGATCAAGACCTCGGTGACGGTGATGCGCGGCTGCTTTGGCGGCTGCACCTTCTGTTCGATCACCGAGCATGAAGGCCGCAGGATCCAGAGCCGCTCTGAAGCCTCAATCCTGCGCGAGATCGAGAATATTCGCGACAAGACTCCCGGATTTGCTGGCGTGATCTCGGATATCGGCGGACCGACCGCCAATATGTATCGGATGGCCTGCAAAGACCCGAAGGTCGAAGCGGCCTGCCGGCTGCCCTCCTGCGTGTTCCCCGATATCTGCCCGAACCTCGACACCTCGCATGACGATCTGATCCGGCTCTATCGCAAGGTCCGCGAGGTCAAGGGCATCAAGCGGGTGATGGTCGCTTCCGGCGTGCGCTATGACCTTGCCGTGAAGAGCCCGGAATATATTCAGGAGCTGGTTACCCACCATGTCGGTGGATACCTGAAGATCGCCCCTGAACATACCGAGCGCGGGCCGCTCGACGTGATGATGAAGCCCGGCATCGGCACCTATGACCGCTTCAAAGAGATGTTTGATGCGGCCGCCAAGAAGGCAGGGAAGAAATACTATCTTATCCCCTATTTCATCGCGGCCCATCCCGGTACCACGGATGAGGACATGCTGAACCTCGCTTTGTGGCTGAAGAAAAACCACTATCGCGCCGATCAGGTGCAGACTTTCCTGCCCTCACCGATGGCGACGGCGACGGCCATGTATCACACCGGCATCAACACGCTGCACGGCGTGCGGCGCGGCGCCTCTGAAAAGGTCGAAACGGTGCGCGGCGGGCGGCAGCGACGGCTGCACAAGGCCTTCCTGCGCTATCATGATCCCGAGAACTGGCCGCTCTTGCGCGAGGCGCTGAAGGCGATGGGACGCGCCGATCTGATCGGGCCACGCCCGGAGCAGCTTGTGCCCACCCATCAGCCGGTCGGAACCGGCAAGGCGGGTGCCGGGAAGGGGCCGGTGCGGCCGAATTCCCGTCCAAATTCCCGGGCAAAGACCTTCACCACCAAGGGCGTGCCCTTTCCGAAGAAGAAACGCTGACGGATCAGTCGGTGGTTTTCGGCGCCTCGGGCAGGGTGTCGCGCTGAAGGATCGCAGCAAAGAAGCCATCGGTATTGTGGCGCGCAGGGGTCAGCGACAGGTAGTCGCCGGGCGCGACGGCGCTGAGCTCGGGTGCGGCTTCCGAAAGCGGCACGGGATGAAACCCCGGATTGGCGGCAAGGAACGCGGCGACCTGATCTTCGTTCTCGTCGGGCAGCATTGAGCAGGTGGCATAGACGAGCCTGCCGCCGGGCTTCACCAGACGTGCGGCGCTGGCAAGGATCCGGGCTTGCAGCGCCACGAGACCCTCCAGCCCCTTTTCCTCGGCCGCGCGCCAGCGGGCATCGGGATTGCGCCGCCAGGTGCCGGTGCCACTGCAGGGCGCATCGACCAGCACCCGGTCAAACCCGGCCTTATGGCGCTTGACCCAGCGGTCGGTTTCACTGGCGAGCAATCGGGTCTCGGTATTGTGCACGCCCGCGCGCCGGAAGCGCTCGGTGCTGCGTTTCAACCGGCCTTCGCTGACGTCGCAGGCCACGACCCGGCCCTTGTTGTCCATCTGGGCGGCGATGGCCAAGGTCTTGCCCCCGGCACCGGCGCAGAAATCGACCACGCGGTCTCCGGGACGGGCACCAACCAGCAACGCAACAAGCTGCGATCCTTCGTCCTGAATCTCGATCTCGCCGCGCTTCAGCCCGGGCAGACGGGTCAGATCGAGGCGCTCGTCCACCCGGATACCGTAGGGGGCAAGTTTCGAGCTTTCTGCGGGAACGCCGAGACCTTTCAGCTCCCGCAGCATCACGTCACGCGTCGCCTTGATCGCGTTGACCCGCAGATCGAGCGGAGGCGGTGTCAGCAAGGCCGCCATCTCTGCCCCAAACGCCGTGCCAAACCGCCGCCGGAGCGGTTCGGCTGCCCAGTCGGGGCATTCGAGGCGCACCTCTTCCGGCATCGCCGGGTGATCCATCGTCGCGCCGCGCAATTTGGCTGCGAAGGCATAGTCCCGATCTGTCAGCGCGGCGGGGGCAAATTTCGCACCGCTGAACAGGCGGCTGATCTGGTCCGGGGTCTTGCCTTCCGCAAGCGCGAGCCAGGCCAGAAGCCGGTTGCGGGGCGTGTCGCTGCCCCCGAGCCGCGCCAGCCACCAGCCAAGCCGCGCATGATGGCGCAAAAGCCCCTGCAGCCGGGTCAGGATCGCGCCCCGGTCCTCGGCGTCGATATAGCGCCGGGCCCGGAAAAAGGCAGAGATAACGGCATCGGCAGGGCGCGCGGCGCTGTCGATGTCGGACAAAAGATCAAGGGTGGCTTGCAGGCGAGCGGCAGGGGGCACGGGAAGACAATCAGGTTGAGGCGTTTCGGGGCTGGTGCGAGGGGCACGGAGAAGCTGCATACGCCTTCTGGCCTGCCCCCGCTACCCTTGCGGCACTCGGGCGAATTTAACGGCAATGCCCGCGTTTGAAAACCGGCATTTGCGGGTCTGACCCTCAACGCGCGTGCTTTTGATCGCTGTCTTGGGGGATGAAATCGGGAGGCCCGCCCGGTTGTATCGTCGCCCGCTCAGAGCAAACCCTTCCCGTTTCCCGCAGAGGCCAGGCCGATACCCCGTCCGCCTTGGTCCCGCACGGCAGCTTCCAACGTTTCACGCCCGTCAGAGGTCTGCCGCCTGTTTTCCATGATCACGTGGATGTCGGATATCTGGGGGAGCCGCTACTGACGGCAAAATCGCCCATAAACCCCGAAATGGAAGAGACTAAAAAGAGACTGAAAAGAGACTGAAAAAGAAAAAGGCTTAGAGATTTCTCTCTAAGCCTTTGAATTCTTTGGCTCCGGCGGTAGGGATCGAACCTACGACCAATTGATTAACAGTCAACTGCTCTACCGCTGAGCTACGCCGGAACACTGTGAGGGGTGATTTAGCGATATGGGTTTGTGCGCGCAAGGGGGCTTGTGCAGATTTTTCCGTCAGAGGCGCGCAAATTTTGCATCCACCGAAAGCCGGGGCAGGGCGCGGGTCAGGTTGCGGCCTGTCAGGTCGATCAGATGGGCAAAGATATTGCGTTCTGCGGCGGGCATCAGCGCGGCGGGGGTGTCGGTGTAGATCTGCCTTGCGAGGCTGGTGAGGTCGGCAGGACCCGCGTCCAATGCTGCCAGAATCGCCGCCTCGCGCGCTTTGCGATGCGCGATCAGCCAGGCGAGTCGCTCGGCCGGGTCAGGGATCGCCGTGCCATGGGCAGGCAGGAACAGCCGGTCGCGCCGCGCCGCCAGTTTCGTGCAGGAGGCCAGAAAGGCGGTGAGGTCGCCATCGGGGGGCGAAATCAGCGTCGAGGCCCAGCCCATCACCAGATCGCCGGTCAGCACCACATCATCCAGGGCAAAGCACAGATGGTTGGCCATATGGCCGGGGGTATGCAAGGCTTCGACCTCCAGCCCGCCCACCGTGAGCCGCTCGCCATCGCCAAGGCGGATATCAGGGTAAAAGCCGTGATCGACCCCTTCGCCGCCGCCGGTCAGCCCCTCGGCGGCCAATGCCTCCATCACTGCGCTACGTCCGGCCTCGGCTGGGCCAAAAGCGTAGATCGTCGCGCCGGTCGCCTCGGCGAGCGGGCGGGCGAGGGGGGAATGATCCAGATGCGCATGGGTGACGAGAATCTGCGCCACCCGCTCGCCCGGCGCCAGTCCGGCCAGAATCGCCTGCATATGCGCGGGCATTGCGGGGCCGGGATCGACCACAGCCACATCGCCTTCGCCCAGCACAAAGGTATTGGTGCCCCAATAGGTCATCGGCGAGGGGTTGGGGGCCAGAATGCGGCGGATGCCGGGGGCAACCGCCTCCATCACGCCGGGAATGGGACTGGTCTCTGCTTGGGTCACTGCTTCGGGCTTTGTCGTTGCGCGTGTCATGGCGCCACAGAACCCGCGAAGCGGGCGCTTGGCAAGACCGATGCGGCGAGATTTGGTAGGCCCGGCAGGACTTGAACCCGCAACCAAGGCGTTATGAGCGCCCTGCTCTAACCAATTGAGCTACAGGCCCACCGTGATGCCTTGACTAGGTTGCCAAAAAGCGGGGGTCAAGATGGAAGCGGGGCTCAGCCCGCCACGGCGATCTCGTCGCGGGCGGCGCGGGTCAGGCGGATGCCGGGGGTTTCGGACAGGGTGGTCAGGATCGCGGCGCGCACCAACCGGCTGCGGGTGCTGTCCGGGGCTTGTTCGGGCAGCACCATGTAAAGGCTGCGCGGCTCGGTTTCATACTCGGGCAGCAGCCGTTCCAGATGCCCGTCGGCGATCTGGCGGGTGACGAAGAACAGCGGCGTGGTAGCAAAGCCCAGCCCGGTTTCAACCGCATGGATCAAGAGGTTCGGGTCTTTGGCGGCAAAGGCGGGCTGCACCGGCACGGTCACGCTGGCCTCGCCATGGCGCAGGGTCAGATCGCTGACCTGCCCCGGTCGCCCGCCAAAGGCGACGAAATCGAGCGCCGAAAGCGCTTCGGGGGTTTGCGGGCGCGGGCGGCTGGCGAAATAGCCGGGGGCGGCGACCAGGACCGCGTTCAGCTCGGCAATCCGGCGCACCCGGCCCGGCCCCTCGCCGGGGCTGCCCAGACGCAGGGCAAGGTCGATTTCCTCGCGGCCGAGGTTGAGCACCTCGTTGCTGGGCACAAGTTCGACATCGAGATCGGGAAAGGCAAGGCGCAGCCGGGTCACCACCGGCGGCATCAGGCTTTGCGCAACCAGCGTAGTGGTGGTGATGCGAAACCGCCCGCTGACCCCGCCCGAGAGCTCGTCCAGCGCCAGCTGCATCGCGGCAAGTTCTGCCAGCATCCGCCGCCCATGCTCGGCCGCCACCCGCCCGGCGGCAGTGGCGGCCACCCCGCGCGGATGCCGCTCCAGCAGCGGCTGGCCGATCCCGGCTTCGAGCAGGGCCAGATGCTGGCTCACCGCCGGTTGGGTCAGGCCAAGCGCCCGCGCGGCGGCTGAAAGCGAACCATGGTCAAGGGCGGCGACGAGGCTTTGCAGATGGAGCAGTGAAAGCATAAGCAATCCTAATATGATATCAAAGGATATAGCCATATTTCCGCGTAGATCAATTACTATACCTATTGGGCAACGCAATTCCTCTGAAAGGACAGACCATGACCAACCCGCTTGCCCCCACCGCCCCCGCCGAAGCTCGCAGCTGGAAGATCGGCGATATCGAAGTTACCGCGCTACTGGATGGCTATTCCTCCATGCCGACCGCCACGCTGATGGGGTTTGACGACGAAGCGGGCAAGGCCGCCGCCGCGCGCGCCTATCGCAAACATGATGCCGAAAGCATGGTGCTCTGCGTCAACGGCTATCTGATCCGCACCGGCGGGCGGGTGATTGCGGTCGATACCGGCGCGCCGGGCTTTCTGGCCCCGACCGTGGGCGCCTGGCATCAAAGCCTCAGCCTGGCCGGGGTGACGCCGGACGAGGTCGATACGGTGTTTCTGACCCATTTCCATGGCGATCATCTGGGCGGGCTGACCGCGCTGGGCGAGGGCGGGGCGCAGCGGCTGCTGCCCAAGGCGCAGCTGATGGCGGCTGAGGCGGAATGGGAGCATTTCCACGATGACGCGGTTCTGCCGAAGTTGAACGAGCAGATGCAGCGCGCCTATGGCGCGGCGCGGATGATGCTCGCCCCCTATGCCGGGCAGCGCGAAATGCTTGATATTGCCCGCGAAACCGAAATCGCCCCCGGCGTGACGGCAGTGCCGATGGCGGGCCATACGCCGGGCCATATGGGGCTGCGTGTGGCCTCGGGCGGCGAAAGCCTGATCATCTGGGGCGATGTGATCCACACGCCGATCTATCAATTCGCCCAGCCCGACTGGACCGTGGCCTTCGATACCGACCCGGTGGCGGCCCGCGCTACCCGCTGGCGAGTGCTCGACGAGGCGGCGGCCACCGGCACCATGGTCGCCGGGATGCATCTCGATTTCCCCGCCATGGGCCATGTCGAACGCGAGGGCGGCGCCTATCGTTATGTTCAGGCCCCGCGCCAGTTTGGCGCCTGACGAAAACCCAAAGCCAGAGGCCGGGCGGGGCTTTCTTTTGCTCGGCCTCTGGCGTAAAGCACCCCCAAGCAAAACGGGGGCCCTCATGACCGACGGAAAGAACGGAATCACCTATGCCGATGCGGGCGTGGATATTGACGCGGGCAATGCGCTGGTGGAGCGGATCAAACCGGCCGCGAAGCGGTCGAACCGGCCCGGCGTCATGGCCGGTCTTGGCGGCTTCGGCGCGCTGTTCGATCTGAAAGGCGCCGGCTACCGTGATCCGATCCTTGTGGCGGCGACCGATGGCGTCGGTACCAAGCTGCGCATCGCCATTGATACCGGCATCGTGAATACGGTCGGGGTCGACCTTGTCGCGATGTGCGTGAACGATCTGGTCTGCCAAGGCGCAGAGCCGCTGTTTTTCCTCGACTACTTCGCCACCGGCAAGCTGTCGGTCGATGAGGCCGCACAGGTGATCGAAGGCATCGCCGATGGTTGCGTGCAATCGCGCTGCGCCCTGATCGGCGGCGAAACCGCCGAAATGCCGGGCATGTATCACGATGGCGATTTCGACCTTGCCGGTTTTGCTGTGGGCGCGATGGAACGCGGCTCCGAGCTGCCTGCGGGCGTGGCCGAGGGCGACGTGCTTCTGGGGCTGGCCTCGAACGGGGTGCATTCCAACGGCTATAGCCTCGTGCGCAAGCTGGTTGAAGTCTCCGGGCTGGGCTGGGATGCCGATTGCCCCTGGGCCGAGGGTAGCCTTGGCGAGGCGCTGCTGGCGCCGACGCGGCTTTATGTTGTGCCCGCGCTCGACGCGCTGAAAGTGGGCGGGGTGCATGCGCTGGCCCATATCACCGGTGGCGGGCTGACCGAAAACCTGCCGCGGGTGCTGCCCGAAGAGCTGGGCGCGCTGATTGATCTCGACGAATGGGATCTGCCGCCGGTGTTCAAATGGCTCGCCGGTGTGGGCGGGATGGATCAGGCCGAGATGCTGAAAACCTTCAACTGCGGCATCGGCATGATCCTGGTGGTTGACCCGAAACAGGCCGCAGCGGTGCGTGCGGCGCTGCAGGCGGCGGGCGAAACCGTCCATCAGATCGGGGTGATCCAGCCGGAAGCGGGCATCCGCTATATCGGGAGCCTTCTGTGACCAAGCGGGTTGCCATTCTGATCTCGGGCTCCGGCTCGAACATGGTGGCACTGGCCGAAAACATGGTGGGCGACTTCCCGGCGCGCCCGGTGCTGGTTCTGTCGAACCTGCCCGAGGCCGGGGGGCTGGATAAGGCCCGGGCTCTGGGCATTCCCACCGCCGTGGTCGATCACCGCCCCTTCGGCAAGGATCGCGAAGCCTTCGAGGCCGAGCTGACCCGGGTGCTGGAAGCCTCCGCGCCCGACATCATTTGCCTCGCCGGGTTCATGCGCATCCTTACCCCCGCTTTCATGACGCACTGGCAGGGCAAGGTGCTGAACATCCACCCCTCGCTCCTGCCGAAATACAAAGGCCTGCACACCCATGAGCGCGCGCTTGAGGCGGGCGACAGCGAGGCGGGCTGTTCGGTACACGAGGCGACGGCCGAGCTTGATGGCGGCCCGATCCTCGGGCAGGCGCGGGTGCCGGTTCTGCCGGGCGATACCCCCGACAGTCTTGCCCGGCGGGTTCTGGGCTGGGAACACCAGCTTTATCCTGCGGTGCTGCGCCGCTTTGCCTTGGGCGACCGCACCCCGGTCATGCTGCCCTGACCGCGCCGAAGTGTGACGTTCTGGGCGCGGTTGGCGCGGCGCGGACGCCCCTTGGCCCGGCTCCTCTTTCCATTTTCATGATTTCCCGATACATCTTGCGCACGCGCGCAAGAGCATAATTCAAGAAGACGAGCATGATCACCATCACCACGACCGAGGCTCTGGCCGAATATTGCAGCCGGGCTTCCGGGCAGGACTATGTAACAGTCGATACCGAATTTCTGCGCGAACGCACTTATTACTCCAAACTCTGCCTTGTGCAGCTGGCCATTCGCGGCGACGCGCCGGAAGACGCGGTGCTGGTCGATCCGCTGGCCGATGGCATTTCGCTTGAGCCGCTCTACGAACTGTTTCGCAACAAGGATGTGGTGAAGGTCTTCCACGCCGCGCGGCAGGATCTTGAGATTTTCTATGTCGATGCCGGGCTGATCCCCGAGCCGATGTTCGACACACAGGTTGCGGCCATGGTTTGCGGCTATGGCGATCAGGCGGGCTATGAAACCCTGGTGCGCCGGATCGCCCGCGCCCAGATCGACAAAAGCTCGCGCTTCACTGACTGGTCGCACCGCCCGCTGTCTGAGGCGCAGAAGAAATACGCTTTGGCCGATGTGACCCATCTGCGCGATGTCTACGAGGTACTGGCCGCCGAGCTTGAGAAAACCGGGCGGGGCGCCTGGGTCGAGGAAGAGCTGGCAGTTCTGACCGATCCGGCCACCTATCGGGTCGAGCCCGACGAGGCCTGGCTGCGCGTCAAGACCCGCACCAATTCGGCCCGCTTCCTTGGTATCGTGAAAGAGCTGGCGCGGTTTCGCGAAGCCTATGCGCAATCGCGCAACATCCCGCGCTCGCGGGTCTACAAGGACGACGCGCTGCTCGAACTCGCTTCGACCAAGCCTTCCGATATGAACGATCTGAACCGCTCGCGGCTGTTGCTGCGCGAGGCCCGGCGCGGCGAGATTGCCGAGGGCATTCTGGCGGCGGTGAAGGCGGGGCAGGAGATGGCGACGGACAAGCTGCCGAAAGCCCCCGACAATGGCCGCGACAAGCTGCAGGTAAACCCGGCGCTGGCCGATCTGCTCCGGGTGCTGCTGAAAGCCCGCTCGGAAGATACCAAAGTGGCGCAAAAGCTGATCGCCTCGGCCGCCGATCTCGATCTGATCGCCGCCGGGCTACGCGATGTTCCGGCGCTGAAAGGCTGGCGGGCCAAGGTCTTCGGCGACGATGCGCTGCGGCTTTGCGACGGCAAGCTGGCGCTGGCGGCCAAGGGTCAGGACGTGAAGGTGATCGAGCTGTAAGCCAGCCCGGTCACGCCGTCTTCCTTCTATTTTACAATCTGAAAAGCCCGGCTCAGCGCCGGACGGTCAGCACGTTCTGAGCGCCGACAACCTGGATCTGGCGCACATCGCGCAGAATGTTGCCGGGAATGAACGCCGCCACATCGACGCTGCGGGCATAGGGCGTGCCGGTGCCCTGATTCCAGTAGGGCGGCGCGATGCGGAACGTGTAGGTCACAACCCCATCCACCGGACGGCCCTTGTTGTCGGCCACCAGTTCCGCCTGCCAATAGCCGATCTCGGGCGGCAGGCCGGTCGCGTGCACGATGGCGCCTGCGGTGGTTTGCTCCACCGTCAGCGCGGTGACCTGTGCGACCATGTCGCGCGGATCGCTATCCGTGGGCCAGCCCCCGGTCGGTTCGACCGCCACCAGCTTTTCGTCGCCCGTTGTTGCGGCTGAAAACCATGTCAGCGGGTTCAGGTTCAGCCCGCTATCACAAGCGGACATGCCAAGAATAAGGCTGAGTGCAGCAAGAATACGGGCCGTCATGATCTTCCCCCGGTGGTCCTGATCCTGAGTAGCGCAGGCGGCAGGCTTTGAAAACCCGGCATCTGCGGGCTGGACCTTTTGGCCGCGACTTCATAGGTGAGGGAAGGCTTGGAAAGCCGCAATGAAGGAGACTGCCCATGGCCAGCGAGGCGTTTGAAGCGATTGTCGAGGATTTCGAGTTTCTTGACGATTGGGAAGATCGCTATGCGATGGTGATTGATCTGGGCAAACAGATGGATCCGCTTGACGACGCGCTGAAAGTGCCCGCCACCAAGGTGGATGGTTGCGCCAGTCAGGTCTGGCTGGTGCCGCGTATCGACGATGGCACCTTCCACTTTGCGGGCGATTCGGATGGGCTGATCGTGCGCGGCATCATCGCGGTGCTGGGCGCGCTCTATAACGGGCTGCCGCTGGCCGAGGTTCTCAGCACCGATGCGCAGGCCGAACTGGGCCGGCTGAAGCTCGAAGAGCACCTGTCGGGCCAGCGCTCCAACGGCCTGCGGGCGATGGTCGAGCGCATCCGCAAACTGGCCGCCGAAGCATAATCCGCCAGGCTTCGGGGCTTGGCATTTGCTGGCGTGACGCTAGGCTGGCAGTCTGAACCTTGGAGGATGTCATGGCGGTAACCGGCATTGGCGGCGTGTTTTTCCGCGCCAAAGACCCTGATGCGCTGCGCGACTGGTATCAAACCCATCTTGGCGTCGGGATGGAAGGCTACGACCCCTGGCAACAGGCGGCTGGCCCAACCGTTTTCATGCCCTTTGCCTTGGACACGGGCCATTGGCCGTCCGACCGGCAATGGATGATAAATTTCCGGGTCACCGAAATAGACGCCTTGCTGGAACGACTGCGGCAGGCGGACATCGAAGTGGAGACACAGCCGGATTGGGACACACCCGAAACAGGCCGTTTCGCCCGAATCCACGACCCCGAAGGCAATCCGATCGAGCTTTGGCAGCCGCCAGAGGCGTAGACTCCGTGCCGCGCCCGGTTTCGCCGGGCAGGGGCTACAACGCGGCGATCGCCGGGGCGAGGTCGCCATAGCCGGTGACGCGGCGCTCATAGGCCAGGCCGAGCTGATCAGCGGCAGCGCGGGCGCGGGTGTCGAGCATCGGATCGTCGGTCTGGGCCAGATATACGAGCTTGTCGTAATTGCCGAAATAGCTGTCACGCAATTCCGGGTATCGGTCGAGGCCGAGCGGTTTGACCACGAAAGCCTCGAACTGCCGGGCCAGAAAATCGGTCAGGTAGAAGGCGGTAAGCTCGTCGCGGGAGGCGAAAAGCTCGTTGCCCTCGAAAAAGCTGTAGCAATGCGGGCCTTCCAGCATCTCCACCCCGTGGCGCGCGCAGACCTTGGCGATGTCGCCGCCCGAGCCGCAATCGGCATAGGCCACGAAAATATCGTCGTAACTGTCGCGGTGGCGCAGAATTGCAGCGTCAAGCTGCTCGCCAATGCGGTCGGGCGTGTTGTGCAGGATGGCGGGGAGGCAGGCGAGCTGCACATGGCCCAGCCCGTTGGCCTCGATCACCGCCATCAGCTCGCGGGCCAGCGCGCCGCAGCCAAGGATCAAAACCCGGCTGGTGCCGGGGGCGGGCTGTATCGGGGGCGTGGCGTTCATTTTAGCTTCACCGCAGTGCCATAGGCGAGGACTTCCGACGCCGCCTGAGTGATGGTCGAGGATTCAAACCGGGCCGCAACGATGGCATCGGCGCCGAGCGCTTTGGCTTCTTCGATCATCCGGTCGAGCGCCTGTTCGCGGGCTCCGGCCAGAAGGGCCGCATATTCCTTGATCTCGCCACCGACAATATTGCGAAGACCCGCCACGATATCCGAGCCGATATGCTTTGCGCGTACCGTCGATCCGCGCACCAGACCCAGCGCTTCCATCTCGCGCCCGGGCACGGTTTCCGTCGTTAATACCAACATCACTTTTCAATCCTGTCGTAATGATCGTCTTCGCTATTCGTCAGACGCTCAGAAACCACGCGCCACAGAATATAGCCCACAAGCGCTGCGGGGAGAAGGGCGAGCCAGGCAAAGGGCACGGCAAGGGCAGAGAGCGCGAGAGCCGAAACCCAGAAGGTCAGACCAACACCAGCAAACACAACCACAGCAATGAGAACGATTTTATCCAGCGGCATCACGACCTCCACCTCTAGTCTGCGCGCCAAAGAAACATATGGCAAGTGCCGGTTGCGGGTCGGGCGGTCAGGCGCTCAGCCTTTCGGACGTTGGCCCAAAGCACGCGCTGCAATCGTTGCAAGCATCAAAAGCGGCATCAGGGCCATCAGAGTTTGTGAATTCAGCTGGCCCGAGGTCGCGGCGGCATAGGCCACCCAAATGGTGCCACCCCCGGCGAGGATCACCAGAGCGAGCAGAAAGACATAGCGGAATACGGGCACGATGAACCTCCTCTGCGTCAGATAGTCTTCCGGGCAGCGAGGTAAAGCCCCGACATGTTCAATGTTGCGTCAACGCGCGAGAACGGGGAAGGGGGCGGCGAACAGAAGCGGACCTCTGTTCGCCAGATTTTCAGATCAGCCAGCCATCTGGTTGTGACGGCGTGCCACCAGCGTTTTCGCGGTTTCCACCGCCACGGCAGCATCGCGGCAATAGGCATCGGCGCCGATTGCTTTACCGAACTCTTCGTTCAGCGGCGCACCGCCCACCAGCACGATATACTTGTCGCGCTGACCCTGATTGACCAGCTCGTCAATCACCACTTTCATGTAGGGCATGGTGGTGGTCAGCAGGGCGGACATGCCGAGAATTTCGGGCTGTTCGCGCTCGAGCGCTTCCATATAGGCTTCAACCGCGTTGTTGATCCCGAGATCGACAACCTCGAACCCGGCGCCTTCCATCATCATGCTGACGAGGTTCTTGCCGATGTCGTGAATGTCGCCTTTCACCGTGCCGATGACCATCTTACCCATTTTCGGAGCACCGGTTTCGGCCAGAAGCGGTTTCAGGATCGCCATGCCGGCTTTCATCGCGTTGGCGGCCAGAAGCACTTCCGGCACGAACAGGATCCCGTCGCGGAAATCTTCGCCGACAACCTGCATCCCCGAAACCAGCGCGCGGGTCAGCACGTCGTAGGGCGTCCAGTTCCGGCTCAGCAGGATCTGTGTCGCTTCCTCGATTTCGTCTTTGAGACCATCGTAGAGGTCGTCATGCATCTGCTGCACAAGATCGTCATCTTCGAGTTCGGAGAGGATCAGGTCTTCTTCATCCGACATGCGGCATATCCTTCATCTGCGGGCAAAGCCCGGCGGTTTAGCTCTATCCATTTCGCCAAAATGTCGCGGTCGGACTGGCCGAATTACGACATGGCCGAGCTGTTCGCCGACTTATAGCTCCGGTTTTACGCGGGGATGAGTGAAAAATTCTCATCGCCATCATGAGCACGTTGAATATGTTCTCGTTATGTTCCATCTTTTGCCGATGATGAGCGATGAAATCACCCATAGGCCACCAGATTCCCGCCGGGGCCGGGCGGCAGCGAGCAATGAGACCGGCCGCTATGAGCGGCTGGCGCGAGTCGCCGTGCGCGATGGCTGGGATATCGAGGAAGAGCTGCCCAAGCTGCGCACCGAGGTCTCGCATGAGCGCCCGCGGTCCGCGATTGTGCGCAACGGCTCACCCGATCTGCCCTTTGATCGCTCGCTCAACCCCTATCGCGGCTGCGAGCATGGCTGCATCTACTGCTTTGCCCGGCCCAGCCATGCCTATCTGGGTCTGTCGCCGGGGCTGGATTTCGAAACCCGGCTGGTGGCGCGGCCCGGGATTGGCGCGGTGCTGGCCAAAGAGCTCAGCCGCAAGCGCTACCGCCCCGCCGTGCTGGCCATCGGCACCAATACCGACCCCTATCAGCCTTTGGAGAAAACCGAGCGGGTGATGCGCGAAGTGCTTGAAGTGCTTCACGATTTCCGCCACCCGGTGGCGATTGTCACCAAGGGTGCGCTGATCGAGCGCGATCTCGATCTGCTGGCGCCGATGGCGGCGGAAGGGTTGGTGCAGGTGGGCATTTCGGTCACCACTCTGGACGCAAAGCTTGCCCGCGCCATGGAACCCCGCGTACCCACACCGGCGCGGCGGCTGGCGGCGATTCGGGCGCTCAGCGCCGCAGGGGTGCCGGTGCGGGTGATGGCCGCGCCGATGATCCCGGCGCTGACCGATCCCGAGCTTGAGACAATCCTTCAGGCCGGGGCCGAAGCCGGGGCGCGGATGGCAAGCTGGATCATGCTGCGCCTGCCGCGCGAGGTCTCTCCGCTGTTTCAGGATTGGCTGGGCGAGCATTTCCCCGACCGGGCCGGGCGGATCATGGCGCGGCTACGCGAGATGCATCGCGGGCAGGATTACAGCGCCGACTGGCACCACCGGATGCGCGGCGAGGGGCATTATGCCGAGCTGATCGGCCAGCGCTTCACGCTCGCGGTGCGACGGCTGGGGCTCGCGACTGAAATCCAGCCGCTCCGCACCGATCTTTTCCGCATTCCGCCCCGGCCCGGCGACCAGCTCAGCCTGTTCTGACCCGGATTAGCCCCGACTTAGCGCGGAATGATCGCGCCGGGCTGGCCGATCACCCGCATCGCCAGCGCATGGCCCTCGGCCATCGCCTGTTCGGTGCTCTGCCCGCACAGCAGTGCCGCCAGAAAACCGCCGTTGAAACTGTCGCCCGCCGCCGTGGTGTCGACCACCCGGTCAGCCTTGGGAAAGCTCTGCGCTGCGATTTCGGGGTTCAGCGCCAGCGGCCCCGCCGCCCCGCGTTTCAGCGCGCCTTCGCTCAGCCCATAGCCGCGCAGCCGGGCCAGCGCCGCCTCGGCATCGGCATCGCCAAACAGCGCCTGTTCATCGTCGAGCGAGGGCAGGGCGATATTGGTGATCGCCCAGGCTGCCGCGATGGTGTCGCGCGCCACGGCGGCGCTTTCCCACAGGCGCGGGCGATAGTTGCTGTCAAAGGCCACCAGCGCCGGATGCACCGCCAGATGCGCCAGCAGCGCCTTGCGCCGCTCCGGCGGCAGGATCGCCAGGGTGATGCCGGACAAATAGATCAGATCCATCCCCTCCATCACTCCGAACCCGTCTTCAAACAGGGTGCGCGCCGCCGACTGGTCGCGCCAATAGGTGAAACTGCGCTCGCCCGCCTCGTCGAGTGCGATGGCGTAAAGCCCCGGCAGCCGGTCGGGATGATGGCGGATGCAGGATGTGCCCACACCCTGCGCACGGAAAAACGCCTCCATCCGGGCCGAAATCGCGTCTTTCCCCAGCACGGTCACAAATTCGACCTCACCGGCCCCCGCCAGTGCGCGGCTCAGATAGACCGCCGTGTTGAACGTATCGCCTGCAAAGCCGATCTGGCGGTCGCCCGCGTCGATATTCAGCTCCACCATGGCCTCGCCCACGCAAGCAACCCGCATCTTCTGTCCCTCATTCCCCGCCGCCCCGAAGGGGGCGTTTCGTGTCATTGTACCGGTGCCGTTATCGGCCTTTGCTCAGGGCGCGACAACCGCCGTGCTTGGGGCACGGCGCCGCAGGTCAGGCCCCGACATGGGTGAGCGCCGCAATCGCGCCGCGCAGTTCCGCCAGCCCGCGCATCCGGCCGATGAGCGGATAGCCCACCACCGTGCCGCGTGCGGCATCGCCCAGCATTTCCTGCCCATGATCGGGGCGGAAGGGGATGGCGTGATCGTCGCGGCCCTCGGCGCGGCGGCGCGCCTCTTCATCCAGCAGCGCCTTGATCAGCGCCACCATATCGGTGTCGCCCTCCAGATGCGCCGCCTCCTGAAACGAGCCGTCGGGCTCTTTCGCCACGTTACGCAGATGGGCGAAATGCACGCGCGGGCCAAAGCGGCGCGCCATCGCGGGCAGATCATTGGTCGGATGCGCCCCGAAACTTCCGGCGCAGAGCGTCAACCCGTTGGCGGTACTATCGACCGCGCCAAACACCCAATCCACATCCTCGGCGGTTGAAACCACACGAGGCAGGCCCAGAATATCGCGCGGCGGATCGTCGGCATGCACGGCCATGCGAATGCCCAGCTCTTCCGCCGTCGGGATGACTTCTTCAAGGAAGCGCTTGTAATTCGCCCGGATCTCATCGCGTCCGATGCCATCGTACAGCGCCAGCGCCGATCGCAGCCCGTCGATGTCGTAGCGATCAAACGCGCCGGGCAGGCCCGACATGATCGCATTGAGCAAGCTGGCGCGGTCGTCTTCGCTGGAGGCTTGGAACCACGCCCCGGCGCGCGCGATCACTTCGGGCAGATAATCCGCCTCGGCAGCCTCTCGCCCCAGCATGTGAAGCTCGAACGCCGCCATCTTATGCGCCTCAAAGCGCAGGCAGGTGCTGCCGCTTGCGGTCGGGTATCTCAGATCGGTGCGCGTCCAATCCAGCAGCGGCATGAAATTGTAGCAGATCACCGTCACGCCCTCGGCGGCCAGATTGGCCATCGACTGGCGGTAGTTGGCGAACAGGCCCGTAAGATCGCCCTCGCCACGCTTGATGCGTTCATGCACCGGCAGGCTTTCGACCACGCTCCAGCGCAGCCCCGCCGCTTCGATCATCGTTCGCCGCGCCGCAATCGCCGCACGCGGCCAGACCTCGCCATAGGGGATTTCATGCAGGGCGTTGACGATGCCCGCCGCCCCGGTCTGCACCACTTCCTCAAGGCTGATCTTGTCGTAATCGGGGCCGTACCAGCGCCAGGTTTCGATCATTTCACAACCTCTTCCACAGCGCCGCGCGCGCCGTTTTCGATCAACGCCTCATAGGCGGCGGTCACAGGGCCTTGCAGGGCAGGGGCCAGCTCTGCCGGGAACACCGCGCGCAGGCTCAACAGTGCTGCCACCTTGCCCGCCGGGCTGTCGGCGCTGTCCGACAGCGCCCGCAATTCATTAGCCAGCGGGTCGCGCACATCAATCGGCGCGCCCTGTTCATCGACCCCACCCACGTACCGCATCCAGGCGGCAATCGCGAGCATCAGCCCCGGCACCGCGCGCCCGGCCGCGAGGCTCTCGCCCACTGTGCCCAGAATGCGCTGCGGCAGTTTCTGGCTGCCATCCATGGCGATCTGCCAGGTCAGATGCCGGATCGCCGGGTTGGCATAGCGGGCGTGCAGGGCGCTGGCGTAATCGGCCAGCGACACGCCCGGCGGCGGGGTCAGCGCCGGGATGATCTCGGACTGCCATAGATAGGAAACGAAGCGATCAAAGGCCGGATCGCCCATGCAATCGGAAATGGTCTCATGCCCGGCCAGATAGCCCAGATAGGCCAGCGGCGAATGGGTGCCGTTGAGCATCCGCAGCTTCATATGCTCATAGGGCGTCACATCTGCCACCAGCTCGGCTCCGGCAGCCGCCCAATCGGGCCGCGTGCCGCCGACGAAATCATCCTCGATCACCCATTGCCGGAAGGGCTCATGCACCACCGGGGCGGCGTCATGCTGACCGCTCATCGCCTCGATCCGGGCAATGTCTTCGGTCTTGGTGGCGGGCACGATCCGGTCGACCATGGTCGAGGGAAAGCGTCCCTCCGCTTCGATCCATGCCGCAAGGCCGGGGTCAATCTCGCCCGCCAGCGCCAGCACCACCGCGCGTACGACGCGGCCATTATTCGGCAGGTTATCGCAGCTCAGAACGGTGAAGGGGGCAAGCACCGCCGCCCGCCGCCGCTCCAGCGCGCGCACCAGAAAACCGGGGGCCGAGCGGGGCAGGGGTGCCGCAATATCGTGCTCGATATCGGGATGCGCGCGGTTCAGCCTGCCGCTGGACGGTTCGTGGCAATAGCCCTTTTCGGTGACGGTCAGCGACACGATCCGCGTGGCCGGATCGGCCATCAGCGCCAGCACCGCTTCCGGGTCTTCCGGCGCCACCAGCACATCGCGCACCACCCCGATCTGGCGTAGGGTCTCGCCCTCAGGGGCCAGTTCCAGCGCGAAATAGCTGCCGCCCTGCGGCATCAGCGCGTCGCGGATATCCGGGTGGCGCAGCGAGACGCCGGTAATCCCCCAGGCCCCGCCCGAAGCGGCGATGGCCTCTTCGGTATAGATCGCGCCATGGGCGCGGAAAAACGCCCCGAGCCCGAGATGGACGATGCCATGTTCGGGCGCGGGGGAGTGGCGGGTGAGCCGGTCAGCGGGCAAGCCAGCCTCCATCGACATTGATCACCGCGCCATGGATGTAGCGCGCGGCGGGGGATGCCAGAAACGCGGCGGTTCCGGCGATGTCTTCCGGGTCGCCCCAGCGGCCCGCGGGGATACGTTCTAGGATCGCCTTGTTCCGCGCCGCATCCGCGCGCAGCGCTTCTGTGTTGTTGGTGGCGATATAGCCGGGCGCGATGGCGTTCACATTGATGCCCTTCGCCGCCCATTCATTCGCCAGCACCTTGGTCAGCCCGGCCACGCCATGTTTCGACGCGGTATAAGACGGCACGCGAATGCCGCCCTGAAAGCTCAGAAGCGAGGCGATATTCACCACCGCCGCCGGAATGCTGCCCTCGGCCAGCGCGGCCTTGGCAAAGGCCTGCGTGGTGAAGAACAGCGCCTTCAGGTTCACGTCGATCACCGCGTCCCAGTCTTCTTCGCTGAAATCGAGGCTGTCATTGCGCCGGATGATCCCGGCATTGTTGACGAGGATCGAATAGCCTTCCCCGGCAAACACACCCTTCGCCGCCATCGGATCGGCGAAATCGAGTGCGATACTCTCGGCCTCGCCCCCGGCGGCTTCGATTGTGGCCACGGTCTCATCGCAGGTCCGCCGCCCGGCGCAGCTGACCCGCGCACCCTGACGGGCCAGCGCCACCGCAATCGCCGCGCCAATGCCGGTATTGGCGCCGGTCACCAGTGCGCGGCGACCGGCAAGGGAATAGCTGTTCATTTCAGATCCCCCGGCTGATGGAAGTCCATATCGGTGTAGTCGACATTGTCGCCCGCCATCGCCCAGATGAAGGTATAGGCCCCGATCCCGGCCCCGGCATGGATCGACCAGGTCGGACTGATCGCCGCCTCTTCATTGGCCACGACAAGGTGCCGGGTTTCGGTGGGTTCGCCCATGAAATGCATCACGCGGGCTTCCGGGGCCATGCCCCAATAGAGATAGGCTTCCATCCGCCGGTCATGGGTATGGGCGGGCATGGTGTTCCAGACCGAACCATCCACCAGTTGGGTATAGCCAAGGATCAGCTGGCAGCTTTCCATCACCAGCGGATGGATGAACTGATAGATCACGCGCTTGTTGGAGGTTTCCGAGGCCCCCAGCTCCAGCTTCGCCGCTTCGCCGATCTTCACCAGCTTGTTGGGGAAGGTGGCATGGGCCGGGGCCGAGGTGAGGTAGAAGCGACCATTGCCTTCAAACGTCACCGGCCCGGCACCGCGCCCCAGATAGAGCACATCGCCCTTTTCCAGCACCCAGCTTTCGCCGCCCGCGCTGACAGTGCCGGTCTCGCCGATATTCACCACGCCCAGCTCGCGGCGCTCAAGGAAGTCGGCGGTCTTGGTTTCTTCAACCTTGCCCAGCGTCAGGCTGCCCCCGGCGGGCACTGCGCCGCCCAGAGTGAAACGGTCGTAATGGGTATAGACCAGGCGGATTTCGCCATCGGCAAACAGCCCCTGCGCCAGGAAGTGCTTGCGCAGCGTTTCCGTGTCCATGCCCTTGGCGTGGTCGGCATGAACGGCGTGGCGGGTTTCAACACTCAGCATAACGTATCCTTTCAGAGAAAATCGTCGCGGCGCGGCGGGAATCTGTCGATCAGTTTGTCCGGCTCAAGGCACAACCTCCAAGCACCGCTCCCCTTGGGATAACAAAACGCGCACCCGCCTCAACCAGAAAACTTTTTTCATCACCCCTGTAGCAAAAGCGCCCCGATTTACCGGAAATGGCCTGCATTTCCCCCTCCTAGTGAAACAGCGCCGGCAGCCACAGCGACAGGGCCGGAACATAGGTGACCAGCAGCAGGGTAAAGACCGCCGCCGCATAAAACGGCCAGATCGAGCGCATCACCGTCCAGATCGGCACCTTGCCTACGGCGCAGCCGACGAAGAGCACGGCGCCCACCGGCGGGGTACACAGGCCAATGCCAAGGTTCAGCACCAGGATCACCCCGAACTGCACCGGATCGACGCCGAAATGGGTGGCCACAGGCAGGAAGATCGGCGTGGTGATCACAATGAGCGGCGACATGTCCATGAACGTCCCCAGAACCAGCAGCACCACATTGATCATCAGCATGATCACCAGCGGGTTTTTCGAGATACCCTCAAGCACATGCACAAGCCGGGTCGGCACCTGAAGATAGGCCAGAAGCCAACCGAAGGCGGCGGCCGACCCGATCACCATCAGCACCATCGCCGTGGTCTTCACCGCGCCCATCGTGGCTTCGACAAATTCCGTCCAGCCCAGCGAGCGGTAGACAAAGAGCGTGACGAAAAGCGCATAAACCACTGCGATGTTGGAGCTTTCCGAGGCGGTGAAAATCCCGGAGCGGACGCCGCCAAAGATGATCGCCACAAGGATCAATCCGGGGGCGGCCGACCAGAACAGCTGCCCCAATGCCCGGCGGCCCGGATAGGGCTCGGTCGGGTAGCCGCGACGCGAGGCGACAAGATAGGCGGCGACCATCAGCGACAGCGCGAGGATCAGACCGGGAATGATCCCGGCGGTGAACAGATCGGCAATCGAGATTTTGCCCCCCGCCGCGATCGAATAGATGATCATGTTGTGGCTGGGCGGGATCATCAGCGCGATGATCGCCGCGACCACGGTGATATCTACCGCGTAATCAACGCCGTAGCCACGCTCTCGCATCTGCGGCACCATCAGCCCGCCGACAGCGCTGGCATCCGCCGCCGCCGATCCGGACACGCCGCCGAACATCACCGAAGCCAGAATGTTCACCTGTCCCAGCCCGCCCTTGAAATGGCCGACAAGGGCACCGGCTAAGGCCACCAGCCTTCGGGCAATATCGCCGCGCACCATCAGGTCGCCCGCATAAACGAAGAACGGGATCGCCATCAGCACGAAGACCGAAACGCCGGAATTCAGCCGCTGAAACACCACCACCGGCGGCAGGCCGAGATAGAGCACCGTGGCAAAGGACGAAGCCCCGAGGCAGAACGCCACCGGCGTGCCGATCAGCAAGAGAAAGGTGAAGGTTCCGAAAAGGATCCAAAGCTCCATGGTCAGCCCTCCTGCGGCCGGGTGGCGCCGGGGCCGCCATTGGGATCGGCGTCATCGCCAAAGCGGGCGGTCGGCAGGCCTGCGGCGCGCCGCGCCAGCCGCTCAACGCTGAAGATGATCATCAGAGCACCGCCAAAGACCAGCGGCATGAAATCGAAGGCGCCGGAAATGCCCAGCGAGGGCAGTTTGTTATGCGCGGTTTTTTCGGCGAGCTTCAGCCCGTAGAAGACCATGCCCGAGGCGAAGGCCATGACCACCAGATCGGAGATCGAATAGAGCACCAGTTTCATCCAGCGCGGCACCACGTAAAGCAGCACGTCAAAGGCCAGATGATAGCCTTCCCGTACCCCGACGGCAGCGCCCAGAAAGATGAACCAGCCCATGATCATCACTGCGCCCGGTTCGGTCCAAGGCAGCGAGGAATTGAGCACGTAGCGCACGAAGACCTGAGCGAAGATGATCACGGTCATCAAAACCACGCCCGCCGCCGACACCCAGAGCCCGGCGCGCCCCAGCAGATTGGTATAGTGCGCAATGCGCATCATGGTTGCCTGCACGGCCGCCACCTCCCAAGAAACAGCGCGGCGCGCAGAGAGCCTCCGCGCGCCGCAAGTGTCAGTTGATCATTCGGTGGCCTGAATGCGGGCAACCAGATCCTTCAGCTCGGGCGTGGTCACGTATTTCTCGTAAACCGGCACCATCGCTTCGATGAAGGGGGTCTTGTCGATGTCCTTGATCACCTGCACGCCGGCCGCGAGCACCTTGGCTTCGGATTCGGCTTCACGCGCCGTCCAAAGCTCGCGCATCTTGCCGACGCTTTCCTTGGCCGCATCGCGCAGGATCGCCTGATCCGCCGCATCGAGCTTGTCCCAAGAGACCTTCGACATCACCAGCACTTCGGGCACGATCAGGTGCTCGTCGAGCGTATAGTAGCCTGCAACTTCAAAATGCCCCGAGCTTTCGAACGACGGCCAGTTGTTTTCGGCCCCGTCGATCACGCCGGTCTGGATCGAGGAATAGACCTCGCCATAGGGCATCGGGGTGGCATTGGCGCCAACCGCCGAGACCATGTCGACGAACAGATCCGATTGCATCACCCGGAATTTCATCCCGGCAAGGTCCGCCATGGATTTGATCGGGTGATCGCTGTTGTAGAACGACCGCGAGCCGCCATCGTAGAAGGCCAGACCGATCAGGTCATGCGGGGCGAAGGCGTCGAGGATTTCCTGCCCGATCGGGCCATCCATCACATGGTGCATGTGATCGACCGAACGGAAGATATAGGGCAGCGACGGAATTTGGGTTTCCGGGATGATGTTGTTGAACGGCCCGAGCGAAACGCGGTCGAGGTCGATCACCCCGAACTGGGTCTGTTCGATCGAGTCCTTTTCCTCACCCAGCTGTGCCGAGTGGTAGACTTCGACGCAGATGCGGCCATCGGTGCGCTCTTCCACCAGCTGCCCCATGTATTTCACCGCCTCCACGGTGGGATACCCGTCGGGGTGCGTATCGGATGAGCGCAGTGTCACGTCGCAGGCAAAAGCTCCGCCTGCGAAGGCAACACCAGCCATCAATGTGGCAAAGGTTGTCAGTTGTTTCATTGTATCCTCCCTGGATTGGCTCATCAGAGCCGATAGGCTTGACGTGCAAGCCGGTGTGCGAGGTCCTCCATGACCTCGTAAGCCTCGTCCTCGCGCAGCCGCCCGGTGGCGACCAGCGTGGCGAGGAAGCCCGCATCGACCCGTCGCGCCACGTCATGGCGGGCCGGGATCGAGGTAAAGGCGCGGGTATCGTCGTTGAAACCGACAGTGTTGTAGAAACCGGCGGTTTCGGTGGTCATCTCGCGGTAGCGCCGCATCCCTTCCGGGCTGTCATGGAACCACCAAGCCGGGCCGAGTTTCAGCGCCGGATAGACCCCCGCCAGCGGTGCCAGCTCGCGGGCATAGGCGGTTTCATCAAGCGTAAACAGGATGATGGTGAGCTGGGGCTCCTCGCCAACCGCGCTCAGAAGCGGCGCCAGCGCACGCACGTAATCGGTGCGGGTCGGGATGTCATAACCCTTGTCGCGGCCATGGCGGGCCAGAACCGGGCCGGAATGGTTGCGATAGGCGCCGGGATGGATCTGCATCACCAGCCCGTCCTCAAGGCTCATCTTCGCCATTTCGGTCAGCATCTGGCCCCGGAAGGCCTCGCGCTCGTCCGCATCCGCCTTGCCCGACAGCACCTTGTCATAGAGCGCGGCCGCCTCGGCCTCGGGCAGATTTTCGGTGCGCGCGGTGGGGTGGCCATGATCGGTGGAGGTCGCTCCATAGCGCTTGAAATAGGCCCGCCGGTCGCGGTGGGCGGCCCGATAGTCACTCCAAGAGGTGCCGCTTTGCCCGCCAAGCGCACAGAATTGCTCGATGTTTTCCTGAAACTCGGCGAAATCCGGGTCGGTCACCGGGTCGGGCCGATAGGCGGTGATCACCCGGCCGCTCCAGCCGCTTTCCCCCAGCATCTTGTGCCATTTCAGATCGTCCAGCGGCCCCTCGGTGGTGGCGATGACCTCGATATTGAAGCGCTCGAACAGCGCCCGGGGGCGGTAGTCCGGCTGAGCCAGACACTGGGCGATGTGGTCGTAATACATGTCGGCCGTGTCTGCCGAGAGCGGCACATCAAACCCGAAAACATGCTGGAAGGAATGGTCCAGCCACATCCGCGAGGGCGTGGCGCGCAGCAGGTGATAATGTTCGGCAAACAGGTGCCAGATCTTGCGCGGATCGGTCTCAACCGGCCCGCCATCCAACCGCGGCACGCCCATATCTTCCAGCTTCACGCCCTGGCTGTGCAGCATCCGAAACACATAATGATCGGGCACCACGAACAGTTGCGCCGGGTCGGGGAAAGGCTGGTTTTCGGCAAACCAGCGCGGATCGGTATGGCCATGCGGCGACACGATCGGGGCATCCGCCACCGTTTCATACAGCGCCCGGGCAAGGCCCCGCGTCCGTGACTCTATGGGAAAAAGCCGATCTGCATCCAGAAGTGCCATAGTATCCGCGTTCTCCCCCTGTTAAACGCTCGCGGATGGACAAGTTTCGCACTAATAGACTAATATGCTAGTATGCTCTTCGTCAATGGGGAAAGCCGATGACCGATCCTGTCAGCCTGCCGCAGATTGATCTGACCGCCCGCCCGTCGGTGGCCGATCAGGTGTTTGACGAGCTGAACCGCCAGATTTTGTCGCTGGAACTGAAGCCCGGTGCGAAGCTGTCAGAGGTCGAAGTGGCCAAGGCGATGGGGGTGTCGCGCCAGCCGGTGCGCGATGCGTTCTACCGGCTGTCGAAAATGGGCTTTCTGCTGATCCGTCCGCAGCGGGCCACCACGGTGTCGCTGATTTCCTCGGCGGCGGTGCTGCAAGCCCGGTTCATCCGCACGGCGCTGGAGCTTGAGGTGATCCGCGCCGCGGCAACCCGGCTGAGTGAGGCCGATCTGGAGGCGCTGGACGCGATCCTTCAGGCGCAGGAGGCGAGCGTGAACGCTGACAATCACCGCGCCTTTCACGAGTTGGATGACCAGTTCCACCGCGAGATCTGTCAGCGCGCCGGGCTCGGCTTCGCCTGGGAGCTGATCGCCGAGAACAAAGGCCATATGGACCGGGTGCGGATGCTCTCCCTCAGCTTTGCCTCGCGCGATGCCTGGGAAGACCATCTGCGGGTTCTGGCCGCTTTGCGCACCGGCGATCCGGACGCTGCGGCGGCTGAAATGCGTCGCCACCTGACGCGGATACTCGAACAGATCCACCGCATCCGCGACGCCAACCGCGACTGGTTCGCCGACGAATAGCGCAGGCGCTCCTCCGCCTTTCAGGCGACGTCGCTTACCCGTTCTGTCTTCACAAAAAAAGTCGCCCCAAGGGGCGACTTTTCGTTTCTGCTATGCCGTCTGTCGTCAGCTCGTATGGCGACGCCCGCGACGCTCGCGTTTCGGGGCATCGTCATCCGGGTTGGTGCCATCGCTGCTTGACGAGAAGCCACCAAGCTTGGCGGTGATCTCGTCCAGCGTCGGTTTGCTGCTGGCGATGGGGCGGCTGTCCAGCGCCGCGCGCATGGCCACCAGATGCTCCGGGGTGGTGCCGCAGCAGCCGCCGATGATCTTGGCGCCGCAATCGCGCGCCAGCACCGCATATTCGCCCATCAGCTCGGGCGTGCCGTCGTAATGGATGTGCCCGTGCACGTATTTCGGGATACCGGCATTGCCCTTGGCGATGATCGGGCGCTCGGTGCCCGAGGCGGCAAAGCCCAGAATGGTGCGCAACAGGTCCGAAGCGCCCACACCGCAATTGGCGCCAAAGCCGATCGGCGGGTTGGGCAGGGTTTCCACCGCCGAGGCCAGATCGGTCGAGGTGACGCCCATCATCGTGCGTCCGGCCGTGTCAAAGCTCATCGTGCCGCACCACGGCATTCCGGCCAGCTCGGCAGCTCGCGCGGCGGCCTTGTATTCGTCGAGCGAGGAAATGGTTTCGGCCCATAGCACATCAACGCCGCCCGCTTTCAGCGCTTCGGCCTGTTCGTGGAACATCTCAACCGCACCGTCAAAGCTCAGGGGGCCCATCGGCTCCATGATCTCGCCGGTCGGCCCCATCGAGCCCGCCACGATCACCGTGCGCCCTGCGGCATCGGCGACTTCGCGGCCCAGCTCGGCGGCGATGCGGTTCAGCTCGCCGACGCGGGTTTGGGCATTATGCAGCTTCAACCGGGCAGCCGTGCCCCCGAACGAGTTGGTCAGGAAGAGGTCCGATCCCGAATCGACGGCCCCTTGGTAGAGCGCGCGGATCTTGTCGGGTTCCGACACGTTCCACAGCTCCGGCGCTTCGCCCGAGCTCAGCCCCATGTTGAACAGCGTGGTGCCGGTGGCGCCATCGGCCATCAGCCACTCTTTTTCTGCCAGCAGACGGCTCAGCGCATTGGTGTGGGGCATGGGAAGGCCTTTCCTGAAATATACTGCGCGCTACCTGCCAGAAAAACCGCCGCCACGCAAATCTGATTGCTTCATGAAGATCATGAGCGGCGATCCGTCGCCCTCGGGGAAACAGGACCTGGGAAACGGGGCAGGGCAAAGGGCAGGGGGCATAAAAAAAGACATGCGGCGCCCGGGCATCCGCATGTCTTGATCTCATGGCGCCGGTCCGCGTCGCGCCGGGTTCTACCGTGACGCGCCGTCCGGCCCGGAAGGCCGCTTACTTTTGTTCGCTGACGATTGCCGCGCGCACCGCTTCCAGCAGTTCGGCGCGTTTGGCACGAACGTCCGCTTCCGAAGACAGCTCGCCCAGATCGCCGGCGACCTTGCGGATCACGTCTTCGTGCCCGGCTTCTTCAAAGTCGCTGTGGATCACTGCGGCCACATAGGCATCGACATCGTCGCCCGATTTGCCCAGCTTGTCCGCCGCCCAGAGCGCCAGCTGCTTGTTGCAGCGGGCTTCGGCTTTGAAGTTCATTTCCTGATCATGCGCGAACATGTTTTCAAAGGCATTTTCGCGGTTGTCGAAGGTGGTCATGGAAAGGTCCCTTGCTTCTTCCTCACCTTTCATATGCCTGTCCCTCGCCTCGCAGGCAAGACAGTGAGCGCAATCATGGCAAAATCGCTGGCCAAAAGCCGGGGCGGCGTATGCTTGCGGGCTAGTTCCTGTTGCACTATACGCGCGGAAAAGGCGGCTGGTCCGCCTCCGCGCGGCAAAGGGATTTCCATGGCACGACGCAAGAAACTTTACGAAGGCAAAGCCAAGATTCTCTATGAGGGCCCCGAGCCCGGCACCCTTGTGCAATATTTCAAGGATGACGCCACCGCGTTCAACGCCGAGAAACGGGCGACCGTCGAGGGTAAAGGCGTGCTCAACAACCGTCTGAGCGAGTTCTTCATGACCGGGCTGGGCAATCTTGGCGTGCCGACCCATTTCATCAAACGCCTGAACATGCGCGAACAGCTGATCCGTCAGGTCGAGATCATCCCGCTGGAAGTGATCGTGCGCAATTTCGCTGCCGGGTCGATGGCCAAACGGCTGGGGATCGAAGAAGGCACGCCGCTGCCGCGTCCGATTGTCGAGTTTTCCTACAAGGACGACGCGCTCGGCGATCCGCTGGTGCCGGAAGAATACATCATCGCTTTCGGCTGGGCCTCGCAGCAGGATCTCGACGACATCGTTGCGCTGGCGCTCCGGGTGAACGATTTCATGTCGGGCGTGATGTTCGGCGTCGGCATCAAACTGGTGGATTTCAAGATCGAGATCGGTCGGATCTGGGATGGCGATTTCATGCGGCTGATCGTGGCCGACGAAATCAGCCCCGACAGCTGCCGCCTCTGGGATATCGAAACCGGCCAGAAGCTCGACAAAGACGTGTTCCGCCGCGATCTGGGCAACCTCACCGATGCCTATACCGAGGTGGCCCGTCGTCTGGGCGTGCTGCCCTCGAACGTGACCCACGCGCCGAAACCGACGCTGATCAACTGATCCTGCAGCGGCGCGCGGGATGTTTCGCGCGCCGGTGTGTCACGCCACGGCCGATAGGCGCGTGGTCAAAGCCTCTGCCGATAGCAGGGGCTTTTCATTTTTTGCCAGACGCCGTGCCAGAGATTTCTGAACCTTCAGGGGCGGCACCAGCCGCGCCGGGCAGGTGGTCGGGGCGCCGGGCCTCAGCGCGCCGGGCAGGATGCGGGCAATCTCGTCCAACGCCGCCGCGCCCAGCATGGTGCGGCTATAGGGCCCGAGCAGCAGCGATTCCGACGGCGCGCCATTGGCGGTGATGATGGCGTGGCGGTCAAACAGCAGGTGATAATAGGTGACGTTGCCCTCGGGCAGGCAGATCTCGATCCCCGGCATTTCGGTCAGAGCGATGGCGGCGATCAGCACTTCATCGGCGCCGGTCATCCGCTGTGCCACCGGGTTGGCGGCCAGCATCCGGTGCTGGCGCGAGACCAAGAGATCCTGATGCGGCATCCCGCCGCCCAGTGCGCCTGCGCGAATGCGGATCGGGCGGCGCTTCGGATTGGCCCGCATCTCGGCCCAATCCACCGGGGTCATGCCCTTCCAGCGCAGCGGGCGCGGCCCTTCGGTCGTGTTGATCAGATCGCCGGGTTGCAGGCTTTCGATCCTGCGCGGACCATTCGGGGTCGCGATCAGCGTGCCTTCGACGAAACAGGTCAGGATCGATACATTGTCGATGATCGCGCCAAGGCTGTCATCCACCCCCAGCTCGGTAAAGCGCAATGTATAGGTGCCCGCCGAGGCAAAGGTGACTGGCAGCGTATAGGTGGTCCAGGTCGCGTCGGTCGGGGTTACCGAGGTGGTGGCAATCACCGTGCCGTTGCTGTCGAGCACGTCGATGGTGAAGCCTTCGACCCCGGCATTGCCCAGAGACTCAACCCGCAGGGCGGAATCGACACTCACCGTGGTGGCTATCGGATCGGTAACGGTGAAGCTCTGCTCCATCACCGTGGTCTGGCCACCATGCCCGTCCATCTCGGACACAGCATTGCCCGAACCGTTATAAAGATAGGAGTTTTCGGCGTAGGTGGTCTCAAGATCGGTCCCTGTCCAGCCGCTGCTCTGGGCAGAGAAGGTGCCGTTGATGATCAGGTTGGTCGAGGCCATGTTCTCTCGGAATCTGCGCACGCGTTAAGGTTAACGGATCGTTAACCATTCCATCGGCGGGGAATGCGGCCATCTGGTGGCGCAAATTCAGCATCTTCGCGAAAATCGCGCTGGGGCCGAATTGCGCCGAAACCGCAGGAATTGCTGTGGTGGGCATCTTGCCTGACCTGGCTATCAGGGGTATCAGCGGGTGAAATCCGCCGATATCTGTTTGCCGTGCTGTTGCGACAGAAAACCTGGGAGCTAGCCGATGAAAGTCCGTGTCGATGTCATGCTGAAAAACGGGGTTCTCGACCCGCAGGGGGAAGCCGTGCGTCACGCGCTGGGCTCGCTCGGGTTCGACGGCGTTGAAGGCGTGCGTCAGGGCAAGGTGATCGAGCTCGATCTGGCCGAAACCGATGCTGCCAAGGCCGAAGCTACGGCCCGCGACATGTGCGAAAAGCTGCTCGCCAATACGGTCATCGAAAGCTACGCCGTAAAGGTGCTCTGACCCATGCTGGCTGCGCAACTCACCGGCTGGCGTGAACCGCTCAAGCTGGTCGATCTGCCCGATCCGGACTGCCCCGAAGATGGTGTGGTGCTGCGGCTTCTGGCCTGCGGTATCTGCCGGTCTGACTGGCACGCCTGGACTGGCGCCGATTCCGACGTTTCGCTGCCGCATGTGCCCGGACACGAATATTGCGGTGAAGTGCTTGCGGTTGGTTCTGCCGTGCGCAGCTGGGTGCCCGGCGACCGGGTGATTGCCCCCTTCATTCTGGCCTGCGGGCAATGCCCCGATTGCGCCGCCGGTCATCAGACCATCTGCGCCAGTCAGGCGGTGCCGGGCTTCACGCAAGCCGGGGCCTTTGCCGAGATGATCGCAGTGCCCCATGCCGATGCCAATCTCGCGGCTCTGCCCGAGGGGATGGATCCGGCGCTGGCCGCCTCCCTCGGTTGCCGCGTCACCACCGCCTGGCAGGCGCTGACCGACCGTGCCGCGCTTGCCCCCGGCGAGTGGCTGGCGGTCTGGGGCGCAGGCGGGGTCGGGCTGTCGGCCCTGCTTCTGGGCCGGGCGCTGGGCGCGCGGGTCGCGGTGATGGACGTGGTCGAAGCCAAGCTTGATTATGCCAGCGAGCTGGGCGCCGATCTGGTGCTGAACGCCGCCGCGCCGGATGTGCTCGACCAGCTCAAAGCCGCCACCGGCGGCGGCGCGCATGTGGCCGTCGAAGCGCTGGGGATCGAGGCGACCACGATCAACGCTATGAGATCGCTGCGCAAACTTGGTCGGATGGTGCAGATCGGTATGCCCGCCGGCGAACACACCAACATGACCCTGCCTTGGGATGTGCTCTATTCCGGCCAGCTCGCCCTGTTCGGCACCCGTGGGATGCCGGGGCATCGCTACCCGAGCCTTTTCAATCTGATCGCGGGCGGTCATGTCGACCTCAACCCGCTGATCGCCCGGCGCGTCGCCCTGTCCGACGTTTCCGCCGAGCTTGCCGCCTTTGACGGTCCGACCCCTCCGGGCGTGGCCGTGATCACCGACTTCAGCCGCTGAAAGGACTGTCCAGATGAAAGCCGCCGTCATTGTTTTCCCCGGCTCGAATTGCGACCGCGACCTTGCCACCGCCTTTGAGCGGGCTGGCGCCGATGTGACCATGGTCTGGCACAAGGACGATCACCTGCCCGAAGGCACCGACATCGTCGGCATTCCGGGCGGCTTTTCCTTTGGCGATTACCTGCGCTGCGGCGCCATCGCGGCGAAATCGCCGATCTCGCAAAGCATTGCGGCCCATGCCGGGCGCGGCGGCTATGTGCTGGGGGTCTGCAACGGCTTTCAGGTGCTCACCGAAACCGGCCTGCTGCCGGGCGCGCTGATGCGCAATGCCAATCTCAAATTCATCTGCAAACCCGTTGATCTGAAAGTGGAAACCACTGACAGCGCCTTTACCTCGGGCTATGACAAGGGGCAGGTGATAACGGTGCCGGTGGCGCATCACGATGGCAATTACAACATCGACGCCGAAACCCTCGCCACCCTGCGCGGCGAAGACCGGATTGCCTTCACCTATAGCGATAATCCCAACGGCTCGGTGGCCGATATTGCCGGGGTGCTCTCGGCCAATCGCCGGGTGCTCGGCATGATGCCGCATCCCGAACGCGCGGTGGACGCGCTGCATGGCGGCACCGACGGGGTGGCAATGTTCCGCTCGCTCACCGAGGCGCTGGTCTCGGCCTGACTTGTAGGTCGCCCCGCCACAGGTGTATTCTCGCCCCATGGCCAGACCCAACGCGCCTGTAGCGCCTGAGACATCGGAAAAAGCACCCGCCACCCGCCCACGACAGCGGATGTCGATGCGTTTGCGGCTGGTGCTTCTGCTGCTGGTCTCGATCGCGGCGGTGGTGATCTGGGTTTCGAATGATTGGCTGACCCGGCGCTACACCGAAACCACCCGCTCGCGTGCCGAGCTGCGGCTGGCGCTCTATTCCGGCAACCTGATGTCGGAGCTGCAACGCAATTCGGTGGTACCGCTGCTGCTCTCGCGCGATCCGGCGCTGATCGGGGCGCTGAATTCGAAAGATTACTCGGCCTCCTCGGCGCGACTGATCACCTATCGCGATGAAATCGGCGCGGCAGCCCTGCTGCTTCTGGATGAGACCGGGCGCGTGGTGGCCGCGACCAATCGCGAAAAACTCGGCTCCACCAATCGCAGCGCGCCCTATTTCGTCAATGCGATGCGCTCGTCCGATACGGTCTTTACCGTTGCCCAGCTCGAAACCGGCGCCTTTGGCTTCACCTATGCGCGCAAGATTCAGGTTTCCGGCGGGCTGATCGGGGTGATCGTGGTCGAGGTCGATCTCGGCAAGTTCGAAAGCAGCTGGGCGGGCATTTCCGATGCCGTCATGGTGACCGACAGTGAAGGCCGGATCATCCTGACCACCGAACCGAAATGGCGCGCACAGAACGAGCTCGACGCGCTGCTCTCGGTGCCCGCGAACCAGGCGATCGAACGCGGCATCCGGGCCACCGCCCGCTGGGCCTCGCTGCCGGGCGATGCGCTCTTTGCTGGCAATTCGGTGATCCGCCAAACCGTGCGCATTCCGTTCCAGGGCTGGCGGATGACCTCTTTCACCGCCTACACCTCGGTGCGTGAGCGGGTGAACGGCGTTCTGGCGCTTGAAATCATGGGCTTCGCCATACTGCTGGCGATGGTGTTCTACGTGATCAGCCGTCGCGCCACCTCGCGCTCGCTGTTCTTCCAGCTCGAATCTGCCGAGTTGCGCAAGCTCAACGATGCGCTGAGCCGCGAGGTGGCCGAGCGCAAAAAGGCCGAGGCCAACCTGCAAGTGGCCGAGCAGACGCTGGCGCAAAGCTCCAAGCTGGCGGCCCTTGGCGAAATGTCGGCGGCGGTCAGCCATGAGCTGAACCAGCCACTGGCGGCGATGAAAACCTATCTGGCCGGGGCGAAGCTCCTGTTACAGCGCAAACGCCCCGAAGAAGCGCTGAGCTCCTTCCAGCGCATCGACGATCTGATCGACCGGATGGGCGCGATCACCCGCCAGCTCAAATCCTATGCCCGTAAGGGGGGTGATGCCTTCGAACCCATCGACGTGCGCCAGTCGGTTTCGGCAGCGCTCAGCATGATGGAACCGCAGCTCAAGCGCCGTCAGGTGCGCATCACCCGCAACGTGCCGCGCGCCCCGGTCACGATCGAGGGCGACAAGGTGCGGCTGGAACAGGTGCTGATCAACCTTCTGCGCAACGCCATCGACGCGACCAAGCTGGTCGATGCGCCGCAGGTCGACATTCTGCTCACCGCCGACGACGACACGGCGCGGATTTCGGTGCGCGATAACGGCCCCGGGGCCGAAGATCTCGATAAGCTGTTCGAGCCCTTCTACACCACCAAATCCCCCGGCGACGGGGTTGGGCTGGGGCTGGCGATATCGTCGGGGATCGTCACTGATCTCGGTGGGCGGTTAACCGCTCGAAATGGTTCCGAAGGGGGGGCTGTATTTGAAGTAGAGCTTCCTATCTTGAAAAGTGATAAAACGAATGAACAGACGGGTGCCGAAGCCGCCGAATAAGCGGAGCGCGCCCGGTTCGGGGGATAGCCCGGATCGTAACGCCCAAGGGGGCAAGAGGGTATAAGCAATGGCACAGGCAATGAAAATCGCAATCGTCGATGACGAACAGGATATGCGGCAGTCGATCAGCCAATGGCTCGCCCTGTCGGGCTTCGACACCGAGACTTTTCCCTCCGCCGAAGAGGCGCTGAAAACCGTTGGGCCGGATTATCCCGGCGCGGTGATTTCCGACATCCGGATGCCCGGCATGGACGGGATGCAATTTCTGAAAAAACTGATGAGCCTCGATAGCTCGCTTCCAGTGATCATGATCACCGGCCACGGCGATGTGCCGATGGCAGTCGAGGCAATGCGGGTCGGGGCCTATGATTTCCTTGAAAAGCCGTTCAACCCCGACCGGATGACCGAGCTGGCCAAGAAGGCCACCCGCTCGCGCCGGATGACGCTCGATGGCCGCGCTCTGCGCCGCGAGTTGGGCGATGGCGGCACGATCATGAAAAAGCTCATCGGCGCTTCGCCGGTGATGGAGCGCCTGCGCGAAGACATCCTCGATCTCGGTCAGGCTGATGGCCATGTGCTGATCGACGGCGAAACCGGCACCGGCAAAACCCTCGTGGCTCACGCGCTGCATGCGGTCGGGGCCAAGGCCGGGCGCAAATTCGTGGTGGTCCGGGTTGACGGGCAGGACGAAGACGATCTGGGCACACGGCTGTTCGGCCCGATGGAAGAGGGCGGTCAGCAGCCCTATGTCGAACAGGCGCGCGGCGGTACGCTGGTGCTGGAAGGCATCGAAGCGCTGCCCGCCGGGCTGCAGGCGCGGCTTCTATCCTGGATCAACGAACAGGGCACGCCGCCGGAAACCCGCGTGGTTGCGATCTGCAACATGCAGGAGGCCGGGCGCACCTGCGAAGACTCGCTGCGCACCGATCTCTACTACCGGCTGGCGCAGATGAAGATCACCCTGCCGCCGCTCAGAAGCCGGGGCGAAGACATCCTGATCCTGTTCACCCGCTTTGCCGATCAGTTCGCCGATGAATACGGTTGCGCCGCGCCGATCGTGGCCGCGCAGGAGGCGGCGCAGCTGTTGCAGGCGCCATGGCCGGGCAATATTCGCCAGCTCATCAACATCGCCGAGCGCGCGGTGCTGCAAAGCCGTCGCGGCACCGGCACGATCTCGTCGCTGCTGATGAACGACCATGACGATGTGCAGACCGCGACCATCACCAGCGAAGGCAAGCCGCTGAAAGAATATGTGGAAGCCTTCGAGCGGATGCTGATCGACAACACCATGCGTCGCCACAAGGGGTCGATTGTCGGGGTGATGGACGAGCTGTGCCTGCCACGCCGGACCCTCAACGAGAAAATGGCGAAATACGGACTGCAGCGCTCGGATTATATCTGAGCGTCCGCCCCGCTGCGGCGGCTGTGCTTTGCGGCCCGGCCGCCGCGCCTGCGCTTGTGTTCGACTTCCCGCATGGGCAGGGTGGCCATGATTTCCGCGCGTTCCGCGTCGCTGAAGCGCGTCCAGCCCGCGATTTCTTCCATCGTCCGGTGACAGCCGACGCAGTACCCGCTTTCGGGATGCAGCACGCAGAGTTTCACACAAGGCGAGGCGATCTCGGTCATAGATGCCGCATCCGGTCCAGCGCGCCTTGCAGGATGTAGCTGGCAGCAACGTTGTCGATGATCTCGGCCCGGCGCGCGCGCGAGGTATCGGCCTCGAGCAGCGCCCGTTCGGCGGCCACGGTCGAAAGACGCTCATCCCAATAGGTGATCGGCAGACCCAGCGTGCGGTCGAGATTGCGGGCAAAGGCGCGGGTCGACTGGCAGCGCGGTCCTTCGCTGCCATCCATATTGCGCGGCAGCCCCAGCACCAGCCCGCCGATCCGGCGATTTTCGATGATTTCGGCCAGCCGCGCCGCATCGGCGGTGAATTTCTTGCGCCGGATCGTTTCCAGCGGTGTCGCCACCTGCCTGAGCCCGTCCGAAACCGCAACGCCAATGGTCTTGTCGCCGTAATCCAGCCCGGCCAGCGCCACGCCGGGGCCAAGCAGGGCGGCAAACTCGGCGATGTCGTCGTAGATCATTCCAGCGCCCCGGCACCCGCAGCGGCGCCTCGGATCAGCTGCAGCGCAGCCGGATCACCCGCAAACACCTTCTGCGCATCGGTCCAGACCAGCTTGGCATTGGCGCTGTCGCCCAACTGACCCAGCAGGGTCAGAAGCTCGGCCCATGTCTCCGGCGGCCCGCCCGCGCTGACCAGCTCGTCAGACAGCTGTTGCACCCGGGCCTGAATCTGCGCGGTCTGGTCATCCACAGCCGGGGCAGGGGCCGTGTCGGTCGGTGTGGCGGACAGATCGGCTGGGGCCGACAGACCGGCCTGTTGCGCGGCGGCGTCGATCACCGCCAGATCGTCGGGATGATCGGCAAAGCGCATCTGCGCTTCGGCCCAGATCTCGGCCGCATGGTCCAGATTGCCCTGCACCACCAGCGCATTGATCAGCTTGGCCCATTCCGCCGAAGTGCCGCCTTCGCTGGCCAGACGTTCCTCCAGCTGGCTGACCATCGCATTGATCATCGCGGCGCGGTCTTCCGGGCTCATATCCTGCGCCGCGGCCATATCGGCCGCACTCGGCCCGGCCCCCATCGCCCCGGCGGGCATGGTGGCGGGCGGCGTATAGTCCACCCCGGCCATCGCCGCGAGCTGTTCGATCTGCGCCGAAATCGGCCCCACCCAAGGCGCGGTGGGATCGGAGTTTTCAAGCAGATTGCGCCAGATCCGGAAGGCCACATCGGGCCGCCCGGTCTGGGCATACATCAGCCCGGCATAGAAATGCGCCACCGGGTCGTCTTCATCCAGCCCCATCGCCGCATCAATCGCTTGCTCGGCCTCGGGCGAGACATAGCCCCCCGCCGCCAGCACCAGAAGATCGACGTATTGCGAGTAATCCGAAGCGGTTGCCGTATCGCCCTTAAGGGCCAGCACCTGTTGCATCGCCGCTTCGGCGGCCCGGTAATTGCCCAGTTGCGATTCATGCGAGGCCAGAAGCGTCTGCCCCTGCAAATCGTCCGGATGTTCGGCCACGGCGGCGCGCAGCTTGTCGATCAGATCGAGATAGTCCTGCGGTGCCTCAGGCGGTGGCCCGGCCCAGACGGGTTGCTGTGCCTCGGCGTCAGCCTGGCTCGGACGCGAGTCGCGCAACACCTTTGCCGCTTCGATCCGGCCTGCAATCGGCAAATCCCAATAGCCCGGCGCCCCCATGTCATAGTAAAGCGCCGTGCTGCCACCCACGACCAGCACGCCAACAAAGCCAAGGGTCAGCCATGTCAGCCCTTTCGGCGCGCGCGCAGTGTCTTCGCCAGCCTGAGCCTTGCGGTCGGCCTCCAGCAAACGGCGCGAGATTTCCACTTTGGTGCGCTCGGCTTCTTCCGGGCTGATCACCCCCCGGGCCAGATCGCGCTCCAGCTCTTTCAGCTGGTCGCGATAGACCTGCATATCGTATTCCGCCGTCGCGGCGGCGCGGTTTTGCGCGGTCAGCAGAACATAGCCCAGAATGGCAATCGTGGCGGCGGCGGCGGTAACCGCCAAGATCCAGAACCCCATGGTCCCTCCAAAGCGTTTCCTTTCCTCTACAGAAGCCGGAGGCCATCTGGAACCCCCTGCGACGACCCGCCCGCACGCCCCGGCATGATCTCGCAATTCTTTGATGTCGCATTTTGTCTCTGTTGGGCCGCTCATCGTCTTGGCACGGCGTTACGAAACGCTATGAGTCGGTTAAGAACCAGCCCCGGAGGACTCGGATGAGACGTTATTCGGCATTCGCCATCGCCCGCGAGGCGCTGCGCTATCATTCCGGGTGGGAACGCGCCTGGGCCAGCCCCGAGCCCAAGAAGCGCTATGACGCCATCGTCGTGGGCGCGGGCGGCCATGGCCTTGCGACCGCCTATTACCTTGGCAAGAATCACGGCATCACCAATGTCGCCGTGATCGAAAAGGGTTGGCTGGGCGGCGGCAATACCGGGCGCAACACCACCATCATTCGCTCGAACTACCTGCAAGATCCCTCGGCGGCGATCTACGAAAAGGCGCGCAGCCTTTACGAGACCATGAGCCAGGATCTGAACATGAACGTCATGTTCAGCCCGCGCGGGCTGATCATGCTGGCCCAGACCCATCACGAAGTGCGCGGCTATCAGCGCACCGCCCATGCCAACGCGCTTCAGGGCGTGTCGACCGAGTTCATCGGTCCGGAGCAGGTGAAAGAGCTGGTGCCGATCATCAATATCGACGGGCCGCGCTACCCGGTTCTGGGCGGCCTGCTGCAAAAACGCGGCGGTACCGCGCGTCACGACGCCGTGGCCTGGGGCTATGCCCGCGCCTGTTCGGCGATGGGGATGGACATCATCCAGAACTGCGCCGTCACCGGGGTTGAAACCGAAGGCGGGCAGGTCAAGGCGGTGAATACCACCAAGGGCCGGATCGAAACCGGCAAACTGGCGCTGGTCGTCGCCGGGCACAGCTCGGAGCTGGCCGAAATGGCTGGCTTCCGTCTGCCGATCGAAAGCGTGGCGCTGCAAGCGCTGGTCAGCGAGCCGATCAAGCCGACGATCGACGTGGTGGTGATGGCCAACACCGTGCACGGCTATATGAGCCAGTCCGACAAGGGCGAGCTGGTGATCGGCGGCGGCACCGACGGGTTCAACAACTTCACCCAGCGCGGCAGCTTCCACCATGTGGAAGAAACCGTGCGCGCGCTGATCGAAACCTTCCCGATCATCTCGCGGCTGAAAATGATGCGGCAATGGGGCGGGATCGTCGACATGACCGGCGACCGCTCGCCGATCCTGTCGAAAACCCCGGTGGGTGGCATTTATGTCAACTGCGGCTGGGGCACCGGCGGCTTTAAGGCGATCCCCGGCTCCGGCTGGGCGATGGCCGAGCTGGTGGCCAAAGACGCCCCCGGTCCTCTGGCCGCCGATTTCGGTCTGAACCGCTTCAAAGAAGGCCGGTTCATCGACGAAAGCGTCGCCGCTGGCGTTGCGCATTAGGAGTTAGACATGCTGATCCTGACCTGCCCCTATTGCGGCATCAAAGCCGATGAAACCGAGCTCGCAGCCGGTGGTGAAGCGCATCTGAAGCGCGCAACCGTGGGTGCCTCCGACGAGGCTTTCGAAAGCTATCTGTTCGATCGCAAGAACCCTAAAGGGGTGCATTTCGAGCGCTGGCGCCACGCTGCAGGCTGCGGCAAATGGTTCCTTGCCGCGCGCAACACCATGACGCTGGAAGTCTACGGCACCTATTCGGCTCAGACGCCCGAGCCGCCCGCCGATCTTCTGGCTGCGATCAAGAAAAAAGTCCCGGGCTGGGAGGGCTGGAAATGAGCGGCCTTTCCGCCATCCGGCACGGCTCGACCGCGCCCAAACAAAATCTACCTCACGGAGGCGCCGCATGAGCACCCGGCTTGAAACTATTGGCCGCTTGATCGACCGCACCCAGCCGGTCAGCTTCCGCTTCAACGGACGCAAGCTCAGCGGTTTTGCCGGCGATACGCTGGCTTCGGCGCTGATGGCCTCGGGCCAGATGGTGATGGGGCGCAGCTTCAAATATCACCGTCCGCGCGGGGTTCTGGCCTCGGGCGTGGAAGAGCCCAACGCGCTGGTCGGCCTCGGGCAGGGCGGGCGCTACGAACCGGATCAGCGCGCCACCACCACCGAGCTCTTTGATGGACTGGAAGCGGTCAGCCAAAACCACTGGCCCTCGCTCGAATTCGACATCGGCGCGATCAACAACCGTCTCGCGCGGTTCTTCCCGGCCGGGTTCTACTACAAAACCTTCATGGCGCCGCCCTTTGCCTGGGCGAAGCTGTTCGAACCCTTCGTGCGTCAATCGGCGGGCATCGGCAAAGCGCCGAAACAGTCCGACGTGGATACCTACGAATACCTCTATGCGCATTACGATGTGGTCGTGGTGGGCGGCGGTGTGGCCGGTCTGGCCGCAGCGCGCTCGGCGGCCGCCAGTGGCGTGAAAGTGCTTTTGATCGAGCAATCGGCGCATTGGGGCGGGCGTGCCCCGGTCGATGGCGGCGAGATCAACGGGCAATCCGCCGAAGCCTGGATTGCCGCAGCTCTGGCCGAGCTGGAAGCCGCGCCGAACGTGACCCTGCGCAGCCGGATGATGGCCTCGGGCGTCTACGATCACGGCTATATGCTGTGCTACGAACAGGTGGGCGATCACCAGCCCGCAACCGGCGCTCCGCGTCACCGTCTGTGGCGGGTTCGCACCGGGCAGATCGTCACCGCCACCGGCGCGCTGGAACGTCCGCTCTCGTTTGCGGGCAACGATATTCCCGGCGTGGTTCTGGCCTCGGCCTTCCGCGATTACCTCGTCAACTGGGGTGTTGCCGTGGGCCGTCGCGTGGTCGTGGTCACCAATAACGACGATGCCTATCGCACCGCTCTGACCGCGAAAGCGGCCGGGGTCGAGGTCGTGGCTATCGTCGATGCCCGGCCCGAAGTGAACGGCCCGCTGGCCAAAGAAGCCCGTGCCGCTGGTATCCGGCTGATGGAAGGCCGTGGCATCGCCAAGGTCGAGGGCGGCAAGGTCGTCACCGGCGTCAGCGTTGCGCTGCAAGACGGCGAAGGCGGTGCGGGCGAGCATCTCGATTGCGATGCGGTGGCGATGTCGGGTGGCTGGTCGCCGGTCGTGCATCTGTGGTCGCATTGCGGTGGCAAACTCACCTGGGACGACGCAGCCGCGATGTTCCGCCCCGATCTGAACCGCGCCCCGACTGGCGCCGATGGCGCAGCCTTCGTGATCCCCGCCGGGACCGCCTCTGGCGCGCTGGCTCTGGCCGATGTGCTGGCCGACGCCCATGACGCGGGCAAGGCGGCAGGCAAGGCCATGGGCGGCAAAGCCCATCGCAAAGCCGCGCCGAATGCCGTGGCCGAAGACATGCAGCTGATCCTGCCGGTCTGGGTGATGCCCGCCAATGCCGGGCCTGAGAAACGTGCCAAAATGTGGCTCGATTTCCAGAACGACGTGAAGGTCTCCGATGTGCAGCTCGCTGCGCGCGAGGGCTATGAAAGCGTCGAGCACACCAAGCGTTACACCACACTGGGCATGGCAACCGATCAGGGCAAGGTCAGCAATATCAACGGTCTGGCGGTGCTTTCGGCAGCCCTTGATCGGCCGATCCCGAATACCGGCACCACCACCTTCCGTCCGCCCTACACCCCGATCAGCTTTGGCGCTATCGCGGGCGAAGCGCGGGGCGAGCTGTTCCAGCCGCTGCGTCGCACCCCGATGCACGATTGGAAAGACGCTCATGGCGCCGATTGGGAGCCGGTTGGCCATTGGCGCAGGGTCTATGCCTATCCGCGCAAAGGTGAATCGGTGGAAGCGGCGGTGAACCGCGAAGTCGTGAACACCCGCGAGAATGTTGGGCTGCTCGATGCCTCGACCCTCGGCAAGATCGTGGTGAAAGGCCCCGATGCGGGCAAGTTCCTCGATATGCTCTACACCAACGTGATGTCGTCGCTGGCCCCGGGCAAATGCCGTTATGGTCTGATGTGCTCGGAAAACGGCTTCCTGATGGACGATGGCGTTGTGGCGCGGATCGACGAAGACACCTGGCTCTGCCACACCACCACCGGCGGTGCCGATCGCATCCATGCTCATATGGAAGAATGGCTGCAAACCGAGTGGTGGGACTGGAAAGTCTACACCGCCAACCTGACCGAGCAATATGCCCAGATCGCCGTTGTCGGGCCGAAAGCCCGCAACGTGCTGGAAGCGCTCGGCGGCATGGATGTCTCGAAAGAGAACCTGCCCTTCATGCAGTGGATCGAAGGCGAGCTTGCGGGCATCCCGGCGCGGATCTACCGGATCTCGTTCTCGGGCGAGCTGAGCTACGAAATCGCGGTTCCGGCCTCCTACGGTCAGGCGCTGTGGGACAAGCTCTTCGAAGCAGGCAAAGCGCATGGCATGATGCCCTATGGCACCGAATGCCTGCACGTTCTGCGCGCCGAGAAGGGCTTCATCATGATCGGCGACGAAACCGATGGTACGGTGATCCCGCAGGATCTCAACCTCGGCTGGGCGATCTCGAAGAAGAAAGAAGACTTCCTCGGCAAGCGCGCGCAACAGCGCTCGCATATGGCCGATCCGAACCGCTGGAAACTGGTCGGGCTGGAAACGCTCGATGGTTCGGTGATCCCGGATGGCGCCTATATTGTCGATGCGGGGCGCAACGCCAACGGCCAGCGCAACACGCAAGGTCGGATCACGTCGAGCTACTTCTCGGCCAATCTCAAACGCGGCATCGCCATGGGTCTGCTCCGTCATGGACCGGACCGGATGGGCGAAGTGGTGACGATCCCGGTGATCGGCGGCGAAGCGCTGAAGGCGCGGGTTGTCGATCCGGTGTTCTACGACAAGGAAGGGGCGAAGCAGGATGTCTGAGGCTGTATCCGCGCTGAACGGCGCAGCGTTTAAGGGCTATTGCACCGTCACCGAAGCCGGTCTGACCGGCATGGTCACGATCCGGGGCGATTTCGGAGACAAGGCCTTTACGGCGGCGGTGAAAAAGATCTCGGGGCTCGACGTGCCGGGGCAGAGGGAGATCGTCACCAAAGACGCCCGCAAACTCGCCTGGATGTCGCCCGACGAGCTCCTGCTGTTCTGTGCCTATGGTGAGGCGTCCGATCTGGCCGCCAAGCTTGCCGAAGCGCTGGCGGGTAGCCATGCGCTGGCGGTGAACGTTTCCGACGCAAGGGTTATGCTCCGGGTTGAAGGCGCCGCCGCACGTGAAGTGATCGCCAAGCTCAGTCCGGCCAATCTGGCCCCCGAGGCCTTTGGCCCCGGCCAGATCCGCCGGACCCGTCTGGCTCAGGTGGCTGCGGCCTTCCACATGCCCGACGAACAGAGCATCGAGGTCATCGCCTTCCGCTCGGTCGCCCGCTACGTGTTCGACCTGCTGTCGACCGCCGCGAAACCGGGCAGCGAAGTCGGGGTGTTTCCGCTCTAAGCGGTTCTCCTCTGCGCGCGGGGCCGCCCTGCGTGTTTCTCTATCTATGCAGGCTATCCATGGCCCGCGCTGATCGTCCGTCTGCGGGCAACGGCGCGGGCCATAGGGTTTCTTGGGGCCCTTTTCCCCAATACAACGGGCATTGCGCATAAGTTTCTTCCTGCGACATCTTGACCTTCCCCCACCTCGCGGCCCATTTAGTACCTGAGAGAAATCGTCAGAACAGGGGGTTACCCATGGCATTTGAACTTCCCGCCCTTCCTTACGCGCATGACGCGCTCGCCGATCTGGGCATGTCGAAAGAGACGCTGGAATATCACCACGATCTGCACCACAACGCCTATGTCACCAATGGCAACAAGCTGATCGAAGGCACCGAATGGGCCGATAAGAGCCTCGAAGAGATCATCAAAGGCACCTACAGCGAAGCCGCTGTTGCCCAGAATGGGATCTTCAACAACATCTCGCAGCTCTGGAACCACAACCAGTTCTGGGAAATGATGGGCCCGGGCGAAAGCAAGATGCCGGGCGAGCTGGAAAAGGCGCTGGTTGAAAGCTTCGGTTCGGTCGAGAAATTCAAAGACGATTTCGCCGCCGCCGGTGCCGCGCAATTCGGTTCGGGCTGGTGCTGGCTGGTGAAAGACACCGACGGCAGCCTGAAAGTGACCAAAACCGAAAACGGCGTGAACCCGCTCTGCTTCGGCCAGACCGCGCTCTTGGGCTGTGATGTGTGGGAACATTCCTACTACATCGACTTCCGCAACAAGCGTCCGGCCTACCTCACCAACTTCCTCGACAAGCTGGTGAACTGGGAAAACGTCGCTTCGCGGATGTGATCTTGGGGCTGACCCAAAAATTTCAGGGCCTGCTGGCGGCAACGCTGGCGGGCCTTTTCTTTGCCGCGCCGGGACTGGCGCAGGGGATGCGGCCCGGCGCCAGTTGGGACTGGCAATTGCAGCCACCGCTGGACCTGTCGGTCGCGGTGGATGTGCTGGGGCTGGACCCGGACGAGGTGAGCGCGGCGCAGATCGCGACGCTTACCGCGCGGGGCGTCACCACGATCTGCTATGTCAGTGTTGGCACCTGGGAAAACTGGCGCGTGGATGCCGGGGATTTTCCGCAAGAACTGATCGGCAAAGCCTATGAGGGCTGGCCGGGAGAGCGCTTTCTCGACATCCGCGCCCCCGAGCTTCTGGCCCTGATGCAGGCGCGGTTTCAGCGCTGCGCCGAGATGGGCTTTGATGCCATCGAGCCGGACAACATCGACCTCAATATCAACGATACCGGATTTGACCTCAGCGCCGAAGATGTGGTGGCCTATGTCAGCGAACTGGCACATTTGGCCCATGGGTTGGGGCTGAAGATCGGGCAGAAAAATGCACCGGATCTGGTCGCCGCGCTGCACCCCGTCACCGATTTCGCCATCACCGAGGATTGCCTTGCCGATGGCTGGTGTGCGGCGATGGCGCCCTTCATTGCCCATGGAAAACCGGTATTCGCGGCGGAGTATGGCAAAGTCTCCGCTCAGGCCTGTGCCACGGCCGAGGCTCTTGGACTGTCCCTGATATTTAAACACAAAGACCTGACCAACTGGCACGCAACATGCCCGCGATAGACCTGTGAAAGGCCCGCTATGACCGCCGAGAAAACCACCTTTAACGCTGCCTGCCATTGCGGCGCGGTCGCTTTCACCGTCACGCTGACCGACGGGCTCAACACCGCGCGGCGCTGCACCTGCTCCTATTGCCGGATGCGCGGGGCGGTGGCGGTGTCGGCCTCGCTTGACGGGATCAGCTTCACCAAGGGGCAGGATCACCTCACGCTCTATGAGTTCAATACAAAAACCGCCAAGCATTACTTCTGCCCCACCTGCGGGATCTACACCCACCATCAGCGCCGCTCCAACCCGAATGAGTTTGGCATCAACGCCGCCTGCCTCGAAGGGGTCAGCCCGTTTGATTTTGCCGAAGTGCCGGTGAATGACGGGGTGAACCATCCGACCGATAGCGGCGGGCCGCGCCTCGCCGGGCTGCTGCGCTTCATCCCGAGCTGAGTGCTTCGAACACAGCTAAACTTACAAGCGGTTACGGAATTTGGCTTGCGGCTGTCGCGGCCCGCAGGCTTTATGGCGCCAGCGAACGGGGCAGGGCGATGAGCGACACCACCAAAGGCATTCTAGCCATGATCGGCGCCACCTCGGTCTGGGGGCTGTCGGGGCTTTATTACAAGCTCTTGGCCGATGTGCCTCCGCTTGAAGTGCTGTCGCATCGCACCCTCTGGTCGCTGGTCTTCTTCGGGCTGCTGCTGGCCTTTCGCGGGCGGCTGGGTGAGGTGCGTGCGCTGCTGTCACGCCGCCGCAATATCGCACTGGTCGGCTTTGCCGCGGTGTCGATCTCGACCAACTGGTTTCTGTTCATCTATTCGATCCAGTCCGGCCACGCGGTCGAGGCGAGCCTTGGCTATTACATCTTCCCGCTGGTGGCGGTGCTGTTGGGGGTGGTGATCTTTGGCGAGCGCCTGTCGCGGCCAAAGCTTCTTGCCGTGGCGCTGGCTGTCATCGCGGTGGGCGCGCTCACCTATGGCTTAGGCGTTGCGCCCTGGATCTCGCTGGCGCTCGCAATCACCTTTGGCGCCTATGGCGTGGTGAAAAAGGGGCTGAATGCCGGGCCGACGGTCTCGGTGACCGCCGAAGTGCTGCTGCTCGCCCCGCTGGCGCTGACATGGCTCTACGGCGTGCATATGCTGGGCTGGACCGGGATCACCGGGCGCCCGGGCGGGTATTTTGGAAGCGACCTGAGCACCAGCCTGCTTCTGGCCTTTTCCGGCGTGATCACCGCCATTCCCTTGATGCTCTTCACCACCGCCACCCGCCGCCTGCCAATGGGCACGGTGGGGGTGCTGCAATATCTCAACCCGTCCCTGCAATTCGGCGTGGCCACGCTGGCCTTTGCCGAGCCGGTCACCGGCTGGCACTGGGTCGCCTTCCCGCTGATCTGGGCGGCACTGATCATCTATTCGGTGGAAAGCCTGCGTCAGGACAGGGCAGCGCGCAGGCTGGCCCGCAGCGTGGCCACGTCGGGCACCACCTCGATGTAACCCGCCAGCGACGGCGCCGCGAAGCCTTCCTCGATCACATGGTCGATGAGGCCCACGAGCTTGTCCCAATAGCCTTCGGTATTGAGCAGGTAGACCGGCTTTTCATGCAGGCCGAGCTGGCGCCAGGTGAGTACTTCGAAGAACTCGTCCAGCGAGCCCGCGCCGCCCGGCAGCACCACCACCGCATCGGAATTCATATACATGACCTTTTTGCGCTCATGCATGTTTTCGGTGATCACAAAGCTGGTCAGATCGCGCTTGCCGACCTCGTGGCGCAGCAGATGTGTGGGGATCACCCCGAAGGTCTCGCCGCCCGCCGCCTGCGTCGCATTCGCCACCGCGCCCATCAGCCCGACATCGCCGGCGCCATAGACCAGCCGCCAGCCTTCTTCGGCCAGAATCGTGCCCAAGGCCGTGGCATCGGCCTGATAAGCGGGCCGAGCCCCGAAACGTGAGCCGCAATAGACACAGATTGACGCAGAATGGCCGGACATGGAGCACCTTTTCGGAGAAGCCTTTTGACCGGGTGTAGCCCGGTTGCTAGATTGCCTCAAGCGCCTGCCGCAAGAGCGGGCCATGAAGGGGAACAATTACATGGGCGGCAAATTTCCGGCTTGGGCTGGCTGGCTGTTAGGCGCGGTTGTCATTCTGGCGCTGATCATTCTGGGGTGGTTCCTGTTCGCCCCGAAACCCGAGGCGCCTGTGGCGCCTGCCGAGACCGGCGCAAGCACGACCCAAACGGCACCTGAAACGCCTGCGCCTACCGAGCCTACACCTGCGCCCGCTCCAGCGCCCGTTGAACTTGCGGCTCCCGCGCCGGAACCTGCCGCACCCGCACCGGAACCCGCCGTTCCGCAGAACGATGCCACTGTTGCCCCCGAAACCCAAAGCCTTGCGCCGCGTTTCGACGTGGTACGGATCAAGCCCGATGGCAGTGCGGTTGTGGCCGGTCAGGCCGAGCCGGGCGCCGATGTGGCGGTTCTGGTCGACGGCGAAACGGTGTTTTCGACCAAATCCGATGCCTCGGCGAATTTCGTCGCTCTCTTCACCCTCGATCAGTCGCCCCTGCAACGGGTGATGACGCTGGAGGCGCGGCTGGCCGATGGCACCGTGCTGACCTCCGAGCAAAGCGTGATCATCGAGCCTGCGGTGATGGTGGCTTTGGGCGATGAGCCTGCCCAGCCCGCCGCGCCAGCGCCGGAGGCTGCGATGCCTGCCGTGCCCGAACCCGATCAATCCGCGCCGCCGCCCACGCCTGACGCGCCGGGCACTGTGCCCGCGCCAGCACCGGACGCCACGCCTGCGCCCGAGGCCGAACCCGCCACCCCGCAACCGGAACCCGAAACTGTGGTGGCCGAGGCCGCCCCGCAGCCTGCCGCCCCGCGCGTGCTTCTGGCCGGGCCGGAAGGCGTGACGGTGCTGCAAGACAGTAACCCCGCCGCCCAGCTGTCCATCGACTCGATCGCCTATGACGATCAGGGCGACGTGGCCCTGTCCGGGCGTGGCAAGGGCGAGGATCGCTTGCAGATCTATCTCGACAACACCCCGGTGCGCAGCACCCAGATCGGGCCGGACGGGCAATGGCATGTGCCGCTGCCCGATGTCGATACCGGGGTCTATACCCTGCGCGTCGATGCGCTGGGGCCGGAAGGCGATGTCACCTCACGGGTCGAAACCCCGTTCAAGCGCGAAGAGCCCGATGTGCTCGCCGCCGCTGCCGAGCAGGCCGCCGCCTCCGGGCATCCGCTTTCGGCGGTGACCATCCAGCCTGGCAACACGCTCTGGGCGATTGCGCGGGGCCGCTATGGCGAGGGGATCCTCTATGTAAAGATCTACGAGGCCAACAAGGATCAGATCCGCAATCCCGATCTGATCTATCCCGGTCAGGTCTTTACTCTGCCTGAGGACGACGCCCCGAAAAACTAACCTGCACTCGTGTGCTGGATTGAGACCAGAGGGCATCCGCCCTCTGGTCTTTCCGCGTTTTTGCTCCTACCTAGAGCGGGATCCAAAGGAGTGACGGCATGAGACGTGGTGGTGGACGACCGACTGTAAGCGATGCGCGGGTTTCCGGTGCCCAAAGCGGGCAGGGCTGGCGCACGATCAAGCGCACAGCGCCCTATCTCTGGCCCAAAGGGCAGACCGAAATGCGCCTGCGCGTGGCCATCGCCATGGTGTTTTTGCTGCTGTCGCAGGTGGTGGCGGTGGTCAATCCGCAATTCTACAAGGCTGCTGTGGATCATCTGACCGATCCCGCCTCCACCAGCCCGGCCTGGATGCTCGCCACCGGCGCGCTTGGTCTGACCGTGGCTTACGGCGTGGCGCGCTTCCTGTCCGTGGGCCTGCCGCAGCTGCGCGATGCGATCTTTGCCAAGGTGGCCCAGCGGGCGCTGCGAGCGATGGCGCTGCAAACCTTCGAGCATATCCATGCGATGTCGCTGCGCTATCACATCACCCGCAAAACCGGCTCGCTCAGCCGGGTGATGGAACGCGGCGTGAAGGGGGTGGAGTTCCTCCTGCGCTTCCTTCTGTTCAACATCATCCCGCTGTTCATGCAGCTCGCGATGGTCGCCGCGATCTTCTGGTATCAGTTCGATATCTGGTATCTCGCCGTGGTGGTCGCCACCGTGGCGCTCTATGTCTGGTTCACCTTCAAGGTCACCGAAGTGCGGGTGAAAATCCGCAAGCAGATGAACGATCAGGATGCCGATGCGCATCAAAAGGCCATCGACAGCCTGTTGAACTTCGAAACGGTGAAATATTTCGGCGCTGAAGCCCGCGAGGCCAGCCGCTACGATGCCGCCATGGCGGGCTACGAGGGCGCGGCGGTGAAAACCTCGCAATCGCTGGCCTTCCTCAATGCCGGGCAAAGCTTCATCATCACCGCCGGTCTGGTGGCAGTGATGATCATGGCCGCCTGGGGCGTCGATGCGGGCAAGCTGACCGTGGGCGATTTCGTCATGGTCAACGCCTACATGATCCAGATCACCATGCCCTTGAACTTCCTGGGCTCGGTCTACCGCGAGATCCGTCAGGCGCTCACCGATATGGGCGAGATGTTCGAGCTGCTCGAACAGCCCGCCGAAGTCACCGACAAGCCCGGCGCGCCGGATCTTCAGGTCACTGGCGGGCATCTGGAATTTGACACGGTCAGCTTTGGCTACGAGGCCGCGCGCCCGATCCTGCACGGGATTTCGGTCGATGTGCCCGCAGGCCATACCGTGGCGCTGGTCGGTCCCTCCGGCTCGGGCAAATCCACCATCGGGCGGCTGATGTTCCGCTTCTACGATGTGGTTGGCGGCGCGATCCGCATCGACGGTCAGGATCTGCGCGACGTGACCCAAACCAGCATCCACGACGCCATCGGCGTGGTGCCGCAGGATACCGTGCTGTTCAACGATACGATCCGCTACAACATCGCCTATGGCCGTGACGGCGCGAGCTTCTCGGAAATCGAGGCCGCGGCGAAAGCGGCGAAGATCCATGATTTCATCATGAGCCTGCCCGACGGGTACGATACCACCGTGGGCGAGCGCGGGCTGAAGCTGTCGGGCGGCGAGAAACAGCGCGTCGGCATCGCCCGGACGCTGTTGAAAAACCCGCCGATCCTGCTTCTGGACGAGGCGACCTCGGCGCTCGATACCGAAACCGAGCGCGACATTCAGGACAGCCTCAAGGCCATGGGCAAGGGCCGCACCGTGATCACCATCGCGCACCGTCTGTCGACCATCGTCGATGCCGACCGGATCGTGGTGCTGGAAAACGGCGTGGTCACCGAAGAGGGCACCCACGAGGCGCTGCTCGCCCATGGCGGCAAATACGCCGCGATGTGGGCGCGTCAGGCCGCCGAAGAAGACGAGGTCGCAGCCTGAGCCTGCTACGCTGCGCGGCGCTATTCGGCGGCGCGCAGCGGGCCTGACGGTTTGCCGTCCTCGTCGGGGTTCGGGCTGTCGTCCGGCTCTGGCGGGGTGTCGTGGCCGCTCTCGCACATCACCGATTGCAGCGCGTCCAGATCCGGCGCCTCGTCGCCCTCATCGGCTTCGCTGCTGGAATCCTCGTCCCAGACCAGCTCGCCCATCCCGCTCTTGCGCGCGGCGCGGGCCAGCGCCAGATCGCGCGCCACCCGCGACTGACGGCCCGAAACCAGCGCCCTGAGGCGTGCGACCGAGCCATAGGCGCCTTTCTCGATCCAGACCCTCAGCGCCAGCATGGAGGGGGTGAAAACCAGCGTCAGCACGGTGGCAATCCCCAGGCCAAACACCACGGCGGTGGCCAGCTGTTTCCACCACAGTGCGGTAGGGGCGTCGATGGAATAGCCGCCATTGACGAAATCGAACGACAGGCCAAACATCATCGGCATCAGCCCGGCCATGGTGGTGATCGTGGTCAGAAACACCGGGCGGATCCGGTCCTGCGCGGTGCGCGCAATCGCCTCCAGCCGGGGCATATAGCTGGCATAATCCTGATAGGTGTCGATCAGCACGATATTGTTGTTCACCACAATGCCGGCGAGGGCGACAACCCCGGTACCGGTCATGATGATCGAAAACGGCTGGCCCATCACCAGCATCCCCACCAGCACCCCGGCGGTTGACAGCACCACCGCCAAGAGAACCAGCACCGCATTATAGAAGCTGTTGAACTGCGCCAGAAGGATGATGAACATCAAAAACAGCGCCCCGCCAAAGGCTTTCGACAGAAATGCCATGCTGTCATTCTGCTCTTCCTGATCGCCGGTCCATTCCCAGCTGACTCCTGCGGGCAGCGGATTGGTGTCGAGCCATTTGGTCAGCTCGGCAATCCGTTCGCTCGGGGTCACCGGAATGCGGGTATAGGTGCCGGGGGCCTTGGCCATCATCTCGTCAGCAGCCGCTTCGCTCATCACTTGCCCCGCATCATCAGGCCCGGTCACCAGCCGCACCAGATCATCGGCTACGCCCGCCTTCACATCGTAAAACCGGCTCTGATCCACCCGGTCGATCTGGGCGAGCTTTGGCACCGGCGTGCGGGTGATGAAATTCGACAGCGGCACCAGCCCCACCGGGGTGCGCAGCTTCAGGCTGTCGAGGGTCGAGAGCAGCCGGTCGTCTTCCGGCAGGCGCACGCGAATATCAATCTCCTGATCCGAGCCCTGAATGCGCATCGTATCGAGCAACAGCCCGTTGGTGACCAGCTGCACCATGCCGCCCACCGTGGCCACATTGGTGCCGTAGCGCCCGGCGGCCTCGACATCAACATCCAGCTGCCAGTCCAGCCCGGGCAGGGGGCGGCTGTCTTCCACATCGGTGAGGCCCGCAATCGCGTCAAAGCGCTCATGGGCCAGCTGCGCAGCAGCATCGAGCGCGGCCCAGTCATCGCCTTTCAGCCGCAGATGCACCGGCTTGGCCGAGGCTGGCCCCATCACGATTTCCAGCACCTCAAAGCGCACGCTGGGCAGGGTGGCCAGCTTCGCCTCGACCGCTTTCACCACGTTCTGCCCGGAATAGCTCGGATCGACGACGCGCTTCTCATAGGGGATAAAGCCGAACAGCCAGCCCTGACTGGCGGTCACCGGCCGCTCTTCCCAAGTGGTGGTTTCAATCTGCACCCGCCCGATCGTGTCGCGCGGGCCCGAAGCCCCGGCGGTATTGGCGCGAATGCCGCCGCTGCCTGCAAAGGCAAAGGTGTTCTTCACCCCCGGTACGGCGCGCACCGCTTCTTCCACCCGGCGCACCATCGTGTCTTTTTCCTCGATCGACAGATCGCCGCGCGCCCGCACATAAACGATCGCCTGCTCCGGCTCGATATCGGTAAAGAACGTGGTGCCCCGGTTGTACTTGCCATAGGCTTGGAAGGTGCCGATCACGAAGGCGATGACCAGTGCGATGGTCACGAAGGGCATCACCGGATTGCCCGCAATCGCGGCGGTGAACTTGCCAAAAAGGCTACGCTTGTAGCCGCCCAGCACCGGAACTGGCACCTTGTGCCGCTTCACCGCATCAAGGCTTACCGTGGTGGCCACCGCGAACAGGCTGAACAGCACCAGCCCCGGCAGCTCGGCGGCAAAGCCGGTGGCGGTGCCGCTGGCGAACAGATAGTTGGGGTTGATCAACTGCATCGCGCCCAGAAACAGGCCGGCCGCCGAAATCAGCACGATGCCAAGGCGCAGGGGCAGGGGCAGCGGGCGCAAATTGTCCGCCACATGATCCAGCCCCCGGCTCATCCGCCCGGCGACGCCCCCCACCACCGGCAGATAGATCAGCGCCACAAACAGCGAGGCCGAGAGCACATAGATCAGCGTCATCGGCAGCATCTTCATAAACTCGCCCGATACCCCGGGCCAGAACAGCATCGGCAGGAAGGCGCAAAGGGTGGTGGCGGTCGAGCTCACAATGGGCCAGAACATCCGCTTGGCCGCTTCCACATAGGAATGCATCGGCCCGACGCCTTCGGAAATCCGCTTATCGGCATATTCCACCACCACGATGGCGCCATCGACCAGCATCCCCACCGCGAGGATCAGCCCGAACATGACGATATTATTCACGCTGTAGCCCATCACGCCAAACAGCGCGAAGGTCAGCAGAAACGAGGTTGGAATGGCAAAGCCCACCAGCAGCGCCGAGCGCAGGCCGAGGCTGGCCAGAACCACGATCATCACCAGCGCGATGGCGGTGATCACCGAGCTTTCCAGCTGCTTGACCATGCTGCCCACCGAATGGCTGTCGTCGTTCGAGGCCTGCACCTGTACCGCTTCGCGCAAGGGTTCCGGCCAGCTTAGCCGCTCGCTTTCGATGGCCGCGCGCACCTGGGCGGCGGCATCAATCACATTGAAGCCCTTACGCTTGACCACCTGCAGGCTCACCGTATTGGCGCCGTTAAACCGCGCAGTGCCGTTCCGGTCGGCAAAGGTCAGACGGATTTCGGCCAGATCGCCCAGCGTCACCACCCGGTCACCATTCACCTTCACCGGCAGGGCATAGATATCCGACACGGTGTCGAAACTGCCCGGGATCTTGATCGAATTGGCGCCCGAGGCGGTGGTGATCTGCCCCGCGGCAATCAGTTGGTTGTTCTGGGTCACCGCCGCGATCAGCTCGCCCGCCGTCACGTTATAGGCTTCCAGCTTCAGCGGATCGATATTGACCTCGACCATCTCATCGCGCGAGCCGGTCAGATTGGCCTCCAGCACCGCGTCGATCCCTTCCAGCCGGGTCTGCAATCCCTGCGCCAGCCGCACCAGACTGCGCTCGGGCACATTGCCGGTCAGGTTCACCACGATGAAGGGAAACTGCGAAAAGTTGAACTCGTTGACGGTGTATTTGTCAGCGCCTTCGGGAAACTTCGCCTCGACCGCATTCATCTTGTCGCGCACATCGGCGATGGTTTTCGACTTATTCCAGCCGAACTCGAACTCCATCACCACCAGCGCATAGTTTTCGGCGGCGGCGGAGCTCATCCGTTTCAACCCGTCAAGGCTGGCCATTTCGGCTTCCATCGGTTCGACCAGCAACCGTTCGCTGTCTTCGGCAGAAATCCCGGGGAAGGGCACCGAGATGAACAGCGCCGGCACTTCGATATCCGGCTGGCCCTCTTTCGGCAGGCTCACATAGGCCACGCCCCCGGCGATCAGGGTAAGGATGATGAAGGCCAGAACCATCCGCGCCCGCTGAGCGGCCCAGTCGACGAGATGGGTCATGAGCCCGGCTCTCGCATGGTCACATCAAGCACCACGCCGTCGGTCACGTAATCCTGCCCCACCACGATCACCCGCGCGGTTTCGGGCAGACCCGCCACCCAAACCCCGTCGCGGCTGTCGCGCAGAAGCTCCACCGGCACAAACCGGGCCACGTCCTGCCCATCCTCTTCCACCGCGATCCGCACCCCCAGCGTGCCCGCATCGTTCAGCGCCAGCACGCTTTGCGGCACCAGATGGGCGCGCTGCCCGGCGGATTGAATGGCAATCTCGGCGCTCTGCCCGTCGCGGACCGACAGATCGGCATTGGCGAGCTCGGCCTCGATCTTGAACGTATGGGTTTGCGGGTCGGCACTGCGCGAGACAAAGCTCACCGGCGCCGCCACCTCACGCCCCGAAGACAGCCGCGCGCCCAGCATGGCGCCCACGGCCACGCGGTCAATATCGGCCTCGGCGACATAGCCCACCAGTCGGATCGGATCGAGGTCAACCAGCGTGGCGCACAGCCCGCCGGGCTGAAGCAGGTTGCCGGGCGCGGTGGTTTCGCTTTCCAGCACCGCATCAAACGGCGCGGTGATCTTTGTATTGGCAATGTCGCGGTCGATCTTGGCCAGCGCGGCCTTCGCGCCTTCCACCACGGCCCGCGCCGCAATCACCCTTGTGTCTGCCGCATAGCCTTGCTGCGACAGCGCCTGCGCGTTGCTAAGCTCGGTCTCGGCCTGTGCCAGCGCCGCCTGCGCCTGCGCGCTGCTGGCCGCCCTTGTGCCCATATCAATCTCGCAGAGCAAATCGCCCTTGCGCACCGCGCTGCCTGCAGGGATCGGATCGGAAATCACACGACCCGAGGTTTCGGCCATCAGCGCGACCTTGCGCGCGGCTTCCGTGCGCCCGCGCAGCACCACGGCGCTGTCAATTTCGCTGGCGCTCGATTCGACCGCGATCACCGAAACGCCGGTTTTCATAGCAACGCTGGGCTGGGTGCTGTCATCGGCGGCGGCCTCCACCGGGGCAGGATCGTATCCGGCAAAGCGCAAAAGCGTTTCGCGCTGGAAGACCAGCAGAAACAATACGGCCATCGCGCCGAGCGCTGTCAGGATAGAGGCAATACGCATTGAACACCGTCACTTTCAGCGGTTCTGCCAGCCGCATCTAATGAACACAAAAATAGGCACTTCACGCTTTTGTCACAACACCTGCGCGTGGTGGAATGTGTTTCTGTTGCAGGATCACCCCCGGCTGCCCTTGGCAAGGATTGCAGCTTCGCGTTAAGAAGAGCGCGAATAATGGGCGGAGAGACGTGGTGACCAATCCCGAATCCTTCATCGACGAGGTGACCGAAGAGGTCCGGCGCGACAAACTGTTTGCTGTATTGAAGAAATATGGCTGGATCGGCATCGTTGCGGTGCTGGTGATTGTCGGCGGGGCGTCGATCAACGAGTGGATGAAAGAGCGCGCCAAGGCCGCTGCCGAAGCGGCGGGCGATGAAATCCTCACCGCCGAGGCCAAGGCCGACCTCACCGAGCGTCTGGCGGCTCTCGATGCGATCAACACCGAAGGCGACGTGTCCGCTGTGGTGGGGCTGATCGCCGCAGCCGAAAACGACGATCCCGCCAAAGCCGCTGATCGGCTGGCCGCGATTGCCGCCGATGCGACGCTGCCGCAGCTTTATCGCGATCTGGCGGGCTTCAAGCGCGCCATGCTGCCCAACAGCACGCTTTCGGCCGATGAACGTGTGGCCGCGCTTGAGCCGCTGACCACGCCGGGCGGCGCCTTCCGGGTGCTCGCCGAAGAACAGATTGCAATCGCCGAGGTCGAACTTGGCAAGAAAGACGACGCCATCACCCGGTTGCAGGCGCTGCTCATTGATACCGAAGCGTCGTCGGCCTTGCGCAAGCGGGCGTCTCAGTTGATTGTGGCGCTTGGCGGCACACCGCAAACCGGCGCCTGACGCGGGTCGGTCATCCGCCGCGCAATGAATGGCAGAGCTTGGGGGGCAAGCGCGTGAAACAGAATAAGGCGATGCAGAAGCTGGTTCTGCTCTCTGCTCTGGCACTTGGAGTTGCGGGCTGCGATCAGGAGCTGATCCTTGACGGTCTGCGCGAAGACATCCGCAGCCCGGGCTATGATGTGAACGATCCCAATGCGATTGCCGCGGCCGAAGCCGCCGCCGCCGAGGCCGATCTGCCCTTTGCCAACCTCTCGCGTCCGGCCAATATGGGTGCAGCGGTGACCGTAGGCAGCTGGCCCCTCCGGGGCGCCAATGCCACGCATCAGCTTCCCAATGCCACGCTCTCGGCCAGTCCGGCGGTGATCTGGTCGGCCAAGGCCGGCGAGGGCAATGCGCAGCGCTACCGCATCACCGCCGAGCCGGTCTCGGATGGCGCGCATGTTTACACCATGGACAGCCACACCACGGTTTCGGCCCACACCCTGTCGGGTGGCGCGGGCTGGCATACCGATATTTCCGCGATTGGCGAAAGCGCCGGGGCGGGCACCGGCGGCGGTCTGGCCCTTGGCGACGGCAAGCTTTTCGCCACCACCACCTTTGGCGAGCTTGTGGCGCTGGATCCGGCTTCTGGCGAGATCCTTTGGCGGCAAACGCTCATCGGCGCGGCCAAGGGCGCGCCCACCGTGTCGGGTAATCAGGTTTTCGTGGTGACCGGGGCCAGCATGGCCTACGCGCTCAACACCAATACCGGCCGGATCGACTGGCAGCTTTCCGGTCTTGCCGGGCAGGCGGGCATGGCCGGTGTTGCGGCCCCGGCGGTCAGCGGCAATCTGGTTCTGACCCCGCTCGCCAATGGCAGCCTTCTTGCGGTCGATTCGCGCAGCGGTCAGGTGAAATGGGTGTCGAAAGTGCTCGGCAGCCGCAATGGCTCGGGTCTCGGGCTGGTGCAGGACTTCTCCGGCGAGCCGGTTGTGGCCGGTGGCACGGTCTATGCCGCCAATGTCGCAGGCCGGACCGAGGCGTTCTCGCTGGCCGACGGCTCGACCCGCTGGTCGGCTGAAGAGGGCGCTCAGGGCACCATGGCGGTGGCCGGTGGCGCGCTCTATTTCGTCACCGACGAGGGCAAGCTGGTACGGCTTTCGGCCCAGAACGGCGCCAAGGTCTGGTCGGTCGATCTGCCGCATTACGTAAAAGAAAGCGATCTGCGTCGCCGTAAGAGCATCTATCCCGAATATGGTCCGGTCATTGCGAACGGGCTCCTGTGGGTGGCGTCGGGCGATGGCAATCTGCGCGCCTTCAACCCCGCCGATGGCAGCCTTGCCGCCAGCATCGCCCTGCCGGAAGGCGCGGCCAGCCGCCCGATCACGGTGTCGGGTCTGATGCTCCTGATGGGCGAAAAGGGCAATCTGCTCGCTTTGCGTTGAGTTGCGCGTCCGCATGGTGTAACTGGGCGGCTTGACGCCCTTTGGACCTATACCATGTCTTTCACTCTCGCCATTGTTGGCCGCCCGAATGTGGGCAAATCCACGCTGTTCAACCGGCTCGTTGGCCGCAGGCTCGCGCTAGTCGATGACCAGCCCGGGGTGACCCGCGACCTGCGCGAAGGTGAGGCGCGGCTGGCCGGGCTGAAATTCACCGTGATCGACACGGCAGGGCTGGAAGAGGCCACCGATGAAAGCCTTCAGGGCCGGATGCGCAGGCTGACCGAGCGCGCGGTGGAAATGGCCGATGCCTGCCTGTTCATGATCGACGCGCGCGCCGGGGTTCTGCCCACCGACGAAGTCTTTGCCGATATCCTGCGCCGCAAGAATGCCCATGTGATCCTCGCCGCCAACAAGGCCGAGGGCCGCGCCGCCGATGGCGGGCTGATCGAGGCCTGGGGGTTGGGTCTGGGCGAGCCGCTGCGCCTTTCCGCCGAGCATGGCGAAGGGCTGGCCGATCTCGCCGCCGCGCTGATGCCGATTGCCGACGAGATGGAAGAGCGCGCCGCGCGCATCGCCGCCGAAGCGCCCGAGACCGACGTTGAAATCGGCGAGGATGACGACGAAGAGGGCCCGCGCATCCCGACCCGCGCCAAGCCCTTGCAGGTGGCGGTTGTCGGTCGCCCCAATGCGGGCAAGTCCACCCTGATCAACACCCTTATTGGCGAAGAGCGGCTGCTCACCGGCCCCGAGGCCGGGATCACCCGCGATTCCATTTCGCTGGCCTTCGACTGGGGCGAAACCCCGGTGCGCATCTTCGATACGGCGGGGATGAGAAAAAAGGCGAAAGTCCAGGAAAAACTTGAGAAATTGTCGGTTGCCGACGGTCTGCGCGCGGTGAAATTCGCCGAAGTCGTGGTGGTGCTGCTCGATGCCGCCATCCCCTTCGAACAGCAGGATCTGCGCATCGCCGACCTCGCCGAACGCGAAGGCCGCGCGGTGGTGGTGGCGGTGAACAAATGGGACGCCGAAAACCAGAAGCAGGAAAAGCTGAAAGAGCTGCGCGAAGCTTTCGAGCGGCTGTTGCCGCAGTTGCGTGGGGCGCCGCTGGTGACGATCTCGGCCAAGACCGGCAAAGGGCTTGATCGCCTGCATGACGCGGTGATGCGCGCCAATGCGGTTTGGAACAGCCGGGTCTCCACCGCCAAGCTCAACCGCTGGCTCGAAGGCATGATCGCCTCGCATCCGCCCCCCGCGCCGGGCGGCCACCGCATCCGCCTGCGCTACATGACACAGGCCAGAACCCGTCCGCCGGGATTTGTGGTGATGTGCTCGCATCCCGACAAGTTGCCGCAAAGCTATTCGCGCTATCTTGTCAATGGCTTGCGTGAAGACTTTGACATGCCTGGCACGCCGATCCGGCTCTTCATGCGCAGTCAGGCCGACCAGAACCCGTTCAAGGACCGCAAAAAGTCCACCCCGTCGCGGCTGCGCAAGCATATGGGCAAACCGCCCGCGAACGAACGCTGATCTGGCGAAAATTTAGATGAGAAAAGGCGCTCAACCTATTGGTTCGGCGCCTTTTTCTTTAGCAGATCCGGGGCAGTTGCTCGCCCACCAGCATATCGACGATACGCGCGCCGCCGAAAAGCGTACGCATGGTCACCCGGCCCGCCATGCCCTCTGTGGCCCGGCCGATGATCACCGCGCCCTGTCCGGCTTCGGTGCCCCGCATCGCCGCCAGCGCTGCCTCGGCCTGATCTTCCGGCGCGAACAGCACCAGCGTGCCCTCATTGGCAAGGTAGAGCGGATCGAGGCCAAGGATCTCGCACATCCCCTTCACCTCGGCCCGCAGTGGTAGCGCGGTCTCGTCGATCTCGATGCCAATCCCCGCCGCCTCGGCCATTTCATTGAGCGACGAGGCCAGCCCGCCCCTTGTGCAATCGCGGGCCGCACGGATGCCGGGGGCGGCCTCCAGAGCGGCCTCCATCAGCCCGTTCAGCGCCTGACAATCGGTGCGGATATCGGCAGACAGCGCCATATCGCCCCGCGCCGCCAGAATGGCCGCACCATGGTCGCCCAGCACCCCGTTCACGATCGCCACATCGCCGGGCCGGATCAGGCTTGCGTTCAACTCACGTCCGGGCGGGATCACCCCGATCCCGGCGGTGTTGATGAACAGCTTGTCCGCCGCCCCGCGCGCCACCACCTTGGTGTCGCCGGTCACGATCTTCACGCCCGCCTTGGCCGCCTCGGCCTTCATTGTCGCCACCACGCGTTTCAAGAGCGCGATCTCGCAGCCTTCCTCGATGATGAACCCCGCCGACAGCCAGAGCGGCCGCGCACCGCCCACGGCCAGATCGTTCACCGTGCCGCAGATCGCCAGTTTGCCGATATCGCCGCCGGGAAATTCCACCGGGGTGACCACGAAACTGTCGGTGGTAAAGCCCAGCCGCGCGCCCGGCTCCTGCAGGGCGGCATCCATCAGCCGTGCCTGATCTTCCGTGCTCTCCGGCTCAAACGAGCTGGTGAACACTTCCTCGATCAGGTCCCGCATCGCCTTGCCGCCGCCGCCATGGGCCAGCGTTACGTGGCTATCCCGTAGTGCCATTCTGCGCCCCTATTCCGCCGGTTCTTCGGCCCGTGCGCCGCCATATTGGTAATAGGCGGCACAAGCCCCTTCCGAGCTGACCATCAGCGCCCCCAGCGGCATTTCCGGGGTGCAGCCCCGGCCGAATTGCGGGCACTGCACCGGCTTCATCCGGCCCGTCATCACCGCCCCGCATTCGCAGCCTTCAGGCTCCTCCACCTGCCGGGCCGTGCCAGCGCCATAGCCGATCTTGAACTTCTCTTCCGCGTCAAAGCCCGCATATTTCTCCCGGATGCGCAGGCCCGAGGCGTCAATCTCGCCCAGCCCCCGCCATTCAAAGCTCGGGCGCGGCTCATAGACATCCTCGATGGCGGCCAGGCTCACCGGGTTGCCATGTTCCGGCACCACGCGGGCATATTGGTTTTCCACCTCGGCGCGCTGGTCGCGGATCTGTTCCAACACCATCTTCACCGATTGCAGCAGGTCGATGGGCTCGAACCCCGCCACCACGATGGGCTTGCCGTACTCCTCGGCGATGAAGTCATAGGGATGGATGCCGATCACCATCGACACATGGCCCGGCCCAATGAAGCCATCCAGCACCATATGCGGATCGTTGAGCAACGCCCGGATCGGCGGCGGCACTGTAATATGGTTGCAGAACACGCTGAAGTTCTTGATGTTTTCGCGGTCGGCCTGCTGGATGGTCAGCGCGGTCGAGGGCGTGGTAGTCTCGAAGCCCAGCCCGAAAAACACCACCTCGCGGTCAGGGTTGCGCCGCGCCAGTTCCAGCGCATCGAGCGGGCTGTAGACCATGCGAATATCGGCGCCATCGGCCTTGGCTTGCAAGAGGCTTTTCTTGGTGCCCGGAACCCGCATCGCATCGCCGAAAGTGGTGAAAATCACTCCGGGCTGTTCGGCCAGCATCACGCATTCATCCACCCGGCTCATCGGCAGTACGCAAACCGGGCAGCCGGGGCCGTGGATGAACTCGATGCCTTCCGGCGTCAGCTTGTCGAGCCCGTAGCGAAAGATCGCGTGCGTGTGCCCGCCGCAGATCTCCATGATATGCACCGGCTTTTGCTTGGTGGCGCCGATCTCGTCGCAAAGGCTGTGGATCGCGTTGAGCAAGGAACGGGCGGCTTTGGGGTCGCGAAATTCCTCGGCATATTTCATCCGCGCCCCTCCAGCGCGGCATTGCCCGCCGCCATGGCCGCCAGCGCCTCTTGCGCTTCGCCCAGCTCGCGCAGCACCTCGATGGTGGCGGCGGCTTCAGCCTCGTTGATCAGGCTCATCGCAAAGCCGACATGGATCAGCACCCATTTGCCGATCAGCTCTTCCAGCGGCCCTTTGGCAACCGGCGCCATGTTCACTTCCCGCCGCACGCCAGACACATCTGCCAGCGCCATCATCCGGGCCTCATCGGTGATTTCGACAATCTGGCCGGGGATGCCCAGACACATGATGCGTTCCTCCTATGTGGCGCGGCTCTTGGCGTCGCCAACGACCTGTTCGCGGGGGCGGTCATCAGAGTGGCGGGGCACGCAGGGTATCAGCCCGCGCGCCAGCCCGACTTACTTGCGGCTTTTGGCAGCGCTTTTGGCAGCACTTTTGGCCGGGATCCGCCGATGGGTCAGCAGTACCGCGCCAATGGCGAGCGCGGCCAGAACGGTGCTGGCGATCATCAGATGGGCCAGTGTGTGCCCAAGGGCACCAGTCGCCACCGGATGGCCGGGATGGGCCAGGGCGGGGGTTGCAAACACCATGCCCAGAGCGACCAATCGTTTCATATCCAGTCCTTTCATACCATGAGCAGTCGGGCGGTGCTGTCAGCTTCTGCGTCTGTTCTGTGGCCCCAAAGTACGGGCCCAGTGCGCTTGTTCTCCTGCACTGCCGATCCTGCCGGTTTCCTTCTGTGTGAAGGCGCGAAGGCCTGATGTCGTTGATCCTGATCAAGCCCCGCGCGCATGTGATGGAGGGGTGTGATGGGCGGGGCCAAAGCCGGGTCAGGCAGCACCATCGACAGGCGCGCGCAGGGCTTCGGCAAAGCGCATCAGGGCGGCGGGATCTGCGTGAATTTCTTCCGCCATCCCGTCGGCAAATTCCTCAAACGCGGCGCGCGCACTTTCCGGTACCGGCACCAAAACCGTCAGATCTGCCGCAAGAGCAGCGGCAATCAATCCCCGGGTTCCGCCGCCTTCCTCGGTTTCATGCTTTCCGAATTTATTGATCAGAACCAATGTATTGGGGTGGGCATCTTCTACCAATGCACGAGCTTTCTCAACCGCGGTTTCCAGCGCCTCCGGGTTCAGCCGGCAGCTGCTCGCTCCTTGCCCCAGATTTTGCCAGATATTGATCCGCTCCCCGCTGGGCAGCAGCCGCACGACACGGGTGCAGGCACCGTCTTCCGGCAGTTCCGCAATCAGCCCCACCATCGGCTGGCCCACGGCTTCCAGCGCCTCGGCGAGCGCGCTCAACAGCTTCTCCGCATCGCCGGGATTTGCTCCGGTAAAGAACCCAAGGCGCATCTCATGTCCTTCCGTTTCACCTGCTTTGGCGAGGCTATGGCATCTCCCCGAAACCGGGAATGAGGCAGATCAACCACCCCGGTTTCGGGCCGCCAGTTCTGGTCTCGGCTTGCTATATATCAAAGACAAAACCGGGCCAGAGGGCAAGAAACGATACATCCCCACGGGGGGAACTGCGCGAACAGAGCCCCGATCGGGGTAAAGCTACGAGGAGCATCGGGATGTGCGGAACCTGCGGTTGTTCGGACCCCAACAATGAGGTCACGCTGAAAGACCCGGCCACCGGCGCAATGTCGGTGCTGCGCATGGGCCACGATCACAGCCGTACCCACGGGCATGACCATGACCACGGACACAGCCACGACCACGGCCATCACCACCACGATCACAGCCACAGCCATGAGGGCAAGGGGCGGGTGATCTCGCTGGAACAGGCGGTTCTGGCCGAGAATGACATGAACGCCATGCGCAATCGCGGCTGGTTCGAGGGGCGGGGCATTCTGGCGCTGAACCTTGTCAGCTCGCCGGGCGCGGGCAAGACCACGCTTCTGGAAGAAACCATCAAGGCGCTGGCGGGCGCGGTGGAAATCGCGGTGATCGAGGGCGATCAGATGACCTCGAACGATGCCGACCGGATCCATGCCGCCGGGGCCAAGGCGCTGCAGATCAATACCGGCGCGGGCTGCCATCTGGAGGCCGATATGGTCGCCAGCGCCGCCAAACAGCTCAATCCGGGCGAGGGCGCGGTGCTGATGATCGAGAATGTCGGAAATCTGGTGTGTCCGGCCCTGTTCGATCTTGGCGAGCGGATGAAGGTGGCCATTGTCTCGACCACAGAAGGCGACGACAAGCCCTTGAAATACCCCCATATGTTTCGCGCGTCAGAGGTGGTTCTGGTCAACAAGATCGACCTCGCGCCCTATGTGGATTTCGATCCCGAGCGGATGGCGGCGAATATCAAATCGGTCAATCCGCAGGCGAAAATCTTCATGCTCTCCGCCCGCACCGGCGAGGGGATGCAGGCCTGGCTTGATTTCCTCACCGTTCTACACGCCGGGTAGCGATGCACGAATTATCGCTTTGCCAGAGCCTCGTCCGGCTCATTGAAAACCAGCTCCGACAGGAGCCCGGTCCGCTTCGGGTCACCGAGGTGGCGCTGGAGATCGGCGCGGCGGCGGCGATCGACCCCGAGGCGCTGCGCTTTGCTTTTCCCATCGCCGCACGCGGCACCCCGGCCGAAGGGGCGGCGCTGTCAATCAGCGTGGTGCCCCTGCGCCTGCGCTGCACCGCCTGCGGCCATATCTACGCGCCCGAACCCGGCCCGATGGCGCTGTCGGCGCCGTGCCCGGATTGCGGCGCGGTGATGCCAGAGCTTCACAGCGGCGATGGCCTGACCCTCAGCCAGATCCGGGTGGACGACAGCCACTAGCCGTACTTCACCTGCGGAAAGGAACGTGTTAGGGCAGGCGGCCTTGACCCCGAGCTGTTGGAACCGGCCCATGGCTATGCCCCAGACCCACACAGACCAACCCGCCCCCATCCGCGCCGCCGCCCGGCTGAGCGTGGCCCCGATGATGGACTGGACGGACCGGCATTGTCGCTATTTCCACCGGCTGATGAGCCGCGAGGCGCTGCTTTATACCGAGATGGTCACGGCCCCGGCGCTGGTGCGGGGCGGGGCGCTGCATCTGCTGGATTTCAATACCGAAGAACATTCGGTGGCGGTGCAACTCGGCGGCTCTGACCCGGCCGAACTGGCCGAGGCCACACGGCTTTGCGTGGCGCGGGGCTATGACGAGGTGAACCTCAATGTCGGCTGCCCCTCGGACCGGGTGCAATCTGGCACCTTTGGTGCGGTTCTGATGACCCGTCCCGATCTGGTCGCCGATTGCGTCGCTGCAATGCAGGACGCCGCCGATGGGGTCGAGGTCACGGTGAAATGCCGGATCGGCGTGGATGATCAAGTGCCGGAAGAGGTGCTGCCGGACTTTCTTGAAAAGATCCGCGCCGCCGGGGTGACCCGCGTCACCATCCATGCCCGCAAAGCCTGGCTGCAAGGGCTTTCCCCCAAAGAAAACCGCGATGTGCCGCCGCTGGATTACCCGCTGGTGCATCAGATGAAACGCGATTTTCCCGACATGCACCTCTCGATCAATGGCGGCATCGCCACGCTGGACGAGGCGCGTACGCAGCTTCAGGCCGGGATGGACGGGGTAATGATCGGGCGGGCGGCCTATCACGATCCGGCTTCGGTGCTGCTGGACGCCGACGAACTGATTTTTGGCGGCAAACCCGCCGCGCAGAGCGCCCATGACGTGGTTCACGCCATGCTGCCCTATATCGAGCGCCATCTCAGCGCGGGTGGCAAGCTCAACGACATCACCCGCCACATGCTCGGCCTTTTCACCGGTCGTCCCGGCGCGCGCGCCTGGCGGCGGGTGCTGTCGGAAGGCGCGCATATCACCGGGGCAGGGCCGGAGCTGCTGCTCGAGGCGCTCTCCCGCGTGCCTGTCTAGCCCGGCTACGGCGTCGCGGGCGAGGGGCGTAGCACCGCCAGCGTCAGCCCGCCTGCGGCCAGCGCACAAAGCGCAATCGCGCCGACCATCGGCGTCGCCATGCCAGTAAAGAACGGCCCGGCCAGCGCCACCGCCAGCCCGCCGGTCAGCATCTGCAAGGTGCCGCCCAGCGACGAGGCCAGCCCGGCAATGTCGCCGTGATCGTCCAGCGCCACCACCATCACCGTCGGGATCACCACGCCAAGACAGGCATTGGCCAGAAGCAGCCCGGCGATGATCGCGTAAAGCCCGGGATCGGTCGCCAGTGTCAGCAGCCACAGCGCCAGCGTGATCGCGGCAAATCCCGCCACGCCCCGGCGCACCAGCCGCCGCATCCCCCAGCGCGCCCCCAGATGCCCGGCAAATTGCGAAGCGGTGAAAAACCCGATCGCATTGGCGGCAAAGGCGATGGAAAAGCCGGTCGGGTCCAGCCCGTATTGGCCGGTATAGACAAAGGGCGCGAAGGACAGGAACACGAAAAAGCTCGCCATGCCGAAGCCGCCAATGAAGGTCAGCGCCAGAAAGATCGGATCGGCCAGAAGCACCCGCGCACCGCTCAGAAGCGAGCGCAGATTGACCTTCACGCGCTGGGATTTCGGCAAGGTCTCGGGTTGCAGAAACAGGGTGATCGCAAGGCCGATCCCGGCAGCAATCGCGAGCACGAAAAAGATCACCCGCCAGCCCGCAAAGGCCAGAACCGCGCTGCCCGCCAAGGGCGCCAGCATCGGCGAGATCGAGATTACCAGCATCAGCATCGCCATCAGCCTTGCGCCATCGGGGCCGGTATACATGTCGCGGATCACCGCGCGCGGCACCACCATCAGTACGGCCCCGCCGAGGCCCTGCAGCACCCGCCAACCCACCAGCGCTTCGACCGATCCCGCCGTGGCGGCGCCGAGCGCGGCAAGGGTAAAGATCGTCAGCCCCACCAGAATGGGCAGCTTGCGCCCGGCCTGATCGGCCCAGGGGCCATAGATCAGCTGGGCAATGCCGAAGGCGGCGAAATAGCCGGTAATGGTCGCCTGCACCACGGTTTCAGAGGCGCCGAAATCCCGCGCAATGGCGGGCATTGCGGGCAGGTACATGTCAATGGCAAAGGGGCCGACAATCGACAAGAGCCCAAGGATGAGCGCGGATCTGAGCATTCCGTATGACCTGATATCTATGATGTTTCCGCCCGGCGGATATCCTCGCCCGGCCGTCCTGTTTTCGCCCGAAAACCCTAGCCGAGCCACCCTGCGAAGGAAACCCCGCACAGAAATCAGTTGTCGTGCGCCGAGAATCCGGGGCAGAAGGTGGCACGCGCAGAAAGGATACCCAATGCCCGATATTGCTACCCTCGCCCCTCTGGTGCTGATCCTGCTCGCCATCGGCGCCTTTGCCGGCGTATTGGCCGGGCTTTTGGGCGTTGGCGGCGGCATCGTGCTGGTGCCCGCCTTCTACTATCTGTTTTCCGGGCTTGGCTATGAAAGCGGCGAGCTGATGCAGGTCTGCCTTGCCACCTCGCTCGCCACCATCGTGGTCACCTCGATCCGCTCAGTGCGCTCGCATAATCGCAAAGGCGCTGTGGAATGGGATATCCTGAAATCCTGGGCGCCGGGCATCATGATCGGCGCGGTTGTCGGCGTGCTGGTGGCTTCGGGCCTGCGCTCGGCCACGCTGCAACTGATCTTCGGCTGCCTCGGCTTCGCCATTGGGCTCTACATGCTCTTTGGCAAGGCAAGCTGGAAGCTGGCCGATCAGATGCCGGGCGGCTGGCGGCGTGCGGTGATGTCGCCGATTGTGGGCTTTCTCTCGGTGCTGATGGGCATTGGCGGCGGCAGCTTCGGCGTGCCGATCATGACGCTCTCGGGCGTGCCGATCCACCGGGCCGTGGCCACGGCGGCAGGCTTTGGCCTCACCATCGCCGCCCCCTCGGTGATCGGCTTTCTGTTCGTACAGGTGGCCGATGCGCCGCCCTATACGATCGGCGCGGTGAACATTCCCGCCTTCCTCATCGTCATCGCGATGACCACCACCACCGCGCCGCTGGGGGTGAAGATCGCCCATGCGCTCGATCCGAAACCGCTGAAACGGGTCTTCGGCGTGTTCCTCACCATCGTCGCGCTGAACATGCTACGCAAGGCCACCGGGATTTTCTGAGATTTTCTGAACGGGTCATCGTGAAAGAAAAGCGCCCGCCGCGACGTGCGGCGAGCGCCAAAGGATCAAAGATCAGTTGGCAGCGGCCGGTTCTGTGGGATCAGCCCGGAAAACTATGCCGCAGTTTTTCTCGTTCGACCGGACTTCGAGCGCATCCATCTCGCCCTTCAGTCGTGAAAGCTCAGCCGCATTGGCCTTGTCGCCTTTGATGAAGAACGCCGCTGGCCAGAACAGCACGAGGGCAACGGCGGTTGCAGCCGCGTCATCCTGCGCGTTCTGGTCCTGAACACCCGACAGTTCCGCAGTCCGCGCCGCAACCCGGCGGGCTTCGGTATCAATCTGCCGACAGCTCAGATGTTGATAGGTGAGCGGCGATACATAGGTTGCCTGAACTTCGTTCGATTTTTGTGCGCAACCCGCCAAGCTCGTCGCCCCCAGCAGGGCCAGTATAATTGCCTTTTTCAAGGTTTAGTCCTTCCGATACTCATAAGATGTGTCGTTACCACTAAACTCAACCGCGATACTCTCTATGCAAACGACCCCACCCGCATAGCGACTCGACTATATTCGGTCAAATCTTTGTGAAATATCAAAAGTATAGGTCGTGTTGCCGCGATGCTTCGAGATGTCGCTTGTTCGTTAGGCCCGGATGGGCAACAGTCGCCAGTGCTTCGCTCGCGCTGATGTATTCCCTTTCTTGAATGGATCGGGCATAGGAGACCGAACGACAGGAGAAGGATAACGCCATGGCCAAGCAACCCCCGGCCTTTACCGCCCAGCAGAACAAACGCGTGCCGCGCTGGCGGGCGATGCCTCCGGCGATCTTTCCGCCGGTTCTCGGGGCGTTCGGTCTGGCAGGGGCATGGGCGCGCAGCCACGACGCCTTTGGCATTCCCGAAGCCATCGGCCAGGCGCTGATGGGGGCGGTGACGCTGCTCTATCTCTATCTGCTTTTCACCTATCTGGCCAAACTTGCCGCCCGGCCCTCGGTGCTGGTGGACGATCTGAAAGTGCTGCCGGGGCGGGGCGGTCTGGCCGCGATGTCGATGGCAGGAATGCTGCTTGCCGTGGCGGTGATGCCCTATTCGCAGGGTCTGGCCGCCGTGGTGGTGGTGCTGGCACTCGTGATGCATGCGATCACGCTGGCGCTGATCGTGAAGGCGCTGCTGACCGGCCCTGCCGAAGCGCGCAGCGTGACCCCGGTCTTTCACCTCACCTTCGTGGGCTTCATCGTCAGCTCCTTTGCCGCGGTCTCGCTGGGCTGGCTCAGTTTTGCCACGCTGATGTTCTGGGTCATGCTTGCGGCGGCAGTGCTGATCTGGCTCGCTTCGCTTCTGCAGTTCATCAAGAAAGACGTGCCCGCGCCGTTGCGCCCGCTTCTGGCCATCCATCTGGCGCCTGCGAGCCTTCTGGGCTCGGTCGCGCTGATTCTGGGCATGGGGCAGGTCGGGCTGGGCTTTGGCCTTTTCGCGATCCTCATTCTGGCGCTGCTTCTGATCCGCCTGCGCTGGCTCATCGCCGCCGGGTTCAGCCCGCTCTGGGGCAGCTTCACCTTCCCCATCGCCGCCTTTGCTTCACTGATGATGATGCTGGGTGCGGCGGGCTATGGCGAGCTCTTCCGCATCCTTGGCGGGCTGGCGCTGGTCGGCGCCACCTTCCTGATCCCGTGGATCCTGATGAAGGTCGGGCAGATGTGGCTGAAAGGCCAGCTTGCCGCCAAGACCAACTCGGCCGTGGCCTGAGCGCTTCCAGAAACGGGCGACGCCCGACCCTGAGCAGTGGGCCGCGCAGGGCGGGCTGCTGTTCGGGGGAAAGCTTTCCTGCTCAGGCGGGATGAACTCTTGAGAGGTTCCTTCGTTTCTTCAGCAAGAAATGGTTGCGACACAGTGCTTTGCGTGGTCTGAAGGCCTGACAGAACGTGCGGGAAGCCTCTGGCGGGGCCGCGTCTGGCAGGAAGCAAGCGATGACGATTCAGACATTCGAGACCCGATTTGAAAATGTAAACCCGAGCCGCGCCTGCCGGGATCTGCGCAAACAGCAAACTCTCGTCGACCAGTGGTTGTCCGGCTGGCGATTGATTGTCGCGACTTTGGTGAGCGTTTTCGTGATTGTGGCGTGCGTGCAGGCGGTCTTGCCTAAGCCCTATGCCGGTCTGATCACGCTCGTCCTTCTCATCGCAGCTTGGAGCATTCTGATGCTCACGTTGCGCAAACGCGGCCGTCGGATCCTCACCGTTTCGCCACTACGTGCGGGTGTGACACATGTCTCTCTGGATGAGGATGGCTTTCGTCTTCGCAACGATGCTTTTGAGAGCTTGACCCGTTGGGCCTATATCTACGGCGCTATGGCAACACCGCAGGCGCTGCTGATCCAGTATACTCAGTACGAATACTATCCGATTGAGGCCGCTGCCTTTGCCAGCTCGGCTGAGATGGAAGAGGTTGCCAGCGAAATTCGTATCCGGATCGCAGCAGCGCAGAAGGGGATGGCTGCCTAGTCAACGACCGGCGGCAATTCGGCCTGCACCTTTTTCGGCAGATTCGAGCGGATCAGGTCATAGGAAACCAGAATGCGGTGGCGTAGTTCGTCTGGCTCAACGCGGTCAAAGGGCAGCAGCACCCAGCTTTTGTGAAAATACGGGGCCTTTTGGGCGAGCCCGACCTCTTTCAGCATCTCCGCCGTGTCCACATCCGGGCATTTGGTGATCACGCTTTCTCCCGCGCCATCCACCAGCGCAAAGATCTTGTCTGCGAGCTTCCAGGTATCATGCCCGCCGCCAAACGGGTCCGACACCTCGGCCCCCGGCAGCGCAGCGCAAATCTCATGAACAAATCCCCGGCTCATGGCGGGCAGAATAACAGGCTTGGCGGAGGCAACAAACCCTGTTATCACAACCCCATGAACGTGAACCGCAACATCATCATTTGCTGCATTACCTGCTGACATCGTCACGCGGGCCGTTCTTCTGTTTCCTCTCTCTACCGAAGTTGCTAAGCCCGCCGCGGGAACCTGCGTGCGCAAGGAACATCATATGGTCGAGATCAAATTTCATAACACTGCGACACGGACGAAAGAGCCGTTTGTGCCACTCGATGAGACGAATGTGCGCATGTATGTCTGCGGCCCGACGGTTTATGACCGCGCGCATCTGGGCAATGCCCGGCCTGTGGTGGTGTTCGATGTGCTCTTTCGGCTTCTGCGCCATGTCTACGGGGCCGATCACGTCACCTATGTGCGCAACTTCACCGATGTCGACGACAAGATCATCGCCCGCGCGGCACAGAACGGCAAACCGATCGACCAGATCACCTCGGAGACCACCCAGTGGTATCTGGACGATATGCGGGCTCTTGGCGCGCTCGATCCCAGCGAGATGCCCCGCGCCACCGATCACATCGGCAACATGATCACCATGATCGAAGAGCTGATCACCCGCGGCAATGCCTATGAGGCGGAAGGCCATGTGCTCTTCGCGGTGGACAGCTATGACGAATACGGCGCGCTGTCCGGCCGCTCGGTCGATGACATGATCGCCGGTGCCCGGGTCGAGGTCGCGCCTTATAAGCGCAACCCGATGGATTTCGTGCTGTGGAAACCCGCGAAAGACGGCGAGCCGGGCTGGGACAGCCCCTGGGGCCGTGGCCGCCCCGGCTGGCATATCGAATGCTCGGCGATGAGCTATGAGATCCTGGGCGAGAGCTTCGACATCCATGGCGGCGGCAACGATCTTCAATTCCCGCACCACGAGAACGAGATCGCCCAATCGAAATGCGCCCATCCGGGGGCAGGCTTCGCCCGCTACTGGCTGCATAACGAGATGCTGCAGGTCGAGGGCAAGAAGATGTCCAAGAGCCTCGGCAACTTCTTCACCGTGCACGATCTGCTGGAACAGGGCGTCCCGGGCGAAGTGATCCGCTTCGTCTTCCTCGGCACGCATTACCGCAAACCGATGGACTGGACCGAGAAGAAGCGGGACGAGGCGGAAGCCACCCTGCGCAGCTGGCGGCGACTTCTGAAAGACGCCGAGCCGACCGGGCCGGATGAAGATGTGGTGGCGGCGCTGGCGGATGACCTGAACACCGCAGGCGCGCTCACGCGCCTGCACGCCATGGCCAAGGACATCGCCGCCAACCCGCAAAAGGATTGCTTCTACGAGAAGGGCACCATGCTCGCCTCGGCGCAGCTTCTCGGGCTCTTGACCGATGAGCTTGCGGGCTGGGATGAGGGCGTCGACCTGTCCGGCCTTGCCGGAAAGCTGGCTTCCGCCCGCGCTGCGGCGATGGAGACGAAAGATTTCTCTGCCGTCGACACGCTGAAAGCGGCACTGGTGGCGGCGGGGGTGGAAGTGCGCATGTCGAAAGACGGCGTCGAGCTCATGCCCGGCACCGGCTTCGATCCTGCCAAGCTGGAGGGGCTGTGATGCGGTTCCGCTCCTTACAAAGGGCAGAGCCCGACCGCGGGGGGGCGTGTAGCGCCCGCCCAGGGGGGCGGTCGGGCGCTGCCCGTCGTGCCGACGGGCGGGCGGTTCGGCTTGTCTCCTGTACAAATCAACCCGATCAGAGCCACGTTGCGTTTGAGGGCGCTGCCCGACCGTGCCGCCGGGCAAATCTATTCCATGAAAGGGCTGCGTCATGACTGAACGCCTCTACATCTACGACACCACCCTGCGCGATGGGCAGCAGACGCAGGGCGTGCAGTTTTCGGTTCCCGAGAAGGTCGCCATTGCAAAGGCGCTCGATACGCTGGGGGTGGACCATATCGAAGGCGGCTGGCCCGGCGCCAACCCAACCGACAGCGATTTCTTCGCCGCCCGGCCCGAGACCCGCGCCACTTTCACCGCCTTTGGCATGACCAAGCGGGCAGGGCGCTCGGCCGCCAATGACGACGTGCTGGCGCAGGTGCTGAACGCGGGTACCCCGGCGGTCTGCCTTGTCGGCAAAACCCACGATTTCCACGTCACCACGGCGCTCGGGATCACCCTTGAGGAAAACCTTGAAAATATCTCGGCCTCGGTCGCCCATCTGGTCGCCTCCGACCGCGAGGCGCTGTTCGATGCCGAGCATTTCTTCGACGGCTTCAAGGCCAACGCCCCCTATGCGCTGGAGGCGGTTCTGGCCGCCTATCATGCCGGGGCGCGCTGGGTGGTGCTTTGCGATACCAATGGCGGCACATTGCCATCCGAGATTGCCGACATCACCCGCGCGGTGATCGAGGCGGGCATCCCCGGCGATCACATCGGCATCCACTGCCACGACGATACCGGCAATGCGGTGGCAGGCAGCCTTGCCGCTATCGATGCGGGCGCGCGGCAGGTGCAGGGCACGCTCAATGGTCTGGGCGAGCGTTGCGGCAATGCCAACCTGATCTCGCTGATCCCGACGCTATTGATGAAAGAACCCTATCGCAGCCGCTTCGAGACCGGCATCACCGAGGCGCAGCTGGTCACCCTGACCAAGCTTTCGCGCAAGCTCGATGACATCCTCAACCGGGTGCCGCTGCGCTCGGCCCCCTATGTCGGTGCCTCCGCCTTTACCCACAAGGCCGGTCTGCACGCCTCTGCGATCCTGAAAGACCCGTCGACCTACGAACATATCGAGCCGGGTCTGGTGGGCAATTCCCGCCTTGTGCCGATGTCGAACCAGGCCGGGCAATCGAACCTGCGCAGCCGCCTGACCGATGCCGGGATCGAGATCGACAAGGGCGATCCCCGCCTTGGCGAGATCCTTGACGAGATCAAGCGGCGCGAAGACGAAGGCTATGCCTATGACGGCGCGCAGGCGAGTTTCGAGCTATTGGCCACAAGGATGATCGGCAAACTGCCGGAATATTTCACCGTCGAACGCTACCGGGTCACGGTCGAGCGCCGCGATCAGGCGCATCTGTCCGAGGCCACGGTGGTGGTGAATATCGGCGGCGAACGGCGGCTCTCGGTCTCGGAAGGCATCATCGAAGATGGTTCCGATGGCGGCCCGGTCAACGCTTTGTCCAAAGCCCTGTTCAAGGATCTCGGCCCCTATCAGGAAGTCATCGAAGCGATGGAGCTGGTGGACTTCAAGGTGCGCATCACCAATGGCGGCACCGAGGCGCGCACCCGTGTTATCATCGACTTCGAAGATACCGAGGGCCACCGCTGGTCCACCGTCGGGGTGTCGTCGAACATAATAGACGCCTCCTTCGAGGCGATGCTCGACGCGATCAATTGGAAACTCCTGCGCGACGGTGCCACGCCGATCCGCGGAAACTGAAAGCCGGGGGCGCTGTCATGAGCCTTGAAGCCTGTGCCAATCTGGTATCGCGCGGCGATCCCGACAGGTTTCTGGCCGCGATGGCGGCGCCCCCCGACGTGCGCGTCCGGCTTTTGCCGCTCTACGCCTTCAATCTGGAGCTTGCCCGGGCGCCTTGGGTGGCGCGCGAGCCCTTGGTGGCGCGGATGCGGCTGCAATTCTGGCACGATGTGCTCGATGAAATCGCCGATGGCAAACCTGCCCGCGCCCATGAAGTGGCCACGCCTCTGGCCGAGGTTATCGCCGAGACCGGCCTGCCGGTGGAGGTGTTGCACCAGATGGTTGAGGCGCGGGTGACCGATATCGACCGGCCCGCCTTTGCCGATGCTGCGGCGCTCAGCACCTATCTCGACGCCACCACCGGCGCGCTGATCTGGGCCTCGGTTCTGGCTTTGGGCGGTCGGGACGCGTTGGAAGGGCCTGCCCGCGCGGTTGGGCTTGGCTCTGGTCTGGCCAACTGGCTTCTGGCCGCGCCGGAACTGATGCGCCGGGGCTGGCAGGCGCTGCCGCCAGACCTCACCGATCTGGTGGCCGAGGCACGTGCAGGCCTTGGCGAGGCGCGTCAGGTGCATTTCGGCCCGGCTCTGCCGGCTCTGCGCACCGCATGGCGCGCGCCGGGGATTCTGGCCCGCGCCACCGCCGATCCGGCGGCGATTCATCAAGGGCGGCTGGAGGAAAGCGAGTTTTCGCGTCGCGGCACGCTTCTGATGAAAAGCCTGATGGGGCGCTGGTAGGCCGGGGCGGGCACATCGCCGCAGTCCGGCCGGTTCCCGCCGGGTAAGGCCCGGATCGGGCAAAGGTGTTTTGACCCCCCGCGCAGGCTCGCGTATAGAAACCCGCGTAGGCATTCCGGGGGTGCGCGTGCTTCGATTTATTCTGGGCTTTTTCGGCTCGATCTTCACCTGGCTGACACTCGCCATGTTCATGGGCGCGATCACGGTTGGCGGGGTGTTCTGGATGTATTCCAGAGATTTGCCGAGCTATGAGCAGCTCGCCAATTACACCCCCCCTATGATCAGCCGGATCTATTCGGGGCAGGGCGCCCTGATGGACGAGTTCGCACACGAGCGCCGCCTCTACACCCCGCCCGAAGAAATCCCCGATCTGGTGAAATACGCTTTCATCTCGGCGGAAGACAAAAACTTCTACCACCACCACGGCTTTGACATGCGCGGCATCATCGCGGCGGCGCTTCAGGCGGCGAATGGTGGCCGGGTGCGTGGCGCCTCGACTATCTCGCAGCAGGTGGTGAAAAACTTCCTTCTGTCAGGCGACCGCAAGGCCGAACGCAAGATCAAGGAACTGATCCTGTCGGTCCGGCTCGAAAATGCGCTGTCGAAGGATGATATTCTCGGGCTTTACCTGAACGAGATCGACCTCGGCGTGCGCTCCTTCGGGGTCACCGCTGCGGCCCAGAGCTATTTCAACAAGACGCTGGACCAGCTCACGCCTGCCGAAGCGGCGTTTCTGGCGATCCATCCGAAAGCGCCCTACAGCTACAACCCGGCCGAGCATTACGATGCCGCGCTCAAACGCCGCGACTATGTGCTGAAAGAGATGTTTCAGAACGGCTATATCGACGAGGCGGCCTATAACGAGGCCGTGGCCTCGCCGATCCGCACGGTGCAAACCGGCGATATTCCGTCCTTCCGCGAGGGCCTTCCGCCGCGCGATTATTTCACCGACGAGATCCGCCGTCAGCTCAGCCGCAACTTCGGCGAAGACGAGTTTTTCGGCGGTGGTCTGACCATCCGCGCCACCGAAGACCCCGAACTGCAAGTCGTCGCCGCCCATGCGCTGCAAAAATCGCTTGAGAATATCGACCGCGAGCTGGGTGTTTGGCGCGGCACCGGCAAAACCATCGACCCGGCGACGCTGGACAATGGCACCTGGGAGGCGGCGCTGGCCGATCTGCCGGTTGCCCGCGACATCACCCTTGATGGCCAATGGTATGTGGCGGTGGTCGATCAGGTCGGCGATCAGACCCTGACGCTGAAGATCGAGGGCCAGCCCGATCCCGCCCCGTGGGAAGTGCCGCGCAGCGACATCAAATGGCTTAAGGGCAGTTTCACCGACAATTTCCATCGCGGCGACGTGGTGCATGTGCGCAAGATCACCAAGGGCGATGATGGCACCGGTGATTTCGTCAACTGGTCGCTCCGGCAGGTGCCGGAAGTGCAGGGCGGCTTCATGGCGATGGACGTGAACACCGGCCGCGTGCTCGCCATGCAGGGCGGGTTCAGCTACCAGAATTCGGTGTTCAACCGCGCCACCCAGGCCACCCGCCAGCCCGGTTCCAGCTTCAAGCCCTTTGTCTATGCCGCCGCCCTTGACAGCGGCTTCACCCCGGCCACGATCATCATCGACGCCCCGGTCGAGATCGACACCGGCGCCGGGGTCTGGCGCCCGCAGAACGCTTCGCGCAAATTCTACGGCCCGACCCCGCTGCGCACCGGCATCGAGCATTCGCGTAACCTGATGACGGTGCGGATCGCGCAGGAAGTCGGGATGGAAACCGTCGCCGCCTATGCCGAGCGCTTTGGCGTCTATGATCACCTTGATCCCTTCCTTGCCAACGCGCTGGGGTCGTCGGAAACCACGCTGTTCAAGATGGTTGCGGCCTATGCGATGTTCGCCAATGGCGGCGAGCGGGTGGAACCGACGCTGGTTGACCGGGTGCAGGACCGCTGGGGCCGCACGATCTATCGCCACGATCAGCGCGCCTGCGATGCCTGCAAGTCCGAAGACGTGCCCGAAGGCCAAAGCCCGCAGATCGTCTCGAACCGCGAGCGGATGATGAACGCGATCACCGCCTATCAGCTCACCTCGATGATGCAGGGCGTGGTGCTGCGCGGCACGGCAGCGGGGGCGGTCAACCTGCCGGTGCCGGTGGCGGGCAAGACCGGCACCACCAATGGCTCGCACGATGCCTGGTTCATCGGCTTCACCTCGAACCTCGTCGCGGGGTGCTATATCGGCTACGACCGGCCGCGCACGATGCCCCATGCTTCGGGCGGCGGAACCTGTGGCCCGGTCTTCCAGCGCTTCATGACCGAAGCCATCCAGAAATACGGCGGCGGCAAGTTCAAAGTGCCCCCCGGCGGCCATTTCATCAAGATCGACCGCTTTTCCGGCGCCCGCCTGCCGGATGACGCGACCGGCGATTATGTGCAGGCCGAGTATTTCCGCGACGGCGAAGAACCGACCTTTGGCATCGCCTTCGATGGCGGCTTTGCGATGGGCTCGAACCTGCCCTTGTTCCTGCCCGGCGAGGGTGGCGACCAGTCCGGCGATCAGACCGGCGACCCGATTGCTCCCCTTCCTGATGATGGCCGGGCCAGCACCGGCAGCGTCGCGGCGGGCGGCCTCTACTAGCCCAAACCTTTGCGATGGAAGCTCTTTGCGCGCGCATCCCGAAATGCGCGTGCAATCTATGCGCGAATTGTGAAACTGGGCATTGGTGCACTTTCTCCATTGTCAATTGGCGCTTGGTGACCTTATGTAGAGGTGAAGGTGGTCCGGACGCTGGTCCAAAACCGCCCGACAGTTTCGCTGGCCATCAGGCCGAGGCACGAAAACGCCCGGTGATGTGTCCAGACCGAGAGGCGGCCGAAAGGTCGAAAAGGCCAGTTTGGCCAGGTAATTGCCCACTCGTCCTGTTGGATTGGTGTGGCCTTGAACAGACCCAGAGCGTTTACGTTGAACGGGTCGGAGAAGAACCGAGATGAGGCGCGCAGGACAGGCACAAGCTGGAGCAGAGGCCCTTGGCCTTCGGCCCGCCGTGATGCTGCCCGTGCCAATCCTCGCCCAGACAAGCCATTCCCTTCCAACCGCGCCGCCCCCGGGCGCACGGTCAGGCCGGAATGCATTGAGAGAACATGGCAAAAAAAATGCTCATCGACGCCACGCACGCGGAAGAAACCCGCGTTGTTGTGGTGGACGGCAACAAGGTCGAGGACTTCGACTTTGAATCAGAAAACAAGCGTCAGCTAGCCGGAAACATCTATCTCGCCAAGGTTACGCGCGTGGAGCCCTCGCTCCAGGCTGCCTTTGTCGATTACGGCGGAAACCGCCACGGCTTCCTGGCTTTTTCGGAAATCCATCCCGATTATTACCAGATCCCGGTCGCTGACCGTGAAGCGCTGCTCGAAGAAGAGCACGCCTATGCCGAGGCCATGGCCGCGGAAGAGGAAGAGCGCGATAAAAAAGACAAGGCACGGTCCTCCTCGTCGCGGTCGCGTCGTGGCCGGGGCCGTGGCCGCCCCGAGCGGGCCGAGAAAACCCGGTCTGACGATGCGGTGACCACCGCCGAGGCGTCGCTGCCCGAAAGCATGGATGTCATCGACTTCAGCGATGAAGCCGATGAGGCCGATATGGTCTCTGCGGCGCCGGATATGCCGGAAACGGCTGCGCCCGAGGCTGAAGCCGCGCCGCAAGACGCCGAAGCACAGGCCGCCGCGCCGGAAGAGGCTCAGGAAGCCGAAACCGCTGCTGACGCCGAAGCCGAAGCGCCCGTCGAAGCCGAAGCCTCCAGCGAGTCGGAAGACAGCGCCGAAGCCGATCAGGGCGAAGACGAGCACAATCACGACGATGGCGACGATCATGATGAAGATCATGACGATGACCACGATCACGACGACAAAGACATCGAGTCGATTTCCGAAGAAGATGTGACCGAAGAAATCCGCTCGCGTCGCAAGCCGCGTCCGCGCAAATACAAGATCCAGGAAGTTATCAAGGTTCGCCAGATCCTGCTCGTGCAGGTGGTGAAAGAAGAACGCGGCAACAAGGGTGCTGCGCTGACCACCTATCTCAGCCTCGCCGGCCGTTACTGCGTCTTGATGCCGAATACCGCGCGTGGCGGCGGGATTTCCCGCAAGATCACCAATGCCGTCGACCGCAAGAAGCTGAAAGAAATCGCCGCCGAGATCGACGTGCCGAAGGGCGCCGGTCTGATCATCCGCACCGCGGGCTCGCAACGCACCAAGGCCGAGATCAAGCGCGATTACGAATACCTGCAACGGCTCTGGGAAGAGATCCGCACGCTGACCCTGAAATCGGTGGCGCCTGCGAAGATCTATGAAGAGGGCAACCTGATCAAACGCTCGATCCGCGACCTTTACAACCGCGAGATCGACGAAGTTCTGGTCGAAGGCGAAGAGGGCTACCGCGTCGCCAAGGACTTCATGAAAATGATCATGCCGTCCCATGCCAAGAACGTGCAGCAATATATCGAACCGCTGCCGCTGTTCGCGCGCTATCAGGTCGAAAGCTATCTCAGTTCGATGTTCAACCCGGTGGTGCAGCTCAAATCCGGTGGCTACATCGTCATCGGGGTGACCGAGGCGCTGGTGGCGATCGACGTGAACTCCGGCCGGGCCACCAAGGAAGGCTCGATCGAAGAGACCGCGCTGAAAACCAACCTTGAGGCCGCCGAAGAAGTGGCGCGTCAACTCCGTCTGCGCGACCTTGCCGGCCTGATCGTGATCGACTTCATCGACATGGAAGAGCGTAAAAACAACGCCGCCGTCGAGAAGCGCATGAAAGACAAGCTGAAAAACGACCGCGCCCGCATTCAGGTGGGCCGGATCTCGGGCTTTGGTCTGATGGAAATGAGCCGTCAGCGGCTGCGCCCCGGCATGATCGAGGCCACCACCCAGCCGTGCCCGCATTGCCACGGCACCGGACTGATCCGCTCTGACGACAACCTTGCGCTGACCATCCTGCGCCAGCTTGAAGAAGAAGGCACCCGTCGCCGCTCGCGCGAAGTGCTGCTGAAAGCGCCGCTGGCCATCGTCAACTATCTGATCAACCACAAGCGCGAACACATCGCTCAGATCGAAGCGCGCTATGGCATGGCGATCCGCATCGAAGCCGATGCTTTCCTGATCTCGCCCGATTTCGAGATCGAGAAGTTCAAGACCGCCACCCGCTCGGTGCCGGAAGCCACCGCGCCGGTCGTGTCGGCCACCGCCTCGCTGATGGAAGACATCGACGAGGAAGAGATCGAAGCCGATGCCGAGATCGAAGAGGCCGCAGAAACCGCCGAGACCCCGGAAGCGGGCGAGGGCGATGAGCAGCCGAAGAAAAAACGTCGTCGTCGGCGTCGTCGGTCGCGCTCGAAAACGTCGCAAGAGCGCGATGGCGAGGCGATGAGCGAAGACGAAACCGAAGAGGGCGATGCCGAGGAAGCCGAAGCGGGCGAAGCGGAAGAGGCTGTGGCCGAAACCACCGTGGAAGAGACCCCCGAAGAAGCGCCGAAGCCCAAACGCCGCTCCAGCCGCTCGCGCAGCAAGAAACCCGCTGCCGCCGAAACGCCGGAAGGCGAGGTGGTGGAAGCCGAAGCCGAAGCGCCTGCCGCAGACGCCGAGGGCGAAGCCGAAGCGCCGAAGAAACCCGCGCGCAAACGGGCCAGCCGGGCCAAGAAACCCGCCGCTGAAGCCGCTGCCGAGACCCCTGTCGAAGCCCCTGCGGCAGACGAGGGCGAGGCCAAGCCGAAACCCCGCCGCGCCCCGCGCAAGAAAGCCGCGCCGAAAGTCGAGGCGGATGTTGAAGCTGTCGCTGAGGCGGCACGGGCAGCCGCCAGCGCCAAGGCCGAACCGGCCCCGATGCCGGAACCCGCGCCCGAGCCCGTGGCTGAGCCCACGCCCGAGCCGGTCGCCGAAGCGCCTGCGCCCGAGCCGGTGGTGGCCGAAGAACCCAAGCCCGAAGGTCCGAAGAAAAAGGGCTGGTGGTCGCTCACACGCTGATAAACAAAGGGCCGGGATCTTCCCGGCCCTTCTTTTTTTGGGCTTCTGAAATATTCGTTCTCGACGATGTGACTATCTGACAGGTGACGCCGTCGCCCCGGACAGGTAGGGAAGATCTCATGTTTGGAATCGACCTCTTTGATGCAGCCCTGCTGCCCTCGATGCTCGTGGCGCTGATCGCCGGGCTTGTCTCCTTCGTCAGCCCCTGCGTGCTGCCGATCGTGCCGCCCTATCTGGCCTATATGAGCGGCGTCTCGGTCAACGAGATGTCAAAGGGCGGCAACGCCTCGCGCAAGATGCTCACCGCCGCGTTGTTCTTCGTGCTCGGCCTCTCGACTGTGTTTCTGTTTCTGGGCTATGGCGCGGGCGCCTTTGGCGGGTTTTTCATCAAGGCTCAGACCACTCTGGCCATGGTGGCCGGGGTGATCGTGATGATCTTCGGCGCGCATTTCCTCGGCATCTTCACCATTCCCTTCCTCAACCGTGAAGCCCGCTTTGACGTGGGTGACAAGGGCGGCTCCGCCTTCGGGGCCTATGTCCTTGGCCTTGCCTTCGCCTTCGGCTGGACCCCTTGCCTTGGCCCACAACTGGGCGCGATCCTCGGCCTTGCGGCGATGGAAGGCTCGGCATCCCGCGGCGCGCTTCTGCTGGCAATCTACGCCGCCGGTCTCGGCATTCCCTTCCTGCTGGTCGCGGCCTTCTTTCCGCGCATGCAGGGGCTGATGGGCTGGATGAAGCGCCATATGGAACGGATCGAGCGGATCATGGGCCTTCTGCTCTGGACGGTCGGTCTTCTGATGCTCACCGGCGGGCTCAGCCGCTTTTCCTATTGGCTGCTCGAAACCTTCCCGGCGCTCAGCGCCGTCGGCTGACCCCGCGTTTACAGCCTTATCATTGCCCAATTCCCGGTCTATCGTGCCGGAAAGTAACGCATAACCGTGAGAGGCATGAGCAGTCCCACTACCCAGAATCCGGCCCAGGAAGTCAAACGTCGCCGGGTGTTCTACATCCCCGGCTATGATCCGATTCCCGCCCGCCGCTACCGCGAAATGTACCGCAGCGAGGGCGCCGAGCAGGCGCGCATCTCGGGCTATCAGATCAATCTGATCGGCCGCCAGGGTACGGCCACCTATGGCTGGCAGGTCACGGCCGAGATCGAAGGCCATTCGACCGAGGCGGAGTTTGACGTGTTGGTCTGGTCCGACATCGTCAAAACCTCGATGGATCGCGGCATCGCCCAAACCTATCTGCTGATGGCGCGCACCGCTTGGGCCTATATCGCCTCAGGCACCCTGCGCCGCTTGATGTGGCTGCGCAAAGGCCCGGTCATCGCCGCGCTCTACCCGGTGGGGATGCTGGTCCTGCAAGCCATCGTGGCGCTCTTACTGGGCTGGATCGCCGGAAGCCTCAGCGCTTGGGCACTGCGCAGCCTGATCGGGCTGGTCTTTGCCGGAGACTGGGTTGCCCTTGTCGGGAAGCTGGTCGGCTGGGCGGTGTTTGCCACGGTTCTCACGCTGGTCCTGCGCTATTTCCGCAAGGTCGATAACCGGCTCTATGTCTACTACCTGATGCACGACTACGCCTATTCGGCGGCCTCCAACGGGGCCAACCCGCCCGAGCTTGAGGCGCGGATGGCCGCATTCGGCGATCAGATTGCCGAGGCGCTGGAAAGCGATGTCGACGAGGTTCTGGTGGTCGCCCATTCCTCCGGCGTGCATCTGGCGGTCTCGATCCTCGCCGATCTCATCCGCGCCGGTCGCGTGCCCGCAGGGCGGCCCAAACTCGCCTTTCTCAGCCTTGGTCATGTGGTACCGATGGTCTCGTTCCTGCCCGGAGCCGACCGGTTGCGGCGCGATCTGCACGACCTGTCGCAGATGGACCGCCTCACTTGGCTAGACGTTTCCGCCCCCGGCGATGGCGGTGCCTTCGCGCTTTGCGATCCGGTCGAGGTTTCGGGCGTCGCCCCCGCAAAGGGCAAGCGCTGGCCGCTGGTCATCTCGGTCGCCTTCACCCAGACCCTCAGCCCCGAACGCTGGGAAGCCCTGCGCTGGCGGTTTTTCCAGCTTCATTTCCAGTATCTCTGCGCCTTCGACCGGCCCGGCGATTATGATTATTTCCGCGTCACCGCCGGGCCTCTCACGCTCGCCACCCGCTATGCGGGCCGCGTCCCGTCGAAAAGCCGCATTGACGTTCCCGCTTCGAAATACACAAACATGGCGCCATGATGCTGCCGCCCAAACCTCCGTCGCGCCCCCGCAAGGTCAGCTTGCGCAAATACGCGCGTCTGTTTCGGCAAGACATCCTCTCGGCCCAGCCGGGGCACCTCTACCGGGCATGGATGGCTGAGTTCCGCACCCCGTTCTTTCGCTCCTATATGTGCAACGATCCCAAGCTGATTGATCTGATCCTGAAAGAGCGCCCGGATGATTTTCCAAAATCCAACCGCATCCGCGAAGGGCTGGCGCCGCTCTTGGGCAATTCGGTCTTCGTCACCAATGGCGAGACGTGGAAGCGCCAGCGCCGGATCATCGACCCGGCCTTTGAGGGCGGGCGGATCAAGGACACCTTTCCGGCGATGTGGGATGCCGGGGTGGCGGCGGTCGAACGTCTCAAAGCCCGTGCCGATGGCACCCCGATCGAGATCGAGGCCGAAACCAGCGAAGCTGCGGCGGATGTGATCTTTCGCACCCTCTTCTCGATCCCGATTGATCACGGCGTGGCGCGCGAAGTCTTCGCCAAGTTCAAGGCCCATCAGCGCGCCCAGCCGGTGCTCAATCTCGGGGCGCTTCTGCCGCTCCCGAACTGGGTGCCGCGCTTTCACAGCCGCGAGACCAAGCGCACCGCGCGCGAGATCCGCGCCCTGATCACCGCGCTCACTGCCGAGCGGATGGCTGAGATCAAGGCAGGCACCGCCCCCGATGACCTTGCCACCAAGATCATGACCACCCGCGATCCCGAAACTGGCGAAGTCTTTGAAACCGGCGAAATGGTCGATCAGGTGGCGATCTTCTTTCTCGCAGGGCATGAAACCTCGGCCTCCGCTTTGGCTTGGTCGCTCTATCTGCTCGCCATGCATCCCGACTGGCAGGATCGGGTGGCCGAAGAGGCCACGCGCGAATGTGAACCCGAAAAGATCTATTTCTCGACCCTGAAACGCCTGCGCCTTGCCCGCGACGTGTTCCGCGAGGCGCTGCGGCTCTATCCGCCGGTGCCGATGATGGTGCGCGAGGCGACCCAGTGCGAGCATTTCCGGGGCCGCGACGTGCCCCCCGGCGCGCAGATCGTGCTCTCGCCATGGCATCTGCATCGGCATGAGCGGATCTGGGAGCGGCCCGATGAGTTTGATCCTGCCCGGTTTGACACGCCCAATGGCAAGCAGGGGCTGCGTGAAGCCTATATGCCGTTTTCCGCCGGGTCGCGAGTCTGCACCGGATCGAGCTTCGCCATGGCCGAGGGGCCGCTTCTGCTGGCGCTATTGGTCCGCGCCTTCCGCTTCGAACTGGCGCCAGACCGCCCCGCCATGCCGGTGGCGCATCTCACCGTGCGCGGCAAAGACGGGATCTGGCTGAAGCTCACGCCCCGGGATTAGGGGCGAGCGAAAGCGAGGAAAATGGGCCTCAAACGGCGCAGATGTGCGAAACCGCCGTTAATACTTTTATTAAATGAAGACAGTTGGTTAGATATGTGCTCGAGTTCGAGCACCCCTCGATCACTCTAGTCCTGCTTCCACTCCGGCACGCGCTTTTCGATGAAGGCCTGAATGCCCTCCGCCGTGTCCGGCTCCAGCATATTCTCCACCATCACCGCCCCCGCCAGCGCATAGGCCGTGGCCAGCTCCTGACCGATCTGGGCGTAAAATCCCTGCTTGCCAAGCCGCAAGGCCGGGCCGAGCTTGGCCGCAACTTTCTGGGCCAGCGCCATGGCCTCCACCGTCAGCGCCTCAGGGGCCACGACCCGGTTCACCAGCCCCACCTCACGCGCCCCGCCCGCATCGATGAATTCGCCCGTCGCGGCCATTTCAAAGGCCAGCTTGCGCGGCACGGCGCGGGCCAGTGCCACCGCCGGGGTCGAGCAATAGAGCCCCAGATTGATCCCGTTCACCCCGAACCGTGTGCCTTCAGCGGCCACCACCATGTCGCAGCTCGCCGCCAGCTGGCAGCCCGCCGCCGTGGCGATGGCATGGACCTCGGCAATCACCGGCTGGGGCAGGGCGGGGATCATCTGCATCACCTCGCTGCAGCGGGCAAACAGCCCCTCGTAATAGCCGCGCCCGCCATCCGCCGCGTTGCGCTGCGCCTGCATCTGCTTCAGGTCATGCCCCGCCGAGAAAGCCTTGCCATTGCCTGCGATCACCACCGCGCGGATGCTCTCATCCCCGCCGATCTCCTCAAACGCCGCTTTCAGCGCGTCCAGCATCTCGTCCGACAGCGCATTCAGCGTGCCCGGGCTGTTCAGAACCAGCCGCGCCACCGCGCCATGGGTTTCACGGATCAGAATCGTCTCGGTCATAGGGCCTCCCTCGGTTCCGGCGAGGATAGCCCGCCACACCGCAATTCGCAAAGATGACGCGTTGACGGCACCGCCCGGTTTCGGCAACGCTCAATCTACAGGATCATGGAAGGACAGAACATGAGTGAGGCGCCGCAAAACCGGCTCGAAGAGTTTCCAATCACCTTTTTCGCCATCGTCATGGGGCTGATGGGGCTGGCGCTGGCGCTTCATGCCGCCGCCCCGTTCTACCCTTGGGCTGAACCAGTCACGCTGGGAATGATCGGGCTGGGTATCGCCGCCATGGTGGTGATCAGCCTGCTCTATCTCGCCAAGGCGATGCGCTATCCCCGCGCCGTGGCGGCGGAGTGGCACCATCCGGTGCGGCTGGCGTTTTTCCCGACGATCACCATCTCGCTTCTGCTCATCGCCACGGCACTTGAGCCGCAATTTCCCCGCGTCGCGCCGTATCTCTGGCTGGCGGGCATCACCGGGCAGGGGCTGCTGACGCTGGCGGTGATTTCCGGCTGGATCAGCCATCGCAGCTTTGAGGTCGGGCATCTCACCCCCGCCTGGTTCATCCCGGCCGTGGGCAATGTGATCGCCCCGGTCGCGGGCGCCGGCATGGGCTATATCGAGCTGTCCTGGGCGTTTTTCGCGGTGGGGATGCTGTTCTGGGGGCTGTTGCTGACGCTGGTGATGAACCGGCTGATCTTTCACGATCCGATCGCAGCGCGGCTGTTTCCGACGATGATGATCCTGATCGCCCCGCCCTCGGTGGCCTTCGTCGCTTATGTGAAGATGACCGGCGGCGTGGTTGATGGCTTTGCCCGCGCGCTGATCTATATCGGCTATTTCTTCGCTGCGCTGGTATTGGCGCAGGTGCCGAAACTGGTGCGCATTCCCTACGCGCTCAGCTGGTGGGCGCTGTCCTTCCCGCTGGCGGCCCTCGCCATCGCCTCGTTCCTCTTTGCCCGGATCGAAGGCGAGCCGTTCTTCCAGCGCCTCGGCTCTGTGGTTCTGGTGTTGCTGATCGCGGTGGTGATCGGCCTTGCCGGACGCACCCTGATCGCCATCCGCCGCGGCGAAATCTGCCGGGCGGAATAGCGGGGCTCCAGAACAAAACCGCCCGGCGCGGGGCCGGGCGGGATCTGTCTCGCTGGGTCAGCCGTTACGGCAGCAGCTTTTTCACATAGCCGGGCAGGGCGAAGGCGCCCAGATGCACCTCGGGGGTGTAATAGTCGGTCTCGATCCCGGCAGCGTCAAAGCGCGCCTGCAGGGTTTCAAGGCTCACCTGCCGCGCCGCGCCATCGGTGCCCCAGCCAAAGGCCATCGGCCCGCCGGTATAGGTGGGGATGGTGGCCATGTAGCAGGTCCAATCGGCAAACAGCGCCTTGAAGGCCCGCATGGTGTTGGTCAGCTCGGCGCCCTGCATGAAGGGCACGCCGTTCTGGGTGGCCAGAATACCGCCCGCCGCCAGCGCGCGTTTGGCATGGCCGTAGAAGGTATCAGTGAACAGCACTTCGCCGGGGCCAACCGGATCGGTCGAATCGACGATGATCACGTCAAACCCGCCTTCGGTGCTGCGGATGAATTCAGCGCCATCCGCGATCACCAGCTCAAGGCGCGGATCGTCAAACGCCCCTTGCGAGAGCATCGGCAGATAGGTCTGCGAAAACGCCACCACGCCTGCGTCGATCTCGACCATGGTCACATGCTCGACGCTGTCATGCTTCAGCACTTCGCGCGCCATGCCGCCATCGCCGCCACCGATGATCAGCACCCGCTTTGCCGCACCATGGGCAAGGATCGGCACATGCGACATCATCTCGTGATAGATGAAATTGTCGCCCTCGGTGGTCTGCACCACGTCATCCAGCGTCAGCACCCGGCCGAACGTGTCATTCTGAAACACTTTCAGCCGCTGATGCTCGGTTTCGCTGTCATAGAGCATCTCGCTGATGCGCAGCGATTGCGCGTAATCGGGATGCAGCTTTTCGGTCGACCAGTCGCTCATGCCACCGCCCCGGTGGGCAGATTGACCAGCCCGTCGCCGCGCAGCAGTTCCTTGACTCGCACATCGTCGGTGGCAAAGGCCTGTTTCAGCACGTCGATGGCGCGCCAGGGCTCGGCATCGCCGCACATGAACACGTCAAAGGCGCCATAGCCGATCTCGGGCCAGGTGTGCACAGAGATATGGCTTTCGGCCAGCACCGCCACGCCCGACACGCCTTGCGGGCTGAACTTGTGGGTGTGGATATGCAGAAGCGTAGCTTTGCACACATCGACGATCTCGCGGAACGCAGATTGAATGCGCGCCTCGTCGTCCAGCCCGATGCCGTTCACCACTTCAAGAATAAGATGGGTTCCGGCAAAGACCTTGCCATCACGACGAATGAAGTGATCGTCGCGGTCCTCGTCGAAGATGTCACGGGCAATAACAGTAGTGGTGGGGCAATGTCCACCGCGATTGGTGTCTTCCTCTTGGGCGCCTGTTTCCAGACCGATCCCCAGTTGGAAGAGGTTGGCGTCTTTCATGGCGCTCCCCTTCGTTCCAGCAGATTTAGGGTGGTTTTACACCCGCGGATCCAGTCGGTCCCTTAGCGCCCCCCCGATACCTCGAAGTTGGGATCGGTCCCGAAAGTGATGCGGGATCTATGGGAGTGACGGCATCAATTCAAGTTATTTTTTCATAAAGCGGTGAATGCGAAAAAAGTGGCCGGGGACAAGCCCCGGCCCAGGAAGAGTCGCGCGGCCAGACCGAGGCCGCGTGACGGGGTCTTGTTCAATCGCGCCAGAACGGCCGGGTGGCTTCGGTCCAGGCATCGTATTTGTTCAGGCCGATATCCTCGCAAAGATGTGGCGGCAGGCGCTTCAGCGCCTTGCGGGTTCGTGCGCGGGTGGACCATTTGGTTACGGTCACGGCCACGCGCAGCGCCACCACTGCCATCGCGGGCAGGGGAGCTTGAGTGTCGAGATAGGCGAGGGCGCTGTGCCGCAGGCTATGTCCGTGTACCATAATGGCCTCCAGAATTGTATTGATACATTGCAGCGGAGGTGCTACGGGAGTATGGATACAATCGGGTCTGCATTGGCACAATGGAAATATTGTAATGGATACAATTCTGCGGCGCGCCATGGTCAAGGGCACAGGGCCGAAATATCAGCGCCTTGTGAACGGGGTTGAAGCCTCGATCAAATCGGGCAGGCTGAAAGCGGGCGACCGGCTGCCGCCGGTGCGCGAACTGGCCTGGCAGCTTGGCATCACCCCCGGCACCGTGGCGCGGGCGGTGACGATCCTGGCGCAAAAGGGCGTGGTGGAAACCGCCGTGGGGCGGGGCACCTTCGTAGCGCCGCCACCAACGCCTTTGCTGAACGATGTCTGGTCGCGCGAGGAGCAGACGGAACCCTATCGCCCCTTCGTGCTGAGAGAAGATTCGAGCGCTCAGGATGGGGCCCTGCGCCTGCTGGCGCCGCGTCTTCCCGATATGGGGCAGAGCGAGGCGATCCGCGTGGCGATGGTTGGGGCGGCGCGTCTCCCGGCGGAGCAGTTGATGAACTATCCCACAAGGCAAACCCAGCGCGGATTGCAGGCGGCGGCGCTGGACTGGTTCTCGGATCGCGATCTCGGACCGCTGTCGATTGACGACATTGTGCCAACGCATGGCGGCCAGAATGGCATTGGGCTGATCCTTCAGACTGTCCTCACCGGACCGGAGCCGGTGATCCTGGTCGAAGAGCTGTCCTATGCCGGGTTTCGACGGGCGGCGGAAGGGCTGCGGGCGCGGGTCATTCCCGTACCGATGGATGAAAACGGCGCGCTGCCAGAGGCGCTCGACACCATCGCCCGCCAGACCGGCGCGCAGGTCTTCTGCACCATGCCGGAAGTGCACAATCCCACCTGCATCACCACCCCGACCGAGCGGCGCAAAGAGATTGCCGCCGTTGCGCAGCGTCTTGGCCTGCAATTGCTCGAAGACGATTGCTACCGGCTGAAAAGCTCCACCAGCCCAAGCTATCGCAAGCTGTTGCCCGATCTGGCCTGGCATGTCTCATCGATTTCCAAAAGCTCCAGCGCCGCCCTCAGGATCGGCTTTGCAATCGCGCCAAGTGGACGGTCGGGCGAATTGCGCCGCATGACTGAATTCAGCTATTTCGGCGTGGCCCAGCCGCTGGCCGAAACCGCGCGCCTGTTCCTGATCGACCCGCAGCGCGATGGGATCGAACAGAAGGTGCGCCAGCGGATTTCTGACTATCTTCATGTCGCGGTGAATATTCTGGGGCGGTTCGATATCTCCTGGCAGGAAGATGTGCCCTTCCTGTTTCTAAGTCTGCCGCGTGGCTGGCGGCCCTCGGCCTTCTGTCAGGCGGCCGAGGCGCGGGGGGTGCAGATCCGTTCCGCCGACGAATTTGCTCTGCGCGACGGTCATGCGCCTTCGGCGGTACGCATCGCGGTCAACGCGCAGGTGCCGCTGGAGCGATTCAGCACCGCCATGGAGGTGCTGGCCCAGCTGCTCGACAATCCGCCGGAGCAGATCAGCGTGTGATCCGGGGCTTTGGCGCTGCTGCCGGATTGAGAGCGACTCACATGCGCCGTGCCTTCTGCGATCGGGCTTGGACGAGCGGGCGCGGTTTAGAAACAATTTGAATAGATTCTTCGTATTGTATCCTCGACCGAGCGACGCTCAACTCGTGATTGCAAATTTGCCGCTTTGACCTAGGGGTAACCCGCTATTTTTGAAGCTTTTTTATTGATGGTGAAAAATGGCCATGATATGGCAACCGTCAGAGTTATGCCCAATTTTGGGCGGTGGGGTAAAATTATGAATAGACAAATTTCAGTGGCAGCTGCTGCTGCGGTGGCAACGATTGTATCCGGTGGCAGCGCATTTGCTGCGACGCTCGATGCGGCCGCCATTCTCGACCACTACGCTTTGATCACCAAGGGTGACTTCAACAGCAATATCGAGGTCGAAGGGAACATCTATATCGGTGGGAACACCTCGGGTACGTTCAACTACGACCAAGGCCTTTCGGTTGATGCCGATCCGTCGCTTGCCGATGCCGTGATTCTCGGAACGAACAGCGCCATGACAAAAGGTGTTGCTGGCCAATCGACGGTTTATGTCGGAACCAACAACAGCTGGATCGAGAATGCCGGGGACGTCTACTACGGCACCAACAATGGCACGATCCAGAATGTCGCGAGCTCGACCCAGGGGAACCCCGGGGCGCCGATCGTGCTTGACGGTGCGGATGTTTTTGCTGCGCTCGATGGTTTGTCGGCCACGCTGGCCGGGATGGCGGCGACCGACAGCTATGCCACCGATGCTGGCACTCAGACCTATACTTTTGGCGCTGGTGTCTATTCCGTCGACTTCTCGACGATGAGCTATGCCAATGTCGATTTCAATCTCGCCGCGGGTGAGTTGGCGATCATCAATGTGGTCGGGACCGACGTTACGGCGAACTTCAATTTCGGCGGCGCTGATTTCGACTCTGCCGATCAGGTGGTCTGGAACTTCTTTGAAGCCGGCGCTGTGCATCTTCACGGCAGTGCCTTCACCGGCGCCGTTCTGGCCGGGAACGCCGTTGTTGATGGGTTCTTCGGTTCGACCGAAGGCTCGATCTACGCGGGCGCAGTGAACCAGTACAACGGTGAAATCCACACCCGTGGCTTCTCTGGCACCTTCGAAACACCGCCCGCCGTGCCGCTTCCGGCCGGTCTGCCGCTGCTGATGAGTGGGCTCGGGCTTCTGGGCCTGGTGCGCCGCAAGCGCTAAGCCTGTTCCAGGTTTCAAAAGGCCGGCCTTGTGCCGGCCTTTTTCGTTTCGGGGCAGGCGAAATGGTAAGATAACTGGGGTAATATAATACCTATTTTGTAACCCATTGATTTACCAGTAAATATTAGAAACTTCGGCGCTTGACTGCGCGTTGGAAATCACTAGAACCAGCCCATCCGAAACCCATCAAGGGCCGATGAACATGAAAACCTTTTCTGCAACCCCTGCAGATATCGAGAAAAAGTGGGTGCTGATCGACGCCGAGGGCGTTGTTCTGGGCCGTCTTGCCTCGATCGTCGCCATGCGTCTGCGTGGCAAACACAAGCCGAGCTTCACCCCGCATATGGATTGTGGTGACAATGTCATCATCATCAACGCGGACAAGGTCCAGCTCACTGGCAAGAAGCGCACCGATAAAGTGCACTACTGGCACACCGGCTATCCGGGCGGCATCAAGTCGCGCACGGCCGGCCAGATCCTCGAGGGCAAATTCCCCGAGCGTCTCGTTGAGAAAGCCATCAAGCGCATGCTGCCGGGCAACCGTCTGAGCCGCGTCCAGATGTCGAACCTGCGTATCTATGCTGGTGCCGAGCATCCGCATGAAGCGCAGAACCCCGAAGTTCTCGACGTCAAGTCGATGAACAAGAAAAACTCGCGTGAGGGCTGAGCATGTCTGAAGAGATCAAATCGCTCGACGAGCTGAATGCCGTGGTTGAGGGCGTTGCCGCTCCCGTCGCGGAAGCACCCCGTGCCCCGCGCGAACCCGTTCGCGACTCGCTGGGCCGGTCCTATGCCACCGGTAAACGGAAAGATGCGGTTGCCCGCGTCTGGATCAAGCCGGGCTCCGGCAAGGTCACCGTCAACGGCAAAGAAATGAAACAGTACTTTGCCCGTCCGGTGCTGCAGATGATCCTGCGCCAGCCGTTCCAGGTGGCCGGTGTCGAGAACGAGTTCGACGTGCATGCCACCGTCAAGGGTGGTGGTCTTTCGGGTCAGGCCGGTGCTGTGAAGCACGGCATTTCGAAAGCGCTGCAACTCTACGAACCCTCGCTGCGCGCCGCTCTGAAAGCCGCCGGCTTCCTCACCCGCGACAGCCGCGTGGTGGAACGGAAGAAATTTGGTAAGGCCAAAGCCCGTAAGAGCTTCCAGTTCTCGAAGCGCTAAGCGCCTCGCGGAAGCCTTATGCAGACAAGCATTGGAAAAGCGCAGCTTTGGCTGCGCTTTTTGTATCTGCGCAGCGGTCTGCTATTTTGTCATGAAGTTGGGGCAAATTGCTGAGGCAATGATGCGTCGCAGCTGAGAAGAGATCCTAGGAGCTTCAGAGCGACCTGAACGGAATGCTGTAGGTGACTGAAAACCAACCTTCTGCATAGTGTTGGCTCTCTCTCTGTGCCAATGCGTATTGCTCGGGCGGTTCGTTCTAAGGGAGCCGCCATTGACCGCATTAAGTCAAACAATTGCTACATCGAAACGATCGCTTGATTTCGTGGGCGTAGGTCTCTCACTGCGTTGCGCTGCAGTGTGCTGCGGTGCTAATAGCTGGTATGGGAAGTTTTTGAGATTTTTCCATGCAATACAAGACGGAAATTAGAAAGAAATTCGGGTAGCCAATATGCAATATAGGAAAGAGATCGACGGGCTGCGCGCCGTAGCGGTCCTACCGGTTATTCTTTTCCATGCGGGATTTTCGATTTTCAGGGGCGGCTTCGTTGGTGTCGACGTCTTTTTTGTCATCAGCGGCTATTTGATTACATCCATTCTAATCAATGATATCCAGCAAGGGCAATTCTCCATTGCGCGATTTTATGAACGCCGCGCGCGCCGGATCCTGCCTGCTTTGTTCCTCGTATTGTTTGTCTGTTTGCCATTTGCGTGGATGTGGATGGCACCGATGGCGTTGCAGGATTTCGCACAAAGCCTAATCGCAGTTGTGTTCTTTGCTTCCAACATCCTGTTTTGGAGCGAAGAAGGATATTTCGCACCCGCTGCGGAGTTGAAACCCCTGTTGCATACTTGGAGCTTGGCTGTCGAAGAGCAGTACTACCTGCTTTTCCCGCTTTTCCTGTTCGTGATGTGGAGGTTCGGGCGCAATCGGACATTCTGGTCGATTGTCGTCATTGCGACACTCAGTCTGGTTCTCAGTGAGTGGGGATGGCGGCATAAGCCCAGTGCAAATTTCTACCTCGCACCAACGCGCGCATGGGAGCTGCTGGTCGGATCGCTTGCCGCTTTTTACAGTGTCGATCGGCCACAGAGATCTAATAATTTTCTTAGTGCGTTTGGCCTTGCGCTGATCCTGTTCTCAATTTTCGTATATGATACAGGAACGCCGTTTCCCAGCATTTATGCGCTCGTGCCAGTCGGCGGGGCTGCGTTGATCATTCTATTCGCTGGGCACCAAACATGGACGGCACGTTTACTCTCCGCACCTCCATTTTTGTGGGTCGGGGTGATCTCCTACAGTGCCTACCTTTGGCACCAACCACTATTTGCATTTGCACGGCTTCATAGCGCAACAGAGCCACCGAAGGTAGAGATGCTTGGTCTTGCTGTTGCGTCGCTATTGCTCGCTTGGGCCAGCTGGCGCTGGGTCGAGACCCCATTCAGACGGCGTAAATATCCGTTTCTTTCTAGGAGGAAAGGCATATTTGCAGCAAGTGGCGTAGTCGGGGCGATATTTGTCGTTGTTGGAGCGTTCGGCTGGCTGTCGAACGGCTTTCCATCGCGAATGAGCTTGGTTGCAAATGTCGACGCCAGTCAAATTTCCCTTCCTAATATTGATCGCGGATTTTGCTTTTATGATTTCAACACTCACAGTGAGCTGCCTGTGATTGCGCAAATTCCCAATTGTCATCTGGGACCAGATAACGGTTCGAACAGGGTGCTTCTCTTTGGCGATTCATTTGCTGCGCAGTGGGAACCGTTTTTTGCGTTGCTCGCCAAGGACAAGGATCTACGGGTAGACGTTGTCACTACAAACTGGTGCTTCCCGAGCGATCGTGCAGACTACACGGCGCCGAATGGACACATCTCTATTTCTCAGTGCGAGATAAATCGACGTTTTTTGATGGAACACGCAAAAGACTACCGTACCGTCATTTTGGGGGGGCAGTGGGGAGCGGTATTTGGTCGAGGCTTCTCAGATGGTTTGGTGTCGTTGGTGCGGCACATCCTGACGGCTACCGATGCGAATGTGATCGTGATGGACACGCCCCCTCAATATTCTCGGGTGTCAGTGGAGGATGCATTCTATTCGACCTCACAAAAGCTGATTTTCAGCGATAATAACGCGGCGTCTTCCAAGTTTTGGGTTGAACTAACAAATACGCTCCATGGCATAGAGCGGGTAACGCTGCTTAACAGAGGTTTTTTTGGAGCGCGCTTCAGTACGCTCGGACGATCATCGACCGGATTCCCATACTCTTTGGACGGTGGCCATATTTCAGTATACGGGGCTCAAATGCTATATCGCGAAAATTCTGATGATTGTGTCGGGGAAATGCGTCGGCTGTTGGTGGCACCTGTAGCCAGTAGCCATGTTGTTCGGCGGCATTAGCGTTTGTGCCGGTGATATGGCTGATTTTCTACGGCTATGGAAATTCCAGTTTGAAAACGGGAGAAAGCAAGCTCGCACTACACAGGCCTATTGTGAAGTGTCGAAGCACCGACTGACAACCATACGGACACCTTGCGTCAGGTGGCTGGATGGAGGATTTTCTCCGGCCATTCTTTGCGTCAGTGCGGGAATTTGCGATTGCGGGCCTTCGGGCAATCGCCTATATCCCCGCCTACGGCACCCGTAGCTCAGCTGGATAGAGCGCTGCCCTCCGAAGGCAGAGGCCACAGGTTCGAATCCTGTCGGGTGCACCATCACTCCCACCCCTTGGTTTCAACGGTAAAAGTCGTTGTCTGGGGCGCCGCGAAAACCCCTGATTTTCAGCCTGTCACACTCTGGTCACACCAAGAGGAGTTTTGACATGGCCACAATCAGGAAACGCAACGGCAAGTGGCTGACACAAGTCCGCATCAAGGGGCACGCCGCACGTACCAAATCTTTCACCGCCAAGCGCGATGCAGATCGCTGGGTACGGCAGACAGAAGCTGAACTTGAGGCGTCGGCGCTGCGGGTCGATCTCAGGGTGCTGGATCGCACTACCATGCGTGAAGTGCTGGAACGATACCGAGATGAAGTGACGTGCCGGAAACGCGGCGCAGCGTCGGAGAATAAGCGTCTGGACCTCATGGTGCGACAGTCCTGGGCGGCCCGGCCTCTATCGAAGATCACGCCCCAAACATTCAGCCGTTACAGGGATGAGCGCCTCCGCGTGGTTCGTCCGGGCACAGTGATCCGTGATCTGGGACTATTGCGCGCTATTTTCGAGGTTGCGCGACTAGAATGGGATATCCCCTTGGCGGAGAACCCTGTCGCTCGTGTACGCAAACCGGCGTCACCGAATTCACGAGACCGACGACTTCAACCGGGCGAGATTGAGGCGCTTGTGGCGGAAAGTGCGAAGAGCCGTAATGTGTGGCTACGGACGGACATCCAATTGGCTGTAGAGACCGGTATGCGTCGCGGCGAGATGCTGAACCTCCGCTGGGCAGATATTTGCTTCGACACGGACACATTGATGATCCCGGTGACCAAGACTGGACATGCCCGCCGGATACCGCTTAGCGATGCAGCGGCGACCCTACTGAGGCAACGCCGCACCCACGTGGATACCGGCCCGGATCTTGTGTTCCCGATATCGCCAAATGCGTTCCGACATGCGTGGGGGAGATGCAAGGGCAGGGTGGCCGTAACCCGCCCCGCGATCCGCGATCTCCGGTTTCATGACCTTAGGCACGAAGCGGTGAGCCGTTTTTTCGAGATGGGATTGAGCGTGCCCGAGGTCGCTCTTATCAGGGGGACAGGGACCCGCGTATGCTGTTCCGCTACACCCACCTTCGGGCGGAAGACCTCGCCAAGAAGATGAGGGACTTAGTATGAGACGCATTTCTAGAAACGTAGCTGTTCTGGTGCCAAACTTCTGCCTGTCTCCGCAGCACCTATTCGCTGACGTGCAGTGCAGTTTCACGACCCGGTCGAGTGTTGACGGCACCATCAAAGTGCATGGCGCAACATTCAGGGTACGCCGCGAGGGTGACCAGCAGGTACTTGAGGCCGGTTTTAGTAACGGAGGCTGGTACGCGTATGGCCGCGTCTTCCAAGTGCCTGCGGACGAATTCACCATCTACCTACATGTGCCAGGAACCGACGAGGAGCTTGGCGCAATGGTCGAATTGCTCACGATCCACGAAAGTGGCCGTGCGTCTCTTCTGATGCACCACGGGTCGTGGGGGAATTTGTCACAGTATCAAAAAGCTTGGACTTATCAGGGGGAATGCTCAGTCGATCCGTGAGATGTTCTCGGGCGTTCGCTCTCACGGGTGGGCGCCCTAGTCCCTTCGTCTGCTAGACAGTCCCAATTCTTCTGCCGGTTAGGAAGATCAATCTCTTTGTGAGCCGGGCAGAGCCTAATCCCTCGTCTGCTAGACAGTACCTAACCCTCCGTCTGCTAGACAGTACGTCTCCGAGTTCAATTTCCACCAGTTGATCTCCAAGGGGACGGTTAAAACACCAGCTGGAAAAAAAACAGCGATCTAACACGGCGCAAAGTCCCAAGAGAAATCTATAGGGAAAATGCGCCGATTACTCACGGGGTTCACCGAATGGTGGACCCTTTTTTTTCATGGAGAGAACATGATCAACAATCACCAGTTTGCACTGGCATGTCAGTTGCAGGCCGAGCATTTTCGAAACTCAGGCTCCTTCGGGACCGAATGTAACCGCGTCCTATATCGGGCTGCGTCGGAAGCAGCAGTTGCCGTTATTGATGGGCATCATTGCGCCCGGGTTCACCTTGTTCCGGCGGGAACGGGAACTGGCAAGACCACGTTCAGCCTGTCGCTCATTGCGGCCTGTTGTCTGACCCGGGACGCCTACACCGCCGCTTTCGCGACACCCACGATTAGCGCAGCACGACAAGTGTATGAGATGCTCTCATGCATGCTGCCATCGAATATGCTGGCTATCCACACTTCGGCCCACGCGTGCCAAGCCGAAGCAAAGAAATTCGGGGGCTAAGTCGCCGCCTATGTGGAGGCCAATGGAACCACATCACAGGATGATCTCGTTCATGCGCGGGTGGTGATCTGCACCCATGAGGCATGGATCAACGAGGGTCTGGCCGATGACAACCGTGGTATTCGATACCACGTCACCGGGCCAAGGAAGAACGTGTTCGTGGATGAATTCCCCGACACGGTGCGCACTGCCGATTTGAGACCAGCTGACTTTCATGTGCTCGCCGATGAACTTGAACGCTTCTCGGCATCGGAGCAGGTTGCTCAGATCGCTCGCGAGTTCGCAACTTCCCTGAATGGCCTCTGCACAGATAGCACGACACGTTTTGACTGCGTACCGGCGCTGTCGAGTGTTCAATCGGAGGCGCTGGCTGTGTTCGCTCACGACCATCTGAACAACAATGAAGAGGAACGGAATAAACGAGCATGGGGAGCCTTTCAAGCCGCGCGCCACGGTCACGCGTTTGTCGCTCGCACGGGCTGGAATTCTGCCGAGGCCAAAGGACAAAAGCGGGTCGTGACCTACTCGGATGTGTTCCGCTCGCATCCTGGGTTGATCATCCTGGGCGCGACTGGTGACCTTGAGGCGCGGGTAGGGCACACGGACATCTTCAAGGTCCATGACGTCCCTAGGTTGAATACCCGAACCTGGACATCACCAGCCTCGAAATGCCCGATGAATTCGCCAAGACCGGCGTGACCAGGATGCCATCCGAAACAGCTACTCGATACACTCGGTGGATTGTGGACCAAGTCGGGCGGGCGTCGCCTCTGGACCGCAGTGTGCTCATTGTCGTTCACAAGGCTGTTGAACCAGGCGTTCGGGCTGAACTGGCTCGAGTGGCAACGTCGACGGATGGTCCGATGGTTACTCATTGGGGGTGTGATGTTGGATCCAACGAATACCGCGAGTGCAGTTCGGTCTTCCTCTTCTCGGAGTTTCATCAACCGCGCCACGCTTACCTTGCAAAATGGCTCGGGAGCGTAGGGCGCCTGCTGATGTGGCCGCTCTGAGGGCCGCGATAGGTCAAACTCCGACAGGCGGGATCAAGGCGGTACAGGAGGCGCACTTGCTTCGCAACTTCAAACAGATGGCGTGTCGTGGCACGGCGCGTGCGGTGGATGAGGATGGCAACGCAATGCCTATGCGGTTGTTCACTACAATGGACAGGAAGCTGCTCGTGCGGAGCCTGCCGGATCTCTTTCCGGGCGCACCCACTCCGAAGTACATCGCCAGCAACAACAAGCGGCTTGCCAGCAAAGGCAAACGGCTCGCGAACCTTTTGATTTTGGTATGTCAGGGCGGTTCGCGGGTCGGCCTGTCAGCAGGCGAGATAACCGCTGAAACCGGCATTGCAAGCAAGGACATCAAGCGTGCTTTCCAGAGCCGCGAGTGCGAGATGATGATCGCCATCGGCTGGGAATTTGTACCCGGTAACGGGCGTAAGGAGAGGCCACGTCTCGAGTACCTTCCCGTAGGAACTGCCTCGGAGGCACTCTCATGCGCCGCTTAAAATCTTTGGCGAGTTTCGTTGCAATCATCCGAGATGAGGCCGCCCAGCGCGGCCTTTCGCGTTTCTGGACCGGGCGTGCGTGCAAGGCAGGACATGTGGCGGAGCGGCATGTGAGCAACGGGCAGTGTGTACAATGCAACCGCGAACTGGCGGGCCGGAGAGAGCGTGAGCGGGCCGCCAGGGACCCGTCGTACCGGATGTACCGCTCGGTTCACCGACGGTCAGGGCAGTCTCTCTCCGGGCGTTATAGCCCGTCCGAGGCGCTTGGTTGCGACCAAGCCACCTTGCGGGATCACATCGGGGAGAGGTTCTCCGAGGGTATGTCATGGGACCGGTATGGGCAGTGGGAGGTCGATCACGTCGTGCCGCTCTCTGCCGGGCAGTCTCTGGATGAGTTGGTGGCGCTGTGCCATTACACGAACCTCCAGCCGCTCTGGAAGCGCGACAACATCATACAGGGCGGGGTTTAGGCCTCGTCCGCCTATGCGAGATCAATCTGTCTTCTTTTTTTGGGGGGGGCGGTTACATCATCAAAGCCGCGTGCCTATGCGCTCTTGCAGCATATTGAGCTGCATACCGGAGCGGATGGTGTAAATGCCGTAGCCGTGACGTGGTCCCTTGGAACAGGCCCGCATGCCATCTGTCATCAGATAATTTAGCGCAACTTTTTCGCGGAAATGAAAACCGTATTTCACGGCATCAAAATGTTAACGAAGAAGCGCAAACTGGAAGACAAATCAATCACCAAGTGATTATTGATCTGAATTCAGGAACAATTCAAAGTAAATATTCGAACGAGTGGCGAACAAATGCTCGCTGTTGTTAATCATTGCGCAATGATCATTACCTCAAAATACCAGACAAATCAGTGAGTCTCGGCATTGCATTCGCGCGTGCCGCAGGAGGCATGTTATGGAGACACTAAGTCGTCGCCCATTAGATACAATCTGGGGATCACATACCGTCAACCAATACAGCTTTGGCGATGTATTCACGACATTCACCACACTCAAAAACTTTAGCATAGAGAGCAGTTGCTATTCTGGAGGAATAATGCGATGGCCAGGTGGATCACTTTCTGAAGACAAATCCAGCGCCAACAAGTTCGACCTCACTTATCCTAATCTATACTCATCAGACAGCAGCGGTGGAAACGATAACGGGAAAGGCTTCTCTACGATTCTGGAGTACGCCAACACTCACAATCAACACCTGAGCATGATACTCCCTGTCCTTGACTACTACAAACTGGCAAGCACAGGTGGGGCAAGCCAAACCGAAGCCATATCAAAGCAAACCTCCGACATCAGCTTGTTCCTCGATCGTCTATCCAACTTCCATGATGGCTACTACGACGAAGCCAAGCAATTCCTGGATCGTAACACCATCACTTTCGAAATCGGCAATGAAGTCGATCATCTAGGATGGAAAAATGGCGTCTATGATGACCAATTGAACTACGGCGCCTTTGCCTACGGCGCTATTGAGGCGCTAAAGGGAAACGACCGCGCTCATGATCTCCTGGCCACGGATCATCTGGAGATCGGAGTTCTTACAGGCCTAAATGCCGGAAGCGCACAAAACATTATCGCTGAACTCGATGGCAGCAAGTCTGGGCACGAGAGTGTTTTGGATGACATAGATAAGCTTATCTCTCATTGGGGGCTGAGGTCGAATGCGCAAGGAACAATGTTGCTGGACGACGGCTATAGTGATGGTTGTTCATACGACGAACATGTGAAAACCCTACTTCGGTGGAAAGAAGCTCTGGGGAATCATTGGACAGATGTTACCTTATACGCATCTGAGTGGGGCGTGGGCCGTTCAGGGTTTGACGCATGGAATTTTCCCAGCGATGCGACCGATAATCCCTATACATATGTTGATCCCTCTGCGTTGTCCGCAACGGCTCGGGCAGAGTTAGCTATCAACGACATTGGGGCACGACAAGGCGCGGGAACGATTGATGTATACAGCCAACTGATCTCACTTGGTTTTTCCGAGACGTCGCTATGGGGAACGGTAGACCCGGCCATAAACAGCAGCTCCTATCACAGCATCTGGGGCAGCACAGCTCCATGGCACTCGGCCTCTGGCATAGCCCCCCTTAGTCATGGCGGAGAAGTTTTGCATATAATGTCGGAAGACATTCTCGGAAAGACTCTTCTGGAGGGAAACGTCGACGTTCACGACGGAACATATGAATGGAACTCGCACTACTTCGATTGGGACACCCGTATGGGTGCTGGAGAAGTTAACAAATATGCCTTTGGCAACAATGAAGAGATTACAATTTTCCTCACGGTAACAGACATTGATGGATATCTATGCACCAACTCTGGAGAGCTGGAATACAGTGTCGATCTTAGCAAATTTGGCGGGCTAGCCCGTACAGCTAATATTCAGACCGTTGGCACCACTTTTATGCTGGATGAATGGCGAGATTTTCGAACTTCAGCTTTGGAACCACTAGATATATCGTCAACTGATGAGTATTTATACCGTCGCTTATTTGAAGCTCCTGAGGTAACTCAATCCACTGTTGATCTGTCTGGAACCGCTCTAACCTACACCTTCCACTCTGACTTTGAAGTCGTCTGTATAACAATCGACAGACAAATAAGCAAAAACATCAATGGCTGGATGCTGGGAACTCCCTCTGAAGATGTGATCAATGGCACATCTAGCAGCGATTCAATTCGAACATATGCGAGCAATGACAGTATTCATAGCGGGCTCGGTTCTGATATTGTTTTTGCCGGTTCCGGTCATGACTCGATTTACGGAGACGCCGGGAATGACCTGCTTATCGGTCGCGCCGGAAACGATTACATCAATGGCGGTTTGGGGAACGACAAACTCAGGGGAGGGCGTGGTAGCGACATATTGGTTGGCGAAGATGGTGCTGACCGCCTGGTTGGACACGGTGGAAATGACACCCTTATCGGTGGTCATGGGCATGACATTCTGAAAGGTGGCGATGGCTCTGATACATTCGTGTTCACCGAGGATTTTGGCGCTGACAAAATTCGCGACTTCGACACCAGCGCCGATGGTGATGTGCTCGATTTCAGCGAGGTTGTTGACGACTACTCGCAGCTGTCGATCGAATCCTCCCATCTCGGCATGAATACACAGATATCTGTCATCGGGTCCGACGACTACGTGGTGCTGGTCGGCATTTCACCCGACATGATCAATCTTGATCAGCACATTCTTTTGTAGCGGGAGGAACGGCAAAGAGATCGTAGGACCTTAGGTGAGCAGAGCGGTCTCTTTGTTCGAGTTGCGCAGAAACGTCGTCTCAAGCGCAAATGCAAGATACACCATAGGCGCTTCCTTGATGCGGAGCAGGGTGAGCTCGACGTCGTATGCCGTACCGTCTCGACGTCGGTTGGTGGCAGGAAAATGAGCGCCTTCCATCTCGGCCGTACCGAAACCACGATGCAGCTCTCTATCGAGTGAGGTCGTTTCAGCTCCCGGTTGGATGTCGGCCAGGGTCATCGACGTAAGCTCAGCGATTGAATATTGCAGATTTTGCTGTGCCCGAGCGTTGACATGACTGATCTTAAGGTCATCGGCATTAAAAACCAGAAACTCTAGCGGCATCCCACTAAACACTAGTTCAAAGACTTGCACTGAGATTCCTTCCGGCGACATTGGGTCACTCCAATTCTAAGGCCCCACCCCTCGAATTCCCTGCTCAACTTGACCTCGGAAGCTGTTGACCTTTCTGTGAGGCAACGACCCAGAACTGCATATTATATCAAGGTTAATATGGTGTTAACGATGCGTTAACGGGCTGCCTGCAAAACCGCTGCTTCATGGCAAGGCTGCTGGAGTGCATCGATGGAATTTGACACACGAGCGGAATTTGGCGATTGGCATTTTGAGAGGGTCATGCGGTGCTGCGGCAGTCAGGTATTGGCATAGCGGTTATGTCACGTTAACTTTGGGACGATTGCTGGCAATGTGATTTCTGCATAGGTAGAACGGATGCCAAGCCCGTCGATCAGCTACAAGCGCCACCGCTTTCCAGCACAAATCATTGCGCCCGCCGTTTGGCTCTACATTCGCTCCAATCTGAGCCTGCGCGAAGTGGAAGAAATGCTGTTGAAGCGCGGCATCGACGTCCCTTACGTGACGGTCCAGGTCCTTGATCCTCTCGCGAACCGGCTCGGGAATGTGGTTCCAGACCCGTGATGAGAGGTGTGGATGAAGTCACGAGCGAACTGGCGCATTCCAAGCTAGCCTAATCGACGGTTGGTTTGGTGCATTAGATTGTGGCGGGTTGACCTGACTATATTGAAATAACGGCTTCTGATCCAACTCAGCCATCATTTGCTCATCAGGTTGTCTCAGTCCGAATTGAACTGGAAGTGCTCGGAGCATCATATCCAAACTTGGCATACGACTCACTTCCTCCTCAAAAGCCTCGATGGCGTGGCTCAGTGCCTCTGCCGACTCGACCAGCCCCCAAATTTCCGCAAATGCCTTCAGCTCACAAGTGGCACTGAGTAATGGCAAAAAGCTGTCTGTCCGCATGATAACTGCCCCCAGTCTTGTGAACACATGTAACAGAAATTTATAGTTGAAGGTGGTTAACGTAATATGAAGATACCGTCCTCAATTTTATCCAGCTTGGGTGTTGGTCATCGGGGTCTCCGTAAGGTTCGTGGTTGAAGCGTCGAAACTCCACTTCGACCATACACCTCGATGGCCACCCGGGATTATACCTTTGACGGCGCAGAAATTACACCACGTTCGTGGACGCTACCCGATCTGCGGCTGGTGAATGGCGATCCTAGTTCCATGTTCCGCGATGGTGGGCTTCATGGGTACGCGCCTACCATCTCCGCTCGCAGCCGCAGCTGCAGCCCTTGACCGGGCGCGATCACCATTCGGTGCCCCGGCACGCCACGCAGCACGCTTTTCATGATGAAGGGTTCCGCCCCAAGGTCGATCAGCCGGGTTTCGGCCTCTTCGAGCGAGTTGGCGTTCAGGGTCGAGAGCACCAGCCGACCCACCAGCGCGGCCCGGCAGGCGATTTCAACGGTTTCCTGATCGCGGATTTCACCCACCATGATCACATTCGGATCGTGCCGCAGGAAGGAGCCTCTGACATGTCGGCTTTCGCGGCATCATGTCCGCGTGTTCGCACCCGCAGCGAAAGTCGGCAACCCTCCCGACCTGCATGTGCAATATTCGCGCTAGGACGGCAGATAGCGGGTCTGCTTTGGGCTGGTACCGTGCATTCGCTGCGCCACGTATGTACGATAGCTTCAGGCTTGAGCTGTTGATAGTACCTTGTTGTGGATCATGGCTGCAAGATCGGCATTGCCATTCATCCATCGGGGCGGTTGGCGCGTCCGGATTGACGAAAATTTCTGCCAGATTTTTTCGAGCCCCTATCTACACAATCGAGCATGCGAGTTTCCCCCATGCCCCCGGTTCGGGCACACTTCTGTCACACTGCGCTGTGACGGAGTGAAAGGAACAAATCGTTGACATTGCGGAAGGCAGCTCCTAGGAGTTGGCTGTAACAAGTTGTAATCAGGTTGTTTTTCGAGGTGATTCGATGCTGATTTGTCGAGTTGGGCAACGGGCCAAAACAGGTTCTGGCTGCCCTCCGAAGGCAGAGGCCACAGGTTCGAATCCTGTCGGGTGCACCATCTTCCCCCCCCAATCACGCTCTTTTCCAATCCGGTGTGCGGTTTGGAGCGTTTGATCTGTGCCAGTGGGAGAGGGTGGAAAATCCCTCCGCCCGGAGGGTCCGGGCAGAGCTGTGGGGCCGGTTTCGGTTTGGTCAGTCGAGCCCTTCCAGCTGTTCCAGCATCGGCCCCAGATAGGCCTCATAGCGGCGCCAGGTCTCCGAGCTGCCGGTATACATCTTCTGCTTCACCTGGGTCGCCGAGACGGTTCTCACCGCGCGTTCGGTCTTGTGGAAATCAAGGCAGGCCTCTTCCCAGTCTAGGCCCGCCGCTGCCACCAGCTTGCGGCTTTCTTCTTCCTGGTTTTCGGTGAGCTTTTCATAGGGCACGATGGTCACCCGGTCGGGGAACATCTCGGCCCAGAACGCCATCAGGTCTAGGTGATAGCGATACATCTTGGCGACATCGACCATGTCGTTGCCAAAGTTGTTGGCACTGCCCGTGAAGGATTTGGAGTAGTTCGACCAGCAGGTGGCCCGGCTATCGCGCCGCATGAACAGCACCCGCGCTTCCGGTATCGCCAGCAGGGCATGACCAACCCAGCGGAAGTTGAGCGGCGTCTTGTCGATGATCACCGGCGCATCCACCTCCAGCCGATGCAGGCCGTCGAAATAGGATTGGCGAATATCGATCAGTACGTCGCGGTCCAGCTGTTCGGGCGGCTGGCTGTTCTTCCAGCCGATGGACTGCAACTTCCGATCGAGATAGGGCAGTTCTCCGCCGCCGAAAACCTGGCTGTGACTGGCCAGAATCTGTTCGCTCAGCGAGGTGCCAGAGCGTGGCATCCCGACGATGAACACCGGCCGGTGCCGCGCCGGAATGTCTTTCAGAACCTGCCCTTCTAGCGGCGCGGGCGGGTGAGCAAACTGTGCCTTCAGATTGCCGAACAGGCGCTCTTGCCGGTCGATCTCATAGGGTTCGTGTTCGCGGCGGATCTGGTTGGCCCGCATCAGATAGGGAAAGGCCGTGGCGCAGTCGCCCAGCCGGTCATAGGTCTGAAACAGCGTGAACCCGACCTGCACCCGTTCGGCCGCAGGCGTGGTGTTGCTTTCAAAATAGCCGCGCAGACGGTCCCGATCGGGATGATCAGCGGGCAGGGGCGTCAGCTCCCACAGCTGCGCCCGCGTCCCTATGGCGTTGGGATCGTGCGTGAGCGCGGTTTTCAGGCATTCGATCGCCCGCGCCGTGTCGCCAAGCCCTTGATAGGTGCTGCCAAGTAGCCGCCAGATGTCGGCCTGAGCAGGGTATTTCTCAAGGAGGTGTTCGCAGGTGGCGATGGTCTCTTCGACGAACCGAGTGTCTTTCAGGGCTTTCGCCAGCGTGACCAGCAATTCAAGCTCTTCGGGGATGCTCTCGAGCTTGGTTTTCAGAAACGCGGCGGCTTCGTCGGCGCGGTTGCTGGACATCAGCGCGGTGGCGACGTTCTGAATATATCGCGGCTCGTTCGGACGCTTCTCAAGGGCCTTGCGGAAATAGTCCAGCGCGTCGTTATGGCGCCCCATCGCCCCCAATGCGTTCCCGGCCCCAACCAGCGGTTCGGGCTCACCGGGCACAAGTGCGATGGCTTTGCTAAAGGCGGTGAAGGCCTCGTCTGGTGCGCCCAAGCGGGTTTTGGCATAGCCATAGGGCAGATAGGCGGCGGCATTGTCGGGGGCGAGTGCGATGCCTTTTGCTGCCGCGTCGGCCGTGTCTTCGAGCCGCCCGGTATGGGCCAGCGACGCGGCCTTGTTGATATGGGCCTCGGCATAGGTGGGGGCGATCTCGGTTGCGCGGGTGAACAGCCGGATGGCCTCTTCATGCTGGTTCAGCCGGGCATGGGCCAGCCCCAGCAGATTGAGCAGCTCAGGCGCCTGAGGAAACAGCATCGCCAGCCGCTGCCCTTCTTCAAGCAGTTGCTGGATCCGGCCTACCGACATCAAAGCCTGAAGCGCCCTCATTTGCTGCGGCATCGGGGCCATGCCCCCGCCGGGATTCGGCACCTGTGCGCGCTGACCGCCGGTCGGTTGCGAGGGTTTCGGTGCGGTGGCAGCGTTTCGCGCCGCCTGTTCTAGGGCCAATAATCCGCTTTTCGCGCGCGGATTGCTTGGAAATTGTTCCAGGACTTCCAGATAAAGCTGGGCCGCCCCGCCAAAATTGTTCTGCTTCAAAAATTTGTCTGCTTTGCGCAGGGTGGTCTGGACCGACATGGCTTCTCCATCCCGACAGGATCGTCGCTTTCTGTCTTATGGACCAATTCTGGTTACCAAATCCTGATCAGTCGTGACGATACCGCCTCACGAAACGGGCAAGGATCTGCTCGGGCACATGCACATCGTGACGGTTCAGCTCGTCGATCAGCGCGTCAGCCTCGTCCGGGGGGAAATAGCCCTTGTGCCGATAGATACGGATGCGGGTTTCGAATTCCTGCGCATCGGCCTCGGGGTGAAACTGCGTGGCATAGACATTTTCCCCGTAGCGCAGCATCTGATAGGGCGCGGGGTCCGAGCCCAGCAGATGCACCGCACCCTCGGGCAGGTATTGCACCGCTTCCTTGTGGCCAACCAGGGCCAGAAAGCTTTCGGGCAGCCCGGCCAGCAGCGGATCGGCGCGGCCCGCCTCGGTCAGCACGCAGTCCACCGTGCCCACCGGCTCGCCATAGCGCTCTTTCGATACACTGCCGGGGGCCAGATGATGGCCCAGAATGCCGATTCCGTAGCAGCAACCCAGAAACGGGATGTCGCGCGCGCAGATCTTCGGCATCAGGCCCAGAATGCTCGCCTCGATGCGCGCTTCCACCGGGTCTTTGCTCTCGGCCGGGTCCGACACGCAGCCCGGTCCGCCGCCGACGATCACGCCGCTATAGGAGCTGAGGTCGAGCCCCTCGGGCAGCACTTCGCAGTCCAGCCTGATGCGGTGGGTGTCTTCGGCACGCAGCCTGCCTTTGGTCAGAAAGGCCGCATATTCGCTGTCGGCAGCTTCGGATTCGGGTCGGAGTTGCAGGATCAGAAAGGGTTTCATGCTTCCGCGCTAGCCGCTCATGCTCCTTCGGTCAAGCCAAAGCAAAACCCCGGCGCGGGGCCGGGGTTTGTGCAAGGTCCGATCGAAAGGCTTGGTGACGCTCAGGCGCCCCAGCTGCGCACCTGACCGCAATCCATGTGAACGAAGTCCGAGCGGCTGTATTTGCCCACGCCGCCAGCGCGACAGGCGGTGGCAGCCTGGAAAATCTGGCTGACCGAGCGATCCTTCAGACGAAGGTCGGCGGCCTGCGCCTGCATGTGCAGCGAGTGTTTCGCCACGCCACTGGAGCGGGCGCGCAGCATCGCATTGGTCGAGGGCGAACGGTAGCCCGAGAGCAGCATATAGGGCTCGCTCACATCCAGCAGCGCATGGGTCGCCGCGATGATGTCAATCGTGCGGGTGTCGATGGTCTTGATCTCGTCGATCCGCCAGTCCCGCATGAAATAGGTGATTTCCTGCAGCGCCTCGGGGATGTAGTTCCCCTCGATCCAGTAAATCGTGTTGATGGTTTCACCGGTGCGACCGGAATACATGGCGATGCGGCGCACGTCGCCACCCCCACGCAGGAACCCGGCCGCCTTCGCGAAAGTAGGGGCGGAGCATACGGCTGTGGCTGCAAACGCACCCAACAGAGCACGGCGGCTCAGCCCTTCAGAGCTTTGATAGGTCATCTGTCCCAGTTCGTCCTGTCGTCATTATCCTGCGGTTCCTTGCCCAGAACCTGCAGGGTGTTGCACCTTATCCCCAGGCGCAAAAAGGTTATGGCACAGGACGAATCGTCCGCCAACCCCGATTGTGGTGCAGTTTCGGCTTTCAAGGGGAATCGGCAAAAAATTGCTGAAAGGGCGATCCGAGCCGAAAATGTGGCCTGAAAGCCTCAGGGCAGGGCGCGTGCGTTGGAAAAGTGGAAAACCCCCGCCTTTGTGAGTGGAACCCTAACCTCTGGCATGGCAAAATTGCTCGAAACCGGGAAACCGTGACGATTTGAGCCAGACCTAAGGATAAACAGATGCGCGCTTCGCGTCATTTTACCGCTGCATTCTATGCCCTCTCGACCGCTGCCTTTTTTGGGCTGAGTGCGCCGGCTTGCGCCGCGCCGGGCGATCTGAAATTTCCAGCCTTTGCTCAGGCCGTGGCCGAAGCCGCGATGGGGCAGGATGAAGTTGCCGCCTTCTATCGCAGCAATGACTATCAGCCGATCTGGACCGGGCAGGGTGCTGCGGAAACCGCACGGCGCACCGCGCTGTTGCGCGCGCTGCTCTCGGCGGGCGATCATGGCCTGCCGGTGCAGCAATACGACACCACCCAGATCGAGGCGCAGATGCGCCATGTCAGCTCGCCGCGCGAGCAGGGCAAGGTCGAGGTCGAACTCAGCCGGATCTTCCTGACCTATGCGCATCAGCTGCAAACCGGCATCCTGAAACCGCGCGACATCGACAAGGGCATGGTGCGTATCCCGGCCCGTCGCGATGGCACCGAGCTTCTGTCGGGTCTGGCCACCAGCGCCAATCCCGATGCCTATATGCGCGGGCTCGCCCCCGCCTCTGATGAATATGCGCGCCTGATGCACGCCAAGTTCGAGCTCGAACAACTGGTCGCGGCTGGCGGCTGGGGCGCCACGGTGCCCGGCAGCAAGCTCAGCCCCGGCGATAGTGGCCCGGCGGTGATTGCCCTGCGCAACCGGCTGGTGACGATGGGCTATCTCAACCGCTCGGCAACGGTCAGCTATGATGGCGAGATCCAGCGCGCGGTGCAGCGCTTCCAAGAGGCCAGCGGCCTCTCTGCAGATGGTGTGGCAGGGGCGTCGACCCTTGCGGCGCTCAACGTTTCGGCCGCCGACCGGCTGAAATCGGTGATCGTGGCGATGGAGCGTGAACGCTGGCTGTCGATCGACCGCTCGCAGCGCTATATCTGGGTGAACCTTACCGATTTCACCGCGCGGATCATCGACGAAGGCCGGATCACCTTCGAGACCCGCTCTGTGGTTGGCCAGAACAATGCCGACCGCCGCACGCCGGAATTCTCCGATACGATGGAGCATATGATCATCAACCCAACGTGGAACGTGCCGCGTTCGATCACCGAAAACGAATACCTGCCGAACATGATCGCGTCGGGCGGGCAGACCGCCGGGCATCTTCAGATCATTGACGGGCGGGGCAATGTGGTGCCGCGCGACGCGATCAACTGGGAAGAAGTCACCCCGCGGAATTTCCCCTATGACCTCAAGCAGCCCCCTTCGGGCGGCAATGCGCTGGGGCTGGTGAAATTCATGTTCCCCAACCCCTATAACATCTACCTGCACGACACCCCGTCCAAGAGCCTGTTTGCCCGCGAAACCCGCACCTTCTCGCATGGCTGCGTGCGGCTGGGTGATCCGTTCGACTTCGCTTATGCGCTGCTGGCCAAGCAAGAGGCCGATCCGGTCAGCTTCTTCCAGTCGGTGCTCAGGACCGGGCGTGAAACCCAGGTTGAGCTGGTCAACCCGGTGCCGGTGCATTTGGTCTATCGCACCGCCTTCTCGGATCTGCGCGGCACGATGAACTTCCGCGCCGATATCTATGGGCGCGATGCCAAGGTTTGGGCAGCGCTTCAGGCAGCGGGCGTGACCCTGCCGGGCGGAGAGAGCTGAGCTATTCCGGGTCTATCGAGGGGCGGGATCATTATTCTGTTTCCTTGGGTGCCTAAACCGACTAAACGGGCTTCGCCCGGTGGCTTAGTTGGGGGAGAAGAATGCCCGAAGACATTCGCAATCGCGTGATCGAGATCCTTGCCGAACAAGCATTGCTGGAGCCGTCCGATGTGCGGCCCGAGCAATCTCTTGAGGATCTTGGGATCGACAGTCTTGGCCTTGTCGAGGCGATTTTTGCTATCGAAGAAGCCTTCGATATTTCGGTTCCGTTCAACGCCAACGATCCCTCTGAAAGCGATTTCGACATTTCGTCGGTCGAGGCCATTATCAAGGCCGTGTCGGGTCTGATCTCCGAACAGAAGGCCTGATCGCATATGCGGCGCGTTGTGATCACCGGCGCGGGCACGATCAATGCGCTCGGCACCAACGTGGCAGACACCATTGCGGCGATGAAAGATGGCCGGTCGGGGATCTCCGAGCTGGAGTTTCGCGATGTCGAACGGCTGACCATCCGCATCGGCGCGCAGGTCAAGAATTACGATCCCGAGGCGCATTTCGACCGCCAGCAGCTCACCTTCTTTGATCGCTACACCCAATTCGCCTTGCTGGCCGCCAGCGAGGCGGTGGCCCAGTCGGGCCTGACCTTTGGCGAAGAGCTGGCCGATCGGGCCGGGGTCATCCTTGGCAATTCCGGCGGCGGGCTGAACACGCTCGATGACAATTACCGCACCGTCTACGAAGAGGGGAAAAACCGCGTTCACCCCTTCGTGGTGCCGAAGCTGATGAACAACGCCGCCACCAGCCAGATCTCGATGGTGCATCAGCTGCGCGGGCCCAGCTTCACCGTGGCCTCGGCCTGTTCCTCGTCCAACCATGCGATGGGGCAGGCGCTTCTGATGATCCGCGCGGGCCTTGCCGACGTGATGCTCACCGGAGGCAGTGAGGCGATGCTATGCTTTGGCGGCATCAAGGCCTGGGAAGGGCTCCGGGTGATGTCGAAAGACGCCTGCCGTCCGTTCTCGGCCAATCGCAACGGCATGGTGCAGGGCGAAGGGGCGGCGGTCTTCGTGTTCGAAGAGCTGGAGCACGCGAAGGCGCGCGGGGCGCAGATCCTGGCCGAGGTGGCAGGCTATTCGATGACGTCGGATGCCGCTGATATTGTCATGCCCAGCCGTCAGGGCGCCGCCAGGGCGATTTCCGGTGCCATGCGCGATGCCGGGCTGAACCCGGAAGACATCGGCTATATCAACGCCCACGGCACCGGCACGGCGGCCAATGACCGTACCGAATGCGCAGCGGTGCGCGACGCCTTCGGGGCTCATGCCGTCAAGGTGCTGATGTCCTCGACCAAATCCATGCACGGCCATGCGATTGGCGGCACCGGCGCGATCGAGCTGATCGCGGCGCTGATGGCGCTGAACGAAGGGGTGATTCCACCGACCATCGGCTATGAAGAGCCCGACCCCGATTGTACCCTCGATGTGGTGCCCAATGTGGCGCGCGAAGCGAAGGTCGACGCGGTTCTGTCCAACGCCTTTGCCTTTGGCGGGCTCAATGCCGTTCTGGCGCTGAAACGGGCGCCCTGACCGCGCGCCCTACCGATCCTCAGATCATCCGGCAAAGAAAAACCGCCGCACCCGAAGGGGCGCGGCGGCTGAATTGCGTTTGGTCCGATCAGTTGCCGCTGGCGGCGGGCTGGATCGAATCCCAGGCTGCGGTGAAGCCTTTCAGCGATACCGGCACGTCGATTTTGATCTCGGGCTTCGCCGCCGGGTTGATGGTGATCTTGGCGGCATTCCCCGCTTTGAAACCGGTGATTTCTTCAGCGGTAAGGCCGATTTGCGCCACGCAGCCCACCTGATCGCAATAGCGGAACGGATAGCGTTTGGGGGCGCTCGAATCCACCGCGATGGTCAGTTGCTGCGTCAGGAGGGTGCCCAGCGGCATGATGATCATCGAGCCGGCAATCGCCTGCTGGCCCGCAGGCAGAACGCCGACCGAGATTTTGCCGATCGGGTTGGCCTCGGGCTGTTCGCGGAGCAGTTGGGTGATCTGGCAGGGATCAGGGCCTTCCTGACCTTCGGGCATGCGCAGGCATTCGCGCTGCCAGTCGCCAAAGGTCTGATCGACATAGGTTTCAAGCTGCGGCGGTTGCTGCGGCTGGTCGGCGGGCGTGCCCATATCGAGGGAGTCGCCCGCTCCGGTGGTCGGGGCCTCAGCCGCAGGAGCAGCCGCACCGCTATCGGCGGCCGCGCCGTCGGTTGCCGTGGTGTCCTGCGCAATTGCAGGGCTCGCCAGCGCCAGCAGCATTGCCAGGCCGAGAGGTTTCATAAGGTCTGCCATGGTGAAATCCCATTTTTGTTCGAACCGTCGCGGCTCATTAGCACGCGTTGAACGGTAAGTCAGGCTGGAATTCATGCCTTGGGGGGCACGCGGGGATTTTCGCCGAACCGCCGCTTGCTGCCCTGTCCAAAAAGAAAAGGGCCCGCAGCCCGGACCCTTTTCAAAATTATTTTTTTCACTCCCCGCCGGACTGGCCGACTTGTGAGCGAAAGCTACGACAGAAGGTCGCATCGGTCAACAGTCCTGTCGTCAGGATTTGAAATTTGCAGGTCACTTCCCCTAAAGCAGGGTAAGGACGTATAAAAAAAGCCGCGCCTCTAGGGCGCGGCCAGTCTGACAGGGAGGAAGTGTTCAGACGAAAGAGGGCAAGCGCCTGAACAGTTTCAATCTGGCACGAAGTCCTTAAAAATGTATTTTCAAAGCGTGCTTTTGTTCACGGGAGAGGCAAAGCGGATGAGTGACCGGGTTTTTGTTGGCGGCGGGGGCGTTTCATACGCCGTTGCACAGGGACTTTTGCTGAAATACGCCAACCGGCACGGCTTGATCGCGGGGGCCACCGGCACCGGCAAGTCTGTCACCCTGCAAATCATGGCCGAAGGCTTTTCCAAAGCTGGGGTGCCGGTGTTCCTGTCCGATGTGAAGGGCGACCTGTCGGGGCTGGCCGCGGCGGGCTCGGAAAGCTTCAAACTGCACGGGGCCTTTACCGAACGGGCGGAAAAGATTGGCCTTACCGATTATGGCTATGAGGCCTTCCCGGTCACCTTCTGGGACATCTGGGGCCAGCAGGGCCACCCGATCCGCACCACCGTAGCCGAGATGGGGCCGCTCTTGCTGGCGCGGCTCTTGGAGCTGACGGACGTGCAGGAGGGCGTGCTCAACGTCGCTTTCCGCGCCGCCGACGATCAGGGCCTGCCGCTGCTCGATCTGAAAGACCTGCAATCGCTTCTGGTCTGGGTCGGTCAGAATGCCGACAGCCTGTCGCTGCGTTATGGCAATGTCAGCCGCTCTTCGGTCGGGGCGATCCAGCGCGCGCTTCTGGTGCTTGATACGCAGGGCGGCCAGCATCTGTTCGGCGAACCTGCGCTGGAACTGGCCGACATGATGCGGGTTGATCCCGATGGGCGCGGGCGGATCTCGATCCTCGCCGCCGACAAGCTAATGGGCTCGCCCCGGCTTTACGCCACCTTCCTGCTCTGGCTGTTGTCGGAGCTCTTCGAAGAGCTGCCCGAGGTGGGCGATCCCGACAAGCCGAAGCTGGTCTTCTTCTTCGACGAGGCGCATCTCTTGTTTGACGACGCCCCGAAGGCCCTGATCGACAAGGTCGAACAGGTGGCGCGGCTGATCCGCTCCAAAGGCGTCGGGGTCTATTTCTGCAGCCAGAACCCCGCCGATGTGCCCGATGACATTCTCGGCCAGCTTGGCAACCGGGTGCAGCACGCGCTGCGCGCCTTCACCGCGCGCGACCGCAAAGAACTGCACGAAGCCGCCCAGACCTATCGTGACAATCCGCGATTCGACATCGAGGACACGATCCGCGAGGTGGGGGTTGGCGAGGCGCTGACCTCGATGCTCGAGGCCAAGGGCGCCACCGGCATGGCCGAACGCACCCTGATCCGTCCGCCATCCTCCAAACTCGGCCCGATTGATCCGGTTCTGCGCGCCGAGGTGATGGCCAATTCGCCGATCGCCGGGAAATACGAAGCCGCGATCGACCGCGAAAGCGCCTATGAGGTGCTGGCCAAGCGGGCCGAGCAGGCGGCCGTGGCGGCAGACGAAACCACGCCGCAGCCCGGGCAAGACAGCCCCGCGCCGCGCGAGTTCCATGCCGCCCGGCGCTATTCCCCGGCCAGCGTGTCCACCCCCAGCCGCAGCCACCGCATCGCCACCCCGCATCGCCGCTCGGTGGCGCAGGACATTGGCGACGGGCTGACCTCGGCGCTGGTGAAAGAGCTGAAAGGCACCACTGGCCGGCGCATCGTGCGCGGCATTCTCGGCACGATGTTCAAGGCGCGCTGAGTCGGCGGCGGCGCAGCCACAGGCCAAGCAGGGCGAGCGCGACAGCGCCGCCCAGCCCCTGACTGCCCGGCGAAAGCGCAAGATTGCTGCCTGCGCTCACCACGAGCCCAGACGTGATCAGCGCCGTGGTGAACAGGTTCAAGGCCATATGCGCGAGCCACGGAGCCCAGAACGAGCCGCCCCGCCGCATCAGTTCGCCGAAGAAGACCGCTTGCAGCGGCAGGGCGACGAGGCCCGCAAGGGCAAGGCTCCAGGGGGCAAGCCCGGTCTCGGCGGCGATCACTGTCGGCGGCAGAAACAGAAACCAATAGGCCAGATGCCAGCTCCACCAGATGAGCCCGGTCAGCATGTCTGCAAGCAGGTCTGGCACGCCCGCCCGGGCGAAGCGCGGGGTTAGAAAGCCCCGCCAGCTGAATTCCTCAAAGATGTTCTTCACCGCCGTCATCGCGGCGACCGACAGGGCGGCGTTGAGCATGGCGCCTGCGCCGACAGGGCCCAGATGTGCTGTGCCTGCGATGAGCGAAAGGCAAAGAAACACGGCGGCCACAGCCAGGGGGGCGGCAAGGGCGATGGCCAGCGCCACGGCAACCTGCCGCTTTGGCCAAAGGCCGGTGCTGCGCCAGTCGTGGGCGCGGGTGATCAGACCGGCGGCGGTGAGGGCCGGGAGGACAAGCCAAATGAGCATCCCCAGACCGCCCTGCGGACTGGCACCGATCCCGGCGGCTTCAAGCCCTGCGCCAAGCGCGCCAGCTATCAGCACCGCCAGAGCAAAGATTATGATTGACCGCCGCGCTGCTTGTCTGTCCATCTCGCGCTCCTGAAGTCTGAGTTTATACGACACCCGCCGCGCTTATGCGCCCCATTTGGCCTCATGCTTGGCCAGAGTCTTCCCGACCGCGGCCAGCGCCTTTTTCAGCCCGGCACCAATCGAGCCACCGGCGATCTGATCCGAAGACAGCGCGCCCGAATGGGCGGCACAGAGCCAGCGCGGCTCGGCCCAATCCTGCATCAGCTTTTCGCCCCAGCCCCGGAATTCCGCTGCAGCACCGGGCCGCTTTTCCAGCGCAAAACGCAGGGTCGGATGCACAGAGATCTTGGGCTTCTTGCGCATGCCCTTGGCGGGCATCATCCCGAACGTATCGTCCACATGCAGGCTGCGGCTGGCTGGGTGCCAGACCAGCACCGAGGCGCAGTGGATATTCTGGTTCGGATGGATGAAAGTCACGCCATCGGGCACGGAAAATTCCAGATTGGGGGCAAATTCCGCCCAAAGCGCGGGATCTTCCACGCGCAGCTCTTCCCATTTCAGGTCGGGGAATTTCTCGATATGGCGCGCGGTGCCGTAATGCTTTGCCTCGGGAAACGCCGCCTGCATCGCCGCGCAATGCACCGTGTGGAACGGGTGAGTGTTCAGCACCGCCGCCACCTTGCCGCCGGTGATCGCATCCACCTCGGCGCGTTGTTCCGGCGTCAGCGAATAGCTGTCGAGAAACACGAACCGCCCGTCAGTCAGCCGAACCAGCGAGGCCTGCGTGCCGATGTCGAGCAGCCCGGCGATCTTGAACGATCCGCGCAGGTTCCAAAAACCGTGGCCACAATCAATGATGCTATGTTGCATGGGAAACTCCGTTTTTGACGGCCTAGCTGGGGCAGGGCGCCGGGGAAAGCCTGCCGCTACGTCGGATCACGCGGATGTCAGAGCGGCCGGATGCGCAGTTGGGCGATGCGATTGTCGATCCGTTTCACCACTTCAAAGCGGAAGCCGTGGAACGAAAACACCTGCCCCTCACTCGGGATCATCTGCGCCTCGTGAATCACCAGCCCGGCCACGGTATTGGCCTCTTCATCGGGCAGGCTCCATTCCATCGCCCGGTTGAGGTCGCGGATCGTCATCGCGCCATCGACCAGATACGAGCCATCCGCCTGCGGCTTCACCTCCTGCTCGGCGGCCTCGGTGTCAAACTCGTCGGTGATCTCGCCCACGATCTCTTCCAGAATGTCTTCCAGCGTGATCAGCCCCTGCAGGCTGCCATATTCATCCACCACCAGCGCGAAGTGCGCGTGGCGCTTGAGGAAATTGCGCATCTGCTCGTCGAGCGGCGTAGTTTCCGGCACGAAATAGGGCTCTTTCGCCACGCTGAGGATGTCGAACTTGGCAAAGGCATCGGTGCGCGCATTCTTGTCGAGCGCCGCTTCGCCCTCGGCATACATCGCGCGGGTCAGGTCTTTGGCGTGGATCACCCCCACGATGTTTTCCGGCTCACCCTTGAAGACGGGCAGGCGGGTATAGGCCGATTGCAGCGCCTGCTCCAGCACCTCGCCCGCGGGCAGATCCGCGTCGATCATCTCGATCTGCGAGCGATGGAGCATGATCTCTTCAACCGCGCGGTCGCTGAGATCGAGCGCCCCCAGCAGCCGGTCGCGGTCTTCCTTTTCCACAGCGCCCTCGACATGGCCAAGCGCGATGGCGCCGGCAATCTCGTCGCGCACCGCCAGAAGCTGCGCATTCGGATCGGTCTCGACCCCGAACAGCTTCAACAGCCCCCGGGTCAGCGCCCGCACCGAGGTCACGATCGGGGCAAAGACCAGAATGATCGCGCGGATCGGCACCGACACCCGCGCGGCGGCATCTTCGGGCCGGGTAATCGCATAGGTCTTCGGCAGCACCTCGGCAAAGATCAGCACCAGAAAGGTCATCACCAGCGTCGCCCAGGCCACGCCATTGACGCCAAACAGCCGGGTGAACAAAGCCGTGGCCAGCGAAGCCGAGAGGATGTTCACCAGATTGTTGCCCAGAAGCACCGAACCGATCAGCCGCTCGCTGTCTTCGGTGATCTTCAGTGCCCGGTCGGCGGCCTTATCGCCCTTATCGGCACGGGCCCGCAATTTCCCGCGCGAGGCGGCGGTCAGCGCCGTCTCGGACCCCGAGAAAAACGCCGACAGAACCAGCAACAGCGCGATGGCCGCGATGCTTATCCAAAAGGCTGCGTCAAAAAGGTTGCCCGGTTCGGCACTGTTCATGTCATTGTCTTTCAGACTGTTTCGTCTTTGTATGAAGCGGAGCAGGCCGCGTTTCAAGGGAGGTCCCATGAAGATCGCAAAGCTCGGAACCCTTGTCGGCCCGGTGATCGCCTATGGCGGCACCTTGGGCAACCTCACCGCACTGGGCGCGCTCCTGCGCGAAGCTACCCGCGCGGGCATCCCGGCGGCCCGGGTGATCTGCACCGGCGACCTTGTCGGGATCTGCGCGCAGGGGGCCGAATGCGTGGCGGCAACGCGCGCCTTCGGCGGGCCGGTGGTGGCGGGCAATATCGAACGCCAGCTCACCGTCGGCGCCAGCGACAGCGGCTCGGGCTTTCCGCCGGGGGGCGAAACCGCGCGGCTGGCGCAGCGCTGGTGGAGCCAGACCTGTGCCGAAATCGATGGGCCCGTGCGCGACTGGATGGAAGCGCTGCCGGATATGCTGCTCTTTGCCCATGAGGGGCGACGTTACGCGGTGATCCACGGCGGGCTGACCGACGCGGCGCGCTATCTCTGGCCGTCTTCGCCCGACACCCTGTTTCAGCAGGAACTTCGGGCCATCGAGGCGGCGGCAGGCTCGGTTGATGGGGTCATCGCCGGGCATTGCGGCATTGCCTTTGAACGGGTGATCGGCGGGGTGCACTGGATCAATGCCGGGATGATCGGCCTGCCGCCCCATGACGGGCGGCGCGGTGGGCGCTATGTGCGGCTCGATGCCGATGGCGCGCGCATCCTGCGTCTGGACTACGATCCCACCCCGGCCTTTGCCGCGATGGTCACCCATGGGCGCACGCAGGGCTATGACCTGACACTGATGGAGGGCTATTGGCCCAGCGAAGACCTGTTGCCGCCCGAAATGCGCAGCCCGGTCTAAGCCTTGTTCTCCAAAGAAAAAGGCCGCCCGAAGGCGGCCCTTTGATGCTGTGGCAAGCGATCAGCCGCGCTCTTCGACATCCACGTAGTCGCGGAAGGTTTCGCCGATATAGAGCTGACGCGGACGACCGATTTTCTGGGCCGGATCGCCGATCATTTCTTTCCACTGCGAAATCCAGCCCACGGTGCGCGCCAGCGCAAAGATCGGGGTGAACATCGAGGTCGGGAAGCCCATAGCTTCAAGGATGATGCCGGAATAGAAGTCCACGTTCGGATAGAGCTTCTTCGAGACGAAATATTCGTCTTCCAGCGCGATCCGTTCGAGTTCCTTGGCCACCTGCAGGATCGGGTTGTCTTCGATCCCGAGCAGTTCCAGCACCTCGTCGGCCGATTCCTTCATCACCTTCGCCCGCGGGTCGAAGTTCTTGTAGACCCGGTGCCCAAAGCCCATCAGACGGAACGGATCGTTCTTGTCCTTGGCGCGGGCGATGAATTCGGGAATGCGGTCAACAGTGCCGATTTCCTTCAGCATTTCCAGGCAAGCCTGGTTGGCGCCGCCATGGGCCGGACCCCAGAGGCAGGCGATCCCGGCAGCGATACAGGCAAAGGGGTTGGCCCCCGACGAACCCGCCAGACGCACGGTCGAGGTCGAAGCGTTCTGTTCGTGATCGGCATGCAGGGTGAAGATCCGGTCCATCGCGCGGGCCAGGATCGGGTTCACCTCGTAATCCTCGGCCGGAACCGAGAAGCACATGTAGAGGAAGTTCGAGGCGTAATCGAGCGAGTTCTTCGGATAAACGAAGGGCTGGCCGACCGAGTATTTATAGGCCATCGCGGTGATCGTCGGCATCTTGGCGATCATGCGCACAGCGGCGACTTCACGCTGCCACGGGTCCGAGATATCGACCGAATCGTGGTAGAAGGCCGACAGCGCGCCAACCACACCCACCATCGTCGCCATCGGGTGCGCATCGCGCCGGTAGCCCGAGAAGAACTTGGTCAGTTGTTCGTGCACCATCGTGTGACGGGTCACGCGGAATTCGAAGGCTTCCAGCTCTTCCGCGGTCGGCAGATGTGCGTAGAGCAGCAGATAGCAGACTTCGAGGAAATGCGATTTCGCCGCGAGCTGTTCGATCGGATAGCCGCGATACAGCAGCTCGCCCTTGTCGCCATCAATGAAGGTGATGGTGCTTTCGCAGCTCGAGGTCGAGGTGAAGCCCGGATCGTGGGTGAAAACCCCCGCCTGAGCATAAAGTTTGGTGATGTCGATCACGTCCGGTCCGGCCGTGGGCGAGTACATCGGCAGCTCAAGTTCCTTGTCACCAAAGGTAAGCTTGGCAGTTCCCGTCTGGTTTGGCATGCACGTCCCTTTCTCAAAGGCCCGTCCCGGCAGGGGGGGCGGTTAACCGGCAGCTTCCTCAAGGCGGGCGATGGTTTCATCGCGCCCGAGCAGCAGCATCATATCGAATACGCTAGGGGTAACGGCCCGGCCGGCAAGTGCAGCGCGCAGGGGTGCTGCCAGCTTGCCAAACTTGGTGCCGTGAGCTTCGGCGAGCGAATTCAGGATCTCCTCCAGCGTGTCGCGCTCCCAGCTAGCAGTTTGCAACTGCGGCGTCAATTCACCCAGTATACCACGGGATACATTATCCAGCGCCGCCGCAGCCTTTTCATCTCTCTCAATCGGACGCGAGGTGAGGATGAAGTGAGCTTTCTCAACGAGTTGCGGCAGCGTCTTGGCCCCGTTCTTCACCAGCGGCATCGCTCGTGTTAGCGCCTCACATTCTTTTGTATCCAGCGCTGTGCGACCAGCTGCCGCAAGGTAATCCTGCACCTGCGAAACCAGCGCGTCATCTTCGCTCGCGGCAATATGCAGCCCCGAGATGTGATCGAGCTTTTTGAAGTCGAACCGGGCCGCGCCTTTGCCGATTCCACCGAAGTCGAACCAGTCCATCGCCTGCGCATCGGTGAAGAATTCATCGTCGCCATGGCTCCAGCCCAGCCGGGCCAGATAATTGCGCATCGCCGCCGCCGGATAGCCCATGGCGCGGTATTCCTCGACCCCGAGCGCGCCGTGGCGTTTCGAGAGTTTCTTGCCGTCCGGGCCATGGATCAGCGGGATATGCGCATAGACCGGCAGCTCCCAACCCATCGCCGCATAAACATGCACCTGCCGCGCGGTGTTGTTCAGGTGGTCGTCGCCCCGGATCACATGGGTCACGCCCATATCCCGGTCGTCCACCACCACGGCGAGCATATAGGTCGGGGTGCCGTCCGAGCGCAGCAGGACCATATCGTCGAGCTGGTCGTTCCGGATTGTGACCTTGCCCTGCACCTGATCGTCGATCACCGTCGCACCCTCGCGCGGGGCTTTCAGGCGGATCACATAGGGTGCATCGGGGTGGCTGGCCGGATCGGCATCGCGCCAGGGGCTTTGATACAGGGTCGAACGCCCCTCGGCCCGCGCCGCCTCGCGGAACGCTTCGATCTCGTCCTGGCTGGCAAAGCACTTATAGGCATGGCCCGCCGCCAGCATCTCCAGCGCCACTTCAGCGTGACGGCCGGCGCGCTCAAACTGGCTGACCGGCTCGCCATCGTAATCGAGCCCCAGCCATTTCATCCCCTCAAGGATCGCCGCCGTCGCTTCCGGCGTCGAGCGTGCGCGGTCGGTGTCTTCGATCCGCAGCAGAAACTTGCCGCCGCGCCCACGCGCATAAAGCCAATTGAACAGCGCCGTGCGGGCGGTGCCGATATGCATGTATCCGGTGGGCGAGGGCGCGATGCGGGTGACGACAGGACGGTCGGACATGGGGAGCGTTAACCTTTTGGAAACCAAGATTGAGCTAAGGTTGATGCCGGTGTCTAGACGCTGGGAGGGCAGAGAACAAGGGTGACGCCGCTGGTCCAACTCTCTGCCCGGCTGGAAGGGCTGAACGGGCGGCGTCTGCTGTTTGCTCCGGTCTGCCTGGCGCTTGGTGTCGGGGCCTATTTCAGCCTGCCGCGCGAGCCTGTCGCCGCCGAATGGGCCGGGATCGCCGCGCTGGCGCTTTTGCTTCTGGGGGCAGGCTGGTTTCTTCGCGCCCGCGACTTTGCCGGGCTTTCCTTTCTCACCTCTGGTCTCTCGCTGCTGCTCGCCGGGCTTCTGGTCGCCGGGTTGCGCACCGAGCTTACCCGCGCCCCGGTGCTGGGCTTTCGCTATTACGGCCCGGTCGAGGGCCGGGTGGTGGCGATTGACCGTTCGGCCTCCGAAGCGGTGCGGCTGACCCTCGATCACGTGCGCCTTGACCGCGTCGACCCCGACCGCCGCCCGGCGCGGGTGCGCGTCTCGCTTCATGGCCAACAGGGCTTTGTCACCCCGGCGCCGGGGCAGGTGCTGGCGATGACCGCCTTTCTCGGCCCACCCGATGGGCCGGTCGAGCCGGGGGGCTTCGATTTTCGCCGCATGGCCTGGTATGACCGGCTGGGGGCTGTGGGCTATACCCGCGCGCCGGTGCTGCTGCTTTCCCCCGCGCCAGAGGGATGGGAGCTCGCCATCACCCGGCAACGCGCCGCGATCTCGGCCTGGGTGCGGGCGCGGATGCCGGGCGAGGCGGGGGCCTTTGCCGCCGCGATCATGACCGGCGACCGCTCCGCCATCAGCGCTGACACCTTGACCGATCTGCGTGGCGCGAACCTTGCCCATCTTCTGGCCATTTCCGGCCTGCATATGGGCCTCTTGACCGGCTTCATCTTCGCCGCCCTGCGTGCTGCTCTTGCCCTTATCCCGGGGCTGGCAGATCGCGCCCCGATCCGCAAATTTGCCGCCCTTGCCGCACTGGCCTCCGGTGCGCTCTATCTGGCGCTGTCGGGCGGCAATGTCGCCACCGAGCGCGCCTATATCATGGTCGGGGTGATGTTCGGCGCGGTGCTGATCGACCGGCGCGCGCTCACCTTACGCGCCGTGGCGCTCGCGGCGCTGATCATCCTGCTTACCCAGCCCGAAGCCCTGACCGAGCCGGGGTTTCAGATGTCCTTCGCCGCCACAACCGCACTGGTGGCGGTGTTTGCGGGTTTACGCGATTGGCGTGGCTGGCAGCCGCCCCGCTGGGCGCGCCGGGTGCTGACCGTGGTGATTTCCTCGGCGGTGGCGGGGCTGGCCACCGCGCCCTTTGCCGCCGCGCATTTCAACCAGATCTCGCATTACGGGCTTCTGGCCAATCTGCTCGCGGTGCCGGTCATGGGCGCGCTGGTGATGCCGCTGGCAGTGCTGACGGCGCTGCTCGCCCCCCTTGGCCTTGGCTGGGCGCCGCTCTGGCTGATGCGCTTCGCGATCCTGTGGATACTGGGCGTGGCGCATTGGGTGGCGGGGCTGCACGGTGCGCTGGGTCATGCCGCCAGCCCCGGTCCCTATGTGCTGCCGCTGATCGCCATAGGTGGGCTGATGCTGGCGCTGTTTCTGGGCCGCGCACGGCTTTGGGGCCTCATCCCGCTGGCGCTTGGCTTTGCGCTCTGGTCCGGCGCCGCACGCCCGCCCTTGCTGATCGCCTCCAGCGGCGGGCTGATCGGATTGCTCACGCCCGAGGGTCGCGCCTTGTCAAAACCCAGCGGCGACAGCTTTACCGCGCAGGTCTGGCTGGAAAACGATGGCGATACTGCCTCGCAAGCCGATGCCGCCGCGCGTGCAGGGCTGCGCACCACAGATGGGATCACCTATGCCGATTTGAACGGCAGCGTTGTGGCCAGCCTGACCGGGCGCGGTGCGCTCGAGCACCTGCCAGAAGCCTGCGCCAAAGCCGCAATCGTGCTGATTTCCGTGAAGGTGGAAGCCGCCCCCGAGGGCTGCGTGATCTATGATTAAAAGCGCCTGATCCAAACCGGCGCGTTGGCGATCTGGCCAGAGGGGCAGGGGGTGCGGGTCGACAGCGTGGCCGATCATGCCGGTCAGCGCCCCTGGACCGCCGCGCGGTAGCGCACCCGCACATGAAAACGCCCGGGCCTTCTGGCACCGGGCGCGGACCCTCTGAAGGGAACTCGTTTGGGTTTTGCTCAGTAGCTGCGGATCAGCCCCACCAGCCGCCCCTGCACCTCGACCTGATCGGCGCGCAACAGGCGGGTTTCAAAGGCCGGGTTGGCGGCTTCCAGCATCACCATATCGCCGTTCTTGCGATAGCGTTTCAGCGTCGCCTCATAGCCCTCAACCTGCGCCACGACGATATCGCCGTTATTGGCCACCGAGGTTTCGCGGATGATCACCACATCGCCATCGTTGATGCCCGCGTCGATCATGGATTCGCCTTTGACCTCAAGCGCATAGTGCCGGTCGCGGCTGTTCACCATGCTGCCGGGCACCGCCACATGGCTTTGCCCGTCGCTGATCGCCTCAATCGGAATACCGGCGGCGATGCGGCCCATCAGCGGCAGGTCCAGCGCCGGAGCGGCGTCAAGCGCGATGGCCCCCATGGGTTTCTGCGACGGCCGGTCGCCGTCGATCACGCGGGGCGAAAATCCGGCCTTGCCACCCGCTTCCAGCGCGTCAGGCAGTTTGACAATTTCGATGGCGCGGGCGCGGTGCGGCAGGCGGCGGATAAAGCCGCGCTCTTCCAGCGCCGTGATCAGCCGGTGAATGCCCGACTTCGACCGCAGATCCAGAGCCTCTTTCATTTCATCAAACGACGGAGGCACCCCGTCGCGCTGCAGGCGCTTGTTGATAAAATCAAGCAGGTCCAGTTGCTTACGGGTCAACATATGCTCATCCCTCCGGTGCCGCGTTCTGCGTGCCGTGCTGCCTTGCGGCCAGTTTGTTCGAGCTATGTTCTAACCGTGTTCCCGTTTCGTGTCAACTCTCGGGGCGGGAACCCCCAGTCACTTACAGTGGAAGGTAGCGCACCACCTCGCCCGCCTGCCGCGCCGGATCGCCCACCGGGCGGATCAACAGCGCATTGGCCTGCGACAGGATCGACAGAAGCGAGCTGTCCTGCCGCGCCATCGGGCGAATTTGCCCGGCCTCGACCACCGCGCGCATGTAATGCACCCGCTCGCCGTTTTCCGGCAGATCTTCACCCAGCACGGCCTCCAGTTCCGGCGCGGGGGCGGCGCCCAGCCCCTGCATCGCATTCAGCATCGGCACCACGAAAACCAGACCGCAGACCATGGCCGAGACCGGATTGCCCGGCAGCCCGACCAGCGCAGCATCGTCCAGCCGCCCGGCCATCAGCGGTTTGCCGGGGCGCATGGCGACCTTATAGAAGCTCTGCTCCATGCCCAGTTCGGCGGCGACCGGCGCCACCAGATCGAAATCGCCCACCGAAACCCCGCCGATGGTCACAACCAGATCGGCGTCGCTGGCCAGACCGAACGCGGCTTTCAGGCTGGCTTCATTATCGCGGGCAATCGGCAGGATACGCGCTTTGGCGCCTGCCTCCTCGAACATCGCTTTCAGCCCGAAGGCGTTGGAGGCAATAATCTGATCGGGGCCGGGATTTTCGCCGGGCATCACCAACTCGTTGCCAGTGGCCATCAGTGCCACATCGGGGCGGCGATAGACTTCAACCTCCCCCGCATTCATCGAGGCCAGCAGGGCCAGATCGCGCGCGGTCAGGCGGCGCGGCGCGCTCACCGCATCGCCAATGGTGAAATCCGCCCCCGCCGGGCGCAGATGCGGCCCACGGCTGAGGTTGCGCCCAAGGGTGATCAGATCGCCCTCGCGCTTCACGTCTTCCTGAATGATCACCCGGTCGGCGCCAACCGGCACCGGCGCGCCGGTGAAAATGCGCACGCATTGCCCGGGGCCAACCGAGCCTTCGAACCGATCGCCCGCCGCCGAAGTGCCGATGACCTTGAACATGGCATCCGCTTCGGCCTCGACCCCCTTCAGCGCATAGCCATCCATCGCCGAGGCGGCAAAAGGCGGCTGATTGCGGGTGGCCGCAACCGGTTTGGCCAACACCCGCCCGGCAGCCTCGGCCAGCGGAATGGTTTCGGTATCAAGCGGTTGCGCCAGTGCGAATAGCTGTTCGAGAGCCTCGGAAACGGTGATCATCACTTTGCCTCATAGGTACCGGACTTGCCGCCGGTTTTGGACAGGAGCCGCAGCCCCTCGATACGCATGGATTTTTCGGCGGCTTTCAACATGTCGTAGACGGTGAGAGCGGCGGTGCTGGCGGCGGTCAGCGCTTCCATCTCCACCCCGGTCTGGCCGGAAGTCTTGACCGTGGCGCGGATGCGCACGCCGGGCAGGGCGTCGTCAGGCTCCAGCTCCAGCGCCACTTTGGTGATCGGCAGCGGATGGCAGAGCGGAATGAGGTCAGAGGTTTTCTTCGCCCCCATGATCCCCGCGAGCCGCGCCACGCCCAGCACATCGCCTTTTTTCGCGCTTCCGGCTTTGACCAGATCCAGCGTTTCAGGCTGCATGATCACCAGCGCTTCGGCCACAGCCTCACGCGCGGTGACCGCCTTGCCCGAAACATCGACCATATGCGCCTGACCGGCCTCGTCGAAATGGCTGAGTTTGCTGCTCATGCGGGCACCGGATTGGCAAGAAGGCTACGGGTCGCGGCTTCGACATCGTCCTGCCGCATCAGGCTTTCGCCGATCAGGAAGGCGCGCGCGCCCACCTCGGCCATCGAAGCAAGATCGGCCGGGGTGAACAGCCCGGATTCGCAAACCATCAGCCGATCCTCCGGCACCAGCGGCGCCAGCGCCCGGGTGATGTCGAGGCTGGTCTCAAACGTCTTCAGATTGCGGTTGTTGATGCCCAGCAGCGGCGATTTCAGATCCATCGCCCGGGCCAGTTCGCGCCCGTCATGCACTTCGATGAGCACATCCATGCCCCAGTCAAAAGCCGCAGCTTCCAGCTCTTTCGCCTGAGCATCCTCCAGCGAGGCCATGATCAACAGAATGCAATCGGCCCCGAGCGCACGGGCTTCGACGATCTGATAGGGATCGTAGATGAAATCCTTGCGCAACACCGGAAGGCTCACGGCGGCGCGGGCGGCCACGAGAAATTCGTCAGCCCCCTGAAAGCTTGGCGTATCGGTTAGCACCGACAGGCAGGTGGCGCCGCCCAGCTCATAGGCACGGGCAATCGCGGGCGGATCGAAATCGGGCCGGATCAACCCTTTGGAGGGCGAGGCTTTCTTGACCTCGGCGATCAGCCCATAGCCGGTTTTCGTGGCGGCTGTCAGCGCGGCGGCAAAGCCCCGCACCGGACTGGCCGCGCGCGCATCGGCTTCCACATCGCCCAGCGGCCGTTCGGCCTTGCGGGCAGCGATTTCTTCAAGCTTGTAGGCTTTGATTTTGTCGAGAACATTGGTCATGGCCAAGGTTTACGCGGGGATGTGCCGCCGGGCAATGGGCGTTGTGTCCCAGTTGCACGATGGGCGGAAGGGCGAAGCCGTGGGATCAGCCCCGGAGGCTCACGCGATGTCAAATCCCGGCGCGGCCAGCTCGAACCCGTCGAACTCAAACCCGGGCGAGACGGTGCAGCCCACCAGCGTCCAATCGCCCAGCGGCTCCGCCGATTGCCAGTGCTGCGGCGGCACGATCACCTGTGGGCTTTGCCCTAGGGCCAGATCCACGCCCAGCAGATGGGGCAGGGCGGGCCCGGATTCGCTGGCCGCCAGCCGCAGCCTTAGCGGACTGCCCGCATGAAAATGCCAGATCTCGGTGGCATCGACCCGGTGCCAATGGCTCCGCTCGCCCGCTTTCAACAAGAAGAGAATGGCCGTCCCCGAAGCCCGCGCGCCTTCATCTGCCTCCGCCCGCCATGTCTCACGATACCAGCCGCCCTCGGGATGCGGGGCGAGGTTCAAGGCAGCGATGATCTCGTCGGCGGTCATGGGCAGTGTCTCCGGAATTTGGGCGAGAATGGCAGCAAGGCGGGGAGAGGGGCAAGCAAGCTTTGGAATAGGGCACGTTGATGCCGGGCATATGGGTTTCTTCGCCCGAATAGCGCCGCAGGCGCCGGGCGAGCGCCGGTCCGTCCCCCGGACTGGCGCTATTGCGGCCTTTCGACACGCGGCGAGGCAGGCAGTACTTGGCGTGCATAAATGGCGTCGCCCACAGGCAGGGATGCGCCACTCCCGGGACCGACGCTCGCCCGGCTCGATCAGCGCCGTCTCATCGCCGCATTCCACATCACTGGGAGCGTCCCATTCCTCTCGCCCCGCGACTGCCTGACGCTTTCCTTCCGCATCGAATGCCGCTAGCAAGGGCGGCATGGAGATACGCGAAATCATCTATGACGATGCCAAACCGGTCGAGGGCTATGGCCCCGGCTTTTTCCGTATTGCCGGCGAGGTGATCGAAGGCGCGGTGATTGTGACCGCAAGCTCGGCCCGCTCCTGGGCGGGCGAGGGCGATATGGATGCGCTGACGGCGCTGGCGGGCGAGATCGACGTGATCCTGTTTGGCGCCGGTGCCGAGATCACGGCCCTGCCGAAGGCGCTCACCGCTGCGGTCGAAGCCGCCGGAATGGGGCTGGAGCCGATGGCAAGCCCGGCCGCCTGCCGCACCTATAATGTGCTTGTCTCGGAAGGGCGCCGGGTGGCGCTCGCGGCGCTGCCCGTATGAGTGCGCCGATGGAGCTGGCGGTCGAGGGGCTGACGGTCTCGCGCGGCGGGGTTCCGGTGCTGGAAGGGCTGTCCTTCACCCTCACTCCCGGTCAGGTTCTGGTGCTGCGTGGCCCCAACGGCTCCGGCAAAACCACGCTTCTGCGCACGCTCGCGGGGCTGCAACCGCCGATGGCGGGCACGATCAGCCTGCCGCCGGAAGCCATCGCCTATGGCGCCCATGCGGACGGGCTGAAATCCACCCTCAGCGTCGAGGAAAACCTGCATTTCTGGGCGCAGGTCTATGGCACCAAAGATATCGAGCCAGCGCTGGAGCGGTTCAATCTGCGCGGGCTGCGCACGCGCGCGGCGCAGAACCTTTCGGCCGGGCAAAAGCGGCGGCTGGGGCTAGCGCGGCTTCTGGTCACCGGGCGGCCGATCTGGCTGCTCGATGAGCCCACCGTCAGCCTCGACACCGCTTCGGTGGCGCTCTTTGCCGAAGCCGTGCGTGCCCATGTGGCGGCGGGGGGGGCTGCGCTCATCGCCACCCATATCGACCTCGGGCTCGAGGCGACGGTGTTTGACGTCACCCCTTTCAAGGCCGATCCCGACGCCCCCGGCGCGCTGGCCTCTCCGTTTGACGAGGCTTTCGCATGATCGCGCTGCTGATCCGGGATTTGCGCCTGACCGTGCGGGCCGGTGGCGGCTTCGGGCTGGGGCTCGCTTTCTTTCTGATCCTGGTCACGCTGGTGCCCTTCGGCGTCGGGCCCGAGGCGGGCATTCTTGGCCCGATCGCGCCGGGAATCCTCTGGGTTGGCGCGCTTCTGGCCTGCCTTCTGTCGCTCGATCGGATCTTCCAGCTCGATTTCGAAGACGGCTCGCTCGATCTTCTGGCCACCGCTCCCCTGCCAATGGAGGGTGCCGTGGCGGTGAAAGCGCTGGCACATTGGATCACCACCGGTCTGCCGCTGGTGATCGCAGCCCCGCTCTTTGGCGTGTTGATGAACCTGCCGTCCCCGGGGCATTTCTGGGTGTTTGTCACCCTGCTTCTGGGCACCCCGGCGCTCAGCATGATTGGCGCCTTCGGGGCGGCGCTCACCGTCGGGCTGAAACGCGGCGGGCTGCTTCTGTCGCTTCTGGTGCTACCCCTCTACATGCCCACGTTGATTTTCGGCGCCGAAGCCGCCGCGCGCGGCATTGCGGGCTTTGACAGCACCGCGCCGCTTCTGATGCTGGGCGGGATCACCCTTGCTTCGGTGGCCTTTCTGCCCTTTGCTGCGGCTGCGGCGCTTCGTATCAACCTGCGATAATGTGATCCGGAAAGACTTGCCCAGGCCCCGAGCCAGACATAGGAAACAGCCATGACCGATCTGCATCGCACCAAACAAGCCCGCGACCGCTGGAACTGGCTCTGGGAATGGGCCAATCCGGTGAAATTTATGTGGTTTTCCGGGCTGGTCCTGCCCTGGCTGATCGGCATCACCGCGCTGTTGATGGGCACCGGGCTGATCTGGGGCTTCTTCTTCACGCCGGAAGCGAGCAATTTCGGCTCCACCGTCAAGATCATCTATGTGCATGTGCCCTCGGCCACGATGGCCATTTCGGCCTGGTTCATGATGCTGGTGGCCTCGCTGATCTGGCTGATCCGCCGCCATCACGTCTCGGCCATGGCGGCCAAGGCGGCAGCCCCCATTGGCATGATCTTCACTCTGATCGCGCTGATCACCGGGGCGGTCTGGGGCGAGCCGATGTGGGGCACCTGGTGGGCCTGGGATCCGCGCCTGACCTCGTTCCTCATCCTGTTTCTGTTCTATCTCGGCTATATGGCGCTCTGGGCGGCGATCGAGAACCCGGATACCGCCGCCGACCTGACCTCGGTGCTGGCGGTGGTCGGCTCGGTCTTTGCCTTCCTCAGCCGCTATGCGGTGAATTTCTGGAATCAGGGCCTGCATCAGGGCGCGTCGATCTTCCGGGCCGATGGAGCGCAGCCCATGGCCGAGGTCTACGCGCTGCCGCTGGTGATCTCGCTTCTGGGCTTCGGCGCCTTCTTCGTGACCATGGTCTTCACCCGCACCCGCACCGAAATTCGTCTGCGCCGCCTGCACGCGCTCGAACTCCGCGAAAGGATGGCCGATGCTTGATCTGGGGAAATATGCTGGCTCCATTCTGGGCGCCTGGGGGGCAACGCTGGCTCTGCTGGGCATTCTGGTGGTGCTGACCGTGGTGCAATCGCGCAAGGCGCGCCGGATGCTGGATGCGGCTCAAGCGCGGCGCGATGAAAAGGGAAAACAGGGATGAATTTCAAACCAATGGTGGTGCTGCCGCCGCTGACATTCGCGGCGCTGGCGCTGGTGTTTTTCTTCGGCATGCAGCGCGACAACCCCGATGCGCTGCCTTCGACCCGCGAAGGCGGTCCGGCGCCAGCACTGACCCTGACCGAACTGACCGGCGGCGAGCCTTTCACCGATGCCGATCTGGCCTCGGGCCATGTGATTCTGGTGAACTTCTGGGCGAGCTGGTGCGCGCCCTGCCGAGCCGAGCATCCGCAGCTCACCAAGATGGCGCAGGACGGGATCGAGATCTACGGCATCAACTACAAGGACGATGCCGCCAAGGCGCTGGATTTCCTTGATGGAATGGGCAACCCGTTTTCGCGCCTTGCTGCCGATCCGAGCGGCCGTACCGGGCTGGATTGGGGACTCTACGGCGTGCCTGAAACCTTTGTCATCGATGGCAACGGCATCGTGGTGAAGCGTTTTGCCGGTCCGATCACCGATTCCATTCTGGCCAAGGTCATCCGCCCCGCGATTGCTGAAGCGGAAACCCACACCCACTAACCGCCGCTCGGGATTCCCCCGGCTGAGCGATGCCCACAGGCCCCGTCCGTCATCACGATGGGCGGGGTTTTCCATGCCCGGAAACCGCGCCAAACCAAGCGGCATGGCACGCAAAATGTCGAACGGAAGGGGGGATTGGAGCGGGTGAAGGGAATCGAACCCTCGTATTCAGCTTGGGAAGCTGCTGCTCTACCATTGAGCTACACCCGCAACGCCCGGTTCAGATACGAACTGGGACGGGCGGCGTCAAGAGCGTTCACGCCGCCTTTGTTTAGGCTATTAGCGTATGGCCCGCGCGGCTGCGATCAGGATGCTGGCGCCAATGATGCCGGCCACAAGATAGCCAACAATCCCGCCAAAGCTGATGCCGAGAAGTCCGAAGACGAAATTCGCAACGGCTGCGCCAACGATGCCAAGCACAACGTTGAGCACGAGCCCGCTGCTGCTTTTCATCAGTGACGAAGCGATCCAACCGGCGACGCCGCCGACGATGATAGCTACGATCCAGCCCATTCCCATTCCTCTCTTCAAAGATAATTTATGTTTGTAGCGACTTAATTACCCATATGCGGGGCGGCGACGCAATGACGACTTTGCGGCAGCTGCGGATAGAGGCAGGGCTGCGCCCGCCCGGGGCTTGCCTCAGCCGAAAAGCGCGCCGAATTGCATCGCGGTTTTGGCGTCACCGGTGATTTTCAGCTTGCCGAAGAGCACCGCTTTCATCGGGTGAAGCGTGCCTGCGAGGATTTTCTCGAAGGTCTCCTGATCGGCGATCACCGCGCAATCGGCACGCTCATCCGAGATGCTCGCCTCAGACCCGATGATCAGCAGATTGCCAACATCCTTGATCCTGAGGCTCACAGATTTTTCGAAAAACGCATCCTTGAGCCGCTCGGTGAGTGCCGATTGCGCAAGGGTCAGAAATGTCGTGTCCATAAAGGCTCCTCTTCGACCCCGCCGATACCCCGCCCCAGAGATGAGGCAAAGGTGGACGTTGCGTCGCCGGAGGAGCCCCGGGGCTGGGCCCGCCTAGCGCCGACGCCTGCGCCGCCCGCCATCTTCCCCGCCGCCGCCTGCGCCAAAGACCGGCTCGGGCAGGGGGACGATGGCGCGCAGCCCGGTGAACGGGTCGGCGGCATTGGGCATCGCGGTGGCGGCGACGAAATGCTCCTGAAAGCGCGGTTCGATGGCGGTTTCGATCTTTTCGATCTTGCGCACCACATCCTCGATCTCAGCTCGTGCGCCCCGGTTCAGAAGCGCAATCCGCGCCCCGGTGCCCGCCGCGTTGCCCGCAGACGAGACCTTCTCCAGCGGCACATCGGGGATCATCCCCAGCACCATCGCGTGTTTGGCCGAGATATGCGCGCCAAATGCCCCGGCCAGCACCACGCGGTCCACATGATCGACTCCGCGCTTGTCCATCAGCAGCCGCGCGCCCGCATAAAGCGCGGCCTTGGCCATCTGAATGGCGCGAATGTCGTTATTGGTCACCATGATGCGCGGCGTGGTGTCGTCGCCGTCCCAAAGCACATAGGCTTGCGTGCGCCCATCGGCCACGCAACGCTGGGTGCCGGTCTCTTCGGCGGTGCCGATCAGCCCTTTCGCATCGACGATCCCGGCCATGCGCATTTCCGCCATGACCTCGATAATACCAGAGCCGCAAATGCCAGTGAGGCCGGTGCCCGCAATCGCATCCTTAAAACCCGGATCATTCGACCACAGGTCAGAGCCGATCACCTTGAAGCGCGGCTCTTTGGTCACCGGATCAATCTCGACCCGCTCGATCGCCCCGGGCGCGGCGCGTTGGCCTTGCGAGATTTGTGCGCCTTCAAAGGCCGGGCCGGTGGGCGAGGAACAGGCGAGCACGCCGGTCTTGTCGCCCAGCAGGATCTCGGCATTGGTGCCGACATCGACGGCCAGCACCAGATCGTCGGACTTATAGGGTTCTTCCGACAGCGCCACAGCGGCGGCATCGGCCCCCACATGCCCCGCGATCAGCGGCAGCACATAGGCGCGCGCGCCGGGGGCAAGATTGAGGCCAATCTCGCGGGCAGGCAGGCTCTGCGCCGAGCCGGTGGCCAGCGCAAACGGTGCCTGACCCAGCTCGTAGGGATCGAGCCCAAGGAACAGGTGGTGCATCACCGGGTTCATCACGAACGTGCTGTCGAGGATCGTATCGCGGGTCACCTCGGCCTCTTCGATCAACGCATCAATCAGCCCGTTCAGCCCGTCGCGCACCGCGCCGGTCAGCTCGGCGGCGCCGTTCGGGTTCATCATCACATGGCTGACCCGGCTCATCACGTCTTCGCCAAAGCGGATCTGCGGGTTCATCAGCCCGTTCGAGGCCACCACTTCGCCGCTGGCCAAATCGACCAGATGCCCGGCAATGGTGGTCGAACCGATATCGACAGCCAGCCCGTAAGCCTTGTCCTGAAAACCGGGCCAAAGCGCGATGACCGTTGGCGCGCCTTGCAGCGACACTGCCGCGGTGACGGCCCATTTCCCGGCCCGCAGGATCTTTTGCAGCACAGGCAGCAGGGCGAAATCAAAGCCAAGGCTGTCGAGTTCCATCTCGGCCTTCAGCACAGTCAGCAGCCGCTCCAGATCGCCGGTCGGGGCGTTCATGTCGGGAGCTTCCACCTCGACATAATGCAGCCGCACCGCCGGATCGAGCGCGATGGCCCGCGCCTCGGCGCGTTTGCGTACCACCTGCTTGTGCACCTGGCTTTCGGGCGGCACGTCGATCACCACGTCGCCCATGATCTCCGCCTGACAGCCCAGCCGCCGCCCCGGTTTCAGCCCACGCACCCGCTCATAGCGCTCTTCCACCGCATTCACCGGCGACAGCGCCGCCTCATCCACGGTGATCCCGTGTTTGGCATGGGTGCCGAAGCTCGGGGCGATCTGGCATTTCGAGCAGATCCCGCGCCGTCCGCAAACCGAATCGAGATCGACGCCAAACTCGCGCGCGGCATCGAGCACCTTGGTGCCCTTTGCCACACGGCCGCGTTTGCCGGACGGGGTGAAGATTACAAGGGGGTCATTATTTGTCATGGCGCTCTCCGTTCAGCCATATCTAGCCGTCAGAGCTGCCGAGGCAAGCGCTCACCTGCGACATTCCGCCGCCATCCAGCGGCGCTACAGAGTCTTTTTGTCGGCTTCTTGGGGCAGGGGTGGCGTCTGGCTCTTTCAAAATCGGCATTCACGTGCTATATCTTTCACATGAAAGGAAACGGCGATGCCTGTTCTTGCGATTCCAACCCATAATGCCCCCGAACGCGGGGTGGTGCTGACCAAGGCCGTGCTGCGCGCGGCCGAGCGTCTGGGTCTGTCCGGCGGACGGCTGGGCGAGGTGATCGGCGTGAGTGCACCCACCGTCTCGCGCCTGAAACGCGGGGCGGCGGTGCTGGAAGAGGGCTCCAAATCCTATGAACTCGCCGCCCTTCTGGTGCGGCTGTTTCGCTCGCTCGACGCGATCACCGGCGGCGACGAGACCGTGGTGCGGGCCTGGATGAAGGCCCCCAATACGGCGCTTGGCGATGCCCCGCGCGAGGCCATTCGCAGCATTTCGGGGCTGACACGTGTCACTGCCTATCTGGACGCCCGCCGCGCTCTCGTCTGAGGCCGCGCCCTGGAAGGGGCGGGGCTGGCGATTGGTCGAGGCGCAGCATCGCATCTCGACCCTGAAGCTGGTCGATACCATCGCCGAGCAGGCGCTTCTGGAAGACATTCTGGAAGATACCAAACCGCCGGTGCCCGAGCCTTGCCGGGGCTTGGATTACCTGCTCTCCACCCCGTTTCGCTACGATGCGCCCTATCCGCATGGTTCGCGTTTTCGCCGGGCCGGGATGACGCCGGGGGTGTTCTACGCCTCCGAACATGTGGAAACCGCGCTGGCGGAAATGGTGTTCTACCGCTTCCTGTTCTATGCCGAGAGCCCTGAAACGCCCTGGCCCGACAATCCCGCCGAATACACCGCTCTGGCGGTCAAGCTGGCGGTGACGGCGGCGCTGGATCTGACCCGGGGCGCGCTGGCCCGCGATGCCGCGCTCTGGACCGATCCGGTCGACTACGCCGCCTGTCAGGCACTGGAAGAAGCGGCGCGCGAGGGCGGCATTGGCCTGATCCGCTACGCCTCCGTGCGCGATCCGGGGGCGGGGATGAATCTGGCCCTGCTCGGCTGCGAAGGCTTTGCCGCCCCGGCGCCGGTGGCCCGGCAAAGCTGGCATATCCGCCTTGGCCCGCTCGGCGCGCAGGCACTGAGCGAACATCCGGGCAAGGGGCTCAGCTTCCCGCGCGAAGCCTTCGGGGGCGATCCCCGGCTGGCAGAAATGAAATGGGAGCGCTGATCGCGCTCCCGGTTTCGTGTCGTCAAATTTGGAAAGGTCGCCTTAGCGCGGCAGACCCGCCGCCTCGCGCGCCAGCGCTTCGATCCCGGCCCAGTCTCCGGCCAGCATCAGCTCTTTCGGTGCCACCCAGCTGCCGCCCGCGCAGATCACATTGGGCAGGCTCAGATAGCTCGCAGCATTGGAGGGGCTGACGCCGCCGGTCGGGCAGAAGCGGATCTGGGGCAGGGGTGAAGCCAGCGATTTCAGGAAGGGTGCACCGCCCGCCGCTTCCGCCGGGAAAAACTTCTGCACGCTATAGCCGCGCTCCAAGAGCCGCATCGCTTCCGAGGCTGTGGCAGCCCCCGGCAGCAGCGGAAAATCCAGCGCTTCGCAAGCGTCGAGCAACGCGTCGGTGGCCCCCGGCGACACGCCGAATTTCGCCCCGGCCGCCTTCGCCGCTTTCACGTCTTCTGCCGTCAAGAGCGTGCCCGCGCCGACGATCCCGCCGGGAACCTCAGCCATCTCTTCGATCACATCGAGCGCGGCCTTGGTGCGCAGGGTCACTTCCAGCACCGGCAGACCGCCTGCCACCAGCGCCGCGGCCAGCGGTTTGGCATGGCTTGCATCTTCCACCACCAGCACCGGAACAATCGGCGCCATGCGGCAAATGGCTTCGGTGCGCGTACTGGCTTCCTGCGGGGTCATTCTGCTCTCCTCACTCGTTGTCTCTCTCAGCGCAGCGTCGTGATCGCGCCATGCGAGGCGGGGCCGACCGTCTGGCGGAATATCTCAAACAATTCGCGGCCCATGCCGTGGCTATTGGCCGAAAGATCTGCCGTTACCGGGGCGCGGTCAAGCACGCCTTCGGTCAGGATCTCCAGCGTTCCGGCCTCTGCGTCAAGGCGCAGAATGTCGCCGTCCGCCAGCTTGGCAATCGGGCCGCCATCCACCGCTTCGGGCGATACGTGAATGGCCGCCGGCACCTTGCCGCTGGCGCCCGACATCCGGCCATCGGTGACCAGCGCCACTTTCAGCCCGCGATCCTGCAGCACGGTCAGGGTCGGCGTAAGGCTGTGCAGCTCGGGCATCCCGTTGGCTTTCGGCCCCTGAAAACGCACCACGACGATGGTGTCAGAGGTGAATTCCCCAGCCTTGAACGCGTCCTTGACGGCTTCCTGATCGTGGAAAATCCGCACCGGGGCTTCGACCACATGGCGCTCGGGCGCCACGGCCGAGATCTTGATCACGCCCTGGCCCAGATTGCCGGTCAGCTGCACCAGCCCGCCACTGGCCTGGAACGGGTCCGAGGCTGGGCGGATGATCTTGTCGTTCAGGCTTTCGCGCGGACCCGGCTCCCAGTTCACCCGGTCGCCTGTCAGCTTCGGTTCGGACACATAGCTGCCCAGCCCGCTGCCGGTCACGGTCTTGGTGTCGTCATGCAGCAGCCCAGCCTCAAGCAATTCGCCGATCAGATAGGCCATGCCGCCCGCCGCGTGGAAATGGTTCACATCGGCCAGCCCGTTCGGATAGACCCGCGCCATCAAGGGCACGACGGCGGAAATGTCCGAGAAATCTTCCAGCTCGATCTCGATCCCTGCAGCGCGCGCCATGGCCGGGATATGCAGCACCAGATTGGTTGAGCCGCCAGTGGCCATCAGCCCCACCAGCCCGTTTACAAAGGCGCGTTCGTCGAGCACATCGGCCACCGGGGTAAATTCATTGCCCAGATGGGTGATCTGCAAGGCCCGGCGGGCGGCTTCGGCGGTCAGCGCATCGCGCAGCGGGGTGCCTGGATTGACGAAAGAACTGCCGGGCAGGTGCAGCCCCATGATCTCCATCAGCATCTGGTTGGAATTGGCTGTGCCGTAAAAGGTGCAGGTGCCGATGCCGTGATAGGCGGCCATCTCGCTGGCCAGCAGCTCTTCGCGGGTCGCGTCGCCGGTGGCAAAGCGCTGACGCACCTTGGCTTTTTCGTCATTGGCGATGCCGGTGGTCATCGGCCCGGCTGGCACGAACACCGCCGGGATATGGCCAAAGGTCGCCGCGCCGATCACCAGACCGGGCACGATCTTGTCGCAGACCCCCAGATACATCGCCGCGTCAAAGGTGTTGTGGCTCAGCGCCACGCCAGTGGCCAGCGCGATCACTTCGCGCGAAAACAGGCTCAGCTCCATCCCGGTGGCGCCTTGGGTAACACCATCGCACATCGCCGGAACCCCGCCCGCCACCTGCGCAGTGGCGCCTTCGGCGCGCGCGGCGGCCTTGATGATATCGGGGAAATCCTTGTAGGGCGCATGGGCGCTCAGCATGTCATTATAGGCGGTGACGATGCCGATATTGGGCGCCCGCCCGGCGGCCAACTCGCCTTGATCCGCACCGGACCCCGCATAGGCATGGGCCTGCCCCGAACAGCTCAGATGCGCGCGGACCGGTCCCTGTTCGATGGCGCGGGCAACGCGCTCCATATAGGCGGTGCGGCGCGGGCGCGAACGCTCAACGATACGTTGGGTGATGCGGTCGATCTCTGGGTGCAGGCTCATCGCACATTCCTCATATTTGGGCGGAAAGGGCCGATCAGGGCGGGGTAACACACTCCTTTAGCGCTAACAATGCTGTTTATAGCCGCATCCCGCCGATCTGCGAACTGGCGTTGATGTGCCATGTCAGCCCTCATGAAACAAATCCGCAGTGAGCCGGGAATTTCCCCCAAACCTCCCTAGTTCCGCCGTAATTGGTTAACAAGTTCTGAATAAAGCACCGAAGACGAAATGTGCATGACGGAGAAAAGGTATGAAACCGTTCCGAGCTTTGCTTTTCTTGGCAGCCCTTGCCTCGCTCGCGGCCTGTAGCGCCGTTGACGAGATGGTCAGCCGCAACATGTCGCCCAGCATGCCGCTGCTGGGCACCATCGACGCCCCGCACGCGCCGGTGCCGTTGCACCCGTCCTACAAGGTGGTGGCGGTGAATGTGGAGGTGCCCGAGACGCTGAAGGCTTCCGAGCTGAACAGCTACAAGCCGCGCGCCGATATCGTCTGGCGCGAAGATCCCTTTGGCGACCGCCACGCGCAGGTCGATGCGATCGTGACCAATGCGCTGGAAAAAGGCGTGGCCGGGCTCAACGGCGGTCGTGAGGTGGTGCTTCAGGTCGTGATCACCCGCTTCCATGCGCTCACCCAGCTGACCCGCTACACCCTTGGCGGTGAACACGAAATCTGGATGCTGATGGCTGTACGCGACGCGAAAACCGGCGAGTTGCTCGAACCCGCCCGCCGCATCGGCTTCAACATCCATGCTGCCGGAGGGCAGGAGGCGATCCGGAACGAAGAGCTGGGCATCACTCAGAAAGTGGTGATCTCCAACGCGCTGGCCGACCTGATCAAACACGAACTCACTCGCCCGCGCGATTTCCTGCAGGGCTAGGTTGAGCGAGAGAACCAAGGGGGCGTGCCACTGGCGCGCCCTTTGTCTTTTCAGCACTGGCGCATTCCGTCGCTCCGCGTGCCCGAAACGGCTTTCCCTCTTCCCGCCAGCGCGGCGCTCCTGTAATCGGGGCGGATGAACAACGAAACCCTTCCCGTGATCCGCCTGAAACCCAAGGCCAATGCCCGCGCCATCCGGCACGGCTTTCCTTGGGTCTTCGATAATGAAATCGTCACCGACCGGCGCACCAAGGCGCTGGCCTCCGGCAGCATTGCCCGGCTGGAAGACGACGAACGCCATCCGATGGGGCTGGTCGCGGTCAATCCCGGCTCGCGGATTTTCGGCCGGATGCTGGATCGTGATCCCGACGCGGTGATCGACGGCGCCTGGTTGCGCGCCCGCCTTGCCGCCGCGCTGGAGCATCGCACCCGCCTTTACGATCAGCCCTTCTACCGGCTGGTCCATGCCGAGGCCGATGGTCTGCCCGGCGTGGTTGTCGACCGTTACGGCGATACCATCGTGGTGCAGCCCAACGCCGCTTGGGCCGATGCGCGCTCTGATGAGCTGGCGCAGGCACTGGTCGAGCTGACCGGGGTTACGACCGTGGTGAAAAACGCCTCTGGCCGTGCGCGCGGGCTGGAAGGGCTCGATGACGATACCGAGATCATGATCGGCAGCGATCCGGGCCGGGTGTCGGTGCCGATGAACGGCGCCACCTATATTGCCGACATCATGGGCGGGCAGAAAACCGGGCTGTTCTTCGACCAGCGCCCCAACCACGCGTTTGCGGCGAGTCTGGCCAAGGGCGCACGGGTGCTTGATGTGTTCTCCCATGTCGGGGGCTTTTCGCTCGCGGCCCTCGCCAATGGCGCCGAAAGCGCGCTGGCGGTCGATGGCTCGGCCCCGGCGCTGGAACTGGCAGAAGAGGGCGCGCGTCAAAGCGGCGTGGGCGACAAATTCACCACCCGGCAGGGCGATGCCTTTGCGGTGCTGGAAGCGCTTGAGGCCGAAGGCGCCATGTTTGACGTGGTGATCTGCGATCCGCCCGCCTTCGCCCCGAACAAACCGGCGCTTGAAGCCGGGCTGCGCGCCTATGAACGCGTCGCGCGCCTTGCCGCCAAACTGGTGGTGCCGGGCGGCTATCTGGGCCTCTGCTCCTGCTCGCACGCGGCGGATCTGTCGAAATTTCGCCATGCCTCGAACCGGGGCATCGGCCGGGCAGGGCAGCGCGGGCAGCTCATCCATACCGGCTTTGCCGGGCCAGACCATCCACAACATCCCCAGCTGGCCGAAAGCGGCTATCTGAAAGCGCTGTTCTACCGGCTCCTGCCGTGAGGGCGCTGCTCGACGCCTGCGTGCTATACCCCACGGTGATGCGCGAAATGCTGGTCGGGGCGGCAGAAGCGGGGCTCTATCAGCCGCGCTGGAGCCCGCGCATTCTGGAAGAATGGGCGCGTGCCGCCGCCAAACTGGGCGATGGTCAGGAAACCCTGGCGCGCGGTGAAATCGCCGCGCTCACCGCCCGCTGGCCCGAGGCCGCCGTGCGCCCCCATGCGCGCGACGAGGCGCGGCTCTGGCTGCCGGACCCGTCGGATGTGCATGTGCTCTCCGCTGCGATTGCAGGCTCTGCCGATCTGATCATCACCTTGAACGCCAAGGATTTTCCACGCCATACGCTTGCCGAAGAAGGGCTGGAACGCCTGTCGCCCGACGAGTTTCTGCGCGACCTGTTCGACGCGAATGCCGATGCGCTGGTTGCGCTGGCGCGTGCGGTGCGGGCAGAAGCCGAACGGCTGTCGGGCGAGCGCTGGCCGATCCGCAAACTGATGAAAAAGGCGCGGATGCCCCGGCTGGGCAAGGCGCTGGAAACCGCCGGGCTGAGCTAAACGCAGGGCTGGGGCAGGGCGTGCCTCAGCCTAACTTTGCCAGCCTACCCTTGCCACTTCCCCTCATTGGCCTCAATTGCGGCGATGCGTTCATCCACTTTCGGATGGCTCATGAACCAGGCCGGAATGCTGCCCGGCCGCGCCATGGTCAGCTGATCGAGCTTGCCAAACAGCGATTTCTGCGGCGCGGTGCCGATCCCCGTCTTCACCAGCAGCGCCGAGGCATAGGCGTCGGCCTCATATTCGTCACTGCGCGACAGCCGCGCCGCAACCAGACTGGTGACCATATTGGCCAGCGCCGGGCCAAGCCCCGGCAAAAACCGCCCCAGCACCATGACCATCGCCATGCGCAGGGCGTTCTGGCCGGAAAAGTCGATCATCCGGCGGCGTGAATGCCCCAGCGCGACATGGCCGAGCTCATGCGCGATCACCGAGGCCAGTTCTTCCGCACTCACCACGCCCTCGCGATATTGCCGGTAAAACCCGCGCGTGATGAAAATCCGCCCATCCGGGGCCGCGAGCCCGTTCACCGGCTCGATCTCGTAAAGATGCACCCGGATCCGCTCCAGATCGAGCGCCCACGCCATCCGGTCGGTGAGGGCTTTCAGCGCCGGATCGGCCAGCTCGGTCGATTTCGCATCCAGCTCCTGCGCCAGCCGCCAGGCCGACAGCCGGTACATGATCAGCCCATAGGCGAGCGCGAGGATAAGCGGGGTGAACTTCAGCATCCGCTCAATATGGCCTCTGTGCCGCGTTTCTGAAAGGGCTGAGGCGCGCGCGCGATCCGATATTGCACCCGGCGGCGCGCTTGGTTACGCCATCGCCATGAGCCAAAATCGTCCCATCACCCTGTCCGGTGCCCCAGAGGGCTATGATGCGCTGCTTCTGGCGCGCGAGTTGCAGAAAAGTGGCGGCCCGATCCTGCATGTCGCCCGCGATGCCACGCGCATGGCGGCGATGGCAGCGGCGCTGGATTTCTTCGCCCCCGATGTGACCCGGCTCACCTTTCCGGGCTGGGATTGTCTGCCCTTTGACCGGGTGTCGCCCAACCCCGATATCTCGGCGGCGCGGATGGCGACGCTGGCCGCATTGGCCCATGGTCTGCCCACCAATCGGGTGATCGTGCTGACCACGATGAACGCCGTCACCCAGCGGCTTCCGGCCCGCGAGGTGCTGCGCGAGGCGAGTTTCTCGGCGACGGTCGATAGTCGCATCGATGTGGATGGGCTCAAGGCCTTTCTGGTGCGCATGGGCTTTTCGCAATCGCCCACCGTGACCGAGCCGGGCGATTTTGCTGTGCGCGGCGGGATCATCGATATTTTCCCGCCGGGTGAAGGCGGGCCGGTGCGGCTGGATCTGTTTGGCGATGTGCTGGACGGGGCGCGGCGCTTTGACCCCGTGAGCCAGCGGACCACGGAGAACCTGTCGGTGATCGAGCTGGCGCCGGTGTCCGAGGTGATCCTCGACGAGGCGGCGATTACCCGGTTCCGGCAGAATTATCGCATCGAGTTTGGCGCGGCGACCTCGGACGATCCGCTCTATGAGGCGGTCAGCGCCGGGCGCAAACAGCAGGGGATGGAGCATTGGCTGCCGTTCTTTCACGAGCGGCTGGAAACCCTGTTTGACTATCTGCCCGGTGCCAGCGTGATGCTGGACGATCAGCTGACCCCGGCGCGGCTGAGTCGCTGGGAGGGGATCGCTGATCAATACGACACGCGGCGCGAGGCGATGCAGGCGAAGAACCGGATGGACAGCGTGTACAAACCCTGTCCGCCGGAGCTGCTTTACCTGAATGACGAGGCCTGGCTGGAGGCCACGAAAGAGCATCGGGTGATCGCGCTGGCGGCTCTGCCGCAAGCCACCGGGGCGAATGTGCTGGATGGTGGCGGGCGGATCGGGCGTAATTTCGCACCGGAGCGCCAGCAGGAAAAAATTAACTTGTTCAGCGCTCTGGCAGATCATGTTCGCGTGAAACGTGAAGATGGCGCGGTGGTTGTGGCCTCCTATTCCGAAGGCGCGCGGGAGCGGCTCAAGGGGCTGCTGGCCGATGAAGACCTGACCGCCACCGCCGAGATCGCCGATTTCCGCGATGTGCCCGATAGTCATGGCGGGGTTTATCTTGCGGTCTGGCCGCTGGAACACGGGTTTGAGGCCAAAGGGCTGACCATCGTGTCCGAGCAGGACGTGCTTGGCGACCGGCTGATCCGTGCGCCGAAAAAACGCAGGCGGGCCGAGAACTTCCTGACCGAAGCTAATGCACTTTCTCCGGGCGATCTGGTGGTGCATGTCGATCACGGCGTCGGGCGCTACAAGGGGCTGGAAACCATCACCGCCGCCGGGGCGCCGCATGAATGCATCGCGCTGGAATATGCGGGCGGCGACAGGCTTTTCCTGCCGGTGGAAAACATCGAGCTTCTGTCGAAATTCGGCCATGAGGAAGGGTTGCTTGATAAGCTTGGCGGTGGCGCCTGGCAGGCCAAGAAGGCCCGGCTCAAGGAACGCATTCGCGAGATTGCTGACAAGCTCATTCGCCTTGCCGCCGAACGTGCCCTGCGCAAGGCGCCGGTGCTGGAAGCCCCGCATCACGCTTGGGAAGATTTCGCCACGCGCTTTCCCTATCAGGAAACCGAAGACCAGCTGAGCGCGATCTCGGATGTGATTGAGGATATTGCCTCCGGCCAGCCGATGGACAGGCTGATCTGCGGCGATGTCGGCTTTGGCAAAACCGAAGTGGCGATGCGCGCGGCCTTTGTCGCGGCGATGTCAGGCCGGCAAGTGGCGGTGATCGCGCCGACCACGCTTCTGGCGCGGCAGCATTACAAAAGCTTTGCAGAGCGCTTCCGGGGCTTTCCGATCACGGTGGGGCAGCTCAGCCGCTTCGTGCCCCAGAAAGAGGCCGAGCGCACTCGCGAGGGGATGAAAGACGGCACGATGGATATCGTCGTCGGCACCCATGCGCTGCTGGCGAAAACCATCCGGTTCAAGGATCTTGGCCTGTTGGTGATCGACGAGGAACAGCGCTTTGGGGTTGGGCATAAGGAACGGCTGAAAGAGCTGCGCTCGGATGTGCATGTGCTGACGCTGACCGCCACGCCGATTCCGCGTACCTTGCAGATGAGCCTCACCGGCGTGCGCGACCTTTCGGTCATCGGCACCCCTCCGGTCGACCGGTTGTCGATCCGCACTTATGTGAGCGAGTTTGACGGGGTGACGATCCGCGAGGCGCTGCTGCGTGAACACTATCGCGGCGGGCAGAGCTTTGTGGTGGTGCCGCGCATCAAGGATCTGCGCGAGATCGAAGACTTTCTGGAAACCCATGTGCCCGAGGTGAGCCATATCGTGGCGCATGGGCAGATGGCATCGGGCGAGCTCGATAGCCGGATGAACGCGTTTTATGACGGTAAATACGATGTGCTGTTGGCCACCACGATTGTGGAATCCGGGCTCGATATTCCCACCGCCAATACCATGGTGGTGTGGCGCGCCGACATGTTCGGGTTGGCGCAGCTTTACCAGATCCGGGGCCGGGTGGGCCGAGCCAAAACCCGCGCCTATTGCTACCTCACCACCAAACCGCGCAGCCCGCTGACCGACACCGCGCAGAAGCGCCTGAAAGTGCTGGGCAGCCTCGACAGCCTCGGCGCGGGCTTCATGCTCGCCAGTCAGGATCTCGACATTCGCGGCGCGGGCAACCTGATCGGCGAAGAGCAATCGGGCAATATGAACGAGGTGGGCTACGAGCTTTACCAGCAGATGCTGGAAGAGGCGATTGCCAAGATCCGCTCGGGCCAGCTCGAAGGTCTCACCGAGGCCGACGAAACCTGGGCGCCGCAGATCAATCTCGGCGTGCCGGTGCTGATCCCGGCCGACTATGTGCCCGATCTCGACGTGCGGCTGGGGCTGTACCGGCGCCTCTCTGGCCTTTCCACCAAGGTCGAGCTGGAAGGCTTTGCCGCCGAGCTGATCGACCGTTTCGGCAAGCTCCCGAAAGAGGTCAACACCCTGATGCTGATCGTGCGGATCAAGGCGATGTGCAAGAAGGCTGGGATTGCTCGGCTGGATGGCGGCCCGAAAGGCGCGACGCTCCAGTTCCATGGCGACAAATTCGCCAATCCCGCCGGTCTGGTCGAATATCTTCAGGCCCAGAACGGGCTCGCCAAGGTGCGCGACAACAAGGTGGTGATCCGCCGCGACTGGTCGAAAGACAGCGACAAGATCAAAGGCGCCTTCGCCATCGCCCGCGATCTGGCCGAAAAGGCGGGCACCATCCGGGTCAAACGCTAGAGCGCCGATATAGCTCTTCTGATTTTCTCCGCGCTCATGCTACGCTCATCCCGGGTTCGGGAATGAGTGAGGGTTTGAAATGAAATGGTTTTCTCTTGCGGCGCTGCTTGCGCTGATGCCTGCTGGCGGGTTTGCGCTTGATAGCGCCTCGCCGGATGGGCCCGCCGCGCAGCGTCTCTGGTCGCTGGTGCAGGTGGCCGGGGGCTATGATTGCCGCGATGTCAGCTGCAAACGGCTCTCAAGCTGCGAAGAAGCCTGTTACAAACTCGTGGTCTGTGGGCAGCGCAAACGCGATGGCGATCACGACGGCATTCCCTGTGAAAACCTCTGCGCGCGTCGCTGTCCACGCTGATCTCAGCTGCTGATCCCGGCCGCGCGTTCGCGTTTGCGGTCGGTCCAGACGAGCGCCAGCGCCACACCCGAACACACCACCACGCCGCCGATCAGCGCCCGGGGGGTGCCGTCAAAGGCCAGCCCGATCGGGGCGGCAATTGCCACCGCAAGGATCGAGCTCAGCGCCCCCAGAACCGCCGAGGCGGTGCCCGCGATATGGCCCAGCGGCTCCATTGCCAGCGCGGTGATATTGCCGAAGGTCAGCCCGTTCATGAAGAACAGCGTCACCGACCAGGCCACGAACAGCCAGAGCGCAATCTGTGGCGACAGCGTATCGAACAGGCCGAAATGCCAGCCGATGAACAACGGCGTCGCGATGATGAACTGGGTGCCAAAGGCCCAATTGGCCAGCTTGCGCATCCCCAGCCGCATCACCAGCCGCGAATTGAGAAAGCCCGATCCGCTCGACAGAAGCGCCACCCCGGCGAAGTAGAGCGGAAAGCGGTCGCCCACACCCAGCGTGTCGACATAGATCGCCTGTGCCGAGCTGATATAAGCCATCAACTGACCAAAGCCGAGCGTCATCACGATGAGGTAGCGAAACGCCACCGGGTTCATCAGCACTTCCTTCATCGCGGCGGCAATGCTGCCCGGGCGGAAGGCGCGGCGGTTTTCCGGCGTCAGGGTTTCGGGCTGGCGGATCAGGAACCAGGTCAGCACCACCAGGCCAAGGATCACATAGACGCCAAACAGCCCACGCCAGCCCGTCAGTGCCACAACGCTCTGGCCGATGAAGGGTGCCAGCGCAGGCACCACCACGAAGAAGGTAAAGATCAGCGAGCCGATCCGGGCCTGACTGCGGCCCGAAAACATGTCGCGCATCACCGTCTGGCTCACCACCCGGCTGGCAGCGGCGCCAAGCCCCTGAACCACCCGCGCCGCCAGCAGCGTATCAAGCGAATTGGCCTGCATCGCCCAAAGCGCGCCCGCAATATAGAGCGCGATCCCCAGCGTCAGCGCCGGGCGGCGGCCAAAGCTGTCGGAAAACGGACCGACGAACAGCTGCCCGATCCCCAGTCCCAGCACGAAGGCCGAAACCACCAGCTGCGCGCGCGACGGATCGTCAGGCGAAAAGGCTGCGGTCAGCGCCGGAAAGGCGGGCAGGCTTGAATCGATGGAAAACGCCACCATCGACATCATGGCGACCAGCAGAACCACCAGCTCGACAAAGGGCAGCGGACGGGTCGGGGCAGGAAAACGTGGCATGGGGGGAACCTTTCGGCCGGAAAATGCCCGAATGTGCGGGGAATGGCCAGAGGGAAACGGGCGCGGGGCAGGCGGCTTGCCTGCCCCGAAAATCCGGAAATCTTTATCGACCTGCGCCTGTCGTGCAAGCGCGCTGGGGCCTTATTAGCAGGCAGGCCCGTCTTCGGTGATTTCGCCCGCAGCTTCGGCTTCAAGCCCCGCGAGCTGGGCGGTCAGATCGTCAATCACGTCGATCCACAGCTTCGTGGGTTGCGCGCCCGAAACCACATGCTGCCCGGCGATCACATAGGTCGGCACCGCACGCACGCCTTTGCGGCGGGAATCCTCTTCGCGGGCGCGGATGTCGTCGCGGTCGGCATCGCTGTTCAGCAGTCGCGCCACCACCGCCCGTTCCATCCCGCAGGCCTCGGCAATATCGGCCAGCACCTTGTGATTGCTGATGTCGCGCCCCTCGACGAAATTCGCCCGGAACAGCGCGCTCACCACCTCGGATTGCAGCCCTTCAAGCGACGCCCAATGCATCAGCCGGTGCGCATCGAAGGTGTTGGGCATCCGCGTCATCTTTTCGGGCGCAAAGTCCAGCCCCATCGCCCGCGCTTCCTCGCCCACCTGCGCATCGGCCCGTGCCTCGCCATCGGGGCCGAACAGCTGCTCCAGATAGGTCCGCCGCGACATGCCCTCGGGCGGGAAGTCCGGGTTGAGCTGATAGGGGTGATATTCCACCTCGAACGGATGGTTCGGGCGCTCGGTCAATGCACGGTCAAGCCGGCCTTTGCCAATATAGCACCAGGGACAAACGGGGTCAGAAAAGACGATGAGCTTGATCATGATCCGCATTTATCCTGCAGGCGGGAGTCGGGAAACCCGTTTTCGGAAAACTTGTTGTGAGCCAGTGCAGGGCGTTTGTGCGTGATATGAGGTTTGGGATCTGAAACCCTTGATGCGCGCGCGCCCAGTTGCGCGCCCAGTTGCGCGGGCGAGGGTAGATCGTTATTTGATCTGCCATGGAACAGGACCCCGCCAAAGAACCAAGCCTGATCGCGCTGGCGCGCGAGAGCGGCCATGAAGCCCCCGATCCGCAGCCGCTGAACCTCGGCGCGCGGGTGCGGGATCTGCGCAAATCGCGTGGCTGGACGCTGGAACAGGCGGCAAGTCAGGCCGGTCTGGCGCGCTCGACCTTGTCGAAGATTGAAAACGGCCAGATGAGCCCCACCTACGAGGCGCTGAAAAAGCTCGCCGTGGGGTTGGAAATCTCGGTGCCGCAGTTGTTCACCCCGCCGCGCAACAGCAAAGTGTCGGGCCGCATGGCGGTGACCAAATCCGGCGAGGGTCAGGCTCATCCCACCGCGACCTATGAACACGAGATGCTGGCCAGCGCCCTGACCAAAAAGGCGATGCTGCCCTATCGTGCGCGGGTACGGGCCCGCAGCTTTGAAGAATTCGATGGCTGGGTGCGCCATGACGGCGAGGAGTTCCTCTATGTGCTCACCGGCGCGATCCGGCTGATCACCGAGTTTTACGAGCCGGTCGAGATGCGCCGGGGCGACAGCGCCTATTACGACGCCTCGATGGGCCATAACGTGATCTCGGTTTCCGAAGAGGATGCCACCATTCTTTGGGTCACCTCGCTCTGAAGCTTCCGCAAGGCAGGCCGCGCGCGGGCTCTGATCAGAGAAGATGACGGTTTTCGGCGCATTTCCCGGGTGCCATGTCGCTTTCCGCGTGCTTGGCTGGGTCTGGGTTGATATGCGCGACAGACGAGTATGAGAGGTAAGCCATGCTGGACGTGCTGAAATCTTCCTGGGCGTTGCTTCTGGGTGTCATGCTGCTGATGGTCGGTAACGGCATTCAGGGCACCTTGCTCGGTGTGCGCGGCGGCATCGAGGGCTTTTCCACCTTCGAAATGTCGGTGGTGATGTCTGGCTATTTCCTCGGCTTTCTGGGCGGTTCACGCGCCACCCCGCTCATGATCCGTCGGGTTGGCCATGTGCGGGTCTTCGCCGCCCTTGGCTCGTTCATCTCGGCGGTGCTCATCCTGTTCCCGGTGGCGGTGGACCCGATCGCCTGGACCCTGCTGCGCATCCTGATCGGCTTTTCCTTCTCGGGCGTCTATGTCACCGCCGAAAGCTGGCTGAACAACGCCGCCAGCAATGCCAATCGCGGCAAGGCGCTGTCGCTCTACCTCATCGTGCAGATGATCGGCATCATCACGGCGCAGGGGCTGGTGCTGATCGGCGATCCGAGCGGCTTTGCGCTGTTCATCCTGCCCTCGGTGCTGGTTTCCATCGCCTTCGCGCCGATCCTTCTTTCGGTCAGCCCGACACCCGCCTTCGACACCACCCGACGCATGACCCTGCGCGCGCTTTACAAGATCTCGCCGCTGGGTCTGGTCGGGATGATGTTGATGGGCGGGGTCTTTGCCGCGCAATGGGGCATGGCCTCGGTCTTTGCCACTGAGGCCGGCCTGTCGAGCGGCCATCTCGCGCTGTTCATCTCGACCATCTATGTCGGCGGGATGCTTCTGCAATATCCGATTGGCTGGATCTCCGACCGGGTCGACCGGCGCGGGCTGATCATCACCATGGCGCTGCTCGGGGCCGGGGGGGCGCTGGTGCCGCTGCTGGTGCCGGGCAATTTCAACGCCATTCTGGTGGCGGCCTTCATGATCGGGGGCACCTCGAACCCGCTTTATGCGCTGATCATCGCCTATACCAACGACTTTCTCGACATTGACGATATGCCCGCCGCCTCGTCCGGGTTGATGTTCGTGAACGGCGTCGGCGCGATCACTGGCCCGCTGGTCACCGGCTGGGCGATGGGCCAGTTCGGCCCGAACGGCTATTTCCTTTATCTCACCGTCGTTCTTCTGGCGCTGGTGGCTTACGGTCTCTGGCGCACCACCCAGCGCGCTTCGGTGGCGGTGGAAGATACCGCGAGCTATGCGCCGGTTCTGCCCTCGGCCTCGCCGGTGGCGATGGACATGGCGCAGGAACTCTATGCAGAGGCGGTCGAAGAAGCTGCAGAAGACGGCGCTGCCTGATCCCGACGCCAAACACGGCGCTAATGGGAAAAATCGGTTGGTTTTTCCCTTGCCGTCAGGTCACAGTGGTATATCGCTGACCCCGCCCAAACAGGTGGCAAGGAGAATGAATCGTGATGGAACCTGAAGAAATCCTGAGCTATTGGCTCGACGAGGTTGGCCCGCAGGGCTGGTATCGTGGCGATGCGGCACTGGATGCCGAAATTCGTGAGCGGTTTCTTCCAGTCTGGGAAAAGGCAGAGCGTGGCGAATTGCGGGGTTGGCTCAGCACCCCGGAACGCACTCTGGCCTTCCTCATTCTCGTGGACCAGTTTCCGCGCAACATGTTCCGCGGCGAGGGCCGGGCCTTTGCGACCGATCACCTTGCCCTGGCGGCGGCGAAATGCGCCATCAGCAAGGGCTGGGATCAGCGCATCGCCGAACCGGCGCGGCAGTTCTTCTATCTGCCGCTGATGCATGCCGAAAGCCAGATGGATCAGGATCGCTGCGTGCGGATGATGCTGATCCGGATGCCGGAGACCGGCGGTGTGAACCTCAAACATGCGATTGCGCATCGCGAGATCATCCGCCGGTTCGGCCGCTTCCCGTTCCGCAATGCAGCGCTGAACCGGATTTCAAGCGCGATGGAAACCGCCTTCGAGAATGAAGGAGGCTATGGCGCGGTTCTGCGCACGGTCCGCACCCCCGCCGGGCTTCCCGCCTGATCTGATAAGCGCCTCCAACACTTCCACCCGTGCCCCGATCCGGGGCGCGGCGCGGATGGGTTTGGCCGCTGTGCGGGAAATAGGCATGGCGCAGGGTCAGGGCCATTTCCTTGCGCCAGTTTCTCTGTAAGATGCCCGCAACGGGGCAGGCGGGGCGAATTGCGCTCTGATCTACCTGCTTTGCACGGGGCTCATAGCGGCATTCCGCAAGCCTCATTGAACGCAGTCAAAAAGTAGTTTAATACCAAACTACTTTTTCTCAGGAGGCAGACATGGCCGGAAAATCCTATGATGTGATCGTGGTCGGCGCAGGGCCGGGCGGCTATGTGGCAGCGATCCGGGCGGCGCAACTCGGGCAGAAGGTGGCCGTGGTCGAGCGCGAACATCTGGGCGGCATCTGCCTCAACTGGGGCTGTATCCCCACCAAGGCGCTGCTGCGCTCGGCGGAAGTCTTCCACCTGATGCACCGCGCCAGCGAGTTCGGCCTCTCGGCGGAAAAGATCGGCTATGACCTTGATGCGGTGGTGAAACGCTCGCGCGGCGTGGCCAAGCAGATGGAAGCGGGCGTGAAGGGCCTGCTGAAGAAAAACAAGATCGACGTGGTGATGGGCACCGCCACGCTGCCCGCCAAGGGCAAGGTTGCCGTCACCACGAAAGACGGCACCGAAGAGCTGACGGCGAAAAACATCATCCTCGCCACCGGCGCCCGCGCCCGCGAGCTGCCGGGGCTTGAGGCCGATGGCGATCTGGTCTGGACCTACCGCCACGCCCTCGCCCCCACCCGGATGCCGAAGAAGCTTCTGGTCATCGGCTCTGGCGCGATCGGCATCGAATTTGCCAGCTTCTTCAACACTTTGGGCACCGATGTCACGGTGGTTGAAGTGCTCGACCGGGTGCTGCCGGTGGAAGACGCCGAGATTTCGGCCTTCGCCAAGAAGCAATTCGTCAAGCAGGGCATGACGATCATGGAAAAAGCCATGGTCAAGCAGCTCGACCGCGCCAAAGGCAAGGTCACCGCGCATATCGAGGCGGGCGGAAAGGTGGAAAAACAAGAGTTTGACACCGTGATCTCGGCCGTGGGCATTGTCGGCAACGTTGAAAATCTCGGGCTGGAAGCGCTCGGCGTGAAGCTCGACCGCACCCATGTGGTGGTCGATGAGTTCTGCCGCACCGGCGTCGAAGGGCTCTATGCCATCGGCGACATCGCCGGGGCGCCGTGGCTGGCGCACAAAGCCAGCCATGAGGGCGTGATGGTGGCCGAGCTGATCGCTGGTCTGCACGCCCATCCGGTCCGGCCCGAAAGCATCGCCGGTTGCACCTATTGCACCCCGCAAGTGGCCAGCGTCGGCTATAGCGAGGCGAAGGCCAAGGATCTGGGCTACGAGATCAAGGTTGGCCGCTTCCCCTATATCGGCAACGGCAAGGCCGTGGCGATGGGCGAGGCGCAGGGGCTGGTGAAAACCGTGTTCGACGCCAAAACCGGCGAGCTTCTGGGCGCCCATATCGTTGGCGCGGAAGCCACCGAGCTGATCCAGGGCTATGTGGTCGGTCGCCAGTTGGAGACCACCGAAGAAGACCTGATGAACACCGTCTTCCCGCATCCGACGCTGAGCGAAATGATGCATGAAAGCGTGCTCGACGCCTATGGGCGTGTGATCCATATGTAAGGCAGTACGCCATCGGAAAACTTCATCAGCCGGGACGTTTTCTCGTTCCGGCTGATTTGTTTTTGGGCCGAAAAACCGCGTCTGCAAGCTGTCTGCAACCTGTCGGCATTTTGTATGGCAACTCGTATGGCAAGCAGCCCACGCTTCCCCAAGAAAAATGCCCCGCAGCCGAAAGGCCACGGGGCAAGAACACCCTAGATTGGATGCGAGGAAATCAGGCGCGACTTAGGCGCGCACGATGGCACCGCCAGCCATCTGCCAGTGGCCGAGGCCACCGATATTGTGCACTTCGGCAAAGCCCGCTTGCTGGAACACCTGCACCGCCATCGACGAGCGCGCGCCCGAGGCGCAGTAGATCGCGACCGGTTTGGTCACATCCAGCTCGGGGTGGAAGTCGGGGCTGCGCGGGTCAGCCTGCATCCGGATCACCGCCAGCGGAATGTTGATCGCGCCTTCGGCTTTACCCGACATCATCAGCTCGTTCGGGTCGCGCACGTCGACCAGCGTCAGCGCGCCAGCCTTGGCTTTTTCCACCGCTTCCTGCGGCGTGAGTCGTGCAGCACCGCCACCCTGGCGGCCCATCATGAAATTCAGCATTCTCAGTCCTTTTCAGTCGCCATAGGCCACCCGTAATGAGGAGTCGGGGGGCTCTCAGTTGCCGTTGGAACCAATAATATTCATGAAACGGAATATTTCAAGAGGCGGTTTCAGCTCCTTTTGAAAAAACTGAGCAACCTTCTCCCTATTCCACCGTTACCGTCTGCCGTGCGATGATCGTACCATCATTGCCGCCCAGCAGATAGCGCAGCTCCCAGATACCCGGAGCCTTCGGCACTTTGAGCGTAACCGGATTGCCGTTGCGCGCATAGCCGCTTTCGTCATGCCGCCGGGCCGGATCGTCGGGCTGGGCAAAGGTGATCAGGTCGCGGTCATTCGCGGGGCCGGTGAAGCCGATCTCAACCTTGCTGCCCGCCACCATCCGCTCAGGCGCAGTAAGCGTGGCCGTCACCGGGGTCAGGGTAATCGGCTGGCGCAGCAGCACCTTCCCCCCGTTATCATTGGCCACATAGAGCAGATCATACTCGCCGGGCTCTGCCGGTGCGTGAAAGCGCGCCGGATTGCCGTTGCCGGTATAGGCATAGAACAGGCGCGCATGCTCGTCTTCGCCGCGCGGCACGATGGCGATGTAATCGCGGTCATAATTCGGGCCGGTCCAGCCGACCGACAGCTCGCGCCCGGCCTCCTGGGCTGCCGGGGCGTCGAGCCTTGCCGCAACCTCGGTCAGGTGGATCGGCTGGCGGGCGAGCACGGACGCGCCGTCATTCAGCACATAGCGGATTTCATAATCCCCCGGCTGCATCGGCAGGCGCAATTCCACCGGATTGCCGGTTTCGGTATAGGTCTTGGCGGTCATCGCGCCTTCATTCGCGCCGGTCTCTGTGACCGAAATATAGTCATGCGGGCCATCCGGGCCGGTCCAGCCAATGCTTATCGTATCCCCCGCCGGGGCCTCCGCCGGGCCGGATACGCTGGCGGGCGGCAGATAGGGCGGCAGGGTCAGCGTGACGGTTTGAGGAACCTCGCCCACGGTGAAATCAAGCTCGGCACGCGCCATGTCTGCAAGGCGGCGCACAACGGCATGGCCGCTGCCGGGCAGAAGCGAAAGCTCAGGCTCAGGGCTGGCGGCACTCTCGTCCAGCAACACCCCATCCGCCTCGGTGGTAATGTTCCAGACGATGCCCTGCCGGATCACCGGGCCATCCGCGCCCTCAACGGCCTGAAACTGCACCCGGGCCGGGTCCGGCGGCGGCGGGGCCACCACCACCTCCAGCGCATTGGCCAGATCCTCGGCATTGGCGGCGGTGCGGAAGCTGCCGCCAGTCTCGTCCGCCAGGCATTTCAACTGCGCCAGCGCCGCCGGATCGGCGACATCAAAGCCGATGACATGGGCGGTGAAATCCACGCCCGAACTTTCAAGCTGCCGCCCCACCGCGCAGGGGTCCATATTGCAGGTCTCGATCCCGTCCGAGATCAGGATCACCGTGGCCGGGGCTTCGGTATATTTCAGCGCTTCCGCCGCCTGCAAAACCGCCGCCGAAAGCGGCGTCTTGCCCTTGGGATTGATCGCGTTCACCGCATCGGCAATGGCCGCGCGGCGGGCGCCCGGTTGGGCCAGCATCTCGATATCATTGCAGTCGCCCTTGCGCCGGTGGCCGTAGCTCATCAGCCCCAGCTCCATATCGGCGGGCAGGCTGGTTAGCAGATCGCCGATCACCTTGCGGGCAATGACGATCTTGTTCACCCCGTCTACCTGTCCCCACATCGAGCCGGAACCATCGAGCACCAGCACGGTTTTCGGGGCCTCCTGGGCCAGCAATGGTAGGGGCAGGGCGAGCATCAACAGGGTCAGGAACAGGCGCAACATGGATCAATCCCACTTGGAAAAAGGAACTCGCATCAGCCTAACGCGTTGCCGCGCCATGCAGATGAGGGCGATTGCCGCATCCCTCCTTGTAGCACAGCCGGGCAGGGAAAGGGTTACCGGCAAAATCAGGCGGCGCGCCCTTGCCGATGTTCTTATTCCGTTCTAACTTTGCGATTGGCGGGGCTGGCGCAATCGCGTATTGAAGCCGGGTGAAACGAGGTGGTCCATGGCCGAACAGAAATATATCGAAGTGCGCGGCGCGCGCGAACACAACCTGAAAAACATCGACGTGAAGATCCCGCGCGATGAATTGGTGGTGATCACCGGGCTGTCCGGCTCGGGCAAATCCTCGCTGGCTTTCGATACGATCTATGCCGAAGGGCAGCGGCGCTATGTCGAAAGCCTCTCGGCCTATGCGCGCCAGTTCCTCGACATGATGCAAAAGCCGGATATGGATCACATTTCCGGGCTCTCGCCTGCGATTTCCATCGAGCAGAAGACCACCTCGAAAAACCCGCGCTCGACCGTCGGTACGGTGACCGAGATTTACGACTATATGCGCCTTCTGTTCGCGCGCGCCGGTACACCCTATTCGCCCGCCACCGGCCTGCCGATCGAGGCCCAGCAGGTGCAGGATATGGTCGACCGGGTGATGCAGATGGAAGAGGGCAGCCGCGCCTATCTGCTCGCCCCGATCGTGCGCGACCGCAAGGGCGAATACCGCAAGGAATTTGCTGAACTGCGCAAGCAGGGCTTCCAGCGGGTGAAGGTGAACGGCGAGTTTTACGAGCTGGAAGAGCCGCCCACACTGGATAAGAAATTCCGTCACAATATCGACGTGGTGGTAGACCGGATCGTGGTCCGCGAAGGGCTGGAAACCCGGCTGGCCGACAGCCTGCGCACCGCGCTCGATCTGGCCGACGGCATCGCCATTCTGGAAACCGCCCCGAAAGAAGGGGACCCCGAGCGCATCACCTTCAGCGAAAACTTCGCCTGTCCGGTCTCGGGCTTCACCATCCCCGAGATCGAACCGCGGCTGTTTTCCTTCAACGCCCCCTATGGCGCCTGCCCGGAATGTGATGGGCTCGGGGTCGAGCTCTATTTCGACGAACGCCTCGTGGTGCCCGACAGTGCCTTGCGGGTCTATGATGGCGCGCTGGCCCCGTGGCGCAAAGGCAAATCGCCCTATTTCCTGCAAACCATCGAAGCCATCGCGCGGCATTACGAGTTTGACAAGAACACCCCGTGGAAAGACCTGCCCGAGAATGTGCAGAAGGTCTTCCTCTACGGCTCCGGCAAGGAAGAGATCAAATTCCGCTTCGACGAGGGCGGGCGGGTCTATGAGGTAGCGCGGCCCTTCGAAGGGGTGATCCCCAATATGGAACGCCGCTACCGCGAGACTGACAGCAACTGGATCCGCGAAGAGTTCGAACGCTACCAGTCCAACCGCCATTGCGGCGCCTGCGATGGCTACCGGCTGAAACCCGAAGCGCTGGCGGTGAAGATCGGCCCGGCGAATGGCAAGCCGGAAGAGCGCCTGCATGTGGGGCAGGTGGTGCAGATGTCGATCCGCGAGGCGCTGGCCTGGGTCGAAAAGGTGCCCGAACAGCTCAGCAAACAGAAAAACGAAATCGCCCATGCGATCCTGAAGGAAATCCGCGAGCGCCTTGGCTTTCTCAACAATGTCGGGCTGGAATACCTCACGCTTTCCCGCAACGCAGGCACCCTGTCGGGTGGTGAATCCCAGCGCATCCGCCTTGCCAGCCAGATCGGCTCCGGCCTCACCGGCGTGCTCTATGTGCTCGACGAGCCCTCCATCGGCCTCCACCAGCGCGACAATGGCCGTCTTCTGGAAACCCTGAAAAACCTGCGCGATCAAGGCAATAGTGTGATCGTGGTCGAGCATGACGAAGAAGCCATCCGCGAAGCCGATTACGTCTTCGACATCGGCCCCGGCGCCGGGGTGCATGGCGGGCGCGTGGTGGCCCATGGCACGCCGGAAGAGATCGCCGCCGATCCCGCCTCGCTTACCGGGCAATACCTTTCCGGCGCGCGCGAAATCGCTGTGCCCGCCTTCCGGCGCGAGGGCAATGGCAAAGCCGTCACCGTGGTCGGCGCCAGTGGCAACAACCTGCACAATGTCACCGCCGAATTCCCGCTGGGCCGTTTCGTTTGCGTCACCGGCGTGTCGGGCGGCGGCAAATCCACCCTCACCATCGAGACCCTGTTCAAGACCGCCTCGATGCGGCTGAACGGTGCCCGCCAGCATCCGGCGCCCTGCGAAACCGTGAAAGGGCTGGAACATCTCGACAAGGTGATCGACATCGACCAGCGCCCCATCGGGCGCACCCCGCGCTCCAACCCCGCCACCTATACCGGCGCTTTCACCCCGATCCGCGATTGGTTCGCGGGCCTGCCGGAATCGAAAGCGCGCGGCTACAAGCCCGGGCGCTTCAGCTTCAACGTCAAGGGCGGCCGCTGCGAGGCCTGTCAGGGCGACGGGGTGATCAAGATCGAAATGCACTTCCTCCCCGACGTTTACGTCGAATGCGAAACCTGCAAGGGCCATCGCTACAACCGCGAAACGCTGGAAGTGCGCTTCAAGGGCAAAAGCATCGCCGATGTGCTGGAAATGACGGTGGAAGAGGCGCAGGACTTCTTCAAGGCCGTGCCCTCGATCCGCGAAAAGATGGATGCGCTGATGCGCGTCGGCCTTGGCTATATCAAGGTCGGCCAGCAGGCGACCACGCTGTCGGGCGGCGAGGCGCAGCGGGTGAAGCTGTCGAAAGAGCTCTCGAAACGCTCGACCGGCCGCACGCTCTACATCCTCGACGAACCCACCACCGGCCTGCATTTCGAAGACGTGAAAAAGCTTCTGGAAGTGCTGCATGAGCTGGTGGATCAGGGCAATTCGGTGGTGGTGATCGAGCACAATCTCGACGTGATCAAAACCGCCGACTGGCTGATTGATATTGGCCCCGAGGGCGGTGATGGCGGCGGGCGGATCGTGGCCACCGGCACGCCCGAAGCGGTGGCCGAGGTGGCGGCGAGCCATACCGGCCACTACCTGCGCCCGATGCTGAACCCCAAACACCGGGCTGCGGAATGAGCACGCTGCGCCCCACGCTGGGCGCCATCGGCGTGGTGCTGCATGAAGGCCGGGCGCTGCTGGTGCAGCGCGGCAAGGCCCCGGACAAAGGCCTCTGGGGCTATCCCGGCGGCCATGTCGAGCTGGGCGAAACCGTGGCCGAGGCCGCCGCGCGCGAGCTTCTTGAGGAAACCGGCCTTGAGGTCACCCCCGGCGCGGTTCTGGGCACGCTCGACCTCATCCACCGCGACCCGGCGGGTGCGCTTCAAAGCCATTTCTTCCTGGTCGCCGTCGCCTGCCACTTCCAATCGGGCACGCCCAAAGCCGCGGATGACGCCGCCGCCGTCGCCTGGGTCGAGTACGACCAAATCCTGCGCGAAGAGCTGCCAATGAGCGCGCATGTGCCCGAAGTGCTGATGAAGGCAAGGGCGGCGCTGGGGTAGGGGGCAGCCAGCTACCTACCCGAGCCGGTGTCGTCTTTGCGGACAAAGCGGATGCTAGCCGCAGCTTCCTTGATTTAATCAACGAGGGCATCGCCCGAACCGAGGGAGGGCGAGAAGCGCCCGCCCGTGGGGGCGGTTCGGGCGCTGCCCGGAGGTTCCGCCGGGCGATGAGGCGAAGCTTGCGCCAAGGTGTGTCGTCTGGGTGGTCTAGGTCAGCTACGCGGGACTTTGCTGTTGTTGGCGATGGTATCGCCAAGGCCCTGTTTGTTGAGTTGATGATCAACGCGCGGAAGGCTAAGCAATTACCATGTATGCCAAGAACCTAACTGAGCGAGACAAAATTTTTCGCTTTGGGTAGCGCTTTGGCCGTGTAAATTTGCCACGACAACTGGGAATTGGAAGCAATGACCCTTCACGCGAAACGCTACCAAGTCTTTATAAGTTCTACGTTTGAAGATCTGAAAGAAGAGCGCCGTGCGGTGCAGGATGTGGTAATTAGCACAGGGGATTTCCCCGTTCAGATGGAATCTTTTCCGGCGGCAGACCAAGATCAATTCGAATTTATTAAGTCGCTAATAGATAATTGTGATTACTACGTTCTTATCATCGCAGGGCGCTATGGCACGGTGGCTGAAAACGGCTTGAGTTACACCGAGAAAGAATACAAGTACGCGGTGTCAAAAGGTGTGCCTGTATTGGTTATGGTCCACAGTGACCGTGGTTCTATCGCCGCTGACAAGAGCGAGGGGACCAAGGAAGGTAAGGAAAAACTAGAAAGCTTTATCAAAGAAGCTTCAGAGGGACGCCTGCGAAAAATCTGGAACACAACCGACGGCTTGAAGTTGGCAGTGCGTGAAGCTCTCGACCACTCTAAAGCAACAAAGCCGCGCGTGGGATGGGTGCGAGGGGATCAGATTTCAAGCCACGAGACGCTCGAAGAACTAAATGAGGTGCGTAAGGAAAACGCGAAGTTCCGGGAAGCACTGGGTGAGTTCGAAATGGAACTACCTTTGCCTAGCATACCTGCTCACGACGATCTGTTGGAAATCGATCTAACGCCCAACACTACGAAGACCGGCTACAGCGGCTCTGCTATCTGTGGGAGCCATGTAACGATCAGGTGTAGCTGGATCGCGGCGTTTCCTATGTTTTACTCCAATCTTCATTGGCAACAAAGCGATTGGAATGATGAATACTCTTACTATGTGGACGATGAGGAAAGTTGCATAAAGATTGGCTCTGCTTTGGCTGCAGAAGTATCAAGCATTGATACGACAAGGTGCTTCAAGATTAACCGTAATACTCTCGAAAAGCTGTCGAGCTACTTCATCGAATGCGGTTTCATGCGCCAACTCGGCGCAGAAGAGCCCTTCACTGACCTTGCAAAGAAATTTGCGCGTAGACAGCTAGTAACGAACAATCCATCCTCCGGCTATGAGGTTGTTAATGGTAAAGTGATGGTTGCGGCATTGGGAGGCGGTGGTTTTGATGACGAGATCCCGTTCTAAATAGCAGAAACCTCCGATCTGCCCATCGCTTTGAGACGCCCGTACTAACCCCGTAAGTTGGGGTGCTCGCACCCATCACACTGATCGTCCGCGCAGTCTGGAGGATGATAATCCCCTCCCATTTTCCCTCAAACAAAAACTTCGTACAGTTAGCGGTAACACCTTTACTGCCAAAGACTTAGACCCCCGTTCGAGTTCGAGCACCCCTCGCACAGGCCCGGCTCAGGCTTGACGGGGGCGGGGGCGGAGCGTCTACTCCCGCCAACAGGGAGGCCCCATGGCGATCCGTCCGAAAATCGGTTTGGCCCTCGGCTCCGGCGGCGCGCGCGGCTGGTGCCATATCGGGGTTTTGCGGGCTCTGGCCGAGATCGGGGTGATCCCCGACATGGTGGCGGGCACCTCGATCGGGGCGCTGGTCGGCGCCGCCTGGGCGGGCGGCAAGCTCGACGAATTGGAGGCCTGGGTGCGTGCCCTCACCGCCCGGCGTTTCGTCTCCCTGATGGATGTCAGCCTGCGCTCCGGCGGGCTGGTCGAGGCCCGCAAGATCGAGGCCCTGCTGGAGCAGCTGGAGCTGTCCGAGCGGATCGAGACGCTGGAGCGGCCCTTCTGCGCCGTCGCCACCGATATGGAGACCGGCCGCGAGGTCTGGCTGAAGCGCGGCCCCACCTACCGCGCCGTCCGCGCCTCGGCGGGCATCCCCGGGGTGATGAGCCCGATTGAACACGAGGGCCACTGGCTGCTCGATGGCGGCCTCACCAATCCGGTGCCGGTCTCCGCCGCCCGCGCCCTCGGCGCCGAGGTTGTGATCGCGGTCAATCCTAACGGGCGGCCTTACGGGCGGATCTGGTCGCCGCCCGAGCCGAAACAGCCCGCCAGCGGCTGGTCGTCCTATCTGCCCGAAACTCTGCAACAGCGGTTGGGATGGCCTGCGGATACGCGGCAGAAGGTGCCGCAGCCCGCCTATTTCGACGTGCTGAACGCCGCCATCGAGGTGATGGAAGACACCATCCGCCGCGCCCGTCTGGCCGGCGACCCGCCGCATGTGCAGCTCAACGCCAACCTGACCAGCCTGAACGTGCTGGAGCTTTATCGCGGCGCCGAAGCCATCGAGGAAGGCCGCCGCATCGTGTTCGCCCAAGAGGCGCTGATCCGCGAGGTTTGCGAGGTGCCGGGCTGACGCCTAGCGCTTTTCCTCGGCCTTCACCGCGTTCCAAAGCGCGTTCATCTCTTCAAGGTCGCTGTCTTCGGGGCGCTTGCCCTGAGCGGCGAGCTTGGCCTCGATCCCTTCGAAGCGGCGGATGAATTTCGCGTTGGCATGGCGCAGGGCGGCTTCCGGCTCCACCCCGAGATGCCGCGCCACATTGGCCATGACGAAAAGCAGATCGCCCATTTCCTCGGTCAGCGCCTCGTGGCTGAGATGATCGCGCGCCTCGACCACTTCGCGCGCCTCTTCGGCCACCTTGTCGAGCACCTGAGTGACATCGGGCCAGTCAAACCCAACCCGGGCCGCGCGTTTTTGCAGCTTGAAGGCCCTCAGCAGCGCGGGCAGACCAACGGCGACGCCATCGAGCACCCCATGCTCGGCCCGGTTCGCGCGCTCGGCGGCCTTGATCGCTTCCCAGTTTTCGGTCTGCGCGTCGGCATCGTCAATTCCGACCTGATCGCCGAACACATGCGGATGCCGGGCAACCATCTTGTCGGACATTCCCTTGGCCACGTCATGGAAGGTGAACAGCCCGCGTTCCTCGGCCATCTGGGCGTGAAACACCGATTGAAACAGCAAATCGCCCAGCTCGCCCTTCAATTCGCCCCAGGCTTCGCGCTCGATCGCATCGGCCACCTCATAGGCCTCTTCGATGGTGTAGGGGGCGATACTGGCGAAATCCTGTTCAAGATCCCAGGGGCAGCCGGTGTCGGGCGTGCGCAGGCGGCGCATGATCTCGATCAGCCGCTCGATGCCGCCTTCGGGATCGTGCACGATGTCGTCGGATGTTTTCACCATTGCGCTTGGCCTTTTTTCAAGGGAGTTTCAGGCTCCATAGCAAGAAGCGCGAAAGGCCGAAACCCATGCCTGTGATCAACCGGATCGCCGATTATGCCGAAGAGATGAAAGGCTGGCGGCACTGGCTGCATGCGCATCCCGAGCTGGAGCTGGACTGTCACGAGACCGCCGCGTTTGTGGTGGACCGGCTGGGTGAGATCGGGGTGGACGAGATTCATGAAGGGATCGGCGTGTCCGGCGTGGTGGCAATCATCGAAGGGCAGGGCGAGGGGCCGACCATTGGCCTGCGCGCCGATATGGATGCGCTGCCGATGGGCGAGGAAACCGGGCTTGATTACGCCTCTGAGGTGCCGGGGCGGATGCACGCCTGCGGCCATGACGGGCACACGACCATGCTGCTCGGCGCGGCAAAATATCTGGCCGAGACCCGCAGGTTTCGCGGCCGGGTGGCGCTGATCTTCCAGCCTGCCGAAGAAAGAGCCTCGGGCGCCAAGGTGATGGTCGACGAAGGCCTGATGGAGCGGTTTGACATTTCGCAGGTCTATGCGCTGCATAATCTGCCGGGGCAGGATTTTGGCCGCTTTACCACCACGCCGGGGCCGATCATGGCGGCGGTGGATGACTACGTGATCCACATTCAGGGCCGGGGCGGACACGCCGCCTATCCGCAGGAAAGCCGTGATCCGCTGATTGCTGCCGTTGCGATTGCGCAGGCGCTTGGCTCGATCAAGGCGCGCGATATTTCCCCGCGCGACGACCTTGTTCTGGCGGTGACGCAGATCCATGGCGGCACCGCCCATAACATCATCCCCGATACCGCGATGCTGGCAGGCACCGTGCGCAGTTTTGACCCCGCCGTGCGCGATCTGGTTGAGCGGCGGATGCACGAGATCGTCGCCGGGCAGGCGGCGGCCTTCGGTGTCGAGGCGCGGCTGGATTACGAGCGCGGCGATCCACCGGTGGTGAACCATGCTGCCGAGGTGGAAAAAGCTGCCATGGTGGCGCGCGAGGTGGTGGGCGAGGCGCAGGTGCGCACCGATTACGACCGCGAGATGGGGGCCGAGGATTTCGGCCATATGCTGGAAGCCCGGCCCGGGGCCTATCTGTTTCTGGGCGCGGGGGAAGGCGCGGGGCTGCATCACCCGAAATACGATTTCAACGACGAGATTGCGCCGATTGGCGCGAGCTTCTTTGCCCGTCTCGTCGAAACCCTTCAGGCTGTGTGAGGAAAAATGGCACTGGAAGACGCGAAAAATCAGATCGACACCGCCTTCACTCGCGAGGAGATGAAGGGGCCGAGCTTTGAAAACACCTTTTCGGGGGTCACGAGCTTTCTGCGCCGTCGGCTGACCAAGGATCTGAGCGGGGCCGATATTGCCGTGACCGGCATTCCCTTCGATCAGGCGGTGACCAACCGGCCCGGAAGCCGCTTTGGCCCGCGCGCGGTGCGTGAAGCTTCGGCGCTACAATCGCCTGATGCGCCCTATGGCTGGGGCTATGATGTGATGAGCGAGTTCGCCATTGCCGATTACGGCGATATGGCGCTCGATTATGCCTATACGCCCGAGACGCCTGCGCGGATCGAGGCGCATATTGCGGGCATTCTCGATCAGGATTGCGCAGCCCTCAGCCTTGGTGGCGACCATTCGGTGACGCTGCCAATCCTGCGGGCGCATGCGAAGAAATACGGGCCGCTCGCCCTGATCCATTTCGATGCGCATTCCGATAGCTGGCAGGATGATGACCCGGCGCGAATCGACCATGGCACCTTTGTTTACAAGGCGGTGAAGGAAGGGCTGATCGTGCCGGAGCGCTCGGTCCAGATCGGGCTGCGCACAAATAATGACGACCTGATGGGGATGAACGTGATCGACGCGCCGGAGCTGCACCGGATTGGCTCCGAGGCTGTGGCCGACCGGGTGCGCGAGATTGTCGGGGATCACCTTGCCTATCTGACCTTCGACATCGACGCGCTCGATCCTGCCTTTGCTCCCGGTACCGGCACCCCGGTTTGGGGCGGGCTGAGTTCGGCGCAGGCGGCGGCGATCCTGCGCGGGATCGCGGGGGTCAATCTGGTGGGGGGCGATATGGTTGAAGTGTCTCCGCCCTACGACACAACCGGCGCCACCGCGATTGCGGGTGCTCATGTGGCGGTTGAGATCCTGTGTCTCTGGGGCTGGACCCGGCGGCAGGGGTGATGCGGCGCACGCTGGGGGCGTGGCGCTTGGCCTCTAGCAGCAGCATTTCGCCCGAATAGCGCTGAAAGCGCCGGGCGAGCGCGGGTCCGTCCCCCGGACTGGCGCTTTTGTTGCCTTTCGACACGCGGGGAGGCCGGTAGTTTGTGGCTGGCATAAATGGTGACGCGGCAAGGCTTAGGAGCGCCACTCCCCGGACCGGCGCTCACCCGGGCTCGCCCGGCTACGCTGCTAGTTCTGCGGGCAGCGCACCCAGTTTGCGACAAAGCCATCGCGGATCACATAGAGGCCGCCCGGCTGCGCCATCAGCATCACCCGCTCGCTGTAGCTTTCTCCCTCGCCGCTGCAGGTGGAATCGTAGAGCACCGCCTCCATGCCGCGCACTTCGGTCGGATTGCTGAGGGTGCAGCGGTTTTCCACCCCGATCAGCTGATCGCCCATCACCGCGACCGCGCCGCCATCCTGCCCGACCGAATGGCAATCCCACAGCATCGTGGCCTCCATATCGGGGCGGTAGAGCCCATCGAACGGTCCGGCAACCGCGCCAATCGGCAACATCGCCAGAAAAAAGAAAAAAGAAATTCGCACGGGATTGATCCTTTCTCACTCATCACTCTACAGGTTTTGACTGAAGTGTAAGGAGGGGGAAATGACGCTGATCAAGATCCTGCTGGTGGCGGTGCTGTTGGTGGCCGCGGCTCAGGTGCTGTTCCGTCTGGCTCCGCTTCCTGCTGCGCGACTGACTGCCAAGCCCGGTCCGAAAGAGGTGGGCGTTCATCCGATGTCGGGTGGGGTGAAAATCGTGCGTCCGCAGAGCGAGCTGCCGCAGGGGGCCTTTGTAAAGCTTCTGAAAATCGCCGCCGACACGCCGCGCACCGAGCGGCTCGGAATGAGCGAAACCCCGGCGACCTTCGTGACCCGGTCGCGGCTTTGGGGCTTGCCCGACATCACCACGATCTGGGTGGCTGATGGCAATATCCACCTTTATTCCCATCTGGTCTTTGGCAAGGGCGATATGGGGGTGAACGCCGCCCGCGCGGCGCGTTGGTTCGAGCGGCTGGAAGGTGGCAGCACGCCACCCGGCTCTTGACCAATCCGCGCCGATACGCCACCTGAATCGTATGATTCCTTTCGAAAAACTCTCCGCAATCACCGAACGCTTCCAGTATCTGGAGGCGAAAATGGCCGATGGTCTTTCGGGCGAGGAGATCGCGCGCGTGGGCCGCGAATATTCCGAGCTGAAGCCGGTGGTCGATCAGATCGCCGACTATCGCCAGTTGCTGGACGATATTGCCGAGGCCGAGGCGATGCTGGCCGATCCCGAGATGAAGGCGCTGGCGCTGGAAGAGCTGCCGGTGCTGAAAGCGCGCCTGCCGGAGGCGGAGAAGGCGGTGCGGCTGGCCTTGCTGCCGAAGGACGAGGCAGATACGCGGCCGGCCATCGTGGAGATCCGTCCGGGGACGGGGGGCGAAGAGGCCGCCCTGTTCGCGGGGGATCTTTTCAGGATGTATCAGCGCTATGCCGAACAGCGCGGCTGGCGGGTGGAGCTGCTGGAAGAGCAACTGACCGAGCTGGGCGGGGTGAAAGAGGTCGTGGCCCATGTGAAGGGCGAAAACGTCTTTGCCCGGCTGAAATATGAAAGCGGCGTGCACCGGGTGCAGCGGGTGCCGGAAACCGAAAGCGGCGGGCGTATCCATACCTCGGCGGCCACGGTGGCGGTGCTGCCGGAGGCCGAAGACGTGGATATTCACATCGACCCGAACGATATTCGCATCGACACGATGCGCAGCTCCGGCGCTGGTGGCCAGCACGTGAACACCACCGACTCGGCGGTGCGGATTACCCATATTCCCAGCGGGATCGTGGTGACCAGCTCGGAAAAGAGCCAGCATCGCAACCGCGAGATTGCCATGCAGGTGCTGAAAACCCGCCTGTTTGATATGGAACGGCAAAAGGTACACGACGCCCGCGCCGCCGACCGGAAATCGCAGGTCGGCTCGGGCGACCGCTCGGAACGCATCCGCACCTATAACTTCCCGCAAGGCCGGTTGACCGATCACCGCATCGGCCTGACGCTCTACAAGCTCGGCGATGTGATGCAGGGCGATCTCGACGATATCATTGACGCGCTGACCGAGGCCGATCAGGCCGCGAAGCTGGCGGAGATGGAGGCGTGAGCCTGTCCGTGCAGGACGCGCTGAGCACCGGTATTGCCGAGCTGCACTCTGCAGAGATCGACGGCGCGGCGCGCGATGCGCGGCGGCTGATGGCGGCGGTGTTGGGGATTGAGGCCGGGCGGTTGACCCTGCATCTGCACGATCCGCTGGAGGCTGAGCCTAAGGCCGCGTTCTTCGATTTTATAAAACGCCGGGCCGACCGCGAACCGGTCAGCCATATTCTGGGCGGGCGTGAGTTCTACGGGCGATGGTTCCATGTCTCGGATGCGGTTCTTGATCCGCGTCCGGAAACGGAAACGCTGATCGAACAGGCGCTAAGAGAGCCGTTTTCTGAGGTTCTGGACCTCGGCACCGGCACCGGCTGTATTCTGCTGACGCTTCTGGCTGAACGCCCGGATGCCACCGGGATCGGGGCGGACAAATCCGCCGCTGCGCTGGAGGTGGCTGAGCGGAATGCGCGCGATCTGGAGCTGATGGAGCGCTGCGCCTTTGTGGAAAGCGATTGGTTTTCGGCGCTGGGAGGGCGCTTTGATCTGATCGTCTCGAACCCGCCTTATATCGCGCTGGACGAGATGCCCGATCTGGCGCCCGAATTGCAGTATGAGCCGCGTATGGCGCTGACCGATGAGGGCGATGGGCTTACGGCCTATCGCGCCATCACGGCGGGCGCGGGGGCGCATCTGAGCCCGGGCGGGCGGCTGATGGTGGAGATCGGCCCGAGCCAGGGCGCGGCGGTGGCCGAGCTGTTCCGCGCCGCCGGATTTGCCGATGTGGCGGTGCTGCCCGATCTGGACGGTCGCGACCGGGTGGTGCGGGGCCGCTGGGGCTGAGCCCTTGAAATCACCGCGAAGATGCCAATGTAAAGAGGGCAGGATTCACCATTTTTTCGTGTTTTCCATGCAATAAATGGCCCGTATCCCCGTACAAACGCACTTTCTGCTTGTCAGCGCTTGGGCGACGTGGTTATTCGAATGCAGCGGTAGTGAGCAGTCTTGGATTGCCTGCCGCAGGCAAGCCTAAAGTTGGGACGATTTTCAAGGACATGCGTAAGGCGTGTCGGTCCCGCCAAAAAGCCAGAATGAAGGCTGGAAGCAAGAGCTTATGAGATCATCGAAGTCCAGATCGCGCGGCAAGAACCGGAATACGAATGGCCGGTCCGCCGCCAATAATATCAACCGGGTGTTTGACAGTTCCGGGCCGGAAGGCAAGGTACGCGGCACGCCGCAACAGATTATCGACAAATACACCCAGCTCGCCCGCGATGCCTTTCTTGGCAATGACCGCGTGGCCGGGGAAAACTTCCAGCAACATGCTGAGCACTACACAAGGCTTCTGGCCGAGGCGCAGCGCGATGCGGAAGAAAAGCGTCTGCAATCCGAACAGCAGAACCGCGACCGGCAACAGCAGCAGCAAAAACCGCGCGAGCGCGATCAGCGCGACGATCAGGGCGGCGCCGTGGCGCAGTCCGATCAGCAAGATCAGCCCGACCGGCCGCGGCGCGATATGAGCGAGACGGCTACGCCGGATTTCGGCTCTGGTCCGCAGCCTGAGGTTCTGGACCTGGATGCCAGCGCCGAGATGGATAGCGGTCTGGTGGAAACCCCGGAAAGCGCGCCCAAAAAGCCCGCCCGTCCGCGCAAACCGCGCGCGAAGAAACCGGTTGAGCCGGTGATGGCGAGCGAAGCTGGCGAGGCCCCGGAAGCCGCCCAATAAGCGCTTCACGCTTTGAATGAAAAGGCCGCCCAAGGGCGGCCTTTGTTTTTTCGGGTATTCTCCATACAGGCAGAAAAGCAAAAGACCGCCCGAAGGCGGCCTTTTTAATCTCATGAAGCCAATGGCTTACTTGTTGGCTTTGATCCAGGCCAGAACGGTTTCCGGCGAGCTTTCACCATAGGGATCTTCCGGGTGGTTGTCGTCGCGGCCCGGCTCTTCAAACCAGCCTTCGATCACGCCGTCATTGATCACGGCGGCGTAGCGCCAGGAGCGGTAGCCAAAGCCGAGATTGGCTTTTTCCACCAGCATGCCAATTTTGCGGGTGAATTCGCCCGAGCCATCGGGGATGACTTTGACATTCTGGATGCCCTGGTCGATCGCCCATTTGTTCATCACGAAGCTGTCGTTGACCGACATGCAGTAGATTTCGTCGATGCCTTCGGCAGCGAAATCGGCATGGCCGTTTTCATAGCCGGGCAGCTGGTAGGTCGAGCAGGTGGGGGTGAAGGCGCCCGGGAGCGAGAACAGCACAACGCGCTTGCCCTTGAAATAATCGTCGCTGGTCATGTCTTGCCAACGGAACGGGTTCGAGCCGCCGATGCTTTCGTCACGGACACGGGTGTGGAAGGTCACGTCGGGGACGCGCACGCCTACATGCATAGCAAATTCCTTTGTTGGATCATGGGCGGGAATCGCCCGGGATGCGGCCTTTTTAGAATGGTTCCAATCATGCGGCAATATTTCGTAACGCCAAAGGGGTGTGGAATTTCGTCCCACACCCCTTCAATTGTCTCGTTCTCAGGTGAATCCCGTGGCTCAGCCGAGATCGAAGCGGTCAGCCTCCATCACCTTCACCCAGACGGCGGCGAAATCGTTCACGAATTTCTCACCCGCACCCGCCTGACCATAGACCTCGGCCAGCGCCCGCAGTTGCGAATTGGAGCCGAAGACCAGATCTGTGCGCGTCGCGGTCCATTTCACCGCGCCTGTGGTCCGGTCACGGCCTTCGTAATGGTCGCCCACCGGCTGCCATTGGGTGCTCATATCGAGCAGGTTCACGAAGAAATCCGTGGTCAGCGCGCCGGGGCGGTCGGTGAAGATGCCATGGGGGCTGCCCGCATGGCTGATGTCGAGCGCCCGGAGGCCGCCGACCAGCACCGTCATTTCCGGGGCCGAGAGACCCAGAAGCTGGGCGCGGTCCACCAGCAATTTTTCCTCAGGCACCGAGAATTTCCGGGCCTGATAATTGCGGAAGCCGTCCGAGAGCGGTTCCAGCACGGCAAAGCTTTCCACATCGGTTTGCGCCTGACTGGCATCGCCGCGGCCGGAGTGGAAGGGCAGGGTGATCTCATGCCCGGCGGCTTTTGCGGCCCGTTCAACGCCCAGATTGCCGCCCAGAACGACCAGATCGGCGATGGAAACCGGCTTGCCGAAGCTCGATTGGATATGCTCGTAGACCCCCAGAACCATGTGCAGGGTGGCCGGGTCGTTGGCCTCCCAATCCTTCTGCGGGACCAGCCGGATACGAGCGCCATTGGCGCCGCCGCGCTTGTCGGAGTTGCGGAAGGTGCTGGCCGAGGCCCAGGCGGTGCATACCAGTGCTGAGATGGTCAGCCCGCTGTCGGCGATCTTGGCTTTCAGGGCGGTCACATCGGCATTGCTGAGCGTGGGGCCAACCGGCACCGGGTCTTGCCAGATCAGCTCTTCCGAGGGCACCTCGCTGCCCAGATAACGGGCTTTCGGGCCCATATCGCGGTGGGTCAGCTTGAACCAGGCGCGGGCGAAAGCATCGGCAAATTCCTCGGGGTTTTCGAGGAAGCGCTTGGCAATCGGCGCATAGATCGGGTCGAGTTTCAGCGACATATCGGCGGTGGTCATCATCGGGGCGTGGCGTTTGTCAGGATCATGGGCATCGACGACCATATCCTGCGGCTCGACATCCTTGGCACGCCACTGATTTGCGCCCGCCGGGCTTTTCACCAGCTCCCAATCGTATTTGAACAGCACGGTGAGGTAGCCCATGTCCCATTTCGTCGGGTTCGGCTTCCACGCGCCTTCGATGCCGGAGGTGATGGTGTCGCGCGCCTTACCGGAGCCGTGGGTGCTGAGCCAGCCAAAGCCCTGCGCCTCAATCGGGGCGGCTTCGGGTTCGGGGCCAACATGGGCGGCGTCGCCTGCGCCATGGGCCTTGCCGAAGGTGTGACCGCCCGCGACCAGCGCCACGGTTTCTTCGTCATTCATCGCCATGCGGGCAAAGGTTTCGCGCACGTCGCGGCCTGAGGCAACCGGGTCGGGGTTTCCGTCCGGGCCTTCCGGGTTCACATAGATCAGGCCCATCTGCACGGCGGCCAGCGGGTCTTCCAGATCGCGCTCGCCGGAATAACGGGACTGTTCGCCGCCGGAGACTTCGAGCCATTCGTGCTCGCCGCCCCAATAGATGTCTTCCTCGGGCGCCCAAACGTCTTCACGCCCGCCGCCGAAGCCGAAGGTTTTGAAACCCATCGATTCCAGCGCCACATTGCCTGCGAGGATCAGCAGATCGGCCCAGCTGAGCGCATTGCCGTATTTCTGTTTGATCGGCCACAAGAGCCGCCGGGCCTTGTCGAGGTTGCCGTTATCCGGCCAGGAGTTCAGCGGGGAAAAGCGTTGGGTGCCAGATCCCGCGCCACCGCGCCCGTCGGCGATGCGATAGGTGCCCGCCGAATGCCAGGCCATGCGGATGAATAGGCCGCCGTAATGGCCGTAATCGGCGGGCCACCAATCCTGACTTTCGGTCATCAGCGCGGTGAGATCGGCCTTTACCGCGTCAAGGTCGAGGGATTTGAACGCCTCGGCATAGGTGAAATCCGCATCCATCGGGCTGGACACCGGCTGATGCTGGTGCAGGATCGACAGATCAAGCTGGTTGGGCCACCAGTCGCGATTGGTGGTCTGACTGTGATGCGCCACCGGGCATTTCATTTCGCCGTCCATGACATCCTCCAAAATTCTTGTTTCGGGGCAGGACCTTAATGGCCTGCCGGGGGCAGGTGGCCCGCGCCACGCCATACACTCGGCGCGACGTGGGCACATCCTGTCTGTAGGATTAGAATGACTCTAAAGCATGATAATTGAAAATTGCATTTTATGATGGAAAACGATTAGAAATCCTTATGAATATTACACTGCGCCAGCTTTCCTATTTCACCGCGCTCGCGGACGAACGGCATTTTGGCCGGGCGGCGGTGCGGGTGCATGTGACCCAACCGGCGCTGTCGACGCAGATACGGGAGTTGGAAGAGCGGCTGGGCGGGGCGCTGATAGATCGCTCTGATCGGACCTTTCGGCTGACCCCGGCGGGGCAGGAGGTGCTGGCCTCGGCGCGGCGGATCGCGGTGGAGGTGGAGCGGATGCAGGTGGCGGCGCGCTGGCAGGAAGGGCTGGCGGGGCGGCTGAAGCTGGGCATCATCCCGACCGTGGCGCCCTATCTGCTGCCCGAGGCGCTGCCGCTGCTGCGCGCCCGCGATGTGACGCTGGATCTGCGCCTGCGCGAAGCCCAGACTGAGGTGCTGCTGGGCGAGCTGGCCGATGGGCTGCTGGATGCGGTGGTGATCGCGCTGCCCGCAGGTGTTGCCGGGCTGGTGGAACAACCGTTGTTTATTGATCGGTTTCTGCTCGCGGGTGGGCGCGGTGTGGCCGAGATGTGCGAGAGCGGCACGGCACCGCATCCGGCGGAGCTGAACCCGGCGCGGTTGTTGCTGCTGGACGAAGGGCATTGCCTTGCTGATCAGGCGCTGGAGGTTTGCGGCACCTCGCGGGCGGCCACGCGGGTGGATCTGGGCGCGTCTTCCCTGGCCACGCTCTGCGGGCTGGTGGCGGCGGGGTTTGGCCAGACATTGCTGCCAGAGATTGCCCTAGCCACCGAGGCGGCTGCGGCCCCCGGCATGAGCGTGATCCGCTTCGGCGCGCCGGAACCCGCCCGGGTGATCGGCCTCGTGCGCCGCGATCTGGGCGGGCCGGGCGGCTGGTTTGACGAGTTGGCCGGGATGCTGCGCCAGGCCGGTGAAATGCTGGTGGCGCGGGCGATGGGGTAGACCGAACCCGGCTGGACCCGGCCGGTTTACTTGTTATGAAATGGGTGCATGGCAGATGGGCTGAACGCAGGACGGATTGTAAGTGAAGGGTGTGGGGATGCAGGCGCGCGCAGTGCGATGGGATTGGCTTGGATTTGCCATTGGGATGTCTGGTCTGATCTGGCTGGTCTGGGTGAACCGCCATTTCTTTCATGACGATGCCTACATTTCCCTGCGCTATGCACGTCATTTGGCCGAGGCTGGTGCGCTGGAATGGAACCTTGGCGAGCGCGTCGAGGGGTACACGAATTTCCTCTTTGTGATTATGGAAGCGGGGCTGATTTGGCTCGGCATTGCGCCGGTGGTTGCGGCGCATATCCTGACCGGATCGGCGGCGGCGTTGCTGATGATTGCGGTCATGCGGGCCGCGCGCGAGATTGCTCCGCAACCCGGTCTCGCACATGGCGCGATATTATTCGCGGTTGGAGCCACTCCTGGCTTGGCGATCTGGGTGCTCGGTGGGTTGGAGGCTGTCGTGGTTGCCGCCTTTATTGGCTGGGGTGTGATCGGCGCGCTGAAAGCGATTGAAACCGGACGGTTCGCCCCTGCCATATGGGGCGGTCTGGCCTTTTCCGGGGCGGTGCTGACGCGGATGGACAGTGCAGTGTTCGTTGGCACGCTCGGCTTGGCGGCACTGGCGTTTATGCCGGGTGGGTTTCCCGCGCGTCTGCGGTTGGCGCTGCTTTTGGCAGGGATCCCCGCGCTCTTTGCTTTCACCCTCACGGGGTGGCAACTTGCCTATTACGGCGCGCCGTTTCCGCTGACCTTCTATGCCAAGACCGGTGTGCCGCTGTTCGTGCGTCTTGGTTTCGTGGCTCAGTTTCCGAGCTATATCCTGATAGGCTTGCCCTTGCTGTTCCCGGCCGTTCTAATCGCGGTTCTGGTGACGATCCGCCCCGTTGGCCGGAAGGCAAAACTGCTGGCCTTCCCGCTATTGCTGCAGCTCATCTACGTTATCTGGTCGGGCGGCGATCATATGCCGGGCGGGCGTGTGCTCGTTCCACTGATCGCACCTGCCGCAGTGCTGCTGTTGGCGCTGTCGCGTCGCGCGAGTGCCATTGCTGCCATCGTGGCGTGTACATTGAGCCTGAGTATCACTGCACAATATCCGACCCTTAATGAAGATCCTGCGGCATTTGTGGGCTCGATCGTCGGGCGATATCTGGCGCAGCATGCCGAGGGCAAAACCATCTCACTCGCGACCGCCGGATCAACCCCGTTCTATGCAGACAACAATATCTTTATTGATCAGCTGGGTCTTAACGATCCGGTGATCGCCCGACGCGAAAATGTGCCGATCTTCCTGCCCGTTCAGCATCTTCCCGGCCACGCCAAGGGCGATGGGGCCTATATCCTGTCGCGGCAGCCGGACATGATCATTCTGGGCGGCGCAGAGGGGAATACGGCAGATCAGCCACGGTTTCTCAGCGATGTCGAAATGACCAGGCTGCCGGAATTCGCCCGCTGTTATGAGCAAAGGCAAGCGGACATTCCCTATGACGCCGAGATGGCGCGCCGTAATCCGACCTATCCCAATCCCCTGACCTTCACCTGGTACGAGCGGATCTGCCTGTGACATCAAGGCTATGCGCCTTGTGCATGGGGCTATGCGGGCGGGGTGCGTGACACGGGTTTCACAAGCCCCTATATGGTGGGGGCAACGGAGGTTCTCATGCGTGATCTGAAAACGCCCGAAGGGCGGCACCCCGAAAAGGCTCATCGCCCTGACAATGCCCAGCCGAAGAAACCGGGCTGGATCCGAGTGCGCGCGCCGGGCGGCGCGGGCTATGCTGACACCCACAAGATCATGCGCGATCATGGGCTGTCGACGGTCTGCGAAGAGGCGGGTTGCCCGAATGTGGGCGAGTGTTGGAACCATGGCCATGCGACGATGATGATCATGGGCGAGATCTGCACGCGGGGCTGTACCTTCTGCAATGTCGCCACTGGCAAGCCTTCGACGCTCGACGTGTTCGAACCGGGCCGGGTGGCCGACGCGGTGGAAAAACTCGGGCTGAACCATGTGGTGATCACCAGCGTGGACCGTGACGATCTGGAGGATGGCGGGGCGGAGCATTTTGCCATGACCATCCGTGCGATCCGCAAGAAAAGCCCCAATACAACGATTGAGATCCTCACCCCGGATTTCCTGAAATCTGCGCCCGGATCGCTGGAAGTTGTGGTTGAGGCCAAACCGGATGTATTCAACCACAATCTGGAAACCGTGCCCGGCCTTTACCCGGAAGTGCGCCCCGGTGCGCGCTATTTCCATTCGCTGCGGCTGCTTCAACGGGTGAAAGAGCTCGATCCGACGATGTTCACCAAATCCGGTATCATGGTCGGCCTTGGTGAAGACCGGCAGGGCGTGATGCAGGTGATGGACGATATGCGCGCGGCGGATATCGATTTTCTGACCATTGGGCAGTATCTGCAGCCGACGCCGAAACACCATGCGGTGGCGCGGTTTGTGACGCCGGAAGAGTTCAAGGCCTATGAAGAGGCGGCGTTTGGCAAGGGCTTTTTGATGGTCTCGGCCACGCCTTTGACCCGCTCCAGCTACCATGCGGGCGACGATTTCGCCCGGCTGCGGGAAAACCGGCTAGCGAAACTCGGGCGCGCCTGATGGACTTGCTTGAGCAGGGTCGGGCGATGCTGGCGCGTCAGCCGTTCTCGCTCGATCTGGGCGTTGAGCTTGTGCATCTGGAGCTCGGACGATCCGAGTTGCGGATGGAATTGACCGAGCGCCATAGCCAGCATCTGGGCTTTGCCCATGGCGGGGCGGTGTCGGCGCTGGCGGATATGGGGCTGGCCTTTGCGGGTGGCCCGATGATGGGCGACAATGCGGTGACTGCCGAGTTCAAGATCAACTTCCTGCGCCCCGGGCTGGGCGACGCGCTGGTGGCGCGGGGCGAAGTTGTATCGTCCGGTCGCACCCAAGCGGTGGTGCGTTGCGATGTGTTTGCGGTGCAGGGCGGCGAAGAAAAAACTCTGCGCCGCCGCCCAAGGCACGATCATGGCCAATACCGGTGGCGCGCGCGACGCCTGAGCGTCAGCTCATCGAGGCCTGGTGGCACTCATATACAAGGGTTTCATGCAGAATGCCGCGTAGCCGTGTGCGCATGACCTGCCAGGTTGCTTCGTCCAGAATCAAGCCGCGTGACCGGCAGTGTTCGACCATCCCGGCATAGACGCTGGGAAGATCGGAATAGTGGCCGGTGATCTGGCTGTGAATGGCGCGGCCTGCCGGCAGGATATCCGCAAGGACATCCCCCTGTGCCTGAGCCAAATCTTTGCGCTCGACCAGATAGCAAACACGCATCCTGAACTCAGTTCCGGGAAAGGCCGAAAAATAGGTGAACCTATCGCCCGCCGGGGTGATGTGATTTTCCCGCAGGAAATCTGCTAGAGTGGAGAATGCCGCGGCGACAACCGGTGTCAGCTGATCGTAGTCGGTGGCGACATTGACGTAGAGATATGGCTTTTCGTCAAATTTCAGAATGTGGAAATCTCGCACTTGTTACGTCCTTCAACAGTGGCCGCCATGGGTACAAACTTCAGACAGGCGGCCTTCGAACCGGAACAACAACACAGGTTTGCGCTCGTAATTGAACGCAAACAGCGACTCGCCGGTTCGATCAGATACTAGCTTAGTGCCTGAAAACACTCGGTTAACAATTGCTCTTCCGGCACCGTCGAGGGATCGTTTAGATAGATTTCCCAGGTTGGGGCGATGAAGCTCAGGCCGTGTTCCTTGGTGTAGCTGAACATCTTGCCATAGGCCTCTTCCAGCCCGCTATAGGGGCCGCGATGGACGAAATACAGCACCTGACCGGCCGGTGTGACATCGGCCAGAACACTGCCCTGTGCCGCGCCCATATCGGCGTGTGAAATGATGAAACCTGCACGAAACTTCATCACGCCGGGGCTGTAGTCGTAATAGACCGACAGTGCGCCACCAGCCGGGGCAACCCCGTGCTGTTCCATGAAGCCCCAAACCTCGCCGAAAGCGCCACCCATGGCGGCGGCAATATCGGCTTTCGAGCTCTGACGCTCGACATAGAGATACGGGGTTTCCTCGACAGTCTGGACTTTCAATTCAGTCATGGCCAGTTCTCCTCCCTTGGCACATCCCGAGACGCTAGGATGCCTTCGGCTTTCGCTCAATGACCCGGATCAAAGCGCTGACGCCCAAACGGACAGGGCTAGGCCCTGAGCGCCTGATAGCAATCGGTGATCAGTTGCTCTTCCAGAACCACCGCCGGGTCGTTGCGATAGATCTGCCAACTCGGCGCGATCGGCTTCAGCCCCTGTTCCTTGCAATAGTCCAGCATGCGATCATAGGCCCTTTGAAGCCCGTCATAGCTGCCGTGATGAATCTGGTGGATTGCCCGGCCTTTGGGGGTGACACCTGCCAGGATGTCACCGCTGGCAATGCCCATATCGCGCTCCTGGACCAGAAATCCGGCACGAAAATTCAAGACGTTCGTCGGTTTTTCGAGAAACAGGGCGAAGGCCCCGCCTGCCGATCCGACGCCATGCGAGACCATGAATTTCCAAACGGTCTCAAATGCCGACATCATGGCCATGTCCAGCTCGGAGGCGTTGACTGAGCGAGAGACATAGAGATGTGGCATCTCTTCGACATCGATAACATCGTATCCCTGCATAACGTGTCCCTAACTACCACAACGTAACCAAGGTTAGGCTGGAATGATTGAAAAAATATTGCATAACGTCAACTTTAGGTTGCGCAGCGCGCAGCCGATCAGGGGGATCAAAGGGACGAGGGCAGGTCGACCGACTGGTAGCATTCCGTCAGAAGCTGATCTTCCGGCACCATTGATATGTCGTTGCGGTAGATCTGCCAGCTCATCGGATGAATGGGCAGGCGTTGGTGTTCGGCATAGGCCTCAAGCCGAAGATAGGCCCCCGGCAAATCAACGTAGCTGCCATGATGGGAGAAATGCAGGGCCCGCCCCGATTTGGTGAGACCCGCCTGAACCTGATCATCCGCCACCCTCATATCGGTCTGATCAACCAGAAACCCGGCCCGGAAATGCGCGGTATCGCTGGGCGGGGCGGCGAATATGGTCAGGGCGCCACCGGCGGGGGTGACACCATGCCGGACCATGAATTGCCAGACCTCATCGAAGGCCGACATCAAGGCTGTATCTATTTCGGCTGTTTTTGCCTGATAATCGACAAAGAGATGCGGATAGGCTTCCACATCGACAATACGGAACTCGTTCATAACCTGAACCCTGCAACTCATTACGAAATAGAGACTAGGACGTTCAGGTTGAGTTTTGGTTGATCAAAATCAACTACGGGTTGGGTATGGGGAGCTGTTTCACATAGGCCGCAATCGCCGCGCGATCCTCTTCGGGCAGGCGGGAGAGGTTTTCGACCACATAGGCCATGTGTCCTCCGGCGCTGTCGAAGTCGGGGGTAAAGCCCGAGGTGAAATATTCCACCAGATCGTCTTTCGACCAGCTCATCTTCGGAGGCGTCAGATCGGGGAACTTACCGCGCCCATCGGGACTGGGGGCGCCGGTCAGCCAGGCGGACCCGGTTTTGAGCCCGCCGAGAGCCGTGCGCGGGGTGTGGCATTCGGCGCAATGCCCCAGTGCTTCGACCAGATAGCGGCCACGCTCCAGCTCGGGGCTGAGATCGCCCTGCATCACCCAGCTGGGCCGCAGATAGAGCAGTTTCCAGCCGCCAATGGCCGCGCGGATGTTGAAGGGGAAGGGGATGTCATGTGTGCCCGACGGGGTCGGGTCGGCGGGCAGGGTGGCCAGATAGGCGCGCAGATCGACCACGTCTTGCGGGGTCATATGGGTATAGGTGCCATAGGGCAGGACGGGGTAGTAGTGCTGCCCCTTGGGCGAGGTGCCATTATGCAACGCGTTCCACAGATCGAGCGCTGACCAGCTGCCGATCCCGGTGGTCGGGTCGGAGCTGATATTGGGGGCGGTGAAGGTGCCGAAGGGGGAGGCAAAGCTTTGCCCGCCTTTCAGCACAAGCCGCGCGTCGTCGCCCTGAGCCCGTGGCGCCATGTGACAGGAGGCGCAGCCTGCCGCGTTGAACACCCATTCGCCATGGGTCGCGTCGGGAGTGCGCCCGGCCAGAACTTCGGGCCCATCCTGCCGGGGGCGGGTGATCCACAGACCAAGCGCTGTGGCCAGGATGATCAGAAGAATAAGGCGCAGGATCCAGCGGCGCATTGTCAGCTCCCAAGCGAAAGGGGCGGCTTGGTCGCCGCCCCGGAAAGTCGTGAAACCTGCCTATTAGAGTGGGGCGCGGTATTCTTTATGGCAAGCCCCGCAGGCGCCGCCCAGCGGACCCATTGCGGCTTTCAACGCTTCGAGATCGGTGCCCGCTGCTTCGGCCATGGCATCGGTGGCGCTGCTCAGAGCCTGAGCTTTGGCGATCACATCGGGGAAATTGTCCCAAAGAACCGGCAGGGCGTTGCTGCCTTCGGCATGGTCGGAATCCGATCCGGCAGGCCACATCGCCGAATTGTCGAGCTTGGTGAGTTTGGCAAGGTTACCCGCCGCGACCGAAGCCATTGCCGCATCATAGGGCATTTTGCCCTGTGCCATGGCGCCGAGCGTGCCAAGGTTGAAGGCATAGAGACCCATCAGGGAATGACGCGCTTTTACGGCCGGGTTGGTGATATCGTCGTGAGCAAAGCCAGCTCCGGCGGTGAAGGCGATACCAGCAAGGGCAAGCGCAATCGTTCGAATTTTAACCATTTTTGATCCTTTCGCGTGACAGTCAGCTGAATTCAACGGTATCTGTTATGAAACGCAAGTAAATACGCCAATTACGCAATGGTTCTGTGCGGTAATGCGCGAGCCGGGGAAAGCAATGCTGGAAATAGATTGGGATGACGTGCGGTTTGTTCTGGCCGTAGCGCGCAAAGGCACCTTGTCGGGGGCCGCGCGGCAGTTGCGGGTGAACCATGCCACCGTGCTGCGCCGGGTGAACGGCTTTGAAAGCGGTCTGGGCGTCACGGTTTTTGATCGCACCGCGCGCGGATATCAGGTTGCGCCGCATCGGCGGCAGTTGCTGGATGCGATGCAAGCGATGGAAGAGGCCGCCCTTGGGGTCGAGCGGGCATTGATGGCCGCGCGGGCGCCGCTCTCCGGGTTGGTGCGCGTGACCTCGACCGACTCTCTGTGCCAGTCGATCCTGCCGTCTGTGACCGCGCGTCTGATGCGCGAAGCCGAGGGGCTGACCATCGACCTGATCTCGCATAACGCCCGCGCGGATCTTGGCCGGATGGATGCCGATATCGCCGTGCGTCCAACCCAGACCCTGCCGCAGGGTTTGACCGGCGCGAAAGCTGGTAAGATGCGTTTTGGTGTTTTTGCGGCGCCCGGACGGGCGACGAACTGGTTGGGGATGAGCGGGCCGCTGGCAGGCTCGGTGCCGGCGCGATGGATGGCCGAGACCGTGTCCGAGCACGAAATTTCCGCCTGGGCTGATTCTTTCGTGGTGCTGCGCGAAATGGCGGCAGCCGGGCAGGGCCGTGCGATCTTGCCGGTGGTGCTCGGGGCAACCGATCCCCGGCTGGTGCCGCTGTCTGATCTGATTCCGCCGATGGAGGTTGATATCTGGGTCGCGTGCCATGCCGACATGGCCGAAGTGCCACGCATCAAGGCGGTGCAGGACATGCTGAGCAGTGCCCTGAATGCCGAGCTGGCGCGGATTGAAAAATCGGCCTGACGGGCGGACCTGCCCCCGTCTAGCGCAACACCCGGCCGCGCGGCATCGAATTGATCCGTATCCAGTCAGGCGTGCCGAACAGCTGTTCCAGCCCCCAGATCGCGGCGACGAGGGCGATCACCACCAGCACCAGCTTGACCCTTTTGGCCGAGGGTGGATTGCGCGCCCAGGATGACATGCGCAGAAATTGGCGAAGGTTGAGCATCAGTCCTCGGGAAAGCGCACCGCGCCGATATAGGGCAGGTTGCGATTGCGCTGCGCAAAGTCGATCCCGTAACCCACGACGAAATCATCAGGAATTTCAAACCCGATCCAGTCGGCGCTGATATCGGCCTCGCGGCGCGAGGGCTTGTCGAGCAGGGCGATGGTTTTCAGCCGGGCTGGTTTGCGGGCCTTCAACAGCCCCACCACATGTTTCAGCGTAAAGCCAGTATCGACGATATCCTCGACCACCAGCACGTCGCGATCATGCACTTCGCCGCGCAGATCCTTCAGAATACGCACCTCGCGGCTCGAGGTCATCTCGTTGCCATAAGAGCTGGCTTCGATGAAATCCACCTCGACCGGCAGATCGAGCTCGCGCACCAGATCGGCGATGAAGACGAAAGAGCCGCGCAGAAGCCCGACCACGATCAGCTTGTTGGTGCCTTGGAAATCCGCCTCGATTTCCTTCGCCAGAGATTCTACCCTTGCGGCAATCGTTTTGGCGGAAATCATTTCATCTATGACATATGGCCGCGTTGGCATGGCTCTCCCCTTGCATCCTGCCGCCATCCTATGGAATTTGCGCCCCGAGTCACGCGAGGATAGGGCGGCATGCCGACACATGGTGAAAAACGGGTGATGCCCTATAGCGCACGCCAGATGTACGATCTGGTGGCCGATGTGAAACGCTATCCGGAATTCATTCCCTGGATCGCGGCGGCGCGCATCCGCGAGGTAAAACCGCTGGGCGAGGGGGTGGAAACCATGGAGGCCGACCTTGTGGTCAGCTTCAAGGTGTTCCGAGAGAAATTCGGCAGCCGGGTGAAGCTGGACGAGCCGGAACTGGCGATTGAGGTGGATTACCTCGACGGCCCGTTCAAATACCTGCGCTCGCGCTGGCAGTTCCGCGATGTGACGGATGGCTGCGAGGTGGAGTTTTTCGTCGATTTCGAATTCCGCAACGCGGTGCTGCAGAAGGTGATCGGCGTGGTCTTCAATGAAGCCATGCACCGCATCGTGCGGGCCTTCGAAGACCGGGCGAAGGCGCTGTACGGGTAGGAGCCGATGGGGCGGTTTGGCCGTGAGGTTAGCCGAACGGGGCAAAACGCCATTGGTTCAGCGGCTTATTGGTTGGCGTTGCCCTCTGGTCGCATTCGTCAGAGCCAAGGGCATGTCGAGGCAGGCTATGATCGGTGGAGTGTGCCTGTTCGAGTGCAGGCCTGCCACACGGCAGCTCTGCTGCGGTGGAAATGTACTGTGGTGGAAATGCAAAACGCGGCCCGGTTCATGGGGCCGCGTTTCTAAAATTCGCTATTCGCTAAGGCTTAGGCCAGAACGATATTCACAGCGGATTCACGACCGTCACGGCCGGCTTCGATGTCGAAAGTCACTTTCTGGTCGTCGGCCAGGCCGGTCAGGCCCGAGCGCTCAACGGCAGAAATGTGCACGAACACGTCGCGGCTTCCGCCTTCGGGTGCGATGAAGCCGAAGCCTTTAGTGGTGTTGAACCATTTTACGGTGCCATTGGCCATATCCGTATCTCCTATTGTTTGCTGCCCGCATTATTGCGGCAACTCGGCGTAGTCGGTCTGCATCGAAAGACTGAACGCCGAAGAACGGGAGACAGTGGGTCGAAATAGAAAAACGTTTGCCATGCGCATATGGGCGTTGGCGGCCCAACTTGCAAGGGCCTAATCAAAGCTCGGCGAAAAACAACCGACGAGAAAGCTCGACGACAGTGCGTAGACTAATAAATTGGATGGGCGATTGCTGGCCTGCATATGGCCTGAAGACATCGCGACTAAGTCCAAATTAGCTGGGATCAAAATGGACTCTTGGTGCGGCTCAGCGGAGGTCTGCAACGGGCTAAATCCAGCCCTTACCCCTTCTCCGCCAGCGGGTGATGCTCTAGCACCAGCGCTTTCAGCCGCTCATCCAGCACGTGGGTGTAGATCTCGGTGGTGGAGATGTCGGCGTGGCCCAGTAGGGTCTGGATGGCGCGCAGGTCGGCGCCGTGGGCCAGAAGGTGGGTGGCGAAGGCGTGGCGCAACCGGTGGGGGGTGACGGCTTCGGGCGAGACCCCTGCCGCCACGGCGAATTCCTTGATCAGGCCGTGAAAGCGGTGGCGGGTCAGGTGGCCCTCTTTGCCATGCGACGGGAACAGATAGCGTGACGGGGCGATGCCCTTGGCGCGGGCCTCGTTCTGCATATCGTCCCAACAGGCGAGCCAGTCGGTGAGGGCAGTGCGCGCCGGGGCGGAGAGCGGCACCATGCGTTCTTTCCCGCCCTTGCCGCGCACCAGAAGCATCTGCGGATTGCCGCGTGCGGCCGAGACCGGCAGGCCCACCAGCTCGCTCACCCGCATGCCGGTGGCGTAGAGCAGTTCCATCAGGCAGGCATTGCGCAGCTTGTCGGTAGGGTTGCGGCCATGGTTGCGGGCGGCGTCGATCAGCCGCGTTACTTCGTCTTCGCTGAGGGTCTTGGGCAGGCGTTTGGCTTTGCCGGGGCCGGTGAGGCGCAGGGCCGGGTTTTCGCCGCGCCAGCCTTCTTCAAAGGCGAAGCGATAGAGCTGTTTCACCGCCGAGAGCCTGCGCGCGCGGGTCGAGACCGCCAGACCCTGCGCCTCGCAATCGATCAGATAGGCCTCGATATCGGCTTTGCTCGCCGATGCGAAATGCAGGCCTGACCGCTCCAGAAACCCGGCGAAATCCTTCAGATCGCGGCCATAGGCGAGCAGGGTGTTTTCGGCGGCGTCCAGCTCTGCTGCCTGAGCATCGAGAAAGGCCGAAATCCACCGCGCATCGTCTGGCGCGAGGCTCATTCCGCCCGGTCCAGAATGAGATATTCCAGCGCCGTGCGCCGGGCGGTGTCTTCCAGCCCCACCGCGCGCAGCAGGGCCAGCGCATCGCGGATCTGATCCAGATCGCCCGACATGCCTTCGGTGAACAGCGTCATCGCCCGCAGGATGGCTTCGCCCATCCGGTTGGTCTCGATCAGCGTGGCCAGCCGTACCGGTGCGCCGGTTGCGGTGAAGCCGTCGATCACCGCCTGGGCGCGGGCATCGGGAGCGGGGGCGCCGGCAACGTCGCCCTTGGCGATGGCGGCCAGAAGCTGATCCATCGGGGTTTCGGGAGTGGCGGCCTGCGCGACGGCTTCGTATTCGTCGGAGAGCAGCCCCATGTGAAAGGCGATGACGCCCGCATCCCCCGTCAGCCCCATTGCCGCGAGTTCAGGGCCATGAATGCGCGAAATCGGCACGGCGACGCGGGCTCTGGTGATCTGCGTCCAGGTCTCGGGCAGGTTTTCGGCGGTGCCCGCCTTGTAGCCCGCCGCCATGGTCGATTCGAGCTTCTGCAGCGCCGCGGCACGATCCCAGACCCCGCCGGACGCCGCCGGTTTCTGTTCGGTATAAAGCCCCAGCAGCGCGTTATCGGCAACGGCCCCGGTGCGGGCCAGCCGTTCGGCGGCCTCGATCCGGGCCTTCCAGCCGATATTGTCGCGCAGATCGGAATAGGCAAAGGCCAAGGGCAGGGTGTTGGTGGGAATCGGTTCGCCGATGGCTTCGAACATCAGAAAGGTCAGAGGTGTCGGATGGGCGGGGGGCGTCAGAGGCGGCTCGCCCTCGAACAGATCCGGATCAAGAAAGCGCGAGAACAGATCGGCATCCTCGGGCGGGACCAGCCCCAGCGCGCGGCCGGTGCCCAGAATCAGCGCAGCCCCGTCCCAGTCGCCCGCCCGCGCGAGGCAGAAGATCCGCGCCTGATAGGTGGGCGAGAGGCTGGGGGTGCCGCTCATGATCTCGCAGAGCTTGTCTTCCTGGCCAATGAGCAAGGAGACATCGAACCAGCGGCGGAAAATCTCGGGATCGGTCGGATCGGCACGCTCAAGCAAAGCATTGGCCTGATCGAGAGCGCCCATCTGCAAGAGCTTGTCGATTCGGGCCAGAAAGATCGTGCGGTCATCCGGGCCGGGCGTTTCGGGCGGGTCGAGCTCGGCCAGCAGCAGCGTGTAAAGCAGGCTTTGCAGGGCCGGGAGCATCTCGGTGTGTTCGGCGCGAATGCGCCGGGCGAGGTCTTCGGGCCGCGAGGCCCCCCAGAGCGAGGCGGGAAGGCCAGTCAGCGCGGGCGAGAGAATGCCAATGGCATCGGCCCCGGCGGCGGCATCGAGCGAGGTAACGTTGACCGAAGCCGGCGAAACGCCCGCACTGGTGGCTGGTTCGCCATTGCCGGTTGGCTGCGGCAGGGTCACGCTGTTGGACAGCCAGTCAATCGCCGACATCGGCCCCCCCGACGGGGTGCCTGCGGCGGTGGCGCTATCCTGAGCCTCAACGGAGCCCGCTAGCGCGAGCAGAAGTCCGGCACAAGCCGAAAGGACCCGGCTAGTTCTGAACATCCAGGTTCACCGTCAGGCTTTCCGTGCCGGGGGCCGGGGCCAGATTGCCAATATAGGCATAGACCGCCAGACCGGCCGCCACCAGCACCACCAGAAAGAGTAGAAATTTTATCAGCCGCCCGATCATCGCTCGCCCCTCGTTTTCGCAGGTTTTTTCTCTGGCGCGATTCATATATGGCATGATTTCAAACTTCACGCCATGAAGGCGCAACAAGAATTTTCGGCGAGGCACTGCCGGTTGGGATACCAGGTGAAAAAACCCATCATTCTGGTGGGGATGATGGGGGCGGGTAAATCCGCTGTTGGGCGGGCGCTGGCGCAGCGCCTGCAGGTGCCGTTTCTGGACAGCGACGAAGAGCTGGAACGCGCGGCGGCAATGAGCATTGCGGAAGTGTTCGCCCGCGATGGTGAACACTTCTTTCGCGCCCGTGAGGCCGAAGTGATTTCGCGGCTGCTGGCGGCGGGGCCTGCGGTGCTGTCGACCGGCGGCGGGGCGTTTCTGGCTGAGCGCAACCGGGTGGAGATTTCGCGCCTTGGCGTGTCGGTCTGGCTGCGCGCCGATCTCGATCTGCTTTGGGAGCGGGTGCGCCACAAAAGCACCCGTCCGCTGCTGCGCACCAACAACCCGCGCGCCACCTTGGCCGAGATTTACAAGGCGCGGCAGGATATCTATGCGCTGTCCGATCTGGTGGTCGACGCGCATCCCGACTATTCGATTGCGCAGATGACCGAAGAGGTGATCCGGGTCTTGTTGACCCGTCCCGACGTTCTGGAGGACGAGACTTGATGGATGTGGTGAAGGTCGAGCTGGGCAGCCGCTCTTATGACGTGCGTATCGGGCAGAATCTGATCGCGCAGGCGGGTGAACAGATCGCGCCGCTACTCAATCGCCCGGACGTGGCGATCATCACCGAAGAAAACGTGGCCGAGCTGCATCTGGCCGAGCTGCAACTGGGTCTGGCGGTGGCAGGGATTACCTCGGAAGCGCTGATCCTGCCGCCGGGCGAGGGCACCAAGAGCTGGTCGAATTTCCAGGAAGTGGTCGAATGGCTGCTGGCGCAGAAGGTCGAGCGCAAGGGCATGGTCATTGCCTTTGGCGGCGGGGTGATCGGCGATCTGGCGGGCTTTGCGGCCTCGGTTCTGCGTCGGGGCGTGCGCTTTGTGCAGATCCCGACGACGCTCTTGAGCCAGGTCGACAGTTCGGTGGGCGGCAAGACCGGGATCAACTCACCCCATGGCAAGAACCTTGTGGGGGCGTTCCATCAACCCTCGCTGGTGCTGGCGGATATCGACATTCTGGGCACGCTCACCACACGCGATTTCATCGCGGGCTATGGTGAAGTGGTGAAATATGGCGGGCTGGGCAGCCTTGAGTTTTTCGAATGGCTGGAAGCGAACGGGCCGCGTCTGGCCGGGGGCGATGTGGCGCTCAGGCAAGAGGCGGTGCGCCGCTCGGTGCAGATGAAAGCCGATATCGTGTCGCGCGATGAAACCGAGCAGGGGGACCGGGCGCTGCTCAATCTCGGCCATACCTTCGGCCATGCGCTGGAAGCGGCCACCGGGTTTTCGCAGCGGCTGCTGCATGGCGAGGGCGTGGCGATTGGCTGCGCGCTGGCCTTCGAGACCTCGGCGCGGCTGGGGCTGATGAGCCAGGAGGCGCCCTCGCGCTTCCGCGCCCATCTGGCAGCGATGGGGATGAAGCGCGATCTTGCCGATATTCCCGGCGATCTGCCCGATGTGGATGGGCTTATGGCCTTGATGGCACAGGATAAAAAGGTCGAGAGCGGCAAGCTGCGCTTTGTGCTCGCCCGTGCGATTGGCGAGGCCTTCGTGGCCGATGATGTGGATCTGGATGTGGTGCGCGGGGTTCTTGCCGACGCGCTGGCGAAGTGAGCAGCCAGACCCCGGCCACCGTGGCGCTGGAAGCGGCGGGCGTGGGGTTCGAGGTGATCGAATACGATTACACCGCCGGGCCGCAGATCGGTATTCACGCCGCCGAGGCAATTGGGGCCGACCCGGAAGAAGTGCTGAAAACCCTGATGGTCGAAGTCGATGGAAGCCCCGCCTGTGCGGTGATCCCGTCGGATGCGAGCCTGTCGATGAAGAAGGTGGCGAAAGCCTTTGGCGGCAAGTCGGCGCAGATGATGGACCCGGCCAAAGCTGAGCGGCTGACCGGCTATCATACCGGCGGCATCAGCCCGTTCGGGCAGAAGCGAGTGATGCCCTGCGCGATGGAAGAGCTGGCGCTGGTGCTGGATCTGATTGTGCTGAATGGCGGCAAACGCGGGATGATGGTGCGGCTTAAGCCGGAGGATGCCCTGCGTGTCGCCGGGGCCGAGGCGAAAGATCTGATCGCTTGAGGCTTGGAAGTGTTTTTTGAAAACACTTCCCAAAACTCTTTCGAAGAGTTTTGGGGAATGCACTGACAAAGCAAAAAAAAGGCGGGCACTGGGCCCGCCTTTTCGTCATCCTATGCAATCAGGCTTAGCCTTCCAGAACCACCAGCGCGTGGCGTTTCTTGCCTGCGGAAAGCTTCACCGGCTCGGCGAGGTCGGCGGCGGCGAACATCCGGCCTGCATCGGTGCAGGTCTCGTCGTTCACCTTCAGCCCACCTTCCGAGATCAGCCGCTTGCCGTCTTTGCCGGTTTTGGCCAGACCCGAGCGCACCACAAGCTGGGCGAGCGAGATGCCATCGGCAAGCTCGCTGACCGGCAGGGCGAGGGTGGGAAGGTCGTCGCCGACGCCGCCCTTTTCAAACACTTCGCGCGCGGTGGCTGCGGCGGCTTCGGCCGCGGCCCGGCCATGCAGAAGCGCCGTCACCTCGTTGGCCAGCACGATCTTGGAATCGTTGATCGCGGCCCCTTCGGCAGAACCCAGCCGTTCGCACTCTTCCAGCGGCAGCTCGGTGTAGAGCTTCAGGAAGCGGCCGACATCGGCATCGGTGGTGTTGCGCCAGAACTGCCAGAACTCATAGGCGCTCAGCATGTCGCCATTCAGCCAGACCGCGCCAGATTGGCTTTTGCCCATCTTCTTACCGTCCGAAGTGGTCAGCAGCGGCGAGGTGAGGCCGTAGATTTCGTGATCCAGCACCCGACGGGTCAGGTCGATGCCGTTGACGATATTGCCCCACTGATCGGAGCCGCCCATTTGCAGCAGACAGCCATAGCGGCGGTTCAGCTCAAGGAAATCATAGGCTTGCAGGATCATGTAGTTGAATTCGAGAAAGCTCAGGCTTTGCTCGCGATCCAGACGCGATTTCACGCTTTCGAAGCTCAGCATCCGGTTGACCGAGAAATGCCGCCCGATATCGCGCAGGAAGCTGAGGTAGTTCAGATCGTCGAGCCATTCGGCGTTGTTGACCATCACCGCGTCATTCGCAGCGTCGCCAAAGCTGACATAGTGCGAAAATACCTGCTTGATCCCGGCGATATTGTCGTCGATCTGCGCTTCGGTCAGCAGCGGGCGCTCGTCGGCGCGGAAGGAGGGGTCGCCCACCTTGGTGGTGCCGCCGCCCATGAGCACGATCGGTTTGTGGCCGGTCTTTTGCAGCCAGCGCAGCATCATGATCTGGATGAGCGAGCCCACATGCAAAGACGACGCCGTGGCGTCGAAGCCGATATAGGCCGGGACGACCCCATCGACCAGGGCCTCGTCAAGCGCTTGATAATCCGTGCAATCGGCCAGAAAGCCGCGCTCGATCATCACACGCATGAAGTCTGATTTGGGATGGTAGGTCATCGCTTTTGGGTCCATTCTCTATCGGCGTGCCTCTCTATATCGGGGGGAGCCTCGGAGGAAAAGGGATGATGAAAGAGGGGCCAGTCTGGGCTTTGGGGGCGATGTCGGGCACCTCGCTCGATGGCGTCGATGCCGCGATGGTTCTGACCGATGGCGAACGCATTCTGGAATTCGGCGAAACCGGCTACCGGCCCTATTGCGCGGGCGAGGTGGCCTTGCTGAAGTCGGTGCTGGGGCGCTGGCCGGGCGATGAGGATCTGGAGCCAGCGGCGGAGCTGGTCGAGGCGGCGCATGTGGGGCTGTTGAGCCGGTTCAAGGGGGCCGAGCTGATCGGGTTTCACGGCCAGACCCTTGCGCATGAGCCGAAGGGGCGCGGCACGCATCAGCTCGGCGACGGGCAGATCATCGCCGAGGTGCTGGGCCGCCCGGTCGCCTGGGATTTCCGCTCGTCCGATATTGCATTGGGGGGCGAAGGCGCGCCTCTGGCGCCGTTCTTCCACTTCGCCTGCGCCAAATGGATCGGGGCCGAGGCACCGGTGGCGTTCCTCAATCTTGGCGGAGTCGGCAACCTGACATGGGTTGATCCGACGAAAGACCGGCCAGAGGCGGAGGGGGCGCTGATCGCCTTCGATACCGGCCCGGCCAATGCGCCGATTGACGATCTGATGCAGACGCGGCTTGGGCTGAGCTGCGATGAAGGCGGGGCGCTGGCTGCGTCCGGCACTGTGGATAAAGGCGTGGTCGAGGCCTTTCTGGAGCATGGCTATTTCTACCGGATGCCGCCGAAGTCTTTGGACCGGAACGATTTTGCCGGGTTGGCCGAGGTTGTGGCAGAGCTGTCAGATGAAGATGCGGCTGCGACGCTGACCGCCTGTGCGGTGGCCGCCGTGGCGCGCGGGATGGAGCATTGCCCGGAGCCGCCTGCGCAGCTGCTGGTGTCGGGTGGCGGGCGGAAGAATGCTGCGATGATGGCGGGGCTTGCCGAGGCGCTTGCCTGTCCGGTTCTGCCGGTCGAAGAGGTCGGGCTGGATGGCGATATGCTGGAAGCGCAGGCCTTTGCCTATCTTGCGGTGCGCGTGGCACGCGGATTGCCGACCTCTTGCCCCACCACCACCGGCGTGGCGGCGGCGGTGGGTGGTGGCGTGGTTTCTACGCCCTCAAGCTGAAACGCCCGGCACGGGGCCGGGCGTTCGTATAACAATCTCAAACGACGTGCCTTAGTTCAGATAGCCGAGCGGATCGACCGCCAGCGTGCCTTCGCGCACCTGGAAATGCAGGAACGAGGGGCTGGCATCGCGCACCGCAGCAATCACTTGCCCGCGCTGCACGCTGTCGCCCTTGGCCACCTTGATATTGTCGATCCCGGCATAGACCGTCAGCACGTTATTGGCGTGGCGGATCACCAGAATGGGAACTTGATTGGTGTCGCGGGTGATCGCGGCGACGCTGCCCGCTTCGGCGGCGCGCACCGGGCTACCGGCGGCGGCGGCAATATCGATCCCGTCGGTCTTGCCCTTGTTAAAGCCACGCACCACCTTGCCATCCACCGGCATCGCCATGCGGGCGGTCGAAACCGGGGTGCGATCTGCGGCGAGGTTGGGCGAGGGCGGAGGGGCCGCCGTGGTCGTCACCGGGCTTTGGACCGGCAGCGGTTCCGAGGCCGAGGGCGGCAGCGGGGTGACGCTGCCTTCGCCGGGCGCCGAGGCATCGGGCGCGGCGCTGGCCAGCGTGGTTTGCCCGATCACGGTCGGGATCAGCAGATATTGGCCTTCGCGCACCGTCAGCGAGCTATCGAGGCTGTTCCATTCCGCCAGAGCCCGCACCGAGACGCCGTAGCGCCGGGCGATGGTATAGGCGGTTTCGCCGCGTTCCACCTGATGGCGCACGGGTTCCTGCGTGGCGGTGCTCGCCGCGCCGGGTGCTGCGGGCGTGCTGCCCACACGATCAAGCGCATTGCCTGCCAGCGTGGTCACATCAATGGTGCCGGGCAGGGTGGTGGCATTCGTCGGTCCGGCAATGCCCAGCTGACGCGGAAGGGCGATGATTTCGCCAGCGCGCAGAGTGCTTTCCGGCGGAATGCCATTATAGCGCCCCAGCTCGTTGGCGCCAAAGCCCAGCCTTGCGGCCATCTGCGCAATGGTTTCGCCGCCGCGGGCCATGGCCACCTGATAGGTGGGATAGGAAATCACACCGCGGGCATCAGGGTCCGGGCGGGCAGCGACGCGCGCACCATTGGCGGCCGCGCTGGTTGAAAAGCCACCGGCCAGCCCGCGCAGATCGAAATCGAGCCCATCGCCGCAGCCTGCCAGTGCCAGAAGCGATACAGCCGCAAGGCCGAACCGCGCTGATTTTCGGGGGAAACTCATGCTCTCATCCTCTTCGGGCCCTTTGGGCCTGTCCTCCACCGGCGCGCTCTTGTGGCGTGTCCGGCAATTCATCAGGCATTTTCCATGCCAAATATTTTTACCCCAGCCCTTCCAGCAGAGGTACGAACCGCACCGGCATAAGCTCTTCATAATCATATCCGCTTTCAAGGCGCGTCACCTTCAATAGGGTCTGCACCGCGTCGGACTGGCCTACCGGTAACACCATGATACCGCCGATTGCGAGCTGAGCCAAGAGCGGCCCCGGGGGGTCTTCTGCCGCAGCTGTCAGAATGATCCGGTCAAACGGCGCCTGTTCGGGCAGGCCGAAGGATCCGTCGCCCATGATCACGGTGATATTGTGCAGATCGAGCGCCTCGAACACCTGCCGCGCCTCGCGCACCAAGGTGCGGTGACGGTCGATGGTATAGACCCGCCGCGCCAGCTTGGCGAGGATCGCGGCTTGATAGCCCGAGCCGGTGCCGACTTCGAGTATCTTGTTCTTGGGCTGCACATCCAGCGCCTGGCTCATCAACCCGACCACCGAGGGCTGGCTGATGGTCTGCCCGGAGGCGATGGGCAGGGCCATATCCTCGTAGGCGCGGTCTTCGAACACGCCGGTAACAAAGCGACCGCGGTCAATCGCTTCCATCGCGTTCAGCACGCGGGCGTTGGTCACCCCCTTGGAGCGCAGCGCGTAGAGGAACTGCATCTTGCGTTCGGCGTCGATGGGGGCCGCGTCACTCATGCGAAGATCCCGTTCAACGCGGCCAGCCGGTCATGGGCGGTGAGATCAGCCCGCATCGGGGTGACCGAGATAAAGCCGTCAAGATTGGCGGTGACATCGGTGCCCGGCCCAGTCGGCTCGTGCTGCGGGCCGCCCTTGATCCAGAGAAAGCGCCGCCCCGAAGGCGAGCTGGTAGGTTCGGTAGAAAAGAAGGTATCGCGCCGCCAGCCTTGCGATGCCGCGCGGGTGCCCCGCACATCATTGGCGGCAAGCGGCGGGAAGTTCACGTTGTAAAACAGCCGGTAATCGTCGCCTTCGTCCCAAGGCGCGTGATCGAGCAATCGGCGCACCACGCTGGCGCCGTGAACCCGGGCGGCTTCGAACGGATCGTCAAGATCGGCATTGCCCGGCCCGTAATATTGCGAGAGTGCAATCGCGGGCAGGTTTTGCAGCGCGGCCTCAAGCGCTGCGCCAATCGTGCCGGAATAAAGGGTGTTTTCCCCGGCATTGTTGCCCCGGTTCACCCCGGACAGCACCAGATCGGGGCGGCCCGGCATCGCGTCGCCAATCGCGGCCAGCACGCAATCGGCAGGCGTGCCCTCGGCGGCAAAGCGGCGCGGAGCCAGCTCGGCCAGCATCATCGGGCGCGAATAAGAAATGCAGTGGCCCACGCCGGATTGCTCGAAAGCCGGCGCAACCGTCCAGACCTCGCCGTCCGGCCCGGCAATCTCGGCTGCGATCTGTTCCAGCACGGTCAGGCCCGGAGCATTGATCCCGTCGTCATTGGTGATGAGAATGCGCATCGAACCGCCCCAGTTGCTTTGCCTTTCAATAGGCGAGGCAGGCGGCGCGGGCAAGCGGACTGTCAGCCAAGGATTTCCGGCAGAAGTCGCTGGGCCTCTTCGACGGGCGAGGCGAGTTCGGAACGATCCTCGCCGGGATAGAAGCGCGCACGCATGGCGGTGGCCAGCGGTTTGGGGGTCACGATCTTGACCCGCGGCCCGACCCGTTCGGCTTCCCATTGCCAGCTTTCCGCCAGCGCCATCTGCGCGGCTTTGGTGGCGCCGTAGCCGCCGAAGAACTTCTCGCCCGCATGGCCGTCACGGAAGAAGGCCGCGATGCCGTCTTCACCCAGAAGCGGGGCCACATAGGCGATCAGCCGCGCGGTGGCGTCGACATTGACCTTCAGCGAATGGTCCCAGTCTTTATCCTGCAGCGCCAGATGCGTTGTCGGGGTCAGCTGCATCGCCTCAATGGCGGTGTGTGCCCAGACATCGACCTTGCCCCAGCGATCATAGATCGCCCGGCAGAGCTGTTGCATCGCTTCCGGCTGGGTGATGTCCATTGGGGCCAGCGTGGCTTCGCCGCCAGCGGCCTTGATCCGGTCGTCAAGCTCTTCCAGCGCGCCGGTGGTGCGGGCCACGGCGACGATATGATGGGTGGGTGCCAGTTCCACCGCCAAAGCCGCGCCAAGTCCGCGCGATGCCCCGGTGATGAGAGCGATTTTTTCGGCCATGATGATCTCCCACGCAGCGTTGCGACGGTATCTCACCCAAGCGCGCGCCTGTCCAGTGTGCGATAGCGCCGCGCTTAGCCAATATCGGCCAGACGGGCCTTGACCATCTCGCGCACCAGATCACGGGGCAGGGGATGGTCATGGGTGAACCGCACCGTGCCTTTGGCGATTGAGAACTCGCCGAGCCTGTCGGCAAAGCGGGCCACCAGATCGCCTTCAAACACGTAAAACCCGCAATGGGCCTTCATCGCGGCATATCCCACCAGCACGTTGCCCTTGCCGGGACCAACCCGGAAGGCGGGAACCCCGTAGGAAAACACCTCGCGCGCACCCGGCGCGGCCGACAGGATGGTGTCTCGCAGATCTTGTAGCGCCGCGCGCTGATCTGCGGGCAGGGTGGAAAGATAGTCGTCGTGGCTGCGTTCGGTTTCCATGATCCGATCATGCCGCTGAACCGCTGTTCTGGCAAGGATCAGGCGGTGGGCAGAGACAGACCCAGCTCGCTGCCCGCGCGCCAGAACCGGGCCTCGCCCGCGCCGATCTCCATCACGATCCCGGCCATGCTGAGATCGCTGGTGCGCACCGTCTCGATCTCGCCCTTGCCGCTGCGCAGGAGCGCCTGTCGGTCGCCGGGTTTGCCGGCGATGCCCAGAAGCGCCACGCTGTGCAGATTGAGTGCAGCGCGTTGCGTGGCCTTTTCGGCCACGATTTTCCTGCCGTCAAAAGGGGGTGGTAATGCCATGGATGTCTCCGCGTTTCCGTCTTCCGGCAGCTAGGGGCTGGGCGGAGGAAGGAAAAGCGGCGCGCGGGCGCACGGGCAAAACCCTGCCGGGCCCAGAGGGGCAAACCGGCAAGGTGTCGCTGAAAGAGGGGCGAAACCTGCCCCTATTCAGCGGGTTTCAGCTGAAATCCCTTGGCGAGCATATCGGTGGGAGCCACCGGATATTCGCCCGAGAAGCAGGCATCGCAATAGGCGGGCTCTTTCGGGTCGCGGCCATTGGCCTGACCGACCGCGCGGTAGAGCCCGTCTAGCGAGATGAATTTGAGGCTGTCGACGCCGAGATAGTCGCGCATCTCGTCTTCGGTCATCTGCGCTGCCAGCAGCTTCGAGCGCTCGGGTGTATCGACCCCGTAGAAGCAGGGCCAGGAGGTGGGCGGGGAGGCGATACGGAAATGCACCTCTTTGGCGCCCGCATCGAGGATCATGTCCTTGATCTTGCGGCTGGTGGTGCCGCGCACCACCGAGTCATCAACGAGGATCACCCGTTTGCCCGCGACCAGCGCGCGGTTGACGTTCAGCTTCAGACGCACGCCCATATTGCGGATCTGCTCGGTCGGCTCGATGAAGGTGCGGCCCATATATTGGTTGCGGGTGATGCCGAGACCAAAGGGAATGCCGCTTTCGGCGGCGAAGCCGATGGCGGCGGGGGTGCCGCTATCCGGCACCGGGCAGACCAGATCGGCATCGACCGGCGTTTCACGCGCCAGCTCCACCCCGATCTGGTGGCGGGTTTCGTAGACCGAGCGCCCGCCGATGATCGAATCGGGGCGCGAGAAATAGACATGCTCGAAGATGCAGAAGCGCGGCTTGCGGGCGCGGAACGGGCGGCGGCTTTCAAGGCTTCCATCTTCCGAAATCACCACCATCTCGCCCGGCTCAATCTCGCGCACGAATTTGGCGCCGATGATGTCGAGCGCGCAGGTTTCCGAGCTGAGCACCCAGCCATCGCCAAGTTGCCCCAGAACCAGCGGACGCACCCCGAGCGCGTCGCGCACACCAATGAGCTTGGTGCGGGTCATCGCGACGATGGAAAACGCCCCTTCGACCCGGCGCAGCGCGTCTTCGAGTCGTTCGGAGATGGTTTTCTGCATCGAACGCGCCATCAGGTGGATGATGCATTCGGAATCGCTGGACGACTGGAAGATCGAGCCACGGTCGATCAGCTCGCGGCGCAGCTCGTCGGCATTGGTGATGTTGCCGTTATGGGCAATCGCCGCACCGCCCATCGAGAACTCGCCAAAGAAGGGCTGAACGTCGCGGATCGCGGCGCCCTTCTTGCCAGCGGTGGAATAGCGCACATGGCCGATGGCGATCGGCCCCGGCAGGGTTTCCATCAGGCTGGCTTTGGTGAAATTGTCGCGCACATAGCCGAAGCGACGCACCGAGTTGAAGCCTTCGGCGGGGTCGTGGCTGACGATCCCCCCGGCTTCCTGGCCCCGATGCTGGAGGGCGTGCAGACCGAGGGCGACGAAGTTGGCAGCGTCGGCAAGGCCGAGTACGCCAAAGACGCCGCACTCTTCTTTCAGTTTGTCATCGTCGAAAGGATGAGCGGGCGGCAGGGATGCGCAAGATGGCATGGGCAGCTGTTCCGAATCCGGCTATGAGGAGTTGCGCCCCTCATAGCGCCCCCAGCCGGGCCTGTCACGAAACTATCACAGATAACGGCTGATAACTTCGCGGCTGGTCAGAACCTCGGCATAGGTGCCCGCGAGCGCGGCCATGATTGTCGCATGAACCATGGGCGCGGGCACGGCGTGGCAGGCAAAACCCTGCGCCTTTGCCGCACAGGCATCGTGAAGCACCGTAACCTCATGACCCAGATCGGCCGCCGCGCGGGTGGTGGCGTCGATGCACATCTGGCTCATCGCGCCCGCGATCAACAGCCGATCGGGGGCGAGATCGGCCAACCGGTCTTCGAGATCGGTCCCCAGAAAGGAATTGGGACGGTGCTTCAGGATCACCGGTTCACCGGGGGCGGGGGCGACGCTGGTATGAATCTCGGCCCCGGTCGTCCCGGGTCGAAAGAACGGAATCAGAGGGTTGCGGGCCTCGTGGCGGATATGGATCACCGGGGCACCCGCGGCGCGGGCGGCTTTCAGCGCCTCGGCGGCCCGGTTCGCGGCGGCTTCCATCTCGTGAACCTCCCAGTTCCCGCCGGGGAAATAGTCGTTCTGGATATCAATCAGCAAAAGAGCGGGGCGCGACATGGCATGTCCTTTCATCTTGGGTTGGTGGACAGGATGCGTGCAAAGCTGTTAGGGCGAAACTGGCGGATATGACAAAAAAGGTGCTGATCATGCCAAAGACCCTGCGCATTGCCCTGATCGCCTATCCCGGTGCCCAGCAGGCGGCGCTGCTCGGGATGGTGGATATGTTTGCCTTTGCCAGCCGCTTTGCCGGTGATGGCACGGAGTTTGTCACCAGCATTCACGCCAGCCCCGGTGATGTGAAGCGGGCGGATGTGTTGATCCTGCCGCCTGCGCTGGGGGTGAGTGACGAACTGGCGGGCGATGACGGGTTTCGCGCCGCCATTCAGAGCCTGCACGCCACGGGCACGTTGATCACCTCGGTCTGCGCGGGCAGCTTGTTGCTGGCGGATTGCGGGCCGCTCGACGGGCGCCCTGCCACCACCCATTGGGCGCTGGCCGACGGGTTTCGCGCCCGCTTTCCCAAAGTGGCGCTCGATCCGGCGCGGCTGGTCGTGGATGACGGCGATATTATCACCGCAGGCGGGCTGATGGCCTGGGCCGATCTGGTGCTGCATCTGGTCGGGCGGCTGCATTCGCCCGAGCTGCGCAACGCGCTGGCGCATTACTGTCTGATCGACGCGTCAGGTCGGGCGCAAAGCCACTATGCCCGATTTCAGCCTCGAATGGATCATGGCAACCGGCGCGTGCTCAAGGTGCAGCATTGGCTGGCCGGGCAGCTTTCGGGCGCGGTGAGCATCGCCGATATGGCGCGTGAGGCCGGGCAATCGGAGCGCAGCTTTGTGCGGCATTTCCGAAACGCTACCGGGCATCCGCCGGGGGAATATCTGCAGCTTTTGCGGCTGGCGCGGGCGCAGGACCGGCTGGAAGCTTGCGATGACGCGGTGGCGCGGATCGCCTGGGATGTGGGCTATGAAGATGTCTCGGCCTTTCGGCGGATGTTTCAGGCGCGCATCGGCCTGACGCCCGGCGCCTATCGACGCCGGTTCAGATCCGGGATGGCGGCGGAGTGACGGGTCAGTTGGTGGCTGTGGGCGTGGTCGATCCGGCCCCACAGGTCGAAACCAACGCTTCGTAACGGCTCAGAATCCAGCCCGGCGCATCAGTCGGGATCTGCTCGTCAATCTGCCCGCTCAGTCGGGCAAAGACCCGCGCGGTGCGCGAATTGTCGACCATCGGCACGGTATCGGTCACCACCAGACGGTCATAGACCACCAGCGCGATGGCCACGAGCACGAGGCCCCGCACCACACCGAAGGCAAAGCCCAAGCCCTGATCCAGACCGCCCAGCGCTGAACGCTGGATTGCCGAGGCCATCAGCGGGGTGAAGATCGACACCACCACCAGCGCCACCGCCATGACCGCGCCGAAGGCAGCAATCAGGCTCAGCTCGCAGCTATCGGCAAGAAACTTGTCGAGAACCGGGATTTCCTTGATCAGCGGCACCGCCTGGGCGGCGAACATATAGGCCACGATTGCGGCGATCACCCAACCGGCAATGGCCATGCCCTCGCGCACGAAACCGCGCGAATAGGCGAGGATGGCCGAAACCAGAATGACCAGTGCGACGCCTCCGTCGACGATCGTGAAACCTTCCATACCTGCCTGCCTCCGCTATTATCCTGCCCCGAAAACCTCGCCGACAAAGCTGGCCAGATCGGTCATTGTGGTCAGCCCCATACCGGCACCCTGTCCAAATTTCGAACGCGCCGGGGCAATGGCCGTTGTGAAACCAAGTTTTTGGGCTTCTTTCAACCTGTTTTCCGCCTGCGAGACCGGACGAAGGGCTCCAGATAGCGAGATTTCTCCGAAAATTACTGTTTCCCGGGGCAGGGCGGCGTCTTCACGAGCGGAAAGCAGCGCAGCGGCCACGGCGAGATCGGCGGCGGGTTCGGAGATTTTCATCCCGCCCGCCACGTTGAGATAGACATCGAGCCCGGCAAAGGGGATGCCAACACGCGCTTCCAGCACCGCAAGGATCATCGCCAGCCGTCCGCCATCCCAGCCCAGCACCGAGCGGCGTGGCTGGGCCAGCGAGGAGGGCGCAACAAGCGCCTGAAATTCCACCAGAACCGGGCGGCTGCCCTCGATCCCGGCAAAGACCACCGAGCCGGGGGCGGGTTCTTCGCGTTCTGCCAGGAACAGGGCGGAGGGGTTGGTGACTTCCGCCAGCCCGCCGCCGGTCATCTCGAACACGCCGATTTCGTCGGCCGGACCAAAGCGGTTTTTCACCGCGCGCAGGATGCGAAACTGATGACCGCGCTCGCCTTCGAAATAGAGCACGGTGTCGACCATATGCTCAACCACCCGGGGGCCGGCGATCTGACCGTCCTTGGTGACATGGCCGACAAGGATCACCGAGACGCCCTTACGCTTGGCAAAGCTGGTGAGCTCATGGGCGGCGGCGCGGACCTGGCCGACGCTGCCGGGGGCGCTGCCGACATGATCGGCCCACATGGTCTGGATCGAATCGATCACCACCAGATCCGGCGCTTCGGCTTCCAGAGTGGTGAGGATGTCGCGCAGATTGGTTTCGGCGCCGAGCTTCACCGGCGCATCGGACAGACCAAGACGTTGGGCGCGCATCCGCACCTGTGCGGCGGCCTCCTCGCCAGAGATGTAGAGGCATTTCAAGCCTTTGCGGGCGAAACTCGCGGTGGCTTGCAAGAGCAGGGTGGATTTGCCGATCCCCGGATCGCCGCCCACGAGAATGGCCGAGGCGGGTACCAGACCGCCGCCCAGAACCCGGTCGAACTCCTCCATCCCTGAGATCGTGCGGGGCGGCGGCGCCTCCTCGGTGGCCAGATCGGTCAGCTGCACCTTCTGCCCCCGGGTTGCGCCGAGGGTTTTCGAAGCCGGGCCGGAGGAGAGCGGTTCTTCCTCGACAATCGAATTCCACGCGCCGCAGGCGTCGCAGCGCCCCGACCATTTTGATTGGGCGGTGCCGCAGGACTGGCAGATAAAGGAGGGGGCTTTTGCCATCAGTGTGTCTCGGAATTTGGTTGCTGTGTGTTTCGGGCGGCCTGTTGCATCGTCATCCTGCCCTCCGTTTTGCCGTCATCAGGCTCGTCACCAGAGAGGCGAGCACGCAGAAGGTGAAGAGGTACAGCCCCCAACCGGTTTCGACGCGAGCCAGATGCACGCCTTTCACCACGACGATATAGAGCGCGATGAGAAAGATGTCGGCCATTGCCAGCTTACCCAGCAGGTTCAAAACCGGCAGCACTTTGCGCCGCATCAGTCCGAACTGTACCAGCGCCACGCCGATCACTTTCAGGAGCGGGGCGAAGATTGCAAAGAAGGTGACGAGCAGCGCGAGGAAAACATCGGTTTCCCAGAGTACCTGCAAGCCCGAGACCACGCTGATTGCCTTCGTGCCGAACAGCGGCAGATTGATCCCCGCCCGCAGAAGCGGCGCGAACCAGGCGATGGGGAAGAGCACCAGAAGGGCCAGGTTGAGATATCGAAGCGCGACCATGGGATCGGCATAGCCGAGGGCGCGGGCCGGGGCGAGGGGCAATTGTCAGGATTTTCCCCGGTCAGGCCGTTCGTCCTTCAAGGGGCAAACACCGGAGCGGGCGAGGGGGCAGTGCCCCCTCGGCCCTTATTCCCCGTGCATTTCCTTCGTCGCGCTCAGCTTCAGCTCGGGATAATCGCGCTCGGCGCGGTCGATATCCCATTGCAGGCGGGTGAGGTAGACCGGGTCGCCATCGTGATCATGGGCGATGTGCTGTTTATTGGCGTTGATGAACTTCTCCATCTCGGCCTTCGGACCCGACACCCAACGCGCGGAGTTGAATTGCGAGGCTTCGAAGCGCACCGGCAGCCCGTATTCCAGCTCGATCCGGCTGGCCAGAACCTCGAATTGCAGCGCGCCGACGACGCCGACGATGAAGCCGGAGCCGATATTGGGCTTGAAGACCTTGGCGGCGCCCTCTTCGGCAAATTGCATCAGCGCCTTTTCAAGGTGCTTGGCCTTCATCGGGTCGCCCGCCCGCACGCCCTGCAACAGTTCGGGGGCAAAGCTTGGAATGCCGGTGACGCGCAGCGCCTCGCCCTCGGTTAGCGTGTCGCCGATGCGCAGCTGGCCGTGGTTCGGGATGCCGATGATATCGCCAGCCCAGGCCTCTTCGGCCAGCTCGCGGTCGGAGGCGAGGAACATCACTGGGTTGGAAATTGCCATCGGCTTTTTCGAGCGCACATGGGTGAGCTTCATCCCACGCTGGAAATGCCCTGAGGCGATGCGCACAAAGGCCACGCGGTCGCGGTGCTTGGCATCCATATTGGCCTGCACCTTGAACACGAAACCGGACACTTTGGTCTCTTCCGGCATGATCATACGCGGCTCGGCTTTCTGGGGCTGCGGCTCTGGGCCATATTCGGCGATGCCGTTCATCAGCTCCTGCACGCCGAAGGAGTTGATCGCCGAGCCAAACCAGATTGGCGTCATCATCCCGGCGGCCACTTCTTTTGCGTCAATGGCGGGCAGAAGCTCGCGCGCCATCTCGACCTCTTCGCGCAGCTTGGCGAGCAGATCGGCGGGCACGTGCTCCTTGAGCTTCGGATCGTCGAGCCCCTCGATCTTCACGCTTTCCGCCACCTTGTTGCGGTCGGCGCGGTCCATCAGCTCCAGCCGGTCGTGGATCAGATCGTAGCAGCCCAGAAAATCGCGGCCCATGCCGATGGGCCAGCTGGCGGGCGTCACGTGGATCGCCAGCATTTCCTGAATTTCGTCGATGATCTCAAACGTGTCGCGCGCCTCGCGGTCCATCTTGTTACAGAAGGTCAGGATCGGCAGGTCACGCATCCGGCAGACTTCAAAGAGCTTCTGCGTCTGGCTTTCCACGCCCTTCGCGCCGTCGATCACCATCACCGCCGCATCCACCGCCGTGAGCGTGCGATAGGTGTCTTCGGAAAAGTCCGAGTGGCCGGGGGTATCAACGAGGTTGTAGCGGTATTTGCCGAAATCGAACGACATCGCCGAGGCCGAGACGGAAATGCCCCGGTCTTTTTCCATCTGCATGAAGTCCGAGCGCGTGCGCCGCGCTTCGCCCTTGGCCCGCACCTGTCCGGCCATCTGGATCGCGCCACCATAAAGCAGGAACTTTTCGGTCAGCGTGGTTTTGCCCGCATCGGGGTGCGAGATGATGGCAAAGGTGCGCCGCCGGGCAATTTCCGGTGGCAGAGCGGGGCGGGTTTCGGGTGTGTCCAACATGAGCGCGGATATAGGCGGGAAGCTGTTGCGCGGCAATGGGGAAGCGGCACCCGATGCGCATTGTTGGGATGGGTTGGAAGGCGCCGGGCGGGAGGAACCCGACGCCTGCCTTTCTTAGCCCTGCGGCGAGATGGCGAGGGCATCGGCGCTGCCGCCAACATAGTCGATCGTCACCTTGTCACCGGCCATGAAATTGCTCAGCGCGTTGGCGTTCATGAGGTCGAACCTGTAGGCCGAACCATCGGTCAGCGTCACCGTGCCAAGCAGCGGGCTGATCGTTGCCACGGTGCCCATGCTGGTGGCCGCAAGGGCAGCGCCCGAGGCCCCGAGGGTGGCTGCGATGGCGAGCGGGATAAGAAGTTTGCGCATTGGTCGTTCCTTTCTCTGTGCCCCAGAGCCGGGGCGGTTCTGCCTCCAGTGAATGGAAGGCGGGACGTGTTTCTCGGTCCTGTACCCTAGTTGGGGCAGGCAATGCCGGAGAACGAGAGGGGGCTCTGACACAAGCGGGTGAGACGGGGTGAGGCGGCGTGACAGCGTGGAGTCGAAATCCGGCAGCGCGCAGCTAAAACCCCAACAAACTCACATCGCGCTGCGATCACGGGCGATGTGAGGGAAGAAGATAAGAAAATTCAGATCGGCGAACGCCAAGGCAACCACCGCATTTTGATATCTGCGGTGGTTGAAATTTCAGGGTATTCCGCCTTAGAGGCCCGAGACGCGGCGCAGCAGTTCGACGGTGTTGTGCCGAGGCGCGAGATCGGTTGCGCTCAGCTCGCGGGCGCGCGGAGCTTGTTGGCGGCGCGACGTTTGCAGAACCTGGGTCAGTTCTTCCGGCACGGCCTGGCCAACATTCGTCTCAACAAACAGGCTCTCGGCAGCAATGCCTTCGGCATAGATGATTTCGTGCTTGTCGAAGAGGATCTGGAAATAGTCGACAAAGCCGCCGGTTTCTTGAGTGACCGAGGTGCCGTTGACCAGCAGCCCCGCCTTGATCAGCACTTCCTTGCGGCCGGCCCCCAGCGCATCGACGCGCTGATAGATGAACAGGCGGTGATTGGGGCTAACAACCAGCGTATCGGTATTGTTAAGTGTTCCGGGCTTGATGGTGATCGGGGCGAAGGTGCCGGTGGCACGCAGGGTCTGCAAGCCGACCCAGCGCACTTCCTGCGGGCCGGAATCGCGGGTCAGAACCTTGTCGCCCGGCTGCAGATCTTCGATGGCGCGTTGGCAGCCATCGGCCATGGTGATCTTGGTGCCGCGGGTGAAGGCTACGGTCGCACTGGCGGCCAGCCGGGCCGGGGCGCTTTCGCGGTCAATCGTCACCAGCGTGTAGCCGGTTTTCGTCGCAAAGGGCGAAAGCGGCAGCATGTAGATTTCGGCGATCAGGCCGGTATCGGCATCAACCTCGACGAAAACCAGCGCCTCGCAGGCGTCGCGTTCCGGCCCCATGAAGGTGAGCATGCAATCCAGATAGACGGGGGCTCCCGGCTGACCGGTTTCTGTGGTCTCTGCAACGTGGAAGCTGCCACCCGACTCATCCACCGACAGCGCAAGCCGTTTCGTCGCGGCATGCTCGCTCAGTTCATATATATCGTCATGAACAAGCTCCGAGGCATCGCTAAGTGCATCGCCACGATTGGCACCTTCTTTGACACAAAACGAAATAGCCTCGTACACCGATAGGTGGCGTACCGGCATGCCTGCCTGGTTCCTGTTTTCCATTATCCCATTCCCCATGTGCGTGATCCCCAAAACGCACGAATAGAAGGTAGGACTCATTGAATAATTGGTCAACAAATCCTTAATCTTATCGTAAACACTTCAACCAAAAGGCGAGTGGCTGTTCGGAATTTCCAAACAACGCGGCCTGACCGATCAGATTGTCTGCAAAACGGCAGGTGCCGTAAGGTGGACGAATCAAGTGGGCTTCGCGAGGCGAAAGCGCAAAGGCAGCAGGGAGACAGGGCAATGGATTTCGGAATTCGCGGCAAACGGGCGCTGGTTTGCGCCTCGTCAAAAGGGCTCGGGCGCGGTTCGGCTGAGGCGCTGGCGAGCGAAGGGGTGAACTTGGTTCTGAACGCCCGTACCGCCGAGGTGCTGGAGGCGACCGCCGAGGAGATCCGGCAGCGCTATGGCGTTGAGGTGGTTGCGGTGGCGGCGGATATCACCAGCGAAGAGGGCCGGGCCAAGGTGCTGAAAGCCGCGGGTGAGGTCGATATTCTGATCACCAATGCCGGTGGGCCGCCTCCGGGCGTCTGGACCGATTGGAACCGTGACGACTTCATCGCAGCGATTGACGCCAACATGCTGTCGGCGATTGCGCTGATCCAGGCGCTGGTGCCGGGGATGATGCAGCGCGGCTGGGGCAGGGTGGTCAACATCACCAGCCGGTCGGTCAAGGCACCGCTGGCGGCATTGGGGCTTTCCAACACCGCACGCGCCGGGCTGACCGGCTTTGTCGCGGGCACCGCACGGCAGGTGGCCGGATCGGGCGTGACCATCAACAACATCCTGCCCGGCAGCCACGATACCGACCGGATCCGGGGCATGGACAGCCGGAACGCAGCGCAAAAGGGCATCGACATTGAGGCCCAGAAGGCCGCCCGGGTTGCGGCAAATCCGGTGGGGCGCGACGGGACGGCGGAAGATTTCGGCGCCATCTGCGCTTTTCTCTGCTCGCAGCAGGCCTCGTTCATTGTTGGACAGAACGTGTTGGTCGATGGCGGCGAAGTGAATGCGACGCTCTGATCCGGTGCTCAAAAAATGATCCTGCGGGTGCTGCGGGATCGTTTTCTTGCCCCGGATGCAACTTCGCCCTTTGATCCGGGCCCTGAAATGAATAGATACGGATTGGAAAAAAGTCAGGGCAGCCAGACTGCCCCTGAGAGGGAGACGTTTCTATGCTCAACAATATCGGCCTTCCCGGCCTGCTTCTGATCGCCGTCGTCGTGCTGGTGCTGTTCGGCCGTGGCAAAGTGTCTTCGCTGATGGGCGAAGTCGGCAAAGGCATCTCGGCCTTCAAGAAAGGCGTCGATGAGGGCAAGAAAGAGATCGAAGACAAAGCCGCTGAGGGTGCCAAGGACGTGACGCCCGAAGACGAAAAAGACAAGGTCTGACTTCTTTCTGACACCGGCGGGAGAGCACGCGCATGTTCGATATCGGTATGAGCGAACTGCTGGTGATCGGCGTGGTTGCGTTGATCGTGATCGGGCCGAAAGACCTGCCGGCACTGTTCCACACAATCGGGCGGTTCACCGCAAAGGCCCGGGCTTTGGGGCGCGAGTTCAATCGTGCGATGAGCGATGCGGCGCGTGACACCGGCATCAACGAGGTCAGCGACAGTTTGAAGGGGATGGCGAATCCGAAGCAATTCGGGCTCGACAAGCTCAATCAGGCTGCGGATCGGTTCGAGAAATGGGAACCCGGCAAGCCCGCCGCGCCGATGGCGACCAGCGAGGCGACCAAGCCGGTTGTCGCGCCCGTCAGTGCCGAAACGACGCCGGTTGAGGCCAAACCCGCCGCTGCGAAAAAGGCGCCGACGAAAAAGGCGTCTACGGCAGGTCAGGCGAAACCCGCCGCCGCCAAATCCAGCTCGGGCAAATCCACCAGCACCAAGCGAGCGGCGGCCAAGTCGGCCGATGCCCCAGCCGAGAGCGCCAAACCGGCCCCGGCGAAGACAGCGGCAGCCAAAAAAACTGCCGCCAAGTCTGCCACCACCAAGTCTGCTGCTGCCAAATCCGACACTGCCAAGAAACCGGCGGCGAAGAAGCCCGCAGCCAAACGCGCGGCCAGCACCGACGCGACGGCCCCCAAACCGGCGGCGAAACCTGCAGCCAAGAAACCGGCGGCGAAAAAGCCAGCGGCCAAAGCTGCGGCTGATACCAAGAAGGCGGAAAGCAAATGAGCCGCACCGACGACGATATCGAAGACAGCTCCGCCCCGCTGATCGAACACCTGGCCGAGCTGCGCAACCGGCTGATCTGGTCGGTTCTGGCCTTTGTCGTGGCGATGATTCTGGTGTTCGCGGTTGGCGGCTATGTGCTCGATTTCCTGCTCATGCCGATCGAAAAGACCATGCGCGCGCTCGGCAACCCGAACCCGGTGATGCAATACACCGCGCCGCAGGAATATTTCTTTACCCTCATCCGCATCTCGATGGTGGGCGGGCTGATGCTGTCTTTCCCGGTGATCGCCTATCAGCTTTGGCGCTTTGTCGCGCCGGGGCTCTACAAGACCGAAAAAGAGGCCTTTCTGCCCTTCCTGATTGCCAGCCCGGCGCTGTTTCTGCTCGGCGCGGCTTTCGCGCATTACATCGTCGTGCCTATGGCGATGAGCTTCTTTCTTGGCTTTGCTGATCTGCCCTCGATGGTCGCAGCCTATTTCACCGCGCCCGATGAAACGGCGCAGGCTGCTGCTGATCACGGCATCAAGATCGTGTTTCAGGGCAAGGTGAACGAGACCCTCGATATCACCCTGAAAATGATCGTGGCCTTCGGGCTGTGCTTCCAGCTGCCGGTGCTGCTGACCCTGATGGGCAAGGCCGGGCTGGCCACGGCGGCGGGTCTGCGGGGCACCCGCAAATACGCGGTGGTCGGCATCCTGACCGTGGCCGCGATTGTGACCCCGCCGGATGTGACCACGCAGGTGGTTCTGTTCGTGGTGGTCTACGGGCTTTACGAAATCTCGATCTTCCTTGTCGCCCGCGTTGAAAAGCAACGCGAAGCCCGGCTGCGCGCCGAGGGGCTGTGGTTCGAAGACGATGATGAGGACGACGACACCCCTGCGGCCGCCGAGCCTGCTCCGGCAAAGGCTGAGGCCAATGAGGATGACGGCACCACGCCCGAGGATGACATCATCGATTATGATGGCGCGATGGACGATGTGCTGGGCAAGAAATCGAGCAAGGACGATCAGGACTGATGGGGAAGGACACGCTGAGCCGGATCGCCGAGGCGCTGGAGCGCATCGCGCCCGCGCCGCTGGCCACGCCTGATCTGTCCTCCGCCGATGCCTTTGTCTGGCATGTTGCGCCTGATCGTCTGATGCCGGTGCCGCAAGTCAGCCGGGTTGATATCTCGCTTCTGATCGGCGTTGACCGGGCGCGCGATACGCTCTTGGAAAACACCCGGAAATTCGCCCGTGGTCTGCCCGCCAATAACGCGCTGCTTTGGGGCGCGCGGGGGATGGGGAAAAGCTCGCTGGTGAAGGCGGTTCATGCGGCGGTGAATGCCGAGGGCACGCCCCTGAAAATCGTCGAGCTGCAACGCGAAGACCTGCCCAGCGTGGCGCGGCTGCTGACCCATCTGCGCGGCAGCCCGCATCGGTTTCTCCTGTTCTGCGATGACCTGTCGTTCAGCCATGACGATGAGCATTACAAAAGCCTGAAAGCGGTGCTCGATGGCGGGATCGAGGGGCGGCCCGAGAATGTGGTCTTCTATGCCACCTCGAACCGCCGCCACCTGATGCCGCGCGACATGATTGAGAATGAACGCTCTTCGGCGATCAACCCCTCGGAAGCGGTCGAGGAAAAGGTATCGCTGTCGGATCGTTTCGGCCTCTGGCTGGGCTTCCATCCCTGTTCGCAGGACGAATATCTGACGATGATCCGCGGCTATTGCGCCGCGTTCGGTATCCCGATCAGCGACGACGAGCTGCGCGCCGAAGCCATCGAGTGGCAGGCGACACGCGGCGCGCGCTCTGGCCGGGTGGCCTGGCAATACGTGACCGACCTTGCCGGGCGCAAAGGCGTGCAGATCGCGCGCTGAGAGACGGCCTATGCCCCCAGCAATCTGTCGACCTCTGCCCCCGGGATCGTGTGCCGGAGTGAGGTAAAGTCGCCGCGCTCGAACATCGCATGGCCCGCATCGGCGATCAGCCGGTGGGTGGCGCGGGCAAGGGCTGAGCCGAGCGAGATGCGCGCAACACCGATGCTGGCAAAGGTGGCGCGGGAAACCTGGGTGAAGTCGCCCGCCGCCAGAGCGTTGACGGGCAGGGTGGTGGAGCTGCAGACCCGCGCCTGGGCTTCAATCGAGCCGGGCACCGGCACATAGAGGCAATCGGCCCCGGCGGCCTCATATCCCGCCAGCCGCGCCAGCGCTTCGTCAAGATCATAGTCCCCGCGCATCACCCCATCTGCACGTGCCACCAGCACGAAATCGCGCGGCAGGGCGCGGGCGGCAGAGGCGGCGGCGCGGATACGCTCAATCGCCAGATCGCGGGCATAGGGGGCGAGGCCTTGTTGCGGGATGTCTTCGATCGAGATGCCTGCAAGCCCCACTTCCGCTGCCAGACGGACGGTCTCGGCAACGGTGTCGGGATCATCGCCAAAGCCGTTTTCCAAATCGCCCGAGACCGGAAGGCTGACGGCGGCAACCAGATCCTGCGCATGGGCCAGCGCCTCCTCGCGGCTGATGGTGCCATCGGGACGGCCCAGCGTGAAAGCGTGCGCCGCCGACGAGGTGGCAATCGCTTGAGCCCCAAGGGCTGCCAGCATTTTCGCCGCCCCCGCATCCCAGGCATTGGCGAGGATGAACGGATTTCCAGGCTGGTGCAGCGCGCGGAAAGTGGCGCCAATGTCATGGGTCATGCGGTTTTTCCTTGGGCAAAGCGGAGCAGGCGGGCGATGGCGTCTTCGAAGGCGGCGTCTTCTACCGTGAGGGCGACGCGGATATGCCCGGCGGCGGCTTTGCCGAAGCTTTCGCCCGGCATCACCGCGATTTTCTCGGCGTCGAGCAATTGGCCCGCAAATTCCTGACCCGAGAGCCCGGTGGTGCGGATGTCGAGCATCAGATACATCGCCCCCTGCGCGGGGACGTGACGCACGACGTTCTGCCCCTCCAGAAGCTGCAGAGCGAGGGCGCGGCGGCGGCGGAAGGGCGCGGCAATCTCGTCTTCCAGCGCGGTGCCCTGGTTGAGGGCGAAAAGCGCGGCTTGTTGGATGTAGCCTGGCACCCCGAAGGTGGTGTGGGTCGAGAGGTTGGTGATGGCCTCGATGGCCTCTTCCGGCCCGACCACCCAGCCGACGCGGCTGCCGGTCATCGCGAGGCTTTTGGAAAACGAGCCGATCACCAGCGTGCGCGCCGCCATATCGGGCAGGGCGCGGGGCGTGAGATGGGTGCCTTCCCAGATCTGGGTGTCATAGACTTCATCAGAGATCAGCCAGAGCCCGGATTCGGTGACCGCGCCTGCAATCGCCTCCAGCGTGGCGCGCGGATAGACGGCGCCGGTGGGGTTGTTGGGCGAGTTGATCAGCAGGCTTTTGGCACCCGTTGCGGCAGCGGCGGCGGTGATGTCTTCGGCCCGTGGCAGAAAACCTTCCTCGGGGCGGGTGGCGATGGCGTGGGGGCGTCCGCCGACTGCCGAGATCGTGCCGGGATAGGTGGCATAGAACGGGTCGATGAACAGCCCGGTCTCGCCCGGGTCGAGCACGGCGGCATGGGCGGCTAGCAAGGCCGCTTGCCCACCAGGGGTGATATGCACGTTTTCGGGGCCGGTTTGCACGCCGCTGCGCGCCGTCACCCGCTCGGCCACCGCCTGACGCAGGGCCGGGGCGCCTGGAATTTCGGCATAGCCGGTGCGGCCCGCCTTGGCGGAAGCGTGCATCGCGTCGAGAATGGCCGGTGCTGTGCGGATATCCGGCTCGCCGATGGTCAGTTCCACCACGCTTTCGCCTAGGGCCACCATCTGGCGCGCCCGATAAAACACCGCCCAAGCATCGCCGCCGCCTTTGAGGTCGCGAATCCGTTCCGACAACTGCATCATACTTCTCCGATTTTTGACCAAACGGACATGGGCGGGTTGGGACTGTCCAGCGCTATCGGCCCGCATTTTGACGCATTGCCCCAAGAAATTGCGTCTTCCCTCTTTCCAAACCCCAACTTGCATGAAATAGGGAGCCGTCAAACGAAGCATCCAAGGAGATACCCCATGGAGATTCGCGAGGCGCTCACCTTCGACGATGTCCTTCTCGTGCCGGCAGAAAGTTCCGTTCTGCCATCGACCGCTGATACCCGCACGCGCGTGACCAAAGACATCACGCTCAACATTCCGCTTATGGCTGCGGCCATGGACACGGTGACCGAGAGCCGGATGGCCATTGCCATGGCGCAGGCGGGCGGCATGGGCGTGATCCACAAGAACCTCGACATTGACGCGCAGGCGCGTGAAGTGCGGCGGGTGAAACGCTTTGAGAGCGGTATCGTTTACAACCCGGTGACCCTGCGCCCCGACCAGACGCTGGCCGATGCCAAGGCGCTGATCGAGCGGTACAATTTCACCGGCTTCCCGGTGGTGGACGAGGCGGGCCATGTGGTCGGGATCGTCACCAACCGCGATATGCGCTTCGCCTCCTCGGATGACACGCCGGTCAGTGTGATGATGACCTCGCAGAACCTCGCGATGCTCACTGAACCCGCCGACCGGGATCAGGCCAAGAGCCTGATGCGCGAGCGCCGGATCGAAAAGCTGCTGGTCACCGACAGCAAGGGCAAGCTTACCGGGCTTCTGACCCTGAAAGACACTGAACAGGCCGTGCTGAACCCGACCGCCTGCAAGGACAAGCTGGGCCGCCTGCGGGTGGCCGCGGCTACGGGCGTGGGCGATGCGGGCTTTGAACGCGCCGAAGCGCTGGTTGCTTCGGGGGTGGATATTGTCGTGATCGACACCGCTCATGGCCACTCGACCGGGGTGCTCGACACCGTGCAGCGGGTGAAGGCACTGTCGGGCGATTTTCAGGTCATCGCCGGGAACGTTGCCACAGGGGCCGCGACCCGCTCTCTGATCGACGCGGGCGCGGATGCGGTGAAAGTGGGCATCGGCCCCGGCTCGATCTGCACCACGCGGATGGTGGCGGGTGTTGGTGTGCCGCAGCTGACCGCGATCATGGATTGCGCCGAGGCGGCGGGCGATGTGCCGGTGATCGCCGATGGCGGGATCAAGTTCTCGGGCGATTTCGCCAAGGCGATTGCTGCCGGGGCCTCGGTTGCGATGGTCGGGTCGATGATCGCGGGCACGGATGAAAGCCCGGGCGAAGTGATCCTGTATCAGGGCCGGAGCTTCAAGAGCTATCGCGGCATGGGCAGCCTCGGCGCGATGGCGCGCGGCTCGGCGGATCGGTATTTCCAGAAAGATGCCGCCTCTGACAAGCTGGTGCCGGAAGGGATCGAAGGGCAGGTGCCGTACAAGGGCCCGGTTTCTACGGTGCTGCACCAGATGGTCGGCGGTCTTCGCGCTGCGATGGGTTACACCGGCAATGCAACTGTGGCCGATATGCGCGGCGGCTGTTCTTTTGTGAAGATCACCGGCGCCGGGCTGAAGGAAAGCCATGTGCACGACGTGCGCATCACCCGCGAGAGCCCGAACTACCGGATCGAGTGAAGACTATACCCTGTTGGGCGGCGTTATGTGAGTGAATGCCGCCCGGCCGCTTATGAATTGGTTCAGGGGCGCGAGATGCTGTTTGCCGTAACCTGATCCGTATCGGTGGGCAGGTCTGGCACCCAGGCCGTTGCGGTGAGAACCTGAGCGTCCAGCAGGGCGGTGTCGCAGTCTTTGCCGCTTTCATCGCAGATATCCTGGATCTGCGCCGAGGTGTGCTGCATTGCGAGCAGAGTATCGGGCGAGTCCGCGACAAACAGACCGATCTGGGCCGGGATCATCATGCTGATGGTCAAAATTGCGGCCCCGGCAAGAAGCAGGGTGCCCCCCGACTGACCCGCCAGCGGATTGCGGAACGGAACATTGGCCATGGCCGTTACGAAAAACGGTTTCAGAAACAGGAGACCAAACAGGATACCGGAAATGGCCAGAAGAATTTGCCTACCTTCGGCGCTCACGCTGATATCGAGCAGGTTCTGCTGGATGAATGTGGACAGGTCGATCATGTTTGCCTCGTGAAACCTATATTCGTTCCGAAGATGCCAACAATTGTCTTAAAAATAGGTTTACTGCGGAAATTTTGTGGAAAATACGCAGACAAGGTGTCGAGCCCGGCTGGCGGATTCCTTGTCTTCGTGATGGATGACCGGGCAGCCGGGTGCGATGGAGAACAGATAGCGAGATGGCTCTGATATCAATCTGGAGGTCCCTGTGACCCCCGCCGCCCGTATCGCTGCCGCGATTGAGGTGCTCGATCTTTGGTTGGGTGGAACGCCTGCCGAACAGGCGCTGACCAACTGGGCGCGGGGGCACCGCTTTGCCGGATCGAAAGACCGCGCGGCGATCCGCGATCATGTTTTCGATGCGGTGCGCTGCCGTCGCAGCTTTGCCGCCCTTGGCGGGGCCGAAACCGGGCGCGGGCTGATGATCGGGGCTTTGCGCGCAGCGGGCACGGATCCGGCAGAGATGTTTAGCGGGGCTGGCTATGGGCCCGAGCCGCTGACGCCGGAAGAACCCGCGGGACCTGCGCTTGAGGCGCTTTCGGAAAATATCCGTCTCGATTGCCCCGATTGGCTGGCCCCAGAGCTCAAGACCCGTCTGGGGGAGGACTTCGCGCCGGTCATGGACGCGCTGCGCCACCGCGCGCCGGTGTTTCTGCGGGTGAACCTTGCCAAAACCAACCGTGCCGAGGCCATCGCGGTGCTGGCAGAAGACGATATTACCGCTGTGCCGCATGCCTTGGCCGAAACCGCTCTGGAAGTGGTCGAGGGGGCGCGACGGGTGCAGCTTTCGCGCGCCTATGTCACCGGGCTGGTCGAGTTGCAGGATGCCGCCAGTCAGGCCGTCGTGGCCCTGCTGCCGGCAAAGCCGGGGGCAAAGGTGCTGGACTATTGTGCGGGCGGTGGGGGCAAGAGCCTCGCGCTCGCGGCCAGCGGCGGCGATGTGGTGGCACATGACATCTCGCAAGCCCGGATGGCGGATATTCCCACGCGCGCCGCGCGCGCCGGGGTCGATATTCGCTGCATCAGCGGCACGGTAGGTCTGAAACCCGCAGGCTACGATCTGGTCTTTGCCGACGCGCCCTGTTCGGGCTCTGGCGCATGGCGCCGCAGCCCGCAGGGGAAATGGGATCTGACGCCCGACCGCTTGGCCGAGCTTTGCGCGCTCCAGGCGACGATCCTCGACGAATTGGTGGCCTATGTCGCGCCCGGCGGTACGCTCGCCTATGCGACCTGCTCGTTGATCGAGGCGGAGAACAACCAACAGATCGAGGCGTTTCTGGCCCGTCATCCCGACTGGCGGCTGACGCTTCAGCGCGGCTATACACCGCTGGATGGCGGCGACGGATTCTTTGTCGCGCTATTGACGCGTTAGGAGGGCGTTGATTTAGTCGCCTTATAGGTGTTCACCATGCCCACGCGGCCAACGAGATTGCAGCACCATAATTTGAGCGGGCGAGGAAGAGGCGGATCAGGCAATGCAAAAGCAGTCGAAAGTAACGGCTCCGGTCTCCGCTCCTGATCTGCTGACCCGGGCCGCACTGGAATTTGAGCCGCACGTCATGTGGATCTCACTGGCCGGGCTGTTGCTGCTGGCTGTGGCGCTTTATGTTCCGGTCCGGTTTGTGGCACTCTTGCTCCTGCTTCTTGGCATGGCTCTGGTGGCGCTGGCGGTTCTGGTGAAGGCGATATGCGTGCGATATGCGCGCGGCCGGGTGCGCTTGATCCGGATGCTCGACGAGGTGCTGCTAAATGATGCCGCTCCCGGATTTGCCACCGACGGGGACGGTATGATCCGCTGCGCCAACCCCGCTGCAATTGCGGCCTTCGGCGATGTTCTTGGGGGCACGCTGATCGAGGCTTTTGGCGAAATGTTCGCCTCGCCGGCTTCGGTGTTCTATCGGTTGCAGAACCGGGCATTGGCCAAGGGCTCGGCACGCGAAGACGTGGTGCTGCGCAAGGGCAATGTGCGCCTTGCCGTGCATAGCGTGAAAGCGCAGCTTTTTATATGGCGGCTGGAAGAAATCGCCGAGCATGGCGCCCGCTTTCACAGTGGCGAAAGCATTGCCCTGCCGATGATGACGGTGTCGCGCACCGGCACAATTCTGATGATGAACGAGGCTCTGCGCGATCTGCTGGGCGGGCGCGAAACCGCGCTGGAGCGGGTGTTTTCCGATCTGCCGCTCAGAGCCGGGGAAATTCACCACGTGACCACGGCGCGCGGCCCGGTGCCGGTGCTGGTGGTTGAGGCCGAGCTCTCTGCCTCGCGGCGCGAGCTCTACCTTCTGCCGGAGCCTGCGCGGTTTATCGTGCGCCCTGGGGAATGGGGGATCGTCGAAAGCCTGCCGGTGCCGCTGTTGCGGCTGGGCCGCGACGGGCGGATCACCATGGCCAACAAGCGCGCGCGGCTGTTGCTGAACGACGAATTTGCCACCGGCAAGCATCTCGCGGACGAAGTGGAAGGGCTGGGGCGCCCGGTCTCGGATTGGCTGCGCGACGCCTGGCAGGGGCGCAATCTCAGCCGCACCGAGACCCTGCGCGCCTCGCATTCCGACGAACGCTTCCTGCAGGTGTCGCTGGAACAGTTTCAGGATGACGATGGCGTGGCGCTGGTGGCAGTGCTGAACGACGCGACCGAGCTGAAAAGCCTGGAAACTCAATTCGTTCAAAGCCAGAAAATGCAGGCGATCGGTCAGCTGGCGGGTGGCGTTGCGCATGATTTCAACAACCTTCTGACCGCCATTTCCGGCCATTGCGATCTCTTGTTGCTGCGCCATGACGAGCAGGACCCGGATTATGGCGACCTGTCGCAAATCTCGCAAAACTCGAACAGGGCGGCGGCGCTGGTTGGGCAGCTTCTGGCCTTCTCGCGCAAACAGACCCTGCGGCCTGAGGTGATCGATCTGGCCGATACGATGGGCGATCTCAGCCATCTGCTCGGGCGTTTGGTGGGCGAGCGCGTGCAGCTTGAATTCCACGCCGACGCCGATGTGAAAAAGGTGCGCGCCGACAAGCGCCAGCTTGAACAGGTGCTGATGAACCTGGTGGTGAATGCCCGTGATGCGATGATGCCGAAGGGCGGGCGTATCCAGCTTTGCATCGAAAACATGCGTCTGACCGCGCCGCTGGAACGCGACCGCGCGGTGGTGATGCCGGGCGACTATGTGACCATCAAGGTGATCGATCAGGGCCATGGGATCGGCCCCGACAAGCTCGGCAAGATCTTCGAGCCGTTCTTCACCACCAAGGGGGCGGGCAAGGGCACCGGGCTGGGCCTGAGCATGGCCTATGGGATTGTGAAGCAGTCGGGCGGCTTCATCTTTGTCGACTCGGTAGAGGGCAGCGGCACCACCTTCACGCTCTATTTTCCTGTCTTCACAGGCGATAGCGAGGTCTTGCCCGAAGCGCCCACAGCCAAAGCCAGCACGGCGCCTGACGCGGTGGAGCCTGTGCCGCCAGTGGTCGAACCGACGCCAGAACCGGCAGCTGAACCCGAGCCAGAGCCCGAGATTGAATCTGTTGCCGCGCCCATCGAGCCGGAGCCTGAGCAAGAGGCCGCGCCGGAGCCGGAAGCCGTTGAGCCTGTACCCGCAGCTCAAGCGCCAGAACCCGCAGGCGATGACGGAAAACGAAATGGCAGCGTGGTGTTTCTGGTTGAAGATGAAGCGCCGGTGCGGGCCTTTGCCTCGCGGGCGCTGAAGCTGAAGGGCTATGAGGTAATCGAGGCCGAGAACGGCGAAGAGGCGCTGCGCAAGCTGGAAGATGACAGCCTTAGGATTGATCTGTTCGTCTCCGACGTGATCATGCCGGGGATCGACGGACCCACCTGGGTATCGGAAGCGCTGCTCAAGCGGCACGATGTGCGTGTGGTGTTCATGTCTGGCTATGCCGAAGACTCGGTTTCGGAACATCTGGCGCGGATTCCCAATTCGATGTTCTTGCAAAAACCCTTCTCGCTCTCGGCTCTGATCGAAACGGTCGCGGTCCAGATCGGGACGCCGGATGCAAAATAATTACATATATTACAGTGTGTTGTTTTGTAATTGCCAGAAATAACGACGTCATCCTGCAAAGTTCATGAAAAATTAACCTTGTAATGTTCTCTATTTGTGCCAGAAGAACAAATAAGAACATGAGGCGAACGCGCGCAGAGATGGACGCCCGGCTGCGGGTGTGTGATAAGGGATGATAACATGGCAACGGCTGATATTTTCGACATGGACAAGAAGCGCGACAGCGAAAAGCAAAAGGCCCTGGATTCGGCCCTGGCTCAGATTGAACGGCAATTCGGCAAGGGCTCGATCATGCGCCTTGGCGGTGACAACCCGGTGGCCGAAATAGAATCCACCTCGACGGGATCGCTTGGCCTCGACATTGCCCTGGGGATTGGTGGTCTGCCGAAAGGCCGGATCATTGAGATCTACGGGCCGGAAAGCTCGGGCAAAACCACGCTGACCCTGCATTGCGTGGCCGAAGAGCAGAAAAAGGGTGGTGTTTGCGCCTTTGTCGATGCGGAACATGCGCTCGATCCGATCTATGCGCGCAAGCTGGGCGTCGATCTGGACGAGCTGTTGATTTCGCAGCCCGATACCGGCGAACAGGCGCTAGAGATCGTCGATACGCTGGTGCGCTCCGGCGCGGTGTCGATGGTGGTGGTCGATTCGGTTGCCGCGCTGACCCCCAAATCCGAGCTTGAAGGCGATATGGGCGATAGCAGCGTGGGTGTGCAGGCGCGGCTAATGAGCCAGGCCATGCGCAAACTTACCGGCTCGATCAGCCGCTCGAAATGCATGGTGGTCTTCATCAACCAGATCCGGATGAAAATTGGGGTGATGTTCGGTAGCCCCGAAACCACCACTGGCGGCAACGCGCTGAAATTCTATTCCTCGGTCCGGCTCGACATTCGCCGCATCGGCGCGATCAAGGATCGTGACGAGGTTGTGGGCAACGCGACCCGGGTGAAAGTGGTGAAAAACAAGGTGGCGCCGCCGTTCAAACAGGTGGAATTCGACATCATGTATGGCGAAGGCATCTCGAAAACCGGTGAGCTTCTGGACCTTGGGGTCAAGGCGGGCGTGGTCGAGAAATCCGGGGCCTGGTTCTCGTATGGCGATGAACGCATCGGGCAGGGCCGTGAGAACTCGAAGACCTTCTTGAAAGAAAACCCGCAGATCGCGCTGGAGATCGAAGACAAGATCCGCGCCGCCCATGGGCTCGATTTCGGCTCCAGCGGCGATGACGACGATCTGATGGAAGCCTGATCGCTTTTCAGAACCAGTGAAATGCAAGGCCGGGGCAATGCTCCGGCCTTCTGCTGTGGACAGGCGCGCGGCGCGCATTTAAACGGGGTCAACGGCCCGATTGGCCCCAAACTGCTGGAAGACCCGAAGCGATGGCTAGCCTCAACGAAATCCGCTCTACCTTTCTGAACTACTTCGAGAAGAACGGCCATCAGGTCGTCGACAGCTCGCCGCTGGTGCCGCGTAACGACCCGACGCTGATGTTTACCAACTCGGGCATGGTGCAGTTCAAGAACCTGTTCACCGGGATCGAGCGCCGCGATTACACCCGCGCCACGACGGCGCAGAAATGCGTGCGGGCGGGTGGCAAGCATAACGACCTTGATAACGTTGGCTACACCGCGCGCCATCACACTTTTTTCGAGATGCTCGGCAACTTCTCGTTCGGGGATTATTTCAAGCAACAGGCCATTCCTTACGCATGGGAGTTGCTGACCAAGGATTTCGGCATTCCGAAAGACAAGCTTCTGGTCACAGTTTATCACACCGATGAGGAAGCTGCGGAGATCTGGAAAAAGGTGGCGGGGCTGCCGGACGAGCGGATCATTCGCATTCCGACCAGCGACAACTTCTGGCAGATGGGGCCGACCGGTCCCTGTGGCCCCTGCACCGAGATCTTCTTTGATCATGGCGACCACATCTGGGGCGGCCCTCCGGGCAGCGCGGACGAAGATGGCGACCGCTTTATCGAGATCTGGAACCTCGTCTTCATGCAGAACGAGCAGTTCGAAGACGGCACGATGCGTGATCTCGACATGCAGTCGATCGACACCGGCATGGGGCTGGAACGGATTGGCGCGCTGCTGCAGGGCAAGCACGACAACTACGATACCGACCTGATGCGGGCGCTGATCGAAGCCTCGGCCCATGCCACCAGTGTAGACCCCGATGGCGACGGCAATGTGCACCACCGGGTGATCGCCGACCATCTGCGGTCTACCTCGTTCCTCATCGCGGATGGGGTGATGCCCTCGAACGAAGGCCGTGGCTATGTGCTGCGCCGGATCATGCGCCGCGCCATGCGCCACGCGCATCTTCTGGGCGCGAAAGATCCGGTCATGCACCGGCTGGTGCCGGAACTGGTGCGCCAGATGGGCCAGGCCTATCCCGAGCTTGGCCGCGCGCAGCTGTTGATCGAGGAAACGCTGCTGGGCGAGGAAACCCGCTTCAAGGCGACGCTGGATCGCGGACTGAAACTGCTCGATGACGAGCTGTCGGCGCTGCCCGATGCGGCCGAGCTGCCGGGCGAAACCGCGTTCAAGCTCTACGATACCTATGGCTTCCCGCTTGACCTCACGCAGGACGCGCTGCGCGAAAAGGGCCGCAGCGTTGATACCGAAGGCTTCGACGCCGCGATGGATGCGCAAAAGGCCAAGGCGCGCGCCGCCTGGTCCGGCTCGGGCGAGGCCGCTGATGCTTCGATCTGGTTCGACATTGCCGAAAAGCAGGGCGTGACCGAGTTTCTGGGCTATGACACCGAGCATGCCGAAGGGCAGGTTCTGGCGCTGGTGAAAGACGGCGCGCCGACCGATAAGGCAGGTGCAGGCGACACGGTGCAGATCGTGGTGAACCAGACGCCGTTCTATGCCGAAAGCGGCGGGCAGGTCGGCGATACCGGGCTGATCCGCACCGAAAGCGGCAGCGCCAAGGTGACCGACACCAAAAAGGTCGCCGGGGTGTTCATCCATTTTGCTGAAGTGGAAAGCGGCGAGCTGGCCGTGGGGCAGGGTGCCGAACTGTCGGTGGATCACCTGCGCCGCACCGCGATCCGCGCCAATCACTCGGCCACGCACCTGCTCAATGAAGCGCTGCGCGCCGAGCTTGGCGAGCATGTGGCCCAGCGTGGCTCGCTCAACGCGCCCGACCGGCTGCGGTTTGATTTCAGCCATGCCAAGGCGCTGAGCCCGCAGGAGCTGCAAAACATCGAGCGCGAGGTGAACACCTATATCCGCCAGAACACCGCGGTTGAAACCCGGGTGATGACGCCGGACGAGGCGCGCGAGATGGGCGCGCAGGCGCTGTTTGGCGAAAAATACGGCGACGAGGTGCGTGTGGTCTCGATGGGCACGGCCCCCACCGGCAAAGGTGCGGCGGGCCAGACCTATTCGATCGAGCTTTGCGGCGGCACCCATGTGAAACGCACCGGCGATATCGGGCTGTTCGTGCTCTTGGGCGACAGTGCCTCCTCGGCTGGCGTGCGCCGGATCGAAGCCCTGACCGGGAAAGAGGCGCTGGCCTATCTCGAAGGCGAGGCCAAACGTGTGGCCGAGATCGCCGATCTGCTGAAAGCCCAGCCTGCCGATCTGGTTGACCGGGTGAAGGCGCTTGCCGACGAGCGCAAGGCGCTGGTGGGCGAGGTGGCGCAGCTCCGGCGCGAGCTGGCTATGGCTGGCGGCCCCAAAGAAGCCGGGAAACCGAAAGATATCAATGGTGTACCTTTCGTGGCTCAGGTGCTTTCGGGCGTGTCCGGCAAGGATCTGCCGCCGCTGATCGACGAGATCAAGGCCAGCATCGGCTCGGGAGCTGTGCTGCTGATTGCCGATGTCGATGGCAAGGCGGCGGTAGCGGCTGGGGTGACGGCTGACCTGAAAGACAAGCTGTCGGCGGTGGACATTCTGCGCGCGGCGGTGGCCGAGCTGGGTGGTAAGGGCGGCGGTGGCCGGCCCGATATGGCGCAGGGCGGCGGCAGCAACCCGGCCAACGCCGATGCAGCTATTGCCGCGGCGGAAGCCGTGATTGGAGGTTGATATGCCCGCACTCTGGATAGCCCACGTGACCGTGATCGACGAAGAGGCGTATGGCAAATATGCCAAGCTCGCCGGTCCCGCTGTCGAGGCCCATGGCGGCAAGTTCATCGCGCGCGGTGGCCGTTTCGTGCAGCTTGAAGGCCGCGAGCGGCCGCGCAATGTGGTGGCGAAATTCCCTAGCGTTGAGGCGGCGGAAGCCTGCTATCATTCGCCGGAATATCAGGAAGCGCTGAGCCATGCGCGCAACGCTTCGGAACGCGAGCTTCTGATCGTCGAAATCAGCGAATAGGTCTGACATGATCCTGCACGCGGTTTACTGCGCGATCCGGCCTGAGGTTTCTCAGGCCGGTATTTCTGACGTGTTTGCAATGCTGGAAGCGCTGGTCGGCCAATGCGAAGGGCTGCACTCTTTCGAGGCCGGGCCGAACATCGATCTTGAGAAAAAATCGCAAGGGTACACGCATGGCTTTGTCATGCGGTTTTCCAGCCGTGCGGCGCTGGAGGCCTATGCAACCCACCCGGCGCATGTGCTGGCGGCTGGGGCGCTTGTCGATATCTGTGCAGGTGGGGCGGAGGGGATCATGGTCTTCGACCTCGATCTGTCCCCCGCGCCCTGAACATTACGCGGTTCTGGAAGCCCGCTTGCGCTCGTGCGGGTCAAGATGGCGCTTGCGCAGACGGATGGCGTTCGGGGTGACCTCAACCAGCTCGTCGTCGTTGATATAGGCAATCGCCTGTTCCAGCGTCATTTTCGAAATCGGGGTGAGGCGCACGGCCTCGTCGGTGCCCGATGCGCGCACGTTGGTCAGTTTCTTGCCTTTCAGCGGGTTCACTTCCAGGTCGTTATCCCGGCTGTGTTCGCCGATGATCATGCCCTGATAGACCTTTTCCTGCGGCCCGATGAACAGCTTGCCGCGATCTTCGAGGTTCCACAGCGCATAGGCCACGGCCTCGCCGGATTCGATCGAGATCAACACACCCAGACGACGGCCTTCGATCGTGCCCTTATGCGGGGTCCAGCCGTGGAACACCCGGTTCAGCACGCCGGTGCCACGGGTATCGGTCAGGAACTCGCCGTGATAGCCGATGAGGCCGCGCGAGGGCACATGGGCGATGATCCGGGTTTTGCCAACACCAGCCGGTTTCATCTCGACCAGATCGCCCTTGCGGGTGCTGGTGAGTTTTTCGATCACCACGCCCGAGTATTCGTCATCCACGTCAACGATGACTTCTTCGACCGGCTCCAGCCGTTCGCCGTTTTCACCTTCGCGCATGATCACCTGCGGGCGCGAGATCGACAGCTCGAAGCCCTCGCGGCGCATGTTTTCGATCAACACGCCCATCTGAAGTTCGCCCCGGCCAGACACTTCGAAGGCTTCGCCGCCCGGCGTGTCGGCGATCTTGATCGCGACGTTGGATTCGGCTTCTTTCATCAGCCGGTCGCGGATGACGCGGCTTTGCACCTTCTTGCCATCGCGGCCCGCCAGCGGGCTGTCGTTGATGCCAAAGGTCACGGTGATGGTCGGCGGGTCAATCGGCTGGGCGTCGAGCGGTTCGTCGACTGCCAGCGCGCAGATCGTATCGGCCACGGTGGCCTTCTGCATCCCAGCGATCGAGACGATATCGCCCGCCACGCCTTCTTCGATGTCCTGCTGGCCAAGGCCACGGAAGGCCTGCACGCGGGTTACACGGAACTGTTCGATTTTCTGGCCGATGCGGCTGAGCGCCTGCACGGTTTGGCCAACCTTGACCTTGCCGGTTTCGACCCGACCGGTCAGCAGACGGCCCACGAACGGGTCGGAACCCAGCGTGGTGGCCAGCATGGTGAAATCTTCGTTTTGATGCTTGATCTGTTTCGGCGCCGGAACGTGGTTCACAACCAGTTGGAACAGCGCGTGCAGGTCTTTGCGCGGGCCATCCAGGGTGGCGTCGCACCAGCCGTTGCGGCCCGAGGCGTAGAGATGCGGGAAATCGAGTTGGTCGTCGTCGGCGCCCAGATTGGCGAAGAGGTCGAACACTTCGTCGAGCGCGCGGTCGGGCTCGGCATCGGGTTTGTCGACCTTGTTGAGCACCACGATCGGACGCAGGCCAAGGGCGAGCGCCTTAGAGGTGACGAATTTCGTTTGCGGCATCGGGCCTTCGGCGGCGTCAACCAGCAGCACAACACCGTCGACCATGGAGAGGATACGCTCGACCTCACCGCCGAAATCGGCGTGGCCGGGGGTGTCAACGATGTTGATCCGCGTGCCTTTCCACTCCACCGAGGTGGCTTTGGCCAGAATGGTGATGCCGCGCTCGCGCTCGAGATCGTTGGAATCCATCGCCCGCTCGGCCACCGCCTGATTTTCGCGGAAAGCGCCGGACTGCTTGAGCAGTTCATCAACCAGCGTTGTTTTACCGTGGTCAACGTGGGCAATGATGGCGATGTTTCTAAGGTCCATAGGGCCGTCCTTTGTTTCGTACCGGCGGGCCTTACCTTGCCCTTTGGCAAAAGGCCAGCCCCAAAGGACGGCTTAGCCAACCACGTACCAATCTCGCCGATGGTTGAAAGCGATCACAAGGTTCAGAACCACAGCCCCCAGAAGCGACCAGAGCACCTTGTCGATGGGGAGAACGAAGAGCGCCACGGCAAAGAGCAGCCCGTCGTGGATGATCTGGGTAAGCCCGGCGCGGATGCCAAAGCGATCCTGCAGGATCACGGCGATGATCGACACGCCGCCAAGGCTGCCGGAATGGCGAAACAGCCCCAGAAGCCCGACGCCTGCGCTGACGCCAAACAGGATGGCGGCGGCGCCGGGGTGGATATTGGCGATGGAGAGCAGCGGTTTCAACGCCTCGGCCAGCACCGAAACCAGCGTGACGCTGACCAGGCTCTTGACGAAAAACACCATGCCGCGCGCCCGATAGGCAAAGACAAAGAAGGGGATGTTGATGAGGAAGAAGACCAGACCAAAGCGCCAGCCGCCCAGATAGGTCAGAATCAGCGCCATCCCCGCCGTGCCGCCGGTCATCACCCCCGCCGCGCGCAGCAGGTGAATGCCCAGGGCGGCCTCGATGGAGGCCACCAGAAGCCCCTGCGTGTCTTCGAGGGGAGAGTAATGCGGGGTGTGATCAAGGTCAGCAATCATGACCTTACTCTGCCTGAGATTTTGATCCCGTCAATGGAAATCGCGCGGGGCTATTGGGCGATATAGCGGTCGCGGCGGTGATTGAGGGTGATCATCACATTCAGAAGCAGCGATCCCGCCAGCGACCAGAGCACGATGGAAAGCGGGAATTTCGTCAGCGCGATCAGGAACACCACAAGATCAAAGCCCAGCTGCACCATCCCGGCGCGAATGCCGATCTTGTCTTGCAGATAGAGCGCCATGATCCCGACGCCGCCCAAAGTGGCACCATGGCGAAACAGCACCAGAAGCCCGGTTCCGGCCGTGACGCCCGCCATCAGCGCCGCAAGGGCCGGGTGGGCGATGTTAAGGGTCAGAAGCTGCCCCATCAGCTCGCTGAAGCCCGAGAGAAGGGCGACGGCGATGAAGGTTTTGATGGTGAAGCGCCAGCCCATCCGGGCGATGGCAAAGCCGTAGAAGGGCAGGTTGAGGATGAAGAAGACCAGCCCGAAGCTCCAGCCGCCGAGATAGGAGATCACCAGCGACAAACCGGCGATCTGCCCGGTGATCAGCCCCGAGGCGCGCAGGAATTGCACCGACAGGGCGACAAGCAGCGTGCCGGTGATGAGGGCAAGCGCGTCTTCCAGCGGAGTGTGGCGGTCTGGCGGGGCAGAGAGAACGAGCATCAGTGCAGATCCGAAGACGAGAAGAGGTGAATGACGGCAAGCCCAGCAAGGATCAGCCCGATGCCGATCAGGGCGGGCGTATCAAGGCTTTGGCGGAAGACGAAGAACCCAAACAGCGCGATCAGCACAATACCAAGGCCCGACCAGATGGCATAGGCGATGCCCATCGGCAAGAATTTCAGGGCAAGGCCCAGAAAATAAAAGCTGAAAGCATAGGCCGCTACGGCCAGCAATGTCGGCCAAAGGCGGGTGAACTGCTGGCTGGCCTGCAGCGCCGAGGTGCCGATGGTTTCGGTGACAATGGCGAGGGTAAGGATGAGATAGGGCATGGGATATCCGTTGGGATTTGGCGGCGAAGCTAGTGCGGCTGGCCCGGAAAGGCCAGTGGCAGACGTGATTTCGACGCGCTTTCCGAGGGGGTGCGACATGACGTGCAGGCCGCTGTCCGTCTTAAAGTGGTTGTTCGTGGTGCGAGGGAAGACCTTTCTGAAAGGTCTTCCCAAAAGCCTTGTAAAGGCTTTTGGCGGCTAGCAGATCACGCGTAGTGGGGCGTTGTTACAGAAAATCACCACCTGACCGGCGATCTGACCCGTCACGCGATCTGGGCGCGATAATGCGCCAGCACATAAAGCCGGATCGCCGAGGCAAGCCCCGCATCGGTGCCACGGGCATCGTCAATCTCGGCGGCGAGCGTGTTGATGCCCTTGCCTTCAGCTTCGGCAATCTCGCGAAAGGCCTGCCAGAACGGATCTTCCAGCGAGACCGAGGTGCGGTGGCCATGCAGGGTGAGGGAATGCTTGCGGGGGCGGGCGCTCATTCCTCGCGCCCGTCCAGCTTGTTGCCGTCGAGATCGCGGCGGGCTTTGTCGGCCCGCGCGCGCTCAAGGGTTTTCTCGGCCTTCGTGCGACCGAATTTTACTGCGTTCTCGTCCGCCTTCGCACGTTTCTCGCTACGGGATTTGTCTTTCCGAAAGCGATTGAGATTGGTCACGTTCGACATGGCGCGCCTCAGAGATTCAGTTCGCTCGACGCCTTGCCGGTGCTGTCCTGATGGGGCTTGCCGACATGGCGGGTCAGTTCGATCCTAGAGTGTCCTGCTGGCGGCGTGAACCTGTATTCGGCACGCGTTGGCCGCTACCCGGATGGCAGGTCTGTGATGCCGATGACGTGTCTGACCTGCCCGTTGCGACCAATGGATTGTTTACCAATTTGGAAACAGACTAGTGAACGTCACAAGGGTAGGAAATAATTTACATTTTTAGGATTAACCAATATCTGAGAAGGGGCTGGGTGCGAATAGAGGAATTTGATTTGAAGAAACTACTCGCAACAGCTGCGCTTATCGCGTCGGCTTCAATGGCACATGCCGCCACCGTCGATTTCACCGTTGATGCCATCAATGCGTCCTATGATGCTGGCAAGGGATCCGGCCTCGATACGGGTATCGATCTTGCATCGGGTCAGGCGTTTTCGGTGTCGACCGATCTTCGTGATACCTGGATCCTCGGGAGAGGCGTGGAACGGATCGGTAATGCCGACGGGCTAAGCGCGTTCCGCAACTATCGTACCAAAGATGGTGACTTTGCCTTTGGCACGCTGGTCGGACGTATCGGGTCCGGGAACTTCTTCCGTATCGGTTCGTCTTTTGATGGCGTGGCCAATGCCTCCGGCACGCTGACACTGTTCAACTGGGACAGCAACACCTGGGACAACAGCGGCGATATCGTTGCCAGTGTCTCGGTGCCGACGAGCCCGGTGCCGCTTCCGGCGAGCGGGCTTCTGCTGCTCGGCGGTTTCGGCGCACTTGGCGCGATGCGCCGTTCGCGTCGTCGCAGCTGATCTCTAAGATAATGTAAGACGGATGGCGGCCGGATTCGGCCGCCATTTGCATTCCGGGAGCCGTGCCTAGGTATGGCCATCCAAAGCAAAAGCGCGGCCCGGGAGCCGCGCTTCCAGATCTTCTATCGTTGGTTTGATCAGGCTTTCGGGCCGATCATGTCTTCGGGGCGCACCACGCGGTCGAAGGTTTCTTCGTCGACATAGCCCAGCGCAATCGCCTCTTCCTTGAGGGTCGTGCCGTTCTTATGCGCCGTCTTGGCCACCTTGGTGGCGGCGTCATAGCCGATGGTGGGGGCCAGCGCCGTGACCAGCATCAGGCTTTCTTTCATCAGCTTTTCAATCCGCGCTTCGTTGGCTTTGGTGCCCATCAGCATCCGCTCGGTGAAGCTGTCGGCCACGTCGCCCAGAAGCTGGATGGATTGCAGCAGGTTATACGCCATCATCGGGTTGTAGACGTTGAGCTCGAAATGCCCCTGCGAGCCTGCGAATTTGATCGCGGCGTCGTTGCCCATCACATGGGCGGCCACCTGGGTCATGGCTTCGGCCTGGGTCGGGTTGACCTTGCCGGGCATGATCGAGGAGCCGGGCTCGTTTTCCGGCAGGATCAGTTCGCCAAGGCCCGAACGGGGCCCGGAGCCGAGGAAGCGGATGTCGTTGGCGATCTTGTAGCAAGAGCCGGCAACGGTGGCCAAAGCGCCCGACAGGAAGACCATCGCGTCATGGGCGGCCAGCGCTTCAAACTTGTTGGGCGCGGTCACGAAGGGCAGGCCGGTGATTTCGGCGATCTGCGCCGCCACATCTTCGCCCCAGCCCGGACGGGTGTTGAGCCCGGTGCCGACGGCGGTGCCGCCCTGCGCCAGTTCGTAGATCCCCGGCAGCGCCAGTTTCACCCGGGCAATGCCCTGACGGATCTGATGCGCATAGCCGGAAAACTCCTGACCCAACGTCAGCGGCGTGGCGTCCTGGGTGTGGGTGCGGCCGATCTTGATGATGTCCTTGAACTCTTCCGACTTGGCTTCGAGCCCCGCCAGCAGCTTTTCGAGGCCCGGCAGCAGGATCGAATGCACCGTGCTCGCCACGGCGATATGCATCGCGGTGGGGAAAGTGTCGTTGGAGCTTTGCCCCATATTGCAGTGATCGTTCGGGTGCACCGGGGTTTTCGAGCCGATCACGCCGCCGAGGATTTCAATCGCGCGGTTGGCGATCACTTCGTTGGCGTTCATGTTCGATTGGGTGCCCGAGCCGGTCTGCCAGACCACCAGCGGGAAGTTGTCGTCGAACTTGCCGTCGATGACTTCGCCGGCGGCCTGAATGATCGCATCGGCCAGCTTGGCATCCAGCGCGCCTGCCGCCTTGTTCGACATCGCGGCGGCTTTCTTGATCGTGCCCAGCGCGCGCACGATGGCGACGGGTTGCTTTTCCCAGCCGATCGGGAAGTTCATCAGCGAGCGCTGGGTTTGTGCGCCCCAGTATTTCTCGGCGGGAACCTCAAGCGGGCCAAAGCTGTCGGTTTCGGTGCGGGTATTGGTCATCGGAGCCTCCAATGTATGCGGTTGCATGCCGTGTACCGCTCCAGAGCCGCCTGTGCAAATGTGTTTGTGCGGGGGGCGCTATTTGCGGAAGCTGTCGAGGCTGACAACATCGGCATTCTTCTTGCCGTCCTTGTCGGCAGCGGGCTTGTCCGCGACCTCCTTGATGTCGTCTTCCTCGTCATCATCGACATCCTGGGTCTCGAACCGCAGGCCGAATTCGACGGAGGGATCGACAAAGGTCCGGATGGCGTCGAAGGGGATATACATCCGCTCCGGCTGATTGCCGAAATTCAGCGTGATCCCGAACCCGTCTTCCTTGACGTCGAGATCGTCGAACCAGTGTTGCATGACAATGGTCATGTCATCGGGGAAGCGTTCGGCCAGCCAGTCGGCGATTTCCACATCGGGATGGCCGGTGTCGAACGAGATGAAAAAGTGATGGGCCCCCGGTAGGCCATGTTCGGCCACCTCCGAGAGAACCTCCCGGATCAGGCCACGCATGGCCTCGTGCATCAGGTTGCCGTAGTCGATCGAGCGCGTCATCGCATTCCCCCGAAGGTTTCCCTCAACATACGGGATTCGAATTTGAAGGAAAGAGGTCGATGAACTTTGACCCCTTCGCCAACAGGCTCAGGTTTTGACAACCGGATTTTCTCAGGCAACGAGCGGTTCACCCGAAAGCGCCAGAGCAATCGTATCGGAGGGCAGGGCGCCGATCTGTTCGAAAAAACTGATGAAATCGAAATTGTTATAGGCCTCGGCAAAGACACCGTTTTCGATTCTGGCCATCAGCTGGCCGGTAAAGGCGATTTCGGCGTTCGAATAGGCATGGGTGCCATGAACCGAGATCAGTGCCGAGATCCACGGACCGCTTTCGATCACGTTGATCACTTCGATGGAGAAGTCTTCGACAAGCTGGGTAAAGGCTGGCACCAGTTCTTTGAAGTCATCGGCTCCAACGGAAAATCCCATCATGCCCTCTGCGCTTGTCGCGGCGGGGAACATACGATCAATCGCATCAAGATCACCGTTTATCCAGACATCACGAAACCACTCGGCAAGAATCAACGCGTTGCTCATATGTGCGCACTCCAGGACCATCCTGTTCAAAAGGATAGTTTGCGCGAGTTAATAAACTGTAAGGTTTTGAGGAAAATGCAGGCTTCTGTTGCCAGGTGCCTGCGAACCCCGCCTTACGCTGCTAAGCGCAAGGGCTTAAGTTTCGATAGTTCGAACTGCTTACGCAGCCAGAGCCATCGGAGCACGATTGTCGTTGGCAATTGTACTTTTCGGACCGATAACGGTGGTACCTCACCGAGACAAAGCAATCCCCTTTAGACGTTCGTCGATCCTGTTTCGGCCCCATGTCCCCCCAACGAGGGGTGATTGGTGGAGCCGCCGGGTACCGCCCCCGGGTCCGATCCGCTTATTACGAGCGCGTTTATGTCCATAGTCGGTTGCCCGACAGAATGAATATAGGGGGTCGGCGCGGGGCTGGAAAGGGGGTGCGGGTGAAATCTGTACGGATTTTGAACCACCCGCCACAGCGTGATGTGCGGTGTTCCGACCGAAAGCCCCGCGCTGCGGATTGGTGAGAGAAACGGCTTCAAATCTCGGTTTCAGCTGCCTATTGCTTGGGCAACCAAGGGAGGACGCGATGTTTAAAGCACTTATTCTGGAGCAGGGCGAAGACGGGCTGGCTGTGGCACGGATTCAGGAAATTGGCGAAGATCGTCTGCCCGAGGGCGATGTGACGGTTGCCGTCGAGTATTCCACCGTAAATTACAAAGACGGGCTGTGCCTTTCCCCCAAAGGCGGCGGGCTGGTGCGCAACTATCCGCATGTGGGCGGGATCGACTTTGCCGGTACGGTCGACGCGTCGGATGATCCGCGCTATGCGCCCGGTGACAAGGTGGTGCTGACCGGATGGCGTGTCGGCGAGGTGCATTGGGGCGGTTATGCCCAAAAGGCGCGGGTGAAGGCCGATTGGCTGGTGCCGCTGCCCGAGGGGCTGACCACGCGGCAGGCCATGGCGGTGGGCACGGCGGGCTTTACCGCGATGTTGGCGGTGATGGCGCTGGAAGATCACGGGCTGACCCCGGACAAGGGCGAGGTGCTGGTGACCGGGGCGGCAGGGGGTGTCGGCTCGGTGGCCACGGCCATTCTCGGCCATCTGGGCTATCAGGTCGCTGGTGTGACCGGACGGCCGGAGCAGGAAGGTTATCTCAAAGGGCTGGGGGCTGCACGGATTGTGGCGCGTGAAGAGCTCGCCGAGGTGGTGAAGCGGCCGCTGGAAAGCGAAAACTGGGCAGGCTGCATTGATGCTGTTGGCGGCACGATGCTGGCCCGGGTGCTCGGGCAGATGAAATATGGCGGCTCGGTTGCGGCGGTGGGGCTGGCGGGCGGCGCGGCGCTGCCGACCACGGTGATCCCGTTCCTGCTGCGCGGGGTGAACCTGCTGGGCATTGATTCTGTGATGCAGCCCTACGACAACCGCCTGCGCGCCTGGCAACGGGTGGCAAGCGATCTGCCGATGGAGAAACTTGAAGCCATGGTCACCCCGGCCACGCTGGCCGATCTGCCTGCGCTTGGCGCCGATATCCTGAACGGTCAGGTCAAGGGGCGCGTTGTGGTCGATGTGAACGCCTGAGCTCGGGCTGAGGCGCCGGGGGCGGGCCCCCCGGCGCGTGGGATCATCCGGCCTTTGCAATCCGCACAAACCCGCCGGTCTCGCCCTCAAGTGGCCCGTGTTCGGCGCTTGTGGGTTTCACCATCGCGTCGAGCAGAACGGATACTGGCGTCCAGTAGGGAATATACCATTCCTGATCGACTTCGAGGATCAGCACCCTGTCGGCCACCGCGTCATAGGCCCCGATCACCGAAACATGCGGGCCGTCCCAGTCGCCGGTCACAACGCCCTGATTGAAATAGATCAGCAGCGCATCATCGGCGCTGGCCTCGTTCGTGGCGAGCCACTGGCGCATGGTGGCGAGGTTGGCCTCGCCCGCCGTGTCAGGGTGGAAGGACGTAACCTCATAGCCGGTCATGCCAAGGCTTTTGACCGCCATAGCAGCAAAGCTTTCAAGCTGGTCAAAGCGCACGCCGTCGCCGCCTTCGGCCGACAGACCGGCCCATTCCTCGCTTGCGGTCAGCCCAAGCAGGTCGGGCTGGGTAAGCACCGTGTCTTCGGCATTCGCGGGCAGGCCATTCAGCCCGTTGACGGCCGCCGTTACCGCCGCGATCGAGCAGGCAGAGGTGGTGAACTGGGGTTTCACATACGGGGAAAATGCCCAATAATCGGGGGCCGGACTTTGTCGCAGATATTCGGTGGCCACGGTAATCGGAGTGGCATTCGGGCCGAGTTTCGGCAGGGTATCGCCCTCTTGCGCCATGGCCGGAGCGGCGAAGGCAAGGGCGAGCAGCGCAAAGTTCATGCGCATGGCTGATCTCCATAAAAAAACCGGCACAATGCCGACAAGCCATATTCGCCCCGTCGCGATGGTGGGCAAGAAAATTCTTCCCCTGTCTCCATCCTGAGCCGGATCGGAGGATAGCAACGACCCAAACCCCCGCGCCCGGTGGATCCAGGCATCGGGGGGGCAGCCGGAGGGGACCGGCGTCTAGCCTGCCTGCTTGATCTCGACTTTTCGGGCGGGCTTCTGCACCTCGGCCGGTTTCGGGACCGTCACCGTCAGCACACCGTTTTTCACCTCGGCCCGCACGCTGTCAGGATCGATCTCGAAGGGCAGGCGGGTCATCCGCCGGAACGCACCAGAGCGGCGTTCGATACGGTGGAAGTGCCGACCTTCCTCTTCGCTTTTTTCGTCTTTCTCCGACTTTTTCTCGCCGGAGATCATGATCGTGTCGCCGGAGATTTCCACCTCGACATCGTCAGTGTCGAGCCCCGGTAGTTCGGCGGTCATGCAGATCTCGGCATCGGTTTCGCTGACATTGGTGCGCAGCGCAAATTCACCGCGTTGCAACATGCCGCCCTTGTCGAAATCTTCCATCACCGAGTCGATCTGTCTGCGCAGCGCGCCGAACGGGTTATCTTCGTCGCCCCAATCGCTCCAGATTTTCGGAAGCCAATCATGCTTTGCCATAACACCCTCCTGAACACTCATTACGGTGAGCGAATTATAACATAGTGGGCAGGGAGGGCGTTGATACGGGTCAACACATCGAAAGTTTGATTTCCTGCGTCGAGACCCGAGGCATTCTGGACAAATCCCTGATCTCTCAGCATAGATTGCACAAGCAATTCTTGCGAGGTGGCACATGCAACTCGATATCGACTGGGTCCGGGGGCAATTCCCGGCTTTCGCGGAACCTTTACTGGACGGGCAGGCGTTTTTTGAAAATGCCGGGGGCAGCTACACTGCAGCACCCGTGATCGAGCGTCTGATGCGGTTCTATCACAGCCGCAAGGTGCAGCCCTATGGCCCCTATGAGGCCAGCCGTCTGGGTGGCGAGGAAATGGACGAGGCACGGCGTCGTCTGGCCGCGATGCTGGGCGTCAACACTGACGAGCTGAGCTTTGGCCCGTCGACCAGTCAGAACACCTATGTGCTTGCGCAGGCGTTTCGCGGAATGATGCAGCCCGGCGAGGCGATCGTGGTGACCAATCAGGATCACGAGGCCAATACCGGGGCGTGGCGACGCTTGGCCGAGGCCGGGATCGAGATCCGGGAATGGAAGATTGATCCGGAAACCGGGCATCTAGATCCCGACAAGCTGGACGATCTGCTCGATGAAAAGGTGCGGCTGGTCACCTTCCCGCATTGCTCCAACGTGGTGGGCGAGATCAACGATGTGGTGGCAATCACCGCGCGCGCCCATGCGGCTGGCGCTTTCGTCTGCGTTGACGGGGTCAGCTACGCGCCGCACGGCCTGCCGAATGTCGGCGAGCTGGGGCCGGATATCTATCTGTTTTCGTCCTACAAAACCTATGGGCCGCATCAGGGGATTATGACGATCCGGCGCGAGCTGGGGGAGCTGCTGCCCAATCAGGCGCATTACTTCAACGGCGATGTGCTCTACAAGCGCTTCACCCCGGCGGGGCCGGATCATGCGCAGGTGGCGGCAAGTGCGGGGATGGCGGATTATTTCGAGGCGCTGTCGGCCCATCATGGCGGGCCGGGCACGGGGGCGGCGGCCTCTGGCTTTGCCCATGACCTGATGCGCGCGCATGAGGTCGCTCTGCTGCAACCGCTGCTGGATTTCCTGAAAGGCCGCAATGATCTGCGCCTGCTCGGGCCGAGCCAGTCCGAAACCCGTGCGCCGACTGTGGCGGTGGATGTGGCCCATCCCAAAGCCGTGGCGGCCGCCCTTGCTGAACGCGGGGTGATGGCGTCAAACAGCGATTTCTACGCGGTGCGCGCGCTTGAGGGTATGGGTGTCAATCCAGCCAAGGGTGTGTTGCGGATGAGTTTTGTGCACTACACCCACAGGGACGAGGTGGAAAAACTGATTGGCGCACTCGCTGACGTGCTTTGAAGGCGTCTGGTTAATTCGGCCTTGCATGCAGGGCTGAGCAGGTCGAAACTCGGCAAAACGCGCCTCAATTTCCAAGGAGGGATCATGCCCACCACAGCCCGGCTTGTTGCAGGTCTTTTGATGGCGGCGCTCGCCTTTTTTGTCGCGGAGCTGGTCAAGCCCTATATGCCGCCCGAACAGCCGCTCGGTCTGCTGTCGCCGGTCTCAGCCGGGTTCGGGTTTGTGATCGGCTGGGCCTATACCGGACGTCACCTTCAGCGCGGGGTGGGAACGCCCTTCGGGATCGGTCTGGCGGGCGTCGTGCTGGTCGTGTTCTGGGTGGTTGTGGTCTTTTCGACGCAGGAAATGGTCGATCGCTCGATGCGACTGTTTTATCACGGTCCGGTCGAGGCCTTGCAAGGCATGATGGGGATAGCACTGGGGTATCTGAAAACAGCTGCACAGGTTGATGTAATCATTGCCGCGGTGGTCGGTGGGGTTGTCGTGGGCCTGATCACCAAAGGGGTGGCGGAGCGGTTTCGGTGAGCGACGCGATATTTCTGTGGGGCGCGCTCTGCTACGAGCCGGTGCGCAGGGTTGTGCTGGGCACTGACGTTGCTGACGAAGCTGCTGAGCTGACAGGCTATGCGCTGCACGAAGCGGATGAAGACGACCACCCCGTTCTGAAAAAGCAAAGCGATGCCCGCGCGCCGGGGCTTCTGGTTCGTGGGGTCGATCCGACGGCCCGGGCACGGCTCGGGTTGTTTATGGAAGGGGTGGGCTGCCGACCCGCTACGGTGGAGCTGATCGTGCCGGGGGCGGGTGCGACAGAGGCCACTGCATGGCTTCCGGAGTCGGACCCTGCTGAGCTTGGTGCCTCGTGGGATCAAGACGCCTGGGCCCAGCGCTGGGGGGCGATCTGGTGCGAGGCGGCCCATGAGGCGATGGACGCGCTCAAATTCGGCAGCCCCTCGCTGGTGGGGCGCTGGACAATGATGAAACAGCGCGGTGCCACGAGGCTGCGGGCCGCAGCGGCGCCGGGCACAGAAACGCGCGCGCCGTACAGCGCCGCTGATGATGTCGAGGTGATCACCCCGCGGCGTCCCTACACCGAATATTTCACCCTTGAGGATCACGACCTGCGCTTTCGCCGCTTTGATGGCTCGATGAGTGCAATCGTGCGCCGGGCGGGCTTTGTCGGCGGCGACGCGGCCACCGTGGTGCCCTATGATCCGGTGCTGGACGCTGTGCTGCTGGTGGAACAGTTCCGCGCCGGGCCGCTCATGCGCGGCGATCCGCACCCCTGGACGCTGGAACCCATCGCCGGGCGGATTGATCCCGGCGAAGCGCCGGAAGACGCGATCCACCGGGAAGCGAAGGAAGAGGCAGGGCTGGAGATCGGTAAGTTGTTTCCGATTGGCAACTATTACCCGAGCCCCGGGGCGGTGACGGAGTTTGTCTATTCCTATATCGGGCTGGCCGATCTGGCGGGGCGGGGCGGCGAAATCGGCGGGGTGGACCATGAGGACGAAGATATCCGGACTCATGTTCTGAGCTTTGAGCGGCTGATGGAACTGATTGCGGCTGGCGAGGTGAATACCGGACCCCTGATCCTTTCTGCTTATTGGCTGGCGCAGAACCGGGCCGGACTGCGCCCCTCGGGTTGAGTTCCGGCCGCGCCCCGCCTACACATTTGTCTAAACGCGCGGATGAAAGGTGCCATGATGGATATTCGCAAAGATTTTTCGGGGCTGGTCGGCAATACCCCTCTGGTGCGTCTGCGCGCGGCCTCCGAGGCGACTGGCTGCGAGATTCTGGGTAAAGCGGAATTTCTCAATCCCGGTCAATCTGTTAAGGATCGTGCGGCGCTTTATATCATCAAGGATGCGCTGGCGCGCGGCGATCTGAAGCCGGGCGGCACCATCGTGGAAGGTACTGCGGGCAATACCGGCATTGGGCTGGCGCTGGTGGGCGCGTCACTGGGGTTCAAGACCGTGATCGTGATCCCCGACACGCAGGCGCAGGAAAAGAAAGACATGATCCGCCTTGCCGGGGCGGAGCTCGTTGAAGTGCCTGCTGCGCCCTATCGCAACCCGAACAACTATGTGCGCTATTCCGGGCGGTTGGCCGAGGCGCTGGCCAAGACCGAAGCCAATGGCGCAATCTGGGCCAATCAGTTCGACAACGTGGCGAACCGGCAGGCGCATATCGAGACCACCGGGCCGGAGATCTGGGAGCAGACCCAGGGCGACATCGACTACTTCCTCGCCGGTATCGGCACGGGGGGCACCTTGAGCGGCGCTGCCCGATTTCTCAAAGAAAAAAAGCCGGGGATCCGGGTGATCGCCGTGGACCCCATCGGCTCTGTCTTCTATGACTATTTCAAGACCGGAACCCTGCCAGACCCACGGCTTTACAAGGTCGAAGGCATCGGTGAGGATTACCTGGTAAAGGCGGTGGACTTCGACGTGATCGACGACATGGTGCAGGTGGATGACGAGGCATCGTTTCACTGGGGCCGGTGGTTGTGCCGCCGGGAGGGGCTTTTCGTCGGCGGATCCAGTGGCAGCGTGGTCGCTGGCGCCTTGAAGATCGCCGGGAAGCTGACCGCGCCGGCCCATATGGTGGTGGTCCTGCCGGATTCCGGTTCGCGCTATTTGAGCAAAATGTATAATGACAACTGGTTGAAAGAAAACGCGTTCAGCCCCTGACCGCGGCATTCGCCGTTTGTCCCCAGCCCACGGAGAAGACAGATGGACTTTGAAACCCGCGCCATCCATGACGGGGAAAC
>JBNKEH010000012.1:0-120017 GCA_050288685.1 Paracoccaceae bacterium | reverse complement strand
CGACGTGATCCGCGCCACCTTCAAGACCGATGGTGGGCTGATGATCGACCCCGCCGATCCGTTTGGCGCAGGACCGGCTGCGGGCTTTGGCTTGGGCGGCACCGGGGCCGGGATTGCTTCGGTCGAGGTGGCGCCAAGGCCAAAGCCTGCAGCCGGTCCTGCGCCAAACGGATCGGCGGGGTCGATCAGCAGCCCACCATCGGTCTTGAAGGTGGCGCGGATCACGTCGCCCTCGCGCTCGGCCAGACAGAGCAGCGGGCAGGTCCAGCTTTCGCCCGCCAGATCGGCCTCAAGCGCATAGGCTTCCATCTCCGCCCGTGCCAGCGCCGCTGCATAGGTGGGCTGGCCCAGATCGTCCTGCGCGAACATATAACCGGGTGCTGCCACCAGCAGATGATGCGGGCCGGGGCGCAGGATCATCCGGTGCTGGCCGTCCAGCGCCGGGCGGTTGGCTTCAGCCGCGTGCTGCCACCAGGCGCCACTGTCGATGACGGTCAGAAACCTGAGCTTGCCCAGCTCGGCGGTGGGAATGCGTGCCGTCAGCGCGTCGAGATGGGCGATGGCGGCTTTGTGAAAGCTCTCGGCATCCTCTGGCGCCTGATCGGGGCCAAGCATGACCCGCAGCGCCAGAAGCCGCGCGGGCTTGCCCAGATCCTGTGCCAGCGCGCGCCATTTGGCCAGCCGCAGATCGAGCGCCGCCAGCGCTTCGTCGGCGTCCAGCTCCGGGCCTGCCGGATGCTGCACCTGCCCGGCCACGATCAGCGGCAAAGCCTGATAATTGTCATGGCGACGGGCCAGCAGCGCATCGGCCAGCGCGCTTTCGCCCGAGGTCTCGCGCAGGTTTTCCACCCGCCGCTCCGGTTCGCCCTCCGAAGGGGCCTTGGCCATCACCACATGATGCCGAAAGCGCGGCAGCTCGGGCCAGGTGGTGTTCTGCCGTCCGCAGCCGAGGCCAAAAATCCCCTGCACCGCGCCGCCGGTCTCAGCGATGATCCCACCGCCTTCGCGCGGGCGCAGATAGTGCCGGTTGCCCTCGGCCCCCGGCAGCCGCGCCATGAAGCGATACCAGGTGCCGGTTTCCTGCAGGTCCCAGGCATCAATATCGCCCAACACGCCCAAGTCGATCTGCGCGGCCCGCGCCGTCGCAACCGGGGCCTCTTCACCTGTTTCCGCTGCTGTCTCCGCCGCTGCGCCGGAGACCTTCCCGCCCAGCCGCCGGGCCAGATCCTCGACCACCTTGTCAGCCAGATGCAGCACCAGCCCGGTTTCGTCATATTCGATGGCGGGCCCGTTTTCAGCCGCAAGCAAAATGCCGCGCCGGGGCGTATCGGTGGGATCGGTCGAAGACATGGGACGCTTTCGTTTGATCGGTCTATTCAATGCTTAAGGCCTTGGTTGAACCGGGTCAAATGGCCGTATACTGCGGGATCGTGCGTCGGGTATGGCGGCCCTTTCGGGTTGAAGGATGCCGAGGGCCGGGGATAGTCTTTGCCCGGGCAGACCTATGCTGGTTTGGGCAGTTCGGGCAGGGAAAGATGACAGCGACCAACACCGCAAATCCAAACCTGTCACCAGACCCGAAGGTGATCTTTCAGAACGACGACTACACGCTGCGCTATAGCGGCCCGCCCCTGACGGATGTCGAGCGCGTCGTGATGACGTTTCCCCACCGCATCCATTCCCCCGGTGCGAACAACGCCGGATGGGGAGAAGCCTTTCTGCGCCGGCGGGGCGCCGCCGTGCTTTCGGTACTGTTCGAAAAAGTTGATTGGTATCAGTCGCCGGGCTTCTTCCCCGCGATGGAGGCGGCGCGGGCCTTTCTTGGCGACAGGATCGCCATCACCACCTATGGCAGCAGCATGGGGGCCTATGGAGCGATCCTTGCAGCAGCACGATTGGGGGCTGATCGGGTTGTGGCCGCCTGTCCGCAGTTTTCGATCGAGCCCGATGTCGCTCCGTTTGAGCGGCGCTTTCGGGGCGAAGCCGAAGAGATCGGTCCGTTTCGGCACGACGTAACCGGCGAGCTGCACGACGACATCTCGTATTTCGTGCTGCATGATCCGACCCACACTATTGACCGACGGCACATAGCGCTGTTCTCCCAACCCGCGAATTGGCGCGATATTCTTTTCCCCGGAACGGGCCATAACACGCTGCCCGCGATGGTTGAGGCGGGCATGAAAGACGCCGTATTTGCGCTGATCATGGGGCAAATGGATGCCCACGCCGTGCGGTGTGACATCCGCAAAATCCGCCGCAACAGCACCTATTATATTCGCCGGATGGGTAATCTTTGCGCCAGGTCTCCGCAGCGCGCTCAGGGTCGGGCGGCGTTCATAGATCTGGCGAAAAAACACGGTTTCACGAAATTTGCCAAACGCTGGGCAGCGGCCGATGCCGCGTTTCAGTCGGCCCCCCCGGCGCCCTCAATCGCTCGCAGCCGTGGCCCCGATGAGTTGATCCTTCATATCGGCCTGCCCGAAAACGGGGCGGCACGCTTTCAGGCGCATATGACGCAATTTGCCGATACCTATCGCGCGCAGGGCCTGACCTATCCGCTGTTGGGAAACCGGACCGCCCAGCGGCATGGATTTCTCTCCGCCGGGCTAGTGGGCCGGGATTTTGCCGAGCTGGTTCAAGTGATGGCGCAGGTCGAGGGTGGGCGGATGCTGCTGTCGGACGAAGCCCTTTATGCGCAGGCGCTGTTTGCCGACGACGCGCTGGGCACCACTTTGCGTGAGGCATTGGGCCAGCGCCCCCTGCGCGTGATCGCCTGCACCCGAGATCCCGAGCACTGGAAGATCAGTTTTTACAAACAGGCGCTTCGAAATCGGGGGAATGACAGGTTGGATCAGGCGAGCGGATTTTGGGGCCGCGCCGAGCGGTATGAGGCCTATCTCGCGCGCCCCGAAATCGCCGAGATGACCGATCCAGCCCGGATGTTCGGTCGGATTTCGCGGCTTTTCGGCGTTGATGTCGAGGAGCTGGAGCTGCTTCCCGGCACTGATGTCGCGCCTGCATTGCTGAAGCTGATCGGGGTCACCCCGGCCCAGGGCACCACAACGCCGGAGGGCGATCTAGTCTTGAGCGATGTTGATGCAGAGCTGTTGCGACAGGCCAACGCTCAGGGGCGTCCGGCGCAGAGCTTCATGCGGGCGCTCGTGGAAAAACTGCCGATGGACGCGCCCGCCGAACGGGTGATCCAGACATTGCGCGCGGGTCAGCGGGCCATGCTGGCCGATATGGCGCCGCAGTTTGATTGGGCGGCGCTCAGCTATACCCCCAATCCGCCGCTGCGCTATGACCGGGTGGCGTTCGAGGCGCGGCGCGATGCGCTTCACGCCCGGGCCGACGCCCTTCATTCGGCGCTTCTGGCGCGCAAGGGGGCACCATGACCGAAGCCGAATTCATCGCCCGTTCCGTTGCCCTGATGTTGGGCGGCGTCGCCGGTCCTCTGGCGCAATCCGAGGCGGCCTTGCTGCGGGCGTTCGCAGGATCCAGCGGCATCGCGGTTGCGCATCTGCCGGGGCAGAACGATCCGGTGGCGCGCGATCCCGATACCGGCGCGCTGAAAACGCTGCGCCTGCGGGCCGTGGTGCGTAACCAGAAGGTGGGTGGGTCGCTGGCCCAGATCCGTGCGCAGGGGCCGGAGTTCGGCTTGGTCACCGATATGCAGGATCGCCGCTTGCGCGATGTGGCCGAGAAGAGCGATCCGCCCTATCCGGTTTTCTGTTTCAATCGTCACAAAGACGATGCCAACCGCCTGCTCTGGCCGCTGCCGATCTATCACGACCTTGAGGGCGATCAGTTTCTCGCCGATGTCCGCCCCGATGCGGTGGCCTGGGAAGACAAGCTGTCGTGCGTGATCTGGCGCGGCACCACCAATGGGCGTGCCGAGGGCGATGGCGCCGGGCGCGGCGAGGGGATGCGCCTGAAGGCGGCGTTACGTCGCTATCACAAAGGCAGGATGACGCTGGATCAACTGGGCAAGATGATTGCCACAACCCCCCGCTATCGCACGCTTCGCCATGTGGAGGGTGATCCGCGCTTCGATTTCGGCTTCATTGATGGCGAAGGTCATATCATCGCCGAGACCCCGTTCCACGCCGATCTCGAAAAACCCCGGATGCCGCGCGAAGAAATGCAGCGGTCCAAATATATCGCGGTGCTGCGCGGCGTGGATGTGGGGTCGAGCTTCTACTGGGTGATGAATTCCGGCAGCGTCGGTTTCGTGATGGAAACCCCGTTCGAAACCTTCGCGTCCGGGCATTTCCGCCCCTGGGAGCATTACATCCCGTTCCGCGAAGACCTGTCGGATCTGGAGGCGCATTTCGACTGGGCCGAGGCGCATCCCGACGACTGCAAAGCGATGACCCAGCGTGCGGCAGAGGTCTGCGCATTTCTGGCGCGCGCCGATCTGCGCGCTGAGATTTTGCGTGAGGTCGTTGCGCGTTTGAATGGGATGGAGCGGGTCTGACCCGCTCCGCCCGTTTCAGCGAAACCGCAGGTTGTCGCGGTTGAGGTCGGAGATTTTTGCCGCCCCCATCAGCCGCATGTCGCGGATCAGTTCTTCGCGCATCAGCTCGATCATCCGCTCCACCCCGGCCTGTCCGGCGGCGGCCAGCGGGAACAGATAGGCCCGGCCCACGCCCACGGCCTTCGCCCCCATCGACAGCGCCTTGAGAATATGGGTGCCGCGCTGGATGCCGCTATCCATGATCACGTCGAGCTGATCACCCACCGCATCGACAATCTCGGCCAGCCCATCGAACGAGGTGCGCGAGCCGTCAAGCTGACGCCCGCCATGGTTCGACAGGATCACCGCATCGCAGCCCAGTTCCGCCGCGCGTCTGGCGTCGTCGGGATGGATAACCCCTTTGAGGCAGAACTTGCCGCCCCATTCTTCGACCATCTCGGCCAGATCGTCCCAATTCATCGTCGGGTCGAGCATCTCGGTGAAATAGCTGCCGATCGACATCGCCCCGCCGCCCATATCCACATGCTCGTCGAGCTGCGGCAGGCTGAATTTCTCGTGGGTGACGTAGTTGATCCCCCAGGCGGGTTTCAGCATGAATTGCATGATCCCGGCGGGCGTCAGCTTCATCGGGATCGAAAAGCCGGTGCGCTTGTCGCGTTCGCGGTTGCCGCCGGTCATGCTGTCGACCGTCAGCATCATCACATCAACGCCCGCTTCCTTGGCGCGTTGCATCATCGCCTTGTTCAGCCCGCGATCCTTGTGGAAGTAGAATTGATAGACCTGCGGGGTCGAGTATTTCTTGCGCAGCTCTTCAAGGCTCACCGTGCCCAGCGACGAGACCCCGAACATCGTGCCGTTCTTCGAGGCCGCCGCCGCCACCGCGCGTTCGCCGTCATGGTGAAACAATCGCTGCAGTGCGGTGGGCGAGAGGTAGAAGGGCAGGTCGAGCTTTTGCCCCATCACCTCGACCGAGAGGTCAATCTCTTCACTGCCGCGCAGCACATGGGGCAGCAGATCGACGCGGTCAAAGGCGGCGGAGTTGTTGCGCAGCGTGGCTTCGTCATCCGCCCCGCCGTCGATATAGTTGAAGATCGGCCCGGGCAGGCGACGGCGCGCCAATTCGCGGAAATCATGGAAGTTATGGCATTGGTTCAGTCGCATATATCCTCCTCCCGGCACCCCCATCGAGGCGCCCCAATCGTTTTCTAGGGCATAAACGAAAGAAACCCGGCTGGGAATAGAAGCATCGCGCCACCCGCATCCGGCGGCCGCGGATCAAGGCTTGTCATAGAGCGCAAGGTCGAGGCAGGCTTCGAAGCCGCTGTTGCGGTCCCGGGCGGGCGAATGCAGCACCAGTTTGCCCCCGGCGCGGTCGGTGATGGTGCGCACGATGGCCAGCCCCAACCCGCTGCCTTCACCGGCGCTGTCGCTGCGGGCAAAGCGGTCGGTCAGCTTGTCCAGCGCCTCGGCAGGCACAGTGGGACCATCGTTGACAACCTTCAGCATCCCCTCGGCGGAAAAGCTTATGGTGATCTCTTCCCCCGGCATGCCATGGCGCACCGCGTTTTCGATCAGGTTGCGGCACAGAATGCCAAAGGCATCGGGGTCGATATCCGACATCACCGGTATTGCGGGCAGATCAAGCACCAGCACCGCATCGCGATTGATCAGGCGGATATCGTCGGCCACCAGCCGGATCACCGGGCGCAGATCGCGCGATTGTTCGGTCCTGAGCCGTCCGCCCTCGGCCCGGGCCAGCTGCATCAGCCGCTCCGACAGGCGGGTCAGGCGCTTCAGGGTCTTTTCGATCCCGGCGGCACGTTGCATCGCGGCGGGGTCCTTGGTTTCGGCCTGCAGGCGCTGGGCCTGAGCGATGGCCCCGGCCAGTGGCGTGCGCAGCTCATGGGCGGCATTGGCGGCAAAGCTGCGTTCGGCCTCGAAGGCGGCCTGCAACCGCGCCAAAAGACCGTCGAGCGCATCGGCAATGGGGGCCAGTTCCGAGGGCATCTCGGTTGTCATCCCGATCGGCGACAGGTCTTCGGTGCCGCGCCGCACCAGCGCATCGCGCAACCGCCGCAACGGTGCAAAACTGCGCTGCACCGCAATGATGATGCCGATCAGGCTGAGCGGGATCACCGCAAACAGCGGCAGTCCCAAAGCCAGTTTCATATCGCGCACCACCTCACGGCGATGATGCAAATGCTCGGCCACGGTGATCGTGACCGCCCCGTGCATGATTTCCTCATTGTAGAAGCGGAAGTTTTCATCCTGACGATACCCGGCCCCGTCATAGGGCGGAAAGATCGACAGGTTCGCGTCATGCGATTGAATCAGCATCCGCCCCCGTGCGTCGCGCACCACATAGGTGAAATCTTCTTCGTGATCGCCAATCGTGGCCAGCCGCTGGGGAACGTCGTCATCGTCATCGGCGCGTCGTGAAATCTCGAAGGCCGCCAGCGGCAGGACGCGCTGGGCCGTTTCCTGCAAGGCGCTGTCGAACACCTCGTCCACGTCATGCTGAAGAATGCGCAGGGTCTGGCTGGCTGCGACCATCCAGAGCAGGATGACCAGCAGCCCGATCCCGATCGACAAGCGCCGTTGCAGCGAGGCGGTGCGGTGTTTCATGCGCTGCCCAGCCGATAGCCGAGGCCGCGCTCTGTGGTGATGATCCCGGCGCCCAGTTTTTTGCGCAGACGGCTGACATGCACCTCGATGGTGTTGCTCTCGATCTCGGTGTCGAACGAATAGAGCCGCTCTTCCAGCTGGCTTTTCGACAGCAATTGCCCGGGCCGTTGCAGGAAGGCTTCGAACAGCACCCATTCGCGGGCGGTCAGCTGCACCGGGCGGCCTTCCTTGAACAGACTGCGGGCGGCCAGGTCGATATCCAGCGTGCCGACGGTGATGATCGGGTTCGGATTGCCCGAATAGCGCCGCGCCACCGAGCCGATCCGGGCCGAGAGCTCGGCCAGATCGAAGGGTTTCACCAGATAGTCGTCAGCCCCCGCATTCAACCCGTCGATCCGGTCGGACACCTGATCGAGTGCGGTCAGGATGATCACCGGCGTCACATCGCCGCGGCTGCGCAGATCGCGCAGAAACGGGATGCCGCGCCCATCCGGCAGCATCAGATCGAGCAGGATCAGATCATACCCCGCCGTGGTCAGCGCGGTGCGCGAATCGTCCAACCGGGTCATCCAGTCCACCGAATGGCCATCGGCGGCCACCTGATCGCGTATCGCTTCACCCAGAACCGTATCGTCTTCGATCAACAGAACCCGCATTGGTTAATCCTTAAATCGTCGTGGCCATGATGGCCCTGCCTCTGCCTGCGCAGCAGGAATGACGACAACCTGAAGCAGGGTCATGCGATGCTTCAGGTTGCTGTCAGCTTCGCAGGTCAGGAGTGCTGCAAATATAACCATCTACCGGAGTCTGGACCATGAACAAGGCCAAGACAATTCCAGCATTGCTCGCGGCGCTGTCCGTTGCCGGCCCGACGGTGGCCGGTCCGGATCACGCCACCGATGATTGCTGGGTCCCGCTGGCTGAATGGCAATCGCGCAGCGCGGCCGAGGAAATGGCCCGGCAAAGCGGCTGGGATGTCCGGCGCATCAAGATCGACCACGGTTGCTACGAGATCATTGGTTACGATCAGCAGGGGCGCCCGGTCGAGGTGATCATCAACCCGGCCACGTTCGAGCTGATCCGCATCGAATACGAGGACGACAGCAGAGAGCATGGCCGCAAGCCTGGCTCCAAAGGCTCCTCCGACGACGATGATGACGATGGTTCCCATGACGATTCCCATGGCGAGTCGGGCGAGCATAACGACGACGATTGATGAAATTTACCTAGGGCCGCCAACGCCTCTCCCGGTGTCCCACGGGTGGTTGGCCCTCGTTGCGCCCCGCTCCCCCAACCGCGGGGCGCAATTTCTGACAGCAAGCTGAAGCAAAGTCATCCGCAAGGTCAGGAACAGGTCAGGGCCTGTTGCCAGACTGGGAAAGACAACATTCAAGGAGAACGTCATGACGTCCAAATTCGTGATTTTGACCTCATCGGTCGCTCTGACCGCTCTGATGACCCTTCCTGCCCGGGCCGCTGGCCTGCTGATCACCGACCTGTCCGCCCCCGCAGTCACCCTATCCGCCCCCGCGCTGTCCGGATCTGCTCAGGACGCGCAGATCTTTCTGATCGATGACGACGACCATGAAGGCCGCGAACACGGCGAGCACGGCATTGGCGGACTGCTGAGCTGGCTCGGCGTCGGCGATGATGACGACGATGGCGGCTGTGGCCGTCAGACCCGTGGTCATGATGACGACGACGATGACCATGGTTCCGGTGGTTGCCTGCCCGGCGCGGCACCGGTGGGCAATGCCCCGCCGCCCGATAACGGCCTGTTCGTGACCGGGTCCGCTCCGACGGTATCGACCAACTGATCCGTAGAACAACCTGACACGAAGCTGAACCGATTTTCCGCCACGTGTCAGGAAGCCATCAGGCGAAACCTGCAAACACACACCGAACAGAACGCAATCCGAGACGGAGATGAAAATGAAATCGCTTCTTGCCGCACTGGCCCTGACCACCGCCCTGACCATTCCCACCGCCTCTTCGGCCAAACAGGTGACACTGACCACCGAGATGAAGGGCTATTATGGCAACCCCGCCTATCTGGCCTTCTACGTGACCGATGCCAGCGGCGCCTACAAAGGCAGCCTGTGGATGGCCGGTGGCCGGTCGAAATACTACCGTCACCTGAGCGGCTGGTATCGTGCCACCCGTGGCAACACCGCCGAGATCAACGGCATCACCGGCGCCAGCGTCGGCTCGGGCCGTACCCTGACCGTGACCCTCAACCTGTCCGATGCGCTCTTCGATGCCGGCTACCAGCTGCATATCGACGCTGGCGCCGAGAACATGATGGAAAGCCCCAACGATGTGGTGGTTCCGCTGACCAACAGTGGCATGGGCAAAGCGGTGAGCGGCCGGAACTACGTCGCCAGCTTCAGCTACCGCTAAGCCATCCGCACGTAAGCTACTAAGGACCTGTTCCCATGACCCGCTTCCTCCACCGCTGGCCTGGCCTCATTGCGGCGCTTCTGCTGATCGTTCTGGCGTTCAGCGGCACCGCGCTTTCGGTTTTCCCCACAATCGAAACGCTGGGCAGTCCCTCCCAGTCCGAGGCCGGGCTGACGGTGGCGGAGCTTACGGCGCGGGTGCAGGCCCATATTCCGGGTGTGGAAGAAATCCGGCGCGCCCCCTCGGGACGGATCACCGCCTATTGGTTCGAGGGTGATACGCCTTCGGCCGCGGTGATCGACCCGGCCACCGGGCAGGCAGCTGGCTCGGTTGACAGTTCATCGATCGAACGCTTCCTGACCGATTTCCATCGCTCGCTGTTCCTCGGCGATAACGGTCGGATTGCCATGGCCGTCGGGGCCGGGGCGATGCTGGTTCTGGCGATTTCGGGTCTTCTGCTCGTGGTGCGGCGCACCGGCGGCTGGCGGCGTTTCTTCCGCCCGCTGAAAGGTCCGCTTTCGGGGCGCATCCATGTTGAAATCGCGCGGATCGCGGTCATCGGTCTGGCGCTGTCGTCGGTCACCGCCCTGTGGATGACCGCCTCGACCTTCGGCTTTATCCCCGAAGGTACGGGCGGCCCGCTGTTCCCGGACAATGTCAGCGGCCAGATGGGCATGTCGCCCGCCGATATGAGCGGGCTTCAGGATGTGCCGGTGTCGAGCCTGCGCGACCTGACCTTCCCCTTTGCCGACGATCCCACCGATGTGTTCACCCTGCAGACCAATGCGGGCAGCGGTTATGTCGATCAGGGCACCGGCGCACTGCTGGCCTGGCAGGATCTGACGATCTGGGAAAAAACCACTGAAACTGTCTATATGTTGCATACCGGGCGTGGCGCGGCCTGGCTGGGAATCATCCTTGGCCTGATGGCGCTGGGCGTGCCGGTAATTGCCGTGACCGGCACGATCCTCTGGCTTGCCAATCGCCGGGCGCGTCCGCGCATCCGTCACAACGTGTCGGCGGGTCATGCCGAAACCATCCTGCTGGTCGGTAGCGAAGGCGGCAGCACCTGGGGCTTTGCCTCGACCCTGCACGCCGCCCTGACCGAAGCCGGGCATAAGGTGCACGCCGCTCCGATGTCGTCGTTCTCGCCGCGTCGCTATAGCCATGCCAAGCGGATCATCGCGCTGGCCGCCACCTATGGCGATGGCGATGCCCCGGCCTCGGCCAAGGGCTTCCTCGACAAGCTGGGCGCGCTGGAAACCGCGCCGACCGTGCCGCTTGCCGTGCTCGGCTTTGGTGATCGCAGCTTTGCCCATTACTGCGGCTTTGCCCGTGAGGTAGCGCGACTCGCCGCTGAAAAGGGCTGGAGCGAGCTCATGCCGATGGGCACCGTCGACAAGCAGTCGCCGCAGGATTTCCTGCGCTGGGGCCGCGAGCTGGGCGCCGTTCTGAACATCGCGCTGGAGCTGAACCACCAGCCGGTTGCGCCGCGCACCGCCAAGCTGACGCTGGAAACCCGTCGCGATTACGGGGCTGAAATGCAAGTGCCTACGGTGATCCTGCGCTTCGCCCTGCCGCGCAAAACCCTGCTGCAGAAACTCACCGGGCGCGGATTCGCGCGCTTTGCGGCGGGCGATCTGGTCGGGATCGTGCCGGAAGGCTCCGACGTGCCGCGCTTCTATTCGCTGGCCTCCTCGACGCGCGACGGCTTTCTTGAGATCTGCGTGCGCAAACACGAGGGGGGCCTGTGCTCGGGGCAACTCAACAGCCTGCGTCCGGGCGACACCGCGCAAGCCTTCATTCGCCCCAACCCGAGCTTCCGCCCGGCTCGCGGCAAGGCGCCGGTGATCCTGATCGGCGCGGGCACCGGCATCGGGCCGCTCGCGGGCTTCATCCGGGGCAACCATGGGCATCGGTCGATGCACCTGTTCTTTGGCACCCGCCATCCCGATAGCGATCTGCTTTACGATCACGAACTGCCGCGCTGGAAATCCGACAAACGGTTGACTAGTCTGGCCCTGGCCTTCTCGCGGACCGCCGATCGGGCCCATGTGCAAGACGCGCTGCGTCGCGATGCCGCCAGGGTGTCGATGTTGATCGGGGCTGGCGCGCAGATCATGGTCTGTGGCGGGCGCAGCATGGCGACCGGCGTGACCGAGGCGCTGGATGAAATCCTCGCGCCGATGGGGCTGACCCCGTCGATGCTGAAAGCTCAGGGGCGCTATGCCGAAGATGTCTACTGATCGCACTCGTCATGCGTTGAACGGCCCGACCATGGGCACCCGATGGTCGGCCCTGTTCTTCGCAGACCCTGCCTTTGATCCCGAGCCAGTGCGCGCGGCGATGCAGGTAGCGGTCGAAGAGGTGGATCAGCAGATGTCGACCTGGAAGGCCGACAGCAATCTGATGGAATTCAACCGGGCTCCGGCCGACCTCTGGCTGCATCTGCCCGATCATCTGATCAAGGTGTTGGGCACCGGGCTGGAAATCGGTCGCCTCAGCCACGGCGCCTTTGACATCGGTATGGGCGATGCGGTCATGGCCTGGGGCTTCGGTGTCGACGACGCCAATCCCGACCGGATCCGCGACGCGCTGAAAACCCAGCGCCGCCCCAGCCACGAGCTGCTGGAAATCGACCCGAGCAATTTCCGCGCCCGCAAGCATGGGCCGCTTTCCATTGATCTCAGTGGCATTGCCAAGGGCTACGGGGTCGACCGGCTGGCCGAAACCGCGATGGCCTTCGGCATCGACAATGCGTTGGTGGCGATTGATGGCGAGCTGCGCGCGATGGGCCTTGGCCCCGAGGGCGAGGCCTGGCCGATTGCGGTGGAAAAGCCCGATTACGAACAGCGCGCGCCCTTTGCGATGCTGGCGCTGGAAGATGCCGCCGTCGCCACCTCGGGCGATTACCGGCACTGGGTGAATGTCGGCGCGCAAAAGCTCTCGCATACGATGGACCCGCGTCGTGGCGGGCCGGTCACCGATGCGCCAGCATCGGTCACGGTTTTGGCCGAAACCTGCATGGAGGCCGACGCCTTCGCCACCGCGCTGATGGTGATGGGCTTGAGGCAGGGCTGCGATTTTTCCCGCAGCCTCAATCTCGACGCGCTGTTTCTCACCCGTCAGGGCGACGAGATCGGCGCGATTGGTGTGGGACCGGTCTTTGAAGAGGGCGCTACAGGTTGAAATCCGGCAGCGATGTCAGCGCCTGTTTCAGAGCTTCGCCCCAACCTTCCGAAATGCTGTGGAAATAGGCGTCATCCGCCTCGATCCGCCGTTGCGGCCCCAGCGCCAGCGCGTCTTTCTCGATGATCTGCAGATCGAAGGGCAGCCCGACCGAAAGGTTGGCTTTCAGGGTGCTGTCAAAGCTCACCAGAAGCAGCTTCACCGCCTCTTCAAAGCTCATATCCTTGTCGAAGGCACGCACCAGAATCGGGCGACCGTATTTGGTTTCGCCAATCTGGAAATAGGGCGCGTCGGTGCTGGCCTCGATGAAGTTGCCCTCGGGATAGATCAGGAACAGCCGTGGTGGCCCCCCGGCGATCTGCCCGCCCAGAAGCAGCGTGGCGTGAAAGGCGCTATCGGCGCGCTGACCGCCTTCGGCATGGCGCGAGATCACCTCGCGCAGGGTTTCGGCGATCAGGCTTGCGGCCTGAAACATCGACGGCGCCGCGAGGATCGACGGATCGCGCTGGTCATGCGCCTTGGTGCGTTCGTCGAGGATCGACACCGTGGCTTGGGTGGTGGCCAGATTGCCCGCGCTGAGCAGGGTCATCACCCGCTCGCCCGGCACTTCCCAACTGACCATCTTGCGGAAGGTCGAAATATTATCGACGCCCGCATTGGTGCGGGTGTCGGACATGAAGACCAGCCCTTTTTCGAGCATCAGCCCCACGCAATACGTCATTTGTCGTCCTATTGCTGCGCCACTTCGATGGCCACGGCCAGCACTTCGCCCGCGCCGCCCTGCCTTGTGCCAATTACAGGGGCTGCGTCGGAATAGTCCAGCCCCGTGGCAACGCGCACATAGCGCGCATCGGGGCAAATTCCGTTGGCGGCGTCGAATCCGACCCAACCCAGCCCCGGCACATGCGCTTCGGCCCAGGCATGCATCGCGTCCTGATCCACCCGGTCATCCAGCATCAGATAGCCCGAGACATAGCGCGCCGGAAATCCCATCTCGCGGGCGCAGGACAGAAACACATGGGCGTGATCCTGACACACCCCGCGCCCCTCGGCCAAAGCCTCTTCCGCGCCCCAGTCGGGATGCGAGGCCCCGACCTCGTAGCTCACGGCCTCATGCACGGCGTCCATCAGGCTGTGCAGCCGCGCCAGATCGTCCGCACCCTCGACCGCGCGCAACAGGGCACGCACGCCACTTCCGGGTTTGGTGCGCGGGGTCTGGCGTTCGTAAAGCCACAGCGGCGCCAAACCCTTATGCCGTCCGACCACGCCGCCATTGTCAGTCATCTCGACTTCGCCGGTGCTGGTGACGATCAGCTCCGAGGCATCCTTTTCAAAGCTCACAAGCTCCACCACGTTGCCGTGCTGGTCTTCAAAACTCAGCTCGCGCCGCCCGCCATCGATCCGGGTCGACCAGTTGATCACCGTCTGGCTGTCGCTGGAGGTCGGCGTCTTGCGCAACTGCTGCAGCCCATAGCTGACTGGCGTGTCGAAGCTGTAGCGGGTGATATGGCGGATTTTCAGGCGCATCGGGCTACTCATAGAACCGGTAATCAAGTTCGATCTGCTGACCCAGCTCGCGGACCATCGACAGCATCTTCTGGATGAATTCGTGCAACCCGTACTCGAAGATCGCGTCGATGTCGTAAGACAGGTAACTGCGCTCGAGATGATCGGCGAGGTCAAAGGCAGGCAGTTGGGTGCCGTAGCATTCCGCCAGATAGCCCAGATTGGTGCGGATCTTGCCCGCGCAGAAGCCCAGCGAGCGCGGCATTCGCCTGTCGAGGATCAGAAACTGCGCGATGTCGCGCGGATCGGTCGAGGAGCCATATTCCATCCGGAACCCGCCCCGCGCCGAGACCGAACGCAGGATGGTTTCCCACTGCACGTTATCAACCGTCGATCCCACCGCCATGGCCGAGGGCAGAAGCACGTAATATTTCACGTCGAGAATGCGCGCGGTGTTGTCGGCGCGTTCCAGAAAGGTGCCGATCCGGGCGAAATCGTAGATGTCGTTGCGCAGCATCGTGCCATCGGTGGCGCCGCGCACCAGCGCGGTGCGCTGGCGGATTGCGCCAAGGGCGGCGGGCAGGTCGCGCTCGTTCACCTTGCGCGCCAGCAGCTCTTTCACCCGCATATAGGTGCCGTTCATCGCCTCCCAGACTTCCGGGGTCAGCGCGGTGCGCACCATCCTTGCGTTCTGGCGGGCATTGGCAATTGCCGACAGCACCGATGACGGGTTGTCCTTGTCGCGCAGCAGCCATTCGATGGCGTTTTCCTTGCTGAGGCTGTCATAATGCGCCTCGTAGCCCGCCAGCGATCCGGCGGTTTGCAGCACCGATTGCCATTCGGCATCCGAGCCGCTCAGCCGGGTCAGCGCGATGCGCTGGCCGGTTTCGATCAGCCGGGCGGTGTTTTCGGCCCGCTCCAGCGAGCGGTACATCCAGAATAGCCCATTGGCGGTTTTACCGAGCATCGGCGCCTCCTGACGGCAGGGCGCAGGCCAGGCTGCGGGGCATTGGCAAGATTGTCATTGGCGTCAATCCTCCAGAACCCAGGTGTCTTTGGTGCCGCCGCCCTGCGACGAGTTCACCACCAGTGATCCCTTCTTCAGCGCCACGCGGGTGAGGCCGCCGGGGGTGATCTTGATCCCCGCCGGACTGACCAGCACGAAGGGGCGCAGATCGACATGGCGCGGTGCCAGCCCCTGCCGGGTAAAGATCGGCACCGTCGACAAGCTCAGGGTCGGCTGGGCGATGTAATTGCCGGGCCGCGCCTTCAGCTTCTTGCGAAACAGCGCGAGGTCTTTCTTGGTTGCGGCCGGGCCGATCAGCATCCCGTAGCCGCCCGAACCATGCACCTCTTTCACCACCAGCTCTTCCAGATGGTCGAGCACATAGGCCAGCGCCTCGGGCTCGGAACAGCGCCAGGTTGGCACGTTTTGCAGGATCGGCCGCTCGCCGGTGTAGAACTCAACGATTTCCGGCATGTAGCTGTAAATCGCCTTGTCGTCGGCAATCCCGGTGCCGGGGGCGTTGGCGATGGTGATGCCACCGGCGCGATACACATCCATGATCCCCGGCACGCCAAGCTGGCTGTCGGGGTTGAAGTTCAGTGGATCGAGGAAATCGTCATCGACCCGGCGATAGAGCACATCGACCGGCTGATAGCCCTGGGTCGTGCGCATCGCCACGCGGCCATCGACCACGCGCAGATCATTCCCCTCGACCAGTTCCACCCCCATCTGATCGGCCAGGAAGGCGTGTTCGTAATAGGCCGAGTTGTAGATCCCCGGCGTCAGCACTGCCACGCGCGGTTTGCCGGTGGTGGCGTCGGGCGCGCAGGCGGAAAGCGATTGCAACAGGTCGCGCGGGTAGTTCTGCACCGATTGCACCCGGTTCTGCGAAAACAGTTCGGGAAACATCTGCAGCATGGTTTCGCGGTTTTCGAGCATGTAGCTCACCCCAGACGGGGTACGGGCATTGTCTTCGAGCACGTAAAACTCGCCCGGTCCGGTGCGCACAAGGTCGATGCCGACGATATGGGTGTAAACCCCGCCCGGCGGGTTCACCCCGATCATCTGGGCCAGAAAGGCTTCGTTGCGGGAGATCATCTCGATCGGAATGCGCCCGGCCTTCACGATTTCCTGCCGGTGATAGATGTCATGCAGGAAGGCGTTGATGGCCCGCACCCGCTGCTCGATCCCGCGCGACAGCTTTTGCCATTCATGCCCGGAAATGATCCGCGGCACGATGTCGAAGGGGATCAGCCGCTCTTCGGCTTCGGCCCGTCCATAGACGTTGAAGGTGATCCCGGTCAGGCGGAACAGCTCCTCGGCTTCGCGCTGTTTGGCCCGTAATCGCTTCGGATCTTCCCCTTCGAGCCAGCCTTGAAAATTCGCGTAAGGCGCGCGTAACGCACCTTCCCGCCCCCACATTTCGTCAAAAATACCCGTTCCCATACTGCGACCATGTGAGGCAGTTGGAACGCTGCGCAACAACAATAATCGTTCTGCCCCTACGGAAACTCAGATCTGCACATATATTGGGCAAACCGCCGCCCATATTCCGGGCGCCGCTTGCGCGCTGAAAAAGCAGCCGGGGCGCAACGGCGTGCGATTTGTGCAAGCCCCGAGTCGCATTCACCTTTGTCCACAGGAAATCCTTAAGGCTTCGGGTTTTTCGCTTTACAGGGCTTGGCCCCAGTCTCTACCATATCTCGTAGGGTTCTGGCGCGGGAGACGCGAGACCCGGTAGAGGCACCGAGCTCTTGTGTATCTGCACCCGCAAGAGCTCATGCGAGCAGAAAGGGAAAGCCATGTCTGTGGCCGAGCACTATCTCGATTCTGAGGACCTGCATCCTATAGATATCGTCGAAACCCTGGCCGAACATCACGCCTGGGATTTTGACCGTGTTGCCGATGACCAGATCGCCATGGCCGTTGAAGGCCAGTGGCGCACCTATTCGATCACTCTTGCCTGGAGCCCGTTCGACGAAACCCTGCGGCTGATCTGCACTTTCGAAATGGAGCCGCCGGAAAACAAGCTGCCGAAACTCTATGAAGCGCTGAACCGCGTCAACGACATGTGCTGGGATGGCGCCTTCACCTATTGGCACGATCAGCGCCTGATGGTGTTCCGTTACGGGCTGGTGCTGAATGGCGGGCAGATGGCAGCCCCCGAACAGATCAACCGGCTGATCAGCTCGGCGGTCTCGAATTCCGAACGCTTCTACCCGGCTTTCCAGCTGGTGAACTGGAGCGATCAAACCGTTGAGCAAGCCCTGCAAGTGGCGATTGCCGAAGCCTATGGCCGCGCCTGAGCGCGCGCCGATAAGACCCTAGGTCGCGTAGCAGTCCAGCGGCGCAACCCGCCTTGCGCCCTCCCGGCAGACCAGTCGGCGAGGGCGTCTCTTTCCCCAGTTCAAATAGCAGGTTAGGCTGACCCCAAATGAATTGGGGGATCCGATGAATCTGGACGATGTAAACGCCCGCGGGCTGGTGCTTCTGGGCTGCGGCAAGATGGGCTCGGCGATGTTGCAGGGCTGGTTGGGGCAGGGGCTGGCCACCAGCGCGGTCTGGGTGCTCGACCCGCACCCGTCGGATTGGCTGAAGGGCCTTCCCGGCCTGCATCTGAACGAAAAGCTGCCCACAAGCCCGGCCATCGTGCTGATCGCGGTGAAGCCGCAGATGATGGGCGAGGCGCTGCCGGTTCTGACGCCGCTGGGGGGCGGCAAAACGCTGTTTCTCTCGGTCGCCGCGGGCACACCGATTGCCGCCTATGAGGCGGTGCTAGGTGCCGCTACGCCGATCGTGCGCGCCATGCCCAACACCCCCGCCGCCATCGCGCGCGGGATCACCGCGATCATCGGCAACGCCCATGCCACGCCCGCGCATCTCGACCTTGCCGAAACCCTGCTTCGTGCTGTCGGGCAGGTGGTGCGGCTGGAGGACGAGGCACAGATGGATGCGGTCACCGCCGTCTCCGGCTCCGGCCCGGCTTATGTGTTTCACCTGATCGAAACCCTGGCCGCTGCCGGTGTGGCCGAGGGGCTCGCCCCCGATCTCTCTATGGCGCTGGCCAAGGCTACGGTGGCAGGTGCGGGCGCGCTGGCCGAAGCCGCCGAGGATAGCCCCAGCCAGCTTCGCATCAACGTCACCTCGCCGGGCGGCACCACGCAGGCTGCGCTTGAAGTGCTGATGAGCGAAGAGGATGGCTTTCCCGCCCTTCTGCGCCGCGCCGTTGCCGCCGCCGCCAATCGTGGCCGGGAGCTGGCAAAATGAGCGAGATCAGCTTTGACGATTTCCTCAAACTCGACATCCGCAAAGGCACGGTGATCGATGCCCAGCCCTTTCCCGAGGCGCGTAAACCGGCCTTCAAGCTCTGGGTCGATTATGGCGGTGAGATCGGGGTGAAGAAAAGCTCGGCCCAGATCACCCGCCATTACGCGGTGGAAGATCTGATCGGCAAAGCGGTGCTGGGCGTGGTCAATTTCCCGCCGCGCCAGATCGGCCCGTTCATGTCCGAGGCGCTGGTGCTGGGCCTGCCCGATGAGACTGGCGAAGTGGTGCTGGTCACACCCGACAAAGCCGTTCCCGATGGCGGACGGCTGTTCTGATGGCAAAAGTTCTCGTCACTCGCCCGATGCCGCGCGCCGTGATCGCCGAGCTGGAGCGTCACCATGAGGTGACGGTGCGCGACGATAACAGCCCAATGCGCCGCTTCGAGATGGTCACAGCCCTCAGCCGCTACGAGGCGATCCTGCCGACGCTGGGCGATATGTTCTCGGCTGAAGTATTCGAAAAGGCGGGCGAGGTCCGTACCGGGATTCTGGCCAATTTCGGAGTGGGTTATAATCACATCGACGTTGCTGCCGCCCGCGCCTATGGCGTCGCGGTGACGAACACGCCCGGCGTGCTCACCGATGCCACTGCCGAGCTGGCGATCACGCTGATCCTCGCTACCGCGCGGCGGGCGGGCGAGGGTGAGCGTCTGGTGCGCAGCGGCGATTGGATCGGCTGGCACCCGACCCAGCTCATGGGCACGCAGGTGACCAGCAAAACCCTTGGCGTGGTTGGCATGGGCCGGATCGGTCAGACCATCGCGCGGCGCTGCCATTTCGGCTTCGATATGGACGTGCTTTTCTACAACCGCTCGCCGCGTGAGGTCGATTTCCCGGCCCGCCAGATCGCCAGCCTCGACGAATTGGCAGGCGCGGTGGATTTTCTGGTCGTCGCAGTGCCGGGCGGGGCCGAAACCCACCATCTGATTGATGTCGATGTGCTGGCTGCGATGCGCCCGCAGGCGATGCTGATCAATATCGCCCGGGGCGATGTGGTCGATGAAGCCGCGCTGATCACTGCGCTGACCCAGAGCCGGATCGCCGGGGCCGGGCTTGATGTCTACGAGCGCGAACCGCAAATGTCCGATCTGCTGCGGCGGCTGGAAAACGTCACCCTCCTGCCGCATCTGGGCTCGGCCACCGTTGAAACCCGCACCGCGATGGGGCTGATGGCAGCGGAAAACATCCTTGCCTTCCTCGCTGGTGACCCGCTGATTTCGCCGGTCTGACCGCGTCTTTGGTCCGGAAATACCTCGGGAGAGCGCGAGAGGGCCGCGCCCTCTCGTCAGCGGCCTATCGCTAGGCCTTGTCCCCGACTGCTTCGCGCCAATGTTTGCGGCACAGGCTCACATAGCTTTCATTGCCGCCGATCTGCACCTGATCGCCCGCAACCAGCACATTGCCAGCCTCGTCCTGTCGCACCACCATCGTGGCCTTCTTGCCGCAATGGCAGATGGTGCGGGCCTCGCGCATTTCGTCGGCCAGCGCCAGAAGCGTGGCAGAGCCGGGGAAGAGGTTGCCCTGGAAATCCACCCGTAGCCCATAGGCCATGACCGGAACGCGCAGATCGTCCACCGCACGGGCCAGTTGCCAGACCTGCTCGGGCTCCAGAAACTGTGCCTCGTCGATGAACACGCAGGCCACCGGCCCCTGATCAAAACGCGCCTTCAGCTTGGCGAACATGTCTTCGCCCGCTTCAAACGTGTCAGCTTCGGTGCTGATGCCGATTCGACTGCCGATCTTGCCATCGCCCGCCCGGTGATCGAGCTTGGCGGTGATCAGATAGGTGTCCATCCCGCGTTCGCGGTAGTTGTAGGATGCCTGCAGCAGCAAGGTCGACTTGCCGGCATTCATCGTGGAGTAGTGAAAGTAAAGCTTGGCCATGTCCGTGGGTTAGCTTCGTGGCGCGATCTGATCAAGCCCGGGCGGGGCAGCGTGAGAAAATTAGCCGCAGCACTGGAAGTTGAGGTCATGGGCGAAATCGCCCTGGGACAAGAACGGACCCCACATTCCAACTTGGCCACGAGCGACTGCCGGTTTGCACCTGTACCGGCTCGGCAACAACACACCGATCCCCCACGCCGCCCCAAATCGTCAGGACGTGACGACAGGTGACGTTGCCGCAATGCGACCAAGTGATTAAGCCATTCACAAGCCCGCAAATTAATGGGAAAAGGAAGGCGAAATTCCCCGCAGTGGGAAAATTCGGGGATAGGACGACTTATGGCCGGAATTGGCGACTACCTGAAAAAGCATACCGAAGCCCTTGTGAAGGACGTGGGCATCGAAGCCGCCTGTGAATTATCGGGCAAATCGAAGGCTACGCTCGGGCGCTATTATTCCGATTCCGACGAACATGCCGATCGGTTCATGCCGGTTGATACCGTTGCCGCTCTGGAAGCTGCCGCGCGCTATCCGCATGTCACCTCGGCGCTGGCCGAGCTGTCGGGCCACACGGTCAACGCCACCCAGCGGGGCCGCAACGCCACCGAAGGCGGGGTGAATGCCGATGTGATCGCGCTGTCGCAGCGCTTTGCCATGCTGATGTCAGAATATCAGCAAAGCATCGAAGACGGGATCATCACCGTGAACGAGGCCAAACGGCTCCTGCGCGAAACCCTAGCGCTGCAGCATGTTCTGGTGGATATGAAGCTGCATCTGGAAGACGAGGTTTGCGGTCAGGCCTGACCCCGGTTCGCACCTCCTTTAGGCCGGATCCCCTTCCGCATTGAACCCCGGCACCGGAAAGCTGTTCCTGATTTCCGGCGGATTGTCACTTTTTGTGATGCTCTGGGCCGCGACCCGGCCGGAACTCACGCTGTTCAGCCATCAACTGGCCGTTTCTTCGGCAACGATTGCAGAGTGATTCTGCGCGCCAGGGTTGAACGCTATGTCTCGCGGTTCTCCAGATAGTAATCCACCGCATCTGCCACCCGGCGAAATCTGTCGCCGCCGAGCTTGGTGCCGCCGAACCAGCGGGTGACCACAACCACATGATCGGTTAGCCCGGCGCCGTCGAGTTTCTGCAAAATCACCGCGCCCGCACCCGCCTCGCCATCATCGCCCTTGGCCGGGCCATCGGGCAGGATCGCGGCCCAGGAATGGTGGCTGGCCTTGGCAAATTTCTTTTGCCGCAACAGCTCTTTCAGCACCGCGCGAATGTCGTCGCGGCTTGTCACTTTCGTGCCCGAAACCGCATATTTCGAACCGCGATCATTGATAATATTGTCAAAAACCTGCATCTGCCCTCCGCTTGGCCTCAGGCTAACGGGCGCAGTGGCAGGGCTCAATAGCCCTGACGCAGATGCTCAAGCAGCTTTTTGTTGCGACAAATGCTGGGGGTCTCTTCCGAGCCCGCCGCATGTTCGTCCATCCACATTTCGCAGCCGCCCGGGTCGGGGCACTGGGTGCAACGGGTCACCGCCTGTTCCAGCTGGGCGCGGCTCAGGCGTGTCAGGTCAACCTCGACCTCAAGATTGAGACCCAGGATGTCGGCCATCCGGCCGAGCAGATATTCATGATACGCTCGATGTGCTTGGTCTGGCATACCCACCTCCGGCCTCACACAAACAACGGCATGAAAACGTGATTCCTTGATTTGGATCAAATGGGCGGTCACGAATGCGTTGCGAGCCCCATTCCACTGGCCTAGGCTGACCCTATGTTCACCATCGAACACGAATTCGACTCAACCGTGATCACTCTCGTCGACGAGGGGTCTCCATATTTGCGCGAAGATGTGGTGATCAATGCTTTCGAGGATTGTGTGACGCTGGAGCAATACGAGCCTACGACCGACCGGCTGATGCGGGTGACCCTGTCGATGACCCAGCTGATGGACATCGCCGCGGCGCTGGATCTGCCGGAAGGGGTCTATTCGCTCGTGCGCGATCCGGCGAAAGGCTGAGGCCGGGGAGTGAGGCGATCGGCTCCGGCGCCTGTCGGAGCCGTTCTTCTCGCGGATCAGTCGAGCCGGAACACCTTGTCACGCGATGTGGCGCCCCGGATCAGCGTCAGGCTCGATTTCGGCACCCCCAGCGCGGTCGAGAGCAGCTTCACCACCGCTTTGGTGGCCTTGCCGTCTTCCGGCACCGTGGTCACGCTCACCCGCAGCCCTTCGGGGGTTTCGGCCACGGCATTGCGCGCCGCCTTCGGGGTGACGCGCACGGCAATCTCGGCACCGGGCCGGACCAGATGGGAAAGTTCTCCTTTTTTCATGGCGCGACACTGGCGCAGCCGGGCCAAAGGTGCAAGCTGGGCCCGGAAATTCCGATGGATTTAGCAGCGGTGGCTTGACCTTCGCCACCGCCGCCCCGACATGGAAAGCGACAGTGAGGAGCCCATGATGCCCAAGACAAACCAGGCCGCCCTTGATTTTCTGCTGACCCGCCGCTCGCGTCCGGCCAAAACCCTGACCGCGCCGGTGCCCAGCCATGAGGCGCTGATGCCGCTGCTGACCGCCGCCGCGCGCAGCCCTGATCACGGCAAGCTGGAGCCCTGGCGCTTCATCGTGCTGGAAGGTGGGGCGATGCCGCGTCTGGCGGCTTTGGTCGAGGCACGCGGGCAGGCGCTGGGCGTGGCCCCCGAGCAGATCGCCAAGATGCAAAGCCAGTTTGGCGAGGGCAATCTGGTGGTGGCAGTGATTTCCGCGCCGGTCGTCTCGGACAAAGTGCCCGAGATCGAACAGGTTTATTCCGCCGGGGCGGTCTGCCTTGCGCTTTTGAATGCGGCGCTGGCGGCTGGCTGGGGGGCAAACTGGCTGACCGGCTGGGCCAGCCAGGATCGCGTCTTTCTGGCCGAGGGGCTGGGCCTTGCCGATGGCGAACACCTTGCCGGGTTCATCCATATCGGCACCGAAACCATGGCCCCGCCCGAGCGTCCGCGCCCCGACCTTGCCGCCCTGACCAGCTGGGTCAGCGAATGATGTTTTCCGATTTCGCCAAGGCGCTGGGCCAGCTTCCCGATCCGCGCTTTCGCCGGGTGCTGCTTCTGGGCCTCGGTCTGACCATCGCCCTGCTCGCCGGCGCCACCGTCGGCTTTGCCTTTCTGGTGGGCTGGGCGATGCCCGATACGGTATCGCTGCCCTGGATCGGCGACATTCACTGGCTCTCGTCGCTGGCGAGCTGGGCCACCGTTCTGTTGATGCTGGTGCTCTCGGTGGTGCTGATGGTGCCGGTCGCCGCCGCCTTTACCGGGATCTTTCTCGATGACGTGGCCGAGGCGGTGGAAGAGGTGCATTACCCCGGCCTTGCCCCGGTCGAGGGCGTCCGTCTCAGCGACACGTTGCGCGACTCGATCAGCCTGATCGCCGTCACCGTCGGGGTGAACCTGATCGCGCTGATCCTGTTTTTCTTCGTCGGACCGCTGGCCCCGATGCTGTTCTATGTGGTGAACGGCTACCTTCTGGGCCGGGAATTTTTCCAGATGGCCGCAATGCGCCGCGAGGGGCGCGAGGGCGCCAATCGTCTGCGCCGCCGTCATGCCGGGCAGATCTGGATCGCCGGAACCCTGATGGCCGTGCCGCTCTCGGTGCCGCTCCTGAACCTGATCATGCCGATCCTCGGGGCTGCCACTTTCACCCATATGTATCACCGCCTTGCCGCCGGGGCGAATGGGGCGAATACGCGAAAAGGATAAGCGCGGGGGGCTTTCAGCCCGCGCTTTCCGGTCAAAACACGCGAAAGTTGTAAGTGGTTAGTTGTATGCAGGTTTAGAGAGAACGTGCATCCAGTCCAGATCCTGCACCGTGATGATGTTCGACAGGATGATCCCAGCCACCACCGCAAAGATGATCGTGGTCCAGATGGTCACGATCACAGCCGTCCGCCCGACCCGAAAATCCGCCGGTGCCCCCTCATGGGTGCCAGGCACCACTTCGCCCTCTTCGGCCTGACTGCGGCTGACAATCGGCGCCACGATGAACATGGTCAGAAACCAGATCACCACGTAAAGAATAATACCGCCGGTGATGGACATCAGACCTGCTCCAGTTCGATCAGGGTGCCGGTGAAGTCCTTCGGATGCAGAAACAGCACGGGCTTGCCATGGGCGCCGATCTTCGGCTCGCCCCCGCCCAGCACCCGCGCGCCTTTTTCCAAAAGCGTGTCGCGGGCGGCCAGAATATCCTCGACCTCGTAGCAGATGTGATGAATGCCGCCCGAGGGGTTCTTGGTCAGGAAGGCCGAAATCGGAGAGTCTTCGCCCAGCGGATAGAGCAGCTCGATCTTGGTGTTGGGCAGGGTGATGAACACCACCGTCACACCGTGATCCGGCTCGTCCTGCGGTGCGCCCACTTCGGCGCCCAGCGTGTCGCGATATTGCGCCGCCGCCGCTGCCAGATCCGGCACCGCGATGGCCACATGGTTCAGACGTCCGATCATGGCATTCCTCCTCAACTCCGGCCCCAGCTTATGCCCGCGCCCCGGCCTTCGCGCAATAGAGCCGCCCGGAGAGCCGCCCGGTGGCCCGGGCTTAACCTCTCGTTAGGCATAACTGTGCTTGGGTTCCCATACAAAAGGAGAAGGCTATGGGTCACGACGTTATTCTGCACTACGAAACGCTGCATCCCACCGCAGACCGCCCGCTTCAGGGGATGACGGTTCTGGTGGTCGAAGACAGCCGCTATGCCTCCGAGGCGATCCGGCTCTTGTGCCTGCGCTCGGGCGCGCGGATCCGCCGGGCAAATTCGCTGGAAACGGCGCATCGGCATCTGGCGGTCTACCGGCCGACGGTTGTGATCGTAGATGAAGGCCTGCCCGATGGCTCCGGCACGGCGCTGATCAAAGAGCTTGCAACCGACCAGCCCCGGGTGCCGGTGCTGATCGGGATGAGCGGTGATCCAGAGGCGGAAGAGCTGGCGCTGCAGGCCGGGGCCGATGGCTTTTTTGAAAAGCCGGTCGAGAATCTGGCGCTGTTTCAGCAGACCATTCTGGCGCATCTGCCTGCGGAAAACGCCACGCATGGTCCGCGCATCCTGCCGAATGAGGTTGTCACGCCCACCCCGGCGACGCTCGATCAGGATCTGGAACAGCTTGCGGGCCTGATCCGCAGCACGGATGCCCCAACCCTAGCCTATGCCACGCAGTTTCTTGGGACCATTGCCAAAATGGCGCATGACCCGGTTCTGGAAGCGGCCGCGCTTAGTCTGGCGCAATCGCGCGCAGAGGGGGGCAGCTTTCATGCCAATGCGCTGCGTGTTGCCGGAATCGTCGATGCCCGTCTGGCGCAGGCCCGTTCTGCCTGAGCGCGGGGCCTAGCTGATCAGCATCGGGTCTTCCGACACCCGCACCAGCCCAGTCAGGTCGCCAAGACTCTCGCGCTGGCGCCCGTTTGCATCGAAATTCCCCGGCGCAAGCCAGGCCAGAAACGCTTCTTTCAGGGCGGGCCATTCGCTGTCGATGGCGGCAAACCACGCGGTGTCGCGGTTATGGCCTTTCACCACACCGGCCTGCCGAAACACCCCCTCATAGCTCAGCCCCAGCCGCTGTGCTGCCCGGCGCGAACCGATGTTGAGCGCGTTGCATTTCCATTCATAGCGCCGATAGCCCGCCTCAAACGCCCAGCCCATCATCAGAAACATCGCTTCTGTCGCGGCGCGGGTTTTCTGCAGCGCAGGCGAGAAATTGATATGCCCCACCTCGATCGACCCGGCCTCGGGCGCGATGCGCAGAAAGCTCGCCACCCCCTCGCAATGCCCGCTTTCGAGGTTGCGAATGGCGTAGAAAACCGGGTCGGTCCCCACTGTGATCTCGCGCATCCAGCGGTGATAGGTGGCCGCCGAGGCAAAGGGCCCATAGGGCAGCCAATCCCAGATCGCATCCGAGGCGCTGTTGGCCTTGAACAGCTCTCCCGCATGGGCTTCGGCCGACAGGGGCTCCAATCGCGCATAGCGCCCGGTCAGCACCGCGCCATTGGGGCGGGGCGGCGGCGTCCAGTTCGGAACTTCGGCGCCAATATCTCGTGTCTCTCGCATCATCTTCGCCTGTCGTAATCGATTGGTAACCAAATCCGTCCGATCATCGCGCTTGGAGGGCCATTGTAAATCCCCGAAACGGGCAAAGCTTTGGCACTTCAATTTCGCAGTGTCGCCACAATTTCACGAAAAGTTCGGCCAACCCCTGATCGGTTGGGGCGAAAAATAGGGGTGAAAGCAATATGAAGCTTATTTTTGAGCGGTTCGCGGGCAATGACGTGCGCAACGCGATGGTCGATTGGCTGATTCTGGCGGGCGGCGCCGTGCTGCTGGCGGTATCGGTCGCGTTTGCAATCAGCGAAGGCACCTCGCAGATGTCCGGCGATGCCATTGTGGTGACCCCAATCGCCGACGCCATCGGCTAAGGCCTCCTGCGGGCGCGCTTTGCGTCCTGTTTATTCCCAGGAAAACCCGTCCGGATAGGCGTGCAGCCCGTCGAAATCGGCTTTGCCCAGCGCAATGCCTGCCTGTTTCAGCGCGATATAACCTGCCGTAAGGTGAAAGCTCATGTTGGGCAGGGCGAAGCGCAGCAGATAGTCCTCGATCCCCTGGTCCAGATCGGCAAAGCCCGCGCGATGGGCAATGGTCTTTCCGGCAAGATCTGCGGGGGTGAGCCCCTCCAGCGCCGCGCGCATCTCCTGCGCATAGATCACCAGCGTTTCCCGATTGAGCTCGTCAGGGCGGTCAGGGGCTTTGTGCCCCGCAGCAGGCAGCAGGTCGCGCCCGGTCATGCCGATGGCGATGGCAAATTGCTCAGCCGCGGTAAACATGCCGGGGGCGGGGCGATGGAAAAGGGCGGCGTCATCCGCCGCCCCGATCAGGGCTTCCGCCCGGTCAAGATAATGGCGCAGCGTATCGAGCGCCGCCTGCATCATTCCTGCGGCAACACGCGCAGATGCAGCTCGCGCAGCTGCTCGTTCATCGGCTCCGAGGGCGCACCCATCATCAGGTCTTCGGCGCGCTGGTTCATCGGGAACATCACCACTTCACGAATGGTTTCTTCCTCGGCCAGCAGCATCACGATGCGGTCCACCCCGGCAGCGCAGCCACCGTGCGGCGGGGCGCCGTATTTGAACGCGTTGACCATGCCGCCGAAGCGTTTGTTCACTTCGTCCGCACCATAGCCCGCAATTTCAAACGCCTTGAACATGATCTCGGGTTTGTGGTTGCGGATCGCGCCCGACAGAATTTCCGCGCCGTTGCAGGCGAGGTCATATTGCCAGCCCAGCACTTCAAGCGGATCGCCATTCAGCGCGTCCAGCCCGCCTTGCGGCATTGAGAAGGGGTTGTGCTCGAAGTCGATCTTGCCGGTTTCTTCGTCTTTCTCGTAGATCGGGAAATCGACGATCCAGGCAAAGGCAAAACGGTCTTTCTCGGTCAGGCCCAGCTCGTTGCCGATCACGTCGCGGGCAAGCCCGGCCACGCGTTGGAAGCTTTTTGGCTTGCCACCAAGGAAGAAGGCCGCGTCGCCGACGCCAAGGCCCAGTTGCTGACGGATCGCCTCGGTGCGCTCCGGCCCGATGTTTTTCGCCAGCGGTCCGGCGGCTTCCATGCCATCGTCGCCGTCACGCCAGAAGATGTAGCCCATCCCCGGCAGGCCCTCTTTCTGGGCAAAAGCGTTCATCCGGTCGCAGAATTTGCGGCTGCCGCCGGTGGGGGCGGGAATGGCGCGGATTTCGGTGCCTTCCTGCTCCAGCAGTTTGGCGAAGATCGCAAAGCCGGAGCCGGCGAAATGCTCGCTGACCACCTGCATCTTGATCGGGTTGCGCAGGTCGGGCTTGTCCGAGCCGTACCACAGCGCCGCATCCCGGTAGCTGATCAGCGGCCATTCGGCATAGGCATCCACCTTGCGCGCGCCCGCAAACTCGCCAAACACCCCTTCCAGCACCGGGCCGATGGTGTCGAACACGTCCTGCTGCTCGACAAAGCTCATTTCGAGGTCGAGCTGGTAGAAGTCGGTGGGCGAGCGGTCAGAACGCGGATCTTCGTCGCGGAAGCAGGGCGCGATCTGGAAATATTTGTCGAAGCCCGAGACCATCAAGAGCTGTTTGAACTGCTGCGGCGCCTGCGGCAGGGCGTAGAACTTGCCCGGATGCAGACGGCTCGGCACCAGGAAGTCGCGCGCGCCCTCGGGGCTCGACGCCGTGATGATCGGGGTTTGATATTCGCGGAAGCCCTTGTCCCACATCCGCTTGCGCATCGAGGACACGACATCCGAGCGCAGCTTCATGTTTTCCTGCATCTTCTCGCGGCGCAGGTCGAGATAGCGATATTTCAGCCGGGTCTCTTCCGGATATTCCTGATCGCCGAACACCATCAGCGGCAGTTCGTCGGCAGCGCCCAGCACTTCCAGATCGGTGATGAACACCTCAACTTCGCCGGTGGGCAGCTTCGGGTTCACCAGACTTTCGTCGCGCGCCATCACCTTGCCGTCGATGCGGATCACCCATTCCGAGCGCACCTTTTCCACCTCGGCAAAAACCGGGCTGTCGGGGTCGGCCAGAACCTGCGTGATGCCGTAATGGTCGCGCAGGTCGATGAACAGAATGCCGCCGTGATCTCGGACGCGATTGACCCAGCCAGACAGGCGAACGGTATCGCCTACATGTGCTTTGCGAAGGTCGGCGCAGGTATGGCTGCGAAACTTGTGCATTTTCGTCCCCTGGGGCTCGTGTGTCATCCGCGCCGATACAGCGCGCCACTGCCGGGAAGTCAAGCCTAGAGCCTGCGCAGAAGCCCGATTGCCTCAAGGTTTTGCAGGAATTTCCTTTACAGATGGTCCCGGAATGCAAAGAATTAACGATGTTAAGAGTTGGTTCCGGCGATCAGGAGCACAAGACGGCCGGAACTGGGGGTCTCGCAAGAGATGCGAAAGGGGGTCGTCATGTGGACAGCTCTTCTCGATCGGATGCTTCGGCATGTGGTGAAAACCGGCACGCTGCGCCTGACTTTGCCCAGCGGCGATGTGCGCCGCTATGGCGCGGGCATGCCCGAGCTTGGGGTGGTGCTGAAAGATCCCGCCATCCCGCGCAAGATCATCGCCAATCCGTCGCTGGCCGTGGGCGAAGCCTATATGGATGGCACGCTTGAGGTCGAAGGCGACGATCTGCGCGCCTTCTTTGCCTTCATGATCCCCAATCTCAACACTGCCGGGGTGCCGTGGTTCCAGCAGCCCTTCGATCTGGCGCGGATGGCTCTGCGGCGGTTGCGCCAGTTTGCCCCCATCGGCAAGGCGCAGGCCAATGTGGCGCATCACTACGACCTCTCCGGCGCGCTCTACGATCTCTTCCTCGATCCCGACCGGCAATATTCCTGCGCCTATTTCGAGCGTGACGATATGAGCCTCGACGCGGCCCAATTGGCCAAGAAACGCCATATCGCCCGCAAGCTGATGATCGAGCCCGGGATGCGCGTGCTCGATATCGGTTGCGGCTGGGGCGGCATGGGGCTCACGCTGGCGCGCGATTACGGTGCCGAGGTGGTGGGCGTGACCCTGTCGAAGGAACAGCACGCGATCGCCACCCAACGGGTGCGCGACGAAGGGCTGGAGGGCAAGGTCGATTTCCGCCTCTGCGACTACCGCGAGGTGACCGGTCAGTTCGACCGGATCGTGTCGGTCGGTATGTTCGAACATGTCGGCGTTCCGCATTACAACGAATATTTCGGCTTCATCCAACGCGCTCTGAAAGACGATGGTCTGGCGCTGATCCACACCATCGGCCATGTCGGCCCGGCCAACGAGGCCGATAGCTGGATGGTGAAATACATCTTCCCCGGTGGCTATGCCCCGGCGCTGAGCGAGATCCAGAAGGCGGTCGACAAGCAATGGCTGGTGCCCACCGATATCGAGGTTCTGCGCCTGCATTATGCCAAGACGCTGGGCCACTGGTATGATCGCTTCATGGATCACCTCGACGACGCCCGCGCGCTTTATGATGAGCGTTTCGTGCGGATGTGGCGCTATTACCTTCTATCGATGGAGGCGTCGTTTCAGGTGGGCACGATGCTGGTCTATCAGCTCCAGCTCGGCAAATCCCTCGCCGCCGCCCCGATCACCCGCGAGTATCTCTATGATCGGCCGACTGATGCGGAGGCGCCGAAGAAGGGCGTGGACGAGCGCCCGGTCAGAGCTGCAGAGTAGCGAGGATTATATTGTCCTTTTTCGTTCGGGTTTCGCACGATACCCTTTTGGCAGGCTGATTTAACCAGAAGACTGTCTGAGGCAGGATGATTTGACCCTTTTTGAAACGCTCCTGCGCGCCGCTCCGTCTTCGCGAAGGGATTTAATCGCAGGCTGGGGGGTGATCCTCCTTTTTGTGCTGCTGCTTTTCCTTCAGTTGCATGACACATGGGCCATCGACCTGACGGCGCTGTATTTTGCCGGTCATTTCTATGGGGCAGGGCAATTCGATCTGGTGTATCTGCCCGGCCAAGACGTGTATCTTCTTGATCCTCCACAGCAATATCTTGCGCTGGCTGCCGCGCAGGGGCAGCCCGACGGGCATCTGACACCCTACCTCTACCCACCGCTCTGGGCGGCTTTGCTGGCCCCGCTGGTTGCGCGCATCTCGGCGCAAACCTTCTTTACCGGCTTTCTTGTCGTTAATCTGGCGGCCTTTGCCGGGATGGTCGGGCTGTCATGGCGGCTCGTTCGCCCGCCCCATATGAGGTTTATTCTCTGGGCCGGGCTTTCTCTTGGTCTGATGGGGATATCCAGCGTCGGCGTCATGGGGTTCTGGTTGAACCAGCCGCAGATCCTCGTGTCATTCATCACCCTCCTCGCCTTTGTGCTGCTCGCCGAGCGGTATGACATTGGGGCAGGGGCGGTGCTGGCGCTGGCAGCGGCGATCAAGCTTTCTCCGGTCCTTCTGGTGCTCATATTCGTTATGGAGCGCCGCTGGCGGGCGCTGGCGTCGTTCGTCGCGGTCGGTGGCGCGCTGGCCCTTGCCTCGGTGGCGCTTGCAGGCTGGCCTTTGCACGCGGCCTTTCTCGAAAAGATCTCAACTGTCGCCGGGCAGGTGTATTTCTCTCGCATCGTCGTCAGCCTGGAACTGGTCCTCTATCAGATTGGCGCCATGGTCGATGGTACGGCGCAATGGAGCTCTTTCGCGACCGACATCAAACCCGAACCCGTCTGGGTCAGCTGGACGGTGCGGGCGGCGCTGGTTGCCGGGATTGTGGCCAGCTGGCGTTTCACCTGGCATCTGCCCGAGCGTTCCCGCCTTTTGATGCGGCTTTTCAGCCTGTCACTGGTGATCCTGATCACCAATCCCCTTCCGTGGATCCATTACCTGCTTCTGCCGTTGATCCTGCTGCCCGGGTTTGGACTGTTTTTGCCGCCCCGGCGTCTGTTCATGCTCATCACGCTTGTGGCTGCCCTGCTGTCGCTCCCGCTGTTTTCATGGTTGGCAAATTACGAGGCGACAGCTTTCCTGCAGATCGGATTACATCTGACCGTCGCGCTCAGTCTTCTGGCTTTTGCCCTTGGCCTCTCGGCCCGCAATACGCGCCCATAAGCAACTCGGACCTTGCACCCCGCGCGCCCTTGTCTATAACCCACGACAATTTGCGCGCGGGTGAGAATCCCGTGCGTTCAACGCTGCCCGGGGGATGACGCTATGCCGAAGAGAACCGATATCAAGTCCATCATGATTATCGGAGCGGGGCCCATCATCATCGGGCAAGCCTGCGAGTTCGATTATTCCGGCGCTCAGGCCTGCAAAGCTCTGCGCGAAGAGGGCTACCGGGTCATTCTGGTGAACTCGAACCCGGCCACGATCATGACCGATCCGGAAATGGCCGATGCCACCTATATCGAGCCGATCACCGCCGATGCGGTGGCCCGGATCATCGAAAAGGAACGCCCCGATGCGCTGCTGCCGACCATGGGCGGGCAAACGGGCCTCAACACCGCGCTGGAGCTGGCCGATCTGGGCGTGCTCGACAAGTTCAATGTCGAGCTGATCGGCGCCAAGCGCGAGGCCATCGAAATGGCCGAAGACCGCAAGCTGTTCCGCGAAGCTATGGACCGGCTCGGCATCGAAAACCCGAAAGCCACGATCATCACCGCGCCGATGGGCGCCAATGGCAAACGCGATCTGCGCGCCGGTCTCGATCTGGCGCTTGAGGCGCTCGATGTGGTCGGCCTGCCCGCGATCATCCGCCCCGCCTTCACCCTTGGCGGCACCGGCGGCGGCATCGCCTATAACCGCGAAGATTACGAGAAATACTGCCATTCCGGCATGGATGCTTCGCCGGTCGGACAGATCCTGGTCGATGAAAGCCTGCTGGGCTGGAAAGAATACGAGATGGAGGTGGTGCGCGACACCGCCGACAACGCCATCATCGTCTGCTCGATTGAAAACGTCGATCCGATGGGCGTGCATACCGGCGACAGTATCACCGTCGCCCCGGCGCTGACCCTGACCGATAAAGAATACCAGCTGATGCGGACCCACTCGATCAACGTGCTGCGCGAGATCGGCGTCGAAACTGGTGGCTCCAACGTGCAATGGGCGGTGAACCCGGTCGATGGTCGCATGGTGGTGATCGAGATGAACCCGCGCGTCAGCCGGTCCTCGGCGCTCGCCTCCAAGGCCACAGGCTTCCCGATTGCCAAGGTCGCGGCCAAACTCGCCGTGGGCTACACGCTCGACGAGCTCGACAACGACATCACCAAGGTGACGCCCGCGAGCTTTGAGCCGACCATTGATTACGTGGTCACCAAGATCCCGCGTTTTGCCTTTGAAAAATTCGCCGGTTCCGAACCGACCCTGACCACCGCGATGAAGTCGGTGGGCGAAGTCATGGCCATCGGGCGCACCGTGCATGAGAGCTTCCAGAAGGCGCTGGCCTCGATGGAAACCGGCCTCACTGGCTTTGACGAGATCGACATCGAAGGCGCGCCGGAAAAGGCCGCGGTGACCAAGGCGCTTTCAGTGGCCTCGCCCGACCGGATCCGGGTGATCGCGCAGGCCATGCGCCATGGGCTGACCGATGACGACATCGCCGCCGTCACCGCCTATGACCCGTGGTTCCTCGCCCGCATCCGCGAAATCGTGGAAGCCGAAGAGGACGTGAAGAAAAACGGGTTGCCGGTTTCCGAAGAGGGGCTGCGCGCGCTGAAGATGATGGGCTTTAGCGATGCCCGTCTGGCCAAACTCACCGGCCGTGACGAAGACAATGTGCGCCGCGCCCGGCAAAATCTGGGTGTCAATGCCGTGTTCAAACGCATCGACACCTGCGCCGCCGAATTCGAGGCCCAGACCCCCTACATGTATTCCACCTATGAAATGCCGATGATGGGCGAGGTGGAATGCGAAGCCCGGCCCACCGACCGCAAGAAGGTCGTCATCCTTGGCGGCGGACCGAACCGGATCGGGCAGGGGATCGAGTTCGATTATTGCTGCTGTCATGCCTGTTTCAGCCTCACCGATGCGGGCTATGAAACCATCATGATCAACTGCAACCCCGAGACCGTTTCGACCGATTACGACACGTCGGACCGGCTCTATTTCGAACCGCTGACCTTCGAGCATGTGATGGAAATCCTGCGCGTCGAGCAGCAGAACGGTACCCTGCATGGGGTGATCGTGCAGTTTGGCGGCCAGACCCCGCTGAAGCTTGCCAATGCGCTGGAACAGGCGGGCATTCCGATCCTCGGCACCTCGCCCGATGCGATCGACCTTGCCGAAGACCGCGAGCGTTTCCAGGAGCTGGTGCACAAGCTCGATCTGAAGCAGCCGATCAACGCCATCGCGCATTCCGATGCCGAAGCGCTGGAGATTGCCGAAAGCATCGGCTTCCCGCTGGTGATCCGCCCCTCCTATGTGCTGGGTGGCCGGGCGATGGAGATCGTGCGCGATATGGATCAGCTGCGCCGCTATATCCGCGAGGCGGTGGTGGTGTCGGGCGATAGCCCGGTGCTGCTCGACGGCTACCTGTCCGGTGCCATCGAGGTGGATGTCGATGCGCTCTGCGATGGCGAAACCGTGCATATTGCCGGGATCATGCAGCATATCGAAGAGGCCGGTGTGCATTCGGGCGATAGCGCCTGCTGCCTGCCGCCCCACACCCTGCCGGCCGATGTGATCGAAGAGATCAGCCGCCAGTCCGAAGCGCTGGCGCTGTCCCTGAAGGTCAAAGGCCTGATGAACGTGCAATTCGCGGTGAAGGAGGGCGTGGTCTACCTGATCGAGGTGAACCCGCGCGCCAGCCGCACCGTGCCGTTTGTGGCCAAGGCTACCGGCAGCGCCATTGCCTCGATTGCCGCGCGTCTGATGGCGGGCGAGCCGATGTCCAACTTCCCGCTGCGCCAAACCGCCGGGCGCAAGGGCGATCCGATGCATTTGGTGAACCCCAACATGCCTTGGTATTCGGTGAAAGAGGCGGTGCTGCCCTTCGCCCGCTTCCCCGGCGTCGATACCATCCTCGGCCCGGAAATGCGCTCCACCGGCGAGGTGATGGGCTGGGACAAGAGCTTCCCGCGCGCCTTCCTCAAGGCGCAAATGGGCGCGGGCACCCATCTGCCGGAAACCGGCAAGGTGTTCATCTCGATCCGCGACGGCGACAAGACCGCTGAAATGCTGGAAACCGCGCAGATCCTCACGGGGCAGGGCTTTGCGATCCTCGCCACCCGTGGCACCGCTGGCTGGCTGGCTGAAAACGGGGTCGAAACCGAAATCGTGAACAAGGTCTATGAAGGCGGGCGCACCATCGTCGATCAGCTGAAAGACGGCGAAGTGCAGCTGGTGTTCAACACCACCGAAGGCGCGCAGGCGGTCGAAGACAGCCGCGACATCCGCGCCGTCGCGCTCTACGACAAGATCCCCTACTTCACCACCGCCGCCGGCGCCCACGCCGCCGCCCTGGCAATGAAAGCCCGCGAAGAAGGCCCGATCGAAGTGCGGAGCCTGCAGGCGTAAGGGAAGAGAAGGCCGCAAAGATTGCCCGGCGGTACCGCCGGGCAGCTATACCTATAACAGGTTGCGCGAAATCACCTTTGGTTGTGTAATGCCCGTGTAATTTGTGTGAGGGTATTATGCAGCGCCCGGAGTTTTTGGTTCAGGGAGAGCCCGCGCGGCTATTCCCGGTTCTTTCGACCACCTCGAAAGAAGGTAGAACAACATCTATTGTTCTGGCGTGTTTATGTAGCGTGCGGGAATTTGGAGCTGAGCTTCTTGGAGCGTTGGGGCAACGCGTCGGTGTTCGATCCGAAATCGAAGCATATACAGAGGTTGTATTTAAGGGTGAGAAGGGGGCGGGCAAGGACCGGCCCGATGGCCTGATTGTGTTGAGATCGGGCAAACGAGAATGGAAAGCTCTCGTTGAGGCCAAAGTTGGTAACAACCTTCTCGATACCGATCAGATTGAACGCTATCGGCAATTGGCAAAAGACCACGCGATTGATTGTGTGGTGACAATTTCAAATCAGTTTGCGACCTCGCCACTCAACCACCCTATGCCGGAGGTCCGCAAAAGCAGAACCAAGATCCCGGTTTACCATTGGTCGTGGATGTCGATCCTCACTTTGGCGGATCTTCTCGTAAATCGGGACGACATCTCCGACACCGATCAGTCGTTCTTGATGAATGAGTTGCGCCGTTTCCTCTCGCACGAAAGTGCCGGAGTGAAAGGGTTTGAGAGGATGCCCGCAGAATGGACGGACCTGAACCGTCACGTATCGGCCGGCGGAAAAATCCTGACGAAATCGCCTGAAGCCGCAGCCGTAATTGAAGCATGGCATCAGGAAACAAAAGATCTCTCGCTTATCCTGAGCCGTCAGGCTGAAACTGAAGTTCAGCTAAAACTGCCGCGCAAGCTGGCGAACGATCCGGGCGAACGTCATAAGCATGAACTGGCTCTGCTATGCGAACACAACCAGCTTTCGGTGATGCTGGACATCCCGGATGCGGCATCCATCCTCGAAGTGGTTGCGGATATTCCCCGGCGAACGATTGACGTGGGCATGACGATCAGGGCCCCGGAAGATCGAAAGACATCGAAGGCGCGCGTGAACTGGATGCTCAAACAGATCAAAACCGAAAAGGTGGATGATCTCTTTGTTCGCATGAGTTGGCCGGGGCGCAGCGCAGACACGCAATTTGCCTATTCCGATTTATTGGCTGATCCGTCGATTTGCGAGGAAGGGAAGGAAGGATTGCAGGTGATCGCGTTCCATATCTTCTTTGCTCGACGTTTGGGCGCGCGGTTTACGCAGCAATCAAATTTCATTGCAGAACTGGAAAAGGTGGTGCCTGAGTTCTACCGCGAGGTGGGGCAGGAGCTATCAGCGTGGCAGAAGGCAGCTCCACGCATCAAGCCCGAAAAAGTTGATCCAGAAGCGGTTGGGGTGGAAAGCATTGAAGAAGAGGCGGATCTCTCTGCACTCGACCTGAACTGACCCTTTGCCCGGCGGCACCGCCGGGCAGCGCCCGACCTCCCCCCGGAGGGCGCTTTCGGGCTAGCAAACAGCCAACACGTTGGGATAACGACCACGCTCCGCGCCGACCCGTCGCCAAGAACCGCCCTCCAGGTCAGGCGCTGCCCTCGGGTTCCAACACCTTCCCCTAGGCGAAACCTCCTCCTGCGGTTAGGCTCTGGGCAGTTGCAGGAGGTTCGTCATGATCAAACAGGTTTCCCTTATTCTCGCCCTCATGCTCGCCCCGGTTCTGGCCCCGGTTCTGGCCTATGCCGAGGGCCTTGCGGGGACATACACCGCGCAGGGGCGCAATCCGGATGGCTCGGCCTATTCCGGCGTGGTCACCATCCGCGAAACCGGCGATGCGGTGCATCTGTTCTGGAAGATCGGTGCCAGCGCTTATGAGGGCGATGGCTCCCGTAGCGGCGATGTGGTCACGGTGAACTGGGGCGATAAATACCCGGTCTATTACCTGATCGTGCCGTCAGGCGAGCTGCATGGCACCTGGGCCAATGGCACGGCGCTGGAACGGCTCATTCCGCAATAAGCCGTCCCCACAGGTCGTATTCGCTAGCCTCGTCCACCTCGACCGTCACGATATCGCCGGGGGCGAGGTCTTCGAAGCCCTCGTCGATGAACAGGTTGCCGTCGATCTCCGGCGCGTCCGCCTTGGTGCGGCAGACCGCGCCTTCGTCATCGACGCTGTCGACAATCACCTGTTGCCGCGAGCCCACCTTGGCTTCGAGCTTGGCCTCGGAAATCGCCTGCGCCTTTTCCATGAAGCGATCCCAGCGTTCCTGCTTCACCTCGTCGGGCACATGATCGGGCAGGTCGTTGGCTTTGGCACCCTTCACATTCTCGTATTGGAAGCACCCGACCCGGTCGAGCTGTGCTTCGTCGAGCCAGTCGAGCAGGGTCTGGAATTCCTCTTCGGTCTCGCCCGGATAGCCGACGATGAAGGTCGAGCGCAGGGTGATGTCGGGGCAGTCGCGCCGCCAGGCCGCGATCTCGTCGAGGGTCTTGGCCGCCGCCGCAGGCCGGGCCATCCGGCGCAAGGTCTCGGGATGGGCGTGCTGGAACGGAATGTCGAGATAAGGCAAGATCAGCCCGTCTGCCATCAGCGGGATCAGCTCGCGCACATGCGGGTAGGGGTAGATATAGTGCAAGCGCAGCCAGGCCCCAAGGCTGCCCAGATCGCGCGCAAGGTTCGTTATATGCGCGCGGTGGCCTTTTTCCTCGGCATATTTCAGATCGAGGCCGTAAGCTGAGCTATCTTGAGAAATGACAAGCAGCTCGCGCACGCCCGCTTCCACCAACTTCTCGGCTTCGCGCATCACGGCGTGCGCGGGGCGGCTGGCGAGCTTGCCCCGCATATCGGGGATGATGCAGAATTTGCAGGCGTGATTGCAGCCCTCTGAAATCTTCAGATAGGAATAATGCCGCGGCGTCAGGCTTACCCCGGTGGCGGGCAAAAGATCGACGAACGGATCGGGGCTGGGCGGCGCGGCGCGATGCACCGCATCCAGCACCTGCTCATATTGCTGCGGCCCGGTGACCGCGAGCACCGAAGGATGCACCCCGGTGATAAACTCGGGCTCCGCCCCCAGGCAGCCGGTGACGATCACCTTGCCGTTTTCGCTCAACGCCTCGCCAATCGCCTCAAGGCTCTCGGCCTTGGCGCTGTCGAGGAACCCGCAAGTGTTCACTATCACCGCCTCAGCCCCGGCATAATCCGGGCTGATCGCATAGCCCTCGGCGCGCAGCCGGGTCAGGATGCGTTCAGAATCCACCAGCGCTTTCGGGCAGCCAAGGCTGACCATGCCGATCTTCGGCTGGCCGGGGCGGGCCTCTTCGCGCAGCACGGCACGGGCAAGATCGGGGCGCAGGTCGGGAGGGTTGGTCATCAAGATCGGTCCTGAAATGGCAAAGCCCGGAGCGCGGCCCCGGGCTTGCGGTCATATCGTCACGCGGTTCAGCGCTTGCGGTCGCGCCGCGAGCTCATCGGCTGGAACGCCACGCCCACATGCGCTTCACAATAGGGTTTGCCCTGTTGCGAGGGCAGGCCGCAGAACCAGAAATCGTCGGTGGCCGGATCGCCGATCGGCCATTTGCAGGTGCGCTCGGTCAGTTCCATCAGCGTCAGCCGTTTCGCGGTCTTCTCGACCTCGCGCACGGTTTCCAGCGCTTCCGGGCTGATCTCGTTGGCCGAAGGCTGCGGCGGCAGCGGCTGTCCGGCGGGGATGATCTGCTTGCGCGCGGGAATTGGCGCAACGGTCGCTTTTTCAGCCGCAGGCTCGGCGCTGGTGGGCTTGTCCGCCTTTTTCGGCGCCGCAGCGGCAGCCGGGGCGGCGGCGGGCTTGGCCTTGGCCGCAGGTTTGGCGGGCTTTTCCTTCGCGGGCGCAGTGGCAGGCGCAGGCGTGGCGCTGGGCGCCCCGGCACCGGCGCGGTTCGAGAGGCCCAGCCGATGCACCTTGCCGATCACCGCGTTCCGGGTGACCCCGCCAAGCTCTTTGGCGATCTGGCTGGCCGATTGTCCCTCGGCCCACATTTTCTTCAGGGTCTCAACCCGTTCATCCGTCCAGGACATCTGTATTCCCATCTTGCGCGGCGATCTTTGCCCGCTCTCTTACAGCAAAGCCATATACTAGTCAGCCCCCCGGCAGATACAAGGCGACTCACTGTTTTGATTCGTGCAAATGGCGCTCTTTTGGCGCTGGCTGCAAGCCCGTGCCGTGTAGGAGCTTCCCTGCGAGAAGCCCTAACGCCGCCTTTGCCGTCCCTCGCGCCAGGCCAGTGTCAGCCCGCCCAGAAGGATGATCCCCGCCCCCGCGAACGAGAGCGCGTCGGGCACCACATGGAACACCGCGAAATCGTAGAGCGTGGCAAAGATCAGCGTGGCATAGGAAAACGGCATCGCAAAGCTCGCATCCGCCCGCCGCATCGCCTGAATGTACAGGCTCTGGGCCATGGCCATCAGAAAGCCGATCCCGGCCAGTGTCAGCCATTGCTCCGGACTGGGCCATTGCCAGACAAAGAGCGCGGCCACCGTGGCGATCGCCAGCCCCAGCGCATTGTAGATCAGCAGGATCTGAAAGGGCGGCTCGCGACCCGACAGGATTTTGAGAAAGGTGATCTCGGTGCCCATCACCACGGCGGCGGCCAGCGCCACCAGTGCTCCCGGTTCAAAGCTGTCGGGGCTCGGGCGGATCAGCACCAGCGCGCCAAGAAAGGCCAGCAGAGCCGCTCCCCAGCGCCACGGCCCGACCTTTTCGCCCAGCATCGGAATGGCCAGGAACATCGCGAAAACCGGGTTGAGAAAGGTGATCGCGGTGGCATCTGAAAGCGGGATGAACTGCACGGCGGCGAACATCAGCGTGACCCCGCCCCAGCCGAAAGAGGTGCGCGCCAGATGCAGCCGCATATCGGGGCGGGTAAAGCGCGGGCGCAGGATCAGGGCCGCCAGCGAAAAGCCCAGCAGCGCAAAGATGAACCGCCCCAGCACGATCATGAACGGGTTCAACCCCTCCGGCCCCGCCCCGGCCATCTTGGCCAGAAGCGTGGTGCCCGCGATGAAGGCGGTGGCGGCAAGGATGAAGCCCGCGGCTTTCAGGTTCTGCTTGGTGTCCATGCTTGCCGCCTATGCCGAAAATACGGGAATGGGAAGTGGAGTGATCAGCGGCGCTATTCTGGCGAAAATACCGGACCTCTCATTGGGCACGCTAAACACCGAGGGTGGCGACCGGACCGCGGGGTGGGCGAGTAGCGCCCGCCCCGTGGGGGCGGTTCGGGCGCTGCCCGGCGGGTCCCACCGGGCGAGGGCGATTGGCTGCAGTATTCTTCGCCATCCCACGAACAAGCGCTCGCCCGGCTCGGGACCGTCTCAGATTTTCAGATAGACAAATCGCGCCCGTCCCCCTATTCAGCCCGCATGAACACGACTTTCGCCTTTGCCGAAACCCGACGTCGACGCGCCCGCGCCTGACGTTTTTCGTGTTCCCCGCGCCAAACCGGCGCAACCCATTCAAAAATATTGACATGACGCCTGCCCTCGGGCACCCAAAGGCTTCTTTCTGCGAGGAAACAGCATGATCCCGTCTGTTCTGCCCACCTATAATCGTACCCCTTTCGCCTTCGAAAGCGGTGAAGGCTCCTGGCTGACCACGACCGACGGGCGACGCTTCCTTGATCTCGGCGCCGGGATCGGCGTGAACGCGCTGGGCCATGCCCATCCGGCCCTCGTGGCCGCACTCACCGAGCAGGCGGGCAAGCTCTGGCATGTCTCGAACCTCTACGAGATCCCGCAGCAAAAGGCGCTGGCCGACAAGCTGGTCGAGGCGACCTTTGCCGATACCGTATTCTTCACCAATTCCGGCACCGAAACGCTGGAACTGGCGGTGAAGATGGTGCGCAAATTCTGGTATGAAAAAGGCCAGCCCGAGCGGATCGAGATCGTCACCTTCTCGGGCAGCTTCCATGGCCGCTCCACCGCCGCCATCGCGGCGGCGGGCAGCGAGAAGATGACCAAGGGCTTTGGTCCCCTGATGCCGGGCTTCGTGCATGTGGAATTCGGCGATCACGACGCGCTGCGTGCGGCAGTCAGCGACAAGACCGCCGCGATCCTGATCGAACCCATTCAGGGCGAGGGCGGCATCCGTCCGGTGCCTGATCAGTGCCTGAAAGGCCTGCGCGACCTCTGCGACGAAAGCGGCGCGCTTCTGGTCTTTGACGAGGTGCAATGCGGCATGGGCCGGACCGGCAAGCTTTTCGCCCATGAATGGTCGGGGATCAGCCCCGACATCATGATGGTGGCCAAGGGCATCGGCGGGGGCTTCCCGCTGGGCGCGGTGCTGGCCACCGAAATGGCGGCCTCCGGCATGGTCGCGGGCACCCATGGTTCGACCTATGGCGGCAACCCGCTGGGCTGCGCCGTCGGCGGCAAGGTGATGGAGATCATCTCCGATCCCGCCTTCCTTGACGAGGTCAGCCGCAAGGCCGGGCACCTGCGTCAGGGGCTGGAAGGGCTGGTGGCCGTGCATCCCGACGTGTTTGAAACGGTGCGTGGTTCCGGCTTGATGCTGGGTCTCAAGTGCAAGGCCCTCAATACGGATGTGGTGAAGGCAGGCTATGCGCAGCATGTGCTTACCGTGCCTGCCGCCGATAATGTGGTGCGGCTTCTGCCCGCGCTGACCATTTCCGAAGATGAAATTACCGAGGCGATCGAAAGGCTCGACGCCGCCGCCGCCACCGTGAAAGGAGCGGAACAATGAAACACTTCCTCGACATCAACAAAACCGATCCTGCCGATCTGCGCGCCATGCTCGATCTCGCGAGTGCGATGAAAGCGGGCCGCGCGGGCCTTCCCAAAGGCACGCCGGACAAGGAACAGCCGCTGAAGAACCACATCGTCGCGCTGATTTTCGAAAAGCCTTCGACCCGCACCCGGGTGAGCTTCGATGTCGGCGTGCGTCAGATGGGCGGCGAAACCCTGGTGCTGTCGGGTGCCGATATGCAGCTGGGCCATGGCGAAAGCATTGCCGACACCGCCCGGGTGCTGAGCCGCTATGTCGATATGATCATGATCCGCACCTTTGAAGAGGCGGCGCTGTTGGAGCTGGCGGAATACGCCTCGGTGCCGGTGATCAACGGGCTGACCAACCGCTCGCATCCCTGCCAGATCATGGCCGATGTGATGACTTTCGAAGAGCATCGCGGGCCGATTGCGGGCAAAAAGGTGGTCTGGACCGGCGACGGCAACAACGTCGCCGCCTCGTTCATCCATGCCGCCGGGCAATTGGGTTTCGATTTCACCTATGCGGGGCCCAAACAGCTCGACCCCGAAGCCGAGTTCATCGAAGAGGCCCGCGCCAAAGGCGTGACGATCGAGATCGAACGCGATGCCGAAAAGGCTGTCGAGGGCGCTGATCTGGTGGTCGCCGATACCTGGGTGTCGATGCACGATGCCGCCTCGACCCGCGAGCGGCGCCACAACCTGCTCCGGCCCTATCAGGTCAACGAGCGGCTGATGGCGGCGGCCAATGACGATGCGCTGTTCATGCATTGCCTGCCCGCCCATCGCGGCGAAGAAGTCACCGATGCGGTGATGGACGGCCCGCATTCGGTGATCTTCGACGAGGCCGAAAACCGCCTGCACGCGCAGAAGGCGGTGATGCGCTGGTGCCTCGGGCTCTGATCCCCCGATCATGACCAACAATTTAGGGCTGCGTATCCGCCGGGCTGGCCCCGCGGATGCGCAGACTGTCACGCACCTGCATGTTGCGGTGTGGCGGCAGACCTATGCCGATCTGGCCCCGCCAGAGGCGTTGGCGAAACTGGATGCGACACATCGTCTGCCGCTCTGGCAGGCGGCGCTCAGCCCCGATGCGCCAGACACCACTCTGCTGGCCGAAATCGGCTCGCAGCTGGTGGGCATCATACGCTTCGGCCCCGCCAGTCAGCCGGAACTTGGCTCCGGCGGAGAGGTGAAAAATCTATATATCCTGCCCGCTTACGCGCGGCGCGGTATCGGTCGCCACTTGCTTGCCCGGGCGCTCTCGGATTTGAAAACTGCCGGTTATTTCAGCGCCGCTTTGGCCGTGGTCGAAGGTAACGCCACGGCAGTTGCGTTTTATATGGCAAACGGCGGCCGGTTTCATTCTTCTTTCACCGATGCTGGTCCAGTTTGGCGATCTCACAACCTGGTGTTATCTTGGATGCTTTAGTGCCCAGTCTGCCGGTGTGATCTGAGCGCAGCTTTGACGAAGGGGTCGCAACATGGTGCGAATCGTAGTGGCTGGTGCAGGAACGATTGGGTGTTTTATTGGTGGATTGCTGACGCTGGCCGGGCACAAGGTCACGCTTTACGGGCGGTTTCGAATGCTGTCCGAGCTTCACATCAACGGGCTGACTCTCACCGACTTTGCCGGGATGCAGCACCATCTGCCGCCCGAGCAGCTGCTGATGTCGGACGATCCGAACTGCCTTGAGCGCGGCGACATCATACTGGTCTGCGTGAAAAGCGCGGACACGGCGCAGGTCGCGCGGGAAATTGCGGCCTATGCGCGCCGCAATGCGGTGGTGATCAGCTTGCAAAACGGGCTTGAAAACGGGCTGATGCTGGCCGAAGCCCTGCCGACTTTCGACGTGCGTGCGGGGATGGTCGGGTTCAACATCGTTGCCAAGGGCAAGGGCTGGCTCCACCGTGCAGTCAGCGGCGAGATTCGCATTGAGCAGGGGCCGGGCGAGATCGGCAAGCGGCTGTTTGCGCCGGGGCTCAAAGTCAGCGAAACCGGAGACATTATCGGCGAGCAATGGGGCAAGCTTCTGCTCAATCTCACCAATGCGGCGAATGCGCTGTCGGGCCTGTCGCTGCGCGAATGCCTGCTCAGCCGGGGCTGGCGCCGCGTTCTGGCCGATCAGCTTGATGAAGCGCTGGCGGTGCTGAAGGCCGCGCAGATCGACGCCCGGTTTCCGCTACCAGTGCCCTCCTGGGTGATGCCCTATGCGCTGCGTCTGCCCACCCCGATCTTTCGTCGCATCGCGGGCTCGATGGTCACCATAGACCCGCAATCCAGCTCCTCGATGGCGCAGGATCTTGCCGCCGGGCGCCCGACCGAGATCGACGCGTTTCAGGGCGCGATTGTGGCGCTGGGGCAGGGCTACGGGGTGCCGACGCCGATCAATGCCCGGGTTGTAGAACTGGTGCGCGAGGCCGAGGCGCGCGGCGCGGGCCGTCCACAAATGTCGCCCGAGGATCTGCGCCCGACAGGCTAGCCCTGTGCCTATGCGATCCCGGCGCTATACTTCCCGCAGTCAGCTCAGGAGAATCGCATGAGCACAGCGCTGTTGGTTGTCGATGTTCAGGTCAGTCTGGTGGCCGACGAAACTCCAAATCCCGATGCGGTTCTGATGGCGGTCAACGGGTTGGTCGCGGCGGCGCGGTCGGCCGGGGCCGAGGTGGTCTGGGTCACCGACCGGCGGGTCGAACCTGATCCGGCCCTGCATCCCGCACTGCTGCCACCGCTGCCCGGTGAAATTCAGGTGGAGAAAGAGGTGCGCAGCGCCTTTGCCGAGACCGGGCTTAAGGCTCTGCTCGATGCGCGCGGCGTCACCAATGTGGTGATCTGTGGCATGCAGTCCGATGCCTGCGTCGATGGCACCACCCGCGCCGCCGCCGCGCTGGGCTACCCGGTCACGCTGGTGGCAGATGCCCACACCACCCACGCTTTCGAAGGCCGTGACTGGCAGGCGGTGATCGCCAGCCAGAACGCCGCTCTGGGCGCGCTGGAGGGCGTCGAGGTGGTGCCGGGCCACGCGGTCAGCTTCGGCTGATCGGCCGGGCGCGTGGGATGGTCTCTGCCAAAGCACTTCTCGTCTCCGCCGCGGTCTCCCTGTCGGGATCGCCGATGGCGGCAGAGACCCCATATTTTGAAACCGGCTTTGAAAGCGAGGCCGATTTCGCGGGCTTCTACATCACCTCGGTAACGTTGGGCGGCAGCGATAGGCAGGAATTGAGCGGCGCGCGCCGCCATAGCGGCGGGTTTTCCTATCGCGCTTGGATAGTGGCGCCAAACCCGGAAAGCAACGTGCTGGTCAATCGCAACCACCGGGCCTATCCGACCATCCAGTTTCAGCACCTGCCCAGTGGCCCGGTTCCGACGCCGATCTGCACCACCTTCTATGTCTGGGCGGATTTCGATCTCGCAGATCGTCCGGGGGCTCTGGAGGATCAGTGGTTCAGCCTTGCCACCTTCACCTCCGATCCCTCGGATCACTGGTTCAGAACCGTGTTGGTGAATGTCGTGCAGGATGGGCGGGTTCTGCTCCAGCATGTGCCGCGGCAGGGCCAGCAGAGCCACATCTTTCAATCCACCACCCAGCGTTTTCATTATCGCCAATGGCAGCGGATTGATGTCGAGCTGGATTTTTCAGACCACGGCTATGCAAAGGTTTGGTTGAACAGGGAGCTGGTGTCCCATGCCGCGGTTGAGCAGGTCGATAACCAGCTCGCACAGGCGCATTTCGGCCTCTACGCCGCGCCCTCGCTCGGGGCGGGCGAGATTTTCAACGACGATCTAACAATCGCGCCGGGTCGGTGCGGGCTGTAGCCTGACAGCTCTCAGCCCTGCGGCCCCAGCTTCTTGTGCACCTCGTCCAGATCAATCTCGCCGATGGGCATCTTGTTGCCCGGATTTTCGAAATCGTATTTGAACAGCTGGAAATCCTTCTTGTAGATTTCCCAGACCAGATGCTTCGACAGATCGTCGAAGTAGTCCTCGACCGGATGCGCCCGTTTCGGCCCGTGGCCTTCGCTTTCGTTGAAACGCGGGATTTCGGCCAGATCCACCTTCACCGGCGTTTCGATATGGTCGAGCACCACCTGCATCCCCTTATTGAACTCTTCAATATGGAAGATGTGGTCGTATGTGCCGCCGTTATGGATGAAGGTCGAGATATGCCCCGACATCGCGCTCCAATGGATGTCCGGCTCCATCGGACGGCGCCAGCGGATGGTGTCGCGGGCAAAGAGCAGAAACCTCCGGAAGCTCTGGATCTGGTCAAACTCGAACCCGTCTTCCGGGCTGCCCACCTCGACCCCGTATTTCTGCACCAGCATCGGCACCAGATTGCCCCGATAGCGCCGCCCGTTGCGCTGGATGCCGCAGATCTTGTCGAAAAAGCTGGAAAGGATCCGGGTATAGGGGTTGCGCACCGCGGTGAAGGCGTAGCTTTTGTGGGCGTTGACATTGGCTTCGATCAGCGGCTGGCTGTGCTCCTGCGCCCATTTGTGCAGGCCCTCGGTCGAGTCATGCACATCGCCATCGAAAAACTTGCCATGATCGGAATAGAACATGATCTGGCCGATGGTTGAGCAGGCGCATTTCGGCACGACCCGATAGACCACGCTTTCGCTTTCCGTCATCCAGGTTCCGGGAAATCCCATAGCCGCCGTTCGCCTCCGAATTTCGCCGCCTTACCTGGCCGCGCTCTTATTGCTTTCGCAGAAAAAAGCAAACAAACACTGTAATTTCAATGATCCTTTACGCTATGTGTGTCAACAATCCCCAAGGGAAGTTGGTTCGGTTTCGAATATGGCAAAAATCGCCTTCATTTTGTTGGTTCACAAGAACCCCAAGGCCATAATCGATCAGGCCGAACGGCTGACAGCAGCGGGCGATTACATCTCGATTCATTTCGATGCGAGTGCGGCGAAAGCCGATTACGAAATGATCCGCGCCGCTCTGGCCGATAACCCTTCGATCACCTTTGCCAAGCGGCGGGTGAAATGCGGCTGGGGCGAGTGGTCGCTGGTCGAGGGCACGCTGGAAGCGGTCAGCGCGGCCGTCGAAGCCTTTCCGCGCGCCACTCATTTCTACATGGTCTCGGGCGATTGCATGGCGGTGAAATCCGCCGAATATGCCCACGATTTTCTCGACGCCGAAGATGTGGATTACATCGAAAGCTTCGACTTCTTCGAAAGCGACTGGATCAAGACCGGGATGAAGGAAGACCGGCTGATCTACCGCCACTGGTTCAACGAACGCACCCAGCCGCAGCGCTATTACTGGAGCTATGAGCTACAGAAAAAACTCGGCCTCACCCGCAAGATCCCCGACGATCTGCAAATCATGATCGGTTCGCAATGGTGGTGCCTCAGACGGCGCACGATTGAATGGATCCTCGAGTTCATCCGCGAGCGGCGCGATGTGATGCGGTTTTTCCGCACCACCTGGATCCCCGACGAGACCTTCTTTCAGACCCTCGTGCGCCATCTGGTGCCGGATAACGAGATCCGCTCGCGCACGCTGACCTTCTTGATGTTCACCGATTACGGCATGCCGGTGACCTTCTATAACGACCATTACGATCTGTTGCTCAGTCAGGATTACCTTTTCGCGCGCAAGATCAGCGATGAAGCGACCGAGCTGAAGCGCCGTCTCGGGGCGCTCTACGCGACCAAGGGGGTGGAGTTCAAAATCTCCAACGAAGGCCGCTCGCTGTTCAAATTCCTCACCGGACGGGGGCGGATCGGCCAGCGCTTTGCCCCGCGTTTCTGGGAGGCGGAATCGACCCTCGGGCGCGAGCGCGAATTGCTGATCGTGGTGGCGAAGAAATGGCATGTGGGCAAACGGCTGATCGACCGCATCCGCACCGTCACCGGTATCCCGGCCATTGATTACCTTTTCGATGAAGAAGTCACGCCGCTGCCTGATCTCGGCGGTATCCAGTCGACGCTGGAAAAACGCACCCGCCACCGCCGGGCGCTGATGCGGATGCTGTTCGACTATTTCGAAACCGACCGGCTGGTGGTGGTGATGGATCCGAATAACATGGACCTCTTGCGCGACTTCTACACCGACCGCAGCACCACGCGGCTGATCGAGGTGGAAAGCGACTATACCGACGACTGGCTGCGCGGCCATGCGATGCGGGTGGGTCTGGCGGGCGAGCGCACGCCCGAAGACGCCATCGAGCGCTTGCTGCCGACGATCCGCACCGATTTCTATTTCGAAAGTGATCAGATCCGCGATGCCGGGTTTGAAAACGCCGATGTGATCCGCGAATCCGCCAGCCCTGAGGAAAACGCGCGGGCTCTTGCCAAATTCCTCACGATCCCCGAAGACCGGGCGCTAGAGATTGCCCGCACCGACTATCTGTTTGCCGACTAGGAGCGACACATGGCCTACGCCTATGACGACCAGAACATCTTTGCCAAAATCCTGCGGGGGGAAATCCCCAACAATACCGTGCTGGAAACCGACTATTGCCTCGCTTTCCACGATATCGGCCCGCAGGCGCCCATCCATGTTCTGGTGATCCCGAAAGGCCCCTATGTGAACTGGGATCATTTCGTTGCCGAAGCCAGCGCCGACGAGGTTGTGGGCTATTCGAAAGGCATTCACGCCGTGGTGGCCGAGCTTGGGCTGGAGCCTGGCGAAGGCGGCCCCGGCTACCGGCTGATCATGAATGCCGGCGAGCACGGGATGCAGGAAGTGCCGCATCTGCATGTGCATATCGTCTCGGGCCGCAAGCTCGGCCGGATGATCGCCGAAGCCTGAGCCTTCCCCCTTGTCCAGAGATTGCTGCGCGCTATCATGCGGCGCGCACAGAACAGAGGTCTTGACCATGACTCACCCCGCCCCCGAGACGAAGATCGTCGACAAAATGAAATTTGCCTGCGATGGCGGCGAAGGCGCGCTGGGCCATCCCCGTGTCTGGCTCACCATCCCCGAAGATCTGGGCTGGGTCGAATGCCCCTATTGCGACACCAAATACGTTTTCGGTGAAGAGCTGAAAGACGCGGGCTAACGCCCGCCTCCTCGGGCCATGCATGATCTGGCGCGCCCGGGGGCCGCAAACCCTGGAAAGGACGCGCTATGAATTTCGGCAAAGGTTGCCATCTGCATCTGGTCGATGGCTCGGCCTTCATTTTCCGCGCCTATCACGCGCTGCCGCCGCTCACGCGCAAATCCGATGGTCTGCCCATCGGCGCGGTGGCGGGGTTTTGCAACATGCTGTTCAAAACCGTCGAAGACGCCAAGGGGCCGGATGCCCCCACCCATGTGGCGGTGATCTTTGACTATTCCGGCACGACCTTTCGCAACAAGATCTATGATCAGTACAAGGCCAACCGCCCCCCGGCGCCGGAAGACCTTGTGCCGCAATTCCCGCTGACCCGCGACGCCACCCGCGCTTTCAACATCGCCTGTATCGAAAAAGAAGGCTTCGAGGCCGACGACATCATCGCCACCTATGCGCGTCAGGCGCGCGAGGCGGGCGGGCGCGTCACCATCATCTCGTCCGACAAGGATCTGATGCAGCTTGTCGGCGGCGGTGTCGAAATGCTCGACCCGATGAAGAACAAGCGGATCGGCATCGAGGGCGTGGAAGAGAAATTCGGTGTTGGTCCGGATCGTGTGGTCGATGTGCAGGCGCTGGCGGGCGATAGCGTCGATAACGTGCCCGGCGCGCCGGGGATCGGCCTCAAGACCGCAGCCCTTCTGATCAACGAGTTCGGCGATCTCGAAACGCTTCTGGCCCGCGCCGAAGAGGTGCCCCAGCCCAAACGCCGCCAGACCCTGATCGACATGGCCGATCAGATCCGCATGAGCCGCGATCTGGTGAGGCTTGACGAGAACGTGCCGGAGCTTGAGCCGCTCGACGCGCTGGAGCTGCAAGAGCCGCAAGCCGAAATGCTTCTGCCCTTCCTCGCCGCGATGGAATTTCGCTCGCTGACCAAGCGCATCGCCGATCAAATGGGGGTGGACAGCCCCGAGATTGCCGCCCCCGCCGCGTCGGATCAGGCGCAGGATGAAGCCGCCGCCCCTGACTGGCCCGCGATTGACCCCGAGAAATACGAGCGCGTCGATACGATGGAAGCCATCGACCGCTGGATCGCCGCGATTTACGAGCGCGGCTATGTGGCGGTGGATACCGAAACCACCTCGCTGGACGAGATGCAGGCCGAGCTGGTGGGAATCTCGCTCAGCGTCATTCCGGGCGAGGCTTGCTATATCCCGCTGGGCCACAAGGCAGGCGCGGCGGACGATCTCTTTGGCTCCGATCAGCTCGCCGAGGGGCAATTGCCGCTCAATGCCGCGCTCGACGCGCTGAAACCGATGCTGGAGGATGCTTCGATCCTCAAGATCGGCCAGAACATGAAATACGACGCGAAGATCTTCGCGCGCTATGGTGTGCGCGTCGCCCCGATCGACGACACCATGCTGATGAGCTACGCGCTCTATTCCGGCCTGCACAATCACGGCATGGACGCGCTGAGCGAACGCTATCTGAACCACGAACCGATCCCGATCAAATCGCTGCTGGGCACCGGCAAATCTGCCACCACCTTTGATCGCGTGCCGGTCGAAGAGGCGGTGAAATACGCCGCCGAAGACGCTGACATCACCCTGCGCCTCTGGCATCGGTTCAAACCGCAGCTGCACCGCGCCCATGTCACCACCGTTTATGAAACGCTGGAACGCCCGCTGGTGCCGGTTCTGGCGCAGATGGAAATGGCGGGTGTGCTGGTGAACCGCGACACGCTTTCCCGCATGTCCAATGCTTTCGCCCAGAAAATGGCGGGGCTGGAGGCCGAGTTGCACGAATTGGCGGGCCATCCCTTCAACGTGCAAAGCCCGGCGCAGGTGGGCGAGATCCTGTTTGGCGAGATGGGGCTGGAGGGCGGCAAGAAAACCAAAACCGGCCAATATTCCACCCCCGCCGATGTGCTGGAAGATCTGGCCACCGAACACGACTTTGCCGGTCGCGTGCTGGATTATCGCCAACTGCAAAAGCTGAAATCCACCTATACCGACGCGCTGCAAAACCACATCAACCCGGAAACCGGCCGGGTACATACAAGCTATGTGCAGACCGGCGCCAACACTGGCCGTCTGGCCTCGACCGATCCGAACCTGCAAAACATCCCGGTGCGCAGCGAGGAAGGCCGCCGCATTCGCGAAGCCTTCGTGGCGCCCGAGGGCAAGCGGCTCTTGAGCCTCGACTACAGCCAGATCGAACTCAGGATCATGGCCCATGTGGCGGGCATCGAGAGCATGAAGCAGGCCTTCCGCGATGGCGAAGACATTCACGCCGCCACCGCCAGCGAGATGTTCGATGTGCCGCTTTCCGAGATGACCCCCGATGTGCGCCGCCGCGCCAAGGCGATCAATTTCGGGGTGATCTACGGCATTTCCGGCTTTGGTCTGGCCCGCAACCTGCGCATCCCGCGCGGCGAGGCGCAGGCTTTTATCGACCGTTATTTCGAGCGCTACCCGGGCATCCGTACCTATATGGACGAAACCGTGGCCTTCGCCAAAGAGCATGGCTTTGTGCAGACCCTCTTTGGCCGCAAGATCCACACGCCCGAGATCGGCGCGAAGGGTCCGCAGGCGGGCTTTGCCAAACGCGCCGCGATCAACGCGCCGATCCAAGGCAGCGCCGCCGACATCATCCGCCGCGCGATGATCCGGATGCCCGAGGCCATCGACGGCCTGCCGGTGAAGATGCTCCTGCAGGTTCACGACGAACTGATTTTCGAGGTCGAGGAAGAGGCGGTAGATCGCGTCATCCCGGTGATCCGCGACGTGATGGAAGGCGCGGCCGATCCGGCGGTGAAACTGTCGGTGCCGCTCATCGTCGATGCGGGGCAGGGGGCAAACTGGGCCGAGGCGCATTAGGGTACACCCACTGGCGGGGATGGCCCCGCTTGTCGAAGTGCAACTATAACGTGTGCTTTCGGGGCTGAAACGGAGGAAAACATGCACTTTGCCGATCTTGGCGATATCCGCGTGCATTACGAGGTAACCGGGCCGGACGATGGTCCGGCGCTGGTTTTCGCCCATGCGCTGGGCACCGATCTCAGCATCTGGAATGGGGTTCTGGCGTATCTGCCCGCGGGCATCCGGGTGATCTGCTACGATCTGCGCGGCCATGGCCAAACCTCTTGCCCCGAAGCGCCCTACTATATGGGCGATCTGGTGCAGGATGCTGCCCGGCTGATGGAGCATGTCGGGGCGAAGGATGCCGTCTTCGTCGGCCTCTCGCTGGGCGGGATGGTGGCTCAGGGGCTGGCCGCCGAACGGCTCGATCTCCTCCGCGCCATGGTGCTGTCCAACACCGCCGCCAAAATCGGCACCCATGCGATGTGGCATGACCGGGTTCATCAGGTCCGCGATCACGGCATCGAGGCAATCGCCGCGCCGACGCTGGAGCGCTGGTTTTCCCGCCAGACCCGCAAAGAGCGCCCCGAACTGGTGGCCAGCATCCGCACCCTGCTCACCGCCTCGCCGGTCGAGGGCTATATCGGCTGCATGGAGGCGATTGGCGAAACCGATCTGGTCGAGAGCACCGCCCGCCTGCGCCTGCCCACGCTGGGCCTTGCAGCGAGCGAAGATGGCTCGACCCCCGCCGATCTGGTGCGCGAAACCATCGACAGCATCCCCGGCTCGCAATTCCAGATCATCCGCCGCGCCGGGCATCTGGCCTGCGTCGAGCGCCCGGAAGACTACGCCGCCGCGCTCACCACCTTCCTCAAATCCATAGGCCATATCTGATGGCACGGTTTCTGCTCATACACGGCTCGAACCACGGGGCGTGGTGCTGGCGCGATGTGATCCCGGCGCTGGAGGCTGTGGGGCATCAGGCCGAGGCGCTGGATCTGCCCGGCAGCGGTGCGGATGCCACCCCGCTGGATCAGGTCACACTCGCCAGCTATTCCGCTGCAATCCGCGCCCGCCTTTCCGAGCCCACCGTGCTGGTCGGCCATTCGGCTGGCGGCTTTGCCATCACTCAGGCAGCGGAGGATGATCCGCGCCACATCGCGCGCCTTGTCTATCTCTGCGCCTATCTGCCCCGCCCCGGTGCCTCGCTGGTCGATCTGAGCCGCGAGGCTCCCGAGCAGCCTTTGGCCGACGCGCTGGAGCTGAACCCCGACCGCAGCGCCTTTCGCTTCACCGAGGCATCGCTGGGGGCCAATCTCTATCCCGACTGCCCCGAAGTGCTGGATTACGCCCGCCCGCGTCTGGGTTGGCAGGCGCTCGCCCCGCAGCGCAGCCCGGTTGCCTATTCGGGGCAGGGGGCAGCACTCCCGAAAAGCTACATTCTCTGCACAGAAGACCGCGTGATCCCGTCCGCACATCAGCGCGCCATGGCGGCGGGGCTGGCCCCCGAAGATCTGCACGAGCTTCACACCGGCCATTCGCCCTTCTTCGCCGATCCGGAAGGGCTGGCGCGACTGCTGGCCCGGCTGGCTTAATCCGGCGCGCCCGGCCCGTTATCCTCGTCCTGCTCCAACAGCCACGGCTTTTCCACCAACCGCCGGAAATGCACCATCGCCTTGGCGGCATAGAGCCCGTCGGCCACGCGTTCATCAAAGCTGAAGCGCACGGTCACGATCGGCCGCACTTCGATATCGCCATCGGGGGTCACAATCGGCTCTTTGCGGATCTTGCCGATCACCATGAAGATCGGCAGCGTGCCATGTTCGTAGAGATGGTGAAAAGCCGGATCGAGCCCGATCGAGCCGAGATGCGAGATGATCGCCGAGGTATAAAGCGGATCATTCTCGATCAGGCTGGCGGGCAGAAGATTGGTATAATCGCCAAAGCGTTGCAGCTTGAACAAGAGCGGGATGAACCAGCGCGGCAGCTTCGTCAGCAGCGACACTTCGCGTTCCGACGAGGTCTTTTCCGCCTGCCGCCCGGTGCTCAGAATTTCCTCGACCTTGGCACGGGTGTCCAACAGCCCGTCTTCTGGGTCAAAGCGCTGTTTCACCACGGTCAGCTCCGCGTCGTCATGCTTGGCCTTCAGCACCGAGATCGACAGATCAATCGCATTGCGCTGATAGAGCCGTTTGCCGGCGACAAAGCGGTTCAGGCGCGGGCGGTCGTGCAGCGTGCGCACCCCGGCAGCGACGTAGAGGTGAAACAGCCTCAGCGGCAGCTTCGGGTTCTCGGCCTTCCAGCGTTTCAGGTAGTCCTGGGTTTTGCTGACATCGATCTTCTGCTCGAAATAGACCACGGAATCGTTGCGACGCGGCATCAGGAACGGCATGAACAGCCGCACGCTGGGCGCGTTGCGCACACGGGTTCCGTCTGGTCGGTTGCTGGTAAACATCTCTGGCCCTCCCCGCCTGTCCCGGCGCTCACCCTTCATAGGCTGAAACCGAAATTGGCTCAATCTGCAGCGCGTTGCGCGACAAGGGGTCTGGAGATGGCAGGAGGGGGCTGCGATGGACGACCCGCATATCCCGGGGAACGCAGTGATGCAAACACCAACGGGCCGCACCCGCTCTCCGTGGCGACCCCTGAAGGACTCGAACCCTCAACCTGCGGATTAGAAGTCCGCTGCTCTATCCAGTTGAGCTAAGGGGCCACGCCGGTGAAATAGCCTCAGGCGCGGCCCGCTTGCAAGCGATAGCTCGGGCGAAAGCCGCCTCAGCCCATGTTTTCGCGGATTTTTCGGGCGATGAGCCAAGCCAGCGGGATGGCCACGACGAACCCGGCCAGCGAGGAATAGACCACCGGCGCCATGGTGGTGAGCCCGGCAGTGAGCGCGATCACCATGAACGAGCCGGCAAGCGTAGCACTGAGAAAAATATACACGATCAGCGACAGAGCCATTTTCAACTTCCCTATGTCACGCGCGTCTCACGGAGGAAAAGTTGTAGGGAGGATGCGGCTTTGTCTTTGATCTAGGTCATGCCGAAAATTGAATACAACCCCGGGTGTAGGGCGCCGGGGCGAGGCAGATGTTCAGGCAAAGGGAAGGGGGCTCAGCGCATCTGCCGGGCAATCAGCCAGACGGCGGGCCATCCGATCAGATAGCCCAGAACGGCCGCCCCCAGAAGCGGCCAAAGGCCGGTGACGCCGGAAACCAGCGCCACCACCACCGCCACGAAGGCCAGCGTCGAGCCGATCATCGAGGCGAGGAACAGGACAAGCCGGGTCATTCCGGCTTGCGCATCCGGTTCATGACGTCGGTTTTCAGGATGAAATGCTGATAGAGCGCGCCCAGAACGTGGGCGATTGCCAGCAGTTCCAGCAGGGTGGTCATCACCTCGTGCAGCTCGGCGGCCCAGCCCATCTGGCCGAACCAGGCCATGAGCCCGGCCACCGGCACCAGAAACATCAGCCCGTAAAGGCCCAGATGGGCGCCCTGAGCCGCGAGTTTCATCAGCGGCGGTTCGTTTTCCGGCAGCGGCGGGCTGCCCCGGCGCAGTTTGATCGCCAAGCGGATCGCCACCAGCACCAGCACCGCGATACCGCCAAAGACATGCGCGGCCACCAGCGGGGTCTGCTCGAAGCTGCCGTCGCGCATCAGGCTGTGATAGGCGTGACCAATCGCGTCTTCATTCAGAAACATCGCGATGATGAGCAGGACCATCAGCCAGTGCAGGCCGATCTGAATACGGGTATAGCCTTTGGGTTGAGCCATAACAGATTTCCTTAGACGAATGTGTTTAGCCGCAAAAAGCACGAAGCGCGCGCATTGTAAATGCGACGTGGTTTCGGTTTGGTTAGGGGCGGCGGATTGCCTATTTTTTCTTCACGAACTGGGTCAGGATGACGATCCGCTGACCTTCGACGCGGCCCTCGATATGCTCGGGATTGTCGGCCACAAGGCTGATGCCGCGCACCGCCGTGCCGCGCTTGGCGGTAAAGCCCGCGCCCTTCACCGGGAGGTCCTTGATCAGCACCACGGTATCGCCCGCATTGAGCGTAACGCCATTGCTGTCCTTGTGCTGGCTTTCGGCGGCCACGTTATCGGCCCAGGCCTGCGCCTCTTCGTCGAGATAGAGCTGATCGGCCAGATCGCGCGCCCAGTCTTCACCCGAGAGCCGCTTCAGCATCCGCGCGGCAATCACCTGCACGGCGGGCTCTTCCGACCACATCGCGCTGGCAAGCCCGCGCCAATGGTTGGCTTCAGGCGTGCCGTCGATCTGCTCGGCGCAGGTCGCGCAGATATCGGCCGCGGCATTGGCCGGGCCGCCGGTGACGGGGAAAGACGACAAAGGCGCATCGGCGCCGCACAGGGGGCAGGTCATGGGCTGTTCCGGACTATGAGAATATTGCGGGTTCTATAAGCGGCAGGGGGCGGGGCGGCAATGCTTTGCCGAAAGGTTTTGCTGAACCGCACAGGTTTGCCTTGCCCGGCGAAATCGGTAAAATCGGCCAAGCCCTGATCCCGGAGATCCAAATGACCCGCGCCTTCACCCTCATCCTTGCCGTTCTCGCCCTCACCAGCCTTGCTGCCTGCGAAACCATCAAGGGCGCCGCCCGCGACGTGCAGAATGCCGGGCGCGTGGTCGAGAACGCGCTGTAAGGGGCAGGGGGGCGCCTGCCTGCGGATGCCGCCTTCCCAATGACGGCAACACTGCCGAGGTGAGGCTCAACGCCCCGCCCGATACGCGCCGAAGGCGCAGGGCGGGCGCCTGCCTGCCCCTACAGGCTGGCGCTTTGGTGACGTGATCGAGACGCCTCCGCTCAGGCAGTAGGTTGCAACCATAAAGCGCGACGCTCAAAAGCCGCGACGCGCCACCCCGCAGGCAGGCGCCCGCCCTGTACCGGTGTTTTACCCCGGAGCTTCACACCCTCGATGTGGCGGAAGCTGACCCGTGTTCTCGGCAAAGCCAAAGCCGCACGACATGCCTGCCCCCAGAGGCCGGGGCTGAGCCGCGCCAATCTCGCTTTCCTGATGACAGTGCCCCCGCAGAGGAAGCGCTAATCACCCCCGCCCGATACGCGCCGCAGGCGCAGGGCGAGCGCCTGCCTGCCCCTTCAGGCTGGCGCTTTGGTGACGTCATAGCGACGCCCCCGCTCAGGCAGTATCTTGCAGGAATAAAGCGCGACGCTCAAAATCCGGGATGCGCCACCCTGCAGGCAGGCGCTCGCCCTGTACCGGTGTTTCACCCCGGAGCTTCACACCCCCGATGTGCCGGAAGCTGACCCGTGTTCTTGGCAAAGCCAAAGCCGCATGACATGCCCGCCCCCAGAGGCCGGGGCTGAGCCGCGCCAATCTCGCTTTCCTGATGACAGTGCCCCCGCAGAGGAAGCGCTAGCCCCGCCCGATACGCGCCGCAGGCGCAGGGCGAGCGCCTGCCTGCGTCCTGCCGGAGGCGGGCGCCCGGCATGGCAGGCTGGCGCTTTGGTGAAGCTATCGCGACGCCTCCGCTCAGGCGGTGTGTTGCAGGAGTAAAGCGCGACGCCCGCCTTCCCGATAACAGCGACAACGCAGAGGAAACGCTAAACACCCCCGCCCGATACGCACCGCAGGTGCAGGGCGAGCGCCTGCCTGCCCCCACAGGCTGGCGCTTTGGTGACGTGATCGCGGCGCTCCCGCTCAGGCAGTACATTGCAACCATAAAGCGCAACGCTCAGAGGCCGGGATGCGCCACCCTGTAGGCAGGCGCTTGCCCTGCTATGGTCGTTCACACCGCGGGTGCTACGCTTGTTGTCGAAACCAATCGCGGAGTGAAAGATGCAGGCGCAGTTCTTCGTCCTCAGCCAATGGAGTGCAGTGCGCAATTGCAGCGCGAAGCGTGTTTAGGTTTGCCAAAATCTTTTCGACTGCTCGGATATCGGTGAATATGTCTGCAAAATCATCCCAATTTGATTTGATGATCTCTCCTAGCTCGCCAAAGTTTGTATAATCTAACATATCAGATGATCTGGGCGTGACCCCGGACCCTAATTCTTTACTTCTATTTTTTTCTGCATTTTTCTTGACCGGGTCTGGGACTATTTCTGGCTCATTCCACCATCCGTCACCATGCTTCTTCATGACATCAGAAATGAGCTCTCTAATTGAGTTTTCCAAGCTATAGAAGATGGTGTAGTTTCGAGCCATGCGTTCGGCCTCAGCTCTCACGCGTTGAGTGAACTGAGGGTAGAATGTTTGCTCGATATCTTTGTGGTCGCTATGTGTTGGGCCTAGATTTATTTGCTGTTCGGAAGCAACCTCCCGAACGCTACTCTCAATTGCAAGATTGTTGAGTGCAAAGTACTTTAGGCTATGTGAATCCATGTCTATTTCTTCAAGATGTGTTCGTTCAATGCTTTGAAAATCGCATTGAATACCTTGATGTCGTCAGTCTCAGGAAGATTTAGATTGATTGTGTATGATATGTTGAAATCATTTTCTGTAGTTTTTGCCGTGTAGGCTTCTGAAGGGTTGGTTGACTGCTCTAAGCTTTCGATCTTCTGTATTGGTCCCTCAACTCGCTCGTTTGGTTCTTCATCCGCGTCAAAATCTGCATATTCCTTCAGGTTCAAAAAAGTTGACGCCGTTAATTCGTCTGATCTGTTCCCTTTTTCGGCACCTGAGACACTATTAATTAATTCAAGAAGCTTTGGTTTTGAGAGCTCATGAGCGTATTCATTCCGATCAAATAGCTCTCCGTATCCAATCCTCAAGGCAGTCGCCATTGCGGCCCCACGGGTGTTGTCAGTGCGGAACCGGCGGTAGAGATCAGTAGTACTCCCATCTTGTTGAAGCAGACCGATACGTTTCAGTAGCGGAATAATGGGGCGAGCGCTGCCGCCTTTTGCACCAAGCTTGGTTTCCAAAAAATCTTGGGTGAAACGCTCCGGAACGCGTGCTTCTATGATTTTTTCAAGAACTGTCCTCACAGATCCAGGTGAGGCCATATATGGTAATTTCGAAGTCATTGGGGACTTCACTCCTAATAACAACCAAGAGTGGCGGGCGATTAAAACCCTCACCCGCCCCACTCAATTTCACTAATATTAAAACAACCATCCCCATCTCCACCCCTTCCGTCAACCCATACCAAAGAGCGCTCCCCCATCCTCCGGCCAATTCCAAACGGAAGCCCATCGCCCGAGCAGGAATGGGTGTCATCCGACCCCTTATTCGCCCCAGTCCTTCAGGCTCGAAAACGTCAGCCCATCCCCACCCGCAGGATAGCCCTCACCGCCGCCAAAACACCCCCTTCGCCCCAAACCTGCGCGAAGGATGAGTTAGCGGTAACATAATATAAATCATCATCTTAGACCCCCGTTCGAGTTCGAGCACCCCCTCGAAACAGGCAGAGGGCAGGGCTCCGCTGGAGGCTCTGGCAGGGGGGGGCGGCAGGGGCTCCTGTCGGGCCTAGCTGTCCATTTTCAGGGCAGAGATAAAGGCTTCCTGCGGGATCTCGACCTTGCCGAACTGGCGCATTTTCTTCTTCCCGGCCTTCTGCTTTTCCAAGAGCTTTTTCTTCCGGGTCGCGTCGCCGCCATAGCATTTCGCGGTCACGTCCTTACGCAGCGCCGAGAGGGTTTCGCGCGCGATCACCTTGCCGCCGATGGCCGCCTGGATCGGGATCTTGAACATGTGGCGGGGGATCAGGTCTTTCAGCTTCTCGACCATGGCGCGGCCCCGGGTTTCAGCCCGGTCGCGGTGCACCATCATCGACAGCGCATCCACCGGCTCGTCATTCACCAGGATCGACATCTTCACCAGATTGTCTTCGCGGTACTCGGTCAGCTGGTAGTCGAAGCTGGCATAGCCCTTGGTGACCGATTTCAGCCGATCGTAGAAATCAAACACCACCTCGTTCAGCGGCAGGTCATAGACCACCATCGCGCGGCTGCCGGCATAGGTCAGGTCGAGCTGCAGCCCGCGCCGGTCCTGACAGAGTTTCAGGATGTCGCCGAGATATTCATCGGGCACCAGAATGGTCGCCTTGATCCGCGGCTCTTCAATGTGGTCGACAACCGACAGGTCCGGCATATCGGCCGGGTTGTGCAGCTCAACCATCGAGCCGTCGCGCATATAAAGGTGATAGACCACAGAGGGCGCGGTGGTGATCAGGTCGATATCGTATTCGCGTTCCAGCCGGTCGCGGATCACTTCCAGATGCAGAAGCCCAAGGAAGCCGCAGCGGAAGCCGAAACCGAGCGCTGCCGAGGTTTCCATCTCGAAGCTGAACGAGGCGTCGTTCAGCGCCAGCTTTTCAATCGCGTCGCGCAGGTCTTCGAATTCGTTCGAGTCGACCGGGAAGAGCCCGCAGAACACCACCGGCTGCGACGGCTTGAAGCCCGGCAGCGCGGTGTCGCAGCCCTTTTTCTCGGTGGTCACGGTGTCGCCCACCCGGGTGTCGCGCACCTGCTTGATCGAGGCGGTCAGAAAGCCGATCTCGCCGGGGCCGAGCACTTCGATCGGTTCCATCTGCGGACGGAACACGCCGATCCGGTCGACCGGGTACACCGCGTTGGTCGAGATCATCCGGATCCGGTCGCCTTTGCGCAACTGTCCGTCGATGATCCGTACCAGCACGACCACGCCAAGATAGGCGTCGTACCAGCTATCGACCAGCATCGCCTTCAGCGGCGCGTCAAGCGTGCCGGTCGGGGCGGGCAGATGGTGCACGATGGATTCCAGCACTTCGTGGATGCCGACGCCGGTTTTCGCGCTGACCTTGATCGCCCCCGACGCGTCGATGCCGATCACGTCTTCAATCTGCTCGGCCACCCGCTCGCATTCCGAAGCGGGCAGGTCGATCTTGTTCAGAACCGGCACAATCTCATGGTCGGCGTCGATGGCCTGATAGACGTTGGCCAGAGTCTGGGCTTCAACGCCCTGGGTCGAATCGACCACCAGCAGCGAGCCTTCGACCGCGCGCATCGAGCGGGAGACCTCATAGGCAAAGTCGACATGGCCGGGGGTGTCGATCAGGTTCAGCACATAATGCTCGCCATTGTCGGCGTCATAATCGAGCCGCACCGTGTTGGCCTTGATGGTGATCCCGCGCTCACGCTCGATATCCATCGAGTCGAGCATCTGCGCCTTCATGTCGCGATCCGCGACGGTATTCGTCTCCTGAATGAGCCGGTCGGCAAGCGTGGACTTGCCGTGGTCGATATGGGCGACGATCGAAAAATTGCGGATGTGAGCGAGGTCTGTCATGCGCGTGGATATGATGGGCTTTTGGCCTTTGGTCAATGGGGATCGCACGTGGCGCAGCGTGTTGCAGAACAGGCCGAAGCGCTAAGATCCCGCCCGAAACACCCGGTTGCCCGAGCGGTGTTGGGGCGGCGGGCGGACGGGGCCTGACGGCGAGTCTGGGCGCGAGGGGCGCACGGCCCATTGGCCTACCGATCCCTGCGGGTGTGTTGACGCGCGTTTCTGACCGCCAATCAACCGATCTTTGATCTATTTCGGTTAGAACCGGGCCCCTCGCCCCGTTCTCGGGGGTGCGTCACTTTAAACCTGTTGTCCGGCGCGTGAGTGAGCGATAGTGTTTGCGCTAACGTGATCCAGCTGAATGAGATATCCAATGAGCGACATTCTCACCGTCACCTTGAACCCGGCCCTTGATGTGTCGACTACGGTCGAACATGTTGTTCCGGAAGAAAAATTGCGCTGTGCTGAGCCGGTGCTAGAGGCGGGCGGTGGCGGAATAAACGTTGCGCGCGCAATTGGTGAGATGGGCGGGCGTGCCCATGCATTCGTGGCGATTTCCGGTTTTCACGGCCAGCAGCTTCTGGAGCTTCTGCGGCAGGAGCCGCTGGTGCCGGAAGTTTTTCACACCCATGGGGAAACCCGGCAATCGCTGGCAGTGACCGATCGCAACACTCACGAACAATACCGTTTCGTTATGCCCGGGCCGAACTGGACGCCCGAACAGGCGCATGACGTGCTGGATGCCATTGGCCGCGCCACCCCGCAAAAAGGGTATGTGGTGCTGTCGGGTAGCCAACCGCCGGGGGTGCCGGTGCACTTCCCCACGCAATTGGCCGCGATGACGCAGGACCACAGCGCCAAGCTGGTGCTTGATACATCCGGTGCGCCGCTGAAAGCCCTGCTTCACGCCGGATCGGCCCGGCAGCATGTACTGCGCCTTGATGGGGCCGAAAGCGAAGATCTGGCCGGGCGTAGCCTACCCGACATGCATGCGGTGGCCGATTTTGCACAGGAACTGATCGCGCGGAACATCGCCGAAGTGGTGGTGCTGGCGCTGGGGGCCGAAGGGTCGATTCTGGTGGAAGGCGAAAACCGCTGGCGGGCCGTGACCCAGCCGGTGAAGGTGCGCTCGAAGGTGGGCGCAGGCGATAGTTTCGTCGGGGTCTTCACCTGGGCTCTGTCGAATGGCGCGACCTGGGAAGAGGCGCTGGTGCAGGGCGTTGCCGCCGCCTCGTCGGCGGTGATGCATGACGGCACCGATCTGTGCCACCACGAAGATGTGGTCGAGCTGGCGCGCACGGCGAAACTCGAACGGATCTGAGCATGATCAGCGCGCGCCCCGGCCATGTGCGGGGCGCGGCGCAACAGCCAATTGCCGGATATTCCTATTTCTGCTATGATCCCGCCCGGGAAACCGGGATTAGAGGTTCAGAATGAAACCCGTTCAATGGGCGTTGATCCTGATGATTGGCGTGGCGACACCGGCCTTTTCCGGCAGCGCCATCGGCAATGCCTGCCTTAGTGGCGGACGCAGCGCGGCCAATGGCGAGCTGTGCGGATGTCTTCAGAAAGTGGCGGATGCGGTGCTGTCTCCGGGAGAGCAACAGCGCGGCGCACAACTGTTTCAGGATCCGCATTTGAGTCAGGAAATTCGTGTATCCAGACACCAAAACGATGTGGCGTTCTGGCAGAAATGGCAGAGCTTCGGCGCTACGGCTCAGGAATATTGCAACTGACCTGACAGGGCGGCGAGCAACCCCGTTGCGCAGGTTTCGATCAGGTCGAGCGTGCCGTCGAAATCGCGGGTGTAGTAGGGGTCTGGCACATGATCCATCCCAGCTTCTGGCGCATAATCGGTGAACAGGCGCACCGGCGTTGAATTGCCCGAGGGGCGCTGCACCTCGATGTCGATCAGATTGCTGTCGTCCATCGCAAGAATCAGATCGAAAGCGGCGAAATCGGCGGGGCCGAACTGCCGGGCACGCAGGGCTGTCATGTCATAGCCGCGTCTGGCGGCGGCCTTGATCATCGGTGCGTAGGGCGGCTCGCCCAAATGCCAGTCCGATGTGCCCGCACTGTCGAGCATCAGCCCATCCGATTGCGCGCGCAGCACGGCTTCTGCCGCCGGAGAGCGGCAGATATTTCCGAGGCAGACGAAGAGGATGCGAAAGCTCATGCGAAAAGGATAGTCGGGCTGCGTGCCGGGGGGAAGGGCCGTGGCAGGGGCTGCGACCTTCTATGCCTTGCGCCAGAGCATCTTCATGTAGAGCTGTCCTCCCTTCAGCTCATCGAGCATCTGAACGATGCGCTTTTCCCGCGTCTCGGGGCGCTTGGCGCGGGCGATCCAGCCCAGATAATCGTTGCGCTGATAAGCGGGCCGTTCGGCATAGGCGTTCTGCAACCCGGCCTCTTCCAGCCGCTGGGCGATGTCCTCGGGCATCGGGTTTGTTTCGCGTGTCAGGCTCATGCGGAAAGTCTGCGTCCGAGGGAGATGGCGGGTCAAGCCCGACATGGAAACGGCCGCACCTTGGTTGGGCACGGCCGATCCGGGGATGGTGCCCCACAGGGCAGGACCGGGGGAAGGACGGAAGGGACGAAGAACCGTCCCGCCCGGTCCGCCCGGTTTAGTTGTCGCCTTCGCTCATTTCACCAGCTTCGCTGTCGCCATTCATCGGCATCGTCATCGCGGTCGCACGTTGCAGATCAACGCCAACCTCGACCTCGATCGGGCCAGCCTTTTCGAAGATCAGCGTGAGGGTGAAGGTGTCGCCCTGCTGCATCGGCTGGTTGAGGCCCATGAACATGACGTGATCGCCGCCGCGTGCAAGCGCATGGTCGCCGCCAGCGGGCACCGGGAAGCCTTCCGGCACTTCGACCATCTTCATCACCCCATCCGCTTCGGCGATATGGGTGTGAAGCTGAACCATTTTGGAAATGTCAGCTTTGGCGGCCACAAGGCGATCGTCTTCGTCGCCGGTGTTGTGGATCACGAAGAAGGCAGCCCCGGCCGAGGCCATCATGCCCGACGAAATGGCATAGGGGTCTTCGATGCTGATCTCGGACGCCGCGAAGGCGGGCAGGGTGAAGGTGGCAGCGGCAACGGCCGCAATAAGAGCGTGTTTGAAGGACATATGTGTCTCCCTAATCTTGAAATTTGGTCTGATGGATGAGGTCAGGCCAGATCAGGCGGCCCGCGGGCCGAGGGAGAAAGCTCTTCTTGTTCGGTGAGCGCCATATTCCGCTCGCGGGCGAGCCAGGCAATCACCCGGGTTTCGGGGGCGTGAAAAGCGGGAAGGGCAAAGCTTGCGGCAAAGATCGAGGTGCCATCGGGGCAGGGTTCGGTCTTGGTGACCGGCTGCCCGTCATCGCCAATGGTGATGGTGGTGACGACCGTCCCCGAGCAGATGGCAATATCGGTGCCCTGATCGTGGTTGGCCCCACGCGCATCAGCCAGCACAAAACTGGCAAAGACCACGGCGAAGGTGGCGAGATATACGGTAAGGATCCGCAGCATGCCTCAGTGCTAGCGGCTCTTTGCGTCTCCGACAAGTGTCAAAGGCGCGCAGGCTGCCAGGCATGGGGCCTAACGCAAAAAGCCCCGCCAAAGCGGGGCCTCGCGTCGGAGCTCAAAAGCGATCAGGCGTTGGCGGCCTGGGCTTTCGCGATCTCTTTTTTGACTTTCAGAGCGTTCGGCGACAGCTCGCTGTCTTTCGCCTTGGCAAGGAAAGCATCAAGCCCACCGCGGTGATCAACGGTGCGCAGGGCCGAAGCCGCGATGCGCAGCTTGACGCCACGGCCGAGGGTCTCGGATTGCAGCGTGACTTCGTTCAGGTTGGGCAGGAACCGGCGACGGGTCCGGTTTTTAGCATGGCTGACGTTGTTGCCCGTGGCCGGGCCTTTGCCAGTCAGTTCGCAGACGCGCGACATGGTTTCATCCTCATCTTCCGGGCTGGTTCCGGGGATTTCCGGCCTGGCCTGTCAAAACAAATGGGCGCCGCGAAGGCAGCACCCCGAATTCCGTTCCGCGCGTTTAGGCGCATTTTCAGGGGGCGTCAAGTGAGTCGGGTCGCAATCCGCCCCGGTTCAAACTACCCGCTCTGCGTGGAACCTATGGCGCAATCGGTGTTTTGTGGCAAGGTGGCGCGGGTGGAAAAGGACGCAGGAATGCAAAGCTGGCTGATCAGGGTGCGCGGGCAGGTGCAGGGGGTGGGATTTCGCCCCTTTATCTGGACGCTTGCGCGGCGCGAGGGGCTGGTTGGCCATGTGCTGAACGATGCTGAAGGGGTGCTGGTGGCGGTCGCCGGGCCACATCTGGCGCTGGAGCGGCTGGAAGTGGCGATCAGTACCGAAGCCCCGCCACTGGCCCGTATCGACGCGGTGGAGGTGATGCATTGGGAGGCGCCGACGCCTTTGTCCAAGGGCTTTGAGATCGTGGCCAGCGGGCTGCAGGGGGCGGAAACGCGGGTTACCCCGGATGCGGCCACCTGCCCAGCCTGTCTGGACGAGATCCGCGATCATGGCGCGCGCCGCTTTCGCTATGCCTTCACCAATTGCACCCATTGCGGCCCGCGCTTTACCATTCTGACCGCGCTGCCCTATGACCGGGCGCGCACCACGATGGCAGCGTTCGCGATGTGCCCTGACTGCCGGGCGGAATATGAAAACCCCGCAGACCGACGCTTTCACGCCCAGCCGATAGCCTGCCCTACCTGCGGGCCGAAGCTTTGGTTTGAGGCGGGCGGAGAGGTTGAGGCGGGCGACGCGATTGATCTGGCCGCCAAGGCGCTGCTGGCGGGGCAGATTGTAGCGGTGAAGGGGTTGGGCGGATTTCACCTTGCCTGCGACGCCACAAATGGGCGCGCGGTGGCCGAGCTGCGCCGCCGGAAGCATCGGCCAGCCAAGCCGCTCGCGCTGATGGCCTCGGAAGCGCTGCTGGCGAGCTATGCCCAGCCGGATCCGCAGGAATGGTCGCTGCTGCGTGATCCCGCTGCGCCGATCGTATTGCTCGAAAAACACGGCACCGCGCTGCCCGAGGATTTGGCGCCGGGGCAGGGCATGCTGGGCTGGATGCTGCCCTATACGCCCCTGCATCACCTGCTGATGGATGCGGTCGGGCGGCCCTTGGTGATGACCTCGGGCAACCTGTCGGGCGAGCCGCAGGTGATGGGCAACGGTGAGGCGCGGGCAAAGCTCGGGGGTTTTGCCGATGCCTTTGTGATGCATGACCGCGACATCGCCCGACGGCTTGATGACAGCGTGATGCGGGTTTCGCCCGCCGGGCCGATGGTGCTGCGCCGGGCGCGCGGGCTGGTGCCGGGCACGCTACGCCTGCCTGAAGGCTTTGCCGATGCGCCACAGGTTTTGGCGCTGGGCGGGCAGATGAAAGCGGCGATCTGCCTGACCAAGAACGGGCAGGCGCTGCTGGGCCATCATCTGGGTGAGCTCGACGCGGCGCTGACCTATGAGGCGTTCGAGCAGGCACTGGCCGATTACCGCGATCTGTTCGATCACCACCCGGCGCTGGTGGCGGTCGATCTACATCCGGGCTACCGCGCCACGCAGGCGGGCGAGGCGATGGGCCTGCCGTTGCTGCGCGTGCAGCACCATCACGCCCATCTGGCGGCGGTGCTGGGCGAAAACGGCTGGCCGCTTGCGGGGGGCAAGGTGGCCGGGATCGTGCTCGACGGGCTCGGGTTGGGTGGCGATGGCACGATCTGGGGCGGCGAGCTGCTTTTGGGCGACTATCACGGCTTTGAGAAAATAGCCGGGCTGAAGCCTGCCCCGCTGGCCGGAGGCGATGCCGCCAATCGCGAACCGTGGCGTAATCTATTAGTGCGACTCGATCAGGCCGGGCTGTCGGGGCTTGCCGATGCCTTGATGCCCGATCAGCCCCGCGAGTTGCTGCGACAAGCGGTGGCGGCCGGGCTGAATGCGCCGCAATCTTCCTCGGCCGGGCGGCTGTTCGATGCTTTCGCCTATGCGCTTGGCGTGGCGCCCGCTGCGATGAGTTATGAGGGCGAGGCGGGGATGGCGCTGGAAGCCATCGCGGCGCCGGAGCCGGTTGACGGCTGGGCCTTTGGCGACAGCGATGGCCAGATTGATCCGGCGCCGATGTGGCGGGCCTGGGCCGCTGCGCGGGAAATGCCCGCGCCATTGGCCGCTGCGAAATTCCATGAAGGGCTAGCCGAGGCCTTTGCCAGCCGCGCCCGGGCACTGGTTGAGGCGGGGCGGGCAGAGGCCGTGGCGCTGTCGGGGGGCGTTTTGCAGAATGCGCGGTTGCAAGCGGCCTTGTTGCGCCATCTCGACGGGCTGCCGGTGCTTCTGCATCACGCCGTGCCCGCCAATGATGGCGGGTTGGCGCTGGGTCAGGCTTTGGTTGCGGCGGCCTCGGCGCTCTGACGGGCTGAAGCCAGCCAGCGGTTGACCGCCTCAGCCACCCGCCGGTGGCCCCGGCTGTTGGAATAATCCTCGGTCAGCGGATGATGCCCGACGCTTTCGCCCTGCTCGATCACCAGCGCGACCCGATACAGTCGGTTGCCCTCCGAAGAGCTGCTTTCCTCCAGCTCGGCACGGCTGATTTCATCGAGCCGATAGCGGATTTTCGTCATTCCGAAGATCGTGCGCCGCCGCAGCTCAATCCAGCCTTCGGGGCGATGGCAGACCAGTTGCACATGGCGCACGAAGGCGGCGAAGGCGCCAAAGCCCAGCCCGCCGCCGACAAAGACGAAGATCAGCCCGGCCCAGACGCCGGAAAAGACCGTGAGCAGCCCGATGCCGACGAAGACCAGAATGAACAGTGTGAGCATGATGGCGAGCAGGATCGGATTGTCATCGACGATCAGAAGCTCGGGCGTGTCGGTGGTGACTTTCATGGCGCGGCCCCTTGGATGGCTCGATTGAGCTTAGTCACGGGGGCGCGGGTTGGGAAGGGGCCGTGGCCCCCTCCCGGATTTCAGGCTCGGATCAGGCCCGGATCAGGCGCTGACCGGCTGCGCCAGAGCGGCGACGGCTTTATCCAGCGCGGCCTCATCGGCTTCCGCCGGGGCGTCGAGGAAGGTCACATCGGTGATGCCGACGAAGCCCAGCACGAAGGTGAGGTAGGGCGTGACGAAATCGGCGGGCGAGCCAACCGGGCTACCGGCCGAGGCACGCAGAACCAGCGCGCGTTTGCCTTTCAGCAGACCTTCCGGCCCGGTCTCGGTGTAATGGAAGGCCAGACCGGCGCGCGTCACCTGATCAATCCAGGCTTTCAGGCTGGAGGGGATGTTGAAGTTGTAGGTGGCCATCGAGATCACCAGCGTGTCGGTGCTTTGCAGTTCGGCAAAGAGCGTATCCGACAGGGCCAGCGCATCCACTTCGGCGTCGCTGCGGTCGGCCGGGGCCTTGAAGGTGCCAGACACATAGTCGGCGGTGATGTGCGGGATGCCGTCGGCCAGATCGCGAGTGGTCACGGTGGCGTCGGACAGGCGGGCGAAGAGTGCGTCGGCAAAGCTGCGCGAAGCGGAACCCTCAGTGCGGGCAGAGGCGTCGAGGCGAAGGATTTTCTGTGTCATGATAGTCTCCAATAAGATGCTGCTGCTTAACTTGACCCTTGTCTGAGCGAACACAATCTGGAAGATTCAACAGCATATGTTCGCCAGCGCACATAGATATTCGGGAGGCCCAAATGAACGACTGGGACGAGTTGCGGACGGCCTTCGAAGTGGCCCGTCATGGCACGGTCAGCGGTGCGGCCAATGCGTTGGGAGTGCACCACGCCACGGTGATCCGCCATGTCGATGCGCTGGAAACGCGGCTGGGGGTGAAGCTGTTTCAGCGCCATCCGCGCGGCTATACCCCCACCGAGGCGGGGCAAGAGCTGGCCCGCGTGGCACAGGCCACCGACGATCAGTTTGCCCAGCTTGCCGCGCGCCTGTCGGGGCAGGGCGATGCGGTGTCGGGCGAGCTGGTGGTGACCACGCTTGCTGGCTTTTCGCGTCTGCTGATGCCGGTTTTGGCCGATTTCATGCACCAATATCCAGATGTGCGGCTGCGCTACCGCACCGGCACGCGGCTGTTCCGGCTGGAATATGGCGAGGCCCATGTGGCGATCCGGGCAGGGGCCCAGCCGAACGAACCCGACAATGTTGCGCAGGTTCTGGCTCGGATGGATTGCGCCCCTTTCGCCTCGGAGGCCTATATTGCGCGCCGCGGCAAACCTCAGGATGAGGATTTTACCGGGCATGATTTCGTTGGGTTGGATGATCCGAAGATGGGCGCCCCTGGAGCGCGCTGGATCGAAGCCAATATCCCGCCCGAGCAGATTGTGCTGCGCCTCAATGATGAAACAGCTCTGCAGGAAGCGGTCAAAGCGGGGATCGGCATCGGCATTCTCGGCCTTGGGAAGGCGTCAGAGGGTTTGATGCAACTCGCCCCAACGCGACCCGAATGGGAGGTGACGATCTGGCTGGTCACCCATGTCGATCTCCATCGCACCGCCAAGGTGCAAGCCCTGACTGCGCATTTGAAAGCGGCGCTGAAAGACCCCTACCAATGAACCGTTATGGCGGAGCGGAGGCGCTGAAAGGCCATGCCGCGATGCTGGCCTTTTCGGCGCTGGTGGCGGGGTCGTTCTCCTTTGGCGGGCTGATGGCCAATGACATTGCGCCAGTGGTGCTGCAGGCCATGCGCTTTACCCTGGCGGCGATCATTGTTGGGGTGGCGGCGCTGGCCACCGGACAGTTTCGCGGGGCCGATTTTCGCGCGCCGTGGCGCTACCTTATACTGGGCACGATCTTTGCCTTCTATTTCGTGATGATGTTCGAGGGGCTGAAAACCGCGCCGCCGGTTTCGGCCTCGGCGGTGATGACGCTGATGCCGGTGATGACGGCGGGGTTCTCGTTCCTCATCCTGCGCCAGATCACCACTGCGCGGATTGCGCTGGCACTTGCGATTGGCGCCATCGGGGCGCTCTGGGTGATCTTTCGCGGCGATCCGGCGGCGCTTCTGGCCTTTGATATGGGGCGGGGCGAGATGCTCTATTTCTTTGGCTGCATTGCGCACGCGCTTTATGTGCCGCTGATGCGGTTGTGGCATCGGGGCGAGGCGGCAGCGTCTTCGTCGTTTTTCGTGCTGCTTTCGGGGGCAGTGGTGCTCATGGCCTATGGCTGGAGCGATATTCGTGCCACCGATTTTGCTGCACTGCGCCCCGTGGTTTGGGTGGCGCTCGCTTATCTCTCGATCGGGGCAATGTCGGTGACCTTCGTTCTCTTGAACTTCGCCACGATGCGGCTGCCCGGCGCCAAGGTCACTGCCTATACCTATCTGACCCCCGGCTGGGTGATCCTGTGGGAGCTGGCTTTCGGTCACGGATTGCCCGGTGCGGTGGTGATTCTCGGGCTTGGTCTGACCCTCTGCGCCGTGGCCTTGCTGCTCCGAGAAGGTTAACGCGAAAACGATTGTATCGGCCTCTGGTTGTTTGTTGCCGCATTCGAAACGAAATGGGCAAAACAACCACAGCGAGCGCTATCTTTTGGACGTGTGGGTTAAGAAAGTGTTGAGGAGCAATCGTTTGAACATAATATTGCCCCAATTGAGCTTGGGGGCCATCTATCATGGAATTTCTGCTTTTTCTGCCGTTACTGTTTGGTGTCGGCTTTGCACTTTCTGCTTTTTCGCCGGATTCCGTCGAGGATCCGTCTGATGATCCAACGGCAGACCCTGGCACCGATGCCTCGGTAGACAATGGGTCCGCCTCTGAAGGCGATTTTATTACCGGCACAACCGAAGACGACGTTCTGAGTGGCGGCGCGGGTGACGACGTCCTTCATGGTAGCGATGGCAATGACACCCTTGCCGGAAACGGTGGCAACGACAGCTTCATCGGCGGCAAGGGCAATGACACGTTGTATGGCGGTACGGGGAATGATCTGCTGCACGGCAATACGGGCAATGACTTGTTGATCGGTGGCGCAGGTGACGATCTGCTGAAAGGCGGCGATGGGAATGATCATCTTTATGGCAAGGATGGTTTTGATCAACTCATTGGCGGCACGGGCGATGATGAGGTCCATGGCGGCAATGACGATGATCACCTCGAAGGCGGCGCAGGGGATGACCTGCTCTCCGGCGATGCGGGCGACGACACGATCTGGGGCGCTCTGGGCGATGACATCCTTCAGGGCGGCGACGGCAACGATGCGCTCGCCGGTGGCGATGGGGCCGACAACCTTACCGGTGGTGCTGGCAATGACACGATGGATGGTGGCGCGGGCGATGACCTGCTGAACGGCAACAGCGGCAGCGACACGCTGACTGGCGGCGCGGGCGATGACACGCTGAAAGGCGGTGACGGGAACGACAACCTTGATGGTGGCGATGGCTCCGACCTTCTGATCGGCGGCACTGGCAATGACACGGTCCATGGCGGCAACGATGCGGACCACCTTGAAGGTGGTGCGGGCAATGACTTGCTCGCCGGAGATGGCGGCGACGACGTAATCTGGGGCGGCCTGGGCGATGACACCCTTCACGGGGGCGACGGAAACGATACGCTTGCCGGTGGTGACGGGATCGACAACCTGGCGGGTGGTGCTGGCAACGACACGATGGATGGTGGCGTGGGCAATGATCTGCTGAATGGCAATACCGGCGACGACACGCTGCATGGTGGGGTGGGCGACGATATCCTCAAGGGTGGCGACGGCAACGATACGCTCGATGGCGGCGATGGGTCCGACCTTCTGGTTGGTGGCACCGGCGATGACGTGCTGAATATCGGTCAGGGCGATACGGCGTCGGGCGGTAGCGGTGCGGACAGCTTCGACGTCTACAACGCGTCTGGCGATACGGACTTTGCCACGATCAGCGATTACGATCCCAGCCAGGATACGCTCGCGATCCACGTGGCTGATCCGGCCAGTGCTGATAACACCGTGTCGGTGACCGACTGGGCTGATGGAACGGGGTCCGACATCTATGTCGGTAGCACCCTCGTGGCCAAAGTGGCTGGCGGAGCCGGAGTCACGCCGGATGTGAGCTACGAAAGTGTGCTCGCCTGAAATAGGCTGACATGACCTTCAAAACCCCGGCCCCCGTGGCCGGGGTTTTTGTTTGAGAACGGGGGCAGGGCGTTGACTTGACCTCAGAGACCGTTGGCCATGGTCGCCTGCCGGTGACGTGCCCTTCCGACAGATCTTTCCCTGCCGATACGTCGTCCTCCTGACGGGTGTGCGCAGATGTGGTGGCCGTAGCTATGCAGATCCAGCACCGTGATACGACCTGTGAGGGGCAAGGCGCGCGCCCCTGAGATGTCTCAGGAAACAGGTAGACGAGCCCTATCAGAGCTGCTGCTCCGGCGCTCTGAGTGCGTGCTGCAGCCCCAAAACAAAAAGCCCGGGCGCGGGGCCCGGGCTTTGTGTGGTGATGGAGGCGGTGCTTAGTGCAGCTTGGCTTCCACGTCCTTGATCGCGTCTTCGATCAGCGCGTTGCCGGTGGCGGCGCTCATCTGTGTCGCGATGACTTCTTTCGCAGCGCTGATCGAAACGGCGATGGCGGCATCGCGTACTTCTTTCACAGCAGCGTCCTGCGCGGACTGGATCTGATCGCCAGCCGCAGCGAGGCGACGCGCGATCATGTCTTTCAGATCGGCTTTGGCCGCTTCAGCCGCTTCGGCAGCATCGCGCTTGGCATGCTCAACGATCAGGTCGGCCTGAGCGGCCACTTCCTTTTGCTTGCGCTCATAAGAGGCAAGGATCGTTTGCGCTTCTTCACGCAGGGCACGGGCTTCTTCCAGATCGGTCTTGATGCCTTCGGCGCGACGGTCCAGCAGACCGGCAACCATGCCGGGCACCTTGAAATAGATCAGCACGCCGATGAAGACGATGAAGGCCAGCGTCACGACGAATTCGGTCGAGTGCAGCGAGAAGAACTTTTCTTCTTCCGCGGCAAGCGCCGGGCTGGCCGAAAGGAGTAGGGCGAGGGTCAGAAACTTCTTCATCACGTTACCCTTTCATCTGCCCGTCGATGGCTTTGTTGACCGATTTCGCATCGGCCTCGAACCCCATCGCGGCAAGAATTTCCTTCGTGGTATCTTCGGCCACGGCTTTCACGCTCTCGATCGCACCGGCGCGAATGTCAGCAATCGCCTTTTCCGACTCCGCCGCTTTCGCAGCGATTTCGGCATCGGCTTTGGCTTTCGCATCGTCGAGCCCGGCTTGAATCTCGGCCTTGGTCTCGGCGGCAATCTTCTGCGCCTCGGCCCGGGCTTCGGCAAGCGCCTTATTGTAAGCTTCTTCGGCCTGTTCGGCCTTCTGCTTCAGCTCTTCAGCGGCCGCGATATCGTTGGTGATCGTGCTCTGGCGTTCGGCCAGAACCCCGGCAATGCGAGGCAGCGCCACCCGGCTCAGCACCAGGTAGATCAGGACGATCGCAACCACGAGCCAGAAGATCTGGTTCGGGAAGGTGCCGAAATCCAGCTGCGGCATCCCCGCAGAGCTCGCTTCGTGAGCCATGTCGCCAGCGGCGTCGAGCGTTTCGTTATCCATGTTGTCCTCCAAGACCCGGGATTACACCGGATGGGCCGCGCGAAGCAGCCCATCCGGCCGTAAGGATGGGTTTTGAGGTCAGACGGCGAACATCAGCAGAAGCGCGACGAGGAACGAGAAGATCCCCAGAGCTTCCGCGAAGGCGATGCCGATGAAGAGGGTCGCCATTTGACCAGCGGCGGCCGACGGATTGCGCAGAGCGCCGGCGAGGAAGTTGCCAGCCACGTGGCCCACGCCGATTGCGGCAGCGCCCGAACCGATGCCGGCAAGGCCAGCGCCGATGAATTGGCCGAGTTGTGCGATATCGCCTTCCATGATGATTCTCCTTACGATGGAATTGCGTTGATGTTTAGGTATCCCGCCCTCAGTGCGAGGGATGCATTGCGTCTTTCAGATAGACGCAAGTCAGGATTGCGAACACGTAGGCCTGAACCCCCGCGACAAGCATCTCAAGCCCATAGATTGCCGAGATCGAAAGAACGGCGAAGGGCGAGATGGCCGCGACGGCGGCGAAGCCTGCAAACACTTTCATAACAGCGTGGCCCGCCATGATGTTGCCGCCAAGACGAATGCTGTGGCTGACAGGGCGCACGAAGTAGGAAATCAGCTCGATGATGGCCAGGATCGGACGCAGCACCAGCGGCGCCGAGCTCACCCAGAACAGGCCGAGGAAACCAAAGCCGTGCTTGACGAAACCAACGATGGTCACGGTCAGGAACACGGTGATTGCCAGAACGCCGGTCACAGCGAAATGCGAGGTGGTGGCGAAGCTGCCCGGGATCAGGCCGAGATAGTTCGAGAACAGGACGAACATGAACAGGGTCATGATATAGGGGAAGAACTTCACCGCATCCTTGCCCGCCACGTCTTCAACCATCTTGTAGGTGAAGCCATAGAGGATCTCGCCAATCGACTGGGTGCGCGAAGGCACCAGAGCCCGGCCACGGGTGCCGAACACGAACAGCGCGATGATCAGCAGCAGCGCAATGGCAAGCCACAGGGTCACGTTGGTGGGCGTATACCAATGGATCGGGCCATCGCCGAACAGAGGTTTGACGATGAACTGATCGAGCGGGTGGAATGAAAGTCCGGTGCCTTCTGCTTCAGCCACTTCAGTTGCCACGTTTCTTTTCCTCGTCTTCGGCGGCTTTCGCCGCCTGTTGCATCTCAATCTCTTTGGCCGAGGCAAGCATGGTTTTCACCCCCGCCGCCAGCCCGAGAAGTGTGAAGATCACCAGGAACAAAGGAAGGGTGCCCAATAGGCGATCCAACCCGTATCCCATGCCGAAGCCGATCCCGAGACCGGCCACAAGCTCGATGACCATCCGCCAAGCCATATTGGCCTGGGCATAATCCTTCTTCATGTGGGGGACTTCTTCGTCGACACCCTTCACCTTGGCAATCCGGTCCTCGAGCGCCTTCAGGCGGTCTTGGGGTCGGTCGTCCTTCGGGTCAGACACGGCGAAATTGCCCCCTCATGAGCTTGCCGCCTTGCTAAGCGGCGCGGGGGTTTGAGTCAACGGGGTTTGGTGTGGGGGTGATGTCGCGTAAGTTGTTGATATTGCAGTGATAAGGAAACCGTCTATCGACGGCGGGCTGAGGGGAGGCAGGATTTCGGGCGAAAACCCATATTCAACCTTTCGGTTGACGATTGTTTGGCACCTGCCTAACCCAAGCGGATGGAAACCCGTCTGGACCTCGTCTTTGCCGCGCTTGCCGACCCGACCCGCCGGGCGATCCTCATGCTGCTCTTGGAAGACGATATGGCGGTGACGGATGTGGCCGAGCCGTTTTCGATTTCACTCGCGGCGATCTCCAAGCACCTCAGCATCCTCACCCGCGCCGGGCTGATCAGTCAGGAAAAACGGGGCCGGGTGAAATGGTGCAAGCTGGAGCCTGACGCGATGCGTGAGGCGAGCGTCTGGATGCAGGCTTTCGGCCAGTTCGAAGAGATCGACCTTGATGCGTTCGAGCGGTTTCTGGAACACGAGCTGGAGGCGGACGCTCCGGAAGCGAGTGCTGCGGATTAGGCGCTCAGGCTTCGGCCAGAAAGCCCCCCGACTGACGCGCCCAGAGCCCGGCATAGATACCGCCCTTGGCCAGCAGTGCTTCATGGCTGCCGTTTTCGACGATCCGCCCCTCTGACAGAACCACGATCCGGTCCATATGGGCGATCGTTGACAGGCGGTGGGCGATGGCGATCACGGTTTTGCCCTCCATCATCTTGTCGAGCGTGTCCTGAATCGCCGCTTCCACTTCGCTGTCGAGGGCCGAGGTCGCCTCGTCCAGCACCACGATGGGGGCGTCTTTCAGCAGCACCCGCGCGATGGCGATGCGCTGGCGCTGGCCGCCCGAGAGCTTAACCCCGCGTTCGCCCAGATGTGCGTCATATCCCTGCCGACCGGCGATGTCTTCCAGCCCCTGCACGAAATCATGGGCTTCGGCCCGGCGGGTGGCCGAGAGCAGCGCGGTTTCGCCTGCATCGGGGCGGCCATAGAGGATGTTGTCGCGCGCCGAGCGGTTGAACAGCGCGGTTTCCTGCGTGACCATGCCGATGGCTTGGCGCAGGCTTTCCTGCGTTACATGGCTGATATCCTGCCCGTCGATCAAAACCCGCCCGGTTTCGGGATCGTAAAGCCGCATGAGCAGTGCCAGCAGAGTGGATTTTCCCGCGCCCGAGGGGCCGACAAGGGCGAGCTTTTCGCCCGGCGCGATGGTCAGATCGATCCCCTGCACCCCGCCTTTCTGCCGCCCATAGGCAAACCCCACCTGTTCAAACCGGATCTCGCCGCCGGTCACCGCCAGAGGCCGCGCGCTGGGGCTGTCGAGCAGGCGACGATCCGGGGTGAGGGTGTGCATTCCGTCTTCGATTTCGCCCAGGTCGCGATAGAGCGCCATCATCGTGAAGCTGACCCAGCCGGTCATCTGCGCGATCCGGATCGAGATCACGCCCGCCGACACGATCCCGCCTTGTGTGGTGTGGCCTTGCGTCCAGGCCAGCAGCGCGCCGCCGGTCAGCAGCACCGGCAGCATCCCGGCCAGCAGCATCAGGGTAAAGCGAAAGCCCGCCGCGAGCTGGCCGAATTCCAGCGAGCGCTGGCGGAACGTGTCCAACGCTTCCAGCGTCGTGGCGTCTTCGCGGGCGTTCTGGGCGAACAGCTTCACGGTGCGGATATTGCTGACCGTATCGACCACCTGTCCGGTGACGACAGCGCGCGACCCGGCCCGCGCCTTGGAGCGCGCCCGGATGCGCGGCATGAACCAGCGCACGGTGAAACCATAGATGATGAGCCAGACCAGAAAGACCGGGGCCAGCCTTGCATCAATGGTGAAGATCAGCGCGAAAGTGCCCACCATCGAGGCCAGCGCAAAGGCCATGGTGTTGATACTTTCCACCATGAAATCGGTCATCGCATTGGCGGTCTGGGCCTGTTTCTGCGCCAGCCGTCCGGCGAAATCGTCGTCGAAATAGCCGACCGACTGGCTGAGCATCCAGCGATGCAACCGGGCGAAGATCATCGGCGATAGCGCCGGGCCAATCGCCACTGAGGTCATCAGGTTGGAGCTGCCAAAGGCCAGGGGGCGCAGGATCAGGAAAAACCCGAGCGCCAACACCAGCAGGCCAAGGCTTTCGCGTGTCAGCACCGCATCGGGGCCATGGGCGGTGACCGTGTCGATCACATGGCCCAGCACCCAGGCGGTGCCGGTTTCGGTCAGCCCGGCCAGCGCCGAGATCACGGCAGCCACGACCAGAACCGGCCAGGCGCCTGCCAGGCTCCAGCGGATGAAGGCCATCAGAGCGCTCGGGGGCGCGCCGGTGGCGGGGCTGAACGGATCAATCAACTGGCTGAGTTTCACGCGCGGCTCCTTCGGGTTGAAACTGGCAGGAAACCGGCGGAGGGGAAAGGCCCCTTTGCCGCGTTTCCGCGCCGTTGGCCGATTGCTGCGATGCCCTCCCCCGGAGGTCGGGGAAGGGTATTGGATCAGTCTTCGGCGAGGAAGCCGCCGGATTGGCGTGCCCAGAGCCCGGCATAGATGCCGCCCTCAGCAATCAGCGCCTCGTGGCTGCCATCTTCGACCACCCGGCCCTGATCGAGCACCACGATCCGGTCCATCCGGGCGATGGTCGACAGCCGGTGCGCGATGGCGATCACGGTTTTGCCTTCCATCATGCCGTAAAGCGTATCCTGAATCGCCGCTTCGACCTCGCTGTCGAGCGCTGATGTCGCCTCGTCCAGCACCAGAATCGGCGCGTCCTTCAGCATCACCCGGGCAATCGCGATCCGCTGGCGTTGGCCGCCAGACAGCTTCACGCCGCGTTCGCCCACCTGTGCATTGTAGCCCCGGCGCCCTTTCGGGTCGGTCAGCCCGAGGATGAACTCGTGCGCTTCGGCCCGTTCGGCGGCGGCGATCATCTGCGCTTCGGTGGCATCGGGGCGGCCATAGAGGATATTGGCCCGTACCGAGCGGTGCAGAAGCGAGCTGTCTTGGCTGACCATGCCGATGGTGGCGCGCAGGCTGTCCTGCGTGACCCCGGCCACGCTTTGACCGTCGATCAGAATGCGGCCCTGTTCCACATCGCGAAAGCGCAGAAGCAGGTTCACGAGGCTGGATTTGCCCGCACCGGAGCGTCCGACCAGCCCGACCTTTTGGCCGGCGGGGATGGTCAGCGATACGTGATCGAGCCCGCCCGCGCCTTTGCCGTAGTGGTGGCTGACATCTTCAAAGGCAATCTCGCCCCGGCTGAGCGCCAGCGCCGGTGCGGCGGGCGCATCCACGATCTCATGCGGCACCGCGACAGAGCGCAGACCTTCGTGGATCACCCCGACGCGCTGGAACAGCTGCGTGGTCACCCACATGATCCAGCCTGACATGCCATTGAGCCGGATCGCCAGCGCCGAGGCGGCGGCAACCTGTCCGATGCTCATCTGCCCATGGCTCCAGAGCAGGATCGAGGGGCCGATGAGGCCGATGAACAAGAGCCCGTTCAGCAGGTTCTGGCCAAAGGCCAGTTCGGTCATCAGCCGCAGGAAACGACGAAAGCGCAGCAGATTGCGCTGCATCGCCGAGCGCACATAGTCTTCCTCGCGCGCGCCTTGCGAAAACAGCTTCACGCTTTCGATATTGGCATAGGCATCGACCACCCGGCCGGAGACCAGCGAGCGGGAATCCGACCATTTTTCACTGGCGACGGAAACACGCACCGCCACCCAGCGGGTATAGGTGATGTAAAGCCCCAGCCAGAAGATCAGCGGAACTGCCAGCAGCGGGTTGATCTGACCCAGCAGCGCGATGGCCGCGATGACATAGGTGATCGCATAGAGGATCGCCTCGAAAGCCATATAAGTGCCGTCTTCCACCGCCGGTCCAAGCTGCATCACCCGGTTCGACAGGCGCCCGGCGAAATCGTTCTGGAAAAAGCCCATCGACTGGCCGAGCAGGTGCTTGTGCGCGCGCCAGAAGGTCTGGATCTGCAGGTTGCTGGCCAGGGTCTGGTTGAGCAGAAGCTGCGACAGGGTGATGATGGCCGGACGCGCGATCATCAGGAACGCCACCGCGAGCAGCAGCTCGAAGCTGTGCCGCATCCAGAAGGCTTCGGGGCCGCTCTTTTCCATCAGGTCGACGATCCGACCGGCATAGAAGATCACCCCCATCTCCATCACCGCCACCAGCGCACTGGTCACCGCGATCACGGGCATGAGTTTGCCGAAATTGCGATAATGCGATTTCAGATAGGGCCAGAGGCTGGCCGGGGGTGTGGCCTTTTCAACAGGCGTGAAAGGGTCGACGAGATTCTCGAAAAAACGAAACATGACGGAAATCCGGGATATTGGGATCGTAAAATAGGGAAGGATGTTCGGGGCTGGCGGCCAGCCCGACAGGACCAGCGGCTCTAGCCGTGATGTTGAATCCTGTCAAAGTACATCCTTGCCTCCGTCATGCGGGTGATCGTGAGAGTTTTGATAGCCCGGCTTCGGCAACCCGTCACCCAAAAATTTCCACCTGAGGGAGAGCGCGGCGTTTCTGCCACAGGTGACCTTGGGGACAGGTCAGCGGGTCAGCGCGGCAAGGATTTCGTCAGCGGCGGCGCCGGGCAGGATGGTGCCCTTGGCAACCGCGTCGCCCAGCGTGGCGACCTTGGCGCGAATGTCGGGATCACGCTCCAGCCGCGCCAAAAGCCCCTCGCGCAGCTCTTGTTCAAACCAGCGCCGGGCCTGCTCCGCACGGGTTTTGGTCCAGACGCCCTGTTCGCGCCGCCAGCCCGCCAGCTCTTCCATCGCCGCCCAGGCGTCGGTCAGCCCGTCATGGCTCAGCGCCGAAACCGCCATGGCGCGGGGATAGCCTTCCGGGTCTTGGACCCGTTTGCGCATCAGCCGCAGCGCGCCCGCATAATCGGCCATGGTACGCAGGGCGGTGTCTTTCAGCGCGCCGTCGGCCTTGTTCACCAGAACCAGATCGGCCATTTCCATGATCCCGCGCTTGACGCCCTGCAGCTCGTCGCCGCCCGCGGGCGCGATCAGCAAGAGGAACAGATCGACCATATCGGCCACCATGGTTTCGGACTGGCCGACGCCCACGGTTTCGATCAGAATCACGTCAAACCCAGCCGCCTCGCAAAGCGCCACCGCTTCGCGCGTTCGCCTTGCCACGCCGCCCAGATGGCTTTGCGCGGGCGAGGGGCGGATGAAGGCGTTTTTCTCACGCGACAGATGCTCCATCCGGGTCTTGTCGCCCAGAATCGAACCGCCGGACCGGGCCGAAGACGGATCCACCGCCAGCACCGCAACCTTCAGCCCCTTGGCGATCAGAAACATCCCGAAGGCTTCGATGAAGGTAGATTTGCCCACGCCGGGCGTGCCTGAAAGGCCGATGCGCAGAGCCTCGCGCCTGGCGGGTTTCAGCGCGGCGAGCAGCGCACCCGCTGCCGCACGGTGATCGGGGCGGGCGCTTTCCACCAGCGTGATCGCGCGGGCCAGCGCCCGGCGCTCGCCTGCCTTCACCCGTTCTGCAAGATCACTATTGTTCATGCTGTTCCGTTTTTCCCAGTCATGCCCGGCAAGGCTTCGCTTGTCCAGCAGCGCAGGGCACCGGGATGTGCTAGGGTTAGTCCAGAATCACATGTGGGAGTGGGTTATGCGCCGGGCTATGTTGGGGCTCGCAGCGGTGATTGGGTTGGTCAGTGCGCCCGCCGGGGCGGGTACGCTGGAAGCGCGGTTTGGTGTGCAGCTTTTCGGTCTGCCGGTGGGGCAGGTGGTTGTTGCGACCAACGAAGTCCACAACGCCTATGCGGCGCGCGGCGAGTTCCGCACCACCGGGATTGTCGGTTTTCTGGCAAAGATACAATTCTCGATGCATGCGCGCGGCAGCGGGCAGGTGCCCCAGCTTTCGAGCCAAAGCTATAGCGAAGACATGGCCACGGGGTATCGCGAATCTGCGGCGGCGGTCAGCTTTCCCCCGGGCGATCAGCGCATCGATCCGCTGAGTGCGATGATTGCCACGATGATCGACCGGCCCCGTGCGAAAGGCTGCGCGATTGATCGCACAACCTACGACGGCACCCGTGTGATGCATGTCGAGGTACATCAGGTGGCGGAGGCAAGCGATAAGCTGACCTGCGAAGGCGTGCTCACGCGGATTTCGGGCTATGATGCCGCAACGATGTCGCGTGGTCGCAAATTTGGATTTCATATTGAATACCAGATCAAAGACGGCTGGCTGAAAATGGCCCGTGGATCGGTTGAGACCGAACACGGCAATGTCGCGCTTGTTCGCTGGAACTAGCCCGGCGATAAGGGCGGCATGAGTTTTCGCCTGCCGATCGACGATGCCATCCCCGACCTGCTGAGCGCGCTGGAGCGTGCCCGCCGGGCGGTGCTGGTTGCGCCGCCGGGGGCGGGGAAAACAACGCGGGTGCCGCTGGCGCTGCTGGACCGAGTCGAGGGGCGCATTCTGATGCTGGAGCCGCGCAGGCTAGCCGCGCGCGCTGCCGCCGAGCGGATGGCTGAAACGCTGGGCGAAGCGGTGGGCGAAACCGTGGGCTATCGCATCCGGGGCGAAAACAAGGTCGGCAAGGCCACCCGGATCGAGGTGGTGACCGAGGGCATTCTGACCCGGATGATCCAGTCCGATCCGGCGCTTGAGGGCGTGGGCGCCGTGATTTTCGATGAGTTTCACGAACGCTCCCTGAATGCCGATCTGGGTCTGGCTCTTGCCTGGGAAGCGCGCGGGGCGCTGCGCGAAGACCTGATAATTGTGGTCATGTCGGCCACGCTTGATGCCGAGCCGGTGGCCGCCCTTCTGGACGATGCGCCGATTGTCACCAGCGTCGGGCGCGCCTTTCCGGTCGAGACCCGCTGGCTCGATGCACCGCTTGCCAAGATGCAGCGATTTGAACAGGCAGTGGTGGATCTGGTGCTGCGCGCTGTTGGCGAGAGCACGGGCGGCGTGTTGGTGTTTCTGCCGGGGGAAGGCGAGATCCGCCGGGTCGAGGCGCTGCTGTCAGGCCGACTGCCCGGCGATTGCGTGATCCGTCCGCTGTTCGGCGCGATGGAAATGGGCGCGCAGCGTGCCGCGATCCGGCCTGAGGCGACCGGGCGCAAACTGGTGCTTGCCACCTCGATTGCCGAAACCTCGCTGACCATTGAGGATATCCGCGTGGTGGTCGATGCAGGCCGGGCGCGCCGAGCGCGGACCGATCCGGGCACCGGGATGAGCCGGTTGGTGACCGAGCGCGTCAGTCGCGCCGAAGCCGAGCAGAGGCGCGGCCGGGCAGGGCGGGTCGCCCCCGGCACCTGCTACCGGATGTGGACCAAGGGCGAAGAGGGCGCGCTGGCTGCCTTTCCGCCTGCCGAGATCGAAGTGGCCGACCTTGCCCCGCTGGCGCTGGAGCTGGCGCTTTGGGGGGCGGGCAATGGCGAAGACCTTGCTTTTTTGACCCCGCCCAATCCCGGTGTGCTGGCCGAGGCACAGGCGCTGCTGACGGCGCTGGGCGCGCTGGCAGAGGGACGGATCACACCGCATGGCAAGCTGTTGGCGAAACTGCCGCTGCATCCGCGCATCGGGCATATGCTCCTGCGCGCCGGGCGTGAGGCCGCGCCGTTGGCGGCGTTGATGGAAGAGCGTGACCCGCTGCCGCGCGGCGCGGGCGTCGATCTTACCCTGCGTCTTGCTGCGATTACCGATCCTTCCGGCTTTGCGCGCGAACATGGGATGCAGGTCAATCGCGGTGTGATCGAGCGTATCCGGCTTGAGGCCAAGCGGCTTGGGCGGCTGGTTGAGCCGAGCGAGGGGCTGAGCCCCGCGCAGATGGCGGCGCTGGCCTATCCCGACCGGGTGGGGCTTCGGCGCAAGGGCGACGAGCCGCGCTATGTGCTTTCCGGCGGCAAGGGCGCGTTGCTTGCCGATGACGATCCGCTGGCGGGGCAGCGGCTGATCGTGGTCACCGACAGTGACGGCGATCTGCGCGAGGCGAAAGTGCGGCTGGCTACTGCGATCAGCGAGGCCGAGCTGCGTGCGGTGCATGGGGCTGAGATCGGCTGGGTTCAGGTCTGCGATTGGTCGAAACGCGAGGGCAGGGTGGTGGCGCGCGAGCAGGAACGCTTTGGCGCGCTGGTGCTCGATGATCGCATCTGGCGCGATGCCGCCCCGGACGCGGTAGCGCGCGCCATGCTCGACGGGGTGCGCCAGCTTGGCCTGCGCCCCTCGGAAGCGGCGCGGCGTTTCATGGTGCGGGTGGAGCTGGTGCGCGCGGCCCAGCCCGACCTGCCAGAGATGACCGAACCGGCGTTGATGGAAACCCTCGAAGACTGGTTGCTGCCGCATATCGGCGGGGTTCGCAGCGAGGCGGACTGGAAGCGGTTCGATGTTCTCGATGCCTTGCGGGCGCGGCTGAGCTGGGATCAGATGCAGCGGCTCGACGCCTCGGCGCCCGCGCATTTCACCACGCCGATGGGCCGCAAGGTGCCGATTGATTATTCAACCGATGCGCCCGAGATCGAAGTGCGCTTGCAAGAAATGTTCGGCGTCACCCGCCATCCGATGGTGGGGCAGAAACCGCTGCGGGTCACGCTGCTCTCGCCCGGTCATCGCCCGGTGCAGACCACCACCGATCTGCCTGCTTTTTGGGCCAGTTCTTACGCCGATGTGCGCAAGGACATGCGCGGGCGCTACCCCAAACACCCCTGGCCCGAGAACCCGGCAGAAGCCCAGCCCACCCTGCGGGCAAAGCCCAGAGCCTAGGTCGTGTTGCCCCGAGGACCGGCGGTTTTTTGCGAGGGGTAAAGTCGTTTCTGTTTTCCCCTTCGCTGCCGGAGGAAATGGTATAAAGTTACCGCAATATTACCGCATTAGCGGCCAAAACCTGAGAAAGGGAACGTAATGACCATTTCGAAACCCATTTTTGTGCTGCCGATTGTTTCGGCTCTCGCTCTGACCGCCTGTACCGATGTGGGGCCGCGTCAGACGACCGGGGCCGTTGGTGGCGCTGTTGCGGGCGGCATTCTGGGCGGGCTGTTTGGCAAAAGCGCGGGCACGGCAGCGGTTGGCGCCGTAGCGGGCGGGATCGTCGGCGGCATGATCGGCCAGCAGCTTGATGCACAAGCGGGTGAGCTGCGCAGCTCGTTCGGCGATAGCCGGATTGGCGTGGTGAATACCGGCTCGTCGCTGATCGTGACGATGCCCGAAGACATCCTGTTCGCCACCGACAGCGACCAGCTGAGCAGCACCCTGCGTTCGGATCTGGGCATTCTGGCTGGCAGCCTGAACAAATACCCGAACTCGCAGGTTCAGGTGGTCGGCCATACCGACAATACCGGTTCCGCCGCCTACAACCTCGATCTGTCGCGCCGTCGTGCAGGCTCGGTGGCCAACACGCTGATCGCCAATGGCGTGTCGGCGGGCCGTGTCAGCGCCTATGGCCGCGGCGAAGATCAGCCGGTGGCTTCGAACCTGACCGCTGCGGGCCGGGCTCAGAACCGCCGGGTGGAAATCATCATCATTCCGAACGGCTGATCGCTCTTCGGTATTGAAACGCGGCAAGGCCGGGCCATGTGCCCGGCCTTATCGTATTTGTCGGTGCGGGGCCGATACCGTATCGAACTGATCATAGGGCCATATTTTCGCCCAAACCCGATGTTATCGACCGGTCGGAACGAGAGCCTTTATGATCACCAGACTTGCCCGCCTTGCCCTGGCCCTGTGCCTTGCCATTGCCGCCCTGCCTGCCCAGTCGGCAGACAGCACCGCACTGCGTGGATTGCTGACTGGCGATGACAGCAAGGGCTGGGAAGGCGTCGGCCGGATCAATATCGGCAATGCCAGTTTCTGCACTGGCGCTCTGATTGCCGAAGATCTTGTGCTGACGGCGGGCCATTGCCTGTTCGATAGAGAGAGCGGCCAGGCGCATACTGCCAGTGAAATCCAGTTTCTGGCGGGGTGGCGCAATGGCCGGGCAGCAGCCTATCGCGGCGCCCGGCAGGTGGTCGTGCACCCGAAATACGTGGCCGATTCAAAAAACCGTGCCTACGATCTGGCGCTGATCCAGCTCGATCAGCCGATCCGCAACACCATGATCACGCCGTTTGAAACCGGGCCGCTCGGTCCGTTGGAGCGGCAGGTGGGGGTGGTGTCTTATGCGCAGGATCGTGAAAACACTCCCTCCCTTCAGGATCTGTGCCACATATTGGGCAAGCGCGACGGTACGCTGGTTCTGGATTGCAATGTCGATTTCGGTTCTTCCGGTGCGCCGGTTTTCGATCTGTCGTCGGGGGCGCCGCGCATCGTTTCGGTGGTCTCGGCCAAGGCGCAGGCCAATGGCCAGAAGGTTTCGCTGGGCACTAGTCTCGTTGGCCCGCTGACCGAGCTGCGGTCGCTGATGGCTGAGACCGATGGCGTGTTCACCCGGGCGCGCCCGCTGGTTCAGATGGGCGGCGGCGACGGCAGTTCGACCGGCGCGAAGTTTGTGAAGCCGTAGATCATGCGCCTGTCTCGTTCGATCACAATGGCCGTTTGGGGGCTGGCGCTGACCGGGTTCGCGGCCTGGGCCGGAGATACCGGGCTTGATCGGCTGACCCAGCGCGAAGAGCTGTTCGGCTGGGAGGCGGTCGGGCGGGTCGACATCGGCAACAAGGGGTTCTGCACCGGCGTGCTGATCGCGCCGGATCTGGTGCTCACGGCGGCACATTGCCTCAGCGAAGCGCGCGCGTTGGACCGTGTCGATCACATCACCTTCCGGGCCGGGATGCGTGACGGTACGGCGATTGCAGCTTCGGCAGGTCGCCGCGCTGTCATCGACCCGGACTATGATGCCAGCGCCGCCATATCGGTTGAAAGCATTCGCCACGATGTCGGGCTGATGGAACTGGCCACGCCCATTCCAACCGCGACGGCCAGCCCGTTTCTGCTGGCCGATCTGCCTGCAACCGGTGCTTCGGTCAGCGTTGTGTCCTATGCGCTTGGGCGCGAACAGGCCCCGTCGCGACAGGCGGCCTGTTCGGTGCTGGGGCGTCAGCAGGATCTGCTCGCCTTCAACTGCGATGTGACATTCGGCTCCTCCGGGGCGCCGATTTTCGACATGAGCGGTCGCCGTGCCCGGATCGTTTCGCTGGTGTCAGCGGGGGCAGCGACCGAGAACGGCACGCGGGCCTTTGGGATGGCTCTGCCCGAGAGAGTTCAGGCGCTGAAACACGCTTTGCGCAGCGGGGCGGGGGTGTTCCCGGCGACGGGCGGCAGCTTCAGCGCACGGCGGATCACCGTTGGCGGTGGCGCCGAGACCGGCGCACATTTCGTCAAACCGTGAAGCATCTCGGGGCCGTCGCCAAGGTCTTGAACCCGCAAAAATCGCACCTAATTCGATAGCACGGACGCCGCAGAGCGGGTCCGGATTTTAACCGCCCGTCCCGTTGGGAGGGCTCAACCTGTTGTCGCTCAATGGAGGATGACCATGCGTAGTTTCGACCTTACCCCGCTTTACCGTGCCACTGTCGGTTTCGATCAGATTGCCGAGATGATGGACCGGGCTCTGGCCAATGATCTGGGCCAGGAAAGCTATCCCCCCTACAATATCGAAAAGACCGCCGACGATGCTTGGCGCATTACCGTGGCCGTGGCGGGCTTTACCGATGGTGAGCTGTCCGTCGAAGTGAAGGAACAGGCGCTGCATATCGCGGCCCGCAAAGCGGGTGACGAAAAACAGCGCACCTATCTGCATCGCGGCATTGCCACGCGCGCGTTCGAGCGCCGTTTCCAGCTGGCCGAACATGTACGCGTGACCGGCGCGCTGCATGAAAACGGTCTGCTGCATGTCGATCTGGTGCGCGAAGTTCCCGAAGCGCTGAAACCGCGCCGGATTGAGATTGCTAGCGCCAAAGACATCGACGGCGAAGTGCTCGACGTCTGATCTGTTTCCCCCGAAGCTGCGAGGCGCGTGGGTGACCACGCGCCTTTTCGCGTATTGGCGTCGGGTATCGCGCCGTAATGGCGCGAATCGGAAAAATCTGATAGGGTGTACTCATAACCCATTGGTGGTGAGCGTTTGTGAGTTGGCGGCATTTGGTCGCGGTAGTGTTTGATCCACCAGGTGCCGGGGGCTCGCCGGACAATACCGGCGAGCCTGCGTCTTTCTGGGTTAGTCAGCCATCTCAGCCAAGCCAGTGCTCGCACGCTCCATGCGCGACTGCCGGTTTTCGCGCCCCAGCAAAAACGTACTGGCGGCAAGGATCAGCGCCGTGCCCGCCCACATCGAACCGCTCGGGGCAAAGCCGAAGACCAGAAAGCCAAGGCCCACATTGAGCGGCAGCTTCAGGTGGTCGAAGGGTTGCAGGAAGGCAGCGTCGGCCAGCGTATAGGCGCGCGCCAGTGCGTGCTGGGCCCCAGCCGTGAGCAGCCCGGCCGCCCCGATCATCCAGATCGCCCCGCCGGGCAGCGCCAGCCCGGTGCCCGCCGCGAGTGCAAAGTTGAGCGGGGTGAGCAGAACCAGCAGATAGAGCGTGATGGTCTCGGCACTGTCCACCTCGGTCAGCCGCTTGGTGACCAGCGACGAGGCCGCCCAGAACAGTGCCGCCCCCACCGGCAGCAGGGCGGCGATGTCAAAGCTGTCCGACCACGGGGCGAGGATGACCGCGCCGCCGATCATGCCAAGGATAACTGCGCCCCAGCGCTCTGGCGTGACCCGCTCGCCCAGAATCAGCCCGGCCCCGGTGGTGACGAAGAAGGGCGAGAGCAGGATGAGGGCGATGGCCTGCCAGATTGGCACATGGGCGAGGCCCAGCGTCCAGAGCTGCACGCCGACCGCCCCGAGCGCCACGCGCAAAATCTGTTGGCCCGGACGGGCCGAGCGCAGGGCGGCGCGGTTGCGCGCGATCCAAGGCAGGTAGACCAGTGCGGCAATGAGATATTGCCAGAAGGTGGCGGCAGGGGCTGACGCGCCCCCGAGCATCGTTGCGCCCTGAAGCGCAGTATTGACCAGTGCGAAAGCCGCACCGGCTGCGATCATCAGCCCGGCAGCGCGGGCAAGAGGTGAAAAACGAGTCATGGCGTTTGTCCTTTCATCTACGCTCACAACTCAAGGCAGACAGGACAAGCCACGCGCCCGACAGGGCACGCGCCAATCCATTCTCTTCCATCCGGACTGTAACCGTCGGCCCCGGAATTTCACCGGATCTGCTGACCCTTCCTGTGATTTGCACAGAAAGGCGCTCGCGGGCTGTCACCGCCGGTGGGGAATTTCACCCCGCCCTGAGAATGCGCCGCCAATTTGACGGCCAGAAAGGATTGGCAGCTGCAGCGCCATGGCGCAAGGTGAAGCTGTGAAAATGCGGATGGGAATTATGTCAGTAATATTGACATAAAAATGGAAACGGCTATCAGATATGACAAATGGAGTCGCCCATGTCACACCCGCAGATATTGTCATCGCTGTTTTCCCGCCGCACGAGCCGTATGAAGGCCTCCGAGATCCGCGAGTTGTTGAAGCTGCTCGATCAGCCCGACATCATCTCTTTCGCAGGCGGCATTCCTGACCCGGAGCATTTCCCGCACGCGGCCTTTGCCAATGCGCTCTACCGCGCCACCGAGGTGCAGATGGCGGGCGAGGCGCTGCAATATGCGCCGTCGGAAGGTTATGGAAAGCTGCGCGACTGGCTGGTTGGCTATATGGCACGGCTCGGCGTCGCCTGCAGCCGTGACAACATCCTGATTACCGCAGGCTCGCAGCAGGCGCTCGACTATCTCGGCAAGCTGTTTCTCGATCCGGGCGATACTGCGCTGGTGCGTTGGCCCACCTATCTGGGCGCGCTCGGGGCGTTCAATGCCTATGAACCGCGCTATGCGCGGCTCGATCCCTGGGCAAATCGCGTGCCCGAGGATCTGGACGCAACCGGCAGCGCGGTGAAATTTGCCTATCTCTCGCCGGATTTTGCCAATCCCACCGGCGAAACCCTCGATCTGGCAGCGCGGCGCGCGGTGCTGGCGCAAGCCGAGGCGCTGGATTGCGCCGTGATCGAAGACGCTGCCTATCAGGCGCTGCGTTATCGCGGCGAAGACCTGCCCGCGCTTCTGGCGCTGGAAATGCAGGACAAGGGCGATATTGACGCCTGCCGGACGATCTATTGCGGCTCGTTTTCCAAAACCCTAGCGCCGGGGCTTCGGGTGGGTTGGGTGGTGGCGGCGCGGCCGGTGATTGCGCAGCTCGTGCTCACCAAACAGGCCGCCGATCTGCAGACCGCCACGCTGAACCAGATTGCGATTTCCGAAGTCGCACACGAGATTTTTGATACCCATGTTGCCGGTCTGCGCGTGGTTTATGGCGAACGGCTGGCCACGATGCTCGCCGCTCTGGCCCGGCATATGCCCGAGGGGGTGAGCTGGAGCGAGCCGGAAGGCGGGATGTTCGTCTGGCTGACCCTGCCGGGGCATCTCGACGGCCGCCAGCTTCTGCAGCAGGCGCTTGCCGCCAAGGTCGCCTTCGTGCCCGGCACCGCCTTCCATGCCGATGGCACCGGCGCCAATACGCTGCGCCTTAACTTTTCCCTGCTCGGCCCGGACCGGATCAACGAAGGCATTGCTCGTCTGGGCAACGTGATCGGCAACGCGATCTGAGAACGCGGCACGCGCACCGAAAGCCGTTGGTGGCGGGGGATGCCCCCCGCCGAACCGCGATCAGATCGCCATGCAGATATATTTCATCTCAAGGAAATCCTCGATGCCGTGATGCGAGCCTTCGCGGCCGAGGCCGGATTGCTTCACCCCGCCAAAGGGGGCGACCTCGGTTGAGATGATGCCGGTATTCACCCCGACGATCCCGTATTCCAGCGCCTCGGCCACCTTGTAAACGCGGCTGAGGTTGTTGGCGTAGAAATAGGAGGCGAGGCCGAAGATGGTGTCATTGGCCTGCTGGATTACATCCGCTTCGTCCTTGAACCGGAAGAGGGGCGCGAGGGGACCGAAGGTTTCCTCGTTGGCGAATTCCATATCGGGGGTGGCGCCGGTCACGATGGTGGGTTGGAAGAACAGCCCGCCCTTTTCGTGATGCGCGCCACCAAGGATCACATTTGCACCCTTGGCCACGGCATCGGCGATATGCTCTTCGACCTTCTTCACCGCTTCTTCGCTGACCAGCGGGCCGAGCTCGGTGCCGTCGTCCATACCGTCGCCCACCCGCATCTGGCCGACAGCGGTGGCGAGTTTTTCGGCGAAAGCGTCATAGACGCCATCCTGCACATAGATCCGGTTGGCGCAGACGCAGGTTTGGCCGTTGTTGCGGAATTTCGAGGCGATGGCGCCCTGAACGGCGGCATCGAGATCGGCATCGTCAAACACGATGAAGGGCGCGTTGCCGCCCAGCTCCATCGAGCATTTCTTCACCTGATCGGCGGCCTGACGCAGCAGGATGCGGCCCACCAGGGTGGAGCCGGTGAAGGTGATCTTGCGCACGGTGAAGTTGTCGGTGAATTCACGGCCAATCTCGGCGCCGTGGCTGGCGGTGACGACGTTGAAGATGCCCTTGGGCAGTCCGGCGCGCTCGGCCAGAACCGCGAGCGCTAGGGCGGAAAGTGGGGTGTCTTCGGCGGGTTTCACCACCACCCCACAGCCAGCCGCCAGCGCCGGGCCAACCTTGCGGGTGATCATCGCGTTGGGGAAGTTCCAGGGGGTGATCGCGGCCACCACGCCTATCGGCTGGCGGATCACGGTGATGCGCAGATTGGAAGCATGGGGCGGGATGGTTTCGCCGTAGATGCGTTTGCCCTCTTCGGCGAACCATTCGATGAAGCTGGCGCCATAAGCGATTTCGCCCATCGCCTCTTTCAGCGGTTTGCCCATTTCGGCGGTCAGGATCAGCGCGAGGTCGGCCTGATTTTCCATCATCAGGTTGAACCATTTGCGCAGGATATTCGCGCGCTCCTTGGCGGTGAGCGCCTGCCAGCCCTTCATCGCCTCATCGGCGGCGGCAATGGCACGGGCGGTCTCATCCCGGCCCATTTCGGGCACCTCGCAGAGCACATCGCCCCGCGCCGGGTTTTTCACCGGGAAGGTGGCGCCACTATCGGCCCCGATCCATTCGCCGCCGACATAGGCCTTGGTGGCCAGAAGCGACGGGTCTTTCAGCAGGGCGGCAAGATCGGTTGCATCGCGCGGCATTTTGGTCTCCCTATTATCCTGTCGGCCTTGTTCGTACGGCCGGTCTGTTCACGCCTCCAACGCGGGAAGGCTCTTTCATGGATTATGATGTTGCATATTCCAACTCCGATTTCATCCCGAATGCAGAGAGCTATCCACCGCGATGGGCGCGTGAGGCGGCGGATTTGCGCGCCCGACGCAAAGATCTTGCGCGGTTGGGCCTTGGCTATGGGCCGCTGGAGCGCGAAGCCTACGATCTTTTCCTGCCCGACGACCTGCCCAAAGGCCTGATGGTTTTCGTGCACGGCGGCTATTGGCACCTGTTTGGGCGCGAAGACTGGTCGGGATTTGCCGCAGGTGCGCTGGCCTGGGGCTGGGCGGTGGCAATGCCCTCGTATTCGCTCGCCCCCGATGCGCGGATTTCGTCGATCACCAAGGAAGTGGCACGGGCCATCGAGGCGGCGGCGGGCGAGCTGGCCGGGCCGATTGTTCTGACCGGCCATTCGGCGGGCGGGCATCTGGTGGCGCGGATGAACTGCGCCGATGTATCGCTGGCGCCGGAAACCCGCGCCCGGCTTCGCCGCATCGTGCCAATCTCGCCTGTCTCCGACCTGCGCCCGCTGATGCGCAGCCGGATGAATGCCGATCTGAGGCTCGATCCGGCCGAAGCCGCGGCGGAAAGCCCGGCGCTGTGTCTGGCCCGGCGCGGGATCGAAACCGTGGTCTGGGTTGGGGCGGAAGAACGCCCGGTCTTTCTGGATCAGGCGCGTTGGCTGGCCGAAAGCTGGGACGAGGCGCGGCTGCATGTCGAACCGGGGCGGCACCATTTCGATGTGATCGACCCGCTGGGTGCTGCCGATAGTGGCCTGATGGCCGCCCTGCTCGGTGGTTTTGAACAGGTTTGACAATCTGAGGCCATGGGGCGAGAACGAAGAAAACCCGGAGGCTCCCTTGCGTAAACGACTGCTTGCCGCTCTCGTTCTGGCTCTCGCTCCGACGGCTCTGCTGGCCGAGGGGGAGACCTGCGAATACCAGAACCCCGATCATCCGAGCTGGAATTTTCTCAAACCGTGCACGGTTCAAACCGAGGGCAGCCTGCTGCGCGCCTCGATCTCGAACGGATCGCGCTTCACCATCGAAACCGGCGAAGTGCCGAGCGTGAACAATGTCGGGGCCGAAGAGATCAGCAGCGGAGAGTCGCGCTGCTGGCGTACCTTCGGGGCGCACGAAACGATCTGCGTGCATCCAGCAGGCGTCACGCCCACGCCCGCCGCGCCCGCGCTTTCCGATATGGCCTCAGGTGCCGGGTTGGATGCGGGCTTTGGCGGTGGCACGTCCGGCTTTTGTCGGTTGGAAAGCCTGGCCAGTATTTCGGGCACGCCGCTGGAGAACGGACCTTGCACAAAGCGCGACAATTGCATGGCCGAGGATGATGGCTCGCAGTCCTGCCTGAGCGAATACGAATGGAAATCCGGACGGATCACCGAAACCGCTCAGACCAAGGACTGGACAACGCTGGATGGCGGCGTGGCCACGATTGATGACAATGGCTGCCTTGTCGATCCGGGGATGGGGATGCGGTTCTGCTATTCGACCAAGGCTCCCAGCGCCCCGCCAGCACTTGCTCCGGTTCAGGCTCCAGCCTCGGGCGGCTAGGGCTGGCTCCGGCTAGTTGCCGAAGTTTTCCAGGCTTTTGAAATCCATCGTTTCAAGCACCGGGATCATCACATCGATATCGGCGCCGCTGGCTTGGACCATGATGTGATTGCCGATCATGGCCATCAGATCGCCTTCGTCATTGATGAATTTCTCGTGCCCGACCCGTTCGAGCTTCATCCCGAGCAGCCCGGCGCTGGCCATCATCCCGCCCATGGCGGTGAGCATCGGATTGTCGGCGGTGATGGTGATCGAAAACGTATCGGTGCCGTTGGAATAGGTGCCCTGCGCGCCAACGCCGCCGCCCAGAAAGGCAAGGCCCACATTGGCTTCGCTGCCCTTGGCAACGTCGCGGGTCCAGCCGCTGGGAGCCTCCGGCAGATAGCCATTCAGCTCTTGCGCCGACATTTCTTGCAGAAGCTGCCGGGCATAATCCAGTTCCTCAATGGCATATTTGATATCGCCCTGCTCGTAGGCTTGCAGGGCCGAATTGAGCGTGTCTGACACCTCGTCGGCCAGTGCGGGATTGCTGGCGGCAAGCATCATCAGAGCGAAGAAGGTCGCGCGAAACATTGGAAACTCCAGAGCATCTACTATGGGTTGCAAGATACCAGAGTTGAATCGGTCGGCTTTGATCGGCGTCAATCCAATCAAAAACGACTTTGCCATGTGGGCATCAGGTCGCCGGGGGCGGAATTGGCGGAAAATACCCCGCGGGCAATGGCGCGGGCCAGACAGGTGGCGGCGGCATGGCCGATCAGCAGCGGGTCGTACGCCGGATCGGCAAGGGGCTTGGCTCCGGTCGCGGCGGCAAAGACCAGATCGCCGTCAAACGGCGTGTGGCTGGGATGGAGCGCGCGCGCCATCCCGTCATGCGCGGCAATTGCCATCCGCGTGGCCTGCGCCTGCGTGAGCTGCGCATCGGTTGCAACAATCGCAATGGTGGTGGCCGCGCGGGGGCTGACCTTGGTTTCAGGCCCTTCGCCCGGATCAAAGCCGGTCACCGGTCCGCGCCCGCCAAATTCAGCGTCAAATTCCCAGGGGGCTGCCCAGAATTGCCCCTCTGGCCCATGGGCGCTGCCCACCGCATTCACCGCCACCAGCGCGCCCACCGTGATCCCGTTGTCCAGTACCAGCGAGGCCGAGCCCAGCCCGCCTTCCAGCCCAGAGGTGGTGGCGCCGGTGCCTGCACCCACGCTGCCAAGGGCGAAGTCTTCGCCTGCTGCAGCCAATGCCTCGCGCCCCAGCCGTTTATAGGGATTTTCTGTCCAATTCTTGTCGCCGCCATTGATGAGGTCGAACAGGATCGCGCCGGGCACGATCGGCACCTTTTGCCCACCCACATCGAAGCCCCGGCCCATGGCGCGCAGCCCGTCGGCCACACCCGAGGCGGCATCGAGGCCAAAGGCCGATCCGCCCGACAGCACCAGCGCATCAACCTCCTGCACCAGCTTGTCGGGGGCCAGAAGGTCGGTTTCGCGGGTGCCCGGTGCGCCGCCCATCACATGAACAGCCGCCACGAAAGGGGCATCGCCCAGCAGCACCGTGGCGCCGGTTTTCACCTTGTCATCGCTGGCATTTCCAACCCGTAGCCCCGCCACATCGGTGATCAGATTGCGCTTGCCCGGTTGCATTCTTGCCTCCCTTTATCGCCACAAGCTTGCGGGCAATCAGGGGCGGGGGCAAGCCTCATCCCAGAGCACCGCATCAAGCCCGGCAAAGCGGCGAAAACGATCAAGCTCGGCCTCCAGCCGCCGGGTGCGCGCGGCCGAGTCCCGAAGGCCTGGCTCGGGCCAATAGCCAGATACCCGCAACAAGCCACTGTCGCGCTCGGCTTTCAGCTCGATCCGGGCGAAAAACCGTAAGCCTTCCAGCAGCGGGTAGACGTAGTAGCCATAGCGGCGCTGGGCTTTCGGCACGAACATCTCGTTGCGATAGGCAAAGCCGAACAGCCGCTCCAGCCGCTCGCGTTCGCGCACCATCGGGTCAAACGGGTTGATCAGCCGCACCCGCTTGCCGGGCGTGGGGGCATTGGCAAGGCGTTCGGCAATATCGGGCAGGGCCAGCGCCGGGTAGGTGTCGCCGGTAGCGGTTTCCACCTCAACCGGCATCAGATCGGCGCGGCCTGCCCAGCCTTTCACCTCGGCCGGGCGGGTGGCGCCCCAGAACCGGGCAATCTCGCCCTGAGTGGCGAAGCCCAGCCTCTCCATCGCTGCCTCGTGCAGATAGTCGGCCTGCTGGGACTCGCTTTTGCCGTGGTCGATGCCATCGGGAAACACCCGGCTGCCGAGATCGTAGAATTTCACAAAACCCTTGCGATGGGCGGTAGCCAGCTCGCCCGCATACCACATCTGATCGAGCGCCTTTTTATGCGGGGGGCGTGCCCACATTTCGCGCGGGCCTTCGATCTTGGTGTCAAACGCATGGGTGGAGAGCGGCCCTTCAGCTTCGATCCGGGCACGGATGCGGGCGATTTCGTCCTGCCCCAGCCCGGAATGAAACCAGTCTGACCGCGCCGTGCGTTCGCCCAGCTCGCGAAAGCGCCGGGTCCAGAAGGGCAGCACCTCGGCGGGGATCAGCGAGGCGTCGTGGGTGAAATGTTCGAAGAGATCGCGCGATTTCAGCAGGCGCCAAACCTGTTCCTCGCGGTAGCGGCCGGTCCGGCTCCACAGGATATGGTCCTGCGCCCGGGCGACGTTGCGGATCGTGTCGATTTGCAAATAGCCCAGCCCCCGGATGATCGCGAGCGGATCGCTCGGGCCGGTGGACAGAAGGGTTTGGGCGAGCCACAGGCGGCGGGCATCTAGGTTGGATAGGCGCAGGGTCATGCGGGGAGAGTGGCAGAAGGAAGGTGGGAACGCAACGGGAACATTTGGGCGCAGCCCGGCGCGCTCAGTTCAGCTCGATCAGCGTCGCCTTGCCATCGGTGAACCACGGATCGCCCGCCACCGAGGTACCCAGCCGGGGCGGCGACACGGCTTTCGGCGGCAGTATCACCGCGCCGATTGCGGCCAGATCGGCGGCAAGGGTATCACGCTCGGCGTCGATATTTGGATCGATATGGTGGAAAATTCCCGGATCGAGCCCGTCGTCAAAGCTCGCCGCCCCAAGAAACACCTGCCGCCCATCGGCGAGCAGATAGGGGCTGCGCCAGATCCGAACATGGTGGCGCTCGCGCAGGGTATCGCCGGCGGTCGGCTTTTCAAAGGCAAGGTCATTGGGCAGACCGGCCCAGAAATAGGGGGTGACCGGGGCGGTATCGTCGGGTCCGTTGGTCCAGGCTGCCCAGGCCGCCTGCATCAGTGGGCCGGGGCTGGGCGGGCGCGCTTGTTTCCATCCGGCGGCTTGCATGGCCTCCAGCAGCTTGTATTCGCTTTCCGCCAGAATGATCAGGTTCACCGGCTCCAGCGGCGTGCCCATCACGCTTTCGGTCGTGCTTTCCCACGAGGCATGCTTGAGCATCGCATCCACATCGCGCAGCGGCGTTTCGGTGGTAACCATCGGCGGATCGTTCAGCAGCTTGTGAAAGGTCACCACATTCCAGCTCGCCAGCGGCACCATCGCCCAGGCGAGGGCAAAAATGCTGCGGCGCAGGGTCGGGCGTGTGATCAGCAACGGGCGCTGGGCAGCAAGATCGGCACGCCATTCGGTCAGGGCGATGCCGATCACCAGCCACAGCCCGCCCACCAGCCAGCCATTCATCACATCGGTGGCATAATGTTCGATCAGGAAGATCCGACTGAACCCGATGGTGAAGGCTACGCCGCTGGCGGCAAAGGTGGCGCTGATTAGCCCCAGCCGCCCACTGCGCCAGAGCGCGTAGAACAGCATTCCCCAGAAGGCCACCGAGATTGCGGCATGGCCTGACGGGAAGCTGTGCGAGGTTTCCGCGAAATAGGCGAGTTCCGGGCGCGGACGGTCGAAGACCGCTTTCAGGATCGACGCCGAGGCAAGGTTGCCCGCAACGCTCGCGGTCAGCCCCAGCGCCAGCCCATCGCGCCCGCTGATCAACAGCCAGATCAACGCGGCGATCATGAGGGGCGTTACCACCTGCCAGCTGCCAAAAGCGGTGACCCAGGTGAACAGCCGCAGCAGTTCGGGCGTCCAGAGCGTGTGCATGAGATTGGCAACGCGAATGTCGGCCTGCATGATCGGGGCGGTAGTGAGGAAATCGAACACCGACCCGGCCCAGACGAACAGGATGTAGACAAAGACAAGGGCGAGGAAGGTGGCAGTCAGCCCGCCAAACCGAGAGGTATCGAGCCGCCGCGCGAGGCTGTGCGAGAGTTTCGGATGGGCCTTGGCCCAGTTGGCCACATCGGGGTTTTCGGCAATCGCGCGCACCACCGACCGGCCAACCGACACGGCAAAGGGCATCAGCCGGTCCAGTCGGATCACCACCCACCAGATCAGCGCCAGCCCGAGCACAAAGCCGGTGGCGAGCAGCGTCAGTCGGGTGATCGCGGGCGACATCCGGGTGAGCACATCGCCAAGGAAATAGCCCAATGCCACATGCGCCAGCGCATAGGGCAGCGCCGCGGCGATATTCCAGATCACAAAGCGGCGGCGTTCCATGCCGGACAGGGCGGCGGCGAGGGGCACAAGGCCTGAGACCGGACCCAGGAAGCGGCCGATGACCAACGCCATCCCGCCACGCCGGGCAAAGAGCCGTTCGGCGCGCTGGAAGGCCGCCGATTGCTGCAAGCGCGTCCGCCCCCGCAGCCCGCGCCGGGCCAGTCGCCCGGTCCAATAGCCAATTTCCGCCCCGAGCGCCGATCCGATCGCCACGAACCAGGCAAGATCGAAGAAATCCAACACTCCCTGCTGCACCAGCATGCCGCCAGCATCGACTGCAAGCGTGCCGGGCACGAACAGGCCGGTCAGGAACCAGGCTTCAAGCATCGCAGCAAGGCCAACGATCCAATAGGACAGCACGCCGAGGCTTTCGAGCGAGGGCAGGATCTGGTCAAATGTGTGCGGCATGGTCCGGGGCTCCGCGCGGCAAGGCGTTCCTATATAAAGAGAGCGTGCAGGCATGTCTCAAGGATCGCCTGAAAAGTAAAGCCTCGGCCAGGGCGGGAGCCGGACATCGGTTCAGACGGGCGAAACCTGCCCAATTGGCCGCTTGCCCCTTGCCAGACAGGGCCAAACCCCGTATAGCCCCGCCCAAGACAGGCGGTTAACGCCGTGAACGAGAGCGAGCAGGGTCGGACTACCGGCCCTCTTTGTTTTGCGGATCGCTCTGTCGAAACTGATGAAAGACCGGCGGAGACAACCGCCTGGCCCGAAAAGTGACTGTAAAGGAACCGAACCGCATATGTGCGCTAAAACCACGATGGAGGAATTCGAAGCCCTCCTGAACGAAAGCTTCGAAATTGACACCCCCGAAGAGGGATCGGTTGTCAAAGGCAAGGTCATCGCGATTGAAGCGGGCCAAGCCATCATCGACGTAGGCTACAAAATGGAAGGCCGCGTTGATCTGAAAGAATTTGCCAATCCCGGCGAAGCTCCCGACATTTCGGTTGGTGACGAGGTGGAAGTCTACCTGCGTGCCGCTGAAAACGCTCGTGGTGAAGCTGTCATCTCGCGCGAAATGGCGCGTCGTGAAGAAGCCTGGGACCGGCTCGAAAAAGCCTATGCCGACGACGCCCGTGTCGAAGGCGCGATCTTTGGCCGCGTGAAAGGTGGCTTCACCGTCGATCTCGGCGGCGCCGTGGCCTTCCTGCCCGGCTCGCAAGTTGACGTGCGCCCGGTGCGCGATGCCGGCCCGCTGATGGGTCTGAAACAGCCGTTCCAGATCCTGAAAATGGACCGTCGTCGGGGCAACATCGTTGTGTCGCGTCGTGCGATCCTCGAAGAAAGCCGCGCCGAACAGCGCGCCGAAGTGATCGGCAACCTCACCGAAGGCCAAGTGGTCGATGGTGTGGTGAAAAACATCACCGAATACGGCGCCTTCGTCGATCTGGGCGGTGTTGACGGTCTGCTGCACGTCACCGATATGGCGTGGCGTCGGGTGAACCACCCGTCCGAGATCCTCTCGATTGGCGAGACGATCAAGGTGCAGGTCATCAAGATCAACAAAGAAACCCATCGCATCAGCCTCGGCATGAAGCAGCTGCAAGAAGATCCGTGGGATCTGGTTGCCGGCCGCTATCCGCTGAACTCGGTCCACAAAGGCCGCGTGACCAACATCACCGATTACGGCGCATTCGTTGAGCTGGAAGCCGGTGTTGAAGGCCTCGTGCACGTCTCGGAAATGTCCTGGACCAAGAAGAACGTGCATCCCGGCAAGATCGTGTCGACCTCGCAGGAAGTCGACGTCATGGTGCTGGAAATCGATGCCGCCAAGCGTCGCGTTTCGCTCGGCCTCAAACAAACCATGCGCAACCCGTGGGAAGTCTTTGCTGAGACCCACCCGGAAGGCACCGTGGTCGAGGGCGAAGTCAAGAACATCACCGAATTCGGTCTGTTCATTGGCCTCGAAGGCGATATCGACGGCATGGTGCACCTCTCCGACCTCAGCTGGGATCAGCGCGGCGAGGATGCCATCCAGAACTACCGCAAAGGCGATCAGGTCAAAGCCGTGGTTTCGGAAGTCGACGTTGAGAAAGAGCGTATCTCGCTCTCGATCAAATCGGTTGAAGGCGACCCGTTTGCTGACGCCATTGGCGGCGTGAAGCGTGGTTCGATCATCACCGTGACCGTGACCGCAATCGAAGAAGGCGGGATCGAAGTGGAATACGAAGGCATGAAATCCTTCATCCGCCGCTCCGACCTGTCGCGTGACCGTGCCGAGCAGCGCCCCGAGCGCTTCCAGGTTGGCGATCACATCGATGTGCGCGTTACCAATATCGACTCGAAATCGCGTCGTCTGGGCCTGTCGATCAAAGCCCGCGAGATTGCCGAAGAGAAAGAAGCCGTGCAGCAGTATGGCTCGTCCGACTCGGGTGCCTCGCTCGGCGACATCCTCGGCGCCGCGCTCAAAGGCGACGAATAAGTCCCGGCCTCACGGCCTTGCAAAATTCAGCCCCGCTGCCGAAAGGTGGCGGGGTTTTTGTTTGGGGGCAGCCGTGTAGATCGGCCGCGCTTTCGGTGTTCCACATGCCGAATCAAAGTCCCGCAGCAAGGGCGCCGCACGGCCGTCGCGGTGGCGTTTCTGCGGCTGCATCCTCTAACAGGCGGGATTTACGGGAAAAATCTGGCAGTTTAGTGCCGATTTCCGCGTTCGATATGGTTTCCCCCTGTTCCCCGAATGAATCTTTGTGCCTATAGTCGGTAAAGATGGCGCGGCGTATCCGAGGCGCCGGAAGACTTTCGGGGGAACTTGGGATGATCCGGTCGGAATTAATTCAGAAGATCGCGGACGAAAACCCGCATCTGTATCAACGCGATGTTGAACGCATCGTGAATACGGTATTCGAAGAGGTGATCGAGGCGATGGCCCGGGGCGACCGGGTAGAGCTTCGCGGCTTCGGCGCCTTTTCGGTGAAGCAACGTGATGCCCGCACGGGCCGCAATCCCCGCACCGGGGAATCGGTCGATGTGGACGAAAAACACGTGCCGTTCTTCAAGACCGGCAAACAGTTGCGCGATCGGCTGAACGGCAAATAGGAGCGCAGCTCATGCGTTACATCCGATACGCCTTTCTGGGCGGTCTTGCGGTTGTTCTGATCGCCGTTGCGCTGGGCAATCGTGGAATGGTGACGCTGCATCTGCTGCCGGAAGAGCTTTCGGGCTTTCTGGGGCTAAGCTGGCAGGTCAGCCTGCCGCTGTTCATCGTGATTTTTGGCGGCATTATTGCGGGTATCCTGATCGGCTTCGTCTGGGAATATTTCCGCGAATACAAGCATCGTGCGAAGGGCAAACGCGCCGAAAAGGCTGCGGTGAAGTTGTCGCATGAGGTGAGAAGCCTGAAAGCCGAAAAGGCGAGTACGGAAGGCAAGGACGAGGTTCTGGCGCTTCTGGAAAACGCCAAGTAGCGCCCGGCGCACCTGCCTGATCTGATTACAATGTCGGTTTCAATTCTGCGCAGCCCGGCCTATGGCTGGGCCGCGTGAATATTTGTGCCAAGATGAGAGGGCAGGGCATGGGCAATATCCGGGTGAAAATCTGCGGCCTTTCGACCGCTGAAACCGTGGCGGCGGCTGTGGAGGCGGGCGCGGCCTATCTGGGTTTCGTGTTCTTTCCGAAAAGCCCGCGCAATGTGAGCATTGAAACGGCAGCAGCACTGGCTGCCGATGTCCCGCCGGGCGTGGCCAAGGTGGCGCTTGTGGTGAACCCGGATGATGAAACTCTGGATGCGATCACCGCGCGGGTGCCGCTCGACATGATCCAGTTGCATGGCGCGGAAAGCCCGGCGCGGGTGGCTGAGATCCGGGCACGCTATGGCTTGCCGGTGATGAAGGCGGTGGGGATTTCCGGGCCGGAGGATCTGGCGAAGCTAGAGGATTACATGCCGGTGGCCGATCAGATTCTGGTCGATGCGAAGCCGCCGAAAGGCGGCGACTTGCCGGGCGGCATGGGAGTGCCGTTTGATTGGAAGCTCATCGCCGGGCGTCATTGGCAGAAACCCTGGATGCTGGCGGGCGGGCTGAATGCGCAGAACATCGCGCTGGCGCTCCGGCTCACAGGGGCGAAGCAGGTCGATCTGTCTTCGGGCGTAGAAAGCGCGCCGGGGGTGAAGGACGAAGGGCTGATCCGGGCGTTCTTCGAAGCGCTGCCATGATCATCTGGCGCGAAGCCACGCGCGCCGATGTGCCGGATTTGATGGCGCTTCTGGAAGAGGATTGGATTGACCTTGCCGCCACGCCGGACTTGGCAACGATGCAGGCCGCCTTTGACGCGATGCAGGCGGTGGGCAATACCCGCGCCTATCTGGGCGAGAAGGCGGGCGAGGTTGTCGCCACCTATCAGCTGTCGATCCTGACCGAATTTTCTCTGACCGCCCCGGTACGTGCCCAGATCGAGGGCGTTCGGGTGCGGGGTGATCTGCGCGGGCAGGGGATTGGTGCGCTGCTGGTGGCCGATGCCGAAGCCCGGGCCCAAGCGGCCGGGGCCACGATGATGCAGCTCACCTCGAATGCTATCCGTAAGGATGCCCACCGCTTCTATGTGCGGCTCGGCTACGAACAGAGCCATGCGGGGTTTAAAAAGAAATTCGGCTGAGCTGCGCTGGTCGCGCCACCTATTCCTGTCGCCGTTTCCCTAGCGGGGCGCGGCCGTCGTCTGCGCATCTGTGAAGGTACGATAGCGTGCGTCGAGCAGGGCAAAGACCTGTGCCTCAAATTCGGGGGAGATGTCCGACAGGTAGAACTCCGGCCCGGTCAGGTTGGCGTAGTCATCAAGATAGTTGGCTCCGCCAACCCCCTTCGACTCCGGTGCATAATAGGCCAGCGCGAAATCACGCACTGGCGGTTTCAGGAAATGCGCGAACAACTTGCCGTCGAGCTGATCAATCAGCTCGGTCGCGGTGAGCTCTCCGGCGAAATACTGGCCCAGAAGCGGAACAGTCATCGGGTCTGTGAGCAAGTTGTCCGAAAGGCCGTCATGGTCGGCGCACCACTGGAAAAACAAGCCGATATGAACTGCGAAGCTTGGGATTTCATCCGGCTCGCCTTCATAGGCCTCTTCATGCCAGCTTGCGTCGTCAATCTTAATGGGCTCCGTAGGGTTTGCATCCGCGATGAGGGGGGATGAAACCTTGAACCCGCCTGTCTGAGTGGGATTGTTCCCTTCTCGGGCCGAGCGTCCACGCCGTCGCCCGAGGAGAAGAAGCGAAACGAGCAAAAGGATAATTGAGAGCGCAATAAAGGTGATTTTCATGCGTCGACACAAATCGGGGCGGCGTCAAAAGTCAAGCAGCCGGGCGGGGTATTTCAAATGCCTTCTCTTGCTCTGCGCCTTGTCGCACTCTAGGAGTGAACGACGAGACTGCGAGGAGAGCCCGATGGCCGACGATCTTTTCAATTCCTTCATGAAGGGCCCCGACGAAAAGGGCCGGTTTGGCATTTTTGGGGGACGCTTCGTCTCGGAAACACTGATGCCGCTGATCCTCGATCTGGAAGCCGAATATGAAAAGGCCAAGGACGATCCCACTTTCTGGGCCGAGATGGACGATCTCTGGACCCATTATGTTGGTCGCCCGAGCCCGCTCTATTATGCCGAGCGGCTGAGTGAGCATCTTGGCGGCGCCAAGATCTATCTCAAGCGTGACGAGCTGAACCATACCGGCGCGCATAAGATCAACAACGTGCTCGGACAGATCATTCTGGCCCGCCGCATGGGTAAAACCCGGATTATCGCCGAAACCGGCGCCGGGCAGCACGGGGTGGCGACCGCCACCGTCTGCGCCAAGTTCGGGCTGAAATGCGTGGTCTATATGGGCAAGCATGACGTCGAGCGTCAGGCCCCCAACGTGTTCCGGATGAAGCTACTGGGCGCCGATGTGGTGCCGGTGACCTCTGGCCGCGGCACCCTGAAAGACGCGATGAACGATGCGCTGCGCGATTGGGTGACCAATGTGCGTGACACCTTCTATTGCATAGGCACGGTGGCGGGGCCGCACCCCTATCCGGCGATGGTGCGCGACTTCCAGTCGATCATCGGCAAGGAAACGAAGGAGCAGATCATGAAGGCCGAGGGCCGTCTGCCCGATACGCTGGTGGCGGCCATTGGCGGCGGTTCCAACGCGATGGGGCTGTTCTACCCGTTCCTCGACGACAAGGATGTGGGCATCATCGGTGTCGAAGCCGGTGGCAAGGGCGTGAACGAGAAGATGGAGCATTGTGCCAGCCTTACCGGCGGGCGCCCCGGCGTGCTGCATGGCAACCGCACCTATCTGCTTCAGGACGATGACGGGCAGATCCTCGAAGGCTATTCGATTTCGGCGGGCCTCGATTATCCGGGGATCGGGCCGGAACACAGCTGGCTGCACGAAGTTGGCCGGGCGAAATATGTGGCGATCACCGACCGTGAAGCACTGGGGGCGTTCCAGCTTCTATGCGAAACCGAGGGGATCATCCCGGCGCTGGAACCCAGCCACGCGCTGGCCCATGTGATGAAAATCGCGCCGGAGCTGCCGAAAGACCATCTGATCGTGATGAACCTCTGCGGCCGCGGCGATAAGGACATCTTCACCGTCGCCAAGGCGCTGGGCACCGATATGTCGGGCCTGGTCGAAGGCCGCAATTTCAGCGACTGATCAAAAAAGACGGGCTGGGCGCACCGCGTGCCCAGTCCGAAACCCGGCCGAGGCGCCTGACAGTTCCCTGTGAGCCAGAGACAGATCTCTCCAGCCGAATCCCTCCCCCTTTTTTCCTGTTTTGGTCGTGCTGCCCCCGAAAGAATCGCCTTTTTGCGCGGCTCGGGGTGGGATTTTCGCGTGATTCTCGCTCTGCCGCGGGGCAAATCGGGTTCGTTGCGGGGCAAATCGGGTTAAACCAACGGGCTATCCGGGCCTGTCCCCCCTGTGTCAGCAGAACTGGCATTCTTGCCCCGCTCTAATCTCCAGCCGCAAAGACGTAAGCGCGGGCTTATGTGAGCGGCCATTCTCCTATCGCGTGTGCTGATTTTTCATAAACCCGGGTTTAGCGACCCCTGCATTCGGTTTAGCGCCCCCCCCGTCAGCCCCAGTCCAATATCACCTGCCGGCGGTTCGGGGTTTTGTGAGTGTCAGCAACGCCGCGTGGCGATGCACACAACAAACGAAACACAGACACGACATACACACCTGAAAGGACATATTATGAAACTCATCAAAATCCTCGCCGCCAGCACCGCCATTGCCTTCTCTGCCAGCACCGCCTTCGCGGCGTCCGACGCGGTGATCAACCAGATCGTTCAGCAGCTCGCCGCTCAGGGCTACAGCAACATCCATATCGTCAACGGGGCCAACTCGGTGAAGGTTGAAGCCTCTGGCGCCGCCGGTTCGATCAACGCGACCTATGACGCCGCCGGCAACGTCCTCGGCACCAGCGGTGGGAGCAACGACAATGGCGCCTCGACGACGACCGGTGGTTTGGTTTCCGGCGTGGTTGGTGTGGACAACCAGACCACCGGCAGTGACACCCGCTTTGGTGACGATGATGACAACGATGACGACAACGATGATGCGTTCGACAACGACGTGTTCAATAACGGCACTGGCGGTCACCACTCCGGTTCGAACAACGGCGGTCACTCGGAAGGCAATGAACACCATGGTGGCAGCGACAACGACCACAACGACGATAACGACAACGACGACTAAGACCCTCTTGCGACACGCGGCAAAACCCCGGGCGCCATTGGCCCCGGGGTTACGTGTGGGGACAGGAGCCAAAGCAAATGGCGATGCGTCCCGACAAGGCAGATCCCGATGAAGGCAGTTCAGCTGTCTGATGCCGGGAGGGAAAAGAGCTGCCGGAGTTGCTTGATTAGCAAAGTGGCCTCCGGCAAGGTGAAAGGATGAAAGCGATGAACCGCAGAAAATTTATCCTGACGGCCTGTAGCGCCGCTCTTGTGCCCGCGCTGGCACAGGCCGACGAAATTCAGGATGCGATCGTGCGCGAGCTCGGGGCGCAGGGATACACGCATGTGAAGATCAGCCGAACCTGGCTCGGACGACTGCGGTTTGTGGCGACATCGGAAAGCCGTGAGCGTGAGATCATCATCAATGCACGCACTGGCGAGATCCTGCGCGATTACTGGCACGATCTGTCGGCACAGTCTGAGACCGTCCCGCAAATCGTTGACCCGAACGCCGGAAGACGGAGCGGTAGCCACACATCGACTTCCGGGTCCAGCTCCGGGCCGTCTTCGTCAGGAACTGGCAGCGGATCGACCACCGAGCAACCAGACGGGGGAAGCGGTGGGACGGACGACCATAGCGGGGATAGCTCTTCGTCGGGGTCCGATAGTGGCAGCAAAGATAGTGGCAGTCATGATGACGACAGTCGTGATAGCGATAATCATGATGACGACCACGATGGAGGTGACGACCGTCACTCTGATAGTCGCGAAAGCGATGATTGATCGATATGGCAAGAAAACCACGCTCGACCAACATGCAGCCTAGGCGCGGGTTTGATGATCGCTATTTCATCCTGATCGCCCTGATTATTCAGGTGCTTTGCGCACTCTTTTTCATTTCCAATTCGCTGTCGTCGGTGATCGGGTTGCCGGGCCAGCCGATTCCGTGGCGTGACAAGGAGTTGATCGAAATCGGCGCAGGGCTGGGGCTGGTTCTTGGCATCGTGATGGGGGCTTTGGCACTGCATCGCTCGCGCCGCCGCCACTTGAAGGCCGAGGCGCAGTTGCGGCTGGTCTCGACCGCATTTCGCAATCTGATCGACGAAGCCTTTGACGATTGGGGTCTGACGCCCGCCGAGCGCGATGTGGCGCTGTTTTGCCTCAAGGGGATGTCGACGAACGACATCGCAGCCCTGCGCAAAACCTCCGAAGGCACGGTGAAAGCGCAGACCAATGCGATTTACCGCAAGGCCGGGGTGAGCGGGCGTAGTCAGCTGATGAGCTTGTTCATCGACGAGTTGATGGACGATGCCCTGCTGGGGATAACCGACACGCCCCCCGAGACCGAAGCAAGCGAAGACGCGGCCTGACGGGCCGCGTCGTATTGCCAATCAGCTCTGGCGCGGGCGCACCGCGCGTATCGCTTCGGTGACCGACAGAAATGCCTTGTTTTTCGCAATCTTGTCCACCGAGATGGGCGCACGGCGTTGCCAGTTGGGATGCTCATCCATGGTGCCCGGCACATTGGTCTGGGCTTCCGGACCAACCAGATCGGCCAGACGCACGCCGACCAGACGGCTCGGGGTCTCGCCCAGGAACCTGTACGCCGCCGCCAAGAGCCCGTCGGGCAATTCCGAAGCACCGCCATCACAAGCGCCCGGTGCAATCTGACCGCCATCAATCAGCGCGTTGATCAGCGCATAACGCTCGTCGCGCCGTCGGGCCTGATCGCCCTCGGCCTTTTCAGGCGAGATCAGCCCATAATCCAGCCGCGCGGCGATGTCGTTGCCCTTCCACCAGCCGCTGAGCGTTGGCAGGTCGTGGGTCGAGATGCAGGCCAGCGCCTTTTCCGGATAGGTCGAGGGCCGGGTGAACATGCCCCATTCCTGCTCGAAGTAGAGGATGCGGTAGGTGAAGACATTGGCCGCCTGCATCACCTCGCGGAACCCGTCCGGCACCCAGCCCAGATCCTCGCCGATCATGATCGAGCTGTGTTTGCGCGCCTCGTCGGCCACCACGTTCAGCATCTCGGCAAAGGGATAGGCCACATGGGTGCCGGTGGCCGGGCTTTCGCCTTCCGGGATGAGAAAGAGCTGGCGCAGGGCCATCACATGGTCGATCCGCAGCGCGCCCGCATGGTCGAGCTGGGCCGCGATCAGGGCGCGGAAGGGTTCGTAATCCTGTCGGGCAAGGGCGGTGGGCGAAAAGGCCGCCAGATCCCAGTTCTGCCCGTCCTGTGCAAACACATCGGGCGGCGCGCCAATCACCGCCCCCCTGAGCGCCGTGCCGGGGTTCGACCACGTGGCAGAGCCATCAAGCGCTTCGCCGACCGCCAGATCGAGATAGAGCCCGATCCGCATGCCAGCGGCCAGCCCAGCCTCGCGGGCGGCGGTCAACTGGCAATTGGCAATCCATTGCAGCCAGCAATGGAATCGCAGGGCGCTGGCATGGCGGATCGCGTAGCGCGCCACGGTTTCGCTTTCCACATCGCGATATTCGGCGGGCCAGCTTTGCCAGCCGTCGCCATGGCCTTGGCTGACCATGTCCAGCGACAGCGTTTCAAACAGGGCATGACGGCGCAGCGCCTCGCCCCCGGCATCGCAGAAGGCTTCGAAATCGGCCTCAAGGTAGCGGGCATCGTCGAAGGGCTGACGCTCGAACAGCGCGCTGAGCTCCTGCAGCTTCAGCGCGGTGACCGACGGGTAATCCACCAGCTTGGCATTGCGCACCTTTGCAAGCTGCTTGGCATCGGGATTGGTCGCGCCGGGCAGATCGTCCAGTGCGATGTAGAGCGGGTTCAGAAAACGCCGGTTCGACGGGGTAAAGGGGCTGATCCGTTTCGGATTGGCCAGGAACAGCGCGTGCAACGGGTTGATGCCAACAAAATCGGCCCCGGCTTCGGCGGCGATGCGCATCAGGGCGGCTAGGTCGGTGAAATCGCCAATGCCGCAAGAGCGGTCAGAGCGCAGTTCGTAAAGCTGACAGAACAGACCCCAAGCGGGAGCTTCATCAAGCCAGGCGGGCAGGGGGCAGGCGCCTGCCATCGCGGGATCGGCATGAAAATCCGGCACCGGCGCGGCCTCGGGGGCAGTGCCCAGTGGCACGCCGAGTGCGGTCAGAAGCTTCACCTTGGTCGCGTCTGGCACCATCCGGCCATTGTAGCTGGTGGTGATGCCCGAAGCCCAGCACAGCGCGTCAAGCGCATGGGTGTCCATTGTATTCTCCGTTGCCCCTCACTCTTGGAATAGCCGAGAGCGGGGGGGATGGAAATGGGCGAAAATGTCAGATCGCGTAGAGCTGCAAGATCGACAGGGGCACCAGTTCCAGCGCCCGGATATGGGTGGCTTCCAGATGCACCTGCGGCGCGCAGCCCTCGTCATGCGCCTGCAAGAACCGCGCTGCCACCAGACACCAGCGATCGCCCGGCTTGAGGCCGGAGAAGCTCAGATCGGGGCGCGGGGTGCTGAGGTCGTTGCCGACATATTTCGAAAAGGCGAGGAACTCTGCCGTCATCACCGCGCAGACCGTGTGGCGCCCGATATCGGCATCGCTGGTGTTGCAGCACCCATCGCGGAAAAAGCCGGTTTTCGGATCGTGCGAGCAGGGCAGCAGGGTGCCCCCCAACACGTTTATCGCAACGTCTGGCTCTACTTTCATCGTGCTGCCCCCACCAAAGCCCGCATCATCGCCATGTTCTCGTCATGCACGCCGTCACCAGCAAAGCCGGTATCGGCGGCATTGACTACCACCACCGTATCCGCCGCGCGGTCGATCCAGATATACTGGCCATAGACCCCGCGCGCATAGACTTCGCCGGGGTGGGCATCATGGGGCAGCCACCATTGATAGCCGTAATGCTCGGCATCGTCGCCCCGCGGCGCGCTATCGGCGGTCATCTCGGCGATCCAGTTGCCCGGCACCAGCTCGCGCCCTTGCCAGAAACCACCTTGCAGGATCATCTGGCCGAACCGGGCATAGTCGCGGGTGGTCATGTTGAGCCCGCCCAGCACGAAGGCGGTGCCAGTGGAATCGGTGAGGTAATAGGGGGCACTCTGCAGCCCCAGCGGTGTGAGAATGCGTTCGGTCAGCAGATCGGGCACCGAGCGCCCGGTGGCGCCGCGCAGCACCATGCCCACCACATGGGTGTCCATCGAGACATAGTGAAAGGCCTTGCCGGGTTCACTGTCGCGCTCTTTCAGCGAGGCCGCGTAATCGTCCAGCGAGCCGCCAATCGCGATGATCCGGCCCATCTTATTGATGTCAGACCAGAAATCCAGATAGTCTTCGTTGAATTTCACCCCGGTCGCCATGTTCAGCACGTTCAGGATCGTGGCGCCGTCATAGGCCGATCCTTTCAGCGACGGGGCGTATTTGGTGACCGGATCTTCGATCGAGGCAATCGAGCCATCCATGATCGAAAAGCCCAGCAGCGTGGCCAGAAAGCTTTTCGCCATCGACCAGCTGATGCGCAGATCGTCGGGGCCAGTGCCCTGATAATACTGTTCATAGGCGACCTCGCCCTTATGCAGCACCAGAAGCGCAGTGATGTTGCGCCGGGCCACCCAACCGTCCAGCCCCGCAGGCGGGGTCAGCGCTACAGGGGCATTCGGCAATGGGCTGGGCACATGCGGCGGGCTGGGTAGGGGCGTGCTCGCGAACATCGTGTCCATATGCGAGAAATTGCGAACGATCTTGTCCTGATCGAACAGCGTCATCGCGGCCTGAAGCCGCATGATCCGCCCGCGTTCGGCAAAGCCTAGACCCACCAGCGCCAGCACCAGAATGGTCAACAGGCGCAGGGCCCAACGGCGCATGCTATAGTGCCTTGTGACTGCCGTCGCAGAGCGGCGCCTTGCCGCTTTGCTTGCACCCGCAGAAGAACACCTTTTTCGAGGCCTCTGCCGTGTATTTCACCGGGGAAAAGCTGGTTTCCTTATGCGAGCCGTCGCAGAAGGGTTGTTTTTTCGATCGCCCGCAGGCGCACCAGAAATAGCTTTTGCCTTCCTCGACCTCGACGGCATAGGGCGCTTTCTGCGCAATCTCAGGTGTCTCGGTCATGTCTTCCCCCCAGGTTGGTTTCAGTGTGGATGCGCTGGTGCGTTCCAGTCGATCCAGCGACCATGAAAATCGGTGCGGCCCAGCACAACGGTCTTGCCGCCCGGCCATGTTGTCAGCGTGATCGGCGCGCCTTCGCCCTTGCGGCTGTCGCCCTCGACCGAGAGCCGGGCCAGCGGCGCATCGGGCGTGGCGCGGGCGCCGGCCTCTTCCAGTGCGTCCATGCAGCAAGACGCGGTTTCTTCGCTGAAATACTGCCAGGCGATGGTGTGGGTCACCAGATGGATCGCGCCGGGATGCGGCGTGGCCAGCCGCGGCCCCAGCCAATCGCAGGCATCGGCCTTGTCGACTTGCGCATCGTTCAGTGCAATGGCGGCACGCGCTCGCTCGATCCGCCAAGGCTGATCGGGCCAGAGATAGGAGGTGAGGCGCAGCGCATCTTCGGGGTCATGCGGATCGAGCGGCGCAATATCGACGCCGCGGCGGTCGCGCACCACGATATTGGCTTCGGGAGGGCAGAAGCCGCGCCATTCCGGGTCAAGCCGCACAGTCGACTCGCGCGGGCCGAAAACGCCGCAAGCCAGATCGAGCCGGTATTTCTCCCACATCAGGTTCAGCCCGCCCGAGGCGCCCAGCTCGGACACCACGAAATCACTGAGGCCATAGCTCGCAGCCAGCCAGTGGGCGGCGGCGATGATCACCGCCGAACGGCGCACTTCGTTGGTTTGCGGCGCACTGTCGAGCCAGTGCATCAACGTGTCCTGCTTGTGCTCCAGCGCGATGTCCAGCGCCGCGCCAAGGGCTTCGTCGGTTGGGTGGCCATTTAGCGGCGGGTAACAGGCGGCAAGCTCGGGGCATTCACCTGTGAGCACCAGCGCGTGCAGGCCGCCCAGCAACCGCAGCGGCAGTGATGCCCCCCGATTGGTGATGTCTCCCTTCCAGGCGCGCATCCGGTCGATCACGGGATTTCCGGAATCTAGCCGGTCTGCCAACAGTGTGAGCACCCGAGAGGTGAAGGGTGAGCCGAGCTCGCGATTGCTGCGGGCCTGATCGAGGAAGGCGTCTTGGAGTATCACCGGAACTTTTCCACCAGTTTTTGGAGCGGCGAGCGCGAATCGTCGGGGGCGTCTGCCTCGTCCGGTTCGGTTGCCGCTGATTTGGGCTTCGGTTTTGGGTCGGGTTTGGGCGGCGCCATGCGCAGCGCCACCGCATTCGAGAATTTCGCGGTATCGTTTTCGGCCAGATAGGGCGCCCCGTCAGACAGGCCGCGCAGCAGGTCGTCGAGCCAGTCGGCATCGGCCTTGGCGAAATCCGACAGCACGTAATGCGCCACGCGGTCCTTGTGGCCGGGATGGCCTATGCCCAACCGCACCCGGCCATAGGCCTCGCCGATATGGGCATGGATCGAGCGCAGCCCGTTATGCCCGGCATGGCCGCCGCCGGTTTTCACCCGCATCTTGCCGGGGGCAAGATCCAGCTCGTCATGAAACACGATCACATCATCGGAGGTGAGCTTGTAAAACCGCATGGCTTCACCCACCGCCTGACCGGAGAGGTTCATGAAGGTTTCGGGCTTCAGCAGCGCCACCTTCTCGCTCCCGAGTCGGCCTTCGCAGAGCTGGCCCTGAAACTTTGCCCGCCATGGCGAAAAGCCATAATCCTCGGCAATCCGGTCCACTGCCATGAACCCGATATTATGCCGATTGCGCACATATTTGGCGCCCGGATTTCCAAGACCGACAAAGAGCTTCATTCCGCCTCCGGCAGGACTTCGCGCCCCCACCCCTAGGGATCGGGTAGCGACAAGTTAGGCGACCCGGCGGGGAATGCCAAGGCAGGCAAATTTGGCACGGTTTATGCCATCGCGGGTGACGTTGCGCTTTGGGCGAACTGGGCCTGTTTGGGACGGCGATCAACGGCAAATGGGCGGTCTGGGGCCGTCAAAGTGTCGCAATCCAAAGGATCGGCGCGGCCATTTTTGGTTTGGCCCGCAAGGGCTCCAGCAAGATGGAATCACCTGACAAAAGAAAACGGGGCCCGAAGGCCCCGCTTGAATGGATCACAGTGACGAGGATTATTCCTCGGCGGCCTGTTCTTCTTCGTCGTCCTGGTCGTGGCCACGCAGGCCCGACGGCGCCGAGATGTTGGCGATCACGAAGTCACGCTCGATGACCGGCTTCACGCCTTCCGGCAGCGTCACGTCGGAAATGTGCAGCACGTCGCCCACATTGTGACCGGCCAGATCGATGGTGATCTTCGACGGGATATCCCCGGCGACCACGTTCAGCTCGACTTCCGGGCGAACCACAACAAGCACACCGCCGCGTTTGATGCCGGGGCAGCTTTCTTCGTTGATGAATTCCACGTGGACGAAGAGGTTGATCCGGGTGGTGCGGTGCAGACGCATGAAGTCCACATGCGTCGGAAGGTCTTTGACCGTATCGCGCTGCACGCCGCGGCAGATAACGCGCACGTCATCTTTGCCTTCGACTTTGAGGTTGAACAGCGTCGAGAGGAAGCGGCCCTCTTTCAGCCTTTTCAGCAGCACGTTGAACGGCATGTTGATGGGAAGCGGTTCTTCACCACCACCGTACACGATGCCAGGTACGAGCCCATCACGTCGAGCTTGACGAGCGGCCCCCTTGCCTGTCCCCGTCCGTACCGTGGCGTGAAAGTCAGGAATTTCACGAGCCATTGGTTTTCTCCAGATTGCAAACTGCGGTGTTCCTCCAAGGGTGCAACCCCGCATGAAGCCGCGCGTATAGACCGAAACCGGCCAAAGGGGAAGGAAAAATCGCGCAGTGGGGCAGTGGCGCCGCTTGCCTGTCCGATCTGCCGCCTATAACGATTACGGAAACCTGTACGAGGAATATGGAAATGTCGGTGATCAAGGCGATTCGGACATCGCGGGCGCCTTTTGCCGGGCTGGGCGTTGTCGGGCTCTATTGGGGCACGCTGGCGGCGATGATGCCCGCGATCAAGGCGCAGGCCCATGCCTCTGACCGCCTTCTGGGCATGGCACTGCTCGGATCGGCCATTGGCGGGATGGTGGCGATGTATTTTGCCCCGCGCGTGGCTGAAAAACTCGGGCGCTACCAACTTCCGATCATGGCCGCGCTGGTGATCCTCGCCCTGCAAATGCCGCTACTGGCCACCAACCCGACCCGGATCTTCGTGATGATGGTGGTGCTCGGGGTCATGACTGCCTCGCTCGATATCGGCTCGAATATGCGGATCTCGCAGTTGGAAGAGCGGCACGGGCTGCATCTGATGAATGTGAACCACGCGATGTTTTCGCTCTGCTTTGGCGGATCAGCGCTGTTCGTCGCCTATCTGCGCCGCGCCGGGCTGGATATGGAGGTGGTGCTGCCGCTGATGGGCGTGGTCATTGCCGCCCTGGCGCTGTTCACCTGGGAAGGTGCCGCTTGGCGTCCGGTCGAGAAAGGCGCGGAAGATGACGCGCCGCCCTCGCGCCTGCCGATGATCTTCATCGCGATGACGGCAGTGATGCTGTTCGTGTCTTTCGTGGGCGAGAACGCCATCGAGGCTTGGTCGGCGCTGTTTATCGAACGCACCCTGGGCGGCTTGCCGGGCGAGGGCGGCTTTGGCCCCTCGACGCTGGGCTTTGTCATGGCCTTCTTTCGGCTGATCGGACAGGTCACCACCGAGCGGTTGGGCGAAGAACGTATGGTTTTCGCCTCGGGGGTTCTCGGGGTGATCGGGCTTCTGGTGCTGGCAACGGCCCCGGCGCAGACGCAGGCGATTGTCGGCATCGCCATCACCGCCATCGGCATGGCGGTGATCGTACCAACGGCCAATTCTCTTCTGGGCAAGATGGTGCACCGCGAGCAGCGGGGGCTGGCGATTTCGCGGGCCTGGATGATCGGCTTCTCGGGCTATTTCATCGGCCCGTCGATGATCGGCTTTGTCAGCCAGGCATTCGGGCTGCGCATCGCCTTCGTTTGCGTGGCGGTTCTGGTTTCGGCCATCATTCCGGCGGTCATGGTGATCCACAGCCAGCGCCGGGCCAAGGTATGAGAAAAGTAGTTTAACGCTAAACTACTTTTGTGACCCGGCTTTTCTGACCCGGTGGCCGTGTCGTTCGTCGGGCAACTTCTGCCCTTGGGGCAACGTCTTCAGAAGGGGCGATGCCCCATATCATCTCGCACGAGATCGCGCCCGAAGCCCACCGCAACGGCCATCAGAACAGCGCCACGGTGGGCCTGATCCTGATGATGTTTCTTGACGTGACGCTGGGCTGAGTCCGGTCAGACCCCAACCACTTCCGGGCGCAGGGTGTAGAAGATATAGAGCACTTCCGACTTTTCCCGGTCACCGATACCGGACTTGTCGAGCGCCTTCATCAGGTCGTCCACTGCCGCCATGAACTCGTTGTCGGAGATGTTCATGTGCTTATGTGCAGTCACCATATCCTTGCCCTTGTAGACCTGCGGCCCGCCGGAGCCGAGCATGAAGAAGTCGCGTGCGGTTTCTTTGAAACGCGGCACGTCGCTGCCGGAAAACCGTGCCGCGATAAGCGGATTGGCAAGGTGGTTGTCGACGAGGTCAGAGGCGATCTGAGTGATGCCCTCGGTGCCGCCCAAACGGGCATAGAGTGTGTCGGTCATGAAATTCACCTTTCAATGGCTGGGTGTTTCGGCGTTAACTCGGGGATCATCCCCGCGGAGCCCCATCTGGCGCCAGGCTCCGGCTCGTCGTCCAGTTCAGTTTCTGGACCGGACGGTCCCGGATGCCTCTGCTATACCGGGCCCGAGTGAGAAAGGGCGTAGCGATGACAACAAGTTACAAGCAGTTCTGTCCGGTCGCGATGGCGGCGGAAATTCTTTCGAAACGATGGACTTTGGTGCTCTTGCGCGAGTTGATCGCCGGATCGACCCGGTTCAACGATCTGCGCCGGGGGATGCCTCGTATGTCGCCAACGCTGCTGTCGACCCGGTTGAAAGAGCTGGAAGCGGCCGGGATTTTGCGCATCCACCGCGATGCGCAGGGCGCGGGGTTGCACGACTATCTGCTGACCGAGGCGGGGCGAGATCTAGGTAATGTGATCGAGGCGGTTGGGGTTTGGGGGCAACGCTGGGTCGATGCCGATCTCAGCCTTGAGAACCTCGATCCGGCGCTTTTGATGTGGGATATGCGGCGCAATCTCAATCCCGCGCCGCTGCCACCGAACCGCAGCGTGATCAGTTTCATCTATACCGACCTGCCGCCGCGCGAGCAAAACTGGTGGCTGATTGTTGAACCGTCGGGCGAGGTGGATCTGTGCCAGATCGACCCGGGCTTTGAGGTGGATCTGTTCGTCACGGCGAAGTTGCGCGCGATGACGGCGATATGGATGGGGTTTTCAACGGTGAAACGCGAAATCGCGGGTAACAGCGTGCAGCTTGACGGGGATCGGAAAATTGCCGCGCGGATTCAGACCTGGCTTGGGCTCAGCCATTTTGCAGGCGAGCCCAAGCGGGAAGGCGCCGCAGTGGGCGCCTAGGTTTTTTGGGGGGCTGCTGGGGCCTCAGCCCCGATGCGCGCCGTCGGCGAGGCTTTTCACGAAAGCCAGAACCTCGGCCACCGATTTGCCGGCGCCGATCTGGCTGACAATCGCCGAGCCGACCACGGTTCCATCGGCCACAGAGGCAATCGCTTCGGCCTTTTCAGGGGTGTTCACGCCAAAGCCGACGATGATCGGCAGATCGGTCTTGGCTTTGATCCGCGCCACTTCCGGCCCGACATCGCCCGCTTGTGCCTCGGCCGCGCCGGTGATGCCGGTGATCGAGACATAATAAACAAAGCCCGATGTGTTGGTCAGCACTTTCGGCAGGCGTTTATCGTCTGTGGTGGGCGTGGCGAGGCGGATGAAGTTCAGCCCGGCCTTTTGTGCCGGGATGCAAAGCTCGTCATCTTCTTCCGGCGGCAGGTCCACCACGATCAGCCCGTCGATGCCCGCTTCTTTCGCATCAACAAGGAATTTGTCGACGCCACGATTATAGATCGGGTTGTAATAGCCCATCAGCACAATCGGTGTGGTGTCGTCGGTCTTGCGGAACTCAGTCGCCAGATCGAGGGTCTTTTGCAGGGTCATCCCGGCTTCCAGCGCGCGCTGCCCGGCGAGCTGGATCGTCGGCCCATCGGCCATCGGATCGGTAAAGGGCAGACCCAGCTCGATAATATCAACACCGGCACCCGGCAGACCTTTCACCACTTCAAGCGAAGTGTCGTAGTCGGGATCGCCCGCCATCACATAGGTCACGAAGGCTTTTTTGCCCTGATCTTTGAGCTGGGCGAATTTGGCATCGATACGAGTCATGGGGCCTCTCCGGGTCGTTTCGCCTCTTTTGGCCGATGCCGGGGCGCTGCGCAACGGGCAAGGCCGTTGCGGGCGCGCAGAAAAGCCCCTAGAACGCGCCGGAATCTGCACAAGGAATGCATCATGGGCTTCAAGGTCGGGATTGTCGGGCTGCCGAACGTGGGAAAATCGACGCTGTTCAACGCGTTGACGAAAACCGCAGCGGCGCAAGCGGCGAACTTTCCGTTCTGCACCATCGAGCCCAATGTCGGCGAAGTGGCGGTGCCTGATGTGCGGCTGGACAAGCTGATGGAGGTTGCGGGCTCGAAGGAAAAGATCCCGACCCGGATGGGCTTTGTCGATATTGCCGGTCTGGTCAAGGGCGCCTCGAAGGGCGAGGGGCTGGGCAACCAGTTTCTGGCCAATATTCGCGAAACCGACGCGATTGCCCATGTGCTGCGCTGCTTTGAAGATGGCGACGTGACCCATGTCGAAGGTCGGGTTGATCCGGTGGCCGATGCCGAAGTGATCGAAACCGAGCTGATGATCGCCGATATGGAATCGATCGAGAAGCGCCTGCAGAACCTCACCCGCAAGGTGCGGGGCGGCGATAAGGAAGCGATCCAGCAGGAACGGCTGCTGAAGGAAGCGCTGGCCAAGCTGGAAGCCGGGGAACCCGCCCGCAAGGTCGAGGTGGCCGAGGATGACCGCAAAGCCTGGAACGGGCTGCAGCTTCTGACCACCAAAAAGGTGCTCTATGTCTGCAATGTCAGCGAGGCTGAGGCGGGCAAGGGCAATGCCTATTCCGAAGCGGTTGCAAAAATGGCCGAAGAACAGGGCGCCGGTGCGGTGGTGATTTCCGCCAAGATCGAAGAAGAGATCAGCCAGCTCGACACGGAAGAACAAGAGATGTTTCTGGGCGAGCTGGGGCTGGAAGAGGCTGGGCTCGATCGTCTGATCAAGGCGGGCTATAAGCTTTTGCATCTGGAAACCTTCTTCACCGTCGGTCCGAAAGAGGCCCGCGCCTGGACGATCCGCGAGGGCACGATGGCCCCGCAGGCGGCAGGCGTGATCCATGGCGATTTCGAAAGAGGCTTCATCCGTGCCGAAACCATCGCCTTTGATGATTTCATCTCCTGTGGTGGTGAGCAGGGCGCCAAGGAAGCTGGCAAGATGCGGGCTGAAGGCAAGAGCTACGTCGTGCAGGATGGCGACGTGATGCACTTCCTGCACTCGAACTGAGCCCTTCGGCGTAAACGTTCAAACTCTTTCGTGTCTTCCATCTTCCGGTGGCCTCATGGGCTTGCATGAGGCCGCGCCTTGGTTAGGATGGACTTACCTGTGCGGGGGTGACACGCGGAGGAGTTGTAATGATTACGCCGGTTCTTCTATGTGGGGGCGCGGGCACAAGGCTTTGGCCGCTGTCGCGCAAATCCTATCCCAAACAATTCGTACCGCTGATCGGAGAGGAAACGCCCTTTCAGGCGGCCGTGCGCCGGGTGACGGCGCCGGGTTTCGCTCCGCCGCTGGTGCTGACCCATTCCGATTTCCGCTTCATCGTAGCCGAGCAGCTTGACGCGATCGGGATAACCCCCGGCGCGATCCTGCTGGAGCCCGAAGGGCGCAACACCGCCCCCGCCGTTCTGGCCGCCGCTCTGTGGCTCGCACGGGACGATCCCGAAGCCCGAATGCTGGTGATGCCGAGCGATCACTTCATTCCCGATGCGGATGCCTTCCGCACCGCCGTGCAGCAGGGCAGGGGCGCGGTTGAGGCAGGGCAGCTGGTGACCTTCGGGATCACGCCCACCTATGCCGAAACCGGCTATGGCTATCTTGAACTGGCCGAGCCCCTGTCTGAGGCGGCCAAAGGCCCGCTGCCCCTGAAGCGGTTCGTTGAAAAACCAAATGCCGAACGCGCGCAGTTCAAATCGGCGTCGGGGCGACATCTGTGGAATGCCGGGATCTACCTGTTTTCTGTGCCTGCCATCATTAACGCCTATAGAGAGCATGTCCCGACCATGATCGGTGCGGTCGAGCAGGCGGTAAATGAGAGCCTGCCCGATCTGGGCTTCCAACGCCTTGATGAAGGTGCCTGGTCGGGGGTCAATGACATCTCGCTTGATTACGCTGTGATGGAACACGCAACGAATCTGGTCGTGGTCCCCTATCATGAGCATTGGCGCGACATCGGCGGCTGGGAGGCGGTCTGGTGTGAAAACGATCGCGATGCAGAGGGGGTGGTCACCTCCGGGCAGGCCACGGCGATTGGCTGCACCAATACTCTGCTCCGATCAGAGGAAGACGAGCTTCATCTGGTCGGGTTGGGGCTCGACAATATCGTCGCTGTGGCAATGCCTGATGCGGTGCTGGTGGCCAATATGAACCAGACCCAGGCCGTGGGGCAGGTGGTGGCGACGCTGAAAAGCCTGCGCGCCGAGCAAGCCGAAGCCTTTCCGCGCGATCACCGGCCCTGGGGCTGGTATGAACGGCTGGTGCAGGGCGATCGGTTCGAGGTGAAGCGGATCTATGTGAAGCCGGGCGGTATATTGAGCCTGCAATCGCATCATCATCGCGCGGAACACTGGATCGTGGTGCAGGGAACGGTGCAGGCGCATATCGATGGTCGGGATGTGCTGCTGACCGAAAACGAACCCGTCTACATTCCTCTGGGGGCGAAGCATCGGCTGAAGAATCCGGGCAAGGTGCCGGCGATTCTGATCGAGGTGCGCACCGGCCCCTATCTGGGGGAAGACGACATTATCCGCTTCGACGACGCCTATGCGCGGAGCTGACCGGCTTGGGTGAGGCCGAGTCGGGGAGAATCCGGGCGAAAAACCCTCAGAGTCGTGCCGCTAACTGCGGCGAGTCTGTGGATAAGTCTCGCGAGTCGTGATTTTGGCCGGCCCTTGCGCCCTGACACGCCCGTTCCAGGCAAAAATCCTCCGCCAAATCATCATCTAGACCCTTGTTTTGTAACGGTTTTGTAATTCGACGATGAAAAAAGTGAAGTTTCGCGAAAAAAGCACTTGCGGGTGTCGGTGTGTAGCCGTAGAACCCCCTTCACCGGCGGCGCTGAGGCGCGGTTGGTCGGCCAGACGGACGGACGGAGCGGTGCTCGGAAGGGAAGTTTGGTTGAAAATCAGAGGCATACGGGCGGGGCGCGCTGAGGAAGATTAGCGCATCCAGTTTCGTTTTGTCTCAACGCTGTTTGACATTGATAGAATACTGAAGAGATATGTGGGCGGTTTGGTTCATTCGATGAACAAACACCTGCATATCAAACTGCCTAGGGTTTCGGCCCGATGATGGTAGTC
>JBNKEH010000011.1:0-80765 GCA_050288685.1 Paracoccaceae bacterium | reverse complement strand
CTGCAAACTCAACGCTGTCGATCCACATGCCTGGCTGAAAGATACCCTCACCGCCATCGTGGGCGGCCATAAACAGAGCCAAATCGATCAGCTATTGCCCTGGAATTACGCTCAGACCGTGTGATCGGCGCACCGCTTACGACTTTCGCAGCCCATGCGCGGTTTTCGTCACGCCTGCGGCCTTCGCGGCGGCTGAGAACCATTGCGATGCGGACTTCTACGAACGGATATTTCCATGCTCCGTCAGAGTGAAGGCCTTGCGGTCTGGCCCCATCGCCTCAATGGCCCGGTGAAAATGCACATAGTCGGAGCGATCGGCAAAGTGCGGCAGGTTCTCCCCAATCGGCGCGAAGGCGACCTCGCCTGTCTTTGTTTGCGTGTACTCAAGGAAACCGTCTTCGGTTTCGTTTCTTTTTCCCAGGCTGCGGGCATCCGAGATCCGAGACCCGCTCCAGAAGAGCACCTCAAACATCGCGCGTTGTTCTGTTCCGTAAGGATAGTGTTTGCGAAAAGCCGCAATCTCCGACTCCATCCACGGAAGGTGGCCGGGGCGCTTTTTCCTGCCTGTATGCTTACGCTTCTTCTCGGACCGCGTCTGGTCTTCGATCACCATCCCTTCTTCTTTTGCGAAGCTAAAGAGCGCGCGCCAAGTTTTGAGTCTTTCGTTCGCGGGGTTGAGCGAGAGTTGTCGCCGGTTTTGTTGAATGTGCTTAGCTTGTATACTCCGGAACGGTACTTTTGCGATCTTCCCATCATTTTGCTTTAGCAAGCGCGCAATGTCGCGCCGTCGCACATCGCGGTAGGATTCCGACAGGTGGCGAAAGTCTTCGCTGAGCATGTAGCGTCGGGCGACGTCTTCAATACTGTCGCGCGCGACGTACCTGTTGCTCGCATCGCCGGGTTTGCGGCTATTCGCCTGTTCTTCTGCGGCACGATAAGCCTCCAGAAATTCCGGATGGTGGACGGGAAGAAGTGGCAACCGCGTTCCTGTCGCTCTGTGATAGCAGTAAGTGCTGCCATTCGATTTGTAGCGTTTAATCCCGGTGAGCTTGGTGTCGAACTTTTTCATAGCGGTCTCACTCAGCGAAAGCCGCGTCAGCGGTCGAAATGCCGTTGATAGTCGAGCCGTCTTCATACGGCATCGCGTCAATGTAGCGATCAAGATCGCGGATTTCGAAAAGACGGTTGCGACCGTCCATCTTGCGCGGCAAGCCGAGTGTATACAGCTTACTGACAGAGATGCCGATGTAGTGAGCCGCAGCATCGGCTTTCATGAGGCGTGGAGGGAAGAAAAAAGCACTCATTGCAAATTTCCTTTTCAGTGTAGTGGATATAAATCGGCCATTTATCTTTCGCCGCGATTATTTCCCAAGTTTCGTTTAAACGCAGCGGTAGCTGTGTTGAAATTGAAATGGGTTGAGTTCGGATTGGGTGGAAATGGATTTTTCTAATTTTGATCCAAAAATATAGTAAATCATTGTTAACAATTGGTATTTTTCTGCGGACGCACCGATTGCATCAGAGCAGCAAGAGGGTTTCGCTCTTCGGTGCGTCCGCGACGCGGGGCTTCGCTCCGCGTATTTTGCAGGCTCAGCGACCAATGCCGCGGTGCCAGCCGATATCTTCCTCGGCGGCGAGCAGGTCCGCCACGCGCAGCGAGCCGTTCAACGCGTCGCGGAGGCGGCGGATGACGTAGTCGAGGCTCTGCGGTTCATCCGAATCGCGTTTGGAAAGCTCGCGCAAGATCACTTGCGCGGAATGACGGAAATCGTCGTTCAAAATGCGGCGCTCGTCGAGTTTTTTGACCAGATCACGACGCCAGCTTTCGACAGGTTTCCAGTCGTCGTAGGGCAGCTTGTCGAGAGCGTTTACCGCTGCGCGTGCGGCGCCGAGGGCATCAGCCAGCACGTCTTCAAGCCGGTCGAAATCTTTGTCCCGATCGGGCGAAAAGTGCTCGATACGATGAGTGCTTTTTGTGTGGAATACGCTCGGGATTGAGACCATGTGATGTCCTTTCCTGATTGATTTTTTGCTGACTGGGCAGTGCGTCCGGCCCTCACGCGGAGGGGCCGGAGCAATGGCATTGGCAGCGTCAGCTTGCGTTGGATTTGGAGGCAGAAAGCGTCAGCTTCGGACGGCGTGGGACAGCAACGGGAGACCCCGTTCCGGCGGTGCGGCGGCGTCGCTCATCGCGCCGGGCGGAGCGCATATCGGCTTCCGCCGCGAGGCGAGCACGCACCGCGTTCATGCGGTCGAAAGCGCTGCCACGGAGGCGGCCGAGAACCGGCGAAGGCACCGATGTCGGGAAGCCTTGGTGCGTGAGAGGCACCAAGACGCGAGACTGCGCAGCAAAGCTGATCGGCGCGTCGAGACCGGCAGCGGTGTAGTCGGCGTGATGTGTCACGTCGATCGTGTAGCCTTTGTTCGCAATGGTGCCGCCGCTCTTGGCTGAGGCGCTGCAAGCGAGCGACACGAACCGTTTGCCAAGCAGAACGGTGATGTCGAGCACGAGGCACGGGCGCGGCTTTGGCTTTCCACCGTCGTCGTCGGCTTGCGGGAAGGCGAAGAGCACGACATCGCCGCGCGCGAGCTTCGTGGTCCACGGGCGCGAGATTTGCGCGGCCGTTTCCGTACGGGGTGGAGACTGGTCAAACATGCATTGTCCTTTTTTTGCTGACCGGACCGGTGCATCCGGCCCTCATCACGAGGGGCCGGGGCAAGGGTCTGTCAGCGCCGCTCCAGCGGCTTTTCGGGGCGCATCGAGCACTCGGTCGCGGTCGCGCGGACGATGCTCGGTGCCGCCCCGGCCATGGGGTGCAAGGGGATGCGGCGAGCTTTCCCCTCGCTCCGTCGGAAGACGCCGGAGGGGGCCCCGGGGGAAGCGGCGCGCGCCTCCCCCCGGGCTGTCAGAGACGCCTTGAGATGCAAGAGCGCGGCGAGCAGCCTTGCCCCTCGGAGAGGCCAGGGGGTGCAGGGGGAGTGGCGAACGACGACCCTGCGAGCTGGAGGGGGCTTGGGGGAGGCGAGCGGAACGGTCCTCCCCCGGGAGCTAGAGTGCAGAGGGGTGCGGAACCACCTTTGCCGCTCTCTGCGCAAGAGTGCCCGCTGCAGAAGCGCCCCCGGCGGGCGGGGTTCCGGGGCAGCGCCCCGGACGAGCGACAGGCCGAACGTAGCCCGAAGGGCGAAAGTGCGGGCTGTTTAGTGAGTAATACCGCCACGCCTTCCATTGCGCGGCGCTGAATCCATCTGGCGCGGAGGGCCCATGACAATCCGTTTCGAGTCTGAGCCGGGTGATCTCATCTCCAAAAGATCAAGACATGGAGATAGGACATGGAAGACAAAAAATACGCTGTGGTTCTGCGCTATGAGGGCATACAGCCCGAGGATATGCAAGGCATTGCGCGGCATGGCAGCCGGGAAGCTGGCGATCTCGGCCATATCGACAACACCAAGCCCGCGCCAAAGCTTTTGATCGGGTCGGAGAACTGGGTCGGGCGTGCGCTGGCCGAGATCGAGCTGATGACGTGGGAAGGCTATGCGGCCGAAATGGTCGATCTTGATCGGCGCAACCGGCGCACGGATCTGTCGCGGCGGGGCAAAGAGGGGCCACGCAGCCCTTGGCGGGCTTCACGTCACGGGCCGATGCGCGAGCTCATTCTGACCGCGAACAAGGAGTGGTTCGCGCAAAACGACGACGGTGACGTGTCCCGTCAGGAGCAGTTCGAGACACTGGCGGTGGACTGGCTTCGTGAGCATTTCGGCGATGATGTCATTCACGCCCGCGCTGATCGGGACGAGCAGGCATATCACATTCACGCGGTCATCATGCCGCGCGCTGTGGTGAAGAAATACGGCACGGACTGCCAGATGCTGCAGCCGTCGATCCATCCGATGATCAAGAACTATGAAGCGGCGCAGGACAGCGTTGGAGAATGGTTCAGCGAGGCCGGACTGGTGCGCGGAGAACGGCGGAAACAGGCGATCCGCGAGGCGCTGCAGAACGGCGAAGAGCCGCCCGTAAATCCGCGCCATGTGCGGCCCGCCGAATGGCGCCGGAAGGAAGAATTGCGCCTGGCCCGTGAGGCGGAACGTCAGAAGGAGAATGAGAGAAAGCTGGCAGAACAGCACGCGCAGCAACGGCGCATCGAAACGCAAATGGCCGAGCGGGTGCAGGGGTTCAAGGCGCAGGTAGAGCGGTTGAAGGCACGCGAAGCCGCATTGACCAAGCGTGACGAGACAGTCGCAAGACAGGAAGCTGAGCTGGCCACGCGCGAGACGAAAGTCACAGAGCGCGAGGCTGAGGCCAGTGAGGTCAAGGCCGAGGCCGATACCGTGATCGCCTTCGCCGAGGCCATGGCCGCCGGCGAGATCGACGAGGCAGGGCAACCGGTCGGATCACCGAAGGAGAACGCGACGCCAGGCAGCGAGCCAGCCTACCGGAAATCACGCCGGGGCTTCGAACGGGCAAAAGCGGCGTTCAGCCGTGCTATGGCGCGGGGCGTGAGCGCGGCGAAGAAAGAGGTCGATGAAGATCTCAAGAAGATCAGTGGTCTCTACGAGCTGTTCGTCGAACTTGTGAAAGAGCTTCCAACGCAACAGCGCATGAAGATTGCCGAGAAAGCGAAATCGTTCATACGCGGGCTCACCGGGTTTAAACTGCATCACGATGAGCGCGATGAGCGGGGTGTGGGGCGCGGGCGGGGTGATGGGCGGTGAGGGTGGGGCAATCTCCGGGCCTCCCCGCCCCCAAAAGAACGCCTGACGAAAGCAACTTGCCGCGCCGCGTTCTCCGTATCCGGTTGGAGTTGATCTGCTCAGTTGAGAAACTGCGTTTGTTAGCTAGCTTTGTTCCGGGAGTGGCTCTCTCTTGACCGTTGGAGCTACTCTCAAGGGGTGAGCTCGTCGAGGCTCGGGCGGGGTCGTGATTGCTTTGATGATGTGCTCCCCCCGACGGTATCAACGTGCCACGGTGGGTCTACAACGATCCACAAAGCTGTCCTTCTTGCTTAAAAAATAGCACGACAAGAAGGTTAAATGGACACTTGAAGTGGCCAACTGCGGCCAACACTACTCCGCACCCATGCCAGCAAGAAGCTCAACCGCAATTGCACGCGGCCCTGAAAGATGTACAAATGATGACGTGCAACAAGGTGGGGCTGCTTTGCTTCTGGACAACATAATCGCGGATCCAAAGGAATCGCTCGACTACATGGAGAGGTATGTCAACGATGGGTCTCCAAGTGGGTTCTCATTCATGCGGAGCTCGTCAAAGATGTTCTCTCCAACACAAGGCCTTGATCGTTTCCACTTGCCCACGATTTGGTCGGAACAAGTTGAAACCTACGGCTCAATACCGGACAAGTTGAAACCTCACTTTGTTTCTGGATCACTTCGGTCGATACCAATTCACCCTGACAACGCGGACGATCTGAAGCACCTTCATAAGAATCAACAATCCACATATGAAGTTCGCCCCACTGCTAGTCCTCGTACTTTGGCGACCACAGGAGACGAAGGGTTCTACTTGAAGCTGCACTACGCAGGAGTCTTAGGGCGAATTGAAAGAAGCCTGCCGAAAAGAAAAGCAATTGCCGAAGTCGAAATATCACGCATCATTCAGAAAGAGGTCTTGACTAGGTCTGACGCTAAGTTTGGAATATTGGCAAGCGACTTCTGCAATTTCCTGCTAGATAGTAGCAACGACATCGCAGTCATTGTCCGAGATCGTATCCCTCGCCCCCCCCGTGATGGGAGCCTTTATTCGGTGCCGGTATTTTCTATGTTCTCACAAGACAGGCGCAACTCGAATGACGAATTATTACTTCAACAAATAGTGCGGTTGCGCAATTTGCAAGAACATGATTTTTTGTCTGAGTTCATTTACCCAATCATCGATGCGTACGTTCTGCTCTCCAGAGACCATGGACTAATTCCAGAGTGGAATGCGCAGAACTTGCTGTTTCAGTTTGATAGAGATTTTCAGGTAAAAAGAGTGCTGTGCCGTGATCTCATGGAAGTTGAAAAAGACATTCCAATTCGAGAGAGAAATGGTCTGAGTACTACCTTTGATTCGGACAGCTACAAGTGCATTTTCTTGGAAAAACCCGGATATTTTGAACGGCACAGCTTTAGTTTTGACTTCAAACTATCGCACTATGTGATCAAACCTCTTGTTGACGCGTTTTCACGCGGTTCAACGGAAACACATGACAACTTGATTCATGCTACGACAGAGTATGTCAAAGAATTTTGGGGGCCAAGTTTGCGCGAACACTTCCAGCCCTACGATAGTTGGTTCCTTGTACCGAAGAGACTTCTCACCACTAAGAAAGGGAAGAAACTCGAGAGTCGCAAAAAGCCTTTGCTGAGGTAACGTGAAGAATATGGCGAAACGCATTCTCATCCTGACGGGCGGCTCTGGTGTGGGTAAATCAACCGTGGCCTCAGTTCTGTTGCGTGAGAACAATTTTTCTTTGATCAAAGCCACGACGAGTAGGCCGAGGCGCGAAGACAAGGATGAAGAATACAATTTCGTGACCGAAAAGCAGTTTCGTCAGGCCATTCGTCGGGGAGACTTTCTCTTCTCTGACTTGTTGTTCGGCAACTTCTACGGCTTCCACAAAGATGTCGTGGCCGAGGTCAACGAATCGGAAAATGCACTTTTTATTTGCCCCACTTGGAGAGCGGATGAGTTACAAAGCACCTTCAGCGTTTCTCCGATAATCGTGCATCTTTATGCTACGAACTTGAACAAAGTCGAAGAGCGTATACGTCAGCGGAGCACGATGCCTTATGATGAAGTTATTGCACGAGTTAATGACTGTTCCGCCCAGGGGCAGTGTGAGCTTGATGCCGTTGTCCGGATTTCAGACCTGCACAGTATTCGGGAGGTTGTGAGCATCATCCAAACCACGCTAAGGAAACGCAATGTTGCACCCTGACGCAGGATTGATTGAGGACCTCCGTAAGCTTTCAGCTGATGGTCGTATAATCCCGTTCATAGGTGCCGGGTTTTCAAAGCCATTTGGTCTTCCATCTTGGCGGCAGTTGATTGAGTTCATGGCTCGTGACTTGGATTTCGATCCAGATATCTTTTTGTGTCAAGGCACATATCCGCAGTTGGCTGATTTCTTTTTAATCAAGAACGGAAACGAACGAACTGAGCTTGTAGAACAGCTGCGGCGTTGGTTTAACGATGACGAGATCGATGTAGCGCATTCACGCCCGCACCAACTTTTGGCGGCTCTCGATGCTCCTGTTCACTATACTACAAACTACGATAATATTCTTGAAAAGTCATTGAGTAACTTTGGGAAAGACGTGGTCACGGTTGTAAGGGGAACTGAGGCTCAGCGTATGTCGGGCGGCGTTTCGCAGGTTGTGAAATTCCATGGAGACCTGTCCAGACCGGATTCGCTGATCATCACCGAGCAAGACTATTTTAGGAGACTATCTCTGGATAGTCCACTTGATATTAAGCTTCGTAGCGACTTGCTGAACCGATCCTTGCTTTTTTTTGGGTATAGCTTTGAAGACATTAATATGAGGCTTTTGTGGTATAAGCTTCGCGAGATTTGGGCTGGAGGTTCGACGCCGATGGTTGATCAGCCGCCATCATACTATGTCGGTTTCGGTATTGGGGAAGTGCAGAGAAAGATTCTTCGGCAGCGCTTTAATATTATCCCAATTGAATTAAATCCGTCTGACAAGTCAGATAGTATTAGTGAGTTTTTGGAGTTGCTACTTTGAGAACTGTATTCTTGGCTACGGGAAATCCGGAAAAATCGATTGAAGGTGGATTAATACTTGCTGAATTCGGCATCCGGATTGAAGTGGTTCGGGTTGAGCTGAAAGAGGTGCTTTCTCTTGACGAGTCGCTCGTCATTCGGGAAAAGGTTAAGTCTGCCTTTTCCCAGGTGCTGGAGCCGGTTTATGTTGATCATGGTGGTCTCTATATTAAGTACTTGAACGACCTTCCAGGGGCGCTTTCAAAGCCAATTGTAGATGCTCTCAAGACCGATCTTTGTAAGATTATTCCGCCTGGCGCAGATAGAAGTGCGTGCGCATCGCTTTCGCTTGGGTATTGTGATGGGCGCAGAATACATGTGTTCTCTGACGATATCCAAGGCGCGATTTCGAAAGAACCTCGGGGTGCGCGCGACTACTACTACGATCAGATTTTTATCCCAAATGGCCAATCCAAGACCTATGCAGAGATGACCATTGAGGAAAAGAACAAGATGTCTCACCTTCGCGGGGTGTATCGCCAGTTTGGGAGGTTTTTGTCAAATGAAGGGTAATATAGGTTCGGTCATGTCTCGCGGTTACGCGAGACTCGCTTTTTGTTTGATTGACATGAATGGGCAAGACGGGCGGGTAGATGGAAGTATCGGTGTTTCGTTGAGTGAGCCTTTTGTTGAGCTTTTTGTGGAGAAATTGTCTTCAGATCGCCAAAACGAGGTGAGTTCACTTTGTGACAACGGTGACTCTGAATTGTTGCGATCACTTTGTCATGAGTACGGGGAATACTATCCAAACCTTGGCTCGGTTCGTGTTGTGCAAAGGCGCGGTATTGCGAGGCATGTCGGTCTTGGATCTGGAACTCAAGTGAGGCTAGCATTGCTTCATGCGTTCAATGTTATTGCAGGTTCGCCGTATAAAAATGGAGAATTGTTACGCCTTAGTGGGCGAGGTGGAGCATCTGGAGTTGGGGTCTGGGCGCACGAACACGGAGGAATTGTATTGGATTGTGGCCACGCATTCGGCCCAAATCGTACAAAGAAATCTTTTTTGCCTTCCGCTGCCAGTGATTGCGGTCTTCCCTCGCTTGTATGGCGGGAGGAGATGCCTGAGGACTGGAAATTTCTGTGTGTGACGCCGAAGTGTTATAGTGGAATGTCTGGGCAAGACGAAATCGATCTATTTTCGAGAATTTGTCCCATTGATCGGTCCGGGGCGGACCGGATGGCAAGCCTAATACTGATGGGACTTGTTCCCGCAGTTCTGGAGCGTGATATCGGGCATTTCCGTTATATTTTGGATGAAATCCAGAAGACGGGATTTAAAAAAATCGTTTGGTCTTTGCAGCCAAAGGAGGTCATGGTTGTTCATCAGTCGCTTGCGAAAGCTGGGTTTTCTGGCATTGGCATTTCGTCACTGGGACCTACGTTGTATTGGGTTGCAGAAGATGATGAGTTGGAGACCTCATTAGATGAGGTTGAACATATCTTAGAGTTGATTGGTATTGATGCTGACGTTTGGTCAACAAGTGTTAAAAATAACGGCGCGAAGGTTTCGGTTATGTAGGCCTAGGCTTTTGTTTTCCGGCACCTGAGTCTCAAGCTTGGGCGAAGTTGATGAAGGTGTTCGGTGGGTATTGCTCTGAGTACAGTTGGTTTCAATGTAATGGGAAGAAGCGCAACGGGAAATCAATCTTTTAAGGACAATGACTTGGCCTTCTGGGTGTGTAAGGATAATGCTTCTAAATTTCCTCGGCCCGAACAATTTTCTTGTGTTGTTCGAGAACAGTTATTTCGGATAGTCGTTTCTTGAAAACCTCTACGTGTTTGGATTCTGAGTGCTTTAGAAAACATTGATGGTTTTCCCAGCACTCAAACCAAAAAAATGTAATAGCGTCTTCTAGGGATGGGCAAAATGTGTAGGCAAGACAGCCTTGCTCGGTTCTGCTTTGTTTTTGAAGGTCGTGAATCGCGTTGATTGCAGCATGTCGGCTGTCTTCTGCAATGGCAATTCGGCCAAAAACAATTATCATTTCTCGGCTTTCTGGTTGTGTGGCTGCAAAATACCACTTTGAAGAGCGGTCGGTGCGATACGGTGTTTTTAAAGGCTAGCATCGTGACCGTCAGAAGGAAAGGTAGCGGGCGATTGAACTAGACGTGCTCCCCTGAAAAGTCCTCGATTTGAGGTTAGCCTGTTCTCCAACTGAGGAGAGAGACGATGAAGAGAAGCCGTTTCAGCGAAGAGAAAATCATTGGCATCCTGAAGGAGCACCAGGCCGGGCTCGGCGCGAAGGAGCTGTGCCGCAAGCACGGGATCAGCGATGCGACCTTTTACAAATGGCGGTCGAAGTATGGCGGCATGGAAGTGTCGGATGCGAGACGGTTGAAGGCCCTCGAAGCCGAGAACGCGAAGCTCAAGAGTTGGAGGGATCAGAAAAGGCCCCAGTGGGGCGTTTTCCCCGAACAACGCTAGCCGAGCAGATGATGGACGTCGCCACGCCGAAGGAGATGCTCGGAATGGGAGCAGGCGAACGCCATGCGTTCGGGTGAGCCTGCGGACGCTTCTGAGGCCCGGTTCGAGGCGGCGGGCTGTGGACTGGGCCATGAAAGAAAAGAGCTACTCGCAACGGCGGGCCTGTGCCCTGGCGGGGATCGATCCGCGTGTGTATCGGCGGCACCCGAAGCGGCCGGAGGACAAAGATCTGCGCCAGCGGCTGCGGGAGCTGTCGGCTGAGCGCCGGCGGTTTGGCTATCGCCGCCTGCACATCTTGTTGAAGCGCGAGGGCTGGGACGTGAACTGGATCGAAGCCTTTGAAGCAATCGATCCAGTGGATCGATTGTGGGGCGGAGGGCTCTACCGGATCTACCGCGAAGAGGGGCTGACCGTGCGCAAACGGGGAGGCCGCAAGCGTGCTATCGGCACCAGAGCGCCGATGGCGATCCCGCAAGGGCTGAACCAGCGGTGGAGCCTGGACTTCGTGTCAGACACACTTTCCGAGGGGCGCCGGTTCCGCATCCTGAACGTGATCGACGACTTCAGCCGAGAATGTCTCGCCTCTGTGGTTGATACGTCGCTGTCGGGCGTGCGTGTCGCCAGAGAGCTGGATCGGATTGCTGAGATGCGGGGCTATCTTTGCATGGTGGTTTCGGACAACGGCACCGAGCTCACCTCGAATGCGATCCTGAAGTGGCAGGAGGAGCGTTGCGTTGAATGGTACTACATCGCGTCGGGAAAACCGATGCAGAACGGCTTTGTGGAAAGCTTCAATGGCCGCCTGCGCGACGAGTGCCTGAACGAGCACCTGTTCGCAAATCTGCGCCATGCTCGGGCTCTGATCGGGGCCTGACGCGACGATTACAACCATCACCGCCCACATTCGAGCCTCGACGGACTCACCCCGTGGGAGTATCACCAACGGTCAAGAAAAGACCAAACCCTGAACAGAGCTAACCAATCAACCCGGACTCTCAGGGGAGCACGTCAAACTAATGGGATGAACTGCTTTCCCATTAGCCAAAGATTGCAGATGATCTCAAGAAGATCAGCAATCTTCACGAGCTCTTCGCGGAACATGTTGGCAGATTTTACCGTACCAGCGCGTGAAAATTAGTGAGAAACCGGAGCCAATTCCAAGCGGGGTCAACCGGCTGACATGCCGAAGCCTCGCTCACGACGAACGGAGCGAGGATCGGGAATGCGATGAGCCACGCTGAGGTTGGGCAGGCCTGTGCGGCCGGTCCCGCACATGGCCCACCTCAAAATTGAGAAAAAACAACGCAATATTATCAGACACTTGTAAAATAATTTGAGATTCTGTTTTCGCAAATTCTCATGTCGTCCAACCTTCTATTTATCTGGAGACGACAAACCAAAAACCTGACGCTCCGGTGAAAAACGAAACGTTTGAAAGGAGCTATTAAGGTGACAAACGCACTTCTGAACAAACCCGCTCGCAAGCACCGCAAGGTGCAGTTTGAAATGACCCCCGCGATCCAAGCGCGGCTTGCAAAAGCTATGACACAGGTCGGCGAAATCGCGGACAAACAAGCTCGCAAAGACGATCAAATTCAGCGCGAAGCGCGGGCGGCGATCGCCGAAACCATCGATGTCTGGCTCGAATGGGCTGCAGAAAATGCGCCCAAAGAGGCAGGCGAGGTGTTCGTCCAATTCGCTTATCTTGCGACCGTCAGCAATCGCCGCCGGATCCTCAAACATGCGCTGACGCCGAAGGGGACTGAAGCGCGGGTGCGGGAGCTGCTCAACCGCGCAAAGGCCGACGACAAAGCCGGCGATAAGAGCACCCAGCCGCGCAGCGAAGCTGATGCCTGATCCCGCGTTCCCCGCGCGGTCTACGCGCGGGGAACTTTCAGGACATTGATTGAGATCACCTTTGCTTACTGATCAACATATCCTCCCTGGTGCGCGCCTTGTGGCTCTGCCTCGTCCGATGACGGGCGAGACGAGCACAGCGCCCGCCATGCCCTCGGCCCGGAGTGCGCGACATGCGCGTGCCGGTCTGGCCGGGAGCGGGCAGGATATGTCTGCGCGAGTAGGGGCCAAAGCTGAGGCGGCCCAGGTTTCTCAGCCCTGCTCACAAGCGCTCTCGTCGCTGCAGAGCGAGATCGTCTGCACAGCGCCAGCGGGAATCCCCTCAGCAATGCTGGCAAACTCACATGGCGATACCAGCCCGCCATGCTGAGAAAAGGCGGAAAACTCTAGCCTTGGGGGCGAAAGGTCGGGCGTCAGAGCATGTGTGCCTATCCCGCATTTGTTGCGTGGACGAGGCGATGGGCGCAGATTTTGGCCCTATGCTTGATGCGATCCGTCGAATTCTTGAATCACCGCATTCGATATCCCGAGCGGTTCAATCACTCGCAGCGCTCTCTCGGACACGACGAGTCGTCCATCCAATGCTGTGCCTATGTCATCGCGACCTGTAAAGCCAACTGGCTTCAACCAAAAGAAACGCGGAAGAACTCGGTCGCGGTATTGCTCGATGAACGTATCGCTGAACGTGACAGTCGCGACATCGAAATTCGCACCACTTACGCATGCTGCCGTCAAAGCCTCCACGGCTGCTTCAGTCACGACAAAGACCGGGAAGCTCTCGAGCAGAACATCACCCAGCCAGCCATCTAGCTCATAGTGTAATCGTCTCACGATTGGTGGATGGACGCTCGTGTCCATTTCAGTCTCGCGACCAAGTCCACCTGCTACTTCTGGCTCAACATAGAAATACTTCATCGTGCACCAATCGGTGGATGGAATTGCGACCCGCTTTCCATATCAATCTCAGTTGCCTTTTGCAGTAGATCTTGCTGCGAAGGAGTAGAGTTCGTGTGATAGAATTGCTCACACTCTCTCGTATCATCAGGCGCCCCTAGGTTCCTACACACTAGCCTGATTTCCTTGAAACATGACAAGACGACGCCGAAGGCTGCGCGGGCGAAATCTAGGTCGAAGTAGCGGATAGATCCAACTTCGACTTCCCCCGTTTGCAATGCTCTGGACACAAAATCTCTTGACAGGATTTCGGGGCGTACCCTTTAGACAGCACTCCCCCTAACCAATTGATCTTTCATAGGCCGGTTTTGTCTAAGAAATCGCCAACCTATTGAAAAACATAGAGGATGTATATCCTCCCCAACGCGCCATAGAATTTAAAGGCTTAGAGAGAAATCTCTAAGCCTTTTTCCTTTTCAGTCTCTTTAATCGCAACGCGCGTTACATCAGCTCGGCCCGCCCCCTAGCAGGCCGTTATCTCGGCGGTGCGAGCTAAACGCTCCGGATCGTCGTGTCATGTGCTGAACCGGGGCTCAGGCAAACGGCCTCTGCGATAGCAACAGGCCCGATCCGCGAGGCCCCAGCACGCGTGCTATGCGTCCGCAGTCGGGGCGCGATGCAAAAGGACGCTGCAGCCGCAATGGCGCGCGATCTGCGCAGCATGCGTTCCAAGCGTGGTATGGCGGCTGTCCAACCGTGTTGCGTTGATCACCACCAGGTCCGCTTTTATCGAGCTTGCTTCCAGGACAACCTGCTCACCGATTCCGCCACGCAGAACATGATAGGACGCATCCTCCAGGCCAGATCTTGAGAGCAATGCAGACAGATGCTGTCGTGCACGTTCCGCTGCGGCCGCCTGACTCTCTTTCGACACAAAGGGTTCAACATAGCTGTAATAGCCGTAGGGCATGACGTAGGCCACGTGGATGGTGCTCTCTTCGAAATTCTGCCGCACATATGACAACAGCGTAAGGCTGCTTTCCTCATGCGCGATATCGACCATAACCAGTACGATTTTCGGCTTCATGTCTGGCTCCTATTTGCTCAGTATTCCGGGAAGCCAGGTCGCAAGGCCCGGAAAAGACACCAGGACCAGCACAAAGAGGCACATGACCACGAACATCGGAAAGGAGGCGCGGGCGATGAACCCCATATCACGCCCGGTCATCCCCTGCAGAACGAACAGGTTGAAGCCGATGGGCGGCGTGATCTGGGCCATTTCGACCACGATCATCAGATAGACGCCGAACCAGAGCATGTCGAAACCGGCGGCGCGAACCATCGGTTCGATCACGGCCATGGTCAACACGATCGAGCTGAGCCCGTCCAGAAAGCAGCCCAGGATGATGTAGAAAACCGTCAGGATCGCGATCAACTCCAGCGGCCCCAGGTTCCAACTGCCGATGGCTTCGGCCAATGCCCGTGGGATGCCGGTGAACCCCATCGCCAGCGACAGGAAACTGGCGCCCATCAGGATCAGCATGATCATTGCTGTTGTGCGCACCGATCCCATCACGCTTTCAGTGAAACTGGCGCGGGTCAGGCTGCGCTGCCAGAACGACAGCAGCAACGATCCGACGACACCGAGCGCCGCCGCTTCGGTTGCCGTGGCGATCCCGCTGTAGATAGAGCCAATGACCGCCCCGATCAGGCACAGCACCGGAAGCAGATTGGCCAGACGTCTGCCCAGACTCGACACCTCAAAGTCCTGAACGGGGTTGAAGGTCTTTCGGTTCAGGAATGACCACAAAACGATATAGGCCATGAACATCAGTGCCAGACATATACCCGGTATCATCGCGGCCATGAACAGCTTTGAAATGCTCTCGTTGACCGTGACACCGAAGATGATCATGGAAATGGATGGCGGGATCAGAAGCCCCAGCGTGCCAGCTCCGGACAATGTGCCGACGATCATGTGGTCGGGATAGTTGCGCCGGGTCAGTTCGGGGATCGACATTTTGCCGACTGTGGCCACCGTTGCCGCCGACGAGCCCGAGATTGCAGCAAACACCGCCGACGCGCCGACATTCACATGCAAGAGCCCGCCCGGCAGGCGCCGCAGGAAGGGCGCAAGGCCGCGAAACAGGGTCTCGCTAAGCTTGGTGCGAAAGAGGATCTCGCCCATCCAGATGAAGAGAGGCAGCGCCGTCAGGGTCCACGACGATTGCCCGCCCCAGATTGTGACCGCCATGGCGTCGCCAATTGGGACGTTGGTGAACAACGCCATGCCCAGTATCGCCGTAATCAGCAGGGCAATCCCGACCCAGACTCCAAGCCCGAGTAGGACGAAAAGGGACGTGAGGAAGATGATGATGGATAAGGTCTCAGTCATACTTCGTTTGGCCCTTCATGCCCTCTGGTTTCAGGGTTCACGGCGTTATAATCGACAAACGCCTGAAGCAATGTATGCAGAACGGACATCGCCAGCAGGATGGCCCCAATGGCCACCGGGGTCTGAGGCATCCAGAGCAGTATCGCATCGGCGCCCTCGCTGCGCTCACCAAAACTGTAGCTGTCGAAGACCAGCCGCGTCATGTAGGTCGCGATAAAGAGGGTGGCGGCGGCCATCACCATAAGGCAGATAATTTCTATCGCCCGACGCGTGCCGCCGACCAAGCTCTGCACCAGCAATTGCACCCGGATGTGGCCATTCGCCCGGAACGTATCGGCCAGCGCCAGAAAGGTGGATGTTGCCATGAAATAGCCAGCAAAATCTGTCGCGCCACCTGCGTAGAGCCCCAAGAGGCGCGACAGGATGCTGTAGAGCACGAGCAGGCACAAGCCAGCCAGGCTGACACCCGATAATATGCCCCCCAGCCGGTAAACCCGGTCCAGAAAATCAGACAGTCTGCGCAATTCGCTACTCCCCTCACCGCAGGTGCATAGAGATGTGATCGCGCCCGATCCGGGCGCGATCCTCAAAGACGTGGCTTATTTTGCCGCCTCATAGGCCTCAAGAATGGCTGCACCTTTTTCACCGGCGCGTTCAGCCCACGCCGCCTTGAGTTCAGCGCCAACCTTTTCAAACGCGGCTTGAACGCTGTCGGGAAGCGTGCCGACGGTCATACCCTGCGCTTTGAACTGATCGATATACCAGCTGTCCAGTTCCTCTGCCTTGGCCCAGCAGGCGGTTTCGGCAGTCGCGGCGGCAGCCGTGATCACGCCCTTGGTTGCGTCGTCCAAGCCCGTCCAGGCATCGCCGTTCACGATGACCATGTTACGCGGCAGCCAGGCCTTCACGTCGTAGTAGTAATTGACATGCTCCCACAGTTTGGTGTCGTAGCCGGTCGAGCCCGAGGAAATCATCGACTGGGCGGTTCCAGTTGCAAAAGCCTGAGCAAGTTCGGCCGCTTCGATCTTGGTCGGCACCATGCCCAACCCCTCGGCCATCTTCGACGTTGTGGCGTTGTAGGCGCGGAATTTCAGACCGGACAGCGCGTCCAGATCGTTGGCTTCCACGGTGCTGTAAAATCCTTGCGGAGGCCACGGGCAGGAATAGAGGAAGTGCAGCTTGGCATCTTCCAGGGTTTCAATCAGTGCGGGCTTCGAGGCTTCGTACAATGTCTTGGCGCCATCAAATCCGGTAGCCAGGAACGGCACGCTGTCGACTTCGTAGACCGCGTCGTCATTGCCGAGCGCTGAGATCAGGCGTTCACCGATCGGAGCCAGGCCCTTGCGTACGGCTCCGAAGATTTCGGAGCCTGAAAACAACGACCCATTCGGGTGGGTCACGATTTCAAGATCGGAATTCTCGGTAACCTCGGCAGCAAACGCCGCCGCGATTTCCGAGTGGTAGTTCGAGGCGGGATAGGCCAGTGCCATATCCCATTTCTCTGCCGATGCTGCGCTTGATGTCAGCGCAATAACCGAGGCGGCAATCGTGGCGATCTTATACGTCATGTCTGTTTCCCTGTTTGGTTTTTGGTCGTATTTTATTTGAAGATATCCTGTACATGCTGGCATCCAAACGAAACTAGCAATCTGCTGGGAGAATGGGAAAACCCGGCAAAATGATGGTTGTGCGCCGCCGTGAGGCAGGGTGAAGTGGGACCCAGAGTGTATTGCACTGTGTCATCCGCTCTGAACCGCTCACCGGTTCAAGGGAATAACCAAACAGGGGCGATTTGATTTGAAACTGGGTATCCTGTCGCTCGACACCGCGTTTCCACGGATCCCCGGTGACGTCGGGGCGCCGGAAACTTATCCTTTCCCGTGCGAGGTCTTGGTGGTGGACGGTGCAGACAGCACAGCGATCGTCCAGGACGGCCCGCCGACCACCGATCTGGTCGAAAGCTTCATTTCGGCCGCGCAAACCCTGGAGGTGCGCGGCGCCACGGCGCTGGTCTCGACATGTGGATTTCTGGTCTCCGTTCAGGCGCAGATCGCCGCAGCAGTGTCGATTCCGGTGATGTTGTCGGCCTTGTCGCTCTATCCGATGGCAAGAATAGCTTGCCCCGGTCGTATCGGCATCATGACGGCATCTCGGGCGTCGCTCGGGCCGAATGCTCTGGCAGCGGCGGGGATTGATCCCGAAATGGCCGAGATCTCTGGAATGGACTGCAGTCAATTGTTTTCCAGCACCTTCCTGGTACCCCGCAGCGCTCAGCTGCGTGAATTCTCTCGTGAGGCGATGGAACGCGACGTGGTCGCGGCCGCACATGACCTTGTGCGGCGCGGCAAGGGCTTGTCGGCCGTGATCCTGGAATGCGGCAACCTACCGCCCTATGCGGCTGCGATCAGGGCAGAAACCGGCCTTCCGGTCTTTCATTTGGCCGATGCGGCACACAGCTTGGTGCGCGCCGGGGCGCGGTCCTAGCTGGCAAGTTTCAGCGGAACGGGGTGGGCCGTCACGCGGCCGCGTCGGGTGAACTTGCTGGCCAGGATTATCGTCGCGCCGACGGACTTGACGCCGCTGATCTGGGAAATGTCGTCGACCAGCGCATCCAGGTCTTCCGCACATGGGGTGCGCACCAAGCACATAAGATCATCCTCTCCGGTGACCGAGACACATTCGTCGATTTCCGGAAAAGCGCGCAGCTCGTTGATGATGGCCCGACAGGCGATCCGTTCGCAACGCAGAGACACCATTGCGCGCATTTCCTGAACATCTTCTTCCGGGCGTATGATTGCGCAATAGCCCATGATGACGCCTTCGCGTTCGAGGCGGGCCATACGCTCATTGATTGTGGACCGGGCCACCCCCAGCCGGCGCGCTATTTCCGAGGTGGAGGCGCGGGCGTCTTCTTCCAGTAGGGCAATCAAGTTTCGGTCGATGGAATCGCGTTTTCGCATGTTCTTTGTTCCCTGTTGGACTTATTTTGTTCGGCGATCTTGCCACGGGTGCGACCATGCGAAAAATGTTGAATAGTTGGCATTGAATGACATATCATCATGATATGCGGCGATACCTTCCCTCCCTCTCCTCACTGCAGGCATTCGAATCCGCAGCGACCCATCTGAGCTTCACGCGTGCGGGGGACGAACTGGGGCTGACCCAGAGCGGCGTTAGCCGACAGATCGGCAAGCTGGAACAGCAGTTGGGCATACGCCTGTTCGAACGGTTTGGCCCACGGCTTGTTCTGACCGATGCGGGCAAGGCATACGCCAACGCGATCACAGGCATTCTCGAAGACCTGGAGGAGGCGTCAATCGATGCGGTGCGCGGCAGCCGTGCCCAGGATGCCTTGCAAATCGGAATACAGGACAGCTTGGCCAGCCGGTGGCTGGTGCCTCGGATGAAGGATTTCCTCTCTCGCCACCCGGATCTCAGGTTCAACATGCTCCCGCTGCGCAGCGAGACCGACATCGAAGACCAGAACCTGGATGTTGCTGTCATGCGCGGACGCGGCGCTTGGCCGAATATGGTCACGTCTCAGTTGATCGTGGAAAACGTAGCGGTGGTTGCGGCGCCCTCTCTGATCGCCCCAGGGGCAGAACTGCCGCTGGACCATCACAACCGCTATCTGAAAATACAAAATGCCCACCGGCCTGACAGCTGGCTGCGCTGGATGGAAGCCAAGCGGGCCGAGCATCAAGGGCCGATTTCCGGCCCCCGGTTTTCGCAAACCACAATGGTAATCGAGGCGGCTTTGGCCGGTATCGGACTGGCGGTCCTGCCGGTGTTCATGATCGAAGACCATCTTGAAAGCGGTCGGCTGCATCTGCCCTTTGGGTCGGCTGTCCCGAGTGGCTTCAGCTATTATCTGGTTTACCCCGAGCGTCGCGGAGTGTCGAAATCGGTGCTCAGGTTCCGCGACTGGATTGCCGTCGAGACGCGGGGCCTGCGTTGATCAGCGACGGCGCCGGATAAATCGCTCTGGGCGAAACGGGTGGGCGTCGATCGGGGGCGACTTGCTCTCAATGATATCGGCCAGAATTTGCGCCGTTCCGGGACCGGTTGCCAATCCAATATGTTGATGACCGAAGGCAACAGAAATATGTTTCGCATCGGGCGCCAGTCCAATCGCCGGACGGCTGTCGGGAAAGGTCGGACGACTGCCCAGCCAGGGCTGCTCTTCGATCCTTTGTCCAAGGCAGATTGCCTGCCGCGCCGCGTGTTCCACGATATCAAGCTGCACCGGAGTCGGTCGGGCATCACAATCCTTCAGCTCCACACCACTCGACAGGCGCAGCCCCTGTGACATCGGTGCGAGCACATAGCTTCCTCCGGTATCGTAGATCGGGCGGGTGAGCGGCGCATTCGCCCCGCCCTGCTCACCGGTGAAATGGGCATGGTATCCGCGCTCAAACCCCATCTGAACGTCATAGCCGAAGGTATGCATCAGGGATTTGCTCCAGGGACCCAGGCAAACGACCACATGAGCCGACCTGCGGGACCGCCCGCCCCCGAACTCAAGCGTCACGCCACGCTCGTCCTCGGAAACGGATCGGATCTCTTCCTGTTCAATGATGCCGCCATTGCTGCGAAACAGCTGTGCATAGGCCTCGACTAGGGCGCCGGGGTCGCTGACCGAATGGGTATCCTTGATCCACAAAGCGCGCGGAAAGATCGCATTCAAGGCGGGCTCGAGCTGCCTCAATCCTTCCGCATCCAGGATCTCTGTGTCGACATCGAATTCCTGCAAGGTCCGGCGTTGCAGGCCAGCTTTACCGAACTGCTCCTGAGACCGATAGAGAAAGACCCAGCCCTTGTCCGAGAGCAGGTGCTCCTGACCGGTTTGCGAGATCAGTGCCTTGTGACCTGCAATCGAAAGCTGAATCAAATTGTCCAGCGCCTGCGTTGTCTCGCGAAACCGCGCAGGCCGGGCATTCAGGATGAACCGCGTCGCCCAAGAGAGATTCCTAAGCACGAAGCGCCAGTCATATTGCAAGGCGGCGCTGCGGTTTGTCAGAAGTTTCGGCAGATCTCCCAATAATCCGGGATTGTTCAGCGGAAACAAGGAAGAGCGGGCAAGCACCCCGGCATTGCCATAGGATGTCTCACGGCCGGGTTCCTTGCGATCGATCAGCGTCACCCGTGCGCCACGCATTTGAAGCTCAAGTGCCGTGCAGGTTCCAACCATTCCGGCGCCCAGAACGGTTATGTCTTTTCCGGCAACTGAGGTGGAACGGGGGGAGGATATGGTCATATTTTCACTCAAAGGAAGGCAACATCCTCGGCTTCAAGCCGCAGCGGGTCCTTACCGCGCTTGTTGAGCCAAGAATAGACGGGCGGAACCCGGTCCGCGATGGATTCGACATGCACATCGATGAGGCAGGGCCCTTTCTTGTGCGCAAATGCCTCGGCGAGCGCGGTGTCGAGCTCTGTCGGCGTTTTCGCCGTCCAGGCTTTCAGATCAAAGGCCTCTGCGATGGCCTGGCCTTTGGGGGGAGTGAAATCCACCCCGAAACACTGATTGTGGCCCCTCAGCCGGTGCAGACCTTTGATCCAGCCAAAATGGCCATTGTTGAACAGCAAAAGAATGGCCGGGATCTGCAACCTGACAAGTGTTTCCAGTTCCCCCATAGACATGCCGAAAGAGCCGTCACCGAACAGGCCAATCGGGCGGCGGGTCGGGTCGGCGCGCCAGGCTCCGACCGTTGCTGGCAGCGCCGAGCCCAGCCCGCCGAACGCGCGGGGGATCGCAAAGCGTGTGCGTTTGTCGTTGTTCTTCAGGAACCGCGTCATATGCGGCGTCGGCGTGCCCGCATCGGAATAGATCAGCGCAGGTTCGCCAGAGGCTTCAAGCGCCTCGTTGAAGCACCGCACCGCCCGTTCGGGCCTCAGCGGAGTGCTGTCGTTGTTCAACAAATCCTGGGCGTTGTCCCAGAAATTGCGGCGTAGCGCGTTCAGATGATCCACCCAGGGCTGGTACTTGGCGCCATCAAATCCAGCGGGCACGGCGGTCAGCAGGTCGTTCAGAACAAGCTTGGCGTCGCCCGGGATCGACATCACGTTCTCGTAGTTGTTTGCCATGATCTGCGGATCGATGTCGATCTGCGCGACGCGCTTGTTGAGCGTGATCTTTGGGAAAGTCCAACCGATGGTCACCACCGATCCCATCTTGGAGCCGACGAACAGGACGAAATCGCTTTCCTCCATTGATCGGTTGGCGTGCGGATGGAACCCGTTGTCGCCGATGACACCAAGCGAGAGCGGGTGATCGTCGGGCATCGTGCCTTGCCCGGTCATCGTTGTGCAAACCGGAATGTTCAGCTTTTCCGAAACTTGTAGAATCTGATCCCCGGCGCAGGCCCGAAGAACGCCGCCTCCGGACACGATAAGCGGCCGATCCGCCTTTTCCAGCGCCCCAATCAGCTGCTCCACCTGTCCCGGTGCGGGGCGCGTGGGGAAGGCGGGGAAGGTTTTGCACTCCTCCTCGACATGCAGGGATACCGTCGCCGGATCAACGTCGGCTCTCAGCAGGTCCTCAGGGATTTGCAGATGCACTGCGCCTGGCTTGCCCGAACAGGCCGTCCGGAAGGCGCGGCGAAGGATCTCCGGCAGTTTTTCGGCCGATTTCACCTGTATCGACATCTTGGTAACCGGTTCGAACAGTTTGGCGCAATCCAGTTCCGTCAGCACCCCCCGGCCTTCGCCGGGCAGAGGAATATCGATGGTCAGCAGAATAACCGGCACAGAGGACGCGTTGGATTCGGCAATCGGCGGCAGCGAATACATCGCGCCAGCCCCGGAAGGGCATTCGACCACACCGGGTCGGTTCGTAAAGCGGCCATAGGCATCCGCCATGAACCCGGCAGAGCGTTCGTCGCGCGCCATCACATGGGTGATTTCGTCCTCGCGCTGCTGGAGCGATTCATAAAACTGTACGTTGGTGTCGCCGGGCACGCCGAACACAGTATCGATGCCATAACCGATGAGCATATCGACCAGAATATCTGCACCTTTCATCGGGCACCTCCAAATGTGTTTCCGTCATTTCTAAGGGGGTCATCTGAAGCGCACCATTGCCAGACTGCCGACAATTGGCGCGCAATCCGTTGATTTGAAGTCGATGGCGTCGTTCTTGACGAGATCATCCAGGCACGATGTCACGGCATCCTGATTGGTCAGAGGCGGCGGGTCTCGAGGATTTTGGGCAGTTTTGTGCCGTTAACTTCAATCTATTCACGGGAAAGAAACATCGAACCTCGACAAGGGTCGGGTCACGCCAAAACTGACAGCAGCAAGCGAACACCCTTTCGCGCTCGTTCTTGAAGGTGAGCGCCCTCAGAGGTCCGATCTCCGGCACCGTCATCGGCATTGTCAGGTTGGTTTCGGATGCACATTAGAGAAGAGTGACACGTCAGGTCTTCACCTGTGCTCGACTGCGTCCTGGGTTCTGGTTTTCGCGCGCGAGGCGATGAACCCTTCTCCGAGATCGAGCGTATACTTTTCGAGCTCGGCCAGCGCCGTATCTGCCTTGACCGGATCCCGCGCCTCGATCGCATCGGTCAATCTGGTGTGCAGCGCCACGATCTGTTCTCTCGACCGGGCGCTGAAGGTGATCATGTTCATCAAGGGCTGCATCGCTTCAACCGCGCCCGCGAGCTGGTAGGACAAGATCGGGTTCGATGCCGCGTCAACCAGCGTTCTGTGCAGCGCGACATCCGATGCGCAGAACGCCTCGTCGCTGAGATCAGGCTGACTTTGCCGGTGAATTTCTGCGCGCATCGCCGCCAATTCGTCGCCACTGCGCCGCGCGCAGGCAAGCGAGGTGCAGGATTTCTCCATCGCGTAGCGCGCTTCGCAGGCAACGGAGAAGGCGACCTCGTTGATGGTGAGCAACAGGGTTGAACTCGTTGCGAGTTGACCGCGCGCCTCCTCGTAGGACAGCCGGTTGACGAAAGCACCGCCAAAGGCGCCGCGCTCGGTCCGGATCAGGCATTGCGCGGCAAGGCGCTTGAGCGCTTCGCGCACTGTCGGGCGCGAGACGTTGAAGGTTTCGGCGAGGTCCGATTCGCTTGGCAGGCGGTCGTCGGCCGTCAATTCTCCGCTCAGAATCGCGTCCTGGATGGACTTGGCGATTTGCGCGGGAAGGTCGCCATCTTGATTTCGTTTCGTTTTTTTCATTTGCCTTACATTTAAATGTCAGGCAATTCTATTCCGACAAGAAACCCATGGCAAGGGCGGGGGGAGTTTTGCTGGCAATCGGCATCAAATCGGTCCGGCGTGCGCACTGGTTCGCATTCTTCGGTGCCGTGCTCATCTTCTGGGCGCTGCTGTTTCGTATGGCCATTCCCGGCGACCTCACGGCCTGGATCGGCTTTTCAGTCCTCGCCACCGGCGCACAGGCTACATTGTTCAGCCTCGGGCGGCGCCCCGCCACTGTTCACGAAAATTTCTGGCTCTAGGAAACCACCACATGTTCAAAGCTCTGCTCGTAGAAAAAGACGACGACGGCAAGACCCATGCCAGCGTCACCGAGATCGACGAAAATCAACTGCCCGAAGGCGATGTGACCGTCGCCGTCGAATACTCCACCGTGAATTACAAGGACGGGCTCTGCATCGGCCCGGGTGGCGGGTTGGTGCGAACCTATCCGCATGTGCCCGGCATCGATTTTGCCGGTACGGTCGAGACCTCCAGCGATCCCCGCTACAAGCCGGGCGACAAGGTGGTGGTGACCGGTTGGCGGGTCGGTGAAAACCGTTGGGGCGGCTATGCCGAGAAAGCCCGCGTGAAGGCCGATATGCTGGTGCCGCTGCCCGACGCCCTGACCACACGCCAGGCGATGGCCGTGGGCACGGCGGGCTTCACCGCGATGCTCGCGGTCATGGCACTGGAAGACCATGGCATCAAGGACGGCCCGGTTCTGGTTACCGGCGCTGCCGGTGGTGTCGGCTCTGTTGCCACTGCAATCCTCGCAAACCTTGGTCATGAGGTTGCGGGCGTTACCGGACGCCCCGAAACCGCCGACTACCTCAAGAGCCTCGGCGTCACCCAGATCGTGCCGCGCGAAGAGCTGGCCGAAACCGTCAAACGTCCGCTTGAAACCGAGACCTGGGGCGGTTGCGTCGATGCCGTCGGCGGTGCCATGCTGGCCCGCGTGCTTGGCCAGATGCAATACGGTGCCAGCGTCGCTGCGGTCGGGCTCGCGGGCGGGGCTGGACTGCCTGCCACCGTCGTTCCCTTCCTTTTGCGCGGCGTCAACCTGCTCGGCATCGACAGTGTCATGCAACCCTATGACAACCGGGTCCGCGCCTGGGAACGGGTCGCGCGCGATCTGCCGATGGACAAGCTCGAAGCGATGATCCAACCGGCCACCCTGACAGATCTGCCCGCGCTTGGCGCGGCGATCCTGAAGGGGCAGGTCAAGGGGCGTGTCGTCGTTGATGTGAAGGCCTGACGAAAGCGCTTACCGGTCGCCTGTGGGTTTCCCGATTTTCGGCGGGTCCACAGGCGCCCAAGCCTATGACCGGTATGATCCGGGCGTCCGGTCGGTCCATTTGCGAAAGGCGCGGTGGAAGTTCGCCGGGGCAGAAAAGCCGGTGTCAAAGGCGATTTGTTCGATGCTGTCCGTGCCTTGCTGAAGCGCTCGGATAGCGATGTCGCGGCGCAATGCGTCCTTTATGTCCTGAAACGATGTCCCTTCCTCTTTCAGGCGACGGTTCAGCGTCCGCGGTGTCATTTTCAGGGCATGGGCCGCATCCTGAAGTTGGCTGCTCTGCCATGCCACTCCGTAAAGAAAGGCGCGGACGCGCAGGCTGTTTGTATGCGCGCGCGAGCCGGTGAAGATCCAGTCAAGCGGCGCACGTTCAAGGAACACAGATGCCTCAGCGGGACTGCGGGTGATCGGACGATTGAACTGGCGTGGATCAAAAAGGATGCTGGTTTGCTGCGCATCAAATTCGACCGGACAGGGAAAGACAACGGCGTAATCTGCGGCAAAATCCGGTCGCGCGAAGGCAAAGCGAACCTCTTTCACACTCGTTTCCGACCCGCTGAGCCAGGACAAGAGCCCATGCGCCAATTTCAGAATCAGCATGTGACCAAATCGCTGCGGCTGGTTTTCATTTGAGTAGGGGACCAGCGCGAGTTCCACCTCCTCAGGACTGTTGCGCAAATCCAGATGAAAATCATCCAGCAGCAGGTTCCAGTAGGTCGAGAAGCGAAACAGCGCCGAGATCAGGCTGCTTGCTTCACGCTGCACGGTTACAAGATGTTGCAGGGCACGGGGGCGGATCGGGCGGCTCCAGAGCCCCATCATTTCATCCCCGGTCTCTGGTACAGCAAGTTGATAAAGCTGGGCGATTTCTGTGAGCGTGACGCGTTGCGAGGACGCTATCGAGCTGGTTTGCAGCCCTGAACGCTCTAGCAGAGAGGCCATCGCTTCCGACGTGCATCGTGATTGCAGCGCATCAAGCCAGTCCTGAATAAAACCCGCCGATACGGTCGTCAGAGAGATCGGGTCTTTGTTGGTCATGGCTGGATCGTTCTTTTTGGCGTGATCGGATACTGTTTTGGCGCGAGATGAGCTTTGCGGCAAGTTATATCGTGGCTAAATGACGCGAAACCATAGTTTCTGTTGGAAAGCCAAACATGTCCTATCAGCCGCCCGTACAGGATTTGATGTTCTGTATTGAAAACCTGTCCCACTGGGAAAAGGTGTCTGCGCTGGAGGTGTATTCCGAATTCGACCTGTCGGATATTGGCGCCGCGCTGGAGGGCTATGCCCAGTTTTGCCGCGAACAGATCGCGCCACTGTCTCAAACAGGCGACACACTGGGGGCCCGGTTTGACAAAGGCCGTGTGACCATGCCGGAAGGCAACGCGCAGGCCTATGCTCAGTTTGTTGAAATGGGCTGGCAGGCGCTGACCCATCCGGTGGAATATGGCGGCATCGGGCTGCCGCGTTCCGTTGGCGCGGCGGCGGTGGAAATGCTGAATGCCGCCGATATGAGCTTTGGTCTTTGCCCGTTGCTGACCGATGGGGCGATTGAAGCGCTGCTGCTGACCGGCTCGGACGATCAGAAAGCGACCTATCTGGCGCCGCTGATTGCAGGGCGCTGGTCTGGCACCATGAACCTGACCGAACCGCAGGCGGGCAGCGATCTGGGCCGGGTGGCGACAAAGGCCAAACGGCGCGAGGATGGCAGCTATGGCATCTCCGGCACGAAGATTTTCATCACCTATGGTGCCCACGATCTGACCGAGAACATCATCCACCTTGTGCTGGCGCGCACCCCTGATGCGCCGACTGGGCCGAAAGGGCTGAGCCTTTTCATCGTGCCGCAAATGCTGGTGGAACCGGATGGAACGTTGGGCGCAGGGAACTCGGTCAACTGTGTCAGCATCGAACATAAGCTGGGCGTGCGCGCCAGCCCGACCGCTATGCTGAACTACGATGATGCCACCGGGTTCCTGATCGGCGAAGAAAATTGCGGGCTGGAATACATGTTCATCATGATGAACGCCGCGCGGTTCTCGGTGGGGGTGCAGGGGATTGCAATCTCTGAACGGGCCTATCAGCGTGCGCTGGCCTATGCGCGCGACCGCGTGCAAAGCCGGCCGGTGAACGGTCAGAGCAAAGACGCCGTGGCGATCATCGACCATCCGGATGTGCGCCGCATGCTCATGCGGATGCGCAGCCTTACCGAAGGCGGACGGGCCATGGCGGCGGCGACCGCCGGGCTGCTGGACATCGCGCATCATCAGGATCATCCGGAAACCCTCGCGCTGGCCGAATTCATGGTCCCGCTGGTGAAGAGCTTTTGCACGGAACGCGCGGTCGAAGTCGCGTCTCTGGGCGTGCAAATCCACGGCGGCATGGGTTTCATCGAAGAAACCGGCGCCGCGCAGCACTACCGCGATGCCCGCATTCTGCCGATTTACGAGGGCACCACGGCGATTCAGGCAAATGACCTTCTGGGGCGCAAAGTGATGCGCGATGGGGGGGCAACCGCCCGGGATTTCGCCGCCCGTATCGCAGAAACCGAGGCGAAGCTGGCAAGCGGTGATGCCACCGCGCAAGCCATCGGCACAAGCCTAGCGCAAGCTCGCGGCGCATTCGAAACCGCGCTGGATTGGATGCTGGAGCACAGCCGCGAGGATATCGACGCGGCCTTCGCGGGCTCTGTCCCATTCCTGATGCTGGCAGGCACATTGGCGGCGGGCTGGAACCTTGCCCAAAGCGCGCTGGCGGCGCAGACCGCGCTCGCCGCCGGGCAGAACACGGTGTTCATGACCCAGAAAATCGCCACAGCCCTGTTTTACGCTCAGCACATTCTGCCCGAATGCGCCACCGAGAAAACCCGCATCATGCACGGCTCGCGAAGCCTGTTGGATGCGGCTTTTCCCGAATAATCCCTCGAAAAGGATCCGCCCCATGAATGACGTCGTAAACCCCAACACCTACGAACGGCTCTCGATTTCAGAGCGTGATAACGGCCTCTATGTCGTGACGCTGAACCGCCCGTCCAAACGCAACGCTCTGGATGTGGCCACGATCGAGGAACTGATCCGGTTCTTCAGCGGTGCGCGGATGGCGGGCGTCAGGGCCGTGTTGCTGGCGGGGGAGGGCGACCACTTCTGCGCGGGTCTTGATCTGGTCGAACATTGGAAAGCTGATCGCAGCGCCGATGACTTCATGCATGTCTGCCTGCGCTGGCATGAGGCCTTCAACAAAATGGAATATGGCGGGGTGCCGATCATTGCCGCGCTGCAGGGCGCCGTTGTCGGCGGCGGTCTGGAGCTGGCCAGCGCCGCCCATGTGCGCGTGATCGATTCCGGTACCTATTTCGCCCTGCCCGAGGGCCAGCGCGGGATTTTCACCGGCGGCGGCGCGACGATCCGGGTCTCGGACATGATCGGCAAGTACCGCATGATCGACATGATCCTGACCGGGCGCGTTTATCAGGGACAAGAGGCCGTCGATCTGGGGCTGGCGCAATATATCACCGAAGACGGTGGCAGCTTTGCCAAGGCGATGGAGCTGGCGGAAAAGGTCGCGCAGAACCTGCCGCTGACCAACTTCGCGATCTGTTCGGCCGTGAGCCACATGAACAACATGTCCGGTATGGATGCCGCCTATGCCGAAGCCTTCGTGGGCGGCATCGTCAACACTCAGCCGGCCGCCCGCGAACGCCTCGAAGCCTTCGCCAACAAGACCGCCGCCCGCGTGCGGCCCAACAGCTAAGTCAGGCGGTACCAACATGCGTCAAAATTACGAGGCTCTGAACAAGACACGGGCAAACCATGTGCCCCTGTCGCCGCTGTCCTTCCTGCGCCGCGCCGAAAGCTTGCACGGTGCGCGCACGGCAGTGATATATGGCGATATCCGGCGCAGTTGGGCCGAGACCTGTGCCCGCATTCGCGCGGTGGCCGGGGGCCTTGTCGGGCTTGGGGTGCAAAAGGGCGATACGGTCTCGGTGCTGAGCCCGAATATCCCGGAGCTGTTCGAGCTGCATTTCGCGCTGCCCCTGACGGGCGCGGTGCTGAACACGCTCAACACCCGGCTGGAGCCCGAAACCATTGCCTATATTCTGGACCACGCGGATACAAAACTGGTGATCGTGGATCAGGAACTGGTGCCGCTTCTGTCACAGGTCTTTGACCTTCTCGGCCACACATTGCCGGTGGTCGAGATTGTTGATCCGAACGCGCCCGGTGAAAGTCTGGGCGGCGTGACCTATGACTCTCTGATTGAGAGCGCGCCCCTGCCGATCACCCTTCCGGATGATGAATGGGATGCGATTGCACTGAACTACACCTCCGGCACCTCCGGGCGTCCCAAGGGGGTCGTCTATCACCATCGTGGCGCCTATCTGATGGCGCTTGGCACCGGGACCGGGTGGCAGATGCCGCCCTATCCGGTCTATCTGTCGGTGGTGCCGATGTTCCACTGCAACGGTTGGGGACATCCCTGGCTGATGGCGATGCTCGGGGGGGCAATGGTGTTCACCCGCATTCCGGCAGCGGCGCGTATCCTTGAGGCGATCCGCACCCATGGCGTAACCCATTTTGGCGCCGCGCCTATCGTGTTGCAGATGCTGGCCGAAGCCGAGAGCGGCGCTGCACCCTTTGATCCTGCGATCCGCGTATTGACCGCCGGGGCACCGCCGCCGCCTTCGGTGCTCGAGAAGACCCGCGCCATGGGCTTTGATGTCATGCAGGTCTATGGGCTGACGGAAACCTATGGCCATATCTCGCAATGCCTCTGGCAGGAGGACTGGGACGATTTAACCCCTGCAGAACAAGCCGAGCTGCAGGCGCAACAGGGCATTGCCTTCCCCATGGTCGAGGAGGTCACGGTGATTGACCGCGCCAGCGGGCAACCTGTGCCGCGCGATGGCACCACGCAGGGCGAGATTGCCATTCGGGGCAATACGGTCATGGCCGGATATTACAAGGATCCCGTGGCCACGACGACCGCCTTTGATGGCGGCTGGTTCTGGTCCGGCGATGGCGCTGTTGTCCATGAAAATGCCTATATCCAGATCCGCGACCGGCTGAAGGACGTGATCATTTCGGGTGGGGAAAACATCTCGTCGGTTGAAGTCGAGGCTGTGCTCTATCGCCATGAAGCTGTTCAGGCCGCCGCCGTTGTTGCCATGCCGCATGAGAAATGGGGTGAAGTGCCCTGCGCCTTTGTCGAGTTGCGCGATGGGATGGAGGTCTCTGCAGACGAACTCATCGCCTACTGCCGCGCCCATCTGGCTGGCTTCAAAGCCCCCAAGGCTGTGATCTTTGAAACCCTTCCCAAGACATCTACCGGCAAAATCCAGAAGTTCCAACTTCGCAGTCGCGCCAAAGAACTGGAGTAAACAAGAATGGTCCTACTTTCACCCTCGCGCCGTCTTCGGCGCACCCCGTTCTCGGAAGGCGTCGAAGCCGCCGGGGTCAAGGCCTATACCAGCTATAACCACATGCTGCTGCCGACGGTGTTCCGCTCGGTCGAGGAGGATTACCGCCACCTCAAGGAAGCAGTGCAGATCTGGGATGTGGCTTGCGAGCGCCAGGTCGAGCTGCGTGGCCCCGATGCCGGACGCCTTGCGCAACTGCTGACCCCCCGCGACTTGCGCGGGATGCTGCCCGGGCAGTGCTATTATGTGCCGATCGTCGACGAGACCGGCGGCATGCTGAACGATCCGGTCGCCATCAAACTGTCCGAAGACCGCTGGTGGATCTCCATCGCCGACAGCGATTTGCTCTACTGGATCAAGGGGCTGGCCTATGGCTACCGGCTTGACGTGCTGGTGGACGAGCCCGATGTGTCGCCCCTCGCGGTGCAGGGGCCGCGTGCCGATGACCTGATGGCGGCGGTCTTTGGCGACTCCGTGCGCGACATCCGCTTCTTCCGCTTCGCCCATCTCGACTTCCAGGGCCACGACATGGTGGTTGCGCGCTCGGGCTATTCCAAGCAGGGCGGGTTCGAGATCTATGTCGAGGGTGAAGAGCTTGGCATGCCGCTCTGGAATGCGCTGATGGAGGCTGGCAAGTCGATGGACGTTTATGCCGGCTGCCCCAACCTGATCGAACGGGTCGAGGGTGGGTTGCTGTCCTATGGCAACGACATGACCGACGACAACACGCCGCATGAATGCGGGCTCGGCAAGTTCTGCAACACCCAGACCGCGATTGGCTGCATCGGCCGCGACGCGCTGCTGCGTGTGGCGAAGGAAGGTCCGATCAAGCAGATCCGCGCGCTGGAGATCGAAGGCCCGGCCGTTCCCGGCTGTGACCGCTGGTGGCCCGTGAAGCACGGGACAAAGACGGTTGGCCGTGTGTCGTCGGCCGCCTGGTCGCCGGATTTCAACACCAATGTCGCCATCGGCATGGTGCGCATGACCCATTGGGACGAGGGCACCGAGCTGATGGTCGAAACTCCGGCCGGACCGCGCCCCGCCATCGTTCACGAAAAATTCTGGGCATAGTTGCGTTCTCGAACCGGTGTTGGAGACAATACGCGGATTCACGGCGGAGCAACGGGGAAGCTTCGAGCACAATTCAGCCGATCGTTGAATTGTGCTCGAAGTCCTGACATGTCGTCCAAGGACCGCTTCGACGACATCAGCTGCACTGCAGCGAAAGGCTTTCCGCACCGTACGAGCTCTTTCTGCATCGGTGAAAGCGAGGCCCGCCGAGATCCGGAAAGTCCCGTACTCCCGACCTCATCTTCCTGAAATGCTGCACGATGCCCCAATGACCGCAGTGACGGGTCGCGCTGCGGCATGATCAAAGCAAGCTGGACGGTCGGTTTGGGCCGTCCTTACCATCCAGCGAGGCCCTGCGGCCTGGACTTTGCAAAGGGCGCTCCCTGCGCATTGCTGACCTTGATGCATGGTGCAGCATCGACACAATGATCAAAAGGGGTAGTGAATGTCCGCTTGTTCCTCTCTGACACGAGGCTCTCGCAGTTGCGACGAATGGCTCGAAGTTGACGTTTTTCGAGATGCGGCATCGCGAGCTGTCTATGCTCCCATCATCGCCAATCCCTCCCTTTAAAAGGAAGTGAAACAGGTGTTTAGTCGCCAATCAAACTCGAGTTTTCAACAAAACATGCTTCCCCCAGCTTGAATGAATTGTTTCGAGCGATCATAAATTGGCCATGGCCCACAAAGATGATCTCAAGCATATCCGTTGGCTTGGCGGAGGAAGCGGAGCGGGAAAATCGGTCATAGCGCAACGGCTCGCCTCCACGCTCGATGCTACCCTCTACGACACCGACGCGACAATGCCTGCACACGCCAAACGGTGTCCACCGACGCGCTGTCCGCACCTAGCGGAATTCGCAACCATGAGCATGGATGAGCGATGGGTGAACCGCACTCCACGTGTCATGCTCGAGACATTTCATTGGTTCAACGGCGAGGGGTTCAACCTGATCTTGGAAGATCTCCTGAATATGCCGACTGACAGGCCGATCCTGGTCGAAGGGTTTCGACTGTTACCCCGCCTTGTTTTACCGTTCCTTAGCGAGTCGCACCGCGCAGCGTGGTTGTTGCCAACACCTGCATTCCGCCGGTATGCTTTCGATGCGCGCGGCTCAACGATGGAAATTCCCAACCGAACCAGTGACCCCGCGCAAGCACTGAGCAACCTGCTGGAACGCGACGCTCTGTTCACGGATCGCCTTCGTGTGGAAACGGAAGAGCTTGGATTGCACGCGATTACGGTCGATGGGCGGCTCAACGAAGATGACTTGGCAGATCAAGTGCAGGCCTTGCTTTTCACGTAGGTCCGCCCGTGCCACGTGACATGTGATTGGATGTCGATGGCCATCCACGAACCTGACTTTCATATACGACGCAGCGTCCGTCACTCTGGGCTCAGTGCTGACAATCTTCACCGTGCGGCATCGCGATGTGTCCGCACCTCGGGCTGCGGTCACTCCGGCCCCTAGCTGCCATAGAGATACGCCTCATTTCACCACGGCTCACGGCCCAAAGCTGCCTTTGACGACCAAATCTATCGCTTCAGCGCAATTGGGCGACGAATGGCAGTCGCGGGACGAAGAGTCCGATCTTCGCCGTTCAAAACTCTTTCTACGACTCGATATTTGTGCACTATATTACAAAGTGCGACATGCCGCCGCAGGGCTGCATGCGTCAGGGAGGAAAATGCAATGGCCATATCTGCCGCGCTGTCTGCGCGTTGTCCTGAGGCGTCTGTAGAGAAACTGGTGGAATATCGTCAGGTTCACTATAGTGCACATTCCGAGGCGGCCCATTACTACACCAACACCCCGGCGCGGGTGCAGTTCCGCTTTGCCAATCCGATCATCTGTCGGCTGACCGGCGGCTCCAAGGTGATGCGGGTCAATGGCGATACGGCCTTCGGTTTTGGCCCCGGCGATGTGATGTATGTGCCGCCCGGGCTGGAGATCGACATCGACCTTGGCACCGCGACGCCTGACCAGCCGATCGAATGCGATTGCTTCGAGATCGAGGCCGGTCGAATGGACGGGATCATCGCGCGGCTGAACGAGAGCCTGTCTGGCGGTGGGGCCGAGGCGACGGCGCGGGTCGACTGGGGGCGCTATGCGGTCTTCTCCGGCGAAGAGGCCAATACGCTCGGCCTTGCCGGGCTGATGGCGCTGTTTCACGACCGGGGCGGGATGTTTTCCGATCTGCGCATCGACACCCGGATCGACGAAACCCTGATGCTGCTGCTTCAGGCCCGCGCCCGCGATCTGCTCGCCTTCGACACCGCCGGGCATGTGGATAGCGGCCTGACCGCCGCCGCCCGGCTGATCCGTGAAAATCTTGATCGGCATGTCGGCAATGAAGAGCTGGCCCGGGCCGCCTGCATGAGCGAAAGCACCCTGCACCGGCAGTTTCAGAAACATTTCGGCACCTCGCCACTGAAATTCGCCAACCAACTGCGCATCACCCGCGCCAAGCGCGAGCTGCGGCAAAACCGCGACGGCATCGAAGGCATCGCCGCCAAGCTGGGCTTTTCCGATGCCAGCCATTTCAGCCGGGTCTTTCGCAAAAGCGTGGGCGAACCTCCGGCCGAATATCGCCGCCGTCGGATGAGCGCGCCCGAGATGCGCGTTTGGGAGTGATATTCCAGAAAATGACAGCCCTGTTCATGGGCCGGTTGATGCGCGCGTGGCAGGCTTTCCCTTATAATAAGGGAGGAAACCATGCTGGACTGGTTGAAAAAGAACAAGGCGCAGGCGAGCGAGAGCCACAAGCTCTTCATCAATGGCACCTGGACCGATGCCGCCTCGGGCGCGCATTTCGATGATCTCGATCCTGCCACGGGCGCGCTCTTTGCCCGCGTAGCCGATGCGGGTCAGGCCGATATCGAGGCGGCGATTGCCGCCGCGCGCACCGCACAGCCGGGCTGGGCCGCGCTGCCCCCGGCCGCGCGCGCGGGCGTGCTGTTCAAGGCCGCAAGCCTGTTTGTCGAACGTCAGGAAGATTTTGCCCAGGCGCTGATGGCCGAAACCGGCTCGGGCTTCGGCAAATCGATGTTTGAATGCTCGCTGGTACCGCTGGCGCTGCAAGAGGCGGCGGGTCTCGCCACCCGCGAAATCGGCGAGGTCTACCCCAGCCAGGTGCCGGGCAAGATCAACCGCACCATGCGCAGCCCTTCCGGGGTTGTCGGCGTAGTCTCGCCGTGGAACTTCCCGCTCTATCTGTCGCTGCGCGGCTTCATCTACGCGCTGGCGCTGGGCAACGCCGTGGTTCTGAAACCCTCGGAAGATTCCCCGCTCACCGGCGGGCTGATGATCGCCGAGCTGTTTCACGATGCGGGCCTTCCGGCGGGCGTGCTGAACGTCCTCACCACCTCGCGCGATGGCGCGGGGCGGGTGGGCGACGCCTTCGTCAGCGATCCCCGGGTGAACGTGATCAGCTTCACCGGCTCCACCGCCGTGGGCAAACTGCTCAACACCGCCAGTGCTGCGGCGTTCAAGCCGATCGTGCTGGAACTGGGCGGCAAGAACCCGATCATCGTTCTGGACGATGCCGATATCGACCGCGCGGTTGACCTCGCCTTCTTCGGCTCGTTCCTGCACCAAGGCCAGATCTGCATGTCCGCCGACCGGGTTCTGGTGGCGCGCAACCTCTACGATGCCTTTGTCGAAAAGCTGGTGGCGAAAACCCGTATGTTCGTGCCCACCGCGCCGCAGGAACAATTCTGCGTGGTTGGCCCGATCATCAATGCCCGCCAGCTCGACCGGATCGTGAAGCTGATCGACGAGGCCAAGGCGCAGGGTGCGGTGGCCCATTGCGGCGGCGCGGCGGAAGGCAATTACTATCAGGCCACCGTCCTCACCGGCGTCACCCGCGATATGCGGGTCTGGAACGAGGAAATCTTTGGCCCGGTCACCACGGTCACCCCGTTCGACACGGTCGAAGAGGCGCTGGAAATGGCCAACGACACGCCCTATGGCCTGTCGGCTTCGATCATCACCGGCGATGTGCTGCGGGGCGAGATGCTGGCCGAGCATGTTCACGCCGGGATGGTGCATGTGAACGACAGCACCGTGCATGACGAGCCGCATTGCCCGTTCTCGGGGATCGGCGCTTCGGGTGGCGGCAGCAAATGGGGGCCGAAAGGCGCCATCGAAGCCTTCACCACCCAGCGCTGGATCTCGACCCAACGCGTCGCGCATCCGCTGCCGTTCTAAGGCGCTCCGGTCCGGGGTGGAGGAGCGCCCCGGACCGGATTTCATAAAAATCAGGGAGGAAAAGATGTCCGATCAAGACGACATCCAGATTGTGACGCGCCACATCGCCAGAATGGGCCGTCGGGATTTTCTGCGCCTCAGCAGCTATGCGGCGGGGCTTGTCGCCGCCGGTGGACTGGGGCTCGGCGCGCGTCCGGCGCTGGCTTCAAGCCTGCCCGAGGGCATCGCCCATATGAGCGCAGACGAATACGCGGTGTTTCACCGGCTGATGCAGGTGCTTTTGCCCACCGAAGGCTCGATCCTCGTGCCGCCGGAAACCCTGCCGGTGCTGCAAACCGTCGATGGTGGCTTTCTGGCAGGCATGGCTCCGCATGTGCTCGCGGCGGTGAAAGGCGGCGTGGCCTATTTCAATCAGGCGCCAGTGGCGAGCCTTGGCAAACCCTTCACCGAACTCACGGATGATGAAGCCACCGGCTTTTGCGACGCTATGGCCCAATCCGCCGAGCCGCCCGCCCGTGGGCTGTTCACCGCGCTGAAATTCCTTGTTGTCACGGCCTATTGGGCGATCCCGCCCGCTTGGGAACCAACCGGCTTTGACGGGCCGGTCTTTGAACGGTGGAAGATCGACTATGCCGGCAACGCGCCGCTGCCCCAGGCCTGACGAGGAGAACAACCATGGCTGATACTGCAAAAGTAGCCGCGCACGGGCTGAACGTGACCCAGGCGGCAGATGTAACCGAAACCAATATCCGGCTCAGTGCCGATGCGGTGATTGTGGGCTCGGGGGCCGGTGGCGCCGTCGCCGCCTATGAGCTGGCGAAAGCGGGCAAGAAGGTGATCGTGCTGGAAGCCGGGCGCTATGTCCCCTCCGAGCAATTTACCGAAATGCACGCGGTCACGCTGGGCACGATGTATGCCGATCACGGCGGCCAGACCAATACGACCGGCGACATCACCGTGTTGCAGGGCAATTGCGTCGGCGGCTCCACGGTCGTGAACGCCGCGCTCTGCTTCCGCACCCCGGATTATTACCTCAAGCTCTGGGGCGAGAAATTTGGCCTCACCAACCTCACCACCGAGGTGCTGACCCCCTATTTCGAAACCATCGAAGCCAATCTGTCGATCACCCCAAACGAGGAATGGGAAACCAGCCCGGGCGGCGAATTGATCGGCGAAGGCATGGATGCGCTGGACCTGCCGCGTGGCATCGCCAAGCGCAATGTGAAGGATTGCGCCCTCACCGGCTATTGTTTCGCCGCCTGCAAGGGCGACCGCAAGCAAAGCATGTTGGTCACCTATCTGCCCTGGGCGCAGGCTTATGGGGCCGAGATCTATGCCGATACCCGTGCCGTCGAAGTGCTGGCCGCGAACGGTGTGGCCAGCGGCATCCGGGCCGAGGTGGTGGACCCCAATACCGGCGAAAAGAAAGCCGATCTTCAGGTCGATGCGCCGATCGTCGTGCTCGCCGCTGGGCCGGTGCAAACGCCGATCCTGCTGCTGCGTTCTGGCATCGCCAATTCCTCGGGGCAGGTCGGTCAGAACTTCGCCTGCCACCCGACGATTTCACTCACCGCCGAGTTTGAGCAGAAAGTCGACGATTTCCACGGCGCCACCCATTCGCTCTACATGGACAAGTTCACCCTGCCCGAAGATGGCGGCTATCTGCTCCTCAACGCGTTGGAACAACCGGTTTTCGCCGGTTCCAGCCAGAACCCGGGCACCGGCAAACCCTATGTCTCGTTCATGGAGAAATACCGCAACCGGATCCGCCTGATCACCCTGATCCACGATCAGAATGTGGGCGAGGTGACATGGGAAAACGGGGTGAAGTCGATCAACTACACGGTGGATGATGCGGATTTCGAGGCGATGAAGCAGGGCTTGAAAACCAACGCCCATATCCTCTTCGCCGCCGGGGCCAAACAGGTACTGGTGCCCACCGCCTTTTCAACCGTGATCGACAGCGACGATCAGGTGGATGCCATCATGGATGGGCTGGCCAATGACAGTGCCCAGTTCCCCTATGTGTCGTTCCACCCACAGGGCACCTGCCGCATGGGGGCCGACCCGGCCACCACGGTGGTGTCCCCGAGCGGCGAAACCCATGACGTGAAGAACCTCTACATCACCGATGCGAGCCTCTTGCCCACGTCAATCGGCTACAACCCGTCCGAAACTGTCTACGCACTGTCGAGCTATATCAGCGATCAGATCAATATTGCACATGGCTGATATTGTTGGGACTTGTCCGTCGTCAAATGAGTCGGGTCAGCTGACGGCTTGATCCAAGAGGGTCAGGCTCATCCGGTTGGTTAGTCATGGGGCGGGTTTGCGATTTCGCAAACGCCTGATTTTGATAGCCTTTCGTCTGATCTGCGCCCCGCAAAAAACTGGTCCACCGCGTTCAAAACATCGCGGTGGGCCTTGAATGGAAAGCTGATTTCTTCGCCCAGAAGAACAGAGTTTCGCGCTGAACATCCAGTTTCGGCCCAGCGTGGATTCTCGCACTTTGGTTTAACACCGCATCGCAGCGTGGCCAAACCAGCCATTGGTGCATCGCGCGGCATTTCCGCCTCGGCGATGACCGGGTCGCGAGTTGTGCTGCCGCTCAAGAAGCCTGTTTCAATGACTGCTTTTGACGTGCGAGCCGTGATTTCGGTGCTCAGCCTTGATCAACACCTCAAGATGGTTGCAGCATTTTCCCAATGCGAGACCGCTGACCAGTCTTGAACAAAGCCATAGGGATAGTCGGGGATTGGCTGGGAGCGGTCATCCGGTTGGTCGCGTCGCAGCCTGCAAGGTCAAGTTTTGCGTGCCGCGCCGCCGCAAGTCCGGCTCTGAGCCCTTTTTGACCGATGCTGCGCGGCGCACAAAGGTCTGCTATGACGAAAAAATCGACAAACTGTCTTTCTTCGTCGTTGTCAGTGGAAATTTCTATGGGGCCGAGGATGCACCAACCGAAGGGTCGTCTGACCGACATATTCAGCCTTCCCACCGATGGTTCTGGGCAACCTCAGTCGGTTCTTATGCTTGATCAACTTACCCACGTTCCCGAGATTGGGGATGTGCTTCAGGTGGCAGATCGTAACTTGTCGATTGCACAAGTTGATAGACAGCGGATGCGAAGCTGCCTGACAGGCTGGCCGCTGATTGGCCTTGGCAGTATCGCCGTATTGGTCAACGAGCCAACGGAGGAATTGAAACCCTTAGCAAGGCATCCAAACCGTCTTTGGGTAACTTGGAAACCAAAAGCGGATTTGCCATGGCATTTCAAGACTGACGACCTCCCCAAGTTCATCCGACTGAATGAAGACTGGAACGCTCATCCGAATGATGTGAGTCTCAGGCTTGAAGAGCGCGGAGATGAGTTGATTGCCCGCATGAAACCAAATCCTTACACCTATCGCCAATATGAGAACATCCCCGAAATCTCTGTCAGCTTCGTAAACTGCTCCAAATATCGCGTGACGTCAGTAAACGACGAAGGCTGGTATTCAGGCCAGTGCCGCTTCAGTGGGCTTGCGCCAGAATGGGGTGAGTTCTACGAGATATCAGGCAACGTCCGAGACAACATGAACTCTACGCCTTGGATTAAGATGGAAGGCGTCGGGGCAAAGCATTTTCATTTCTATTTGAAAGATGAAACCCTTGAAATCAAAGCACAAGATTGGGTGTTGAAATCTGAAATCTGACCTTCGGACGGCGATTTCCTACGGCAGCAAAGTCCCGCGTTCCCGACGTTCGTCTTCCTGAAATGCTGCAAGATTCTCTAATGACCGCAATGGCGGGCCAAACCGCAGCATGATCAATGCAAGCTGAACGGCAGCTCCGGGCCGTCCGTGAAGGCGGCCCAAACCTTCAGATTTCGATGCTTTCCGCGATAGCCAGCGCATCTTCAAGCTCGACGCCCAAATACCGAACCGTGCTGTCCATCTTCGTGTGCCCCAACAACAGTTGGACGGCACGCAGGTTGCCCGTTTTCTTGTAGATTTGCGTCACCTGCGTTCGCCGCATCGAATGAGTGCCATATGCGCTGGCATCAAGGCCGATCGACGTCACCCAATCGCGGACAATCCGCGCATACTGGCGGGGTGAGATGTGCAGCCGTTCGTGAAAACGGCCGGGCCAGAGATACTCGGAGCCGACCATCAGCGGCTCTTGCATCCATTTGTCGAGCGGTCGCTTCTGACCAACGATCCGGCCTTTGTTCCAGGCAGGACGAAGGGCGAGGATGGCAGGTAGGTTAGATGTTTCCATGACTGATCCTCCGATCCGCCACGCCCTCCCACATCGACAATCCGACGTTGACCCTGGCAGCATATCACAGGATGCCGCAGCGCGTTTGAAGTGCGCAATGAGCCCATGGTGCAGGTTGCTGCCAACCCTGATCGCACAGGGCTCCGCTGCAGTCGCGAACACGAGGGTGCGCTTTGTGGAAGTGAGAGCGGAGACATATGGGAAGCCGCCGCAATGCAAGGAGGGTGCTACTCAGAGTCGTAACCGTGCGGCTGTTCGGGGCGCGGTGAAGGAGCAATGTGCTTCATGATGCAAAGGTCGCCTTAGCAGGGTCCTACGCGGAGGTTTGACGCGGTTGAGTATGCGTATTCGGCAAGGTTCCGCAAAAAACGCCTAAATTATGTGCGACAATGACGCCATCGAGACTTTGTAGACAATCTCCAATCAAAAACGCTTCGGCTGTGCCCTTAAAGATTGTAGACAATCTACATCACGGAATCACGAAAAGAGCTCACGATGACCGGCATGATTAAGCGAGAAACGATGGGCGCCCAGCTCGGCAGTCTGCTGCGCGACGCCATCCTGTCGGGCGAGTTCGAGCCAGGAGAGGCGGTGACGGAAACGGCACTCGCTATTCGCTTCGGCGTGAGCCGGGGGCCGATGCGCGAAGCAATGCGGCATCTGATAGACGAAGGTCTGCTCGTCACTGTTCCCTATACAGGTACGCGGGTGCTGCAACTCACCTCGGCCGACATCGACGACATTTACTCCATGCGCATTTGCCTCGAGATCTTCGCCTTTGAGCAGATCTGGGAGCGGCGCGACGACACTTTCCACGCGGCGCTCATAGCGCGACATGCGGCGCTCACAGAGGCCATCGATGCCGGCGACGACATTCGTTCCATTGACGCCGAACTCGATCTTCATGGCCTCGTCTACGAGACGTGCGGCAACAGCATCCTGCTGTCGAGCTGGAGCGGCATCCGCGCCCGTCTGCAGCTCTACTGGGCGGCACACCACCGCGCCCACGGCATCACTGGCCCCAAACGGGAAAGCCACGACGACTACGTCCGCCTCGCACTGGGAGACAGCTGCGAGCGGATGAAGGACGAGATCCGCGACCACATGAGCCGCGGGCTCGACAAAACCATGGCCTTCGTCTCCTCGATCGAGGTGCAGAAGGTCAGTTCCAACAGGAGATAGAAATGAAAAGACGTACCTTCATTCTCGCCACTACGGCTGCGATGGCGTTCGCGCCAATGGCTCGTGCTCAGGACGGCGGCACCATGGCGCAAGTCAAAGACTCCGGTAAGCTGCGCATCGGCGTCGCATCGGCCGAGCCGTGGTTCTACAAGGACCCGATGTCAGAACAGTGGACAGGCGTTGGCGTTGCCATGGGCCAGCGCATGGCTGATGAGCTTGGCGTGGAGATGGTCCCCGTCGAGACGTCCTGGGCCAATGCCGTGGCCGGTCTGCAGGCCAATCAGTTCGATATCATGTTCGTGCTCGACCCCACAGAGGAGCGTAAGAAGGCGCTCTCCTTCCCGGAGAACCCGCTGTTCTACTACGCCATGGGCGCGCTGGTGAAAGAGGACTCCGAGGCGAAAACCTGGGATGAACTCAACACGCCTGAGACCCGCATTGGCGTAACTCTTGGAACCTCGCTCGACCGCAATGTGACCGAGATGATGACAGAGGCGCAGATCAACCGTTTTTCGTCCAACGACGAAGCTATCGCTGCCTTCGCGGCAGGCCGCGTCGATGCAGTTGTGCAGTTTCATCCGGCACTGGTGGTGCAGTATTCTCGTCTGAAGATTGGAAAGGTGCTTCTGCCTGAGCCGGTTAACCCGGTCGCAACTTCGGCAGGCATGCGTCAGGAGGACAGCACCGCTTTCCTCGATTGGGTGAACAGCACCTTCGCCGATTTCTACGCCGCCGGTGTACCGGATGAGCTTTTCGGCGCCTACCTCGCCAGCAAGGATATTGATCCCACCGGCATCCCCGGTCTGGTCAAGGAAGACTGGTAAGACCAAGTGCGGACCCGCCATCAGACGGCAGGTCCGCGCCCCCTCTGACCTAACGAAAGCCGTTACATGGACTACTCCTGGGATTTTGGCCCGGTTCTTGAGCGTTTCGACATGCTCGCACTGGGAATGCTCAATACCGTCAAGATCGCCGCTGTTTCGATCGTGCTGGGCGTCCTTGTGGGACTTGTCCTCGCGATGATGCGCCTCTCGACACGCAAGTGGCTAAAGATCCCGTCGCTTGTCTTCATCGAGTTCTACCGGAATACACCGCCCATTGTTCACTTCTTTTGGTTCTTTTACGCGCTGCCGGTGCTGCTGGCGATCAGCCTCGATCCCTATTTCGCCGCAGTTCTGGCGCTGTCGACTCAATCTGGCGCCTTTTATGCCGAGGTTTTCCGAGGCGGCATCGTCTCGATCGAGCGCGGCCAGTGGGAAGGCGGTCGGGCGCTTGGCATGACCCATTTCGCGCTCATGCGCCGCGTGGTCGTGCCGCAGGCTATCTCTCGTATGGTGCCCCCATTCATCGAAAGAAGCTTCGAGCTGCTGAAAACGACGGCATTGGCGTCGACGCTTGCCTACGCAGACTTGCTCTACCAGGCAATGTTGGTGAACGCTGAGACCTTCCGCCCGCTCGAAGTCTACACGACCATCGCGCTGATGTACCTCGTGCTGCTGGTGACTGCCAGTCAGCTCGCCCGCCTCGCCGAAGCTCGGCTGACGGCCTACCAGTGAGGACGCTATAATGAACTACGTCCCTGATTTCAGCATCGTCACCGACAATTGGATCGTCCTGCTGCGCGGGCTCTGGGTCACCATCCAGATCTGGATCCCCTCCATAGTCATTGGCCTCGCGGGTGGCCTCCTGCTGGCTCAGGCACGGCTGGCACGCAGCGGCTGGATCCGCGGCATCGGCCTCGTCTATGTCGAACTCTTCCGCGACACACCGGTGCTGATTCAACTGATTTGGTTCTACTACGCCTTTCCGATCCTCGTCGGCGTGCAGCTCAGCCCATATGCCGCAGCACTTCTCGGGTTGACCCTCAACACGTCGGCCTATGCCTCGGAGATCTTCCGCGGCGGCATCAAGTCGATCCATCGCGGCCAGATGGAGGCTGCGCTTGCCATTGGCATGACCCGCGCGCAGGCCATGCGCCGCGTGATCCTGCCGCAGGTGATCAAGCGCATGCTGCCAGCCTTTACAAACCGCGTGATCGAGGTAGCCAAGATGTCTTCGCTGGCCTCGGTGATCTCGGTGCATGAACTGATGTACCAAGGCCGCCTGCTGTCTTCTACATACTACCGCCCCTTCGAAATCCTGACGGCAGTAGCTTTCATCTACTTCGTCCTGATCTACCCCGGCACCTTCCTAGCAGGGCGCCTCGAAAAGCACTTGGCGCGATCCAACTGACCCGGAAAGGAACTCTCATGACCGGCAAACCAATTCTGGAAATCAAGGGCCTGCACAAGTGGTTCGGCGACCACCACGTGCTCAAGGGGATCGATTTTACCGTCGAGCCGGGCGAGCACATTGCGATCATCGGCGGCTCTGGCTCCGGCAAGTCCACCTTCCTGCGCTGCATGAACTTCATGGAAACGCTGAGCGAGGGCGAGATTTGGCTGGACGGCACCCGCATTGGTGTCGAGAAGAAAGGCGTCGTCACCTATCCCGAGAAACAGCTTTGTCAGGTGCGAGAGCGGCTCGGCATGGTGTTTCAACAATTCAACCTCTTTCCGCATATGAGCGTGCTCGACAATGTCATGGAGGGGCTGGTGACGGTGAAGGGCATGTCCAAGACCGAAGCGCGTAAGATCGCCGATGCAGAGCTCGCCAAGGTTGGCCTGTCTGAAAAGTACGACGCCTGGCCCGGGCACCTCTCTGGCGGTCAGCAGCAGCGCGTCGCAATCGCTCGCGCGCTGTCGATGCAGCCCGAAATCCTGCTTTTCGACGAACCGACCTCCTCGCTCGATCCCGAACTGGTGGGCGAGGTTTTGCGTGTCATCAAGCAGCTAGCCGAAGAGGGGCGCACCATGCTTCTCGTCACCCATGAACTCGGCTTCGCCTATCACTTCGCCACCAAAGTGATTTTTCTCGCCGACGGTGTCTTCCACGAGGTCGGCACGCCCGACGAGGTTCTCAAGAACCCCAAGCAAGCGCGCACGCAGGAATTCCTGCGCCGCTTCGGCGAATTTACATTCTGAACACCCCTGACATCAAGGTATGACCATGACACCCCTTAGCAGCTCCTCTTCCCAGAGCTACGTGAAAGACCCGCGCAACGATGGCGTGGAAATCTACGTGAATGGCGAATTCTTCAGCCGGGACGAGGCCAAAGTCTCGATCTTCGACGCGGGCTTCGTGCTCGGCGACGGCGTTTGGGAAGGCATCCGCCTGATCAACGGCAAGCTTCTTGCCATAGACGAGCACATAGACCGCCTCTTCGAGGGCGCACGGTCGATCCAGCTCGACATCGGCTTCGACAAGGCAGGTCTGGTCGAGGAAATCTGGAAATGCCTGCGCCACAACAAGATGGAAGATGGCGTCCACATCCGCATGATGATTTCGCGTGGCCTCAAGTCGACACCGAACCAGGACCCGCGCTTCATCATCGGTGGTGCCACCATCGTCATCGTCGCTGAATGGAAGCAGCCCAATCCCGAGTTGAAGGCCAGGGGGCTAAAGCTGATGACCTCGACGATCCGCTGTTCGACGCCGGACGTCTTCGACCTGCGTTTGAACTCGCACAGTCGGCTCAACTTTATCCAGGCACTGATCCAGGCGATCAACATGGGCGCGGATGAGGCGCTGATGCTGGATGATCGCGGGTTCGTAGCCTCCTGTAACTCGACGAACTTCTTTATCATCCGCGGCGACGAACTCTGGACCTCGGATGGCATGACCTGTTTCAACGGCATCACCCGCAAGAAGGCCATCAAAGTCTGGAAGGATGCGGGGCTCACCGTCCGTGAAGCGCCCTTCACCCTCTCGGAGGTCTACTCCGCGGACGAGGCCTTCTGCACCGGCACGCTCGGCGGCATCACCCCTGTGGTCACCATTGATGGTCGTCCCATCGGCACGGGTAAGCCTGGCCTGAAAACGGCCAAGATGAACGACCTCTACCAAGCCTATATTCAAGGCTGAGGGGGGGCGACCGCATGCGCCATTGCCGCAGGCGGTCGGTCCCTCGCCGACGTTTCGCCCCGTTCCGACTACGAACGCTGATCCGGCGTAATGATACCGCCTGTGCCGACGAAACGAACGAGCGTCTCACCCCGGCGCGACACTGAAAGGACCTTCTTTTGCGACTTCTTGTTATTGGTTGTGGCAACATGGGAGCAGCGATTGCTGCCGGTGCGCTGCGCACACTACCCGCCACCAAAATCACCGTCGTCGATCCCAATGTCGAGCGCGCCCGAGGGCTCTTGCCTGCAGGCGGGGTCGAGTTTCATCGAGAGCTGCAGGATGTAGCCGACGAGACTTTCGACGCAACCATACTCGCGATCAAGCCGCAACAATTCCATGCGTTGCCAGGTTCCTCTCTACCTAAAAACTGTGGTGCGCTTATCTCGATTATGGCCGGGGTGACGCTGGACGGGATGCAGACCAAACTTGGGACCAATCGTATCGTGCGCACGATGCCGAATCTCCCCGCTCTTGTGGCGCGAGGAATGACCGTGGGAATTGCTGCAGCAAATGTCTCGAAAGCGGACAAAGTGTTGGTTTCAGATATCTTCGAGGGATCGGGGCGGTTCGAATGGCTCGAGAGCGAGGATCAAATCGACAGCGTAACAGCGGTTGCAGGCAGCGGTCCCGGCTACATATTTGCCTTTGCCCACCACATGATTGAGGCAGCCAGAGCCGAGGGGCTGCCGGATGATCTCGCTGACACTCTGGTACGTCAGACGCTGCTTGGGGCGGCAGAACTCCTGCACTCCGATGCACGCACTGCGCTGGAACTGAAGCAAGCCGTTACAAGCAAGGGCGGCACGACAGAAGCGGGGCTTGCTGTGTTCGAAGCCGAAGCCGGGCTGTCCGCTTTGTGTCGGCGTGGTGTTGCTGCCGCGCGTGCCCGAGCCGAAGAGCTGGCCAGGGAAGACTGATCGAGACGGGTTTCGCTCTCAGGATGCCGATATAGGGGGCGACCTTCTCGGGCTGCGATACCGCCCACGGACACTGCGGAACAGGAAGATGCCTTCGAGATTGCGTGACGGTGTCCCAGACAACCACCAATCACTCTTGGGGGGCTGCAATCAATCGACCAATCGACCAACTTTCCTCAGAAGGCATGATGCCACAATCCGGCGAATGACCGCAAAGCGGGCTGCGACCGCAGCATCTTAGGGGGCTGCTGTATGTCGGTTTGGGCCGTTCGAACACATGGCCGAAGCGCCGCAACCAAGACTCTGCAAATTCCGCTTCCTGCGCGTTGCTGACATTCATGACCTGCTCAGCGAACGCCCGGTCCCTCCTTATTTGATCTAAGGTGCCCCTCGTTTCCTCGCCTCCTGCCTCGTTCAGTGTCAGCTGTCTGACCTCGAAGCCAACGGATGACAGCATGTCATCGTGCGTGTGCTTGCGGTTCCCCCTCCCAATGCGTGAGCTTCGAAATTGGGTGGCAGGATTTGGGGATAAATCTTTTAGGCACGCCGCCCTGTAAGTGATTGACCTTTCATAGCTTGGCTTTGCATAAGAAGCTGTCAACCTATTGAAATCTATTGTTAATGTATATACGCCCGGGCGCGACAAAGAATTCAAAAGGCTTAGAGAGAAATCTCTAAGCCTTTTTTCCTTTACAGTCTCGTTTTTGTCTCATTAATCGCAACGCGTGTCACATCAACACGGCCTGCGCCCAGGCACGCCGCTATCTCGGCGGCGCGTGTCAAAAGCCCCGGATCAGCGCCGCGCCTGCTTTCGTTGCTCGTAAGCGTCGATCATGCGGATGATCCAGGGAATGTTGGGCATGAAAAGGAATATTCGGGTCAATTGAAAAGCCGTCACCAGGGCGACGTCGATATCCAGGAACTTTGCCGTCAGCGCCATTTCCGTGGCACCGCCCGGCGCGGCCCCCAGAACCAGAACCTCCCATTGTTGACCGGTAAGCGTTGCTATCGCGACCGCGAGACCGGAAACGAGACCAAGCAACAGAACGGTGCTCGTGAGGATGGCAAGCAGCTGACGTTCCTGGTTTACGAACAGATCATGCCGAAAGGTGCTGCCAAGCCATGTCCCCAGAACGATCTGGGCCAGGGAAAGAACCTCGCGCGGGAAGGCGGTCGGATGGAGGCCAATCGCACTTGCGGCGGCCGTGAATGCCAGAGGCCCGAGGAAATACGGGTTGGACAGCCCGACGCGCTTGAACAGCAACGCACCGGAGATGGCGAGGAGCGCCAGAAATCCGTTGCCGTACAGATCGAAACTGCCGCCACGCACCATGCCGGTGCGATCCGGCCAGCCATCCATGGCAAAGACCGCAATGGGAACAAGGATCACCACGGCGGCAATACGCGTGGTCTGGGCCAGAATGACCGGGGCGGGATCGCAATTGTGCCTCTCTGCCATGATCGCGGCTTCGACCGGGCTGGTCGGAAAGGTCGAGAGGAACGCCTGTGACAGGCGGATTTTCGTGTTGCGCGCAATCAGGATGGCAACAAGCCCGGCGCAGGCGGCAGAGCTCAGCGCCATGCCGATCATGATCGGGGCCAGCCCGAGAAGGGCGGCCAGCGCAGCAGGCGTGAAGGCCAGCCCGACCTGCGCCGCGATGGTCATCTGGCCGAACGGGCGGGTCTTGACCGGGACGGTCACCCTGAGCAGGCCGGAGACAGAGAGCGCTGCAGACAGGACCAGCGGCCCGATCATCCACGGCAGCGGAATGCCGATGCGGGCAAAGAGCCACCCGGCAAGGCTTGCCGCTGCATAAAGCGCGGCGAGGGTGAGCTGGTCCTTGATCTGGAGCGACACGTGATTTTCCTCGGAAGGGGGCCGGGTCTTGCCGGGTTGTTTGCTGGGGAGGAGGGGCGCGTCGGGTCGCTACGGCGCATTCGGCAGGTGCTTGACCGGGATCGGTTTGCCGTCCGGGTCGAGGGCGACAAAGACAAAATTCGCCTCGGTGACCTTTTCGCTGAAACCGACTTCGCGCGGGCGGCGCCAGGCTCCGACATGGATCGTCATCGAGGTGTTCCCGACCTTGATCAGCGAGGCATAGAGCGACACCTCGTCCCCCACCTTAACCGGGCGGTGGAAGATCATCCCATCCACCGCGATCGTGGCGCTACGCACGCCAGAGGTGAAGGTCGCGACCGAGCCTGCGGCAAGGTCCATCTGGCTCATCAGCCATCCGCCAAAAATGTCCCCCGCCGGGTTGGTGTCTGCCGGCATGGCAATGGTGCGGATGGTCGGATTTCCGGTGGGGGGCTGGTCTGTGCTGGTCATCGCTTTGTCTTCCCTGGGCGCGCTGCGTCGCGCCTTCGCGACAATGCCGGGACCAGAATACCAAATCCCGTGCTGGTCTGGACCCAACGAATGGTTTGGTCACGGCAAACCCATTGCGTCGTATATCCGTGGCAAAGGCGCGGCTGGTCCGCGAGTGGTGACGCTGGAGGCACGATATGGAAACCGTAACCGTCGAGATCAGGGATGCGATTGGCTGGGTGACGATCGACAGCCCTCCGGTGAACGCCTTGGGGCAGAGTGTTCGGCAGGGGCTGATGGCGGCTGTAACCCAGCTGGCCGAGGCTGATGTGCAGGCCGTTGTTCTGACAGGGGCCGGGCGCACCTTCATTGCCGGGGCGGATATTCGCGAGCTGGGCAAGACGCCGGAGGCGCCGTATCTGCCCGATGTTCTGGCGGCGATTGCCGCCGCGCCGGTGCCCTGGATTGCAGCGGTAAACGGCATGGCGCTTGGCGGCGGTCTTGAGGTGGCGATGGCCTGTCATGCGCGTATCGCCGCGCCCTCGGCCAAGCTGGGTCTGCCTGAGGTGAATATCGGCGTCATCCCCGGTTCTGGCGGGACGGTGCGTTTGCCGCGTCTGGTGCCGATGGCCACGGCGATCAAGCTGGTGACCAGCGGCAAACCCATCGGCGCACAAGAGGCGCTGGATGCGGGTCTGGTGGATCGTCTCAGCGGGGAAGACCTGCTGGGCGAGGCGGCAGCGATGGCGCGGGATCTGGCGGAGGCGGACCGCCCCAAACCGGCACTTGAGCGGGATCTTGTGGCCGGAGATCCAATCGACTGGGACGCGCAAGCGTCGCAATTGCGCAAACGCAGCCGCGGCGCGGCGGCCCCGCTCGAAGCGCTGGCATCGCTGAAATGTGCCGCAAGCGAGCCTGTCGATGTTGCGCTTGCGGGCGAGCGGGAGCGGTTCTTGCGGCTGGCCGCGTCAGACGAGGCCGCTGCCCTGCGCCATATCTTTTTTGCTGAACGCGCGGCGGGCCAGGGTCTGAAACAGGCACAGGCCGATCCGGTCGATCTGTCCCGCGTCGGTGTGATCGGCGGCGGCACGATGGGGGCAGGGATTGCCACGGCACTGTTGCTGGCCGGATCGCAGGTGCATCTGATCGAACGTGACGCCGCCGCCGCAGAAACCGCGCGGACCCGCGTCGCCGATACCATCGCCGCCAGCGTCAAACGCGGCGCGGTGGCTGCAGCCAAGGGTGAAGCGGCCTTGGCGGAATTGAGCACCGGTGCGGATTACGTGGCGCTGGCAGATTGTCCGCTGGTGATCGAAGCGGTGTTCGAGGATCTGGGCGTCAAGCGGCAGGTGTTCGAGACGCTGGATGCGGTGATGCCCGCCGAGGCGATCCTTGCCACCAACACCTCCTATCTGGATGTGAACGTGCTGGCCCAGACGACGCGCGACCCCTCGCGCATTCTCGGGCTGCACTTCTTTTCGCCGGCCCATGTGATGAAGCTGCTCGAAGTGGTGCGCGGCGAAGCCACGAGTGCTCGGGCGCTGGCAACCGGCGGGGCTCTGGCCAAACTGCTGCGCAAAATCCCGGTGGTGGCCGGGGTCTGTGACGGCTTTATCGGCAACCGCATCATGGCAGCCTATCGGCGTGAATGCGAATTCATGCTGGAAGAGGGCGCCTTGCCTCAGCAGATCGACGCGGCGATGCAGGAGTTCGGCTTTGCCATGGGGATCTATGCGGTGCAGGACATGAGCGGTCTCGATATCGCCTGGGCGCAGCGCAAGGCGCGCGCGCCGCTGCGCGACCCCGCCGAACGCTATGCCCGGATCGCGGATCGGCTGTGCGAGGCCGGGCGGTTGGGCCGCAAGACCGGCAAGGGCTGGTATGATTATTCCTCTGGCAAGGCCGAGGTTGATCCGGAGGTCACCCGGATTATCGAAGAGGAAAGCGCGCGCGCGGGGCGGGTACGAACCACGTTCACCGCCCCGGAGATCATGGCGCGCATTCTTGGCACCATGCAGCGCGAGGGACAGGCGGTTCTGGACGAGGGTATCGCGGAAAGCGCCGACGATATCGATGTGGTGATGATCACCGGCTATGGGTTTCCGCGCCACAAGGGCGGGCCAATGTATTTGGCACGCACAGCGGGCTGAACACAGGCTTTCAGCCGAGGATTACCGCCTGTTTGGGGGCGTCAGAGTCGATGAATTGCGGCCGTGAGAGACTTAAAGCTTTGTAATTACATGGTAATTCGAGGCTAATCCGAGGTGTTCCCAAGACTAACAAATACTTAGTTCACGACAGCCGCTGTGAAGCACCATGCTGCAACAGAGGAGTGTGCCGGGGCGTGGAGCCATGACCCGGCGAGGGAGGATATAATGGAAACTGACAGGAAAGCTTTGGGCTGGCGTCTTCAGCTCAATTTCGTTCGCGGCTCTTTGCCCGTGCTGGATCTGGTGGGCAGTGCCCTGCTTCTGGCGGTGTTCTGGAGGTATTTCGTGCAGGCCTCTGCGCTGCCGGCACCGCTGAACAAGATCGATATCGGCGCGGGCGGATTTCCCATCCTGCTGGCGATCGCAACCCTGATCGGCATTGCCGCCGTGGCCGTGGCTGCCGTCATTCGGATGCTGGATCCGGTGCCGGTGTCCTGGGTGGCGATCCGGCGTCCGCTTTTCGTTCTCGCGACGATTGGCCTGCTGATCCTGCAGTCGATCTATTTTGAAACGCTGGGCACCTTGCCGAGTGTCCTGATCTTTTCCGCCCTGACGATGCTGGCCTGTGGCGAACGCCGCGCGCTGCACCTGATCGGCGTGCCGCTGGCCCTTGGAGCCTTTATCTACGTCGTCTTCAAGCTGGCGCTTGCCGTCAATCTGCCCTGAGGAACAAACATGCTCGAGAGTCTCGCAATCGGTTTTTCCGCGTTCGGCGACCCCATGGTCTGGTTCGCCCTCGTGTTCGGGGCGTTGGTCGGCTACCTGATCGGGGCGGTTCCCGGCCTCGGTCCCAGCCTTGGCGTCGCGCTGCTCATCCCTTTCACCTACGGCATGGACCCGGTGGTCTCGATTGTCGGCCTTGTTGCGCTTTATGCTGCCGCAGAATATGGCGGCGCGATCAGCGCAATTCTGATCAACTCGCCCGGCACCGCCGCAGCGGTGGCCACCTCGTGGGACGGCTATCCGCTGACCCAACAGGGCCGGGCAGGCGAGGCGCTGACCGTGTCGATCCTGTCCTCGGGCGCTGGTATCTTCATCTCCACGCTGCTTCTGATCCTGACCGCCATTCCGCTGTCGGAATTCGCACTGCGCTTCGGGCCGGGCGAATATTTTGCCCTCGCATTGGTGGGGCTCAGCCTTGTGGCGGGCCTGTCCGAGGGATCGCCGCTCAAGGGCACCGTTTCCATGGGCATCGGACTTGCGCTGGCGACCATCGGGCTGGACATGCAGACCGGCGTGCCGCGCTTTACCATGGGCGACCCCGAATTCTTTGAGGGGCTGCCGCTGGTTCCGGTCCTGCTGGGCCTTTATGCGCTGTCCGAGGTTCTGTTCATGATCGAGGACGGCCCGTCGGAAAAGCTCAAGAGCGCACCGATTGGCGGGCTGCTGGCGATGCCGGTGAAGTCCATCCTCGGTCTCAAGGCGGCCATCCTGCGCAGCTCGGTTCTGGGCTATGTGATCGGGGTTATTCCGGGGGCGGGGGCATCTATTGCCTCCTTCGTGTCCTATGCGGTGTCCAAGCGGATGTCGAAAACACCCGAGAAATTTGGCAAAGGGGCGCTCGAAGGGGTGGCTTCGTCCGAGGCGGCGAACAACTCGGCGGTGGCCGGGGCGCTTGCGCCGCTGCTGGCGCTGGGTATTCCCGGCTCGCCGACCACCGCGATCATGATCGGCGCGCTGATGGTGCAGGGCATCCAGCCCGGCCCGCTTCTGTTCACCAGATCGCCCGAGATCCCCTATACCGTCTTTGCCTCTCTCTGGGTTGGTGTGCCGGTGATGGTGCTGATCGGCCTTGCTGGCGCCAGAATCTGGGCCAAGGTCGCGAATATCCCGCGTCCGGCAATCGCCGCCATCGTTGCCGGTATCTGCTATGTCGGCGCCTATGCGTCGCATACCACGATGTTTCCGGTTCATATCATGACGGCCTTTGGCATCCTGGGCTACGTTCTGCGCAAGCTTAAGTTCCCGCTGGCGCCGATCATCCTTGCGCTGGTTCTGGGCGAGATGATGGAAACCAATTTCCGTCGCGCGCTGATCTCGAACAAGGGTGAATGGTCGATCTTCTACACCTCGCCGATGACCGTGATCCTGATCATCATCGCCATTCTGGCCTTTGCCTTGCCCGGTCTGTCCATGCTGCAGGCCCGACGTCGGCGCGCAAAGGAAGTTTGACCAAGTTTCGAGTCACCGTTGCCTGACAAACGCTCAGTTCACTCGGGCGACGGGAAAGCCGAAACTCATCGAAGGCGGAAACGCCAAAAAATAATGAGTCTGCTATGGGAGGAAAACGAATGGCAATCAGCAACCTCAAGAAATTGGTTCTCGGCGTCGCTGGCGCGGCGGCCCTGACATTGGGCGCCGTCCAAGGTGCGGCGGCCGGTGACTGGGCACCTGAGGGACCGGTCAACATGGTCCTTCACACCAAGCCCGGCGGCGGCGTGGACGTGTTTAGCCGCACGCTGGCCAAGGAACTGGAGCCGATTATCGGTCAGTCCATCGTGGTGGTGAATGCCCCGGGTGGCGGCGGTGCCACGCAGATGGCGAAGATGCGCGTCGCCAAGCCCGACGGCCTGACGCTGGGGGTCAATACCGTGACCCATTTCACCGGCATGCTCACGAACCTGCGCGGCACCTTCTCGCCGGACGATTTCGAGTGGATCGCCCTGGCGCAAATCGACCCGATCATCTTCTTCGTGTCCAAGGATTCCGAGCTGAATTCGATCACCGATCTGGTTGAACTGGCCAAAGCCAATGGTGGCGAAGTCAATATCGGCGGGTTCGGCCCGGTCGGTTCGATGCAGAACATCGGCATGACCATGCTGGAAAAAGCCGCCGGGGTGAAATTCAACTGGGTGGCCTTCGAGTCCACCCCGGACATCCTCGCCTCCGTTCTCGGCGGGCATGTCGATGTCGGCGTTGCCAACCTCGGCCCGGCATTGTCATTCTTTGAAGCAGACCGCCTGAAGGGGCTTGGCGTGCTTGGCGAAAATCGCCTGAGCACCTTGCCCGACATGCAGACCTTCGGCGAGCAGGGCTACGACGTGGACACCAACTGGCTGCAGGTCCGCGGCATTTTCGGCCCCAAGGGCATGCCGCTTGAGCTGCAACAGCAGATTGCGGACGCCGTGCACAAGGCGATGGCGACCGACAGCTACCAGACCTATGCCCGCGCCTCTGGTGTCGAGGACAGCGACTACGGTCCGGTTGAATATGCTGAATTCGTCAAGAACCTCACGAGCCTGGCGGAAGAGCAGCTTACTGCCGCTGGCCTGATCTCGAACTGAAACAAACGCCCCGCCCGAACCCATCGGGCGGGGAAATCCCGGCCCAGGAGTGAAACACGAAATGTCTGGCGCGTTCACCGGCCTGCGGGTCATCGACACGACGCATGTCCTCGCGGGACCATTTGCAAGCTACCAGATGGCGCTGCTTGGGGCAGAGGTCATCAAGGTCGAAGCGCCGAAAGAGCCCGATCAGGCCCGCTATAACGGCACCGATCGTGACCTGGTGCGCGAAGGGATGGGCACGGCATTCCTTGCGCAGGCGGCTGGCAAAAAGGCGCTGGCGCTGGATCTCAAATCCGATGCGGGGCGCGACGCGCTGCTGCGCTTGGTCGAGACGGCGGATGTCTTCGTAGAGAATTACCGCCCCGGCGCGTTTGAGGATCTGGGTTTGGGCTATGACGATATGGCCCGGGTCAATCCGCGTCTGATCTATTGCTCCGTGTCGGCCTTCGGGTCCACCGGACCACGCCGGACGCAGACCGGATATGACAACGTCATTCAGGCCTTTTCGGGCATCATGGATATGACCGGGCACGGCGATGGTCGCCCGCTGAAATGCGGCGCGCCGGTTGTCGACTATGCGACAGGTCTGACGGCTGCCTTTGCCATCTCCGCCGCGTTGTTCCAGCGTGAACGCACCGGGAAGGGCCAGAAAATCGACGTTTCGATGCTGGATGTTGCGCTGACCCTGATGACCTCTCCGGCGACAGATTTCCTGTGGACGGGGAAGCATCCAAAGGCGAAGGGCAACAAATACGCCTTTGCCACGCTGGGTATGTTTCAGGCCTCCGATGGCCCTCTGATGGTGGCCGCCTCGAACCTGCGTCAGCAGCGTCGGCTGTGGATCGGGCTGGGCCGCGAGGATCTGGTCAAATCGGATAACCTGTCCCGGATCGACGATTACGAAGCCGAGCACGAGGCGCTGAGCTCGATCCTTTCGACCATGCCCGTGGATTATTGGGAAGAATTCCTGTCGGAACGGCGCGTTCCGGTTTCCCGCATTCGCCGTCTCGAAGAAGCGTTGAACGATCCTCAGGCCGAGGCCCGAGGCCAATTCTTGCGGCTGGCAGACCCAAGCGGTCGCCTTGAAGGGCTGAAGGTTCCGTCGCTCGCGTTCTGGATGTCGCAATCCGACTCCGGGGTCAGCCTGCCACCGCAGCGGGTGGGGGCGCAGACATCCGAGATTCTCAGCTCGCTCGGTCTTGGCGACGATGAAATCGAAGCGCTGTGCCTGGCAGGTCTGGCCCTGCAGGCCCCGCAAGCGGGATCACTGGAAGAGGCCGGAGCATGACAACCGCGATCGAAAGACTGGCTGATCTGGCCGCTGGCTGGCTTGATGCTCCGATTTCGCCGGAGCTGCGCCAGGCGGTTCATTGCGCGACGCTGGACTGGTTTGCCACGACGCTGCCGGGCAGCTTGCAAGCCCCGGCCACCCTGTTGGCGGCAGGGGGGCTGGCGCGCGACGGCAAGGCCTGGTGCTATACGAGCGAGCGGCGGATTGATCCGCGCAGCGCCGCTTTCATCAACGCGTCGGCCAGCCATACAGTTGAGTTCGACGATATTTTCCGGGATGGCGGCTATCACCCCGGCTCGCCAACTTTTGCGGCGGCGCTGGCCGTGGCGCAGGACATTGGCGCGTCGCGGGAAGCCTTTGATCGCGCGATGATCGGCGGCTACGAGGTTGGCTGCCGCATCGCCATGGCACTGCAGCCGAGCCATTACGAATTCTGGCATACGACCAGCACGGTCGGCACCTTTGGCACGGCTGCGGCGGCCGCGATGCTTCTGGGTTGCGACCGCGACGGGATCGCCAATGCCATTGCCATCGCAGCCAGCTTTGCCGGTGGTATTCAGCAGAACCTGCAAGGCCAGAGCATGGCCAAGGCGATGCATCCCGGCCATGCCGCCGATGCGGGGATACTGGCCGCCTATGCCGCCGCCTCTGGCGCGACCGGTGCGTGGGACAGTCTCGACGGACCCAAGGGCTTTGCCGCCGCGACCAGCGATAGCGCTGGGAATTGGGCCGCGGCCTTCGACGGGGCAGGGGACTGGACGCCGATCACCCGCATGACGGTGAAAATTCACGGCTGCTGCGGGCATATCTTTCCCGCACTAGACGCGCTGGAGGTGCTGCGGGCCGAACATGGTTTTGGCCCCGACGATATCGCCGCGATCCGCATCGAGGGCTATGACGCCACCAAAAAAATGTGCGACCGCCCCGATCCGCAACTCGCACAAGACGCCCGGTTCAGCGCGCAATATTGCCTGTCGGCGCAGATGGTTCTGGGCGGTGTGCGGCTGGCGGCCTTTGAGCCCGAGGCGCTGGGCAATCCCGCCATTCGCGCGCTCATGCCGCTTATCACGGTCGAGCGCGCCGAAGATCTGGCGGCGGAATATCCGCGCAAGCGCATGGCGCGCCTGCATGTGACGTTGAAGGACGGGCGCAGCCTGTCGCATTTCCAACCCTCGCGGCGCGGCGATCCCGAAAACCCGATCTCGCTCGTGGATTTGCAGGCCAAATACGACGAGCTGGCTGGCCCGGTTCTGCCCCCAGCAGAGCTGGAGCGCCTGCGTCGGGTGATTTTTGACGGCACCGATCTACCGGATGCCGTGACCAAGAAAGCCAGATGAGATTACCGAAAATGCAGCCAAAAGCTGCGTATAGACGAGAAAGAAAAGCTATGGATACCGCAGTTACTCTACCCGAGTTCATCACCGTTTCCCACAATGACGGAATCGCGACGATCACGCTGAACCGCCCTGAAAAGCGCAACGCGATCAACGACCAGATGCGCGCCGAACTGATTGCGGCCTTTGCCGAAGCGGATGCCGACAAGAGCGTGCGCGCGATCATCCTGACCGGCGCGGGCAAGGGCTTTTGCTCGGGTGGCGATATCGGTGGCATGCGCGCCCGGCTTGATGCGCCCACGGGTGAGGTGGCGTTCAACGGTTGGAAGCGGCAGAAAAGCACGCATCGCGGTGTGGCGGCCATTCATGGCGTCACCAAGCCGGTGATCGCGGCACTGAATGGCGGGGCCTACGGGCTTGGTCTTGATATGGCTCTGGCCTGCGACTTCATCATCGCAGCGGATGGCGCGAAGATGTCGATGAGCTTCATCAAGCGCGGTCTGGTCTCCGATGGTGGTGGCATGTACTTCCTGCCCCGCCGCGTTGGCCTGTCCAAGGCCAAAGAGCTGATCTTCTCGGCCAAGGTGGTGGAAACCGACGAGGCGCTGGCGCTCGGCATGATCGACCGCGTCGCCGCGCCCGAGGCGCTGCTGGACGAGGCCCATGCCTGGGCCAAGGAGCTGACCGTTGGATCTGCCACGGCCATCGCGCTGACCAAGGAGATCATCGACAAGACCTTCGAGCGCTCGGATGAAGAGATCTTTGCCCTCGGCCGCGAGGCGCAGGCGGTCTGCTACACCACGGCAGAGCACCGCAAATCGGTCGAAGATTTCCTCAGCAAGATGTCGAAATAAGGGTTGCCACAATGTCGAATATGCAAGCCATCCTGAACCCGACCAGCGTCGCGGTTGTCGGGGCCTCCAACGATCCGGCCAAACTCACCGGGCGGCCAATTGCCTTCCTGCAAAAGCAGGGGTTCTCGGGGGCGATTTACCCGATCAATCCGCGCTATGACGAGATCGCCGGGCTGAAAAGCTATGCCAATATCGCCGACCTGCCCGAAGCGCCCGATCTGGGCCTTGTGCTCGTCGGCGCGCATCGGGTGATCGACGCGGTGCGGGATCTGGCAGCGCGCGGCACCAAGGCGGCGGTCGTTCTGGCCTCCGGCTTTGGCGAGGCGGGCGAAGAGGGCCGCAAGCGGCAAGAAGAGTTGCGCGAAGCGGCGGGCGACATGCGTATTCTTGGGCCGAACACCATCGGCCTTGTGAACCTGACCGACGGCATTCCGCTGACGGCGACCGGCGCGATGGAGGTCGATGACTTTCCGGCGGGCAAGATTGCCCTGCTGTCGCAATCGGGCGGCATTCTTGGCTCTCTGCTGTCGCGGGCCGTGGCGCGCGGTATCGGTTTTTCCAAGATGGTCGCAACGGGCAACGAAGCCGATCTGGAAGTCTCCGATTTCCTTGAGGCTCTGGCCGAGGATGAGGCGACGCAGGTGGTTGCGCTCTATCTCGAAACCATCCGCAACCCGAACAAGTTCCGTTCGGCGGCGGCCAAGGTGATCGCGGCTGGCAAGTCTATCGTTGCCTACAAGGTGGGGCGTTCGGAATCCGGGGCGCGCTCGGCTGTATCGCATACCGGGGCGCTTGCCGGGGCGGATGAGGTCTATGACGCGCTATTCAAGCAGCTTGGCATCATCCGCGCCCAGACCTTTGCCGATCTGCTGGATATTCCGGCGGCGCTGGCGCAGGGCCGCCTGATGAAGGGCAAGCGCGTGGCCATCGTCACCTCGACCGGTGGCGCGGCCACCGTGGTGGCCGACAATGTGGGTCTCAGCGGGTTGGACATGCCCACGCCCGATCAGGAGACCGGTGACAAGCTGCAGGCGCTGGATCTCAAGGAAGCCGAGCTGGACCGCAACCCGATTGACGTGACACTGGCCGGGCTGCGGCCCGACCTGTTTCGCTCGATCCTGAAGATCCTCGTGGAAAGCCCGAGCTATGACGCGATTGTCGTGGTGGTTGGCTCGTCGTCGATTCCTCAGCCCGATCTGGTGGCGCAGCCGGTGCTTGAATCGCTGGCGCTGACCGACAAGCCGATCCTGGCTTATGTCAGCCCGGACGCGCCCAATATCGTACGCACGCTTAACACGCGGGGCATCCCGGCCTTTGCGGCCCCCGAAAGCTGCGCCTCGGCGTTGCAGGCTTTGGCCTCGTCCACCGGTGTATCGCAAAGCAGCGGGTCGAACGCACAGAACATTGATTGCAGCGACATCCCGGCTGGATCGCTGAACGAGGCGGATGCGAAAAAGCTGTTTGCCCGTTTCGGCGTGGCGGTGACCCGTGAGGTCGCGGCCGAGACGCCCGAAGCGGCGGCAGAGGCGGCCAAGGATTTCGACGCCCCTGTGGTCATCAAGATCCTGTCGAACGAGATCCTGCACAAATCCGAGATGGGCGGCGTTGCCCTGAACGTGGACCCGGCGGATGTCGAGGCTGAATGCACGGCCATGCTGGCGCGTGTGCGCGCTGCGACATCAGCCAAGATCGACGGCTTCCTCGTTCAGGAAATGGTCAAGGGCGGAGTCGAGATGATCCTCGGCTTCAACCGCGATCCGCAGCTTGGGGCTTATGCCCTGCTGGGGGCCGGCGGCGTGACGACCGAGCTCTATAAGGACGCGGCAATCCGGCTTTTGCCGCTGAACCGGGCCAGCGCGCGCGACATGATCGACGAGATCAAAGCAGGCGCATTGCTCAAAGGGTTCCGGGGCAGTCCCAAGGCGGATATCGAAGCGCTGATCGACACGATGGTGGCCTTCTCGGGCATGGCCGAGACGCTGGATACCCGCCTGTGCGAAGCCGAGATCAACCCTGTCTTCGTGCTGCCCGAAGGGCAGGGAACACGGGCGGGCGATAGCCTGATCGTTCTCGACTAGCGGAAAAACTCCTCAGGCTCGGGCGGTCGTTTCCCTCGTCGCCCGAGCTCTGGCACGCCAAGGATCAAAGACATGAGAGACGTTTACATCTGCGATTACATCCGCACCCCGATTGGCCGCTATGGCGGCGCGCTGTCATCGGTGCGGGCCGACGATCTGGGGGCGATCCCGCTGCGGGCGCTGGCCGAGCGCAATCCCGGCCTTGATCTGGCCGCGGTGGACGAGGTGATCTTTGGCTGCGCCAATCAGGCCGGTGAAGACAATCGCAATGTCGCGCGGATGTCGCTGCTGCTGGCGGGTTTCCCCGACAGCGTGCCGGGGACGACAATGAACCGGCTCTGCGGATCTGGCATGGATGCGGTCATCACGGCGGCGCGGGCGATCAAGGCCAGAGAGGTTGAGCTGGTCATCGCGGGCGGGGTCGAATCCATGTCCCGCGCGCCCTTCGTGATGCCCAAGGCAACAGCGGCCTTTACCCGCGCCAACGAGGTGCATGACACCACCATCGGCTGGCGCTTCGTCAACAAGTTGATGAAGGCGCAATACGGCGTCGACAGCATGCCGGAGACGGCAGAAAACGTGGCCGAGGATTTTGCCGTCAATCGCGCCGATCAGGATGCCTTTGCCCTGCGGTCCCAGCAGAAGGCGGGCGCGGCGATGAAGAGCGGGCGGCTGGCACAGGAAATCATCCCAGTCAGCATTCCTCAGCGCAAGGGCGATCCGGTTGTTGTGACCGAGGACGAACATCCGCGCCCCGCGACCACGCTGGAAGATCTGCAGCGGCTCAAGACTTTCGTCAAAGCCGATGGCACCGTGACGGCGGGCAATGCGTCTGGCGTCAATGACGGGGCAGCGGCGCTGATCCTGGCCACGAAAGAGGCCGCCGAAACCCATGGCCTGACCCCGATTGCCAAGGTGCTCGGCGGGGCAACCGCCGGTGTGCCCCCGCGCATCATGGGCATTGGTCCGGCGCCCGCGTCGAAAAAGCTGATGGCGCGTCTGGGCCTCCGGCAAGAAGATTTCGCGGTGATCGAGCTGAACGAGGCCTTTGCCAGCCAAGGGCTGGCGACGTTGCGCGAACTCGGCATTGCCGATGATGATGCAAGGGTGAACCGCAATGGCGGGGCCATCGCGCTGGGCCATCCCTTGGGCATGTCGGGCGCGCGGATCACGGGTACGGCGATGCTGGATCTGAAACCGGGTGAGATATCGCTCTCGACCATGTGCATCGGCGTCGGCCAGGGCATCGCGATCGCGCTGAAACGATGCTAGATTTCTGAAGTCGGCGGGGTATAAACAACGGGCAAGTTGTTCGAATAACAGCTGAGATGATCGGAGCACCGTCCTTTGGTGATCCCGTTGTGCAGACCTCCTATCCAATTCGGATCTGTGACGGGGCGTCCCAAGCGACCAGATAAGACAGATGACGAGTCCCCTTCCGCCCCTCAACCCGCTGCGCACTTTTGAAGTCGCGGCGCGCCTGTGCAGCCTGACGCTGGCGGCGGAAGAATTGAATGTCAGTCAGGTCGCCGTCAGCCGACAGGTCAAGACGCTGGAGGATTATTTCGGGGTCAACCTGTTTCGGCGCCTGCATCGCGGTGTTGAACTGACGGATGAAGGCCGTCAGCTCTACGAGGGGATTTCCAATGCGTTTCAGGATATTGCCGCCGCGTCGCAGCGTGTGTCCCGGCGCGGGCGGCGCGATATTCTGGCCATTCAGTCCTATACGACGTTTTCGCAGCGCTGGCTGATCCCGCGCCTGACCAATTTCCACGATAAACATCCCAAGATCGAAGTGCGCCTCAGCTCGTCGACCGCGCCGGTCGATTTCGAAAGCCAGAATCTGGATGCCGCCATCCGGGCTGGAAAAGGCGACTGGCCGGAGCTGCATTGCGAGAAGCTGGTGGATGTCGAACTGATCCCGATCTGTACGCCGGAATATCAGCGCCAGCATTCCCTGACAGTTCCAGACGACCTTCGCCGCGTCCGCCTGCTGCATTCGATGGCGCGGCCCACCGATTGGGCGGCATGGATCAAACGCGTGGGCGCGGATGTTGATCCCGAACCCGGCATTCGCTTTGAAAACTCGGCGCTGGCCTATGAGGCGGCCTCGATGGATGGCGGGGTCGCACTGGCGGTGAAGATCTTCGTCAAACGGCAATTGCAAAGCGGCAGTCTGGTGGCCCCCTTTGGTGATCTGAGCTGCTATAGCGGCGAAGGGTACTTTCTGACCTGGCCGAAGAATTCAGAGCCGTCGCGCACCTTGATCAAGTTCCTTGACTGGATGCGTGACTGCATTGATGTCGAAAATCAGGTACGCGCGCTTGACGTGGAGTCGTCCGACACCTGATCTGCATCGTCGCTTGGGGTTTCGTCGGGGGCGAAGTGGACGCGAATCCAGTCCAGAAATTTCAGCAGCGGTGACGAGGGCGGCTCGTCCTTTGGCCAGGTCAGATAATAGCTCTCGCCGGTTCGGCAGCCATGATCGAACGGTGCGACCAGCGTTCCGGCGGTCAGTTGGGGCTGCACGAAATGACGGTTCGCAATCGCGACGCCCAGATCCATGAGCGCCCCTTCATAAGCGAGCGAGCTGTTTTCAAACAGCAGCCGGTTTTTCGGGGTAAAACGCGCACCAGCGGAGTCGAGCCATGCTGGCCAATCCTTGGGGCGGGCCATGGAATGCAGCAATTTGACCTTCGAAAGGTCCTCGACGCTTCGCAGCTCATGCGTCGCCAGAAAACCGGGCGAGCAGACGGGAATCAGTTCCATATCCGCCAGTTTTTCGGCGTGCAGACCGGGCCAATTGCCATCGCCGCCACGGATGGCCGCATCCAGATTGTCGGTGTCGAAATCTGCCGCATCGGGCGATGAGGAAAGGCGCACTTCGATCCGGGGATAGGCTTCGTGAAAGTCGCCGAGCCTTGGCATCAACCAACCGCGCGCGAAGGTTACGTAAGATTGGATCGCGAGGATGTTGCGCTGGTCCCTGCGCGAGACATGTTTGGTCGCGTCCTCGATGTCCTGAAAGGCCTGAGCAACGCCTTTGAACAACAGCACCCCTTCGCGGGTCAGTTCGATTCCACGATTGAGGCGGCGGAACAGGGTGACGCCCATATAGTCTTCCAACACGCGCACCTGACGGCTGACGGCGACTTGGCTGACATTCAGTTCCTCGGCGGCCACCGTAAGGCTGTTATGGCGCGCGGCAGCCTCAAAGGCCTTGAGCGGATTGAGCGGCGGAAGCGTCCGGTTCGGGGTCGATGGCATTGCGGGATCCGATGTATGGCGCGAGGGGAGCGTGCAACGCTCTTGGCGCCGAAAACAGACAATCATCATGCACTTCGAACGGCGAGAGTGCGCCCGTGAATTATGCCGGGGAAGCAGAGGATGGTCAATCTTTGGCCCATCCTTTCGGGCATTTCATCGGCGTTTCGCTGCCCGTGTTCTTTGCGATCTTCCGCAGTAGTCCGTTCCTCGCAGCGCGCTTGCTGTCGACTGTGGCGATTGGGCTGTCGCTTGCCCTTTGGCAGACCGTCAAGGGCATGTTCGTGGCACGCGGCTGCGCGGCCACGGACGCCCTCGCGCGCGGGTGTTACCCCATAAAGGCGTTGTGCTGGATGCTGTTGACGAGGAAGTAAAGGTTGCTGCGCAGCGCCTCGCGCGACAACGACCCGCCAAGGCACAGCCGCACCTGTTCGCTGGGCGCGATCCCGACACTGAAAGCGTCTGACGGCATGATCCCGATCTGGCGCCCTGCCATGCGCGCCACGATATCGGCGCGCCCGATGCCGTTGGGCAGTGTCAGCCAGATGTTGAAGGCGTTTTCGGCCCCCTTGAAGTTGCACCCTTCGAGAACCTCGCGCGCGATGGCCTGTCGGGCTGAGGTTTCGGATCGGATGAAGCGGCGGATCTGGTCCGCGGTGCCGTCCTCGATCCATTGCGTCGCCAGGGCGGTGGTGATCGGAGAGGCCATGACGGCCTGAACCTTGAGCGTTTGGCCCAGCGAATAAGCCTGCTTGCCGTTCGGGGCGACCGTGTAGGCAAGGCGCAGTCCGGCGCCAATGCACTTCGCCAGACCGCCAATATGCCAGGTCAAATCCGGGGCGGATACGGCAATCGGGGCGGGGGCCTTGGCGGGAATGAAACCGTAGGCGTCATCCTCGATCAGTTGCAGCCCGTGTTTGTTCAGCACGTCGGAAATGGCAAGGCGCCGATCTGTCGGGATGGTCAGTGTGGTCGGGTTTTGCAGTGTCGGGTTCAGGTATAGCGCCTTGGGTGCGTGGCGCAGAATGGCGGCCTCGAGCGCATCGGGCAGGATGCCGTCATCGTCCATCTCAATGCCGACAAGGTTCAGCCCGCGCCGAGAGGCAATGTTGCGAAAGCCCGGATAGGTGAACTGTTCGCACAGCACGGTATCGCCGGGCTGGGTCAGGATCGTCAGAATGGCGCAGATCGCACTATGCGCGCCCGGTGAAATGACAAGGCGCGCGCTGGTGGGGATCATTCCGCGCATGCTGAGCCACGAAGAGGCTGCGGCCTTGTCCTTGTCCGTGCCGGTTGAGGATTGATAGCGCAGAAGCTGCAGAAGGTTGGCTGAAACATAGTCCAGACCGCTGCGCATATTGGCGATCAGGGCCGGGTCTGTCGGCTCTGGCGGCAGGTTCATCGACAGGTCTTCTTCCGCCAGGCGCAGCGGGTCCGGGCCAGCGACAACCTCGGCAGGTTCAGCGACAAAGGTGCCGCGTCCGACATGGCTTTTGACGAGGCCGCGAGACTGCGCCTCGCTGTAACCGCGCGAGACGGTGGTGAAGTCGATGCCCATACGCTCGGCCAGTCGCCGCTGCGGCGGCAGACGGGTGCCCGGCGACAGCACGCCATCCTTGATGTCCTGCCCAATGGCATCCGCGATGGCGATATAGAGCGGCTTGCCGTTGTCTTCGGTCTGGGGCGTCCAGTTCTTCATGTCGTTCTCCGTCGTCACCCGTTGATAGCGAGTGACTCGCGGAAATTGAAGCGGATTGTATGGAGCTGTCCATGCGACCTTTTGGATCGAGTCGCCGCGGGATTGTGGCGGTGCATCAGAAAGCGCCGTGGCGCAATTTGGATGCCTAAAGATTCCTCAAATAGCCTCTAAATTGTATGCATCATTGATTCATTAATGATGGCAATATTGCGGTGTGTCCTGTGCCGCTAGCATGGTGGGGAAATCCAACGAACAGGAGACTCAGGATGCCTAAAGTTACCAAAGAAGCGCACAAAGACGGTGATTTCTTCGTAGATTACGAAGAAAAGCTCTTTGAGGACGTCAAAGCCGAGGAAGGCGAAAAAGCCCTTGTGACCTTCCATACAGTTGCCTTTGAAGGCTCTGTCGGTCTGGTCAACATTCTGCAGGCAATTCGTCTGCAACGCAAAGGGTTCAAGACCTCGATCCTGCTCTATGGTCCCGGTGTGACTCTGGGTATCCAGCGCGGTTTCCCGACCCTGGGCGACGAAGCCTTCCCCGGTCATCAGAACTTTGCCGTCAATCTCAAGAAATTCATGGACGAAGGTGGCACGATCTATTGCTGCCGGTTCGGCCTTCAGGCGCTTTATGGCCATGGCGAGCCGTCGCTGCTGCCGGGGATCATCCCGATCGCGCCGCAGGACGTGCTCGATTGCATCCTGCTGCACCGCAGAGACAACGCCTTCATCCTCGATACCTGGACGGTTTGAGGCGTTGGAAGCCGGGCCGCGTCGTCGGCCCGGCTTCCCGTGCACATTCGTCTTCGCAAAAGGGAAATAGACCATGAGAACCGATATCATCCGCGCCGCCGCAGTGCAGATAGCGCCTGACCTGACGGGGCGCGCGGGCACGATTGAACGCGTGTTGAACGCGATTGCCGACGCCGCCGACAAAGGCGCGCAGTTCATCGTCTTCCCCGAGACCTTCGTGCCCTACTACCCCTATTTCTCCTTTGTACTGCCGCCCGTTCAGCAAGGGCCCGCGCATCTGGAGCTTTATAGCGAGGCGGTGGTCGTGCCCTCGCCGGAAACGCAGGCGGTGGCGGATGCCGCGCGCAAACGCGGCGTGGTCGTCGTTCTCGGCGTGAACGAACGCGATCATGGCTCGCTCTATAACACGCAGCTCATTTTCGATGCCGATGGCACACTGGCGCTGAAGCGGCGCAAGATCACCCCCACCTACCATGAACGCATGGTCTGGGGGCAGGGCGATGGCGCCGGACTGAAGGTGGTCGACACTAAAGTGGGTCGCGTTGGCGCGCTGGCCTGTTGGGAGCATTACAATCCTCTGGCCCGCTATGCCTTGATGACCCAGCACGAGGAAATCCACGCTGGGCATTTCCCCGGCTCGCTGGTTGGGCCGATCTTTGGCGAACAGATCGAGGTGACCATGCGCCACCACGCGCTGGAGGCGGGCTGTTTCGTGGTCAACGCCACCGGCTGGCTGACGGAAGAGCAAATCCAATCGCTGCATCCCGATCCCAAGCTGCAGAAAGCCATGCGCGACGGCTGCATGACCTGCATCATCTCGCCCGAAGGCCGCCATCTGGCCGAGCCGCTGACCGAGGGTGAAGGCATCCTGATCGCCGATCTGGACATGAAGCTCATCACCAAGCGCAAGCGGATGATGGACAGTGTCGGCCACTATGCGCGCCCCGAATTGCTGCATCTGGTGCATGACACGCGCCCTGCTGAAACGCGCGTAGCCTATGGCTCTGCGCCCGCGCCGCAACCGGCAATCGTGTCGGATAGTGATGAAAAGGAGCCGAGCAATGTCTGATGCCGACCTGATCAACGATCTTCAATCCCACGGCATGCGGCTGGTTGATCCGAGCGTAGGCCACGAAGCCCGGCGGGGCGGGGCAGGTCCCTCCGATCACAAAGCCATCACCATTGGCGAGACCACGATTATGGTCCCCGTCCACACCGCACCCGCGTTTGAATCGCCCTTTCTGGTCGAGCCGCCGGATGCCAAAGGCCAGTCCCGCGTGACCCGCGACGGGGTCGAAATTGCCCAGGTCCGGTTTCCCACGCGGCCGAAATTCTATGATCTGAAAACCGCTGATGGCGTCCCCTACAGCCATATCGCGACGCTGCATTCGCGCGACGTGCTGGCGACGACGGTGCTGCAGACCTGCATCCGCTATGAGAGCCGCAAGAAAACCTGCCAGTTCTGCGCCATCGGTCAAAGCCTCGCTGCGGGCCGCACGATTGCGCAGAAAACGCCTGAGCAACTGGCAGAGGTCGCCAAGGCTGCGGTCGAGCTGGACGGGGTCAAACACATGGTGCTGACCACCGGCACGCCCAAGGGCAAGGATCGCGGTGCGGCGGTGATGGTTGAGAGTGCGAGGGCCATCAAGGCGGCGGTCGACCTGCCGCTTCAGGGCCAATGCGAGCCGCCCGATGACGATATCTGGCACCAGCGGATGAAGGACGCGGGCATCGACGGGCTCGGCATGCATCTGGAGGCCGTGACGCAAGAGGTGCGCGAACGCATCATGCCGGGCAAGGCCACGGTGCCGCTGGAAAAATACATGTCCAGCTTCGAGGCGGCGGTGAAGGTCTTTGGCCGGGCGCAGGTCTCGACCTACATTCTCGCCGGTCTGGGCGATAGCCGCGAGGCGATCCTCGAGATGGGGCAAAAGCTTTGCGATATGGGGGTTTATCCCTTTGTCGTGCCCTTCGTGCCGATCTCGGGCACGCCGCTGGAAAGCCACCCGGCGCCGTCGCCGGACTTCATGGCCTCGATCCTGCGTCCCTTGGGCGAGATGATTGTCCGCGCCGGGATCCGGTCAGAAGACATCAAGGCGGGCTGTGGCAAATGCGGCGCCTGTTCGGCCCTGTCGACCTATGAAAAGCTGAAGGTGCCGGCATGATCGAGCTTGAGCACCGCCAGTTCCAATCCCCCGGCTATTATATCCGCGCGGCCTCGAAACCTTTTGAGGCGCGCGGGGCCGAGAGCCTGCGCCGTCGGGTCTTTGTCGAGGAGCAGGGGATTTTCAAGATCCATGACCGCGACGAGATCGACCTTGTCGCCACCCATCTTGTGGCGCTCTCGACCTATGCCCATGAGGCCGATCAGGTGGTCGGCACCGTGCGCATCCACGAAGAAAGCCCGCGCTTGTGGTGGGGCTCGCGGCTGGCGGTGGACGAGCGTTTCCGGCAGGTTGGGCGGCTCGGCTCCGAACTGATCCGGCTGGCGGTCTGCACCGCCAATGCGCGCGGCTGCGATACCTTTCTGGCACATGTTCAGATGCAGAACGTGACACTATTTCGCCGGTTGAAATGGACCGTTCTGGACGAGGTGAACCTGCACGGGGTTCCCCACGCCAAGATGTCTGCCGATCTGTCCTTCTACCCGCCCTGCGACGACCCGGCCTCGGGCTGGTTCATGAAACCGGGCCGCCGGGCATGACCGGGACGCTGGCAAATCTGGCCGAAGCCCTGCGCGCGCATCCGGCGATCCGCTCGAAGCTGGGGATCGCGCAGGCCGCCGGGATGCTGGGATTGACCGGACACTCAGCCGGTCGGCCGGGCGACGATGCCGCGATGATCGCAACGGCAGAGGGTTACGACCTGCTGGCAGGCGAAGGGTTCATCCCCGCCTTTGTCGCGGCGGATCCGTGGTTTGCGGGCTGGTGCGGGGTGATGGTCAACCTGTCGGACATCGCCGCTATGGGCGGGTGGGCCACGGCGTTGATTGATCAGGTCTGGGCTCCCGATGCCGATGCCGCCGCACCATTGATGAAAGGGCTGCGAGATGCGGCCGAGGCTTACGGCGTGCCGCTGGTAGGCGGGCATACGAATTTCGCCGCGGCCGAGCTGAACCTTGCGGTTTCGGTGCTGGGCAAGGCGCAAAAGCCGGTGACCAGCTTTGATGCGCGCCCCGGAGATGTGCTGTTGGCGGCCATTGACCATCGAGGCCGTTACGTGAATTTCGACAATTTCTGCGCTGCGCTCGACGCTCCGCATGACCGGCTGCGCGGTGATCTGGCACTGTTGCCGGATCTTGCCGAACGGGGCCTGCTCAGGGCCGGCAAGGACATCAGCCAAGGCGGCATTGCGGGCACGGCGCTGATGCTGGCCGAAAGCTCTTGTGTTGGCATGGTGCTGGATCTGGATCGGATCGCGCCGCCGCCCGATGTGCCGCTGCAACGCTGGCTGCACAGCTTTCCCAGCTTCGGCTTTTTGCTGTCGGTCGCGCCAGAGCACGCCGCCGAGGTCTGTCTTGCCTTCCGCGCGCGCGGCATCTGGGCCGATCCCATCGGTACGGTCACGGACGGCACGCAAGTCGGCCTGCAACAGGGCGGCGAGACGGCGCTGTTCTGGGATCACGCACAAACCCCCTACCTGTCGCTTTCCCGAAAGGAGCAATCTCATGCCTGAGATGCATTGGACCCTGCGCTGGCCCGATGGCAGCGAGGAACGCTGCTATTCGCCCTCCAGCGTCATCACCGAGCTGTTCACACCGGGGCAAAGCTATCCCTTGCCCGAATTCCTGCAACGCGCCCGCATCGCGATGGAGCGCGCATCGAACCGGGTGGAGCGCAAATACGGCTACGCCTGCTCTTCGGCGATGGATCAACTCAACAGGATCGAAACACGGGTTGCGGGCTTTGACGGCCAGCCGGACGCCCATGTCACCTGCCTGTCAATCACCTGAAAAGGACCGAGACCATGAAAGATACGCATATCCCGCACACTCCTGTTGTCATTGTTGGCGGCGGTCAGGCCGGCCTTTCGGTGGCCTATAACCTGCACAAAAAGGGCATCGAATGCGTTGTCTTCGAGCGCAATGAAAAGTTCCATTCGTGGCGCGTCAACCGCTGGGACAGTTTCTGCCTTGTCACGCCGAACTGGCAATGTCGCCTGCCGGACTTCCATTACGACAAGGAATTTGGCGGCACTGACCCTGATGGTTTTATGCTGCGCGACGAGATCACCGACTACCTTGATGCCTTTGCGGCGACGTTTGAGCCGACCCTCCATGAGCATGTGGCAGTTACCCGCGTGGCGCATCTGCCGGAGGGCGGTTATCTGGTCGAAACCAGCATCGGCACATGGACCTGTGATCAGGTGGTGATCGCCACGGGGGGCTATGACAACCCGATTGAACCCGCCTATGCACAGGCGCTGGACCCGACGATTGTGCAGATGCATTCGGTCGATTATCGCAACCCGTCGCAGCTGCCGGACGGCGATGTGCTGATCGTCGGCACCGGGCAATCGGGCGTGCAGATCATGGAGGATTTCGTTCGCGCCGGGCGCGGTGTGCATTTGGCCGTTGGCCCCGCCCCGCGCAGTCCGCGCAAATATCGCGGCCGCGACGCCACCGATTGGCTGTACGACGCAGGCCATTACGAGATCACCATCGACACGCATCCCGATCCGGTCAAGGCGCTCACTCAGACCAATCACTACATGTCGGGCCGCGATGGCGGCAAAGAGATCGACCTGCGCAAATGGCATGTCGACCACGGGGTCGAGCTTTACGGCTCGCTGGCCAATATGGACGGGCACGCGCTGACATTCCTGCCGGATCTGAAACAGAACCTCGATGATGCGGATAACAGCTATGTTGGCATCCGCGACCAGATCGACGCCTATATTGCCCGCAATGGGATCGACGTGCCCGAAGAGCCGCCCTTTGCCAAGGTCTGGGAACCCGCAGAGGAGCGCACCGCGCTCGACGCCAAAGCGGCAGGGATTTCCTCGGTGCTCTGGGCCATCGGGTTCCGGCCGGATTATGACTGGATCGAGGTCGATGTGTTCGACGCGCGTGGCAAGCCGAAGTTCCAGCGTGGCGTCACGGATGTGCCGGGCTTCCACTTTATCGGGCTCGGCTGGCTGAACACCTGGGGATCGGGCCGGTTCCTCGGGATTGAAGAAGACAGCGCCTATCTTGCCGAGCAGATCGCGTTGCAGCTGCAAAGCGCCGGAAAGCGGGCCGTGGCATAATGGCGGTTCTGGCCCTTGCCGCGCGGCAGGCCCCGGTCGAAGACAGTGTCAGCCTGCCATTGGGCATGGCGCAGCTATCTCCGGTGGGCCTGTCCGAACAGTGGCTTCTGCGCTTCTGCGGCGATCAGCATTGGGCGCTGATCGCCAAAGCCCTTGGCCAGCGCGAGGCGGTGTTTCACGCAGCCGACGGGCGGCCGGTCTATGCCGCCTTTTGCGCGACATCGCTGCGGTTTCATGCGCTGTCCCAGCCTTTGCTGGGACAGGATGCGCGGATTGTGTCGGGTTTGTTTGCGGTGTCGGACACGCGTACAGGGTCGCGGCATCAGGTCATGGTCGCGGGCAAGGTCGTCGCCGAGCTCACGATGATCTCAAGCTTTGTCAGCCATGACGCGAGCGGGTCCAACACGCGGATTTTCCGCAATACCGTCCTGGGCGACATGCAGTTGCCGCCAGCCGGAACCGAGTTGATGCAACTGGATGGTCAGGCGCGCGACATTGCGCGCGGTCTTCGCAAGGCGCCGCCGATTGGCGCGCAGGCCTTCTATTCCGAACGTCCAACCCCGGCGCTGGATTTCAACGCCGTTGGTCTGCTCTATTTCCCGACCTTCTCGCGGATCGCTGAGACGGCGGCCTTTACCCGGTCCGCGCGGTCATATCCGGCGTTGCGGCGTGATGTGGTCTATCTGGGCAACATCAATCAGGGCGATATGGTGCATGTCTCTGACCGTGGTGCGATCACCGTGATCACGCGCGGCGATGGCAGCTTGATTGCCGCTGTGCAGACCCTGTCTGCCTCGGTCTGACACAGTGTCCGGTTAGGGCTCGAAACGATCTGGTCAGACCGCGTTCAGGCCGGGAGCCCAAAGGGCAGCTCGACCGGGCTTTGGCCCCGAAACGGAATGACGCCGGTCAGGGCATCGACGACCGCCTGCTGCACGGGAAGGACGGCGCTATAGGCGTTCACGAAGGTCGGGCAATCGGGCATGTGAAAGGTCAGGAACGGCGAGCCGAGCGAGACGTAGAGCGTCGGAAGATGCTGCCACATGCGCTGCATTGTCAGCGGAAAGGCTCCATGCAGCCGTTCCCAATGCGGCCCGAGATGCTCTTTGCCCGACAGTCCTTCCTCGGCCATCAGGTAAAGGCCAATGTCTTGCCCCGTCGCGTCGATGGGTTCCCCGGGAACAACGCGGGTGATTTCAAACCCCAGTGCCTCCAGCATGGCGGGGATTTCCAGATCGGGTAGCGGGGCAGAAGGGCTGCGCCGGTCGCGCAGTTCGGCCAGCAGGATGCGGCGGTGCCGTTCGGGCGAGAGCGGCAGCAGGCTCTGGCTGTCCTTGACCAATGTCACGCAGGCCTCGGCCACGTCTTTCGCCCAGCCGCGATGTTCCTCGGTCCCAAGCAGCGCAGCGCGTTCGCGGTCTTCCGGGACGGCAGGCTGGTCCAGATGCAGCCCCATCGAGGCCTTGAGCGCAAGGATCCGCAAGACAGCCTCGTCCAGCCGGGTTTGCGACAGCGCGCCATTCGCCAGCCCGTCGCGCAGAAAGCCGATATCTTCGGCGATATCGCGCGGGAACAGCAAGATGTCGCAGCCGCTTTCGATACAGAGCGGCACAATGTCCTTGCGCGCGCCGCAGGAGGTGAAGCCCGCCATCAGCGTCGCGTCCGAAACGATGACGCCGTTATATCCCAGCTCGCCGCGCAGCAGCCCTTGCAGCAGGTTTGCACTGAGTGAGGCCGGGAGGGTGGCCTCGCTCAGCGCCGCGTCTCCCTGATCCGGACGATAGGCCGGAAGGGTGACGTGACTGGCCATGACAAGGCGGACATCCTTGGCGATCGCTGCGGCGTAGATCTTGCCGAAACTGGCGTGCCAGTCCTCCATGGTCATGGTGTTTTGGGTGGTGACGAAATGCTGGTCGCGCTCGTCCAATCCTTCGCCGGGGAAATGCTTCACGCAGGCCACAAGGCCATTCTCCTGCATCCCGTCGAGATAGGCGCAGACCATCGCAAGCGTCTGGTCAACCTTATCGGAAAAGCTGCGGGTGTTCACCGCGTTGGAGCGGAAGTTCAGGGTAAGATCGGCCACCGGCGTCCAGCTGACGCCAAAGCCGAGATAGCCCGCCTCGCGCGCCGCAATTGCTCCCATGCGCCGGGCGTTTTCGGGATCCCCCGTCGCGGCAACGGCCATCTGATTGGGAAAGGCGGTGCCTGCCTTGACGCTGGCCTTTTCCGACATCTCGATATCGGCGGTCAGCAGCGGCGGCACGGCAAAGCTTTGCATCAGCCGCTTGGCAGAACGGCGCAGATCTTCTTCGGAATAGCTGGGAAACCGGTGGACGCCGCCGAGCCCAAGCGCCGCCATTGCGTCGATATTGTCGTCGGACAGATCGCGGCACATCGGCACAATGAGCTGCGCGATCTTCGCCTCGGTTCCCAGCGCGTTGAACTGTGTTTTGACCCAGTCCAACCCCCTTGCATCCAGGTGAAAGGGCGCCGCGCAGAGCGTCTCATCTGAAAGGGGAAGACTGTTCGTGGTCATGGGATATCGCGTTTTCGCCGAGTGTTCCTGTCCGTTCCATCATAGCCGACCCCCTGTGGTGGCGGGGAACGCATAGGTCAGAACTGCCCCAACATTTCGGAAACCAAACGTCGTTGATCACCGCCCGTTTGGTCTCTTCAATAAGAGGCGAGATCAGATTGCACCGCTGTGATCCAGCCGACAGCCGATGCTGGCAGGATCAGAATAGGGACGGAGTAGACCCAGATGAAGGCGTTTCAAAACTACAGGGTGATCGACACCACGCATGTGTTGGCCGGGCCATTTGCGACGTTTCAACTGGCGACGCTTGGCGCCGATGTGATCAAGGTCGAAGACCCGAACGATCCCGATCAGGCCCGCTTGCAAGGGCCGGACCGGGCGATGAATGGCATCGGAATGGGCACCGCCTTTCTGGGGCAGGCGGGTAACAAATCGTCGCTCGCAATCGACCTCAAGACGCCAGAGGGCAAAGAGGCGATGCTGCGCTTGCTGGATACGGCGGATGTCTTCATCGAGAACTACCGGCCCGGGGCGTTCGAGGCGCTGGGGCTCGGCTATGAAGATCTCAAGCGGCGCAATCCGGGGCTTATCTATTGCTCGCTCTCGGCCTTTGGCTCGACTGGTCCGCGCCGGGAATTGCGCGGCTATGACAACATTATTCAGGCGTTTTCCGGCTTCATGGCAATGACCGGCGACGATCCCGACAAGCCGTTTAAATGCGGTGCGCCGATCATGGATTATGCCGCCGGCACCACCACGGCCTATGCGATCACGGCGGCACTTTTGCAGCGGGCGCGCAACGGCGGCATCGGCAATTTCGTCGATGTGTCGATGCTGGATGTGGCGATGATGTTCGCAACCTCGCATGTCGCCTCGTATTTCTGGAACGGCAAGATCCCGGCGCCGAGGGGCAATACCTACGCCTTTGCGACGATCGGCATGTATCCGGCCAGCGACGCGCTGATGATGGTCTCGGCCTCGAACCTCAGACAGCAGGCCAGGCTTTGGCGCCTGCTCGGGCGCGAGGACATGGTCAAGCAGGACAACAACCAGCGGCTTGATGCGCATGAAGCCGAAAGCGCCGTGCTTCAAACCGCCTTTCTGGACCACCCGGCCGCCTATTGGGAGGAGTGGCTGCAGGAACACGGCATTCCCTGCGCCCGGATCCGGCGTCTGGATGAGGCGCTGAACGATGCGCAGATCCTGGCGCGGCCTGTGCTGCACAAATTCGACGGGGAAGCTGGAACGCCCGAAGGAATGACCACCACGCTGGCCGGTTTTCGGATGCAAGAGGATGGCCCGTCGCTGGAACGTGCCCCGCAGAAGCTGGGGGCGCAGACCGAACAGATTCTGTCTGAAATCGGTTACAGCCGCGACGAGATTGCCAGCCTGCGCGCCGCCGGGGTGATTGCCGGTTGAACCAAGTCTGAAGACGCGTTTCCAGAAGCCGAAAGTGGCGGCGGAGTAATCCGTAGCAAGCAGAAAAACCTTTTTATTACAAAGGATAATACAAATTGTTTTGGCGCGGCAAACCTCCGATCCGTTGACGGAATTAACCCTGAGCCGGACATTTGAACGCATAACGACCCGGCGCAGAAACCAGCCGGAGACCACAAAATTCACGGCCCCGCACTGACGCAGGCCTCCGTGAGAACCACAGACGAAAAGGGAGAGAGTCATGACGAAATTCAAGACATTCGCGCTGGGGATGCTGACGGCTGCGGCCACACAGCCAGCCTTGGCAACCGATCTGGAAGTCACCCATTGGTGGACCTCCGGTTCCGAAGCCGCCGCTGTTCGCGTGCTTGCCGAAGCTTTCGAGAAGACCGGCAACCACTGGGTCGACGGCGCCATCGCCGGCGCAGGCGGGGTTGCCCGTCCGTTGATCACCAGCCGGATTACCGGCGGCGATCCGATGGGGGCCACGCAGTTCACCCATGGTCAGGCGATGCGCGAGTTGATCGAAGCGGGCTTCATGCGCGACGTGACCGAGGTCGCGGAAGCGCAGGGCTGGAAAGACCAGATCTTCCCGCAATCGCTGCTCGACAGCTGCACGTTCGAGGGCAAGCTCTACTGCGTGCCGTCGAACATTCACTCGCAGCAATGGCTCTGGCTGAACAACGCTGTCTTCACCGATAACGGCCTGGCCGTTCCGCAGAACTGGGACGAGTTCGTCGCCGCCGCACCGGCGCTGCGCGAGAAGGGAATCATCCCGCTCGCTCAGGGGCAGCAATCCTGGCAAAAACAACTGATGTTCAGCGTGCTGATGGTCTCCATCGGTGGCCCTGATCTCTTTGAACGGGTCTATGCCGAGCGCGACGCTGACTATGCTGCTGGCCCGGACGTGGCCAAGGTGTTCAAGGCCGCCGCCGAGGCGCGCGACCTGATGGAAGGCTCGAATGTTCAAGCCTGGAACGAAGCCGCCAATCTGGTGATCAGCGGTCGCGCCGCCGGTCAGATCATGGGCGATTGGGTTCAGGGTGAATTCACGCAAGCCGGGATGACGGCAGGCGAGGACTTTACCTGTCTGCCGGGTCTGGGTGTGAATGAGTACATCACCGCCGCAGGCGACGCCTTCTACTTCCCGAAGGTCGACAATCCCGAGATCATTGCGGCACAGGATGCTCTGGCTGGCGTGATCGTTTCGCCGGACGTTCAGGTGGCTTTCACCAAGGCGAAAGGCGCGCTTCCGGTGCGCCGCGACGTGGAACTGGCCGATGCGACGCCCTGCATGCAAAAGGGCATGGATATCCTCAAGGCGGGTCACATCGTCGAAAGCATCAATACGATGGTTTCGCCGGACACCGTTGGCCGGGTGACCGATCTGATGGTCGAGTTCTTCGCCGATCCGGGTTTTACGCCTGAAACCGCGCAGAAAGAGTTCGCCCAGATCATCGCCTCTGCCGACTAAGTCACCCCCGGCGCGGGCAGTGTCATGCTGGCCCGCGCCTCCCTGGTGTTCCTCTAGAATCGGAGATTTCCAATGTCGCAGAGCGGCAAACCTTCAGGACTGTTCAAGAACCTGAGTGCAAAGATCGCGGCCATTCCCATGGTGCTCACCGCGCTTGTGGTCTTCGTCGGGTGCTCTGTCTGGACCATCGTCTACTCCTTCACCAATTCCCGTCTCCTGCCGAGGGCCGAATGGGTCGGGTTCGATCAATACGAACGCCTCTGGGGCACCCGCCGCTGGCTCATCTCGATCGAGAATCTGGGGATCTACGGCATCCTCATGCTGGTCCTCGCGCTGGCCATCGGTTTCCTGCTGGCGGCACTGATCGACCAGAAGATCCGCTTCGAGGACGGCTTCCGCACGATCTTCCTTTACCCCTATGCGCTGAGCTTCATCGTCACGGGCCTTGTCTGGCAATGGCTGCTGAACCCGGAATTCGGGATTCAGCACGCGGTGCGCAGCCTAGGTTTCGAAAGCTTCAGTTTTGATCCGCTCTACAATCCGAAGGTGGTTCTCTTCGGCGTCCTGATCGCTGGTCTGTGGCACACCAGCGGTCTGGTGATGTGCCTGATGCTGGCCGGTCTGCGCGGCATTGACGAAGACGTCTGGAAGGCCACCAAGGTCGACGGCATTCCGGCCTGGAAAACCTATGTGATGGTCGTCATTCCGATGATGCGCCCGGTCTTCATCACCACGCTGGTCCTGATCACCTCCGCCATCATCAAGCTTTACGATCTGGTGATCGCGCAAACCGGCGGCGGGCCGGGCCTCGCCTCGGAAGTGCCTGCCAAGTTCGTCTTCGACATGATGTTCATCTCGCAAAACCTTGCCCAAGGCTTTGCCGCTTCGACCATGATGCTGGTCGCCGTGATCTTCGTCATCATCCCCTGGGCCTACCTTGAATTCGGAGGCAAGAAACATGGCTGATCTGACCACCAACCTGCATAGCCTGCAACGCCCGAGCCCAGCGAACGCCTCTGGCCCGAAACCCCGCCGGGTGTTCAGCCGCAACAACATCATCATCTACAGCATCCTGATCGTGCTGGCGGTCTACTACCTGCTGCCTTTCTACGTGATGCTGATGACCTCGCTCAAAGGCCTGCAAGAAGTCCGGATGGGCAATATCTTTGCCCCGCCGATGGAAATCACCTTCGAGCCCTGGGTCAAAGCCTGGTCGACGGTCTGCACCGGGCTGAACTGCGATGGCCTGTCGCGCGGCTTCTGGAACTCGATCATTATCACGGTGCCGTCGGTTTTCTTCTCGATCGCCGTGGCTTCGGTCAACGGCTACGCGCTGTCGATGTGGCGGTTCAAAGGGGCCAACGTCTTTTTCACCATCCTGATCATCGGGGCGTTCATTCCCTATCAGGTGATGATCTATCCGATCGTGATCCTGCTGCGCGAAATCCGGCTTTATGGCGATCTGGGCGGGCTGGTGCTGGTGCATACGATCTTTGGCATGCCGATCCTGACGCTGTTGTTCCGCAACTATTTCTCATCGGTGCCCGAAGAGCTGTTCAAGGCCGCCCGCGTCGATGGCGCCCGGTTCTGGACGATCTACTTCAAGATCATGCTGCCCATGGCGGTGCCGATCTTTGTCGTGGCAGTGATCCTGCAAACCACCGCGATCTGGAACGACTTTCTGTTCGGGGTCATCTTCACGCGGCCTGACAACTACCCGATGACGGTTCAGCTGAACAACATCGTGAATTCGGTCACCGGGGTGAAGGAATACAACGTCAACATGGCAGCGACGCTGCTGTCGGGCGTGGTCCCCCTCACCATCTACTTTCTCTCAGGCAAGCTCTTTGTGCGCGGCATCGCAGCCGGCGCCGTGAAAGGATAACGTCATGCAGCCAAGCGTTTCCATCCAGAACCTCAAGCTCAATTTCGGCGCGGTGTCGGTCCTGCGGGATCTCAATCTCGACATCGGGCAGGGCGAATTTCTGGTGCTGCTGGGCAGTTCCGGCTGTGGCAAATCCACCCTGCTCAATTGCATCGCCGGATTGCTGGAACCAACCGAAGGCTCGATCCACATCAACGGTCAGAACGTGACCTGGGCTGAGCCCTCGGAGCGCGGCATCGGCATGGTGTTCCAGTCCTATGCGCTCTATCCGCAGATGACGGTCGAGGGCAATCTGACCTTCGGCCTGAAAAACGCCAAGATGCCCAAGGACGAAATCAAGCGTCGGGTGGCCCGCGCCGCCGAGGTGCTTCAGATCGAGCCGCTGCTCGATCGTAAGCCCGCCGCGCTGTCCGGTGGCCAGCGTCAGCGGGTTGCCATTGGCCGCGCGCTGGTCCGCGATGTGGACGTGTTCCTGTTCGATGAGCCTTTGTCGAACCTCGATGCCAAGCTGCGCGCTGACTTGCGGGTCGAGATCAAACGGCTGCACCAGACACTTGAAAACACGATGATCTACGTGACCCACGATCAGGTTGAAGCAATGACCCTGGCCGACCGGATCGCAATCATGAAGGGCGGCGTTGTCATGCAGCTCGATACCCCGAGCGTGATCTACAACAAGCCGGCCAACAAATACGTTGCGGATTTCATCGGCTCCCCGTCGATGAACTTCTTTGACGTCAAACTGGAAGATCCCCAGGCGCCCAAGGTGGTGATCTCTGGCCAGGAGGTGTCGCTGTCGGGTTACGAGTTCACCCGTCCCGGCCTCAGCGGCGATGTCTGGTTCGGCATTCGCCCCGAACATATCGTCACGGGCGAGGCCGCAGCCACCGCACCCGCCCAATTCGAGGTGCATGCCGAGCTGGTCGAGCCGATGGGGTCTGAAACGCTTGTCTGGTCCTCGCTTGCAGACACGCCTTTGCGCTTCCGCGTCGATGGTCAGACGCCGGTGGCGGATGGGGATCTGATCCGGATCGGCTTCGATCCGGCGCGCGCCTCGATCTTTGACAAGGTTGAAGAGTTGCGGATCTGACGGCCTGAACAGCGACCGGCGCCCGAACACGGCGCCGGTCTTTCAATTGCGCCCGCGAAGAAACGCTTCGACCGTCCTATTGAACGCCTCAGCGCACTCCACATTGACCGAATGCCCGCCGGGTAGGTCGGCGATTGCGATCTTGGGATATGTCTCTTCCAACCAGTCCCGCGACGGCTGGAACTTCTTCTCATAGAGTCCATTGATCAGCAGGGTCGGCACGGACAGTGCGTCCAGCCGATCGCGCACCGACAGCCGGGGCAGCGCCTCTTGCATAAGAAGCGCCAGATCCTCTGGTCTGGTGTCGTCTGCACTGTCTGACAACCGTTGTCGCAGCTCTGGTGGAAAGCGCCGGGCATGGATCGGATGATAGGGCAGCTTGCGCAGGGCGCTCAGGCCACCCGCGCGCAGACCCGCAACAAGGCTCCGCCGCGCCTCCAGCTGCGCCTCGGATTCAGCCTCGCGCAGCGCCCCATTTGCGTTGGTAAAGACAAGACCGGTGCAGGCGGCTGGATGATCCAGCGCATAGCGCAGCACGATACCCGCGCCAAAGCTTTGGCCACAGAGGTGCCATTGTGCAATCCCCAGCGATCTGCGCAGCTGGTCGAGCGCCGCCACGATGGCACCCGGCCGCGCCTGCTCCGGGGCCTCGGGCATCGGGCTTTGACCATGGCCGGGCAGATCAACCCGGATCAGGCGGAAATGCCGCGCCAAGGCGGCATTCGGCGCCCAGATGTCACGATTGACGAGCAGCCCATGCACCAAAAGCAAAGGCGGCAACCCGGTGTCGGGCGCCGCCTCATAGGCAAGGGTCAGGGATGGACCTGTGGTCAAATCACCGACTTTTCTTGCAGCCAGCTCCGCACCGTTTCCAACACCGCCTGCGGCTGTTCGAACGGCAGCAGGTGCCCGGCGCCCGCCAGAACGAGCGACTTGGCATCGGGGATTTTTGCCGCGACCGCGTCATGCACGTCTTTGGTCGACAGATGGTCCTGATCGCCGGTGATCAGCAGCACCGGAAAGGGGAAATCGCCGATATAGGTCGTCGCATCGGGGCGATTCAGAAGCGCAAGGTTCTGGCGCTCATGCACCTCTGCGCCGCAATCCTCTACCATTTGCCGGATCCGTGCGACCAAGGCGTCGTTCTGGGCGTTCTCTTTCGACAGGACCTTCGGCGCCCAGTTCTTCGCATAGCTGGCCATGTCGGCATTGGCCTCTTTAATACGGGTCTCGCGGTGGTCTTTTTCGTTCGGGCCGGGGCCTTCGGCGCTGGTGCTGGACAGGACCATGGCCTTGATCCGCTCTGGCGCCTGGCGGCCCATCTCCATCGCGACGCGGCCCCCCATGGAATGCGCGATGACAATCAGATCGCCCTCAGTGTCGCGCAGCGCCCGCGTGGCCATCGCCTCAAGCGTCGCGTCCTTTGTGGTATCTGCGACGTGAACCCCGTCCACCTGCGACTCCAGGGCTTGAGCGACAGGGGCCCAGGTGCGTGCGTCTGACATGATGCCGGGTATGGTGACGAGCGTTGCCATCGGATCTTCCTAACTGCTGACTGCCACATGCGTGGCGATTGTCAGCACTCTATCAAGCCCGGGCAATTTCATAACCTGATCAAAGGTTAGGGCTGTTCAAACAGAATTGCCCCCGCAGGGCGGGCGTATTCTCGGACCGGCGGCATTTGCAGGGACGAAAGATAGTGGAGAGTCCCGCAAAACGCATGGAATATGGAAATAACTGGGACGGTCCCCAGAAACCCACACCCCGAAAAACAACAAAGGCGCCCGAAGGCGCCTTGTTATTTGGTCGGAGTGAGAGGATTCGAACCTCCGACCCCTGCCTCCCGATCCTCCCCCTTTGAGGCTGTCCTCCGCAATGCACAAAATCGTAGCTCCAGACGTAATCGCGGTGCTCAGTGATCGGCCCCTTTTGATTGTTTGTGCATGATTAGCCTTTGTTCCATTGGGATGTTGATCTCGGGCGGGCAGAACTTGTGGATGGCCTCATTCAGTGCCTCGACACAGAAGTCGGCCTCCAGCGTGTTCGAGATGCGCTAGGCCAGAACCTTTCAAGTGTGCCAATCCTTAATCGCCACCAGGTAGAGGACGCCGC